>JAFAFL010000150.1 GCA_023423535.1 Pseudomonadota bacterium
AAAATACCGGCAGCACGTCTAACAACTCGTTCAAGCCGACGTTGCTTCGTGGCCGCGCTTGCGGTGTAAGCTAACGCTACACCGCCGCTTGCCACGTGCGCAACGCGGCTTAACTCAGGCGTTAGGCCTAGCCCTTTCTACTTTTCGAAATGAATTTGATGACAACCTTCAAGGTCCTTGGCGCGGTACTTGTATGCCTAGTCGGCGTTAGTGTTTCCGCGTGCGCCCAAGATGTCTCACCTGATGATCATGGGGACGTTTTGCTTATGGCCCCATTGACGTCCTATGGACAGCACAGTAGCGCCGGATATCAACGACTTGAGATTCCCGCGCTTTCCTCACAAGCGCCTATCACTGCAATGATTTGGAGCCCTTGTTCTAAGCAGCCTACCCATGATCAACTTGGCCCATATATAGTTGAAGGGTCAGCGGGCTGTGAGATCACAGGGGATCGTCTACCATTGATCGTGATTTCCCATGGAAAAGGCGGCTCGCTGTTAGGTCATCACGACACTGCTACCGCCTTAGCGAAAGCCGGCTTTGTAGTCATAACATTTAATCAGCCAGGCGATTCCTTCGCGGACGAGAAAGAGACGAACAATCTGCGAATTTTCGAAGCACGGCCCACCGACACAAGTCGCGTCATAACCCATATGCTCGATACATGGCCGCAACGAGCAAAGCTCGATTCGCGAAAGGTTGGAGTCTTCGGATTCTCTCGCGGCGGTTATACCGCGCTAGCTCTCGCAGGCGCCATACCAAGTCTTTCAGCGGCTTCAGCCCAATTTTGTCCACGTATAAGTGTCATTGCAACAGGCTTATGCGGGCAACTACAAAGTAAAGTGGCTAGCCTAGCTGTCCAGTCGGACGCGCGTGTGAGAGCTGCCGTAGTGATTGACCCATTGAACTTATTTGGCCCCAGTGGGCTCAAGAACGTGAGAATACCGATTCAACTGTGGGCATCTGAGCTCGGTGGTGATGGAGTGAATATCTCGCATGTACACGAAATTCGCAAAGCTTTGCCGAACGAGCCGGAGTTATTTATTGCCCGACAAGCCGGACATTTTGCCTATCTAGCACCTTGCCCCGCTAAGTTTACAGCGGATGCTCCCGCGCTCTGCAACGACCCATCCGGATTCGATCGAACCTCGTGGCATCAAAAAATGAACTCCCAAGTTATACGATTTTTCGCATCTACCCTTGCAATCGAAGACACTCCAGCCATGTTATAGGCAACGAACACCGGCCTAACAATTCGTTCAAGCCGAGACCGCTTCGCGGCCTCGACTCGGTGCTAGGCTGTAGCACATCGCTCGGCCGCGCTCGCGGTCCGGCTTAACTCAGGCGTTAGGTTGCCATGAAACATCTACTTGTCTGTTTCTTGATGACTTCTTTAATCTCCTGCACGGGTCGTGCGCCTCAACCTGAGCCCACGGCCGCAGAAGAAAGCGGTTCCGCCTACACAACCAACACATTGATCTTGGCAGAACCAATTCCTGGCAAGAAGCTCAGAATCTCGATTTCGGCCAAAGATTCGTCGCTTTACATCGCCAACTGCAACGAGCACATCGTCGTTTCACTCCTAACAAAGAACTCGACTGTGCCCACATGGGGAGGCGCTTCCGACGCATGCCTTTCTCAAAGCATCATCATTCCCCGCGGTTCGACACTCAGCTTCCTCATTGAGGCCCCGGAACTGAGCACTGAGGCTATCTACACGGCCAGAGTTAGCGGGATACACCTTGGGCTAGACGTTAAATCACCTCAGCACCCTCCTGAGCTGACGTTGAGCAACGAATTCAGGCTACTTCCGTGACTGGCAACCTAACAATTCGTTCAAGCCGAACCTGCTTCGCGGTCCGGCTTATGCGGCAACGTGTACCACACCGCCGTACCGCTACGCAGGTCGGCTTAACTCAGGCGTTAGGCTGTTTGGAAACACCCACATAGGTTTCAAAGCAGCGCCTGGTGCTTCAAAGCGGGTTTGATTCTTCCGGGATGAACAGCTGTGCGGAACGACTTCCCGGCAACTTAAGAAAATGAGTCGGTGCGGCTCAAAGCGGCTTTGCGTAGGTCAAAAGCACTGGTTCACCGCTGCGGTTCGGGCGAGTGTTTGGGTCCGCACTGTTCGGAATTACTTTTGCAAATCATGCAGTTGCAGCGGAAGCTACAGCGTTGGGTACAGCGGCAGCAGCAACGGGATACAGCCTAACCAGTCGTTCAAGCTGATGTCGCTTCGTGGCGCCGACTTTTGTGGTAGCGTGTACCACAGCGCGGCGCCACTGCGCGCCACAGCTTAACTCAGGCGTTAGACGGCAGCCCACCACTTTAGCTATGATCCCCAAGCCGACCACGGCGATCTGTAGACGACAGGGGGAAGAATGAAACTAGTTCTAGTGGCAGCAAGTGCTGCTCTGATGCTTGCAGGCTGTGCGAGCACCAAGACTTGGTCCGCTACCGGCGGAAGCCGCGCTGACGCAACAGTCAAGCTTTCGTATGAGTACGGCCCTTTCGAAAAGCCGCAAACGAACGACACTGAAGCACTCAACTTGGCGATCTCACGCTGCAAAACCTGGGGATACACTGGCGCGGAAGCTTTCGGCGGCATCACGCAGCAGTGCAACATGCCTGGCGGCATGGGCGGCTGCGCACGCTTCATGGTGACCAAGGAATTCCAATGCACGGGCATGGGAAACAAGGATCCTGACGCCAATAACTGATCTCCCGTCTAACAATTTGTTCAAGCCGACGCTACTTCGTGGCGTCGGCTTTGCGTTTTAGCTACGCTAACGCAAAGCCGTCGTCACTACGCAGCGCGGCTTAACTCAGGCGTTAGGCCTTGCCACCGACTTGCGCCGCAACCTAAGATTTCGTATGAAATTCATATCCACCAAAGGGGAGAGTAAAGATGGGGTACGTTGATACCAATCTTGTAGCGAACGAGAAGGTCGTAAAGATTGGAAAGGTGCATTGGGGGATCTACGTTCCCGGAGCGATATGGGCCGTTCTTGGCCTTCTCTTCATGTTTGGTGAGGCCGCGCCACTTGGCGTGTTCCTTTTCTTCATTGGTGCGCTCTTGCTGTTGCGGGCATTTCTCTATGCCTACTCCACCGAGCTGGCAATTACTGACAAGCGAGTGATTGCCAAGTTTGGCCTTGTCCGCCGACAGACCGTTGAGCTTCTGCACAACAAAGTTGAAGGCCTGACCGTGAACCAAGGGATCCTTGGCCGCATCCTCAACTTCGGCACCGTAGTCGTGAACGGCACTGGCTCTGGCCGCACTCCGATTCGCGGCATCTCGGAGCCGCTTGAGTTCCGCAAATCGGCGCTCGCAGAGATCGAAAGCAAGGCCTAACAATGCGTTCAAGCCGAAGTCGCATCGGGGCGCAAATCACATGGCAGATACAGCTTGCCATGTGCTTCACGCCCCGCTGCGTCTCGGCTTAACTTAGGTGTTAGGCGGCAAGGGAAGGACTGGAGCCAGACCGAATGAAGTGGCAAGCACGATTAGTCGTTGCTGTTGGCGTAGCGCTAGCGTTTGGGGTGATCTCTGCGCTGGTGCTCACCATTGTGGACCTCTATCTCACTGGTCACGCCCAGCCATCGCTCAAGCAGGCGACTATTTCCATTCCTGGAATCAGTCCAAAGTTAAGTGCGTCCGACATGCTTCTTCTAGCCGGTATTATTCTGCCAGGGCTAGCGACTTGGCTCTTCCTCCCCACTGACAAAGCAAGCCGCAAGTGAGCAAATCGAGACATTGGCAGGTAGCGGAACTGCCGCCTAACAATTCATTCAAGCCGACGCCGCTTCGCGGCGCGGCTTAATTCTGGCGTTAGGCTGCAGTAAGCAATACAACGGTTGAATTTTGTGGCGAAGCTTGCTTCCCGAAGACCTTACTGACCTCTCGGCCATTCTTCGGCCAGGTCCTTCGCACCGATCTCCTTTCGTTCTCCGACGCGCCTGCTCGTCAAGCTGCGCGGGCGCTGCTTTCGTAACCCCGCTGAGCCTTTCGTGGCACACTGCAACCTAACAGTTCGTTCAAGCCGACGTTGCTTCGCGGCCGCACACTCGGCAGCAACGGCTTGTCCAATTTGCGGCCGCGCTGCAACGCGGCTTAACTCAGGCGTTAGACTTGACCATCACACTCCAAGGAGGCTCCATGAAGCCCAGTCACATCGTTTCTGTTGCATTGTTATTAGCTCCGTGCACCTGCATTGCGCAGTCCGCGAGCGAAGACCCTATGCTGAACTTCGTGGACCAACTTATCCAACAAGGGATTGAAAACATCCATGCTATACCTGATACAACGAGCCGCCCACTGGTGGAAGTTCCTCTAGGCGGATTCAAACCGACTCCACTTTATATTGAAAAATTAGTTAAAATTGAAGCACCAAGAAGCGAGGCGGGAGAATCGACTATAAATTTTGTCACAGAACTTTTCAAACTTGCTGGTGACGCGTGCACAGCTTCACATGGAACTCTCTCGGAAATCAAGAAGCAGACAATTCGCGAGGGATCAGCAATAGATTTAACTAGAGCTGCGAACGACAAGGGAATTATTGGTCAGTTCGAGTGCGTAGATACAGCCGGGATTCTAAAGTCATTCATTTGGATCAGTCCATCGCACAACACTTTCACGAGGAAGGACAACACTCGCTACTGGCCCTTGCATGTCGGAGTCATTGGCAGCACTAAGCTAGCCGAATTTCAATCGGGCATTGCGCGTGAAACTGCCGCCGAGGAAGCATTTCGATCGAGCCTTACTTCTGGAACCCTTGTATCAATTAGGGCAGATCACGTGCCATCTGATGCGATTCCACCTTCCAACTTATCGGGAAGAGACTATTTTGTATGTGCTTTGGCTATCGACGTCAAGGACAACATCGTAAATGTACAGATTGGAACAAAGTCCTTCTTTGTTCCGCGAAATAATATATATCCTACGTGGCCAGAGAGATCTCGAATAAGTACTGAAACCTATAGACGCGGGGGTTACGGCTGGTGCCTCTCATCTAACTAGGCGTCAAGCCTAACAATTCGTTCAAGCCGAACTTGCTTCGTTGCACCAGCACCGTGGCAGGTTAAGCTTGCCACGGTGCCGGCTACACTTCGCAAGTCGGCTTAACTCAGGCGTTAGGTTGCACAAAACCAATTCGCACGTATAGCGCAACAAGCCTGCATTTCGCTCCAGACATTCTTTTCGCGTCGTTTGCGTTCGACTTGATCAACGCAGACTTCGGACACAGGGTTCCCGCGCATCCGGACGTTCGCACTTGTGCGCCGGGCCGCGGTGATCGTTCATCGCCCCAGCAACACCTTCACCCGCGTGCCGTTGCCCGGCGCTTTCATGCAAGATCGCGTTCGACGCACGCCTTCGGACACAGCTGAAGCAAGCCGCTCGGCTCCGGACGCATGCCCCTCGCATCGGCCGCTAGCAGGCTCGCGGACACATTCAGTGCAACCTAACAATTCGTTCAAGCCGAACTTGCTTCGTTGCACCAGCACCGTGGCAGGTTAAGCTTGCCACGGTGCCGGCTACACTTCGCAAGTCGGCTTAACTCAGGCGTTAGACCGGTGTAGAAAGTTCATCGGTTCAAGATCAAGAACAACCCGCAGACCGGCAAGAGCAGCCGGACTGCTCCAAAGCGGTACCCGCTACGCGCGTACAGAAGCAAAA
>JAFAFL010000001.1 GCA_023423535.1 Pseudomonadota bacterium
TGATCTACATCTTCGGCAACCAGGGCTTTCTGCGCGACTGGATGATGGGCGCGTCGATCTACGGCCCGATCGGCATCCTGATGGCGCAGGTGTTCTATTGCTTCCCGTTTGCCGTGCTGATCCTCGTCACCGCGCTGTCGCTCGCAGATGGGCGGCTGTATGAAGCCGCCAACGCGCTGGGCACGTCGAGCTGGCGCGTGTTCTGGACGGTGACGGTACCCGGCATCAAGTACGGTCTGGTCAGCGCCGGCTTCATCGTATTCACGCTGGTGATTACCGACTTCGGCATCGCCAAGGTGATTGGCGGTCAGTTCAACGTGCTGGCGACGGATGCCTATAAGCAGGTCGTCGGCCAGCAGAACTTCGAGATGGGGGCCGTCGTTGGCTTCATCCTGCTGGTGCCAGCGGTGCTGGCCTTCGCGGTCGACCGGTTGATCCAGCGCAAGCAGGTGGCGCTGTTGTCGGCCCGCGCCGTTCCGCTGGATCCCAAACCCGTACGCGGCCGGGACGCGGCGTTTTTCCTCTATTGCTGTGTGATCGGCTGCCTGATCGCTTCGATCCTGGGTGTCGCGGTGTGGGCGTCGTTCGTCACCTACTGGCCCTACAACCTGTCGCTCAGCTTCAACAACTACCAGTTCGGCAATTTCGACCCCGACGGCTGGAACACCTATTGGGCCTCGGTGAAAATGGCCACGATGGCGTCGCTGGCCGGCACCGCGATCGTGTTCGTGGGCGCCTATCTGGTCGAGAAGGTGCAGGGCTTCCGCGTCGGCCGGGCGCTGGCACATCTGCTCGCGATGCTGCCAATGGCGGTGCCGGGGCTCGTGCTGGGTCTCGCCTATGTGTTCTTCATCAACGCGCCGTGGAACCCGCTCAATATCTTCTACGGCACGTTGATCATCCTGGCGGTCAACACCATCGCGCATTTCTACACCACCGCGCACATCATGGCGGTGACGGCGCTGAAGCAGATCGATCCGGAGTTCGAATCCGTTTCGGCATCACTGAAAGTGCCGTTCTGGCGCACCTTCCGCCGCGTCACCGTGCCGATCTGCATGCCGGCCATTGTCAACATCGCGGTCTATATGTTCGTCAACGCGATGACCACCGTGTCGGCGGTGATCTTTCTCTACGGTCCATCGACCAAACTCGCCTCGGTCTCCATCGTGCACATGGACGAGGCCGGCTTCACGGCTGGCGCGGCTGGCATGGCGACCATGATCGTATTGACGGCGCTCGGCGTTAAGCTGCTGCATTTCGCGCTCGACTGGCTTGTGTTCAACAAGCTGCAGGCCTGGCGCAAACGGTGAGGCTCAGCCATGCAAGGTAAACCCCGCGCCCCCAGCCTGCGCGTGGTGGCGCAATCGGAAAGCGACACCAATCTCACCAGCCGCCGCGCCGAGTGGCAAGCCCGTGCGCTCGATGCACCGACGCGCAGCGTGCTGGCCGAGGACGAGCGCTATTTTCTGCGCCAGTCGGTTTCGACGCCGTGCCTCAACGCCATCGCCAAGGCGGAGGGCATCTGGATTCAGGATGTGGCCGGCCGCCGCTACATGGATTTCCACGGCAACAACGTCCATCACATCGGCTACGGCCATCCGCGCCTGAAGAAGGCGATAGCCGAGCAGATGGACACGCTGCCGTTCGCGCCGCGCCGCTATGCCTGTTCGGAAGCCGCCGCACTGGCGCGCAAGCTGGCGGAGATTTCGCCGGGCAATCTGTCGAAGGTGTTGTTCACCACCGGCGGTTCGGACGCCAACGAGGTGGCGATCAAGCTGGCCCGCACCGCCACCGGCCGCTTCAAGACACTGTCGTTCTGGGACAGCTTCCACGGCGCCGGCATCGGCGCGTCGGCTTTGTCAGGCGAAGCGCTGTTTCGCTCCGGTCCGGCCGCACCGCTGGTCGTCGGCGCCAATCACGTTGCGCCGTTCGGCAGCTATCGCTGTCCCTACGGCATGAAGACCGCCGAGGAGTCAGGTGACGCCTGCGCGCGGATGATCGAATACATCCTGGAACGGGAGGGCGACGTCGCCGCCTTCATCGCCGAACCGATCCGCGCCGTGCCGTACGTGCCGCCGCCGGGCTTCTGGAAGCGCGTGCGCGAGGCATGCGACAGGCATGGCACGATGCTGATTTTCGACGAGATCCCGATGGGTCTCGGCAAGACCGGCCGCATGTTCGCCTCCGAGCACGACGGCGTGGTGCCCGACATCATGGTGGTCGGCAAGGCGCTGGGTGGCGGCATCCTGCCGATCGCGGCCGTCATCGCGAAACCGGAACTCGACGTCGCGGGCGACTTCGCGTTCGGCCATTACACGCACGAGAAGAACCCCGTCACCACCAAGGCCGCGCTGACCACGATTGAGATCATCGAGGATGAGAAGCTGGTCGAGAACGCCGCCAGTGTCGGCGATATCGCCATGCAGCGGATGTACGAGATGCATCGCAAGCTGCCGGCCGTCGGCGACGTGCGCGGCCGCGGGCTCATGCTCGGCATCGAACTGGTCAAGGACCGCGACAGCAAGGAACCGGATGGCGACCTCGCCGAGGCGGTGATGTATCGCGCGCTGGACGCCGGGCTGTCTTTCAAAACAACGATGGGCAACGTGCTGACGCTGACGCCGCCGCTGACGACGACGGCGGACGATATGATCAGGGCACTGGACATCATCGAGGCAGCGATCCAAGCATAAGCGTTTGCCCGCGAACCGGGTACTGGGAGGACGGCAATGGCAGGTAATTTGAGTTTCGATGAATTGAAGGAAGCCGTCGCTCTGGGAGAACTCGACACGGTCGTGGTCGCGTTCGTCGATATGCAGGGCCGCCTGATCGGCAAGCGGTTCCAGGCCGAATACTTCGTCGACAGCGCCTCGGGTGAAACGCATGCCTGCGACTACCTGCTGGCCAACGACATCGACATGGAGCCGGTGCCGGGTTATGCGGCGGCGAGCTGGACCAAAGGCTACGGCGATTTCATCATGAAGCCGGATCTGTCCACGCTGCGGCGCATTCCGTGGCTGGACGGCACGGCGCTGGTGCTGTGCGATGTGCTCGACCATCACCATCACGATGTGCCGCATTCACCGCGCCAAATGCTGAAGCGCCAGATCGCGCGGCTGGCTGAGCGCAAGATGCGCGCGTTCTTCGCCTCCGAACTCGAATTTTACCTGTTCGATGAGACTTTCGAGAGTGCGGCGGACAAGCGTTTTCATGGGTTGAAAACTGCCGGCAGCTACATCGAGGATTATCACATCCTGCAGACCACCAAGGAGGAGGGCGTCATGCGCGCCATCCGCAAAGGGCTGCAGGGGGCGGGCATTCCAGTCGAGAACTCAAAGGGTGAGTGGGGGCCGGGCCAGGAGGAAATCAACGTCCGCTACACCGATGCGCTGGAGATGGCCGACCGCCACGTCATCCTGAAGAACGGCATCAAGGAGATCGCATATCTCCAGGGCAAGGCCGTCACCTTCATGTCGAAGTGGCGCTACGATCTGGCCGGGTCTTCCGCGCACGTGCATGCATCGCTGTGGGACGAGGCCGGCAAGAAGCCGCTGTTCTTCGACAAGGACGGCGAGCACGGCATGTCGCCGCTGATGAAATCGTTCGTCGCCGGACAATTGAAATACGCCAGCGACATCACCTATTTCCTGGCGCCGTACATCAATTCCTATAAGCGCTTCCAGGCTGGTACCTTCGCGCCGACCAAAGCGGTATGGAGTCGTGATAACCGCACGGCAGGGTTCCGGCTGTGCGGCGAGGGCAGCAAGGCGATCCGGATCGAATGCCGTATCGGTGGTGCCGATCTCAACCCATATCTCGCCTTCGCGGCGTTGATCGCGGCGGGGCTTGCCGGCATCGACGAGAAGCTGGAATTGGCGCCCGCATTCTCCGGCGACGCTTACGTGGGCGAAGGTATTCCGGAAGTGCCTAAGACCTTGCGCGATGCGGTCGAAAGCCTGAACGGATCGGAGTTCCTGCGCGAGGCGCTCGGCAGCGAGGTGGTCGACCACTACGTCCACACTGGCCGCTGGGAGCAATTCGAGTACGACCGCCGCATCACCGACTGGGAGCTGATGCGCGGGTTCGAGCGCTATTGATGGCCGCTTGGTTCCTGTCATCTCGGGAACGGTATTATGAGTGACATCCAAGTCTGAAATCGTCTGTATTTCTCCGATCGATGGCCGCGAAGTCGCGCGCCGGTCTACCGCCAGCGGCGCCCACATCGACAACGCGCTGACAGCCGCGCGCACTGCACAGAAGGCGTGGCGGCAGGTGCCGCTGAAGGAGCGCGTGGCCGTGGCCTTGCGCTTCCTTGAAGAAATCCGCGCCGTGAACGCGGACATCACGCAGGAAC
>JAFAFL010000030.1 GCA_023423535.1 Pseudomonadota bacterium
TGCCGGGCGACAACATCAAGATGGTTGTCACCCTGATCGCTCCGATCGCCATGGAAGATGGCCTGCGCTTCGCGATCCGCGAAGGCGGCCGTACCGTTGGCGCCGGCGTGGTTGCCAAGATCATCGAATAATATCGGTTGATCTTCCCCTCTCAGGCCGGCATAATGGTCGGCCTGATTTTGCTTCAGGCCAGTAGCTCAATTGGCAGAGCGGCGGTCTCCAAAACCGCAGGTTGGGGGTTCGATTCCCTCCTGGCCTGCCAGATTTCCCAAGTAAATCTGGCTTTTCTTCACGAGATTCCTAACAGATGAATGCCAAGGCAGAAGCCAAAGAATCACGTTTTGATCTCTTGAAATGGCTCTTGGTTGCCGTTCTGGTTGTGGTTGCCGTTGTGGGCAATCAGTACTTTTCGGCTCAACCAATCCTGTATCGCGTTCTCGGTATTCTCGTTCTGGCGGTGATCGCTGCCTTCCTGGCTCTGCAAACGGCCAAGGGGCAGGCCTTCTTTAGTCTTGCTAAGGAAGCGCGCGTCGAGATTCGCAAGGTCGTATGGCCGAGTCGTCAAGAAACAACTCAGACCACGCTGATCGTGGTCGCGGTAGTGCTGGTAATGGCGCTGCTGCTGTGGGGGCTCGATTCCCTGCTGGGTTGGTTGGTTTCCATGATTGTAGGTTAAGGGTGCGCCGTGGCTAAGCGTTGGTACGTTGTGCATGCATACTCGGGCTACGAGAAGCATGTCATGCGCTCGCTGATCGAGCGTGTCAAGCTTGCTGGCATGGAAGAAGAGTTCGGCGAGATTCTGGTTCCCACCGAAGAAGTGGTGGAGATGCGGAACGGCCAGAAGCGCAAGAGCGAGCGCAAATTCTTCCCTGGCTATGTGCTGGTTCAGATGGAAATGAACGAAGGTACCTGGCACCTGGTGAAGGATACCCCGCGTGTCATGGGCTTCATCGGCGGAACTGCCGACAAGCCGGCTCCGATCACCGATCGTGAGGCTGATGCAATCCTGCGTCGCGTGGCGGATAGCGGCGACAAGCCCAAGCCGAAGACCCTGTTCGAGCCGGGCGAGACCGTTCGTGTCATCGATGGTCCTTTCGCCGACTTCAATGGTGTCGTCGAAGAAGTTAACTACGAGAAGAGCCGGATCCAAGTGGCCGTGCTCATCTTTGGCCGCTCTACCCCGGTGGAGCTGGAGTTCAGTCAGGTCGAAAAGGTCTAGCTGAAAACGCATCCCTCACCCCGCAGTCCAAGGCTGCGGGGTTTTGTCGTCACTGGGATAAACGCGAAAGCAACCGGGGAGCCTTCAGGCGCTTGTACCCGAATTTGGAGTAGCAAATGGCTAAGAAAATCCAGGCTTATATCAAGCTGCAAGTAAAGGCCGGTCAGGCCAACCCGTCGCCGCCGGTCGGCCCTGCCCTGGGTCAGCACGGCGTGAACATCATGGAATTCTGCAAGGCGTTCAACGCCAAGACCCAAGGCCAAGAGCCGGGCCTGCCGACTCCTGTGATCATCACCGTTTACAGCGACCGTAGCTTCACCTTCGAAACCAAGAGCACCCCGGCTGCCGTCCTGCTGAAAAAAGCAGCTGGCATCACCAGCGGCTCCGCTCGTCCGAACTCCCAGAAAGTCGGCACCGTTACCCGTGCCCAGCTGGAAGAGATCGCCAAGACCAAGCAGGCTGACCTGACCGCTGCTGATCTGGACGCTGCTGTACGTACCATCGCTGGCTCCGCGCGCAGCATGGGCCTGAACGTGGAGGGTGTGTAATGGCTAAGCTGACCAAGCGCCAGAAGGCGATTGCCGAGAAAGTAGTTGCCGGCAAGCAGTACAGCTTCGAAGAGGCCGCCAAGCTGCTGGCCGAGCTGTCCACCATCAAGTTCAAGGAGTCCGTGGACGTTGCCGTGAACCTCGGCGTCGATCCGCGTAAATCCGACCAGGTCGTTCGTGGCGCCACCGTCCTGCCGAACGGCACCGGCAAGAGCGTCCGCGTTGCCGTCTTCACCCAGGGTCCGGCTGCCGAAGCCGCTCTGGCTGCCGGCGCCGACAAGGTGGGTATGGACGAGCTGGCTGCCGAAATGAAAGGCGGCGACCTGAACTACGACGTCGTCATCGCTTCCCCGGATGCCATGCGTGTCGTCGGTCAGCTGGGCCAGATCCTCGGCCCGCGTGGTCTGATGCCGAACCCGAAAGTCGGCACCGTGACTCCGGACGTCGCTACCGCCGTGAAGAATGCCAAGGCTGGTCAGGTACGTTTCCGTACCGACAAGAACGGCATCATCCACAGCTCCGTCGGTAAGGTCGATTTCGAGCCGGCCAAGCTGCAGCAGAACGTTGAAGCGCTGCTGGCCGACCTGAAGCGCCTGAAGCCGTCCTCGTCGAAAGGCGTGTACGTCAAGCGCGTGACCCTGAGCACCACCATGGGTCCGGGCCTGCAGATCGACCTGGCTTCCCTGGAAGCCTAAGTGAAATCGTGCAGCGGGTTCTGCCCGCTGCACAGGTATTGGGGTCCCTGCCTGGCGGGGGCTATCCAAGACCGTAGGTGGCGCAAGCCTTAAACCACAAGCCTACGCAGATGGTGCTCCCGATTCGGTTACCGAATCAGACACCAAAACGACGTCCGGCCCCGGCTGGACGAAACGGTAACATCCAGGAGTAAACCCGTGGCAATTAAACTCGAAGACAAGAAGGCCATCGTCGCTGAAGTCAACGAGGCTGCCAAAGCTGCCCTGTCCGCTGTCGTGGCCGATGCCCGTGGCGTGACCGTAGGCGCCATGACCGGACTCCGTAAAGAGGCCCGCGAAGCTGGTGTGTACGTGAAAGTCGTACGTAACACCCTGCTCAAGCGCGCCGTTGAAGGCACCCAGTTCGACGTGCTCAACGACGTGTTCAAAGGCCCGACCCTGATCGCTTTCTCCAACGAACATCCGGGCGCTGCCGCTCGTATCTTCCGTGAGTTCGCCAAGGGTCAGGACAAGTTCGAGATCAAGGCGGCTGCCTTCGAGGGTCAGTTCCTCGCAGCCAATCAGATCGACGTACTGGCAAGCCTGCCGACCTACGACGAAGCCGTATCGCAGCTGATGAGCGTGATTCAGGGCGCTACCAGCAAGCTGGCTCGTACTCTGGCGGCCATTCGCGACCAGAAAGAAGCTGCTGCCGCCTAAGTCGGCTCGCAAGCGCTTTCAATCTTATTTGTTTAATACGATGGCCGCAGGCCGTCCCCCAATACAGGAATTAGAGTCATGGCTCTGACCAACGAAGACATCATCAACGCCGTATCCGAAATGTCCGTCATGCAAGTGGTCGAACTGATCAAGGCGATGGAAGAGAAGTTCGGCGTTACCGCTGCTGCCGCTACCGTTGCCGCTGCTGGCCCGGCTGCTGCCGCTGCCGAAGAGCAGACCGAGTTCACCATCGTCCTGGCCGAAGCTGGCGACAAGAAAGTGAACGTGATCAAGGTCGTTCGCGAACTGACCGGTCTGGGTCTGAAAGAAGCCAAGGCTGTCGTAGACGGCGCTCCGGGCGTGGTGAAGGAAGGCGCTTCGAAAGAAGAAGCCGAAGCCGCCAAGAAAGCCCTGGAAGAAGCAGGCGCCAAAGTCGAGCTCAAGTAAGCGACGACCTTGCGTCTACAGCCAGAGCGTCAAGCGAAAGGCTGATGGCTGGTGGCTTTTGCCACCGGCCTTTTTCCGTTCTGGGTGGACTCGCCTCGGGCGTTCCACCCACGACGTGAAAGTGCCCCGAGTGGGCAATGCAGGCCAAGGGGTCTGCAAGATTTTCCGGCTGCTCCCGTCGGAGACGCCAAACAAGCAGGTGACCAAGCTGGGGAACGCTGATGGCTTACTCATACACTGAGAAAAAACGTATCCGCAAGGACTTTAGCAAGTTGCCGGACGTCATGGATGTGCCGTATTTGCTGGCCATCCAGCTGGATTCCTATCGCGAATTCCTGCAGGCTGGCGCAACCAAGGAGCAGTTCCGCGATATCGGTCTGCACGCGGCCTTCAAGTCCGTTTTCCCGATTATCAGCTATTCCGGCAATGCTGCCCTGGAATACGTCGGCTACCGTCTGGGTGAGCCGGCATTCGATGTCAAGGAGTGCGTGCTGCGCGGCGTGACCTTCGCCGTACCGCTGCGCGTGAAAGTTCGCCTGATCATCTTCGACCGCGAGTCGTCGAACAAGGCGATCAAGGACATCAAGGAACAAGAAGTCTACATGGGGGAAATCCCCCTGATGACCGAGAACGGTACCTTCATCATCAACGGTACCGAGCGTGTCATCGTCTCCCAGCTGCACCGTTCCCCGGGCGTGTTCTTCGACCACGACCGTGGCAAGACCCACAGCTCCGGCAAGCTGCTGTACTCCGCGCGGATCATTCCTTACCGCGGTTCCTGGCTGGACTTCGAGTTCGATCCGAAGGACTGCGTGTTCGTCCGTATCGACCGTCGCCGCAAGCTGCCGGCCTCGGTACTGCTGCGCGCGCTCGGCTACAGCACCGAAGAGATCCTCAACGCCTTCTACGCGACCAACGTCTTCCACATCAAGGGCGAGACCCTGAACCTGGAACTGGTCCCGCAGCGCCTGCGCGGTGAAGTCGCGAGCATCGACATCAAGGATGGCAGCGGCAAGGTGATCGTGGAGCAGGGGCGTCGTATCACTGCCCGCCACATCAACCAGCTGGAAAAGGCTGGCGTGAGTCAGCTGGAAGTGCCGTTCGACTACCTGATCGGCCGTACCATCGCCAAGGCGATCGTGCATCCGGCTACCGGCGAGATCATCGCCGAGTGCAACACCGAGCTGACCCTCGACCTCCTGGCCAAGGTGGCCAAGGCCCAGGTCGTGCGCATCGAGACCCTGTACACCAACGACATCGACTGCGGTCCGTTCATCTCCGACACCCTGAAGATCGACAACACCAGCAACCAGCTGGAAGCCCTGGTCGAGATCTACCGGATGATGCGTCCGGGCGAGCCGCCGACCAAGGAAGCTGCCGAGACCCTGTTCGGCAACCTGTTCTTCAGCGCCGAGCGTTACGACCTGTCGGCCGTAGGCCGGATGAAGTTCAACCGCCGTATCGGTCGTACCGAGATCGAAGGTCCGGGCGTCCTGAGCAAGGAAGACATCATCGATGTGCTCAAGACCCTCGTCGACATCCGTAACGGCAAGGGCATCGTCGATGACATCGACCACCTGGGCAACCGTCGTGTCCGTTGCGTCGGCGAAATGGCCGAGAACCAGTTCCGCGTGGGCCTGGTGCGGGTGGAGCGTGCCGTCAAGGAACGCCTGTCCATGGCCGAAAGCGAAGGCCTGATGCCGCAAGACCTGATCAACGCCAAGCCGGTGGCTGCCGCGATCAAGGAGTTCTTCGGTTCGAGCCAGCTGTCGCAGTTCATGGACCAGAACAACCCGCTTTCCGAGATCACCCACAAGCGCCGCGTCTCCGCGCTCGGCCCGGGCGGTCTGACCCGTGAGCGTGCGGGCTTCGAGGTTCGTGACGTACACCCGACCCACTACGGCCGCGTGTGCCCGATCGAAACCCCTGAAGGTCCGAACATCGGTCTGATCAACTCCCTGGCGACCTACGCCCGTACCAACAAGTACGGCTTCCTCGAGAGCCCGTACCGCGTGGTCAAGGACAGCCTGGTAACCGACGAGATCGTGTTCCTGTCGGCGATCGAAGAAGCCGACCACGTCATCGCCCAGGCTTCGGCGACCCTCAACGAGAAGGGTCAACTGGTGGACGAGCTGGTGGCCGTGCGTCACCTGAACGAATTCACCGTGAAGGCGCCGGAAGACGTGACCCTGATGGATGTTTCGCCGAAGCAGGTCGTTTCCGTCGCTGCCTCGCTGATTCCGTTCCTCGAGCACGACGACGCCAACCGCGCACTCATGGGCTCGAACATGCAGCGTCAGGCCGTGCCGACCCTGCGTGCCGACAAGCCGCTGGTGGGTACCGGCATGGAGCGCAACGTGGCGCGCGACTCCGGCGTCTGCGTCGTGGCTCGCCGTGGCGGTGTGATCGACTCGGTCGATGCCAGCCGTGTCGTGGTTCGCGTGGCGGATGACGAAGTCGAGACCGGCGAAGCGGGTGTCGACATCTACAACCTGACCAAGTACACCCGTTCCAACCAGAACACCTGCATCAACCAGCGTCCGCTGGTGAGCAAGGGTGACGTGGTCGCGCGCGGCGACATCCTGGCCGACGGTCCGTCCACCGACATGGGCGAACTGGCCCTGGGCCAGAACATGCGCGTAGCGTTCATGCCCTGGAACGGCTTCAACTTCGAAGACTCCATCTGCCTGTCCGAGCGCGTGGTCCAGGAAGATCGTTTCACCACGATCCACATCCAGGAACTGACCTGCGTCGCTCGTGACACCAAGCTCGGCCCAGAGGAAATCACCGCGGACATCCCGAACGTGGGCGAGGCCGCGCTGAACAAGCTGGACGAAGCCGGTATCGTCTACGTCGGCGCCGAAGTGCAGGCCGGCGACATCCTGGTCGGCAAGGTCACTCCGAAAGGCGAGACCCAGCTGACTCCGGAAGAGAAGCTGCTGCGCGCGATCTTCGGTGAGAAGGCGTCCGACGTGAAGGACACCTCCCTGCGTGTTCCGACCGGCACCAAGGGTACCGTCATCGACGTTCAGGTCTTCACCCGCGACGGCGTCGAGCGCGATTCCCGCGCGCTGTCCATCGAGAAGATGCAACTCGACCAGATCCGCAAGGACCTGAACGAAGAGTTCCGCATCGTCGAAGGCGCGACCTTCGAGCGTCTGCGTGCCGCCCTGGTCGGTGCCAAGGCTGAAGGTGGCCCGGCGCTGAAGAAGGGCACGGAGATCACCGACGACTACCTCGACGGTCTCGAGCGCGGCCAGTGGTTCAAGCTGCGCATGGCCGACGACGCCCTGAACGAACAGCTGGAGAAGGCCCAGGCCTACATCAGCGATCGTCGCCAGCTCCTGGACGACAAGTTCGAGGACAAGAAGCGCAAGCTGCAGCAGGGCGACGACCTGGCTCCGGGCGTGCTGAAGATCGTCAAGGTCTACCTGGCGATCAAGCGTCGCATCCAGCCGGGCGACAAGATGGCCGGCCGTCACGGTAACAAGGGTGTGGTCTCGGTGATCATGCCGGTGGAAGACATGCCGCACGATGCCAACGGCACCCCGGTCGACATCGTCCTCAACCCGCTGGGCGTACCGTCGCGTATGAACGTCGGTCAGATCCTCGAAACCCACCTGGGCCTCGCGGCCAAGGGGCTGGGCGAGAAGATCAACCGCATGCTCGAAGAGCAGCGCAAGGTCGCCGAACTGCGTAAGTTCCTGCACGAGATCTACAACGAGATCGGCGGTCGCGAGGAAAACCTCGACGAGCTGGGCGACAACGAGATCCTCGCGCTGGCCAAGAACCTGCGCGGTGGCGTACCGATGGCGACCCCGGTGTTCGATGGCGCCAAGGAACGCGAGATCAAGGCCATGCTGAAGCTGGCCGACCTGCCGGAAAGCGGCCAGATGCGTCTGTTCGACGGCCGCACCGGCAACCAGTTCGAGCGTCCGACCACCGTCGGCTACATGTACATGCTCAAGCTGAACCACCTGGTGGACGACAAGATGCACGCCCGTTCCACCGGCTCGTACAGCCTGGTTACCCAGCAGCCGCTGGGTGGTAAGGCACAGTTCGGTGGTCAGCGCTTCGGTGAGATGGAGGTGTGGGCGCTGGAAGCCTATGGCGCGGCGTACACCCTGCAGGAAATGCTGACGGTCAAGTCGGACGACGTGAACGGCCGGACCAAGATGTACAAGAACATCGTGGACGGCGATCACCGCATGGAGGCCGGCATGCCCGAGTCCTTCAACGTTCTGATCAAAGAGATCCGTTCGCTCGGCATCGACATCGAACTGGAAACCGAATAACACGTGACGCTAGACGGTGCGGCTGGTCAAGGCCGGTCGCACCGGGTCCGTGAGGAGGAAAGGCCTTGAAAGACTTGCTTAATCTGTTGAAAAACCAGGGTCAAATCGAAGAGTTCGATGCCATCCGTATTGGCCTGGCTTCGCCCGAGATGATTCGTTCCTGGTCTTTCGGCGAAGTTAAAAAGCCGGAAACCATCAACTACCGTACCTTCAAGCCGGAGCGCGACGGCCTGTTCTGCGCCAAGATCTTCGGCCCGGTGAAGGACTACGAGTGCCTGTGCGGCAAGTACAAGCGCCTCAAGCACCGCGGTGTGATCTGCGAGAAGTGCGGCGTGGAAGTCGCCCTGGCCAAGGTGCGCCGCGAGCGCATGGGCCACATCGAACTGGCTTCGCCGGTTGCCCACATCTGGTTCCTGAAGTCGCTGCCGTCCCGTATCGGCCTGCTGCTGGACATGACCCTGCGCGATATCGAGCGCGTGCTCTATTTCGAGAGCTACGTGGTGATCGATCCGGGCATGACCACCCTGGAAAAGGGCCAACTGCTGAACGACGAGCAATACTTCGAGGCCCTCGAAGAGTTCGGTGACGATTTCGATGCTCGCATGGGCGCCGAAGCCGTTCACGAACTGCTCAACGCCATCGACCTGGAGCACGAGATCGGCCGCCTGCGCGAAGAGATTCCGCAGACCAACTCGGAAACCAAGATCAAGAAGCTGTCCAAGCGCCTGAAGCTGATGGAAGCCTTCCAGGGCTCCGGCAACAAGCCTGAGTGGATGGTCCTGACCGTCCTGCCGGTGCTGCCGCCGGACCTGCGTCCGCTGGTTCCGCTGGATGGCGGTCGCTTCGCGACTTCCGACCTGAACGACCTGTATCGTCGGGTGATCAACCGTAACAACCGTCTGAAGCGCCTGCTCGACCTGGCTGCTCCGGACATCATCGTGCGCAACGAAAAGCGCATGCTGCAGGAAGCCGTCGACGCCCTGCTCGACAACGGCCGTCGCGGTCGCGCCATCACCGGCTCGAACAAGCGTCCGCTGAAGTCGCTGGCCGACATGATCAAGGGCAAGCAAGGTCGCTTCCGTCAGAACCTGCTCGGCAAGCGCGTGGACTACTCCGGTCGTTCCGTGATCACCGTGGGCCCGACCCTGCGCCTGCACCAGTGCGGTCTGCCGAAGAAGATGGCCCTGGAGCTGTTCAAGCCGTTCATTTTCGGCAAGCTGGAAGGTCGTGGTATGGCCACCACCATCAAGGCCGCCAAGAAAATGGTCGAGCGCGAGCTGCCCGAGGTCTGGGACGTTCTCGCCGAAGTCATCCGCGAGCATCCGGTTCTCCTGAACCGTGCGCCGACCCTGCACCGTCTGGGCATCCAGGCGTTCGAGCCGGTCCTCATCGAAGGCAAGGCGATCCAGCTGCACCCGCTGGTCTGCGCCGCGTACAACGCCGACTTCGACGGTGACCAGATGGCCGTCCACGTTCCGCTGACCCTCGAGGCCCAGCTGGAAGCGCGCGCGCTGATGATGTCCACCAACAACATCCTGTCGCCCGCCAACGGCGAGCCGATCATCGTTCCGTCGCAGGACGTGGTAATGGGTCTGTACTACATGACCCGTGAAGCGATCAACGCGAAGGGCGAGGGCATGGCCTTCGCCGACCTGCAGGAAGTCGACCGCGCCTACCGCAGCGGCCAGGCGTCCCTGCACGCTCGCGTAAAAGTGCGCATCAACGAAAAGATCAAGGGTGAAGACGGCCAACTGACCGCCAATACCCGTATCGTCGACACCACCGTCGGTCGCGCGCTGCTGTTCCAGGTCGTTCCGGCCGGCCTGCCGTTCGACGTGGTCAACCAGTCGATGAAGAAGAAGGCGATCTCCAAGCTGATCAACCACTGCTATCGTGTGGTGGGTCTGAAGGACACCGTCATCTTCGCCGACCAGCTGATGTACACCGGTTTCGCCTACTCGACCATTTCCGGCGTGTCCATCGGCGTCAACGACTTCG
>JAFAFL010000077.1 GCA_023423535.1 Pseudomonadota bacterium
ACCAGTCGACGCGCGCCAACAGCAAAGCTGCCTACGGGGAATTCGATGATCTCTCTCCGGAGTACGTCCAGAAGGTCGTTGAGGACGTCGAAGGAGCCACACTTCTTCTCGGCAGGGTTGACGGCAAGTTGGCGAGCTTTGCACTCATTCTGGCCCGGGGTGACACGGCCTTCGCGCACCAGCTAGGCATGCGTTATCCGATTGCGCGCGCCAACAATTTATACTTCCTCAACTGGATCGAGACCGTCCGTTATTGCATCGATCGTGGCATATCTCGACTGGAGTTTGGCCAGACGTCCTACCCGATCAAACTTAGATTGGGATGCCGGCTTGAACCATCCTGGATTTATTTTCGCCACCGCGTGCGCCCCATCCACGCCGCGATGCGATACATCGCACCAAGATTTGGGTTCGATCGAATGGAGCCTATTGGCTGCGAGTAATAGACGGGGCTGAGGCATTTTCCACTTTTCTCGTCTATTGAAAATTCGCTGGCAAAGCCCCTGGGCGTTTCAGCTCGAAGCTGGTGCTTTTGACTGGAGGGCTGGAGTTCAATATCGTTTGGATCCAGCGCTTGGATTGCGCTAACGTACTTATTCTCCTCTGTCTTTCGTGGGTTTTTGATCCGATTTTGTGCCCAAACTTTGGATCCACCGGCAGTACGCTATTCACAGACGGTGCTGCGCGAAAGCAAAGCCCCACGCAGGATCCGCTCCCGCCGGGACCTTTCTTTCAGGTCGTTGATTTTACTTTATTATAATGGTCGGAGCGAGAGGATTTGAACCTCCGACCCCCAGTCCCCCAGACCGCATCCCTGCGTCCGCGCAACCACTCTCAAATACGAGCCAGCCCCGCAAACGCCTTAAAATACAGGCATTCTTGAACCTGCCCGTCGCCATCGCTACTTACCCATACGCACCAGAACCAACGTCAACACGGTTCGCACACGGTTCGCAAGATGGCCCAACACGGTTCGCAAGTTCGGAGCTGATACATGGTCCAACCCACCCGCTTGAACAAGAAGATTATCGACGGCTTGCCCTCCGTGGGGCCCACGCGAAAGGCCTATCTCGTGCGCGATACGGCGGTCCGCGGCCTCATGCTCGCGGTCAACCGTCAGTCCAAGACGTGGAAGGTCCAAAGGGATCTTTATCGACAGGCCAAGCTCATCAAGACCGTCCGGACATCGATCGGCGATTGGCCCGACATGGACGTGGACACGGCGCGCACCAAGGCGCAGGAAACCATCGCCCTTATCAAGCGTGGCATCGATCCCAATGCGCCGCCTGACCCCACACCGGTTCGAGATTCGGTTCTCACATGGGACCTTGAGCGCCTCTACGACGAGTACGCCGCCGACTTGCGCAAGCGCAACGCCCGCGACCGCACCGTGCTTGAAATGAAGTGGCGCCTCAACGCCCACCTCAGTGATTGGAAGAACCGGACCATAACCAGCCTGACACGCGCCGAATGCCGTGCCAGGCATGATCACATCACGGCCAAAGTTGCTGCTGCCTACAAGGACCATAAGGGGAAGAAGAAGAACTACGACGGCAAGCGCACCGCCAATCATGTGATGAAGGAGCTCAAGTGGGCGCTCAACTTCGCCGCCACCCTTTGCGAAGACGACGAGGCCATGCCCGGCAATCCTGTAGCAGCCGTCACCATGCACAAGCAAAGAGCCGCGAACCGTTCGTTGGCCTTTGACGAACTTCCCGAATGGTGGAGTAAGATCCAGGCGCTATCGAATCCGCTGCGCCGTGCAATGCACACACTGGGTATCCTCAGCGGTCTCCGCCCAGGTGTACTGGTTGCCATTCGCCGCGACTGGATCGACCTGGACAAGCCGGTGATCAATGTACCCTTCACCCACATGAAGTCGAACAAGCCTTTCGCTCTGCCGTTGTCCAACTACATGTGCGACGTCGTCCGCACTGCCATCACCATTGGCGATCTGACCTTCCCCAACACTCAATGGCTCTTCCCCACCCGTTCCAAGGATGGGCAGCAGGTCATCGCAACGCAGGTCTGGAAAGAGAAGTCCCTTCCCAGCGATACCGGCCATATTCTACGTCACACCTATCGTACGATTGCGGAGACCACGGCCATCCCGCCATCGCACCCTCGTCTCCTTCTCGATCACGCGCTCGGCGGCATGGACAATGTGTATGTCGATAAAACCCAACTCTTCCGTGACCTGCTTGAATCTCAAGAAGCCATGACGCGGCGCGTCCTCGAGCTGTGCAAGGCTTTCCCACCCGCCCAGGCCAAACGCGGCAAGCGTGCCTGGGCTGGCAAAATGAGACTGCTTGCAAGCGCCGCAGCGCGATAGAAATAGGGCCCCGGCACTGCCGGGGCCCTAATCTCTTCAGGCCTGCTTCAGAGTGTAGTTTCCATGAGCCAGGCAATTACGTAGGAGCGAGGGTAGACCACCCTCCCACGCTTGCCGCCTGCGCCACCACCAATCTTGCAGTAGCGCGGCCCGCGGCCTTCACCGCGCATGCGTTCCAACGATCGTGGCGACAAACGCGCCAGATCTGCCGCCTCTTTGGTGGTGAGAAACACCACCTCTTCCCGCGACGCCATTAGGCGCGCCGCCTCGTCCAGGCCGATATCACGATCTTCGCGCATCGTGCCCTCGCCAGCGTCAAGTCCCGACAGCAAGACCGGCACCTCCATTCTCCACGCCATACGACCCACGCGGACACCGCAATTCACACGACAAAGAGCCGCAACATGCCCGTCGGTCCGGGCGATCGACCTGATAGTCCGTCGGCTTCACACCGTGCAGCAATTGGCCTTCCGCAAACTTGCAGGAAACCTTCCGGCTTCCTCCTACTTAACTGTGAACATATCACGAACA
>JAFAFL010000086.1 GCA_023423535.1 Pseudomonadota bacterium
GCGGAGGTCACCGCGGCGACCGGCGAGCAGACGAAGGCGCTGGGCTCGCTGGTGACGGGCGCGGACGAGGTCCGGCGGATCGCGCGGCAGACGGCGCGGGCCACCGCGGAGCAGGCGGAGGCGCTGGTGTCGCTCGCGCAGTCCGCGGCGAAGAACACCACCGCGGTGCAGACAGTGTCGCGCGCGGCGGCGGAGCAGGCGGCGGCGACGGACGAGGTCGCGCGGACCGTGAACGACATGAAGGGGCGCGCGCGGGAGATCGTCACCACGCTCGGCGCGCAGGCGAAGGGCGCGAACACGTTTGCCGGCGACGTGCGCGAGGTCGTGACGCAGGTGGGACGGATCCGCGCCACCCACTCCGAGCACGTCGAGGTGCTGGCGCAGATCACCCAGTCGCTGCAGGGGCTCGGGCGCGCCGGTTCGGAAGGCAAGGGCGGCGAAGACCGCAGCGGAGAGGCGTCGTGAGCGCACAACCGACGGGCGCGGCGATCAGCGAGGCGGATCGCGAACGCGCGCAGGAGGTGGACCGGCTGACGTCCGCCGGGCCGCAGTCGATCCCGCGGCTGCTCGACCTGCTGAACGAGCCCTCGTGGGTGGTGCGCCGCGCGGTGGTGGCGGCGCTGGCCGCGCTGGGTGACGACGCGGTGGGGCCGCTGGTGAACGTGCTCTCGTACCGGCGCGACGACGAGGCCCGCATTGCCGCCGCAGTGGACGCGCTCGTCGGTTCGGTGGGCGCGGTGGAACCGGTGGTGGTGGAGCGGATGATCCCGAACGAGGACCCCGCGGTGGTGGCGGACGCGGCGCAGATCCTCGGGCGCAGGCGGGATCCGGCTTCGGCGGAGATCCTCTCCCGGCTGCTCGAGCACCCGGACGACAACGTGGCGGTGGGCGCGACCGAAGCGCTGGGTCGCGTGGGCGGGCGCGCGGCGGTGGACTCGCTGGTGGCGGCGGTGGGCAGCGGGCGCTTCTTCCGCGTGTTCCCGGCGATCGACGTGCTCGGGCGCAGCGGGGATCCGCGCGCGATCCCGGCGCTGGGGGCGCTGCTGTCCAACCCCATGTACGCGGCGGAGGCGGCGCGGGCGCTGGGGCGCACCGGCGAGCGCGCGGCGGTGGGACCTCTGGCGTCGCTGCTGGTGTCGCCCTCGGACACGCTGGTGCGGGTGAGCGCGGTGAGCCTCGCGGACCTCCACCGGCGCCACGGCGAGCGCTACGGCGAGGCGGAGAGCGTGGTCTCCGCGCTGAAGTCCGCGGTGGCGGGACCGGTGGCGGGTCGAAGGCTCTCGCAGGCGCTGACCGGCGCGGACTCCGAGGAGCAGGCGGCGATCTCGCTGGCGCTCGGCATCGTCGGTGGCGCGGAGGCGGCGAGCCTGCTGACGCAGCTTCTCGCGGGCGCTGAGCAGGTGTCGCACGCGGCGGCGGGCGCGCTGCGGCGGCTGGGGCACGACGCGGAGGGGACGACGCTGGAGATCCTCGTCCGCGGTGACAGCGCGCGGCGCAGGACGCTGCTGCCCATCGTTTTCCGGTCGTCGGCGATCCCCGCGGTGACCGAGTGCCTGAAGGACGGCGATCCGGCGGTGCGGGCGCTGGCCTGTGAGGCGCTGGCGCGGATCGGCAACCCGGTGGCGGTGACGGCGCTCTTCACGCTGCTCTCGGATCCGAACCCGGCGGTGGCGCAGGCGGCGGTCGGCGCGATCCAGGCGCTCGGCGGCAAGGAGACGGAGCGGCTCGCGCTGGAGGCGGCGCGGTCGGACAAGGCCTCGGTGCGGCGGAGCGCGTTCCGGATCCTCTCCTACTTCGGCTACGCGGACGCGCTGCCGGCGTTCCTCGAGGCGCTGAAGGATCCGGACGAGCGGGTGCGCGACGCGGCGCTGCAGGGCCTGCCGTTCCTCGAGGACCGGCGTGGGCTGGAGGCGCTGCTCGACGCCACGCGCGACGAGCGGCCCCGCATGCGCGCGGCGGCGATGCGGTCCCTGGGCTTTGCCACCGGTGACCTGCGCATCCAGGCGGCGCTCCTGCGTGGGCTGAAGGATGGGGACGACTGGGTGCGCTACTACGCGTGCCAGGCGCTTGGTCGGCTCGGCGTGTCCGAGGCGGTGGGCGCCATTGCGCCGCTGCTGCGCGACGGCGCGGGGCAGGTGCGCGTGGCGGCGGTGGAGGCCCTGTCGAACCTCGAGTCTCCGCTGGCGGGGCAGCTCCTCTCCGAGGCGGCGATGTCCGAGGAGGAGGACATCCGGCGGGCGGCGCTGATCGGCCTCGGGATGGCGCGGCACGCGCAGGCGCTGGACGTGCTGCTGGAGGCGGCCGGGTCGCCGGAGCACGCCACGCGGTTGGTGGCGATCAGCGCCATGGCGGACTTTCCGCAGCCGGAGGTGACGAAGGCGCTGGCGCGCGCGGCGACGGACAGCGACGAGTCGGTGAGGAACTCGGCGATCAGCTATCTCGCGAACCGGCCCGGCCAGGAGCCCACGCTGACCCTCGTGTCGCTGCTCGCGGATCCGGAGCGGAGGCCGCAGGTGCGCGTCGCGCTCTCGCTGCACACCGAGGGACGCGTGCACGGCCTTCTGACGACGCTGGAGACGGCGAACGACGAGATCGCCCCCGAGCTGACCTCGGCGCTCGCGCGCATGCGGAGGCCGGACGCCACCGCGGCCCTGTTCCGCGCGCTGAAGACCGGCAACCCGGCGGCACGGCGGGCGGCGGCGACGACGCTGGCGGCCATGGGCACGCCGAAGGCGCTGGAGGCGGTGAAGGAGCACGCGACGAACGATCCGGATCCCGAGGTGCGCCGGGTGTGCGCGCTGCTGCTCACCGCGTAGCGCGCAGCGGACCCTCACGCCCGGACGCTCAACGCAATGCCGCTGCCGCTCCCACACCTGTCCCCGCAGGTCTTCGCCATCCTCAGCGCGCTGATCGAGGAGCGGACGGGGATCCACTACGCGATCTCCGACCTCGAGCTCGTGCGCGAGAAGGTCGGCACGCGCGCGCTCGACGCCGGCTTCGAGTCGCTGCTCGATTACTACTACTACCTCCGCTACGACGCGCAGAGCGCCGCCGAGCTGGAGCGGTTGGTGGACTCGCTCGTCGTGGGCGAGACCTACTTCTTCCGCGAGTACGATCAGCAGCGTGTGCTCGTGAACCGGCTCATCCCTGAGCGGCTGCGGCAGACGGGGAAGGGGCGCCTTCGCCTCTGGTCCGCCGCGTGCGCCACCGGCGAGGAGCCCCTGACGCTGGCCATGCTGCTGGAGAGCGCGGGGCTGCGCGACCGGGTGGAGCTCGTCGCCTCCGACATCAGCAAGCGCGCGCTGGAGCGGGCGAGGGCCGGCCGGTTCGGGCGCCGGTCGGTGCGCAACGTGCCGGACCGCGCGCTGCTCGATCGCTATCTGGAGACGGTGGCGCCCAGTGCATCCGGGGCACTGGGC
>JAFAFL010000156.1 GCA_023423535.1 Pseudomonadota bacterium
TGCAGCGGGCGCTGTCGGTCCGCCTCAACCTCCAGATCAGCCTGTCCCAGCTGCCGATCGTCGAGGAGTGGATGGACATCCACCTCGACCGCTGGCTCGAGCACACCCCGTCGCCGGCGGACATGCCCGACGGGGAGGGCGTGAGCTACCTGGCGATGCTCGGCAGCGACCTCCGCCGCATCTGGTGGGGCGCGTGGGGCGATCCGCGCGGCTTCGTGCCGAAGATGGCGGACTACTTCAAGCTCTGCAACATCGCCAAGAGCGACGCCGCGCTGCTCGACCAGATCGGCGAGCGCCTCGAGCCCAAGCTCGCCGGCTCGTGGATCGGCGTGTGGGGCGGCAAGGTGACCACCGGCTGGCACTTCTGGGATCCGCAGCCGTGGCCCGTCATCGAGGAGATGTTCGGGACGCACGAGGCGAAGTACCAGCTCAAGAAGTTCGTCGACGACTTCAAGGTCGAGCGCATCGATCGGTTCACGCAGTCGATCGGCGACTCGCCGTACAGCGAGATCGAGATCCCGATGCCTGGCACCGACGTCGAGCAGCAGGTCGCCGCGCTCGACACCGCGTTCCAGGGCTTCACGTCCGCGTCGTTGCCGGCCGGCGTGCTCGAGCGATTCCGCAGCGTCACCGTCCCGCAGTTCTCGCTGTCGGTCCGCATCCGCGGCGGCCAGGTGACGCGCGTCGGTGGGCTCGCCCCCGGCATCGCGATCGGCGACGTCGAGCAGCTGTGCGGTGACGCGAAGGTCCCGGTCGATCCGAAGCTGTCGAAGATCGTCGGCGCGCTCGGCGACGGCATCGCGCGCGTCGAGTATGGCCGCGCGGGCGATCGCGCCGGCGTCGATGTCTACCTCGAGCCGGGAGACGCGCCGATGCGCTCGCCGGGCTCCGCGCCTGCGCCAACGACCGCCGCGAACTGACGTGCCGCGCGCGGACTACCTGCTCGCGTCCGACGACGCGCTGATCGGTCAGTGCGAGGTCGACCGCTATCGCGCGTCCGGGCCGGGCGGGCAGCACCGCAACAAGACCGAGAGCGCGGTCCGCCTGCGCCACAAGCTGACGGGCGTGTCCGCGATCGGCGAGGACAGTCGCTCGCAGTCGGAGAACAAGCTCCACGCCGTGCGCCGCCTGCGCGCCGCGATCGCGCTCGAGGTCCGCGAGCCGGTGTTCCTCGACGGCTACACGCCACCGCCGCGCCTCGCCGCACTCGTCCGCGGAGGCACCGCGCCGCTCGGCGCGAAGACGCGGCTGACCGGCGAGTACTGGGCCGCGATCGCCGACCTCCTCGACCTCCTCGTCGCGGGCGGCCTCGAGATCGCGGCGACCGCGCAGCGTCTCGGCATAACGACGGGCGCGCTGTCGAAGCTGCTGCTCCACGACGAAGCCGTCGGCCGCGCGGTCAACGACCTCCGCCGCGCCGCCGGCATGCGCCCGCTGCGCTGACTACTTCCGCGCCGCGCGCAGGATGCGGGGCGGCACGATCGCGCGGATCGTCATCCCGCCCGGGACGGCGCTGCCCTCGAGCCACACGAGGCCGGCCTTCTTGAGGTCGAGCGCGTCGCCGTGGCGGGTGTCGCCGAACGCGAGCCACGCGACGAGCTCGCCGAGCCAGGGCTCGTGACCGACGACGGCGGTGTCGCCGGGGAGCTCCGCGATCATCGCGAGCAGCTCGGCGCGCGGCGTCTGCGCGAGGAGGTCGGTGACGATCGGGTCGTCGTCGGAGAGCGGCGCGAGCATCTCGGCGGTGTGCCGCGCGCGCGTCCACGGGCTGGTGAGGACGCGGTCGAACGTGATGTCGAGCGCGCGCATGCCCTTGACGACCTGCTTGAGCTTGCGAAGGCCGTCGTCCGTCAGCTCCCTCGCGGCGTCGTCCTGCTCGGGCGCGGCAACCTCGGCGATCGCGTGGCGGATGACGAACAGGTGCATGGCGGGACCATACACGGGAGCGTGGTAGACAGGGCCCATGGCCAAGGACCTGCTCTGGCGGTTCGGCGATGACTACAAGGGCACGCCGTTCGACCCCGCGGACTGTGACCCGGATCCGATCGTCCAGTTTCGGTTGTGGTTCCAGGCCGCGGTCGACGCGAAGCTGCCGTCGGTCAACGCGATGACCCTCGCCACCGTCGACGGACGAGGCCGCCCGTCCGCGCGCATCGTGCTCCTCAAGGAGGTCGATGATCGCGGCTTCGTGTTCTTCACGAACTACGACAGCAAGAAGGGCCAGGACCTCGCGGCCAACCCGCACGCCGCGCTCGTGCTGTTCTGGGAGCCGTTGCACCGCCAGGTGCGCGTCGAGGGCAGCGTCGAGAAGGTCTCGCCCGAGGAGTCCGACGCGTACTTCTCGTCGCGCCCGCTCGGCAGCCAGCTCGGGGCGATCGCATCCCCACAGTCGCGCCCGATCGCGAACCGCTCGCTCCTCGAGGACGAGGTCACCGCGCTGGCGGACTCGCTCGGCGAGCGTGCCCCGACCCGCCCCGCGCACTGGGGCGGCTATCGCGTGATCCCCGATCTGGTCGAGCTGTGGCAGGGCCGGCCGTCGCGCCTGCACGACCGCGTCCGCTACACGCGCGAAGGCGCCGGCTGGACGCGCGACCGCCTCGCCCCGTAGCGACGTTCTCCAGCCGCGACGCGGGGTTGCTGCGTCCTTCTTGACATCGTGTATTCGTGACACTATCAAAGTGTCACATGGACACGAAGTCGAGCATCGCGACCGCGGCGGCGGCGGTGACCGGCGCGCGCCACCTGCGGGTCGCTCGGAACGGGCAGGACGCGGCGGCGGCGTGGGCGCGCGGAGAGGTCGCCGCGATCGTCGTGTGCGACGGGTGTGGCTCCGGCGCGAGCTCCGAGGTCGGCGCGCGGCTCGGGGCGCAGCTCGTGATCGCGGGGCTCGCGCGGCGGCTGCGCGAGGGTGCGCGGCCGTGTGACCCCACGCTGTGGGACGCCGTTCGCGGGGAGGTCGTCGAGGCGCTCGGCGCGCTCGGCGCGCGGCTCGGCGGTGATCGGGCGCAGGTCGTCCACGATCACCTGCTGTTCACGATCGTCGCGAGCGCGGTCGCCGGCGAGGACACCGCGGTGTGGGCGATCGGCGACGGGGCGTATGCGCTGGACGGGGACGCCCGCGTGCTCGGCCCGTTCGACGACAACCAGCCGCCGTACCTCGGCTACGACCTCCTCGGCAGTCCCGCGCCGGCGACCCTCGCGACCGCGCGGGGCGTCGGCACGGTGCTCGTCGCCACGGATGGCGTCGCCGAGGTCGGGCTCGACGCGGTCGGGGACGCCGCCCGCTACACGCGCCACCCCGATGCCCTGCGCCGCGAGCTGACCGTCCTCGCGCGCGGCACCGAGCGCATCGACTGGGCCGCGGGTCGCGTCGAGCGCACACCCGCGCGGCTGCAGGATGACGGCGCGGTCGCGATCGCGCGGAGGCTCGCGTGAGCCGCGTGGTGTACGTCGACGGCACGCGCGTGCCCCTGAAGGTCCTCGTCGGGCAGGGC
>JAFAFL010000162.1 GCA_023423535.1 Pseudomonadota bacterium
GGCCCGTGCCGCTGCAGCCGCCGCCGTCCGTCGCCCGCGCCGGGCGGACCCGGATCGACAGGCTGCGCACGTCCGCCCGGCCCTTGTCGTCCACCGCGCGGACGAGGAAGGAGTAGACCGGGCCCTCGGAGCCCTCCGCCGCCGCGACCGCGGGCGCCACCGGCACGCCGCTGATGCTCCCGTCCGCGCCGATCACGAGGCCCTCGGGGAGCCGCTGCGTCGGCTCGCCGGCGAGGCACGAGTAGGTCACGCCGTTCGCGCTGGAGGCCGCCTGCTGCACGCACGCCTCCGCCCAGGTCACCGTCACCTTCGACGCGTCCGCGTTGTGCGACAGGCGCACCTGGTACTGCCCGCCCACGAACGCGTCCGGCAGCACCGTGGTAGTGATGGAGAGCGGCCGCTTGTAGCTGACGAGCAGCGGCAGCGTGGTGATGTCCTCCGCGCCGTTCGGATCCGACACGCGCAGGGTCACCGCGAAGAGGCCGGCCTGGCGCGGGGTGCCGCTGAGGCTCGGGCCCTGGATGCCAATCCCGAAGTTCTCCGGCAGCGCGGTGAGCTCGGGGCCCGGCACGTCGGTGGGCGCCTGGGTGAGCTGCTGGAACTTCAGCACCCGCCACGAGTACGACCCGTTGCCGCCGACCGCCGCCAGCGACGCGTTGTAGCCCTCGTCGAGGTACGCGGTGGGCAGCCGGGTGGTGGCGATCTGCAGCGAGCCCGGCTTCGTCACGAGGATCTGCAGGTCCTTCGCCGCGCGGGTCCCCTCACGGTCCTCGACCTCCACGGTGAAGGCCACCGGGACGTCGGAGGTGGAGGTGGTCCGGCCCTCGATGAAGCCGTCCGGCGAGAGGTTCAGGCCGGTAGGCAGCCGCGACGGCGCCTTCAGCGTCCAGAGGTACGGGGGCACGCCGCCCACCGCAACGAGCTGCACGCCGTACGCGTGGCCGAACTCCGCCGAGGGCAGCTGGTGGTCCGCCACCGCCAGCGGGAGGTTCTTGTCCGCCACGGTGAGCGAGAGCGACCGCGTCGCCTCCTCGCCGCCGGAGCTGACCTTCACCGTGAAGCTGAACGCGCCCGCCACAGACGGGGTACCGGAGATCAGCCCGCCCGCCGTGAGGGTCATCCCCGCCGGCAGCGCGCCGCTCGAGAGCGACCAGGCGTAGCTCCCGTTGCCGCCGGTGGCCTGCAGCTGCTGGCCGTAGGGCGCGTTCTGCGTCCCGCCCGGAAGCGTGCCGGTGGTGACCGTCACCGCGCCCGTGTTGAGCACGAAGCTGTTGCCGGTGGCGCAGTTGTTCACCTCGCTGATCTCGGTCACCGAGGAGGGCGGGTTCGCGGCCGCGTCCCAGTCCGCGCAGGCGCCGATCCAGTACTGGCCGGCCTTGAGGTTCGCGGGGAGCGCCATGCTCACCGACTGCACCGAGGAGCCCGGCGAGGCGGCGATGCTCGAGACCTGCTCCTTGTGGATCTCGGTGTCGCTGATGCTGACGACGGAGTTGTCGGAGACGAAGTAGGTCACGGTGAAGGCGCCGGAGGCCGCGTTGCCGAGGTTGCGCACCGTGCGGTTCACGCTCAGCGTGGCGCCGGGGCCCACCGTCGACGGCTGGGCGCTGATCGCGTCCACCGCGAGATCCGGGACGGGCGCGCCGACCTTGAAGAGCAGCGGGACGCCCTCGTTGTTGTTCTCCTTCGTCTCCGCGACCGTGTTGTCCGGGTCCACCCGCGAGAGCAGGTAGTACTGCCCGGTGGCCGTCCCGTTGGGGATGGTCAGGGAGCCGAGGATCACCGTGTCCACGCCCGCCTCCACGTCACCGGTGTTGGAGGTGCCAAGGAGCACGTCGGTCGCGGTGTCGAGGATCGCGTCGGTGGAGAGCCAGTAGCGCACCCGGACGAGGCTCGCCTTGAGGCCGCCGTTGTTGCCCACCGTGGCCGCCGCCTGGAAGGGCACGCCCACGTAGCCGGTGTCGTCCACGCTCACCGTGCGGAGGATGAGGTCCGGCGGGAGGGAGAACTCGATCGCCTGGTTCGCCGGCCAGTTGCCCGTGCTGCAGGCCGCGCCGCAGGAGAGGCCGGTCTGGCCCGCGTTCGTCGCGCGCTGGATGCCCACGGAGGCCGAGCCCGACCAGGTCCCCGTCGCCGGGCCGTAGTTGAAGCTGATCTTGTTCGTCCCCTCCTGCAGCTGCAGCTGGAAGCTCACCCGCTGGGTGCTGCAGGTGGAGGTCGGGCACATGTTCTGCCAGTCCACCACGAAGGTCCGGTTCGGCGCGGTGCCCACCGTGCCGTAGCGCACGATCGTCGCCGGCGAGGTGGTGGTCTTGTTCAGCGAGTCCCACCAGGGCGCGATGAAGACCTTCGGCACCGTGGTGCCGGTGCTCGTGTGCGGGATGGCGAGGTTCGCCGAGTTGCCCGTCAGCGTGTCGAACGCCACGTAGCCGTTCAGCGAGATGCCGATGTTCTTGTAGGTCTGGCCGTAGAACTCGAAGTCGAACGGCAGCGCGATGTTGTTCGCGCCGGTGGACGCGGTGAGCGAGTTCTGCACGTTGGTGCCGCCGGTCAGCGCGCCGTAGGTGCGGCTGAACGGACCGCTGACCACGTAGTTCGTCACCGTCTGCGCCTGCGCCAGCGCCGGGACGACCGCCAGGGCCACCGCGGAGAGCGCCGCCAGAGCGCGCGCGCCGCGGCGCCGGCCGAAGAGCGCCACCACCGGCGCCATCAGCATCAGCCAGCCCGAGCCTGCGCCCGTGGCATTGCACCCGGCGGCGACCGGCTGCGGCTGGACCTCCAGCGCGAACGCGCCGAGGCTCGATCCGGTGGCCGGCGCATTGGCCTCCACCACGAAGTTCCAGGTACCCAAAGCCGCTTCCTCCATCTGCACAGTGCCGGTCACGTGACCGTTTTCATCCAGGGTGAGACCCGGGGGGAGCGCCCCCGAGAAGAGTCGATACCGGCTCTGCTCGTTGCCGGTGGTGTATTGGTACGAGACCTCGTCGCCGGGGCGGAGCACGCCCGGCGCGTTGACGGCGCTGATCTTCGCCCGGGCCGGATGCACCCGGAGGATGAAGTCCGCCACGTCCGAGCGCCCGCGGGCGTCGGTGACCTGCAGGCTGAACACGAAGTCGCCCGCCTCGAGCGCGCGGCCGGTCAGAAGGCCCAGCTCGTCCTGCGCCACGGTGAGCGCCATCCCCTCCGGCAGACGACCGGAGGAGATCTTCCAGGTCAGCGGCTTCGCCAGCGGAGACTGGTCCGCGTTCCGCGCCGCCACGTCGTAGAGGTAGTCGGCGTTGACCATCGTCTCGCTCAGCGCAAGCGAGGTGATGACCAGCGCGCCGGACTCCACGACCTTGATCACCAGCTGCCGGGACACGCGGTTGCCCAGCGCGTCGGAGACCTCCACGAGCAGCGGCGTCTGACCGATGGCCACGCCCGGCTTCGGGGTGCCCTCGACGGTGCCGTCCGCCAGCAGCGCGAGCCCGTTCGGCAGCACGCCGGACAGGAGCTTCCACGCATAGGGCCGCGTGCCGCCCGCGGCGCTGAGGTTCGCCCGGTAGAGCAGCGTCGTGGAGTTGATCACCGGCGGCAGCGAGGCCGAGGTGATCGTCAGCTCGGAGGTGGGGGCCAGCACGCGCACCACCAACCGGGCCATGGCCTCGATGTTCCCGTTGGAGACGGTCGCGGTGAACGCGAACACGCCCGTCTGGGTCGGTACGCCGCCCACCGTGCCGGCAGGCGTGAGGGTCAGCCCCGGCGGCAGCCCGCTGCTCGCGGACCAGGTGAGGTTCTCCTGCGCGCCCTGCGCCGAGAGCTTGAAGTCGAACGGCATGCCCAGCGTGGCGTCCGGCAGCTGCTGAGTGGTGATGACCAGCGTGGAGGGCACGATCTGCACCGTGCTCGCCGCGGCCACCGCGTTGTTCGTCTTGTTGTGCTCCTGGGCCACGTTGCCCACGTCCACCACCACGCCCACGTACCAGGTCCCCGGGACGATCCCCGCCGGCACCCGGACGAGGTCCGTGCGCGAGTCGCTCTCCCCTGCCTCGAGCTCCACCTCACCCGAGTCCAGCACCGCGCCGGTGGACGAGAGGACGGGCAGGGCCACGTCGCTGGTGGTCACCAGCGGGTTCGCGGACGCGTAGTAGCGGTACTGCACCTTCGGCCCGTCGAGGTTGCCGATGTTCTTGATCACCCGGTAGAGCGGCATCACCTCGCCCACGCCCGCCGCCGCCGGCACGTCCACCTTGATCACCGCGTAGTCCGCCGCCGGCGCGCGCATGTTGATCGGCTCGGGGAGCGGCGTGCCCACCGCCTTGATGTCCTGCCCGCCGTTGAGCTGCGTGAGCACCTTGTACGAGTCGAGGATGACGAAGAGGTAGTACGACCCCGGCTGCACCGGGTTCCCCGCGCGGTCCACCAGCGGGAGGGTGATCTCGAAGGTCGCCGTGGTCGGGTTCGGCGCGCCCGCGAGCACCTGCGCCACCGGCTCGTCGTGGAAGATGAAGTCGCCACCCGGCAGCAGGCTGAGGTTCGCGTCCTTCGACAGCGCCACCCCGATGTGGAAGTTGTTCGCGTTCGCGCCGCCGATGTTCCGGAACGTCGCGGTCAGCCGCGCCTTCTCGCCGAGGAAGCCCTCGCGGATGGGCTGGGTCCCGGCCACGTTCAGCAGGTCCGCCGACATCAGCTCGAGGTCCGCCTGCTGCATCAGCGTCTTCGTCCCGGAGGCGGCGGTGTTGTTCGCCGTGGAGGCCTCGACCACCGGGCTCGAGCCCATGTTCGCGCGGAGGATCCAGTGGAAATCACCGCCGGGCACGTTCATCGGGACGGTAAAGGACTGCGCCACGTTCACCGCCCCCTGGCCGCCCGACACCGAAGACTCGGTCCAGGTGTGGGCAAGGAAGTCGTTGGAGTCGAAGAGGTTGTCGGCGGAGAGGTAGAGCCCGAAGGTCACCGGACCGCCCGACACGTCGGTGCCCTGGTTCGTCCAGGTCACGTTGACGGTGATGCTGTTGCCCGGCCCGGAGGTGGCCGGCGCGCCGCTCACGCCCTGGGCCACGAGGTCGAAGCCCTGGGTGAACGGGAGCGTGGTCGCGCCCACGTTGTTCGTCTCGCTGAACTCGGGCACCACGTTGGTGGTGTCCGCCTGCACGAGCACATAGTAGTTGCCCGGAGGCACGTTCAGCGCCGTCCCCGACCCCACCGCGGTGTTCGTGGAGACGCCCGACACGTTGACCGGCTGGTTCGCCACCGCCGAGTCGTAGAACTCGATCGCCCCGGTGAGGCTCGTCTGGCTGGTGGAGAGGAACGCCTTCCAGTGGAAGCCCGAGGCCGCGGTCTGGCCGAAGTTCCGGAAGGTGGGCTGCACGGTGAGGGTGATGTCGTTGTTCGGCGTCTTGGTGAGGCTCTGGATGCTCACCGAGTCCACGTAGAGGTCCGCCTGCACCGGCTGGCCCACGGTGAAGAGCGTGTCGGTGGGGAAGGTCGAATCGCTGCAGGTCCGCGCCGCGCCGCAAGCCGGCAGCCCGCCGCCCTGGTTCCCGGTGTGGTCCTTCCAGCCCGCGCCAATGCCCGTCGTCCCCGTGCCGGTGTGGGTGCCGTAGTGCACCTGGAAGAGGCCGGACGCGTTGAGCCGCACCTGGAGGTTGAAACGGCCGGAGCCGGAGAAGTAGCCCCAGTTGTAGTACTCGATGACGATCTCGGAGGGGCTGGGCTGCAGCATCCGGATGTCGCCGCCACCGGTGCCGTCGAGGTCCGCGTTCCACGGCGCGATGACCGAGGTCGGCGACGTGGTGCTGGGGAAGTTGCCCACGTTGCTGCAGGCCACCGAGGCCGTGCACGTCGACTGCGCGGAGGAGCCGAGCGTGATGACGCCGTTGGAGTGGACGGCGACGCTCGTGTGGTTCACCCCGTAGTAGGGGAAGGTGAACCCGAGCGGAATGACGGCGATCCCTTCGTCCCGCGCGTCCCAGGTGGTGCTGTTCGGTGACAGCTGCACCACCGTCGCACCGGAGAGCGGCACGTACGGCTGCGAGTTGCTGGTCACGACGTAGTTCTGCGCCAGCGCCGGCGCTGCGGCGCAGACCGCCAGCACTGCCGAGAAGATGCCCAGGGACCGCTTCATCGCCACTACCCCTCTTTCACTGCGGAGGAATGCCACCTACAGGAAAGAGCCCCCGGGCTTCTGAAACGGCCCGGGGGCTCCCCCTTTTTTCATGCGCGTTGCGTGTCTTGTACCCGACTTCCCCGGCTTACGGGTAGCAGGTCACGTGGTAGGTGATCGTCAGCGTCTGGCCCGGCTCCGGCACGTACATCGGCTCGAAGTTCACCGAGTTGCCCACCGAGTCGTAGACCCACACCGTCGCGCCGCGCTCGTCCACCGCCGACACCGTCACCCCGTCGATCGCCACCAGCACGGGCCCCTTGGTCAGGTCCGGCACGGAGGTGAGGAAGAAGTTCGTCCGGAAGCCGAGGCCCGTCTTGCCCAGCTCCTCCAGCGTCTTCGACCAGTCGGGGGTGCAGATCTCGTCGCGCACGCCGTTCGTCTGCGCCACGAGGTACGCGTAGGTGCCGTCGTCCGGACCGCTGTCGTACGGGCAGCCCGACGGCGGGTTCGGGTTGAAGCCGGCGATCGCGTTGAAGGTGAACTGGGTCTTCCGGTTGTGACCCTTGATGTTCCAGAACTGGTTCAGGTACTGCGTGGACGGCATGCTCGACTGATCCACCGCGTCGGTCACGCAGATGAGCGCCAGCGAGGCCTCGTCACGCAGGAAGCCCGCGTTGTCGTTGTTCACCAGCGGGGCGGTCAGCGCCTTGAGCATCGGCGAGAGGCAGGTCTCGGTCGCGCTGCCGCTGGTGCCCACGTTCACCTTCGCCTTGAACTTGTTCTCCACGTCCACCACGTTCGGGGCGAGGATCTTCTCCGGGTGCGAGGGACCCGAGACGAAGCGGCCCTGGTGCTGCGCCGAGTCGTCGTCCGTGGTGATGACCGCGATGTTGTAGTCGACCTTCGCGCTCTCGGCGAACTGGATGAACGAGTCGAAGTTCGCGGCCAGCGACGCCTGGTAGGACGCCATCGAGCACGAGCTGTCGATGCTGATGAGCACGTCCGCCTTCGGCTTGAGGTCCTGGGTGAAGGTGTCGGTGTGGATGCCCTGGGTGTCGCCCTTGCCCTTCAGCGAGACCACGTAGGTCACGTTCTGGCCGCTCTGCGTCGCGGTCACCGCGATCGCGCCGGTGTCCGAGCCGATGTCGATCGGGCGGTAGCGCGCCTGGAACGTCAGCGGGGCCTGGCCGGCGCTCACCACGAGGCCGGAGGGCGGCACCGCGGGCGCCTGCACGAGCATGAACTCGGGGCACGGCTGCGTGCCCGGGCAGTTCGGACCACCGGCCACCTGACCCGCCGCGGCCTGCATGCCGAACGAGTGGATGGTCACCGGCGTGGAGCAGGTGTTGTACACGCTGAAGGTGCGGGTCACCGACGAGCAGCCCACCTGCACCGTGCCGTAGTCGAGCTCGTCCGGCGCGATGGTGAGGCACGACGGCGCCAGCTGCGCGGTGAGGTTCACCACCGTCTGCGGCTTCAGCAGCGAGGACATGAAGAACTCGACCTGCGCGGTGATCTGCGTCACGCCGGAGGGGGTCATGCCCGTCGGCTGGACGCGCACGAGCACCTCGAGCTGCTCCTGAGGCGCCATCTCGTACGACTCGATGTTGCCCGCGGGCAGACCGAAGAACGCGTGGCCACCGGCGACCTTCGAGAGGCCGGAGAGGAGGCAGATCTCGTTCGGCGCGGTGCCGTTGTTCTTGATGCTGAAGCCGAGGTCCCGGTAGTCCGGCGGCGAGATGAGGCCGAAGTTCAGCGCGGTCGGCGACACCGTGTAGTTGCAGGGCGGCAGCTCCTCCGCCAGCGCGTTGATCTCGATGACCTTCTCCGGCTGGTCCGGGTCGTTCGAGTAGATCGTCAGCCGCGCCTGCTTCTGGCCCACGCTGATCGGCGTGATCTTCACCTGCAGTTCGACCGCGTTCTCACCGACCTTCGCCACGAGGCCCTTGTTCATGTCGTAGGTGGTGGGGACGAGGATCTCGAACTCGGTCTCGGCGGTGCCGTCGTTCAGCGGCTCGATCTTGAAGTACGGCTGCGTCGGGTTGCCGCTCGCGTCCGCCTGGCCGAGGCGCAGGTTCGCCTTGTTGTCCGGCTGGGCCGGCGCGGTGCCCACGTTCATCACGGTGAGCTTGCGGATGGAGGACGCCGGCGGGTTCGCGCCGGGGAAGTAGGCCACGCGGCCGAAGTTGAGGTTCGGCGACGGGTTGACCTGGATGTCCGGGCCACCGCCGAAGGTGCGCAGCTGGATCTGACCGGCCGACTGGCGGGCGAGGTTCGTCGCGAAGGTGAGGAACGTCTGGCGCGGCCCGAGCACCGCAGGCTTGCAGCCCACGGTGAGCTCCGCGGTCCCACCGGCGCCCGGCACGGTCAGCGACTGCGGGTCCTGACCCTCCTGGGGCACGACGCGGAACTCGCTGTTGTTCTGGGTCTTGATCTGGCTCAGCTGGACGTCCTGCAGACCGTCGTTGGTGAAGGTCACCTGGCGCGTCACCTCCACGCCCGGGGTCACGTAGCCGCAGTCCACCTGGGTGGGGTTCCAGGAGAGCACGCTGTCCACGCCCTGGCCGGTGAGGGTCACCTTCACCACCGGGCACTGGGCCGAAGCGCGCATGTCCACGAACGCGAGGTAGCTCTTGTTCTCGGTGGGCTTGAAGTCGATCTGGACCTGGCGGGTCGTGTTCGGGTCCACCGAGAAGTCACCCTGCGGCGACTCCGGCGCGAAGGTGAACGCGTTGTGGTCGCCGGAGGACGAGGTGATCGCCGTCACCGTGGCGGTGGCGGTCAGCTGCGTCGGGTTCCGGATGTCCACCGTGTGCCGGTAGGTGTCGTCGCGAGCGACCTTGCCGAAGTTCAGCGTCTTCGGCAGCTCGCAGACGCCGGAGACCGCGAGGCCCTTCAGCGTGATCGTCGCCTCGTTCTCACCCTCGCGGGCGCCCTCGGCGCGGAGCATCAGCTTCACGCCGTGCTCGCGCTGGACCTCCTCGATCTGGGGCGGGGCGAAGGTGACCTCGATCTCCACGTACTCGGAGACGCCGAGCGTGGTGCCGGGGACGAACGCGACCTTCCACACCGGGTTGGCGTCGCCGCCCTCGCCGATGGAGACGGTGTCGCCCTCGAGCTTCTCCATGGAGGAGAGCGTCAGCGACGCGGCGCCGAGGTTCTTCACCACGATCTTTTCGGTGACCGTCTGGCCCATGAACACCGAGCCGAAGTCGTACAGCGCCTCGCGGTCCGTCCGGGTGCTGTCCCCGTCCGCCTTGTAAACGAGCCCGAGGTCGCCGAAGCGGCGCTCCGTCTCGGTCTCGCCACAGCGGCAGCCGGAAACGACCACCGCGCCCAGGAGGGCGTAGGCGGCCAGCTTGAGGGGAGAAAACGTCATGAGCGACACCTCTTCTGCGGATGGGGCGCTGCGCCGGACGACTCTCCGGACAAAGCGAACCGGTCTGGGCCAGGTCCCGGGTGCGGCCGCCCGGGAAATTTTTGCCGGCGGATCGTGTCGGAATGTCACACGACGGTCAAGGCATCCCGCACAGAAGTCCCATGCCCGCTCGCCTGCTTTGTCGTTTGAGCCGCAACGAAAAGCGGCGCCCCCTTCCGAGAGCGCCGCCCTTTTCAGCCCAATGGAGGAACCGCGCCGCCTGCTAGGGGTAGCAGGTCACGTGGTAGGTGATGGTCAGCGTCTGGCCCGGCTCGGGGACGTACATCGGCTCGAAGTTCACCGAGTTGCCCACCGAGTCGTACACCCACACCGTGGCCCCGCGCTCGTCCACGTCCGGCACCGGGATCCCGTCGATCGCCACGAGGATGGCGCCCTTCGTCAGGTCCGGCATCGAGGTGAGGAAGAAGTTCGTCCGGAAGCCGAGCGCGGTCTTGCCGAGCTCCTCCAGCGTCTTCGACCAGTCGGGGGTGCAGATCTCGTCGCGCACGCCGTTCGTCTGCGCCACGAGGTAGGCGTAGGTCCCATCGTCCGCGCCCGCGTCGTACGGGCAGTTGGCGGGCGGGTTGGGGTTGAACCCGGCGATGGCGTTGAAGGTGAAGTTCGTCTTCCGGTTGTGACCTTTGATGTTCCAGAACTGGTTCAGGTACTGCGTGGCCGGCATCCCGGACTGCTCCGAGGCATCCGTCACGCAGATGAGCGCCAGCGAGGCGTCCTCGCGCAGGAACCCCGCGTTCTGGTTGTTGATGAGCGGCGCGGTGAGCGCCTTCAGCATCGGGTCGAGGCAGGTCTCGGTGCCGCCACCCAGCGCGATCTGCACCTTGGCGCCGAACTTCGTCTTCACGTCCGGCGTGGTGGGGGTGAGGATCTTCTCGGGGTGCGAGGGCCCGGAGATGAAGTGGCCCACAGGCAGCAGCGGGTCGTCGATGACCGCGCTGATGATCGCCATGTTGTAGTCGATCTTCGCGCTCTCGGCGAACTGGATGAAGGAGTCGAAGTTCGCCGCCAGCGACTGCTGGTAGGGGTCCATGGAGCAGGAGTTGTCGATGGCGATGAGCACGTCCGCCTTCGGCTTGAGGTCCTGGGTGAAGGTGTCGGTGTGGATGCCCTGGGTGTCGCCCTTCCCCTTCAGCGAGACCACGTAGGTCACGTTCTGCCCGCTCTGGGTCGCGGTCACCGCGATCGCGCCGGTGTCCGAGCCGATGTCGATGGGCCGGTAGCGCGCCTGGAAGGTCAGCGGCGCCTGGCCCGCGCTCACCTGCAAGCCTCCGGGCGGCACCGCCGGCGCCTGCACGAGCATGAACTCGGGGCACGGCTGCGTCCCCGGGCAGTTCGGGCCACCGGCCACCTGACCTGCCGCGGCCTGCATCCCGAAGGAGTGGATGGTCACCGCCGAGGAGCAGGTGTTGTACACGCTGAAGGTCCTCGTCACCGACGAGCAGCCCACCTCCACGGTGCCGTAGTCGAGCTCATCCGGCGCAATGGTGAGGCACGCCGGCGCGAGCTGCGCGGAGAGGTTCACCACCGTCTGCGGCTTGAGGATCGAGGACATGAAGAACTCCACGTCCGCGGTGATCGCCGTCACGCCCGTGGGCGTGGTCCCCGTGGGCTGCACGCGCACGAGCACCTCGAGCTGCTCCTGGGGCGCGAGGTCGTAGCTCTCGATGTTGCCGCCCGGAAGCCCGAAGAACGCGTGGCCACCCGCGACCTTGGAGAGGCCGGAGAGGAGGCAGACTTCGTTCGGCGCGGTGCCGTTGTTCTTGATGGTGAAGCCGAGGTCCCGGTAGTCCGGCGGCGAGATGAGCCCGAAGTTCAAGGCGGTCGGCGAGACGGTGTAGTTGCAGGGCGGCAGCTCCTCCGCCAGCGCGTTGATCTCGATGAGCGTCTCCGGCTCGTCCGCGTCGTTGGAGTAGATCGTCAGCCGCGCCTTCTTCGGGCCCACGCTGATGGGCGTGATGCGGACCTTCAGCTCCACCGCGTTCTGCCCCACCTTCGCCACGAGACCCGTCGCCGGATCGTAGGAGGTGGGGAACTCGATCTCGAACTCGCTGCTCGAGGTCTCGTCGTTCAGCGGCTCGATGTCGTAGTAGGGCAGCGTCGGCTCGCCGGTCACCGGATCCGGCGCGCCCAGCCGCAGGTTCGCCTTCACATCCGGCTGCGGCGGCGCGGTGCCCACGTTCATCACCGTGAGCTTGCGGACCGAAGAGGCCGGCGGGTTCGCACCCGGGAAGTAGGCCACCCGGCCGAAGTTCAGCGAGGGCGACGGATTGACCTGGATGTCCGGCCCACCGCCGAACGCGCGGATCTGGATCTGACCTGCGGGCTGCCGCGCGAGCGAGGTGTTGAAGCGCAGCATCGTCTGCCGCGGCCCGAGCACCGCCGGCTTGCAGGCGACGATCACGTCCGCGGTGCCGCCGTTGCCCTGCACGGTGAGGTCTTGCGGCGCGGGAGAGCCGGCGTGGACGACGCGGAACTCGTTCGCGTTGTCGGTGCGGATCTGGGTCAGCTCCAGCGGCGCGAGCGCGTCGTTGGTGAAGGTGACGGTCTGCGTGACCTCCACGCCGGGCGGGACGTAGCCGCAGTCCAGCACCGCGGGGTTCCACCGGAGCGTGCTGTCCACGCCGCTGCCGGTGAGGGTCACCTTCTGCAGCGGGCACTGGGCCGAGGCGCGCATGTCCACGAACGCGAGGTAGCTCTTGTTCTCGGTGGGCCGGAAGTCGATGACGACCTGCCGCGTCTGCTTCGGCTCGACCCCGAACTCGCCGGTGACGGACTCGGGCGCGAAGGTGAACGCGTTGTGGTCGCCGGAGGACGAGGTGATCGCGCTGACCGAAGCCGTGGTGGGGATGTCGCTCAGGTTCCGCACGTCCACGGTCTGACGGAAGGTGTCGTCGCGCGCCACGTTTCCGAACTGGATGGTCGAGGGCAGCTGGCAGTGGCCGGTCACCGCGAGCCCCGTGAGTTTGATCGTCGCGGTGCCCTCCCCTTCACGCGCGTTCTCCACGGTGAGGGTGAGCAGGGCCTCGTGGGGGAGGACATCCGTCTGCGCCTGGGGCGGGTTGAAGGTGAACTCGAACTCGGCGACCTCCGACACGCCGAGCGCGTGGCCGTCCGTGAAGTCGATGCTGAAGACCGGGTTCTCCTCCCCGCCCTCGCCGATCTTCACCGCCGAGCCGGAGACCTTCTCCAGCTTCTGCAGCACCACGCGGCCGGGGCCCACGTTGCGGATGACGAGCTTCCTCGTCTCGGGCGAGCCCATGAAGACGGAGCCGAAGTTCAGCTCGGCTTCACGCGAGGAGACCTGGTTTCCCTCGGCGTCCTCCCAGGAGATGCGGATCTCGCCGGGACGGTTCCTGACCTCGTCGTCGTCGCAGCCCGCCGCGACAAGCGCGGCCGAGACGAGCACTGGCAGCAAAAGGCGGTGAATGGGAATGTTCATACAAGCTCCACGCGGGAGGTTCGTCTGGCTTTCCGGCCTTGCGACTTTGAGCAGGCTCGCAGCCTAACACCGGCGAACGCCGCTCAGGCTGCACCGCGGTCCCGCAACGCAAAGAGGCGGCGCCTCCGGGTGGAAGCGCCGCCTCGAGTCACGCGAGAGGGTCTCTCGCCGCTACGGGTAGCAGGTCACGTGGTACGTGATGGTCAGCGTCTGGCCCGGCTCCGGCACGTACATCGGCTCGAAGTTCACCGAGTTGCCCACCGAGTCGTAGACCCACACCGTCGCCCCGCGCTCGTCCACCGCCGGCACGACCACCCCGTCGATCGCCACCTCCACCGGGCCCTTCGTCAGGTCCGGCACCGACGTGAGGAAGAAGTTCGTCCGGAAGCCGAGGCCCGTCTTGCCCAGCTCCTCCAGCGTCTTCGACCAGTCCGGAGTGCAGATCTCGTCGCGCACGCCGTTCGTCTGCGCCACGAGGTACGCGTAGGTCCCGTCGTCCGCGCTGGTGTCGTACGGGCAGCCCGACGGCGGGTTCGGGTTGAAGCCCGCGATGGCGTTGAAGGTGAACTGCGTCTTCCGGTTGTGACCCTTGATGTTCCAGAACTGGTTCAGGTACTGCGTGGACGGCATGCTCGACTGGTCGGGCGCGTCGGTCACGCAGATGAGGGCCAGCGAGGCCTCGTCGCGCAGGAAGCCCGCGTTGTCGCTGTTGATCAGCGGCGCGGTGAGGGCCTTGAGCATCGGCGAGAGGCAGGTCTCCGTCGCGCTGCCGCTGGTGCCCACGTTCACCTTCGCCTTGAACTTGTTCTCCACGTCCACCACGGTCGGAGAGAGGATCTTCTCCGGGTGCGAGGGACCGGAGACGAAGCGGCCCTGGTGCTGCGAGGACGAGTCGTCGGTGGTGATGACCGCGATGTTGTATTCGACCTTCGCGCTCTCGGCGAACTGGATGAACGAGTCGAAGTTCGCGGCCAGCGACGCCTGGTACGAGCCCATGGAGCCGGAGCTGTCGATGGCGATGAGCACGTCCGCCTTCGGCTTGAGGTCCTGGGTGAAGGTGTCGGTGTGGATGCCCTGCGTGTCGCCCTTGCCCTTCAGCGAGACGACGTAGGTCACGTTCTGGCCGCTCTGCGTCGCGGTCACCGCGATCGCGCCGGTGTCAGAGCCGATGTCGATCGGGCGGTAGCGCGCCTGGAAAGTCAGCGGCGCCTGACCGGAGGAGACGACGAGGCCGGAGGGCGGCACCGCGGGCGCCTGCACGAGCACGAACTCGGGGCAGGGCTGCGTGCCCGGGCAGTTCGGACCACCGGCCACCTGACCCGCGCCGGCCTGCATGCCGAACGAGTGGATGGTCACCGGCGTGGAGCAGGTGTTGTACACGCTGAAGGTGCGCGTCACCGACGAGCAGCCCACCTGCACGGTGCCGTAGTCCAGCTCGTCCGGCGCGATGGTGAGGCACGACGGCGCCAGCTGCGCGGAGAGCGCCACGACGGTGTGCGGCTTGAGCAGCGAGGACATGAAGAACTCGACCTCGGCGTTGATGGCGGTCACACCCGACGGCGTGTTGCCGGTGGGCTGCACGCGCACGAGCACCTCGAGCTGCTCCTGGGGCGCGAGCTCGTAGCTCTCGATGTTGCCCGCGGGGAGTGCGAAGAACGCGTGGCCGCCGGCGACCTTGGAGAGGCCGGAGAGGAGGCAGATCTCGTTCGGCGCGGTGCCGTTGTTCTTGATGCTGAAGCCGAGGTCCCGGTAGTCCGGCGGCGAGATGAGGCCGAAGTTCAGCGCGGTCGGGGAGACCGTGTAGTTGCAGGGCGGCAGCTCCTCGGCCAGCGCGTTGACCTCGATCACCGTCTCCGGCTCGTCCGCGTCGTTGGAGTAGAGGATGATCCGCGCCTTCTTCTGGCCCACGCCGATCGGCGTGATCTTCACCTGCAGCTCCACCGCGTTCTGACCGACCTTCGCCACGAGGCCCTTCACGGGGTCGTAGGTGCTGGGGACGAGGATCTCGAACTCGGACACCGAGGTCTCGTCGTTCATCGGCTCGATCACGAAGTAGGGCTGCGTGGGCTCACCGGCCGCGTCGGGCGCGCCGAGTCGCAGGTTCGCCTTGTCGTCCGGCACCGCGGGCGCGGTGCCCACGTTCATCACCGTGAGCTTGCGCACGGAGGACGCCGGCGGGTTCGCACCCGGGAAGAAGGCCACGCGGCCGAAGTTCATCGACGGCGACGGGTTCACCTGGATGTCCGGGCCACCGCCGAACGCGCGGAGCTGGATCTGGCCGTTCGGCTGACGCTGCAGGCCGGTGTCGAACTTGAGCAGCGTCTGGCGAGGACCGAGCACCGCCGGCTTGCACGCCACGGTGAGCTCCGCGGTTCCGCCGGACCCGGGGACGGAGAGCTGCGCGGTGGCGCCCGTGCCGCCGTGGACGACGCGGAACTCGTTGAGGTTGTCCGTGCGGATGTTCGTCAGCTGCACCGGGGCGATGGCGCCGTTGGTGAAGGTCACCGTGCGCGTCACCTCCACGCCGGGCGGGACGTAGCCGCAGTCAACGATCGCCGGCTCCCACGACAGCGTGCTCTCCACGCCGGTGCCGGTCAGCGTCACCTTCTGAGTCGGACACTGGGCCGCCGCGCGCATCTCCACGAACGCGAGGTAGCTCTTGTTCTCGGTGGGCTTGAAGTCGATCAGCACCTGCCGGGTCTGCTTCGGCTCGATCTGGAAGTCGCCGACCGGAGACTCGGGCGCGAAGGTGAACGCGTTGTGGTCGCCGGAGGACGAGGTGATCGCGCTCACCGTGGCGGTGGTGGGGATGTCGCTGAGGTTCCGCACGTCCACGCTTTGGCGGGCGCTGTCGTCACGCGCCACGTTGCCGAACTGGATCGTGGGCGGCAGCTGGCAGTGGCCCTTCACCGCGAGGCCGGCGAGCTTGATCGTCGCCACCTGCTCGCCCTCGCGCGCGTTCTCCACGGTGAGCTGGAGGATCGCCTCGTGGGGGACCACGTCGGTGTCGCCCTCGGGCGGGTGGAAGGTGAGCTCGAACTCCACCACCTCCGCCACGCCGAGCGACCGGCCCTCTTCGAAGCCGACCACGAACACCGGGTTTTCGACCTCGCCAGCGCCGATCTTCACCTGCGCCCCGTCCACGCGCTCGAGCTTCGAGAGCACGAGCCGCCCGGCGCCGTTGTTCCGGATGACGAGCTTCTTGCTCTCCGGCGAACCCATGAAGACGGAGCCGAAGTTCAGCTCGGCCTCGCGGGTGGAGATCTGGGTTTCGTCCTTCTCGTAGACGATGAGGACCTCGCCGTAGCGGGTCTCGAGAGGAGGGTCACCGCAGCCGGCGGCCACGAGGCCTGCCACCGCGAGGAGGGGGACTGTGTGTCTGAGGAAGGGGGAGAGCATGCACTCTCCACGCGCGACGCAACCGTGACTTTCCTGTGGCCGTCACGTGGCGAGGGCGGCGTTCGGGCCGGGAGATTTCCCCAGTGATTTCGTCTGGTTACAAGACGCGGCGCCGGCGCGAGAGGATCCCCATTGCCCCGAGGATCAGGGCCGCCCACACCGCGCCGCCGCTCCCTCCCGAGCCTGAGGAGGTGCCGCAACCGCAGCCGCCCTCCCCTGCCCATTCGTCGGTGACCTCGAGGTGGAAGGCGCCGGTGCCCTCGGTGCCCCCTTCTGCGCGGCCGGTGACCGTGAAGCTGTAGAGCCCGAGCACGGCGTCCTCCGGGATCGTTCCGCTGAGCGTGCCGTCTTCGGAGAAGCGCAGGCCCGGCGGGAGCGCGCCGCCGTTCACGCGATAGGTGGCTGGCGGATCGCCTTCGAAGCGGATGGCGCCTTCGAGCGACGTGCCGGGGAGCACCGTGCGCGCGTAGCGGCCCTGCAGTCGTTCGGTCCGAGCGTGCACCACCAGCACGAAGTCGCGCACCTCGCTGCGGCCCGCGCCGTCTGTGACCTGCAGCCCGAAGGAGAAGGCGCCGGAAGCAGTGGGCGTGCCCTCGAGGATCACCGCTTCCGGGCCCTGCGGCACCAGCGCGATTCCAGGAGGCAGTGCGCCACCGGAGATCCGCCACCGCACCGGCTGCGGCAGCACCACCGCGCCCGGCACCTTCGCCACCAGGTCGGTGAGATAGGCCTGGCCCACCAGCGCGGGCGGCAACGACTCGGCGGGAAGGTGCAGCGCATGGGGGCTCACCGTCTGCAGCGTGAGCGTCCGCCACGCGGTCTGTCCCGAGGCATCGAACACGCGCACACCGAAGGTGCTCACCGTGCCCGGCGCCTCCTGCGAGGTGCCCTGGAGGCGACCGTCGCTGCTGAGCGAGATGCCGGCGGGAAGCGTCCCCTCCTCCACGCGCCAGGCGTAGGGCGCTTGACCTCCATGCGCACCGAGCCGCACGTCGTAGGGCGTCTCCACCACCGCGGCCGGCAGCCTTTCGGTGAGCACCGCCATCGACACCGTGCGAGGAACCGTCTGCAGCACGAGCCTCGCGAGGGTCGGGTTCCCCACTGCGTCCTGCACCCTCACCGTGAAGGGGAACACGCCGAGCTGATCCGGCACGCCGCTCACCCGGCCCTCGGCGTCCATCTGCAGGCCGTGCGGAAGCGCGCCGTCCGTCACGGTGAAGGTCAGCGGCGCGGTGCCGCCTTCGGCGCTGAGCTGGAAGACGTAGGGGACCTCCAGCAGCGCTTCGGGCAGCCAGGTCGTGCGCAGCGTGACCACCGGCGGCACCAGCTCCACCTCGCCGGAGATGAGCGCGTCGTTCTCGCGACGGATGTCGTCGTGCGCGCGCACGGGATCGATCAGCACGCCCAGGTGCCACGTCCCCGGCGGAAGGCCGTGCGGCACGAGCACGTGCTCGGTCGTCGAGTCGAGAGCCTCCACCGCCAGCGTCACCGTGCCCTCCTCCTTCGTCACGCTGGTCACCGGATCGATGATCGCGAGCGGCACGTCGAGCTCGGTCACCTGCGGATTCTTGGAGAGGAAGTAGCGGTACGGGACGGCGCCTGTCGTCCCGCGGTTGCCGAGGTTCCGCAGCACGCGCTTCACCGGCACCGGCTCACCGGGCGCGATGCGCGGTGGGGCGACGAGCTGCGTGGGGAGCAGGTCCGGCCCCGGCGCGCGCAGGTGCACGTAGTTGCTGCGGCCGGTGTTGTTCGACTGCGTGATCTCCACGAAGTTGCCGTGCGCGAACGCGGCGACGAAGAAGAGGAAGTCCTTCGCCGTGTAGAGCGTCCCGTTCGGTGCGCGGTCGGGAACGAGCCCCTCCACGGTCACGATCATCGACGCGCCGGGAGCGAGCGTGTGCCGCGTGCTCTCTCCCGCCTCCGGATCGTTCACCGCGTTGAGGACGTCGTTCTCCGAGAGGTACGCGACGAGCGAGAAGTCCTTCGCGGTGCCGCCGCCGGCATTGAAGACCGGAACCTCCATGCGGAAGGGCTCGCCGAAGTAGAGCTGCGGCGCGGGGAGGTACGGAGGCCGGGCCTCGAGCAGCGTGGGCGTGCCGACGACGAGGTCCGCCTGCATCGCGCTGAACTTCGCGGGGCTGACCGCGGTGTTGTTGTTCTCGAAGAGCTCCGGCACCGTGTTCTGCGGGTCGATCTCGAGCACGAAGTAGTACTCGCCGAGCGGGATCGTCGTCGGCAGCGCGTAGCTCGGCTGCAGGGTCAGCGTCTGCCCGCCCGCGAGCGTGGCAGTTCCCGAATGCACCACGTGGTCGAAAGCGTCACCGACCGTGTCCTGCGAGAGGAGGATCCGCCAAGAGACGAGCCCCGCCGGATCGATGCCCGCGTTGACGAGCGTGATGCTGTTCTCGACGAGATCTCCCGGCCCGGCCGACGCCTGGGTGGTGGTGATGCTCTGCGCCACGAGGTCCACGCCGGAGACGAGCGCGGTGGCGCTGGCGCTGAGGTTGTTCGCCCGGCTCGTCTCGGTGAGGAGCTGCGCCGGATCGATCTGCGCGAGCACGTAGTACGCGCCGCCCGCAGGTCGCGCGATCGTGCTGGTGGCGATGTGCGTCTGGAAGCCGAGCGGAGCGAAGGAGAGCGGCCCCTGCATGGCCGGAGTGAGAGGAAGGTCGCCGGGATCGATCAGCGTGTCGGTCGAGAGGAAGAGCGCGTACTCCACGCCCGCGACCGAAACGGTTCCGAAGTTCCGCAGGTCGAAGCGGGTGTCGATCTCCAGCTGCCCTCCGACGTCGCGCACGCCGAGCACCACGAGGTCTCCCGCGAGAAGATCCACCGTGCCTGGGCCCGGGCCAAACGAGATGAGGTCGTCCTGCGACACCGCGGCCGGAGTGCAGTTCGGCGTGCACGAGCGCCCGACCGTTCCCTGGGTGCCGGTCGCGTTCTCGATGCCGATGGACGCGGTGAGCCCCGCGCCCGCGCCGGTGAGCACGCCGTAGTGGAACTGCACGAGTCCGTTCTCGTGCAGCTTGAGCTGGAAGGTCAGCGAGTACGTCGCCGACGCGCTCCAGTGGTTGAAGTCGCGCCACTCGACGGTGAAGACCGAACCGTTGGGCCCCGGCGCCGTCTGGTGCGCGAGCCGGCTGAACGCGCCGCCTGCGCGCAGGTTGTCCCAGAACGGCGCCAGCACCCCGTTCGGCGCGGCGCCGGAAGGGATGATCGTGTTCGACGGATAGCTCGCGGTCCCGGGCGAGGGCACGAGGTACGCCGCGCCGTCGGTGGTCAGCGTGATCTGCTCGTAGGTCCGCCCGTAGAAGGGGAAGGCAAAGGGCAGCGGGACGGTGACGAAGCCCGCGTCCAGCGTGCCCTGCAGCGTCGGAACGATCGGATTCGTCAGCGGCGCGAAGGGCGCGGTGCCGTTCTGGGCGACGTAGGTCTGCGCGTGGGCCTCGCCGGAGCCCAGCAGGACGCCGAGCAGCACGGCGACGAGCAGGCCGGACAGGCGGAGTCGAAGGGCCGCGCGCATGGGCCGGCGACTATGGTTGTCGAACGCGTGACATTCAACCGCCGTGGCGGCTACACGGAGGGTCATGCTTCGCGTCGCCTGCCCGCCTGGCGCTGGTGAAGATTCCGCTGCGCCGCGCGTTGAGTCCCTCGTGCGCACCGTTCGGACTTCCCTGCTCGCCCTCCTCGCCTCCACCTCGCTCCTGCCGGGCTCGGCCTTCGCGCAGACGCCTCCCAGGGCGAAGGCCTCCACGGCGCTGGAGACGCTGCGCACCCAGTGCCTGCTGCACGCGGCGGATCCGAAGAACCCGTGGGCGCTGGCGCACGGGATCACCGGCCTCGGCGGCTCTTTCGCGGCGGCGGACGGACGGCGTGCGGCGGACGTGATCGTGGGCGACTTCCTCCAGCGCGCGCCCGCCGAGGCCCAGGCGAAGGGCGCCGCGCCAATGGGCTTCCTCCGCTACCTGGAGGACCGCACCCCGGTGGAGCCGCACGCGAACCTGCTGACGAAGACGCTGGTGGGGGCGGGGATGAAGGACGGGCAGCGCTTCAAGCTGAAGGACGGCGGCGAGGTGACGCTCGGGCAGCTGGTGGGGAGCGTGCAGCACGGCTTCCGCCACGTGCCGGACGTCGAGGCCTACTGGATCGAGGTGGGCTGGACGCTGGACCTGCTCGCGGCGCGGATGACGCCCCAGAAGGCGAAGTTCAAGAACGGCGCGGGCGAGGAGCTCGACCTCAACAAGATCATGGACGACGCGCTCTTCTACCTCGAGCAGTCGCAGCGAGACCTCTTCGCCGGCATGGACAAGGGCCTGCCCGAAGTCGCGAAGAACAAGAAGGGCATCTACGCGCACTCCTGCGGCGGGCTCCACCTCGTGCAGGCGGTGATGCACTGGGCGCGCTTCCCCGAGGTCCGCAAGAAGTGGGGGGCGCGCCTCGACCGGCAGGTGGCAGTCCTCTTCTACCGGCTCGGCTCCGAGCAGCGTCAGTACGAGACCGTCCTGCGCGAGCACCCGCAGTACAAGCTCCAGCTCCTCGTTCAGATGGTGAAGTTCTACGGCCACTTCCTCGAGACCACCGGCCGCATGAAGCGGGACAAGGTCGTCTCCTTCGACAAGGCGCGCACCCAGCAGATCCGCAAGGCCGAGGCGCTGCTCGACAACGCGGTGCGAGAGCTCGAGGCGGTGAATGCCTATGGCCGCATGGACGAGCTGGCGAAGACGCAGCGGCAGCTCCAGCTCGACCTCATCGGCGACACCTGCCACGCGGCCAACGGGCTGGGGATGTGGCGGTAGTCCTCTACGGAGCGACTTCGGTCTGACACGCCGGCTGCGGCCCTCCGGCGCACCCGAAGACGAGGGTGTCCGCCGCGCAGAGCGCCTCGCCCGCCACGCCCTGTTCGAAGAGGTCCGCCATCACCGGCACCACCAGCTGCGCGGGAGAGAGCGTCTCACCGGGCGGCACCTGGGTGGAGAACACGGTCTTGCACACGCGGGAGATCGCGCGCAGGCCCTCCTCGTCGTCGCGCAGCGCGCGGGCGAACCGCGAGGTGAGGTGCAGCAGCGAGCCGCGTCCGTCCGCCTCGCGCAGGCCCACCGCGGTGCCGAGGATCCGCGTGAAGCCGAACTCCTTCAGCCGCGCGTCGAGCCCGAGCCGGTACACCATCCGGATGAGCACCTGCTCCCGGTCCTTCTGCGACAGGCAGTTCAGCGCGCGCTTCAGCGGCCGGAACACGTTCGGCTCGCGCGCCGGATCGAGGAGGATTTTCAGGTCCGCGATCCCCGCCTGCAAAAGCGGCCTGATCTCCTCCGGCACGATGTCCAGCGGCACCGCGTCGAGGTCGTTGGGGTGCTCCATCCCCTTCACCGCGTCGATGAGCACCTTCGCCAGCGCGACGATCGCCTCCTCGCCGCCGTACTGCGCGCCGTCACCTCGAAGGTAGGGCTCGAGCCTCGGGTCCTGCACCATGGCGTACGCGCCGTCGAGCCCGCGCCTTCCCTCCTCCGTCCCCAGGTACGCGGTCAGCCCGAGCACGAGGTCCGCGGTGTCCTCGGCGCGGCACACGGCGGTCTGCTGACAGAGATCGGAGAGGACCTGCGCGACCTCGTAGTGGCCCAACTTGTTTCGCGACGCGGGCGAGGTCCCGCGCACGTAGTTGAGGACGCCGGCGATCTGCGGGTCGAGCAGCCGCAGGGCCTCGAGCCCCTTGCCGTCGTGGACCATCACGTCCATCGCGCGGCGCATTTCACAGAGCGGGTGCGCGCTCTGCAGCGCGGGCGGCGTCTGCGCGCAGACCTCACCCTCCAGCGCGCCCGGCTCCGGCGGCTCCCCGGCAAAGCGCGAAAGCGTCCCGAACACCGAGCGCAAGAGGATGGCCATCGGCGGTGGCTCGTCGTCGCGCCCGCTCTCGCTCTCGAGGAGGTGGCGCTCCATCACCCGGCGCAGGTTCTCCGTCCGTCCGGTGGCGAGCGAGCGGCTGAAGCGCGGCATCAGCTCGTCGAAGGACCGGCAGCGGACGATCTCCTCCTGCGCCCGCTGCGGCGGCGGCGCGTCCACGTACCGCGCGCCACAGGAGAGAGCGACCGCGCCGGTCAGCAGCGACGCGGAGGTGAAGAGGACGACGGGGAGGCGCACCCGCCCATTGTGCCCGCGCTACCGCGCCGCGAGAAGCTGCGCGATCTCCTCGTCGGAGAAGCCCGCCTCGCGGAGGATCTCCTCGCCGTGCTCGCCGAGCAGCGGGGCAGGCTTCGGCGCGAACGGCACGTCATCCATCCGCAACGGCGTGCGCAGGTGGGTCACCTCCCGACCGAGCACCGCGTCGTGCGCGCGCACGAAGAGGCCGCGGGACTGCAGCTGCGGATCGGCGAGGAGCTCGTCGCCCTCGGAGATGGGCTCCACGCACACGTCGAGCCCCCGGAAGAGCTCCACCCAGTGCGCCAGCGGCCGCTGCGCCAGCGCCTCGGCGATCTCCGCCTGGGCCCGCGCGCCGGCCTCGCCGGTGTCGTACGCGCTCTCCAGTAGTTCCGGCCGGCCCAGCGCCGCGCAGAACGCGGAGAAGAACTTCGGCTCCAGCGCGCCCACCGCGAGGTAGCGCCCGTCTTGGGTCCGGTACACGCCGTAGCAGGGATAGCCGCCGTTGAGCGTCTCCACCCCGCGCCGCAGCGGCCTGCCCTCAGCGCCCATGACCAGCCGCGCGCCGAGGTGCATGTGCAGGAACGCGGTGGCCGCCTCGGTCATCGACACGTCCACGAAGCGCCCGCGCCCGGTGCGGTTCCGCTCGTGCAGCGCCGCGAGGATCCCGATCACGCCGAAGAGGCTCCCGCCCACGTCCGCCACCTGGACGCCGGGCATCGCCGGCTCGCCGTCCGCCCTGCCGCCGTAACCGAGCACCCCCGCCCGCGCGATGTAGCCGAGGTCGTGCCCTGCCCTGCCGCGGTCCGGCCCGGTCTGACCAAAGCCGCTGATCGCGCAGTAGACGAGGCGAGGGTTCTCCTCGGCGAGCGCGGCGTACCCCAGCCCCAGCTTGTCCATCACGCCGGGCCGGAAGCTCTCGAGGAGGACGTCGTAGCCGCGGACGAGCCGCCGGAGCGCCTGCGCGCCCTCGGGCCGCTTCAAGTCCAGGGTGATCGACCGCTTGTTGCGGTTGAGCGCGACGAACATCGCGCTGTGCTCGCCGGCCTGCGGCGGCATCTGCCGCAGGTAGTCACCGCCGTTGGGATCCTCGACCTTGTCCACCTGTGCGCCGAGGTCCGCCAGCACGAGGCTCGCGTAGGGCCCCGGCAGCAGCCGCGACAGGTCGAGGACCTTCAGCCCCTCCAGCACCACTTAGGAGAGGAGCTTGCCCAGCTTCATGGCCAGCGCCATGTCCATGGGCTTGAACTTGAGCTTGCCCTGCATGGCCGCCATCTGCGCGTTGAGCTGCTTCTGACGGATCTTCACGAAGTCCTGATCGCTGACCGTGATGGTCATCTTCGGCGTGCCCTGCGCGCCCTCGCTCACCCAGTCCGAGTCCTTGGTGAGGTCCAGCGTCCACGTCCCGCCCTGATCGCCGGTGACGTTGAAGTGGATGACCGAGTTGATGTCCTTCCCCAGCTCCGGCTTCGCCGTGAGGACCTGGGGGATCTCCTGCTCGAGGATGTTCTTCGGGTTCGTGTCGGCCATGGTTTGACCCTCCGCGTCAAATTGACTGATGAATCAACGGCGGCCGGACGGTAATGACCGAGCGAGAGGGCGTCAAGCCGAACGGGCGGTGATGTTTCCCACCATGTTCAGCAGGTCCGGCAGCTCGAACGGCTTGGCGAGGAAGCCCACCGCGCCCAGTTCCGGCGCCTTGGTGGAGACGTTCCGGTCCGCGCTGAGGACGATGATCGGCGGACGGCGTGCCGCCTCGTAGCGCTCGCGCATCCGGCGGGCGAACTCCCACCCGTCCATCACCGGCATCATCAGGTCGAGGAGGATCAGCGCCGGCTTCGTCTGCTCCAGCCGCTCGAGCGCCTCCTGCCCGTTCCGCGCCCGGGTCACGTCGTACCCCTCGGCCTCGAGGATCTCCGAGAGCGCCTCGAGGATGTCCGGGTCGTCATCGACCACGAGGACGAGCTGCCCGCCGTTCTGAGTCTGGGTGTCCGCCACGAAGCCCCTTCCGCCTTTCATCCTGCCTGCACGGCAGCGTTACCGTACCAATCATTCCGCGCACGGTGAATTGCCGGACGTTCGTACCCCGGATCGCGCACGACTTGCGCGCTTTCGGCCCAGCGGGCAGGCGACAGGGGTTGGCCCGGCTCGTGTAGCAGTGGTCTCGACACGGGCGTATGATGCGACCCGCCACACGTCAGAGGAGTCAAACGGTCATGGGCCTCAAGGGCATGGAAATTCTGCTCATCTTCGGGGTGCTGCTGCTCCTGTTCGGAGCCACGCGGCTGCCTCAGCTGGGCTCCTCGCTCGGATCGGCGATCCGGAACTTCAAGAAGGGCTTCAACACCGACGAGCCGGAAGGCGACAAGAAGGGCGCAGGCACCCTCGCCGCGGCCACCTCCGTCGAGGCCCCCGCCTCGGCGGCAAAGGAGACCGCCAAGGTCTCCGTCCAGCGCGACGCGTAAGCTCGTCCCGCAGCTTTGAAAAGTACGGGGCCGGCGCCGTCCGCTCGGGAGCGTGACGGGCCGGCCTTTCGTGCGTCGTCCTCTTTTGGCGCGCAGGCTTTGCGCGCCCGAAGCGGCAGCGGCTAGTCCACCTTCTCGTTGTCGTAGAGACCGTCGAGGATGGACTGGTACTTCTGCGTGGCGAACTTGCGCTTCACCTTCAGCGTCGGGGTCAGCTCGCCGGTGTCCTGGGTGAACTCGTGGTCCATCAGCGCGAACCGCTTCAGGGTCGCGTACGACGGCTGCTCCGCGTTCACCGAGTCGATGGCCTTCTGCACCGCCTGCTGCACCGCCGGCGCGTTCGCCAGCTCCTTGTAGCTGGACGGCACGGTCGCCCCGCTGTCCTGCAGGAGCTTGCGCGCGGTCTCCTCGCTCACGCAGATGAGCGCGCTGAGGTACTTGCGCTTGTCGCCGTAGACCATCGCGGTGCTGATGATCGGGTGCGTCTTCAGCGAGTTCTCGATGTTCTGCGGCGCCACGTTCTTGCCGCCCGCGGTGACGATGATGTCCTTCTTGCGGTCGGTGATCTTCACGTAGCCGTCGCTGTCCACCTCGCCGATGTCGCCGGAGTGGAACCAGCCGTCCGCCTCGAGCACCTCGGCGGTGGCCGCGTCGTTCTTGAAGTAGCCCTTCATCACGCCCGGGCCGCGCATCATGATCTCGCCGTCCGCGGCGATGCGGATCTCCGTGCCCGGCAGTGGCGCGCCCACGGTGCCGATCTTGATCTTCTCCGGCCGGTTGACGGTCGTCGCGGCGGAGGTCTCGGTGAGGCCGTAGCCCTCGAGCACCTTGAAGCCCACGAGGTCGAAGAAGTAGGCGATCTTCCGCGACAGCGGCGCGCCGCCGGAGATGAACAGGCGCATGTTCCCGCCGAGCCGCTCGTTGAGCGTCGCGTTGACCTTCTTGAACACGAGCTTCTGCGCCAGCGTGAACCCGAGCGACGAGTACTCGCGGCCCGCGTTCTTCGCCTCCACGTACTCGTCGAAGAGGCTGAAGGCCCAGCGGAAGAGCTTGCCCTTGAGGCCCGGCGCCGACGAGCCGTTGGCGACGACGTTGTTGTAGACCTTCTCGAACACGCGCGGGACCGCCGGCAAGATCGTCGGATGGGTCTCGGCGAGGTTCGCCAGCAGCTTGTCCACGCTCTCGGCGAACACCATCTGGAAGCCCATCCCCAGCCAGGCCGCCTTGATCACCTGCGCGAACGAGTGCGCCAGCGGGAGGAAGAGCAGCACCGAGTCGGTGGGCTCGATGAGCCGGATCTGCCGCACCGCCTCGGCCTCGTAGGCCCAGTTCCCGTGGGTGAGGATCACGCCCTTCGGGTTGCCGGTGGTGCCGGAGGTGTAGATGAAGCAGGCCGCGTCGTCGGTCCGGATCGTCGCTGCGCGCGCCTCGAAGCCCGAGGTGTCGCCGCCGCGGGAGACGACGTCCGCGAGGGTGACCTCGCGCTCACCGCCCGCCGCGCCCTCCATCACGATCACGTTGCGGATGTTCGGCAGCTGGGCGATCCGCTGGCGCACGCGCGACAGACGGCCGGGCTGCTTCCCCTCCTTCTCGTCGTTGTCCACGAGGCAGACCACGCTCTCGGAGTTCTCGAGGATGTACTTCACCTCGTCCGGCGTGTTCGACGCGTAGATGGGAACGGTCACCGCCTGCGCGGCGCTGATCGCCAGATCGCACACCACCCACTGCAGCGTGGTGGCGCCGAAGATGGCCACCTTGTCGCCCGGCTTCACCCCGAGCGCGATGAGCCCGGCGGAGGTCTTCTTCACGTCCTCCAGCACCTGGCCCCACGTCACGTCCTGCCAGACGCCGCCCTTCTTCTGGCGCGCCGCGACCTTCGACGGCTCCTTTGCCCGGTCCTGAAGCAACTGAACCAGCGTCTTCGCGCTCGCCTCCGCCATCCGGCTCTCTGCTCTCACTTGAGCTCCTCCTCGATCTGGGACTTCAGGGTCTTTGCCCACGCCTTCGACCGCCGCGCCTCCGCGGGGTCGTAACCTTCGTCACCCGCGAGGGCGCGCTCCACCGCTGCCTTTGCGCCCTTCGCGTCGCCGTCCTTCAACATCGTCTCCGCAAGATAGAGGTGCGCCCTCACCGCGTGCGGCTTCGTCTGCACCGCGCGCTGCAGGAACTCGCGGCTCTTGCCGAGGTCCCGCTTCGGCCAGGGCAGCTCGAAGAAGTAGCGCCCCTTGGCGATGAGCGGACCGCCGTTGTCGTAGCCGGGGTCGATGGAGATCGCCTTGTCGAGCCACCTGTTGAAGCGGCCCTCCACGCCCTGCCGCAGCGCGGTCACCACGCCCACCGCCTGTGAGTAGCAGCCGAGGCCGATGGCCGCGAAGTAGTGCCCTTCCACGCGCTCCGGGCTCTTCTCCAGCGCCTTCTGGCCCAGCTGTGCCGAGCGCTCGCCCCAGGCGCGCTTCTGCTTCTCCGCGCTCGCGGGTGCGCCGTCACACTGCCAGTAGAAAAAGCGAGACGCCCGCCACAGCACCCCGAAGTCTTCCGGGTGTGCCGAGAGGGCGTCGTCCACGAGCTGCGAGAGCTCCTTCAGCTTCTGTGCGTCGTGCCGCTGGGCGTAGAGAGCATCGATCCGCGCCGTCTGCTCCGCCGCGTCCGCCGCCCACCCCACCGCGGGCACGAGCAGGGCCAGAGCCCAGATTGCCGTGCGCATGGAGGGGGGACTTAACACGCCCGGTCAGAGACCAACAAGGCACGGACCGGGCGTGTGGACGTCGATGTTCAGGCCGCGTCCTGCTCCTCGGAGAGCAGCGCCGCCTCCTCGTCCTGGTTGAACGCGGAGAGGTAGCGCTCGAGGAAGGACTTCGTGCGCAGCTCCACCTGGCGCACCCGCTCGCGCGAGACACCCCAGCGGCGCCCGAGCTCCTCCAGCGTCCGCGGCTGATCCTGCGTGAGCCGCTCCTGGAGGATGTCCCAGCCCATCTCGCCGATGCGCTTGCGGACCTTCTGCAGCGCCTCGTTGACCTCCACCGAGGTCTCCTGCCGCAGATAGGTGTCCTGCGGACCGGGCCCCGTGTCCTCGAGCCGCTCCACCCAGGTGGTCTCGCCGTCCTCGTCGATGGCGACGTCGAGCGAGAAGTCGCTCATCGCCCCGCGCTCGGACTCGCCGCCGCGAACCTGCGAGCGGTTGTCCTTGATGTAGCGGGTGATGTACGCGCGGATCCACCAGACCGCGTAGGTGGCGAAGCGCACGTTCTTCTTCGCGTCGAAGTGCTCGATCGCCTTCATCAGGCCGACGTTCCCCTCCTGGACCAGATCGTCCAGGCGGGTGCCTCCGCGCGCGTACTTCTTGGCGATGGCGACGACGAACGGGAGGTTGGCCTTCGCCAGCTCCTGCCGGGCGCCTTCATCACCCTTCTTGATGCGCCGCGAGAGCTCGTACTCCTCCTCGCGGGTAAGCTGCCGGTGAACCGGCATCTGACGAATGTAGGTTGCGATCGAATCCGTTCCGAACGTAGCCATCTGGCACCTCCTGCTCCGGGAGCCCGGCGCTGACGGTCCTTCTGACGCTCCACGCTGAATTGCGTTTCGCGTCGGGGACCCCTGAGTCAGGAAGCCCGCTCACCCGATCGATTAGCGGCGCTTCCAAATCCCCCCTGTGTTCATCCGCAGAGGAGAGAACGCTCGATCTACGGAAGAATCTTCCCGGGATTGCACAGGCCGAAGGGATCGAAGAGCGCCTTCAACTGGCGCTGAACATCGAGGACCTCTTTGGCCTGCTCCAGAGGGAGAAACGGCCGTTTTGCGCAGCCCACGCCGTGCTCGCCGGTGATTGTTCCACCGGCTGCAACAGTCATTTCCAACATCCGGACCACCGCTTCGTCCACGCGCGCGCGCTGCTCGTCGCTGCTCCAAAGGATGTTCGCGTGGAGATTCCCGTCGCCCGCGTGGCCGTAGGTGGCGACGCGAAGCCCCAGCTCGCGGCCCATGAGCTTGAGGGATTCGACTACCCGCGCGAGCTGCGAACGCGGGACGACGATGTCCTCGGAGATCTTGTGACGCTCCAGTGACCGGAGCGACACGGAGAGCGTGCGCCGCGCTGCCCACAGCCGTTCTCTCTGGGATTCGTCGCCGGCGAGGACCGTTTCGATCGCGCCGTGGGTTTCGGCGATGGATGCGACGCTCGCCAGCTCTTCGAGCAGGGGCTCATCTGCGCCGCCGTCCACTTCGACGACCAGAGCCGCGCCGGTGCCCTGCGGGAACGCGTAACCCTTCCCGTCCACCGCGAGCACGCACTGCTCGTCGAGCAGCTCCAGCGTTCGCGGGAGCAGGCCGCCCTGGAGGATCGCGGTCACGCCGCGCGCGGCGGAGAGGACGTCCGGGAAGAGGCAGAGCGCGGTCTTGATGAAGCGCGGACGCGGGAGGAGCTGGAGGGTGATCTCCGTCGCGATGCCGAGCGTGCCCTCGCTGCCGACGAAGAGCCCGGTGAGGTCGTAGCCGGCCACGCCCTTGATGGTGCGGCGGCCCACGCGGATGACCTCGCCCTTCGGGAGCACCCACTCCATCCCCAACACGTAGTCGCGCGTGACCCCGTACTTCAGCGCGCGCGGGCCGCCGGCGTTCTCCGCCACGTTGCCGCCGAGCGTGCACCAGTCCCACGAGTTGGGATCCGGCGGGTAGAAGAGGTTCTGCTCCTCCGCCGCGCGCATGAGATCGCCGGTGATCACGCCGGGCTGCACGGTGGCCGTGAGGTCCTCCGCCTTGAGCTCGAGGATCCGGTTCATTCGCTCCACGCTGAGCGAGACGCCGCCGTGCACGGGGATCGAGCCGCCGCTCTTGCCGCTTCTCGCACCGACCGGCGTGTAGGGGACGCCGTGCGCGTAGCAGGTGCGCGCGATGAGCGAGACGTCCTGAGTGCTCTCCGCGAAGACGACGAGATCAGAGGGGTGCGCCGGGTGGCCCGATTCGTCGCGGCCGTAGTTGGCGAGCGTGTCCTCGTCTTGCCGGAGCTGATCCGGACGCAGCTGCGCCTGCAGGTCCGCGAGGACTCGCTGGAGCTGCTCGGGCGTGAAGGAAGGGCCGGTCACTTGCTGCCGTGCGCAGAGATGCGCGCCCAGAGTTCGCGGCGCAGCGGGCCGTCCTTGCGGAGCGCTCCTTCGTACGCCTCCGCATGCGTGCGGGCGTGGCTCTGGTTCTCGCCGCGCAACTGCAGGCAGGTCATGTCCGCCTCGAGCACGCACGCCGACGCCTTGGTGGTGAGGACCTCGCGCAGTGAACGGGCCACCGCGCGCGCCAGATCCTCCTGGAGGATCAGCCGGTGCGCGAAGCAGTCGAGCAGCGTGGAGAGCCGGCCGAAGCCGACGACCTCCTTGTTCGGCGCGTAGGCGATGTGCGCGATCCCCTCGTACGGGAGCAGGTGGTGCGGGCAGACGCTCCGGTAGCGAAGGCCGGTCACGATCACCAATTCGCTGCCCGCATCCTTAGGCGCGGGGAAGCGCTCGCCCAGCGCCTGCTCCGGCGTGAGACGGTAGCCGTCGAGGAACTCGTCCAGCCACGCGGAGGTCACGCGCTCGGGAGTCTCCTTCACGTTCGGATCGGAGAGATCCGCGCCCGAGGCCGCGAGGAACTCGGAGATGGCGCGCTCCATGCGGGCGCGGTCGGGCCCGGCCGGCCGGTGCGGCGTTGAACGAGTCCCCGGCTTCTTCACGTTGCGCGGCACGCGGCCCTTCTACGTCATTGAAGGAGGGACCGCGACGACAGTCGAGGACGGGGCGGCAGTGAGGGTGGACCCGTCGGGACGGGACTGCTCGCGGCGAGCGTGCTTCCTGGCGTCACCCTTTGCGGCGGCGCTCGAGGAGTCTTCGCGCTGACGCCGAACGCCCAGCGCGCACCGCTCATCCCGCCTGGCGAGCGACACGTTTCTTTGTGCGAGAGGGGCGGCGCAGTCCGAGTCCGACTACGAACGCTTCATGCGCCCTTCGGTCCTGGTCGCGCCCGCGAGCCCGTTTTCGGGCCGCTGTGGGGAACCGAGGTGGGGTGACGACGCGCTGACAAAAAACGCAGCAATCATTGCCACTTAGACGATCCAATGGTCACCCCACGCGGGTTTCCCAGCGGTGCGCATTTTCGGCGTCGCCGGCGAGGGATGCGGAACTCGTTTCGCTCACGTGGCGTACCGTCGGCGGCGAACCCGCTTTCGTCGTCGCCCTTCTCCGCCACGAAGGGACCACGCGCCGAAGCATCGAACTCACTTCACCTGGCCCGAGATCGACATGGCGCTGACCTCACAGCGCGGATCAACGCACCTGTCGTACGAGGCGGGGGACGCCAGGACTGTTCAGCGCCTCGGTGACGGACGCTGGAGTGTCGTGCTCTACTTCGCGGGCGCAGGCTCGATTCGCATCACCTGCAACGACGTCTACCGCCACGAGGGTTTGGACCACCTCGGGTAGGGCACGCACGAGGCTCTACGTGAACCGCCCCTCCGTCGCGACGAAGATTCTCCCCTCCTCCACGCGCACGTCGAACACGCGGACCTGCGCTTCGGTGAAGAGCGTGCATCGGCCAGTGCGCACATCGAACGGCCACGCGTGGAGCGGGCACCACAACTCGCTGCCCATCAGGTCGCCGGAGGACAACGGCCCGCCTCGATGCGGGCAGTCGTTGTCGATCGCGTGGAGCGTCCCGTCGAGGTTCACCAGCGCGACCATCCAGGCGCCGACCTCCACGCACTTCTTCTTGCCCGGCGGCAGATCCGCGACTGCGCCGGCGTCCACCCACTCGGCCATCGCGCGCTACTTCACGGCCTTCGACACGGCCTTGAACTCGGGCGTGCCGGCGACGTGGAGCATGTCGAAGAGCGCGCTCTCCACGCTCGTCACGTACGCGCCCGCGGCCTTGATCATGTCCAGGCCGGCGAGGCGGTCCTCTTCGTCGCGGGACATCACGGCGTCGCGGCAGACCCACGGCACGTAGCCCTGCTCCTGCAGATCGCGCACGGTCTGGAAGACGCACACGTGGGTCTCCATGCCCACGATGAGGATCTGCTTGCGGCCGCTGAAGGCGGACTCGACCTCGGGGAGCACCGAGGAGAACTTCAGCTTCTCGAACACCGGCGCGCCCTCCAGCACCGCGCGCACGGGCTCGAGCGTGGGGCCGATGCCCTTCGGATACTGCTCGGTGCAGACGATCGGCAGGTCCAACGCGCGCGCGCCTTGGATCAGCGCCACCGACCGATTCACGAGGCGCGACAGCCGGGGCTCGCTCATCGCCGCGCAGAGGCGCTCCTGGATGTCCACCACCAGCACCGCCGTGTTCTTCCGATCCAGCCTCACGCTCATCTCGTCTCCTCCTGACCCGCGGCCCGCTGCAGCGCCGCCTCCACGAACCCCAACCGGTCGTTGCCGAAGAACATCTGCTCGCCCACGAAGAAGGTCGGCGCGCCGAAGGCACCTCGCCTGACCGCCTCCTCCGTGTTCAGGCGCAGCCGGTCCTTCACCTCCGGCGAGAGCATGCGCGCGAAGGCGGCCTGTGGATCGAGGCCCGCCGAGGCGGCGAGTTCGCGGAGAACCTCGGGGCGCGAGATGTCCCGGCCCTCCACGAACGCGGCGCGGAAGACGACGTGCGACCATGCGGGCAACAGGCCCACCTCTTCGGCCACGAACCCGAGGCGATCCGCGCTGAGCGAGTTCACCGGGAAGCCGTCCGGCAGCACCACCTGCGGCAGGCCATAGACGCGCGCCCAGTCCTGCAGGTCTTTGTAGAGGTAGCGCGCCTTGTACATGTTGCTCACCGGGGGCTCGCCGCCGGTGGCCTTGAACACGCCGCCGAGGAGGAACGGCCGCCACCTCAGCTGCGCGCCCGTCCGCTGGGCGAGCGCCTCGACCTGCGTCGAAGCGAGGTACGAGTACGGACTGCCGTAGTCGAAAAAGAACTCCAGAGCGCGCATCCGCTCCCGTTTATCATCCCGCTGCTTGCAATCACTCCAGGACATCCTCCACGCAGACGCGCGGCGCTTCGGGCCGACGCTGGCAGAGGCCGCCTACCGTCGGGGCCTCGCGGTCACGCAGAAGGACGGCACCACCCGCCCCATCCCCGTCACCGCCACGCCGGTGATCCTCCCCGCCGCGGAGATCCGCCGCCGCGCCGAAGCGTCCCGCGCGATCAGCAGCGCCGCGCTGAAGGTCGCGCGCTGGGTGCTCGGGGGCGACGAACCGGAGCGGATCCTCGGCGCGCTCTCGCCGCTCGAGCGGAAGATGGCGGACGCGACCTGGCGGAACGTGAGGACGCTCGCGACCACGCGCGTGGACTACTTCGAGGCCGGCGGCGTCCCGTACGCGCTGGAGGTCAACGCCACCATCCCCGCCATGCAGGGCTACAGCGACATCGCCGCCAACGCGTTCATCGACACGGTGGGCCGGCACGCGGGGCTCAACGACGCGTGGGTGGCGAAGCTGCAGGCGGAGAACGGGAGCAACGCGCTGGCGCTCTTCCGCGCACTGCTCGAGGGCTACGGCGCGCAGCGAAACGGCGCGATGCCCGAGCGCATCCTCCTGCTCTGCCGGCGCAACGACGCGCAGCTGACCGAGCAGCAGTACCTCGCGGCGCGCTTCAGCGAGCTCGGCGTGGAGGCGGAGGTCGTGCACCCCGACGAGCTGTCGGGCGAAGACTCGGTGCAGGCGCGCGGCAAGACGTGGGACCTCGTCTATCGCCACCTCTTCGTGCGCAGGCTCGAGGAGACGCCGTCGCCGTGGGTGGAGCGCTTCTTCCTCGAGTACCCGCGGTTCAAGACGGTGCTGCTCAACCCGCCCTCCGCGCAGGTGGAGGTGAAGGGGGCGTTCGCGCTGCTCTCGCGCGCGCTGCTCGACGACTCGGCGGCTGAGGCCGCGGGGCTGAGCGACGAGGAGCGGGAGATCTGCAGGAGGCTCGTGCCCTGGACGAGGACGTTCCGGGCGGGACGGTCGGAGGGTCCGGGCGGCGAGCGCGTGGAGGAGCTCGTGGCGCACGTGGCCGCGGAGCCGGATCGCTACGTGCTCAAGCGCTCGTGGGACTACGGCGGCAAGGCGGTCTTCGTCGGCCGGGCCCGCAACACGCCGCAGTTCGAGGAGCGCTCACGCGCGTTCGGCGGCGGCGAGGCGTTGGACTGGGCAGGCGTCTGCGCGAAGGCGGCGACGGACACGGTCGGCGGCGGGTTCGTGGTGCAGGAGTTCGTGGACAACGTGCCGCAGCCGCACCTCATCTGCACCACGAAGGACGTCGTGCCCGCGGACCTCTATGTGGACTTCAGCGCCTACGCGTCGGTGCAGCCCGGACGGCAGCCGGCGTGGGGCGGCGTGTGCCGGGGATCGGTCTCGCAGATCGTGAACATCCTCGGCGGCGGCGGCGTGATGCCGCTCATCAGCCAGGAGGTCGCGGACAAGCTGCAGACGGCCTTCACCGCGCAGCTGGAGCGTCCGCTGCGGGACCGGCGCTGAGGCGCTGAGGCGCTGAGAATCTGTAAGCGGGCCTGACAAGTCGGATGGGCAACAAAGTGTGCATGGGTGCGACAATGCCCACATGCCCCGCCAGCTCACCCGCAACGAGTTCCTCCGCACCCTGAAGGACACCACCATCGACCTCCGCCGCGCCGAGGGCGACGCGCGGCTGGCGCCGGTGCTGCCGAAGAACGCGGACCTCGATGGCAACGGGAAGATCAGCGGGCAGGCCGAGCTGGACCGGCTCTTCACCCAGCTCGACAGCTTCGGGCGCAACGCGGCGGCGCAGGCCACGGCGCTGACCGGCGAGGACGGCAAGGGCACCGCGGCGGCGCGTGCGGTGGCGGCGCTGGGCGAGCTCACCGGTAAGCGCGAGGTCTCGGGCTGGGTGGCGGGCATCGACCTCGACCCGCGCACCGACTGGTCCACGTACACCGCGCCGAAGGGCTCGTGGGGCAACGCCGCGGCGATGCTCGGCGCGTCGGCGATGCTCGTGCAGAAGCACGCGAACAACTACGGGACGCACCAGCCGTGGTTCAACCTCGATCCGAACCACGCGCTGCCGGCGAACACGCCGCTGCGGGGGCTCGGGCAGACCGAGCGCAACCCGAACGGGGTGTGGAAGTGCAACCTCTTCGGCGGCAACGCGCTGTGGGCCGCCGGCTTCGAGCCGCCCTACTACGGCAACCGCGGCCGCGGCGAGTACCCGAACGCGAACCAGTTCTGGAAGTTCAGCGACCGCTACGCGAAGCAGTTCGGCAACAAGGTGCACTTCACGATGGTGGAGGAGCTCGACCTGACGAAGCTCTCCCCCGACGAGCGCGACGCCGCGGTGGCGCGCCTGCTCCAGTCCGCGAAGCCCGGCGATCTGCTGATGGTCGATCACCTCGGCGAGGAGGTCACCGACGGCGGCCACACCCGAGTGGTGATGGCGAACAACCTCCGCCCCGATGGCACCGGCACCATCGAGTCCGGACAGGCCACGCAGTCCCAGGCCACCGTCCGCAGCGAGGGCCTCTCCTCCTTCACCAACGAGGAGAAGATCTGGATCCTCCGACCGAACCGGCCGCGCGCTGCACCCGGGCCGCAGCCGAAGCCGGCACCCGCGCCCGGTCCGACGCCGGTTACGCCGTCGCAGCCATCGCAGCCGTCCGTTAGAAATCGCTACCGCGTGGTCTCCGGCGACACGCTCTCCGGCATCGCGCAGCGGCACCTCGGCAGCGCGGGCCGCTGGCGCGAGATCGTCGCGCTGAACCCCTCCGTCTCCGACCCGCGCCTGCTCCGCGTGGGCATGGAGCTCGTGCTGCCGCCTCGTTAGGGAGTGACCGCGGGTTCTTCGAGCGACGTGTGGGGGAGCCTCACCGCGCCCTTCTCGAGCACGCGCTCAGCGCCTTCAGTGCAGACGTCGCAGTGACCGCAGCCCCCTTCGGGCGCGCTCTCACCGAAGTATTCGCGCAGCTGCGCCCAGCGGCACTTCACCGACTGCCCGTAGGCCATCATCCCGTCGAGTCGCTGGCGGTCGTGCGCCGCGCGGGCCTCGTAGGCGTTGAGGTAGTCGTCGAGCTCCTCGCTCGTCAGCGTGCGGACCGGCTTCACGCCTCGCGGTGATCGCGTGAGCACGCCGGCGCTCTGCAGCTCCGCCACGAGTACCTTCGCGCGCTTCTCGGAGACCTCCGCCGCGCCCGCCAGCGCGCCGAGGCCCACGCTCTTGCGGCCCTCCCGCTGCAGCACGAGGAGCAGCGTCTCGTAGAGCCGGCGCGCGTCCTCGCGGTTCGGATACTTGCCGCCGAGGAAGAAGCCCTGGATGCGCTTGTCCTCGAGCCGGTAGAGGAGGATCCCCTTCGCGCGTTCGCCGTCGCGGCCCGCGCGGCCGACCTCCTGGTAGTAGCTCTCCAGGGAGTCGGGGAACTGGTGGTGGATGACGAAGCGGATGTCCGGTTTGTCGATCCCGAGCCCGAACGCGCGCGTGGCCACCACCACCCGCGCCTCGCCGTCCATGAACGCGCGCTGCGCGGCCTCGCGCTCCTTCATCGGCAGCTTGCCGTGGTAGCGCACCACCTCGAGCCCGCCCGCCTGCAGCCACGCGTGCAGCTCGTTCGCCGCCTTCACCGTGGCCACGTACACGATGCCGCTGCCCCTCTCCTTGCGGAGGATCGACGCCAGCGCCACCCGCTTTGCGTCCTCGCTCACCGCGCGGCGGACCTCGAGGTGCAGGTTCTCGCGCTCCACGCTGGTGCGCACGACCTCTGCTTCGGATGGAGCGATGCCGAGCTGCCGCAGGATGTCCTCCGCCACCTCCGGCGTGGCGGTCGCGGTCAGCGCCATCACCCGGGGACTGCCCAGCTGCTTGATCGCATCTCGCAGCCCCAGATACGCCGGCCGGAAGTCGTGCCCCCACTGCGAGACGCAGTGCGCTTCATCGACGACGAAGAGCGACACGCCCGCGCGCTGCAGCGTGCGCAAGCGCTCCGGGTTCTCCAGTTGCTCCGGCGTGGTGTAGATGAACTCGTGCTCGCCGCGGCGGATGTCGCGCTCCTGTTCGCGCTGCTCGCCGGCAGAGAGCGTGGAGTTCATGCCCGCGGACTCGAGCCTTCGCTCCGCGAGCTTCTCCTGCTGGTCCTGCATCAGCGAGATGAGCGGCGAGACGATCACCGTCGCGCCCGGGATCATTAGCGCCGGCAGCTGAAAGCAGAGCGACTTGCCCGCGCCGGTGGGGAGGATCCCCAGCACCGGACGGCCCGCCAGCGCCGCGTCGATGATCTCCCGCTGGCCCGGCCGGAAGGAGTCGACGCCGAACCGTTGGCGCGCGAGACGGAGGGCGTCGTCGGACATGGTGCTTGCGAAGGTAGGGCGCGCGGCGTGTCCGCACCCGAGGGCCCTGCGGCGTGGCTGATGGGCAGGCAGGCAAACGGAGCCGAAGGTGGTGAAGGACGCGGTGCGGAAGCAGCTCGACTGATGAGGCGTAGCCGAGCGCGCGCGCTTGTTGGATGTTGCCGCGCGTGAACGCTGCACCCCTCGAATGTGTCGCCGGAGATGCGACGCGCGATGCGCCCTACGCGGCGGCGATGCGCGGGCTGAAGGCGGACCTCCTCCTCACCGATCCGCCCTACTGCCTGCTCACCCGGCGCCGGAAGGGCGGCGACCTGCGCGACCCGCGCCCGAGGAAGATCGACCGCGAGGAGGTCGTCCGCTTCGAGTCGGTGCGCGACTACCGCCGCTTCACCGAGGACTGGTTGCCGAAGGCGGTCTCGCACCTCACCGCGGATGCGCCGGTGGTCATCTGGACGAACCTGCTGGGCAAGGCGCCCATCCTCGAGGTCGCGCGTGCGTGCGGCTACGTGCACCACCTCGGGGACTTCGTCTGGGCGAAGCGCACCCGCGAGGTGAACGCCAACGAGCAGCTGCTGCGCGTCTATGAGGTGGCGCTGGTGCTCACCCGCTCACCGCTCACGCAGGACGCGTCGTTGGAGAGCGACGCCCCGCCGCTGCCCTGGTCGGTGGTGACGAACTACGCGGACGAGGGCGAGGACGCGGACATCCTCGCGCACCCGCACCACAAGCCGTTCAGCGCGCTCGAGCCGCTGGTGCGCAGCTGGTCGAAGCGCGGCGCCCACGTGCTCGATCCGTTCGCGGGAAGCGGGTCCATCCCCGTGGCGGCGCTGCGGCTTGGGCGCGTGCCCCACTGCATCGAGCTGCGCGAGGACTGGGCGGCGCGGATCACGACTCGGTTGCGGGCGGCTTCGAAGGGTCCTGCGCCGAAGGCGAGCCCGGGTCCGCGCTGACCTTCGGGCGCGCGTAGGCGGGCACCAGGCGATCGATCACGCGGCCGTTGAGCATCGTCTCGTCGAGGATCTCGTCCACGTCCGAAGGCTTCACGCCGCCGTACCAGATGCCCTCGGGATAGATGACCACCGTGCAGCCCTGCTCGCAGAAGTCGAGGCAGCCGGCCGCATTCACCCGCATTTGCTTGCCCACGCCGCGCTTCTTCAGGCCCTCCTTCAGAGCGTCGCGCAGCGCCTCGCTCCCCTTCTCGGCGCACGAGCCTCGCGGGTGACCCTCCGGGCGGCGGTTGGTGCAAACGAACATGTGGCGGCGGAAGACGCTCATGCCCCCGGTCCTACGCGCATTTTGCGCCCCTCGCAAAGCCCTGATGCCCCGAAGGGTGATCAGCGCACGACACGGACTGTCAGCAAAGTCGCCGGTTTTCGACAGAGCGGACGCGCGCAAAGTGACCTGTCACGTAGTGCCACGGCATCAGGGGACCCGCACCGGCGGTGTAGGTTTGACCCCCACGGCAGCGATTCCGGGCCGGAAAATCGGGGGTCGGAGCATTTTGCCCCAGCCTGCAAATCGCCCTTGAGCACCGCTAAATATGGGGGATGACAGGACTTTTGACACAACCCCTAGTGGCTTTAGGCTCTTGACACCACGATGCCGGCCAACGTAAAAGTCGCCCCCGCTTCAGCAGGGGGAACCAGCAACCCGGGCGTTCGTCGGTTCGATCGCCCTCCAGTCGCCACTACTTCAGCCGCCCGGGTACTCCCACAAGCAGTCGAGCAGGACACACACCGCCGCCCTTCTGACGAAGGCGCGGAAGGGCAGCTTTTTGTTTCGAGAACGCACTCGCAGTGAATCGAGAGAGGGGAACGAGCATGGAGAAGGACCTGGCCCAGAAGACCACCGGAACCATGAGCCGGAAGGGGAAGAAGTCGGCGGCGAAGCCTCAGGGGCTGTCGGTGCCGCGCTTCTTCACCACCCCGGGCGTGGATCCCGCGGATGAGCTCGCGTGGGAGTACCGGTCGGCCAGCATCTCGGGCGAGGACGGCAAGGCCGTCTTCGAGCAGAAGAACATCGAGGTGCCGAAGTCCTGGTCCATGCTCGCCACCAACGTCGTCGCGTCGAAGTACTTCCGCGGCACGCCGGGCACGCCCGAGCGCGAGACCTCGGTGCGCAAGCTCGTGGGCCGCGTGGTGGACACCATCACCCGCTGGGGCGTGCAGGGCGGCTACTTCGCCTCGGACCTCGACAAGCAGGCGTTCCACGCGGAGCTGACGCACCTGCTGCTCCGGCAGAAGGCCGCGTTCAACTCGCCGGTGTGGTTCAACGTCGGCGTGGAGGAGCACCCGCAGTGCTCGGCGTGCTTCATCAACTCCGTGGACGACAACATGGAGAGCATCCTCGGGCTGTGCCGCACCGAGGGCATGCTCTTCAAGTACGGCTCGGGCACCGGCTCGAACCTCTCCTCCATCCGCTCGTCGAAGGAGCTCCTCGCCGGCGGTGGCACCGCGTCCGGCCCGGTCTCCTTCATGAAGGGGTTCGACGCGTTCGCCGGCGTGATCAAGAGCGGCGGCAAGACGCGCCGCGCGGCGAAGATGGTCATCCTCAACGCGGACCACCCGGACGTGCTCGACTTCGTGCGCTGCAAGGCGAACGAGGAGAAGAAGGCGTGGGCGCTGATCGACGCCGGCTACGACGGCTCGTTCAACGGCGAGGCGTACGGCTCGATCTTCTTCCAGAACTCGAACAACTCGGTTCGCGTCACCGACGACTTCATGAAGGCGGTGGTGGAGGACAAGCCGTGGACCACGAAGGCGGTCCGTGACGGCAGCGAGATGGAGACCATGTCCGCGCGCACCCTCTTCCGCGAGATCGCGGACGCGGCGTGGCTGTGCGGCGATCCGGGCCTGCAGTTCGACACCACGGTGAACAGCTGGCACACCTGCCCGAACACCGCGCGCATCAACGCGTCGAACCCGTGCAGCGAGTACATGTTCCTCGACGACTCGGCCTGCAACCTCGCGTCGCTGAACCTCATGCACTTCCGCACCATCGACGGTGACTTCGACGTCACCTCGTTCAAGCACGCGGTGGACGTGGTGCTGCTCGCGCAGGAGATCCTCGTCGACTTCTCCAAGTACCCCACGCAGCGGATCGCGGAGAACTCGTACGCCTACCGGCCGCTGGGCCTCGGCTACGCGAACCTCGGCGCGCTGCTGATGGCGTCGGGCCTGCCCTACGACTCGGACGAGGGCCGGAACTTCGCCGCGGCGATCACCGCGCTGATGCACGGCCAGGCGAATCTCCAGTCCGCGAAGATGGCGGAGAAGATGGGCCCGTTCAGCGGCTACGCGAAGAACGCGGAGCCCATGAACGGCGTGATGCGCCGGCACCGCAAGGCCGCCTACCAGATCCCCGCGCCCGGCGTGGCGAAGGAGCTGCACGGCGCCGCGAAGGCAGTGTGGGACGAGGTCGTCGCCGCGGGTGAGGAGCACGGCTTCCGCAACGGCCAGGTCACGGTGCTCGCGCCGACGGGGACCATCGGCTTCATGATGGACTGCGACACCACCGGCATCGAGCCGGACATCGCGCTCATCAAGTACAAGAAGCTCGTGGGCGGCGGGATGCTGAAGATCGTCAACCAGACGGTCCCTCAGGCGCTGGAGAAGCTGGGGTACTCGCAGGCGCAGGTGGCGGAGATCATCGCCTTCCTCGACAAGAACGACACCATCGAGGGCGCGCCGCACCTCGCGGAGAATCACCTCCCCGTGTTCGACTGCGCGTTCAAGCCGGCGAAGGGCACGCGCAGCATCCACTGGCTCGGTCACATCGCGATGATGGGCGCGGTGCAGCCGTTCCTCTCCGGCGCGATCTCGAAGACCGTGAACATGCCGCACGAGTCCACGGTGGAGGACATCGAGAAGGCGTACATGGAGTCGTGGCGGCAGGGCCTCAAGGCCGTGGCCGTGTACCGCGACGGGTGCAAGCGCTCGCAGCCGCTGAACACCTCGAAGAGCGCGGAGAAGAAGGAGGCGGCGAAGGAGGTGCTCAAGGTGGAGTACCGCACCGAGCGCCGCCGCCTGCCGGACGAGCGCCAGTCGATCACGCACAAGTTCTCCATCGGCGGCCACGAGGGCTACCTCACGGTGGGCATGTACGAGGACAACACGCCGGGTGAGCTCTTCTGCGTGATGGCGAAGGAGGGCTCGGTGGTGTCGGGCCTGATGGACAGCTTCGCCACGTCCGTCTCGCTGGCGCTGCAGTACGGCGTCCCGCTCCAGGTGCTGGTGGACAAGTTCAGCCACACCCGGTTCGAGCCGTCGGGGTTCACCGGCAACCCGCAGATCCCCATCGCCAAGTCGATCACCGACTACATCTTCCGGTGGCTGTCGCTGAAGTTCCTGCCCTCGCAGCAGCTCCCGCTCGACCTCGACGCCGAGGCGATGGAGAAGTCGAAGGTGCCGGCGGCGAAGGCTTCGGCGGGCACGGTGACCATCGGCGAGAAGCTGCCGGTGAAGGTGTCCTCGAGCACGCGCGACACCTACCTCAACCAGGCGGACGCGCCCCCGTGCCACACCTGCGGCGCGATCATGATCCGCTCGGGTGCCTGCTACAAGTGCTCGAACTGCGGCGCCACCTCCGGGTGCAGCTGAGCCGTCGCGGTCCCCTTTGAAGTGAAGCACGAGTGACGCGGCGGCGCGGCCTTCAACGGGCGCCGCTGCGAGGGAGAGGGAGCGGCTCCGGGTGCGATGACCCGGAGCCGTTTTTTTTTTGCGGGTGCGCCTACACGTGCAGCTCGTGCGGGTTCTCGAGGAAGCCCTTCCGATCGAGCGGCCGCTCCACCTCGGCGCGGTTCCAGCCGCCCAGCTCCGCGGCGGCCTCCCAGGTGGATTGGAGGAAGTCGCGCACCATCCGGTCCGGATCGGCGGCGCGGCGCACTTCCCTCCACGGTAGGACGAACTCTCCGAGCCCTTCGTCCCAGCGTGCTTCGCGCGGCAGCACCTCGGCGCGCTCGAAGCCCTCCGGCTTCGGATAGGCGTAGGCGTAGAAGATCGCCTCCGAGCTCTTGCCGCCCGGCCAGAAGCCCGCGGAGCTGACCTCGTCGGCGTAGGCCTCGTGCATCACGAAGTCCGGACAGTTGGGCGCGCCGCCCGGATGCAGCGGCGCGCGGCGTCCGGAGAAGCGCGTCGCCGCGTGATCGAAGCTGCCCCAGAAGAAGTGCACCGGGCTCGCCTTGCCCGTGAAGCGCGCGCGGAAGTCCTTCAGCCACCGGTCCGCGTACACCAGCGCGGTGAAGAAGCGCCTGCCCCAGTCGGGATCGTAGCGGCGCAGCGCGGTGTCGCGGTCGAGGAGGATCGTCTCCGGGATCTCCACCGCCTTCGGATAGACCGACACCTCCACGCCGAAGCGCCGGAGCCGCTCGAACACCTGCGCGTAGAACGACGCGAGCGTGCTCTCGCGTGGCAGCGGCAGCCGCTCGCTCGAACCATCGGTCGAGAGGAACTGCAGGTCGCCCGAGAGGAGGTCGAGGTGGAGTTCGACGAAGCGGTCCCCGCTGCGCATGGGCGAGGTGGTGAGCCCTCGGGCGGTGACGTACAGCGGCACCTGCCACCAGTGGTTCATCATGGGCTCGAGCCCGAGGCGGATCTTCCCGAGGAGCTGCGACCAGAGATGCAGCGTCTGGCAAGGCTCCACCCAGCCCGGCTCGTTGAGCTCGGGCAGCGCGGCGGTGCGGGCGTTCATGCCGTTTGAGGTAGCCACCTCGCCGCGCCACGAGGAGGAGGGCGCGGTCCTCCCCCTCCCCGCCCGCTCCCTCTACTTCTTCAGCGTGCCGTGCGGGTCGAGCACGTACTTGCGCGGCGCGCCCTTGTCGAACTCGGCGTAGCCGCGCGGGGCGTCTTCGAGCGGGATGGGCGTGGCGTTGACCACCTTCGCAATTTGGATCCGCTCACGGAGCACCGCCTGCATCAGCGACTCGAAGTAGCGCAGCACCGGCGTCTGTCCCGTGTAGAAGCGGTGCGACTTCGCCCACCCGAGGCCGAAGCGCAGCTTGAGGTTGCCCTCGCGCGCGGACTCTTCGGGCGCCCCCGGATCCGCGGTCACGTAGAGGCCGGGGATGCCGATCCCGCCTGCGGTCCGGGTGATCGCCATCAGCGAGTTGAGCACCACCGCCGGCTGCTCCGTCTTCGAATCGGCGCCGTGGCCGTGGGCCTCGAAGCCCACTGCGTCCACGCTCGCGTCCACGTCCGGCACGCCGATCGCCGCTTCGATCTGCTCCTCGAGCTTGTCGCTCTTCGTCAGGTCGATGGGCACGAAGCCCTGCGACTTCGCGTGCTCGAGCCGCTCCTTCTTCATGTCGCCGATCATCACCACCGCCGCGCCGAGCAGCCTCGCCGAGGCCGCCGCCGCCAGCCCCACCGGTCCCGCGCCCGCGATGTACACGGTGGTGCCCGGCCTCACGCCCGCGCTGTAGGCCCCGTGGAAGCCGGTGGGCAGGATGTCAGAGAGCATGGTCAGGTCGAGCAGCTTCTCCAGCGCCTGCGCCTTGTCCTTGTACGGCACGAGGTTGAAGTCCGCGTAGGGCACCATCACGTACTGCGCCTGCCCGCCGATCCACCCGCCCATGTCCACGTAGCCGTAGGCGCCGCCCGGACGCGACGGGTTCACGTTGAGGCAGACGCCGGTCTCGCCGATGCGGCAGTTGCGGCAGCGCCCGCAGGCCACGTTGAACGGCACGGTGGCGATGTCGCCCTTCTGGAGGAACTCGACGTCGCTCCCCTTTTCGATGACCTCGCCGGTGATCTCGTGCCCAAGCACCAGCCCCTTCTCCGCCGTGGTGCGGCCGCGGACCATGTGCTGGTCGGAGCCGCAGATGTTCGTGGTGAGCACCTTGAGGATGACGCCGTGCTCGATCTTCTTTCCCCGGGGGTTCTCCAGCTTCGGAAAGGGGATGTCCTGGACCTCGACCTTGCCCGGCCCGAGGTAGACGACGCCGCGGTTCCCTCTCCCGTTCGACTTTGCGTTCGCCATGGTGATGGGCCCTCGCGCCTAGAAGGACTCGGCGCCCGCCTGCGCCACCTGGTGATCCTGATCGCCGCTGCCGCCGGAGACGCCCACCGCGCCCACGACCTTGCCGTCGCGCTTCAGCGGGATGCCGCCGGCGAAGATCATCACCCGCCCGTCGTTCGAGGCGTGGATGCCGAAGAACTGCCCGCCGCTCTGCGAGTGCTGCGCGAGGTCCTTCGTCGAGATGTCGAACGCCCGAGCGGTGAACGCCTTCTTGATCGAGATGTCCACGCTGCCCAGCCACGCGCCGTCCATCCGCACGTGCGAGACGAGGTTCCCGCCCCCGTCCGCCACCGCGATGTTCATCGGCTGCCCGAGCTCCTTCGCCTTCTTCTCCGCCGCCGCGATGACCCGGCGTGCATCTTCCAGCGTGACCATGCGCCTCTTCCTCCTGCGTGGGTTGAGGAGGCGGAGGGTGCGGGGCTGAGCGGTGCGGAGTCGTGCGGCCGGAGGGCATGAACGGGGCGACCCGTCGGACGTCAGCAGGTGCCGGGGCGCGATGCCCTCTGCCAGATGGCACTGAGACTGGCCTCGGGTTCGATGGCCTGAACTGGAGGCGAAACGCCGGAGGAGCCGAGGACAGGTCTACGGCTGATGCGAGAGCGCGGTCGCCGGCGCCTCGTCGAGCACCCACGCGCCGTCCTGCGCGCCGAGCCCGCCCTCTCCTGCGCCCCAGAAGAGGACGACGGGGCCGTGCGTGCCTCGGACCCGAGTGCTCCCGCGCGGCGCCGAGCCGACGACCCGCTGCACCTCGCTCCAGCGCGAGCCGAAGAGCGCGCGGAAGGGTTCGGGTACCCGGCCGGCGTCCGCGCCACGCAGCACGATCACCACCGTGTCCTGCGCCCGGAAGCGCGGGGAGAACGCCTCCAGCTGACGCGGATCGAGATCCCTGCGCCAGACGTCGTGGCCCGCCTGGGCGATGACCATCGGCAGCTCCCCTTCGCCCTCGCCGAAGACGAAGAAGCCGCGGTGCGTGCGCTCCTGCGCGTCCGCCAATGCGTGCAGCCCTCGCCACTGCGCCACCGCGATTGGCAGGAAGGACTCCAGCGTCACCGACCCCTCCTCCAGCCCCTGTCGAAGCGTCGGACGGAGCGCCAGCGCGAGCCGGTTGAAGCGCACGTAGGGATCGTAGAGGAACGACTTCCGCTCCTGCAGGTCCTTCCGCACGCGGGCCGCGAGCCAGTCGCCCTCGCCCTCGTCCATGGCGAAGAGGCCGGGCGAGATCGCATAGGCGAGGCCTTCGCTCAGCGTCTCGAAGTCGAGCCCCGGCGCGCTCTTCAATGCCGCGAGCAGCTTCTCCCCCTTCTCTTCCGCGAACGCGTGCCACAGCTCATGCAAGAGCGGGCCGTCGCCCTTCGCGCCCTCGCCCACCTCCACCACCAGCCGCCCGCCGTTGTAGCCCCCGCCGCCGAAGCCCTTGCCCGGAGACGCGACGACGAAGACCGGCACCTGCAGCCTCTTCACCCCGAAGAAGCGCGAGGCCCACCGCGCGAACCGCCTCCCGCGCGACTCGTCCGCGAGGATCGTCTCCACCCGCTGCGCGTAGGCGTTCACATCGCCTTCACGCTCCGCAATGAGCGTGGAGGCCCTCGGCGCGAAGTGGCGCAGCGTGTCGCCGATCACCCGCGCGTCCGGCTCCGTCAGTGCGCGCGAACGCACCGCCTCGGAGAGCGCAGCGTCCAGGGACCGCTCCGTGTAGAGCGCCGCCTCCACCGGCCCATGCCCGAGCTTCCGGCGGACCTCCGCATAGCGCCCGAGCAGCGCGGTGTCCTCCTCGGTGAGCGAAGCGCCGAAGTGCTCGCGGTAGTGCTTGTGGCTGTACGGGCTCCACGCCGAGAGCTGGTCCACGACATGGAAGAGCTGCGCGGTCTCGGAGACGACTCCGGTGACCTTCACCTCAAATGAAGCCGCCGCGTCCCCCCGCTTCACCTTTTGAGGGGCGGAGGGAGACGCGGCGACGAGAGCCGACACGAGCAGTGCGGGGATCACCCCGTCACTAGAACATGTTCCACAACATCTGGTTCGTGACCTCGTGGTGGAACTGGATCTCCGCCGCCTTCACCAGCGAGCCGAGCTGCTTCGGGCACCGCTCGGCGGACGCCTGCTTCAGCTCCGCGTACTTGCCCTGGGTGTGCTCGCCGAGCAGCTGCGCCGCGTACCCGCTGCTCTTGAAGATGCGGATCGCGTCCTGGACGTTGTCGGGCAGGAACCGCGTGCGGGTGCGCTTCGTCTCCGCCTCCTCCTGCGACTGCGGGCCCTCGAGGCCGGTCTTCACCAGCGCGTAGGTCACGAGGTACGGGTTCGCGTCCGGGGCCACCGAGCGGACCTCGATCCGCGCCGAGCGCTCGTTGCCGAACGGGATGCGCACCATCGCCTGCCGGTTGTTCGCCGACGCCTTGATCTGGTTCGGCGCCTCGAAGTGCGGGTCGAGCCGGCGGTAGGCGTTCACGCTCGGGTTGAGGATGAGGCAGAGGTCGTTCGCCGAGGTGAGGATCCGGTCGATGAAGTCCCACCCGGTCTGCGACAGGCCGTCCTGTCCCTTCGCGTCGTGGAAGAGGTTCCGGCCACCGCGCGCGAGCGACAGGTTCATGTGCATGCCGTTGCCGTTCACCCCCGCCACCGGCTTCGGCAGGAACGAGGCGGTCACGCCCAGCTGCGCCGCGACCTGACGGCAGAGCAGCTTGTAGAGGAGCACCTGATCCGCGGCGACCACCGCCTCGCTGTAGGAGAAGTTCATCTCGAACTGCGACGGCGCGACCTCCGGGTGGTCCTTCTCGTTCTGGAAGCCCATCGCCCGCTGGGCCTCGGCCGCCCGGTCGATGAAGGTGCGCAGCGGATCGCCGGGCAGCGAGTGGTAGTAGCCGCCGGTGGAGATGAACTCGAACTTGTTCGTCTCGTGGTAGTGGCGCTCGGCGTCACGGCCCTGGAAGAGGAAGCCTTCGATCTCCGGCGCCGCGTAGCAGATCGTGTTGTCCTTCGCGTAGAGGTCGTTGCAGAGCCGCTTCAGCCGGCTGCGCAGATCGCCGGAGTACGGGCTGCCGTCGCGCTCGAGGACCTCGGCGAACACGAGCACCTTCCCCGCGCCGAAGATGTCCGAGGGCATCCAGTAGAACGCCGACCAGTCGATGCCCAGCCGGAGGTCCGACTCCTGCTGCACGGTGAACCCGCGGATCGACGAGCCGTCGAAGGTGAGGTTGTCCGCGCTCTTGAGGAGGAACTTCTTGTCGTAGTCCAGCATGTGCAGCCGGCCCTCGAGGTCCGAGAACGCGACGGTCACTGCCTTGATGCGCTTCTCGTCCTGGAGGTACTTCACCCGCTCCTCGCGGATCTTGTCGGGGTCCATGCGCTGCAGCCGCTGCTCCTTCGCGCGCAGGTTCATCTCCTCCAACGCGTCGTACGGGATCTCGAGGAAGTCCTTCAGCGGCTTGTTGCTGTTCATGGGTGGCGCCCTCCTTGGCGCCGCGGCCCGCAGTCCCCTGCAGCCGGTTCAGCTTGTTGTCCGCATAATTAGGCTTCGTTTCAGAAAAACAAGCCCAAATTCCGAAACGAATAATTTACAGACCGTATCAGAAGGCCAACAGCACCCGAGGCTGAGCAGTTCCGCGCCTTTGCTGTGTCCGCCGCCGGGCATGCGCGGCTAGCTTGCTCGGCATGGTCGCCCCTCGCCCCTTCCGCTCCCTCGCCCTCGGCCTCTTCCTCGCACTGCCGCTCGCCCTCCTCTCCGGCTGTGGCGGCGGCAACGCTGCCTGTGAGGGCGAAGCCTGCGCCTGCGAGGGCGAGGCGGGCGAGACCTGCACCTGCAGCGAGGGCACCTGCTCGATGGCCTGTGAGCAGCGCGATTGCAGCCTCACCTGCCGCGGCGAGTCGTGCGACCTCCAGACCGCGGGCGCGAAGGGGACGCTTCAGTGCTTCGGCGACTGCAGCGGCCAGCTCGGCGAGGGCGGCGCGCTCCAGTGCGAGGGCCTCGCGCAGTGCACCGTCTCCACCGGAAAGTCCGGCGACGCGGTCTGCCGGACGGATTCGCGGTGCGACGTGAGCGCGCTCGAGGGCTCGCGGCTCCGCTGCGAGGACCGCGCGGTGTGCACGCTGCGCTGCGAGAAGGGCTGCACGATGGACTGCGGCGGGAGCACCGTCTGCACGCTGCGGTGCACCGGCGGCGACTGCACGATGAACTGCCCGGCCTCTTCGAAGATCACCTGCCCCGACGGCCGCGTCGTCTGCGGCGGGGCCTGCTGATCAGTAGGCGTTGCGCGAGAGGAACCCGCCCATCGCGGTGCGCACGAGGATCTTCAGGTCCAGCGCCAGCGACCAGTTCTCGATGTAGTAGAGGTCGTACTCGATCCGCTTCTCGATCGAGGTCTGGCCGCGCAGCCCGTTCACCTGGGCCCAGCCGGTGATGCCCGCCTTCACCTTGTGCCGCAGGTGGTAGCGCGGGATCTCCTTCTTGAAGGTCTCGATGAAGACCGGCCGCTCCGGGCGCGGGCCGACGAGGCTCATGTCGCCCATCAGCACGTTGAAGAACTGCGGCAGCTCGTCGAGCGAGTACTTGCGGAGGAAGGTCCCGATCGGCGTGCGCCGCGGGTCCTCCTTCGACGCCATCTGCGCGCCCTGCACTTCCGCGTCGATGCGCATGGTGCGGAACTTGAGGATGTCGAACGTGGACCCGTCGAGGCCCATCCGCTCCTGCCGGTAGAGAACCGGACCGCGCGAGGTCAGCTTAACCGCCAGCGCCACCAGCAGCATCACCGGCGCGGAGAGGAGCAGCGCGAAGAGCGCGAAGAGCACGTCGAACACGCGCTTCCACACCACGTTCCAACCGTGCAGCGGGCCGCCCTGCAGCGAGATGATCGGCAGGCCGCCGAACTCCTCGAGGCCGCCGCACAGCGTGGCGTACTGCAGCAGGTCCGGCACCACCTTCACGTCCACCGTGCGCTGGACGAGCTCCTCCATCAGCGGCTTGAGCAGCGGCTGATCCTCGAGCGGCAGCGCGATGATCACCTGGTCCACCGGACGCGCGTCGAGGATGCGGCCCACCTCGTCGAACATCCCGACCACCGGCACGCCCATCACCTGCGTGCCGAGCTTCTCCGGCCTGCGGGTGAGCACGCCGGTGACGCGGAAGCCGAGCTCGCGGTGGTGCTCGATGGTTTCGATCACCCGCTGGCCCACTTCGCCCGCGCCGACCACGAGGATCGTCCGCAGCTGGTGGCCTCGGCGGCGCAGCGCATTGAGGACCTCGCGCATGGCGAGGCGCACGCCGGTGATGAGCACGAACTGGCAGACGAGGAACACGCCGAGCGTGAGCCGCGAGTAGCGCTCTCGGAAGAAGAAGCTCAGCGCGACGAGGATCAACATCGCGAGGACCGAGGCCTTGAAGATCTCGAAGACCTCGCCCAAGTGCGAGCGCACCCGATTGGTGGCGTAGAGCCGCGCCTGGTGGAAGACCACGGGGAACACGCCGAGGATCATCAGGAGCGTGACCGCGTGCTCCTGCCAGGGCGGGTTGTGCTCGGGCACCCAGAACGGCGCGTAGAACCGGATCACGTACGCGAGCGCGAACGCGACGATCAGTACGGCGACGTCGGTCACGACCTTGATCGAGGTCCAGAAGCGCTGGAACCGGTTGAACATCCCTCTCCCTCTTGCCGTTGCCGGGCGGCGGCGCTGCAATTGTCGAGCCCCGGGGCGGCAGGTTGCCTCGGTGACAGAACGGCGGCGGCGCGGCGCTCTAGCAGCTTTTCGTCTGCAAATACAGGGGGTTGCAGGCTCCCCTGCGCACTGTGACAGGCGCGTCAGGGCGTTCCGCCCGGGGAGGAAGGCCTGGAAAGTGGAAAGGGCTCTGACAGGCGTGTCCGGCGGGACAGCGATGTCAGAGCGCCGGGAGCCAGGGACCGGTGGGCGCGTGGCCCTCGGGTGAGGAGAGCGCGCGCAGGGCCTCCTCATAGGAGAGCCCCTCGGCAATCTCCCGAACGCCGTCCGGCGCCCACGTTCGCCACGACTGCAGGCGCGAGAGCCAGCGGCCCTCTTCATCGTCGTGAACGTCCGAGGCCTGCACGAGCAGCCGCGTCTCCAGCGTCTCGCGCTCCTTCGCCCAGGCGTGTTGCGGAAGCCGGACGTCCCCTTCCCGCTCCACGCGTTCGAGCAGCGCGCGCGCGTCAGCGGAGAGACCGGCCAACGCGCTCCGCCGCCGCGAGGGCTCCATCACCACGCGGTACACCTCCGGCCACAGGCGCTGCGCGACGAAGGTCATCTTCCCCTCCCACAGCCGCAGCGCGACGACCTCCGGTGAGGCCCGCAGCGCCTTGCCCAGACGGAAGAGGAGGTTCGCCTTCGTCGCGTCGCCCACCGCCGCGTGCAGTGAGGGCACCTGACCATGATGCGCTCCTTGCGCGCCGTGCGTCGGGACCTCGGTGACGAGGCCGTGGGTGCGGACGAACTCCAGCGCGCCATCGAGCGTTCGGACCATCTGCTCGAGAAGTTAGGGCGTCCGACGCGAGAGGGCACGCATGGCAGCCAGGGAGGCAGGCCCACTGCTGCAGACCGCAGGAGGCGGACGCGTCATGGGCGTCTATGCTCCGCGCCCGATGCCCACGCTCTCCCCTGTCCTTCTCCTCGGTGCGGGCACCGGCGAGGCCACCTGCGGAATTCTCTATCTCGCGGGCTACCTGCGCCGTCACGACATCGAGGCCTACGTCCAGCTCTGGGACGGCGACTTCACCGAGGCCGAGCTGCGGCAGTCGCTCGAGGGCCTGCTGAAGCGGGTGCGCCCGAAGCTCGTGGGCATCAGCCTCAAGTGGTTCCACCACGTGCACCGCGCGCTGCTCATCGCGAAGCTGGTGCGGAAGATCGATCCGACGATCCGCATCGTGGTGGGCGGCAACACCGCGTCCTACTGGTGGCGCGAGCTGCACGCGTACGACACGATCGATCACCTCGTGCTCGGCGATGGCGAGGTCCCGCTGCTCGCGTTGTGCCGCGGCGAGGAGAACCCGCCCAACTGCGTGGCGCGAAGGCCGGATGGATCTTCGACGAGGCTCCCGCTCCAGTACGTGCAGAGCGCGGCGAACAGCGAAGACAGCTACTACTCGCACTTCGACGAGCTCTTCCTCAGCGAGCGCGATCGCCGCGCGTACAGCGGCTGGGTGCAACCGGGCAGAGGCTGCGGTGAGAACTGTCTCTACTGCGGCGGCGCGCGCGGGAATCAGAAGGCCGCGTTCGGTCGCGCGAAGCCGTTTCTCCGATCCGAAGAGAGCGTGCGGCGCGATCACCAGGAGATCGTCGGGCACACCTGGCAGCTGCGCTACGACTTCAGCGGCAGCACCGCGGAGTTCCTGCAGGGCACGTGGGCGGGCGTCGATCTTTCGGGACACTCGTGCATGTACTTCCTCTGGGGCATCGCGCGGCCGGAGCTCGTCGCGGCGCTGGCGGGGACGTTCGACCGCGTGTTCATGATCCTCGACATCGGCTGCTTCTCCGAGTCGCAGCGGCTGGAGCAGATGCGCCGCGGACTGCTCAAGCCGTGCCTGGGGGATCGCGCGCTGATGGACCTCATCGCCGCGTGCCGGAAGTTCAAGAATCTCGAGGTGGAGGTCTCCGGCATCGGTGGACTGCCCTTCGCGAGCAAGAAGACGCTGGAGGAGGAGCTGCGGCTGGTGAAGCGGCTCACGGAGCTCGACTGCGTCATCGGCTACCAGCGGCTGGAGGCGCAGCCGGGTGCACTGGTGACGGAGCATCCGGGGCGCTTCGAGATGGTGACCGAGGCGCGCTCCTTCAAAGAGTTCCTCGACTACTTCGAGCGCCGCGATCCGCACGAGAACACCGTGCCGATGGTGCGGTTCGCGGACGCGAAGCTCGAGCGCGCGGTGCAGGAGACGTCAGACGAGGTGGACGAACTCTCGTGGACGCACCGGCAGCGGAAGCGGAAGGTCCACGTGACGCCGCGGATGAAGCTGGTGAATGCCTCCGCCTCCACGAGGGAGTTCGGGCTCGCTGAGTGGCTCGGGTCGCATCGTGTTCCGGCGAAGCTCGCGAAGGAGCGCGTCACCGTGCTCCGAAGCCCGGACGGCGCCGGCCTCAGCTGCGCGCCCTCGCTCAATCCCCGCAAGTTCACCGAACCGTCGCTCGCGGTGGGCGACGACGCGCAGATCCTCCTCTCCACCCTCTCGGCGTTCGAGCGCCCCACGCCCGTGTCCGCCGCGGTGGGACGGCTCGGTGCGGAGGTCAGGCTCGATCCCGAGTCCGCGCAGGAGGCGATCGACTACCTCGTGGAGGGCCACTTCCTCCGGCCGGCGTAGCGGCTTCTCCTGCTGCGCACATGGTGCGCACGTGTCGTTCTTTGCCTACCCGGAAACATCCTTTCTCATGACCGGAGAATCCCTACGTCAGCACACGCTTCGCGGGAGACACGGACATGGCCTACACGATTCGTTGGGGTGACACGCTCTCTGCCATCGCCCGCCGGAACGGCACCACCGTCAACGCGCTGATGCAGGCGAACCCGCAGATCAAGAACGCCAACCTCATCTACGCCGGCCGCCAGCTGAACATCCCCGGCCGTCGTGACGAGTTCGTGGGTTCCGCGCCCTCGGGCACGCGTCCTCCGACGACGAGCGGCACGCCCTCCACCTCCGGTTCCCCGCAGCCGACGGGCGGTTCGTCGCGGCCGCTGGACATCGCGCGGTCGTACCTCGGCCGGAACGCGGGCGAGCTGAAGCTCTCCGGCAACGCGGTCGGCGCGGCGATGCACGACTGGGTGCCGAACAACGTGAACTGCGCCAACTTCGTGTCCGCGGTGCTCCGCGCGTCCGGGCAGATCTCGTCCTCGCAGCACCACAACGCGGTGGTCGGCCTGATGGGCAACCTCGACCGCGACCCCGACTTCCGCCGCGTCTCGCTGCAGAACGCGCGTCCGGGCGACGTGGTCAGCATGAAGACCCCGGGCGGTCACCACGTGGTGCTCTTCGCGGGCTGGCAGAACGGGCGGCCGCTGTTCATCGGCTCGAACAACGTGAACCGCGATGGCAGCCAGCGCATCAGCTACACGCAGATGAACTACCCCATCCTCGCGATCCACCAGCACCGCGGGTAGCGCTCGTCCCACCCGTCAGCGGCTCCGCATCACCCGCGCGACCTGCTCGCGCATCGCTTCGAGGAACGCGGCCCGGGAGAAACGCAGCGCATTGCGCCGCGCTTCCTCCGGGCTGAACCTTGTCGACTCGAAGCTGTCGAAGTCCTTCAGCGCGGAGAGCAGCGACTCGTCGGTCTGCTCCGCGAAGAAGAGCCCGGTCCGCTCCGTCACCGTCTCCAACGCGCCGCCGCGCCCGAGCGCGATGACCGGCCGTCCTGCCGCCTGCATCTCCAGCGGGGTGATCCCGAAGTCTTCTTCGCCCGGGAAGATCAGCGCGCGCGCGCCGCGGTAGAGATCGTAGAGCTCCCCGTCCGGCACCGGCCCCAGCCACTTCACGTTCGGCGGCAGGCCCTTCGCCAGCTTCGCCGCCTCCTGGCCACCGCCGCCGATCCAGAGCGGCGCGCCGAAGCGGCGGAAGGCCTCGATGGCGATGTCCGCGCGCTTGTAGGGGGCCAGGGCGCCCATCCAGAGGAAGTAGCCGCCGCCGCCCGCGCCCTGTGCATCGACGGGCTGCTGGGTGAAGCGCTCCAACTCCACCGGCGGGTACACGACCTCGGCGGTGCGTCCCCATAGCCGGTCGATCTTCTTCGCGATGTTGCGGCTGTTGGCGACGAAGTGATCGACGCCCTTCGCGGTGCGCACGTCCCAGCTGCGGAGCGCCGGACGGACCACGCGCGCGGCGACCCGGGTGGGAAGGCCCGCGCGTCCCCGTCCGAAGTAGTCGTCGTAGAGATCCCACATGTAGCGCATGGGCGCGTGCACGTAGGAGAGGTGCCGCGTACCGCTGGGGATCCTCGCGCCCTTTGCCACGCAGTGACTCGAGGAGAGCACGAGGTCGTAGCCGCGCAGATCGAAGGCCTCGATCGCGGTGGGAAAGAGCGGGAGGAACTGCCGGTGACGGTCGAGCGCGCCGGGCACGCGCTGCAGGAACGAGGTGACGATCCGGTGCCGCTCGATGCGCGGAGGGACCGTGCCCGGTTTGTGGAAGAGCGTGAAGACGTCGGCCTCGGGGAAGAGCTCGCAGAGCGCGTCGAGCACCTTCTCGCCGCCGCGGTTCGAGACCAGCCAGTCGTGCACCAGCGCCACCCGCATCGGGCGCGGCCTATAGCACGAGGTTCCGTGGTAACCGTCGCGCATGGCCCAGCCCCGGATCCTGCTCGACCTGCGGATGGTGCAGGGGCCGCTGCACGGGATCGCCCGGTACGCGCTGGAGCTCGCGCGGAGACTGCCGGCGCTCGAGCCCGCCTGGCGCTTCGAGGCGCTGGTGCCGCCCTCCGGATTGCCGTCGTCTCTGGAGCTGCGTCCGCCGCCGGAGGTCACGCTTCACCGCGCGGCCGTGCCCTTCCTCCACGCACTCGAGCAGCCGACGCTCGCGGTCGAGCTCTTGCGCCTGAGGCCGGCGCTCTTTCACGCCACGAGCTTCTCGTTGCCGGGGCTGTGGCCGGGGAAGCTGGTGGCGACGCTGCACGACGCCAATCACCTCGCGCTGGCGGAGCACTATGGCGCGGCGCAGCGGGCGTACTACCGCGTCGTCGTCGGGCCTCGGGCGCAGAGGGCCAGCGCGCTGATCACCGTGAGCGACTTCTCGCGCCGCGAGCTGTCGAAGTGGCTCGGGCTTCGCGAGGAGCGGCTGCAGGTCATCCACAACGGCGTGGACGCGCGCTTCCGGCCCTACGGCGCGGGAGAGCTGCGCGCGGTGAGGGAGCGGCTCGCGCTGCCACCGCGCTTCGTGCTCGGCGTGGGCAACGAGAAGCCGCACAAGGGACTGCGCACGCTCGCGGAGGTGGCGGAGTCGCTGGGCGCGCCGCTGGTGCTCCTTGCCGGTGACGGCGCGGCGAAGAGGCTCGGCTTTCCCTCGGGTGTCCGCGACCTCGGCACCGTGCCGGAGAGCGACCTGCCGCTCGTGTACGCCTCCGCGACCCTGCTCGCCTTCCCGTCCGTGTACGAGGGGTTCGGACTGCCCGCGCTGGAGGCGATGGCGTGCGGGACGCCGGTCGTCGCCGCCAGCGGCTCGTCGCTGGAGGAGGTGTGCGGAACTGCCGCCCTCTTCTTCTCGCCGGGAGATGCAGGCGGGCTGCGCGATGCGGTCCTTCGCGTGGTTCGAGATGAACGGCTGCGCGAGGATCGTTCGCGGTTGGGTGTGGAGCGCGCTGCGCGCTTCTCCTGGGACGCCTGCGCGAGGCAGACGCTGGAGGTCTATCGGCGGGCATTGCCCTCGCGGCGCGGGTGAATTCCGACTGCCCCGGGTCATCCGACCCAGCCTGGGCCAATCGCAACCTGCCGTAGGGACTGTGGAATTTTCCGGGTGCAACGCTTGCACAGCGGGTTCGACGTGAACCCACCCCGGTCCGGTCACTCCCCTCGTAGCAACAGCGGTCCCCTCGCCTTCATTGGCCGCAGCGTCGTGACGAAGCTGCTCGTCGCGCTGGCGCTCTCGCTCACGGCGATGCTGGCCTTCATCGGCTTGCGCGTCGCATCGAGGTCTCACGACACCCTTCTGGAGGTGACGTCGAAGCAGACGAACGATCAGCTCGCGCAGAACGTGACGGTCGCCCGAGAGCTCTTCGACCGGCGCTTCCCCGGGCCGTGGCGACTGGTGCCGACGCCCGCCGACGCGCAGCCGCTGGAGTTCCACAACGGCAACGGGCGGAAGGACGAGTTCAAGACCCGCGAGCGGCTCGCGCATCAGCTCTACAAGGGCGAGGTGCCGCTGCTGGGCAACGCAGCGGTGGACTCCGAGCTGCTGCGGATCACCGAGCTCACCGGCACCGAGCTGACGATCGCGCAGCGAATCCCCTCGGCGTCCTCGAGCGATCCGACCGTGGGCAACGCACCGGATGGGCGCGCGCTCCGGCTGACCACCACGGTCACGCGCAACGACGCGCAGGGACGTCCGCAGCGGGTGGCGCTCACGGTCCAGCCCACCCGGAACGTGAAGACGAACGAGCCCGAGGGCGCGGGCGCCGCCTTCGCCACCGGCCAGACCTTTGCCGGGCGCGCGACGGTCGCGGGCATGGACAGCTGGACCCGCTACGAGCCGATCGTCGGCGAGGACGGCAAGGTGATCGGCATCTTCTACGGCGGCATCGGCTTCGCAGAGGTGGCGGCGCGCGCGGCGACGATCTCCGACTCGCTGGCGATGCAGACGTACTGGCTGGGCGCGGCCGGCGGGCTGGTGTGCCTCGCGCTGCTCGTGTGGCTCACGCGGCGCCTGCTCCGCCCGCTGGGGACGTTGCGCACCGCCACGCGGGAGCTGGCGAAGGGCCGGCTGGTGGCGCTGCCGCAGGTCGAGGGACGGGACGAGATCGCGCAGCTCACCCGAGACTTCGAGGCCGTGCTGGTATCGCAGCGCGAGCTGACCGAGGCCGCGCAGGCGCTCGCGGCGGGGGATGTCTCGCGGACGATCACCCCGCGCAGTGACGAGGATGCGCTGAGCCACGCGTTTGCCCGGATGAGGGATGCGGTGATGGGACTGACCGCCGAGGTCGGCGAGCAGGTGAAGTCCGCGCGTGCGGGTGAGCTCGACAGGCGCAGCGATCCCTCGCGCTTCGCGGGCCGCTTCCGCGCGCTGGTGGAGGATCTCAACGCGATGCTGGAGACGATCTGGCAGCCGGTGGACGCAACGGTGAAGACGCTCGCGCGCGTGGCGGACGGAGACCTCACCGCGAAGCTCGAGGGCGATCACCGCGGCGCGTTCGGCCGGATGCAGACGGGGCTCAACCAGACGGTGGAGAAGCTTCGCGACGGGATGATCGCCGTCTCCGCGGCGAGCCAGCAGGTCGCGAGCGCGGCCGCGCAGATCGCATCGGGGAGCCAATCTCTGGCCCAGGGCGCGAGCGAGCAGGCCCACGCGCTCGCCCAGTCGACGGCGCAGCTCGGCGAGATGGACGTGCTCACACGGAGGTCCGCGGACGGCGCGCGAGAGACCGCGGCGCTCGTCGGACAGACGCAGCAGAGCTGCCGCAAGGGCGCGGCGACGATGGAGCGCGTCGGAGGATCGATGGCGCAGATCCGCGGCGCGGCGCAGAACACGGCGCAGATCATCCGGAGCATCAACGAGGTGGCGTTCCAGACGAACCTCCTCGCGTTGAACGCGGCGGTGGAGGCGGCGCGCGCGGGTGAGGCGGGACGAGGCTTCGCCGTCGTCGCGGAGGAGGTCCGGTCGCTGGCGCTGAGGTCGAAGGAGGCGGCACAGCAGACGGAGGCACTCATCGCCGAGTCGGTGAAGCTCACCCGCGACGGAGAGACGCTGACGCAGGGCGCGATGGCGGACCTCTCGGAGATCGTCACCGCGGTGGACCGGGTGGTGACGCTGGTGAACGCGATGGCGGAGGCCACTGCCTCCCAGGCGCGCGGCATCCTCGAGGTCACCGGCTCGGTGAAGCAGATGGACACCGTGACCCAGGGCGCGGCCGCGAACGCGGAGCAGAGCGCCAGCGCGGCACAGGAGCTCGCGTCGCAGGCGTCGGAGCTCGAGACGCTGGTGGGCAGGTTCCGCCTCGCCGCGGACGATCGTGCGGCGCAGCCGGTTCGCACCCCGAAGGTGCAACGGCCCGCGAAGGGCTGGAGCAGAGCGGGCGCGCCGGCCCTGTTCTAGCGAGAGGGCTGCACGCGCGGCCTGCGCTGGAACCGGGCGTCGTTGCGGAGGAACACGAAGAGCGCCGCGAGGACGAGCGCGGCGAAGGGCGTCCAGGCGGCGACGACGGGGCTCATGCGCTCGGAGAGCACGAGCGTCTTGCAGACCACCATCACGCCCCACAGGCCGACCGCGATGGCGAGTCCCTCCAGCAGCGCGGTCGTCAAGTGGCCTTTACGTTCTCGCCGGAGCGCGAGGCCCACCGCGAGCAGCGCCGCGGGAAAGCCCGCCAGCGGATAGGCGAAGCGGTTGTGCATCGCGAGCCGGAACTGCTGCGTGGGCAGGCCCACCTCCGCGCGCGCGTCGATCTGCTCGAGGAGCACCGGCAGGCGCATCTGCTCCGGCCTTCCCTTCCGGATGCGGAACGCGTTGCCCGGCGCGCCGAGGTCGTAGACCGCCTCCGACTGCGTCTGCACCTCGGACTCGTTTCCGGGACCGAAGCTGCGGTCGGTCATCTGCACCAAGCGCCAGCGCGTGCCCTCCACGTGGTGCATCTGCTGCGCGTCGATGCGGCGCACGAGCTCGAACTCCGGCGTGAGGCGCAGCACTGTGACGTCGCGGAAGCCCTGCTCGGCGTCGCCGGAGCGCAGGTAGAAGATGCGGTCGCCGAGCCGGAACCACTGCTTCGGCTGGAAGTAGAAGCGCCAGTCCCCCCAGCGGTTGAAGCGCGAGGTGGTGATCTCGTCCACGCGCGGGCCGGCCTTCACCACCGCGTACTCGTCGAAGAAGACGAAGCCCACGCAGAGCAGCGCGCTCCAGAGGGCGATGGGCAGGTACACGGCGCGCGGACCGAACGCGAGCGCGTCGATTGCAGTGAGTTCGCCGCGCTTGCGGATGACGCTGATCGCCGCGCCCGCCGCGAGGAGCAGCGCCGCCGGTGCGAGCTGCTGCGCCACCAGCACCGCCTTCCACGCGTACAGCTCGAGCACGTCAAACACCCAGTTCGGACCGGTGTAGGCCTTCGCACGATCGACGAAATCGGTGACGAGGAAGATGGCGAGGATCGCCGCGAAGATCGCCGCGAAGAGCCCGAGGTACGTCTTCGACACGTAGGCGAAGAGCGTCCTCACTTCGAGGTCCCCGCGCGAACCACGCGCCACAGCCCGAGCAGCCCCACCACCGAGCAGATCATCGCCGGCAGGAAGGCCGCGAGGATGATCGGCAGCCGGCCCTGCGCGCCCATGTTCTCGAAGGAGCGGCTGAGCACGTAGAAGCCCACGTACCCGAGGATCGTCAGCAGGAGCCCTCGCCCTCTTCCGCCGCCGCGCGCGCCGCTGCTCGCCAGCGCCAGGGGAGTGCCCAGCAGCGCGAAGGCGATCGGCGTGAAGGCGTTGGCGACGCGGCTCCAGAAGGCCATGAGGAACGGCTCCGGCGCGCGTCCCTCGGACTGCTCGAAGCGCGCGGCCTCGCGAAGCTCCATCGGCGTGAGCTCTTCGCGCGGCGAGCGGAAGCGGTTCTTGCGCACCAGCCGGTCCTCGACGCCGACGTTGATCTCCGCGCGCTCGAACCCGACGATCGCGTAGTCGCGCTCGGCCCTCTGCGCCCGGTGCACCTCGCCGTCCGCCAGCGCGAGCTTCAGCGCCTCGCCCTGCCCGGACGGGTTCACGCGGCCCTCGTGCGCGAGCACCAGTAAGGGCGAGTCCGGCTCGCGGTCGTCGTGGATGAGGACGTTGCCCCACACGCCGCGCTCGGTGTCCACGTGCTCGGCGTACACGGTGAGCTTCGTGAGGTCCTCGTAGAAGACGCCCGGCTTCACGTCACCGACGATGTTCTTCTTGATCACCTCGTTGATGAGCCCGCGCACCTCCGAAAGTCCGCGCGGCTCCACCGTCGCCGAGAGGAGCCACATCAACGCGCCGAGGCCCACCGCGAAGAGCACCGGCACCGCCGTCACCTGCACCGGGCCGATGCCCAGCGCCGCCATCGCGGTGATCTCCCGGTCCTCGCCGAGCCGCCCCAGTCCGAGGAGGATCGCCAGCAGGAACGCCACCGGCAGCGCCATCACGATGAAGTGCGGCCCGAGGTAGAGCAGCAGCGCGCCCAGATCTCCCGCGGTCACCGCCGAGCCCAACAGCACCTCCGTCGCGCGCAGGAACTGCATCACGAACAGGAGGAGGAAGAGGAACAGCAGCCACCCGACGAGCGGGAAGAGCAGCTCCTTGAGGACGTAGCGGAGGAGGATCGGCACGGCGCGCGCAGTCTCCCGGGGCGGGGCTACCCTCTCGCCGCGATGTCGGTCCGGTAGTGCATCCCGGAGAAGCGCACGCCCTCGATCGCCGCGTACACCGCGTCGCGTGCCTCGGCGAGCGTGTCCCTGTGCGCGCACACCGCGAGCACGCGTCCGCCGGAGGTGAGCAGCGCCGCCTCGGTCACGTCGTCCGCGTCCGCCGGTTCCGGCGCGCGCCAGGTGCCCGCGTGGAAGACCTGCACGTCCTCGGGGACCTCGTCGAGCCCCACGATCACGTCGCCCGTCCTCGGCGACTGCGGATAGCCATGCGACGCGAGCACCACGCCCACCGCCGCGCCGCGATAACGGACGCGTCCGCTGGAAGCGAGCTGTCCGCGCGCACAGTCCTCGAGCAACGGCACGAGGTCCTCGTCCAGCAGCATCATCAGCGGCTGCGTCTCCGGGTCGCCGAAGCGCGCGTTGAACTCGAGCACCTTCGGGCCCTGCGCGGTGAGCATCACGCCCGCATACAGCGCGCCGCGGAAAGCAGCCCCGCGCTTCGCCAGCTCACGCAGCGTCGGCTCGATCACCTGACGGCCGAGTTCATCGAGCGCGTCATCCGTCACATAGCCCGCCGGCGCGTACGCGCCCATGCCGCCCGTGTTCGGTCCGGTGTCGCCGTCCCCCACCCGCTTGTGGTCGCGCGCCGGTGGCAGCAGCCGGTAGCGCTCGCCGTCACAGAGCGCGATGACCGAGACCTCCTCGCCCACCAGCAGCTCCTCCAGCACGAGCCGCTTTCCGGCCGGCGTCTGGGCCAGCTCGCGCACCGCGGCCACCGCTTCGTCCGCCGACTGCGCGACGACCACGCCCTTCCCCGCCGCCAGCCCGTCCGCTTTGATCACCACCCGGCCGAGTTCGCGCGCGCGCGCCTCCGCTTTGAGCGCGTCCTCGAACACGTCGAACGTCGCAGTGGGCACGCCGGCCGCGGCCATGATCTCCTTCGCGTAGGCCTTCGAGCCCTCGATGCGCGCCGCCGCCGCCACCGGGCCGAAGACGGGGACGCCGGCTTCGATCAGTGCGTCGGCCACGCCGGCCACCAGCGGCGCCTCCGGGCCCACCACCACCAGGCCCACGCCGTGCGCGCGCGCGGCAGCGAGCACCTGCGCGGGATCGTCCGCCTTCAACGCGAGGTTCTGCGCCTTTTCCACCCGCGCCGTGCCCGGATTGCCGGGCGCACAGAGGACGGAGGTGACGCGAGGGCTCTGCGCGATCCGCCAGACCAACGCGTGCTCGCGGCCACCGCTGCCCAGGACCATGACTCTCATCGATTTGCTCCCACTGGGCCCGCCGGTACCGCCACGTCGAGCAGCACGCCACGCGCCGCCGCGTTCTCCGGATCCGCCCTCAACACCCGCAGCGCGCGATCCTTCGCAGCGTCGCGATCACCCGCCTGCAGGTCCAACCGCGCGAGCTCGAGCTCCGCGCCGAGCAGCCCGCGATCCGCGGCCAGCGCCTCGGTCAGCGCACGCCGCGCCTCACTCGGCTGACGATCCCGGGCATGCACGAGGCCTCGCGCCATCAACGCCATCCCCAGCGTGCGCCCGTGCAGCTTCGCGGCGTCCGAGCCCAGCCTCGCCGTCCGCAGGTCTCCCGCACGCAGCGCCGCGAAGGTCCGCCACCCCTGAGCGAGCCCATTGCCGGGATCGATCGTCACCACCCGCGAAACGCTCTTCAAGGCACCACTCGCGTCGCCCTGGTGGTAGCGGAGGACCGCGTCGTAGAGCGCAGGCAGCAGGTCGTCTCGGCCGGAGGAGAGCGCACGCGAATCCAGCTGCGCACCGCGGACGAGCTCCCAGGGAGCGATGAAGAGAAGCGGATCCTCGAGCCCCGGCGGCGGCCGCAACGGATCGGTGCCTGCCATGAGCTGGAGCTGGCGCACCGCCTCCTCGCGACGATCACCGGAGAGCGCGGCGAGCCCCGCCCACAGTCGCGCATCGGTCCTGCGTGGATCGAGCTCCACGCTCTTTCGCAGCGCCCGCTCCGCCTCCACGGCCTTGCCTTCGAGCAGACGTACCCGCCCCTCGAGGAGCTGCTCCAGCGCCGCGTCTTCGAGCCGGCCCTGCACGCCCGCGAGCTGCGCGGAAGCCAGAGACGCATCGCCTGACTCCAGCGCCGCCAGCAGCAGCGCGAGTCGCGCCGCGGGATCGGCGCCGTCCTCTTCCAGAAGCCACTGCGCATGGCGGATCGCCTCGGCGCGATTTCCGGTGACCCGCTCTGCGATTGCCAGATGCAGCAGAGCCTCGCGGCGGAGCGAAGGCGGGAGCGTGCGCGTCGTGAGCGCGGCGGGCGCGTTGCCCGTCGCAGGCGCTTCGGGCGTCGCAGGGGTGCCGGCCGCTTCCGTTGCCGAGGTCTCGGAGGCGCCTGCGGGCTCGGCATCATCCGATCCGGCGGCGCCCGGCGTCGGGAGGCTGGCCTCGCCCGTGAGCACGCGGAGGGTCTGCACTGCCTCCGCGCGCGCGTTCCGGTTCGGCCCGAACTGGTAGCCGATGGCTGCGAGCGCGAGCGGGAAACGGGCGTCGTCCGGCATGGCCTCGGCCGCAGCAGCGAGCCGCTTGCGTGCCTCTTCATACCTGCCCGCGCGGGCGAAGAGCCGGGTCAGCGCGTTGATCGCGCGGCCGTTCTTCGGGTCCCTCGCGAGCCGGCTCTCCAGGTCCGCCACCGCGCCGCCCACATCATGCGCCCGCATTCGCGCCGCAGCGCGCGAGGTGAGCGCCACTGCGTTCTGCGGCTCGAGCGTGAGTGCCGCATCGAAGCTCTTCTGCGACAGCGCAGCGGACGTCACCTGCGCGGCACGTCCCAACGCGACCTGCGCTGCGGCCTTCCCCGCATCATCGCGCGCGAGCCCCAGCGCTTCGGTCGCCAGCCTCCGCGCGTCCTCCTGGTGACCGGGAGCGCGCGGACGCGTGAGCAGCAGGTGCGCCTGCGCGAGGAGCAACTGCGGCGTCGCGCCCTCGCTGCGGATGACCTCGCCGAGCCGGGTCGTCGCCTCCTGCCGTTGCGCCTCCGGCAGCCGCGTTCCCTGCCCGAGCGCCAGCGCCGTCACCCATCCGGCCATCGCCGCTTCGTTGGAGGGCCGCTCGCGCAGCACGGCCGCGAACTTCTCCGCCGCCACCGCGTAGGCGGGCTCGTCATCCTGCGCGAGCAGCCGCTGGGCCTCTTCGATCGTCGAGCCGATCGCGCTTCTCGGCAGCCGAGCCGGCAGAGCTTGCTGCCCGTCGGCAGTGCCCGCTGTCGGTCCCTTTCGGACGTCATCGCTTCGCGCAAAGGCGATCCATCCGACCACTGCGACGAGCAGCAGCCCCGCCGCGACGGCTGCCACGACCACCACCCGCCGATCCCACTTCGGCGAGGCCGAGCTCCGCCCCACCGTCGATGCCGGCTCTTGAGGGGCGATCTGCGCGGGAGCCACCTCCTGCGGCAACGGCTCCGGCGCGGCGACGACGGGTGCCTGCGGATCGCTGCCGCGCGCACGGCAGGGATCACACACGCCCAGCGCCTGATCGAACGCGTCTTCGAGGACGTTCCCGCATCGTTCGCAACGAGGCGTGGCGTTGGCGTCCGGAGTGGCGGGCCCTTCCGTCGAGCCAGGAGCCGGCGATGGCGTGATCGTTCGCGGCGGCGGCTCCGGCCGACGCTCCATCTTCGCGAGTTCGATGATCGCAACCGGCGTCGAGACCTGATCACCTCGAGCGCCCGACGATGCGATCGGCGTCATCCTCGGCGGCGCGAGCGCGGCATCAATCGCGGGAGCGGCCGGCCTGCGCTCAGGGTACGCGGCCTCGGGGATCCGCTCGGTGGCGACCGGCGTGATCTTTCTTCCCGCCTCCGTGAGCTGCGCGGCGCCGGCGGGCGACGCAAAGGCCGACGCGCTGGTGAGCAGGTGCTGGTGCCGGCAGCGCGGGCATTGCGCGCGAACTCCGCGCGGCGTGACCAACCGATCGTCTATCGCGTATGCCGCCGCACACTTCTCGCAGACGATCCGCATGCCGTTCCTCCGCTCAGTGGCGGAAGTGTCGCACGCCGGTGAACACCATCGCGATTCCGTGTTCGTCGGCGGCGGCGATCACCTCGGCGTCTCGCACCGAGCCACCGGGCTGCACGACGCACCGGGCCCCCGCCTTCGCCAGCTCGTCGAGCCCGTCGCGGAAGGGGAAGAACGCGTCCGACGCCGCCGCACATCCCTGCAGCGTCTCACCGCCACGCACCGCAGCAATGCGGGTCGAGTCCACGCGGCTCGTCTGACCGCCGCCCTGCGCGAGCAGCCGGTCCCCCGAGCTGAAGACGATCGCGTTGCTCTTCACGTGCTTGCACACGCGCCACGCGAACTTCAGCGCCCGCAGCTCCTCCTCCGAAGGCGCGCGCTTCGTCACGACCTTCCACGCCGTCTCCGGCTCCACCGCGTCGCGGTCCTGCACGAGCAACCCGCCGGACACCGACCGCAGCTCCAGCGCCGCGCGCGGCTTGCTCCCCTCCGCCAGCGCGCGTCCCGCCTCCAGGAGCCTGAGGTTCTTCTTCGCGCCGAGGATCGTCTGCGCCTCTTGCGAGAACGAAGGCGCGATCACCGCCTCGAGGAACGTCTCCGCCAGCGCGTTCGCCGTCTCCGCGTCCACGTCGCGGTTGAACGCCACGATGCCGCCGAACGCAGAGGTCTCGTCCACCGCCCGGGCCGCGCGGTACGCCGTCACCAGCGAGTCATCCAGCGCCACGCCACACGGGGTGTTGTGCTTGATGATCACCGCGCACGGCTTCTCCGGGAACTCGAGCACCAGCGCCAGCGCCGCATCGAGGTCGAGGATGTTGTTGTAGGAGAGCTCCTTGCCCTGCAGCACCTTCGCGAACGCGACCGTCGGCTCCTTCGGCGCGGCGTGCTCCCGGTAGAAGGCCGCGCGCTGGTGCGGGTTCTCGCCGTAGCGCAGCGGCTGCGCCTTCCGGAACGCCACCGCGAAGTCGTCCGAGAACTCCTCCGCCGCCTGCTGCGAGAGCCAGGTGCTGATCGCCGCGTCGTACGCCGCGGTGTGCGCGAACGCCTTGCGCATCAGCCGAAGCCGCGTCTGCAGCGAGACCTCACGGTTCTGCTTCAGCTCCGCGAGCACCGGCTCGTAGTCCGCCGGGTCGACGATGATCGCGACGTGCTTCGCGTTCTTCGCCGAGGCCCGCACCATCGCCGGACCGCCGATGTCGATCTGCTCGATCGCCTCGTCAAAGGAGACGCCCTTCGCCACCGTCTCGCGGAACGGATAGAGGTTCACCGCGACGATGGAGATGGGGTCGATCCCGTTCTCCTTCAGGTCCTCGCGATCCCGCTGCTCGTCCAGCCGCGCGAGCAGGCCGCCGTGGATGCGAGGGTGCAGCGTCTTCACCCGGCCGCCGAGGATCTCCGGGCTGCCGGTGTGCTCGGACACCTTGCGCACGGGAATGCCGTCACCCTGAAGGGAGGCCATCGTGCCGCCGGTGGAGAGGAGTGTGTAACCCAGCTCGACGAGCCCCCGCGCGAACGGGGAGAGGCCGCGCTTGTCCGAGACGCTGAGGAGGGCGAGCACGCGCCCCGATTAGCAACCGACCCCAGGGGTGTCAACGCAACGCGCCGGGCGCGCACAGGGCCTCGCGGGAGGCTCCCGGACGCGCGCGTGAGAGCGAGCGAGCGTGGCCTGCTACCTCAGCGGCTCGGGCGGACGCTCCGGATCCTTCTCCGTCGCCTCGCGCAGCTTGAGCAGCCCGCGGGTCTCCACCTGCCGGATGCGCTCGCGGGTGAGGTTCATGATCGCGCCCACCTCCTCGAGCGTGATCCCGCCCTTCTCCGCCACGTCCAGCGCGCAGGTGTGCTCGAGCTCCCAGATCTCCTTGTCCGGGAAGTTGAGCTTGATGGACCCCGTCTCCGGGTTCACGTCCAGGTAGAGGTTGTGCTTGCAGGACACGAAGAGGCACGGCCGCGGCCCGTTGATGCAGTCCGCCCGCGTCTTCGGCCGCGCGGTCTGGATCGCCTGGAGCAGCTCCGCCTCCTCCGGATCCACCTCGCCCGTCAGCCGGCGCCGGCGCAGGTCGCGCGCCATCTCCTTCCGGCTCATCGTCTTCGAGCGGCGCCGCTCGGACGGGTCGTTCTCGCTCTCCCTGAACAGATCTTCCTTCGTCGTCGCCTGGCTCATCTTCCCCTCCCTGCGTGCGCGGCCCCCGCCGCAATCCCATTCAGCTCGCGACCTGATCCAGCGGGTGAGCGGTCACCGCGCTCCCCAGCCTCGTCACGTCTCGCACCAGCTCCTCCGAACGGCGGCGGAGCTCGTCCAACTTCGTTGACAGCTCGCGCCGCGCCTCTCCCCCGAAGCGCCGCACGTCGAGCTGCTCGGCGAAACCGGCGAGGACGTCATCCAGGCCGCGCTCCACCTCGTCGATGTGGTTCTTGAAGAAGACGAAGGAGCGCCGGATCTCGTCCAGCGTCATCCCCTCCGCCATCATCTTCTTGATCGCGTTGATCCGGCGGACGCACTCCACCGGATAGAGCCCCTGGCTCCCGCGATGCTTTCCCTTCCGCCCCACCCGGCGGCTGCGGGGAAGCAACCCCACCTGGACGTACTTCCGGAACGTCGCCTCCGAGAGCGCCACCCGCGGCTGGAAGATCTCGAGGATCGCCCGCGCCGACATCCCGGACGCGAACTCCGCCTCGATCTGCTCGATCTCGCCCGGGGTGAGGAGCTCCACGACGTTCCTTTCAATATCTTCTTTTGAAGATGTTGCGCGGTGTAGCAGCCATTGAATGTAGACGTCAAGGTGGCCTGACGGACAGGCGGGCACACGACGAGCGCCGTCGGCGGGCGGACACACGCCCCCGTCGGGGGAACAACCGGTGTGATCAGGGGTGATCGTTCAGCGGCCGCCGCGGCTGTTCGTCAGCCAGGCGGCCTGCCGCTTCCGGATCGGAGCGCAGCGCTCGTGCGGGTCTTCGGGGAAGAACTTCAGCGCGGCGTGGCTACGGCCCGGACAAGGACGCGGGGCCTCGGTTCACTCGCTGATGTCGGCGTCGAAGTCGATCGAGTGGGAGCTGCCCGGGCGGACCTGAAGGGTCTTCCGCTCGGTCTTGTTGTCGTGCCGCAGCTCGATGTTGCGGCTCCCCGCAGCGAGCGTGAACGACGAGGGACGGAGGCTCACCTCGCCGAGCTTCACGCCGTCCACGTAGACGTTGCACCAGGGAATCGCTCGGACCGTGAGCGTGCCGGTCCCGGTCTCGCCCGCAGCCGGAGTCGTTCTCGGCTCGCTCGACGACCTGTTTCCCGTTCCTCCGTCCCGCGACTTTCCGCCCTTCACGGGCGGCTTGCCATCGGGAGGCTTTGGGCGCGGACCAGCGTCCGGGACCGGATCGCCAGCAGGGGGAGGCCCGGCATCGACCTCCTTCTCAGCGCCAGCATCTTCCCGAGCTTCCGCCACGACGGCATCGGGCTCGCCGGCGTCCTCAGCGACGCTCACCGTCTCCTGCGGCGGCTCGGGCAACGGCTCGGCCCGCGGGAAGAACATCGCGCTCGCCCCCACCGCGAGGATCGCAACGATCCCGCCAATGCCGAGGAACATCACGCCGCGCCCCTTCGGCTTCGCCGCAGCGAGCACGCTCGCGGTCGAACCCTCCGCGGCCGCCGAAGGGGCTGGATGACCACCGGTCACCCACGCCGGCTCGTGCGACGGCGTCAGCGCCTGCAGTGCCGGGTTGGAGGAACGCGAAGGCGCGGGGGGAGTCGGCGTCGGCTCGACCGAGTCGAAGGGAACCGGCACCTGCGCCGCCTCGGGCGGTACGTACTTCGGCGTGCCGAGCGGGATCGGCTGCCCCTGCGAGTCGCTCACCGGAGCCACGCCCCGCTGCGCGGCGCGCGGCACGTAGGTGGACGCGTGCGGATCCTCGTCGGGCGACAACCCCGGCGCGGCGACGGGAACGGAAGACGACGAAGAGGTCGGCGCAGGCGTCGCCGGCCGCATCGGCGGTCGCTGCCCCGAAGCGCGCGGGCCCGGCATGACCGCGGTGGGCTCACGCCGCGAAGGCGTGGGCGTGGGCGTCGGCGCCGCGGTGGGCGGGGGCTCGGCCAGCGGGTTGGCCACGCCGGCGGCGGTTCCTTCGAGGCCATCCGCGGAGAGCTCGTCCGAGTAGAGCGCGCGAAGGAACGCGCCGAGGTCCGTCTCGTCCACCGTCTGCGCGTTGCGGAGGATGAAGTGCGCCAGCGCCCGCTCGAGCTCCCCGGCGCTCTGCCAACGCTCCGCGGGATCCCGCGCGAGCGCCTTCATCACCACCGCGTCGAGGTCCGGCGCCACGTCCGCGTTGAGCCGTCCGGGTGGCGCGATGGCGCTCTGCTGCACCGCGCGCAGCACGGCCACGTCGCTGTCGCCCTCGAAGAGCCGCCCTCCGGTGAGCATCTCCCAGAGCACCACGCCGAGCGCGAACACGTCGGTGCGCGCGTCCACCAGCTCGCCCCGCGCCTGCTCGGGGGACATGTACGCGAACTTGCCCTTCAGCATCCCCGGCGAGGTCAGCTTGTTGCCCGCCTTGGCGATGCCGAAGTCCGTCAGCTTGATCGCGCCCTCCCAGGAGAGGAGCACGTTGTGCGGCGTCACGTCGCGGTGCACGAGGTGCAATGGCGCGCCGCGATCCGTCAGCCGGTGCGCGTAGTGCAGCCCGCGCGCGACCTCGAGGCCGATGTGCGCCACGAGCACCGGCGGCATCGGCACCATGCGCTCACGCGACTTCTTGCGCACGTCCCACAGCGACCGGCCGCGGACGTACTCCATGGCCAGGTAGAAGGTGTCCTCGTAGCGATCGAAGTCGAAGATCTGCACCACGTTCGCGTGGTTCAGCCGCGAGGCGAGCCGCGCCTCGGCGATGAACATCTGCACGAACTCGGGATCCGTCGCGAGGAAGGCGCGGACCCGCTTGATCACGACCTCCTTCTCGAAGCCCTCCGGCCCCCGCACCGACGCGAGGTAGATCTCCGCCATCCCGCCTTCAGCGAGCTTCCGCTTGACGACGTACTTGCCGATCGGAGTGCCGGCCTGCAGCCCGCCAGCCATCTATTCGAACCTCACCGGCTCGCGCTGCGTGTCCTGCCCGGGGCGCACGTAGATCGTCTTTCGGACCGTGCCCTTCACGTCGTGGCGGAAGAGACAATCGTGCGAACCGGCCGGGAGCTGCACCGCGTCGAACAGCGGCTGGAACGGGGCGCCGTTGCACGAGTAGTAGGCGCTGTCCCCCAGCGGCGAGGCGACGAAGAACAGCACCGAGCCGGTCGCGCGCGTCGGAGGCGCCGAAGTCCCCGCTCCAGAGCCGGAGCCAGAGCCCGCAGTGCCGGCCCCCGTGCTCGTTCCTGCGCTCGAAGAACCACTCCCCGTCCCGCTGGTGCCTGCCGCTGCGACGGTCCCCTGCCCCGTCTGCCCCTGCGTTGCCCCACCGCTCTGTGTGGAGCCCGAGCCGCTCGGCGTGGACGATCCGCTCCCCGCATTCGTCCGGCGCCGCTCGAGCTTCGCCACCAGCTCGCGGCCACCCGCCTCCGCCGCGACGATCCGACGCTCGGCTGAGACGTGTCCCGCCAGCTCCGCGCGCACGTTGAGTTCGGTCCCCGGCGCGACCTTCATCCGCACCGGAGAGGTGCCCTCGCTGCGGCCGTTCACGGTCAACGCGGCGCCGCTCGGCTCGGTCACCAGCTCGACCTCGACCTCACGCGCGACCGTCGTCCCCGTCGGTCCCTTCTGCCCATCGCCGGAGACGATCACCGGAGGCGGCAACTCGGACAGCCGCACCGGGCCCACCTGCAGCGCGCCCGTCTTCGGAACGCTGACCGTGAGCAGCTCCTCGCGGAAGCCGTCGCGGGTGATGCGCAGCGCGTAGGTGCCCTCGGCGCGAGGCGGCAGAATCGTCGGCGTCGCCTGCAGCACCGGCATCCCGTCCCACACGAGCCGCGCGCCCGGTGGATCGGTGAGGACCGTCACCTGGGCCGCGGGCTGCGCGCTCCCGCCGAACGCCCACCAGAGGCCGACCGCCAGCAGCGCGACGGCCGCGAGCACCGCGCCAATGAGCGGCCCCTTCGATCGACCGCGAGCGCCACCGTCGGAAGCGCGGCTGACCTCGGTGACGCGGGGGCTCGTCTCGGCGGGGAGTTCGGTGAGAGGTCTGGCCGCGGGATTGCCCACCCGCTGCGGCGAGGTCGTGGAGCGCGTGCTCTTCAGCTGCGGGTGCCCACGCGACGGACGTTCGGGACGCAGCGACGTCGTGTGCTCGGGGCGGGCGCCCGCCGCCGGTGAACCATGACCGTCTCCAGACGAGGACGCACCACCCGCACCGAACGATCCCGCCGCCGACTGCTGCGCGCTGCTCTCCCGGTGCGGCCCCGCGGCCGAGGCCGAGCTCCCTCCCGCCGCGCGCCCGCCTCCGGTGGAGGATCTGCCCACGCGGCTGGACGGCGTGCGCACCTCTTCGATGAGCGGCGCGCCGTTGGGCGCCTCGTTCGCGAGCCGGTCCGCGTAGAGCTCCTTCAGGTACGCGGCGACGTGCGCGGTGCTCGAAGGCTGCTGGTGCTCGATGAGCCAGTTCTCCAGCGCGAGCTGGAACGCCATCGCGTCGCCGTAGCGATCCTCGGGCGACTGGGTCAGCGCCTTGAGCACCACCTCGTCGAGGCTCCGCGGCACGCGCTCGTTGGCCTGTGACGGCGGCTGCACCTGGCAGGTCATCACCGCCTGCAGCGTCTGCACGTCGTTGTTGCGCTTGAACAGGCGCTGCCCGGTGAGCAGCTCGTAGAGCACCACGCCCAGCGCGAAGATGTCCGTGCGCCGGTCCACGTCGCGCGAGCCGCCGGCCTGCTCCGGCGACATGTACGAATACTTCCCCTTCAGCACTCCGGACCGCGTGTGCGTCGCCTTGTCCGCGGCCTTGGCGATGCCGAAGTCCACCACCTTCACCGTGCCCTCGAAGGACACGAGGATGTTCTGCGGCGAGATGTCGCGGTGGACGATGTTCAGCGGCCGTCCGCTCGCGTCGGTGCGCTTGTGCGCGTAGTCCAGACCGCTGGCCGCATCCGCGATGATCCGCAGCACCAGCGGCACCGGGAGCGCGTCTCCCCGCTGCTCGGCGCGGCGCCACATCCGGCGCAGGTCCTCGCCGTGGATGTACTCCATGGCGATGTAATAGGAGTCGTCCTGCTCCCCGAGGTCGTAGATCTGGACGATGTTCGGGTGGTTCAGCCGCGCGGCGATCTTCGCCTCGTCGAGGAACATCTGGACGAAGTCGTCGTTCTCCGCGAGGTGCGGCAGGATCCGCTTCACCACGCACAGACGCTCGAAGCCTTCAATGCCACGGTGACGCGCCAGATAGATCTGGGCCATCCCACCCGTGGCGAGCTTCTTCACCAGCTCGTATTGGCCGTAGCGTTCCGAGGACACGTGCGCAGGCCGGATCTCAACAGCGCGACGGGTGCGACCCGCCGCCCACGATCCGGGAAAACCGAAGAAAAATCGTAGGCTGTCCGCGCGGTTGGGTCAAACACCCGACACCGGATGACGCGCCTCGTCAGGGCCTGGGCTGCGTCCGGCGGGCCGTCTGCAGGTCCCGCGTCTCCCGCATCAGCGCCTCGAGGTCGTCCAGCTGGCGCTTGAGCACCGACATCAGCAGCGGCTGGTCGTCCACCTGGTCGAAGAGGTGGAGGATCCGGTCCACCCGGCGCTCGATCTCGCCTGCCCGCTCGGGGCTGATCCGGCGGAGGAGCAGGTCGGCGCCCGCCTCCAGCAGCACCCGGACCACCGCGTCCCTCGACCCGAGCTTCTCGCGCTCGCGCTTGCCCTCGCCCTGGATGACGCGCAGGCGGGGCCCGGCGACTGGCGGGGACTGCGTCTTCTGCACGGGCTCGGGACGCGCCGCGGAGGCAGCGCCCTGCAGCGCCTCGGCGACCTTCGAGACCGGCGTCGGCTCTGCTGCTGGCGTGACGGGTGCGACCTGCGCTCGCCGCGGCGACGGCGGCACCTGCGGCACGGTGCGCGCGCCCGCCGAGACCTCCGCCTCACCGCCGAAGAGCGGCAGCTCGAACTGCGCTCCTTCGTCCTTTCGGGTGCCGCCCATGGTCCCTGCCTCCTCGCCGCAGTTGTGCCCCAGCTCCGGCGGGCCTCCAACTTTCCCGCCTCTGGCACAGGCTGCTCCAACGCTGTAGCACGAGGGGCCGACAGCACCGCCGAAGGCCGATTTTCCGGCCCCGGAGGCGTGTCGGCCCCGTGCGCTACAGTGCTCTGTCGAGGCTCCGTTTCGCCGCGTCTAGTTGCACGCGCCGCGGTAGCTCACGTCGATCGCAGCGCCGGCCGCGGGCCTCGGCGAGAAGCGGATCTGGTTCGACGCGCCGTCGTAGCTCCAGCCGGAAGACAGCGGCGCGCCGTTCACCGTGACGGTCACCGAGCCGGGCTCCGGGGTGCCGGAGAGCGGGAAGGCGTCCTGCGGCGAGAAGGCCTTGTTCGCGACCTGCGAGAGCAGCGGCGAGTAGTCCGGCGCGCAGATGGAGAGCACGTCACCGCCGGTCTGCCGCGCCGCGTCCGCATAGCGGGTACCGGTGCCGCCGGCGCTCGCGCAGCTCGAGGCGGTGGGCGCGATGGCGTAGATCGTCGAGCGCTGCGGCTGACCCCGGCCCTTCAGCGTGCGCAGCCAGTCCACGTAGCTGTCCACGCCGTCCGGCGAGTGGTCGTCCTCGTCGCCCACGAACACCACCGCCAGCGCGGCCTCGGCGCGGAGGAAGCCGGCGTTGCCGTCGTTGGGAAGCGACGTGCGCGGGTCGTCCACGCTGTTCACCAGCGGGGTGGAGAGCGCGCGGCGCAGCGCCTCGAAGCCCTGCTCGACGTTCGCGCACTGCCCCACCTGCACGTTCGCCTGCAGCTGGGCGACGAGGTTCGCCGTGGAGAGCGTGAGGATCCGCGGCGCCGAGTTGTCCGCGGGGAAGAAGCGTCCCGCCTCGCCGCCCATCGCCCCGCCCGGGCACGCGCCCGCCGCGTCGATGCCGGTGGTGGTGACCGCCACGTGGAGGTCCACGCCCGCCCCCTGCGCCGCGCTGACGAAGGCCGGGATGGCGGAGACGAGCTTCGGGTGCTCCTCGACCATGGAGGCGGTGTTGTCCACCACGAAGAGGACGTCGACCTTGTTGCCGTCCTGCTGCACGAAGCTGTCGGTGCGCTCGCCGCTCGCGGTCAGCTCACCGATGAGCGAGACGAGCAGCGGCTGCGCCAGGCCGTCCACCGCCACGTAGAGCGGCGAGACGTTCATGCCCGTCTCCGTCGGCGTGTGCTCGAACTCGAGCGTGACCGTTCCGCCCGGCGCGACGGTGCGCGGATAGGAGCCCGGCTGCGAGGCGATGCGGAACTGGCCCTCGGTGGTGCCGGTGCCGATGGTCACGCCGTTGAGCTGCGCCGGCGCGCTGCACTGGTTCATCAGCGTGGTGGTCATCCGAGGCGACGGGCAGTCCGGCCGGCTGACGCCGAAGTCCACGTAGGTCGGCGTGGCCACGAGACACGACTCGTCGGTGTGCGCCATCAGCGGCACGAGGATCGTCGGCTGCGCCGGGTTCTGCTGGGTGATGCGCACGCTGCCGGTAAAGGTCCCGCCGGTCGTCGGCGCGCGGTACCCGACCATGAAGCTGAAGTAGTAGCCCGCGTGGACGATCACGCCGTTGATGCGCCCGCCCGGCAGCGTGAAGCGGCCTCCCGCGTTGTCGTTGAGCTCGATGTTCTTCACCGGGCACACGTCGCCGCCCACGTTGTGGATCTTGATCGCGAGGATCCCCTCCTCGCCCGGGCGCACGGTGCCGAAGTCCAGGCGCTCCGGCGTCACGCGCAGATCGCAGGGCGCGTGCGCGGTGGCCCGGCCGGAGACCTCCACCCGCGCGAGGCTCCCCCTGAAGCCGGAGGTGCGGATGCCCACGCCGGTGGCGTGCTCGCCCTCGCGGGTGGGCTCGAACCAGACGCGGAAGGTCAGCTCCTCGCCCGCGCGCAGCTCCCGCGGCAGGGTGACGTCGCTGACGCTGAACTGGTCCTCGCCGCCCACGCCGCTGGTGGACGCGCCGGCGACGATCTCGGTGATGGTCAGCGGCGCGCTGTTCGACGAGCCGCAGTTCTTCACGGTGATCTGCACCGACTGCCGCGAGCCGACCGGCTTCGGGGTGAAGCGGTGCTCGCCCGGGAACACGCAGACCTCCGCCGCGCCACCGAAGCCGAACATCGGCACCCGGAGCTCGGGGTTGCGCGCGCTGTTGGTGGTGAAGACCGCCGCGCCCTCGGCGCCGCCCATGTGGCTCGGGCTGTAGCGGAAGGTGAAGGCGCGGGTCTCGCCGCCCTGCAGCGTGACGCCGGCGGCGCCGTCCTCGTGGGTGAAGCCCGGGTCGGTGGTGTCGGAGAGCGCGAGCGCGCGCAGCTCCTGCGGCTCGGTGGAGAGGTTGCGGACGGTCGTCACCAGGCTCTGGTTCGCGTCCATCGGCACCTGGCCGAAGTCGAGCTCGGACGGCTCGGCGACGAGCGCCTTGTCGAGGCCCTCGGCGAGGAGGATGACCATCTGATCGACGCAGCCCTCGCAGAGGCTCACCGCCAGCGCCGCCTCCTTGCGGCCGGCGGAGGTGGGCCGGAACGCGACCGGCAGCTGCCCGGTGGTGCCCGGCTCGAGCACCAGCGCGTCGGCGTGGAACTCGCCCGCGTGCGCACCGATGGCCTGCGGACGGAAGGTCAGGCGCAGGTCGCTGGTGTTCTCCAGCGAGAGCGTGCGGACCTTCTCCGAGCCGATCTCGATCCGGCCGAAGTCGAGCCGCTGCTCCACCACGCGCGCGCCCGCGTCCACGCCCACGCCCTTCAGCGGCACGCGGAACACCGGCTCCTCCTTCGAGTCCGAGCGGACGACGAAGAAGGCCGGCAAATCGCCGCCGCGGCGGGGACGGAACTTGATCGCCACGTCGCACGAGCCGCCCGGCATCACGCTGTGCGGGCCTTCGTGCGCGAAGCTCGCGAGGTACGCGCCGTCCTCGTCCTCGATCCAGATGTCGAGGATGTTGAGGTCCGAGCGCCCCACGTTCTGCAGCGACGCCTTCAGCGTCCGGCTCGCGTAGACCGGGACCCGCTGGAAGTCGGTGTCGCCCACGAACATCAACCGCGCGTCGGCCACCGCCGGACGCTCACGGTCTGCACAACCCACGGCGAGCACGGCAACAACGGCCGCCGCCGCAAAAAGAGCTGCCCCCCTCATGACTCCTCCCACCGTCGCCCTCAACCCCCTGGCCCTTCGTGCGCCGCCTGGGCGCCCGCTCTGCCGGCCAGTCCTGCGCCAAGGTAGGGATGGGGGTTGACCGCGCCAACCACCCCACCCGCCGCGCTCCGGGGCGCAGTGTCGGGTGGTGCGCGGTGGGGAGAGGAGCGCCTGTCAGCGCGGGGCGTCAGCGGGTACGGCCGACCCCGTCGCGGTCGTCGAACGAGCCGCCGGTGGTGCCCACGCCGTCGCTGCGCTCCCAGGCATCCGCCTGATCGTCGTCCGCCTGATCCGAAGATCCGCCGGCCGTCCCCGAGCCGCCCACGCCGGTGCCACCGCCCTCCCAGTTGATGCCGCCGGGCTGGGCCTGGTGATTCACCCCGCCGGGCGAGTCGGCGGTATCGCCCGTGCCCGTGCCCACCGCACCACCCGCCCCGCCGCCGAAGAAGGGCGGGACCTCGGTGGGCGGCGCGGTCGGGGCTGGCTGCGTGCCCGCGGCGCTCGAGCCCTGATCGGTGCCGAACACGGTGCCGGTCCCGGGCCCGACCTCGGAGCGCACGCCGCTGTCGGTCGCGCGCTCGTTCGGATCACCGGTGTTCCCCACCCCCGTCCCGGTGCCCACGCCGGTGTCCGTCCCCGAGCCCACGCCGGTCCCCGTGTTCACGCCGGCGC
>JAFAFL010000164.1 GCA_023423535.1 Pseudomonadota bacterium
AACCACATGACCACGATGCTGGCGAGAATGCCCAGTACCAGTTCGGCGAAAATCGTGGCAACGAAATAACCGATTCCATGACCGTCTTCGTTCTTCAGAATCGCCTTGTCGACGAAGTTGCCGAAGATACGTGCGAAGAACATGACAAAGGTGTTCACCACGCCCTGAATCAGCGCCAGAGTGACCATATCGCCGTTGGCCACGTGGCCGATTTCATGGGCCAGTACGGCTCTTACTTCATCCGGTGAGAAACGCTCGAGCAGACCTTGGCTGACGGCGACCAGGGCATCGTTCTTGTTCCAGCCGGTGGCAAAGGCGTTGGCTTCGTGAGCGGGGAAGATGCCTACTTCCGGCATCTTGATGCCGGCATCACGGGACAGCTGTTCCACGGTTTGCAGCAGCCATTGCTCATGGCGGGTGCGTGGCTGGCTGATAATCTCGGTGCGAGTGCTCATCTTCGCCATCCATTTGGAGATGAATAGCGATACCAGTGCGCCAGCGAAGCCAAACACTGCGCAGAAGACCAGCAGGCTGCCGTGATTCTGTCCGGTGAAGCGGTCCACCCCAAGCAGCTTCAGGGTGATGCCGGCAACGACCAGTACGGCAAGGTTGGTGGCCAGGAACAACAAAATGCGCATCATGTTGCGGCGAACTCCAAGGGAAACATCAATAACGTAAGGCTATATAAGGTGCCGATCGGAGCTATTCAACCAGGCGACTATTTCAAGCTATGTCGCCTGGCTCTGCGATCTGCGGAAGACTGCTGCCGTTATTGGCTATAAGTGCGCAGGAAGTTTCCGATGCGTCCGATGGCCTGTTCCAGATCATCCACCCGAGGAAGGGTGACGACGCGGAAGTGGTCGGGCCAGGGCCAATTGAAAGCGGTCCCCTGAACGATCAGAAGCTTTTCCGACAGCAGCAGGTCGAGGACGAACTTCTCGTCGTTGTGGATCGGGCAGACCTTCGGGTCGATGCGTGGGAAGGCATAGAGTGCACCCATGGGCTTCACGCAGCTGACCCCGGGAATGTCGTTGAGCAGCTCCCAGGTACGGTTGCGCTGTTCCAGCAGGCGTCCCGGTGGCAGTACCAGATCGTTGATGCTCTGGTAGCCGCCGAGTGCGGTCTGGATTGCATGCTGAGCCGGCACGTTGGCGCACAGTCGCATGTTGGCCAGGATATCCAGCCCTTCGATATAGCTCTTGGCTCTTTGCTTGGGCCCGGTGATGACCACCCAGCCGGAGCGGAAACCAGCGACCCGGTAGGACTTGGAGAGCCCGTTGAAGGTAAGGCAGAGCACATCCGGCGCCAGGGAGGCGGTGCAGATGTGCACGGCATCGTCGTAGAGGATCTTGTCGTAGATCTCGTCGGAGAACAGCACCAGATTGTGCTGGCGAGCGAGCTCGACCATGCCTTCCAGTACTTCCTTGGAGTAGACGGCACCGGTGGGGTTGTTTGGATTGATCAGCACCAGAGCCTTGGTGTTTGGCGTGATCTTGGCCTTGATGTCATCCAGGTCCGGCCACCAGTTGGCCTGCTCGTCACACAGGTAGTGCACCGGCTTGCCGCCGGCCAGGCTCACCGCTGCGGTCCACAGGGGGTAGTCGGGGGCCGGAATCAGTACTTCGTCGCCATTGTTGAGCAACGCCTGCATGGACATGACGATCAGCTCGGATACGCCGTTACCGAGATAGATGTCCTCGAAGGTCACGCCTTCTACCTGCTTCTGCTGGTAGTACTGCATGATGGCCTTGCGTGCGCTGAACAGGCCTTTCGAGTCGCTGTAGCCCTGGGCTGTTGGCAGGTTGCGGATCACGTCCTGGAGGATTTCTTCCGGTGCCTCGAAACCGAACGGCGCCGGGTTGCCGATATTCAGCTTGAGGATGCGGTGGCCTTCCTCCTCCAGACGTTTGGCGTGCTTGAGCACTGGCCCGCGAATGTCATAGCAGACATTGGCGAGCTTGTTCGATTTGCTGACCTGCATGATCCTGAGTGTCCCAAAGTAAGGACGTGCCATGCCAGGAGGCTGGCAACGTTGACGTCAACCTGGCGCCTTGGCAGCCTGAAATTCCACTGCCAGACTAGGCGTTTGAGAGCGTTGCATGATACGTGTGGCCTGATCACGGGAAAAGGTACAGATCGGCCTTTTTTGAATTCATGAGGTGTACCCATGGAAAAGCTTGAAAAACCCCTGGAAACCTGGCGTGCAGAGCTTACGGAGGAGCAGTTTCAAGTATGCCGACTGGGTGCCACCGAGCGTCCGTTTACTGGCAAATACAACGACACATCAACACCGGGTCTTTACCACTGCGTCTGCTGTGATGCGCCATTGTTCGACTCTGTTACCAAGTTCGATGCCGGCTGTGGCTGGCCGAGCTATTTTCAGCCAGTGAGTGAAAGCGCCATTACCAACGTCGACGATTTCAGTCACGGCATGCACCGTATCGAAGTCAAGTGCTCTCGCTGTGATGCGCATCTGGGACATGTCTTTCCCGATGGCCCGGCACCGACGGGCTTGCGCTACTGTATCAATTCGGCGTCCCTACATCACAAGCCGCACGATCTCTGAGCGGCCTGCACGAATCGACGGAGCATCACCGATGCGCGATCCGCTGTTTGATATTGCCTGCCTGACCATTGATGGCGAGCAGAAGACCCTTGCCGACTACGATGCCAAGGTGCTGTTGGTGGTCAATACGGCAAGCCAGTGCGGCTTTACCCCACAATACAAGGGGCTGGAGGCGCTCTGGCAGCGCTATGGCGAACGCGGGTTGGTGGTGCTGGGCTTCCCCTGCGACCAGTTTGGCAGGCAAGAACCTGGTGACGAAGAGCAGATTGCTGCTTTTTGCGAGCGCAACTATGGCGTTAGCTTTCCATTATTCGCCAAGGTTCAGGTCAACGGCAGTGATGCCCATCCACTGTTCGTGCAACTGAAGAAGCGCGCGCCTGGGCTGCTGGGCAGCAAGGCGATCAAGTGGAACTTCACCAAGTTTCTGATCGCCGATGAAGGGCGTCATGTCGAGCGCTTTGCTTCGCGCACGACGCCCGAAGCGCTGGTGGAATCTATCGAAGCCCTGATCTAGTCGCGTCCGTTCCGTTAATTGTCTCGCGTTCGAGGCGCCTCGCTCGGGGTTTATCCGTGCCCGTCTGTAGTCGAATTTTTTGGAGTATTGAATGGATGCTGAACTGAAGGCTTTTTTGCAGCGTGCCGAAATGCTGATGGCCCGCCTGGAGCCGTTGTTG
>JAFAFL010000004.1 GCA_023423535.1 Pseudomonadota bacterium
CATCTATGACATGTGCAAGGCGGTGGACAAGGGCATGATCATTGAAGGTGTGCGGCTGCTGGAAAAGCGCGGCGGCAAGAGTGGCGATTGGCAGGTGCAGGCATGATTTCGATTCAGTTTTACGCGCGTTACAGAGAAGCCCTCGACAGTGACGGCGAGCAGTTGCCGTGGGATGCGTCCTTTACCTGTGTCGATGACGTGCGCCGCCACCTTTTGGCGCGAGGTGAAGCCTGGGCGGTGCTCGGTGAGCAGAACCTGATGTGCGCGCGCAATCAGGAACTGTGCAGCCTCGATGAGCCCGTGCAGGACGGCGATGAAGTGGCTTTCTTCCCCACCGTGACTGGAGGTTGAGCATGGGCGTTCGTGTTCAGCATGAAGCCTTCGACCCCGGTGCGGAGCTTAATGCCTTGCATGCGGCCAACCTGGGCATCGGCGCGGTGGCCGGATTCGTCGGCTACGTACGGGATTTCAATGACGGCCTGGAGGTTGCCGGAATGTTTCTCGAGCATGCGCCAGGCATGACCGAGAGAGCCCTGGAGAAGATCGTCGCAGAAGCAGAGCAGCGTTGGCCGCTACTGCGCCTGGACGTGCTGCACCGGGTCGGGGCACTGGAGCCAGGTGAGCCCATTGTCTTCGTCGGCGCAGCCAGTGCGCACCGCGAGGCAGCTTTCGACGCCTGTCGCTTCGTCATGGACTACCTGAAAACGCGCGCGCCGTTCTGGAAGAAGGAAACTACAGAGCAGGGGCCGCGCTGGGTCGAGGGTCGCGAAAGCGATCAGAACGCCGCTAGCCGCTGGAGCGATTGAGGCGCTCTGGTCAGTGATTGAACGCGATGTATAGCTTGAAGGTGATGGTCGAGAACATCGTCAACACGCCGAGGGCGATCAGGGCGACGCCCCAGTTCTTGTCTCGATAGCTGAAGCCGATTCCCAACAGAGCAAAGCCCGTTCCGATCAGGACGATCAGCCAATCAATATGCTGCATGGGACCACTCCGTTTTCCAGCGATGCACTGGACTATAGGGTAGGCTGCTGACCGGTGCAGTGACCAGGATCAGCGAGAGGTGAACCAGGAAGGCGAAACGGCCCTTCGACCTTCCTGTTCCAGTGCTGTCAGCGCGAGCGGTGTGGCACCGGTGCCAGCAGCTCGGCCGGCGGCGTTTCGCAGCTGATCTTGCGCCCCAACAGTGCTTCGATGGGGGGCAGGGCGAAGGCATCGTCCTCACCGGCAAAGCTGATGGAGGTGCCGCTGGTGCCGGCGCGGCCGGTACGGCCGATGCGGTGGACGTAGTCGTCCGGCACTTCCGGCAGGGTGAAGTTGATCACGTGGCTGATGCCGTCCACGTGAATGCCGCGACCGGCGACATCGGTGGCCACCATCACGCGGATCTTGCCTTCGCGGAAGCCTTCCAGCGCGCGGATGCGCTTGTGCTGCGGCACATCACCGGACATTTGCACGGCACTGATGCCGTCGCGGGTCAGGCGCTCTTCGATACGCCGCACCTCGTCCTTGCGGTTGGCGAAGACCATTACCCGGCTCCAGTCGTTCTGGGTGATCAGGTTGTACAGCAGCTTGTACTTGTCGCTGCTGGCCACCGCATAGACGTGCTGTTCGACGGTATCGCTGGCGACGTTCTCCGGTTGGATCTCGACGATGGCCGGGTCGGTGGTCCACTGCTTGGCCAGGTTCATCACGTCGTCGGTAAAAGTTGCGGAGAACAGCAGTGTCTGGCGTTCGCTCTTGGGCGGAGTCTGACGGATGATCTGCCGGACCTGGGGGATAAAACCCATGTCGAGCATGCGGTCGGCCTCGTCGAGCACCAGCACTTCGACCATATCCAGATGCACCTCGCCGCGCTGGTTGAAGTCCAGCAGGCGGCCTGGTGTCGCCACCAGAATGTCGCAATAGCGGGCCTCAAGAGACTTGAGCTGCTTGTCGAAGTCCATGCCGCCGACGAAGCTCATCACGTTCAGACCGGTGTACCTGGTCAGGTCCAGCGCATCGTTCGCGATCTGCACCACCAGTTCGCGGGTTGGCGCGATGATCAGCGCGCGCGGCTCGCCCATGTAGCGATCCTTGGGCGGCGGCGTTTCTAGCAGCTGGGTAATGGTGGAAATCAGGAAGGCTGCGGTCTTGCCGGTGCCGGTCTGGGCACGGCCGATGGCATCACGGCCCTTGAGAGTGAAGCCCAGCACCTGCCCCTGGATCGGCGTGCAATACGGAAAACCCAGATCATGAATGGCGTGCATCAGCTCGGGTGCGAGCTTGAAGTCATGGAAGCGAGTCTTGCCTTCGGCAGGCTCGACCACAAAATCTTCCAGCTTCCAGGCCGGAGCGGGTGGCGGGGCAGGTTTGCGTGTGCGAGCGCGGCGCGGCTTGCTGGCTGCCGGCGTTTCGCTGCGCTGGTCCGTTTGCGTTTCGCGCGGGGCGCTTTGCTGAGGCGGGGCATCTTCCAGCGTGTCGCTGGCAGGTTGCGCGGCGGCTAGTTCGGCCGGGCTTTTACCAAAGATTTTCTTGAGTGCTTTGAGCACGGTCTTCTCGTCTGGTTGTCAAAATTCGCCCGCCAGTGTAATGCAAGAAACAGACAGGGCGAAGACTTGCAACTGCCGCGCGCAGCGGTTCGTGCGCCGGTACGGTTTTTGGCGATGGCAGGTTGCCGAAAGTCAGCACTCAAGCGCGCTTTCGTTTTGTTGTTCGGCTTGCTCGGAGCTCTGTCCGAAACGCTCGGTCAGGGTGTCGAAGTGCTTCGTAACGGTGCCGCAACAGACCGTTAAACGGTCTGCGTCGATTGCAATGTTCAGCCCAAGCGGCTTGCCAGCCAGTCGCCGATGTCCTGAATCTCGGCGGGTTGAACTTCATGGGCCATCGGGTATTCCTTCCATTGCGCCTGAACCTGATTCTGCTGCAGGCAGTCATGGGCTGCACGGCCCATGGCGGGCGGCACCACGTCGTCGCGGCTGCCGTGCAGGCAAAGTACCGGCAGGCCTGCCTGCAGGGGCGAGAGCTTAAGGTCGTCGCTGAACGTCGGGGCATAGGTGGACAGCGCCAGCACAC
>JAFAFL010000029.1 GCA_023423535.1 Pseudomonadota bacterium
GATCCCGACCGAGGACGACGCGGCGACGGACGAATCAGGCACGACGAGCGACGAGGGGCAGAGCAGTGACTGAGAAGTCGCCGGGAGACAGCCAAGGCAAGCGCGACTCGCCGACCCAGGAGATGCCGCGGGTCGAGGCGGACCAGGACGGGCCGAAGAAGCCCGGTAACGACGCGAAGAACACGCCGGAATCCGCCGAGACCTCTGCCCCGAAGTCCGGTGGGGCGGCCGCGCCCTCCGGTGCCAAGCCGGGGTCGGCCGATGGCGGCACTGCGTCTCAGAAGTCTTCTGCGTCGACGCCCAAGACGTCGCCATCGTCGTCGAGCGCCTCCGAGGCCCCCGCGGCGAAGAAGCAGGCAGCTGGCGCCAAGCCCGAACAGGGCAAGAACCCGGAGAAGGGCAAGAATCCGGATACCGGCAAGCCCGACTCCAGTAAGAAGCCGGGCGGGGGCGAGAAGCCGAGCGTGTCGGCGCGCCAGCCGCTGAGCCGTCCCTCGGGCGGAGCGGCCACCGGGGGTCCGCGCAAGCCGCTGAGCGGTCTGAGCAAGGATGAGTACACCCGGACCACGGCGTCCAGCCCGGATGCCACCTCGGTCATCCCGGCGGTCAAGGATGACAAGCCGGCACCGGAGTCGGACACGACCAAGGACACCGGTACGGGCACCAGTACCGTCAAGGACAAGACCGAGAAGTTCAAAGGCAAGCTGAGGGGCAAGGGTCCGGCGACCCCGCCCGCGGAACAGCAGGTGCCGGCCCGCGGCAAGGCGGACGCGGCGACCACCAAGGTCGAGGTCGAACAGGACGCCACCGAGCCGGGGCGCGCACTGCTGCGGCTGCGCTATATCGAACCGTGGTCCGTGACGCGTCTGGCGTTCGTGATCTCGGTGGCGCTGATGATCGTGGCCGTGGTGGCCATGGCGGTGTTCTGGGTCGTTCTGCAGATCACCGGCGTCTGGGGTGCGCTGAACGACAGCGTCACCAATATCCTCAGCGACGACGCCGGATCCTTCGATGTCTCCGACTATTTCGGCTTCGGCCGTCTCGTGGGTCTCACGCTCGTGCTCTCTGCGCTCAATGTCGTGTTCATGACCGCGCTGGCCACGATCGCCGCCCATCTGTACAACCTGTCGGCGTCGATTCTGGGTGGTCTGAAGGTGACCTTCCTGGAGGATCAGCGCTGAGGCCACCCCGACGGTCCGCACCTCGCGGACGTAGGGTAGAGTTCAACGCTGTTGCGGGCCTATAGCTCAGCTTGGTTAGAGCGCTTCCCTGATAAGGAAGAGGTCGCTGGTTCAAGTCCAGCTAGGCCCACCGCACCCTGGAGGTTCACCATGAAGAAGATCGTCGTTCTCATCGCCGTGGCCGCGGGTGCTTTTCTGTTCTGGCGGCGCCGTTCCGGCGGCCAGGACGCCTGGGCTCAGGCCAGCGATTCGGTCTGAGCCCCGCCCGGGGGCTGTGGCGCAATTGGTAGCGCACCTGCTTTGCAAGCAGGGGGTTAGGGGTTCGAGTCCCCTCAGCTCCACATCACGTCGGATGTTCGAACCTTGCTCCGCTTGATCGCGGGCACCGTTCGAGCGCACAAGAGCCAGGCGCATCCAACGTCCTCGGGTGAGCCCTCCAGTACCGCGATTCGCCGAACGGTTCGATACCTACGATCCCCAGGTGCTCTCGGTGATCTGGCGGACCACTCCGGGAACTCAGACGGTGCTTTTATGCTGCAGTGTCCTGGTGGTGGTGTTGGCGATGACCACCTGGCGGTCTGGCCGTTCGCGACGTCCACGAGCCGCCTGGCCGTGGATCCTGCCGCTGCCGGTCATCGCTCTGCTGGCGATCGCCTTCCAGCTGACCGGAGCCGCGCCCGACTTCGCCTCCTGACGGACGCCGCTTCAGACGATGGGGGCCGGTACTCCCAGTCGAATCGATGCCTTGACCGGGTCGGGAGCTCGGCGGTCATGGTCGCGGGCCTTTCTCAACCGTGGAACCGGAGTCGGACTCGGCCCGCGAGGGTGAACGGGCCGCCGATGCGGGCGTGAAGGGCGATGCGCTCGTCGTGGAGGAGTCCGTTGAGCTGGTCCCAGCGGTCGGTGTCGATGACGACAACCGCGGGGCTGGTCGCGCCGCGCGACGGATGGCGATGTCGCGGTTCAGGCGTGTGCGGCTGGGCCAGGCGACGTTGGGTATTCGGTGTGAGTTCACCAGCGTCCACCTCGCGTAGAAGGTGAGAAGCTGTGTGCCGGGCATAAGATCGTAGTGGTCATGATGTCTTCGGTCTCGATATCCGACGGTCAGGGCTGGCTGCAGGTGGGCGAGCTGGTGCTGGCCTTCGTGCTGAGCAGCCTGATCGGCCTGGAGCGCCAGCTCCGGGGAAAGAGCGCCGGGCTGCGGACGCAGGCGATCGTCGGCACGGCGTCGGCGCTGTTCCTCCTGGTCAGCAAGTACGGCTTCATGAACGTCCTCGGTGACCAGGTCGTGCTCGACCCGTCGCGAGTCGCGGCGCAGATCGTCTCCGGCCTCGGATTCCTCGGCGCGGGTCTGATCCTCACCCGACGAGGACGGGTCAGCGGCCTCACCACGGCCGCCTCGGTGTGGGAGACGGCGGCGATCGGCATGGCGGCAGCGGCTGGTCTGTGGGTGCTCGCGCTGGTGGTCACCGCACTGCATTTCCTCGTGGTCTACGGTTTCACGGCCCTCACTCATCGGTTACCGGGATCCCGGGATTCTCAGATCCAGAGCGAGGTGGTCTACGAGGACGGCCGCGGGTTGTTG
>JAFAFL010000037.1 GCA_023423535.1 Pseudomonadota bacterium
GCCGAGGTCGCCGGCGCGGCCGCGGCGGTGGCCGCCGCCGATCTGCTCGTCCTCGGCGCCGGAACCTGGTTCGGCATGCTCGAGGCGCAGAACACCGGCACCCGCTCGCTGCTCGGCGTGGGCGGACTGGTCGTCCTCGCGCCGCTGGCGCTCGCGGGCTCGCCCCTGCTGGCGGCGACGACAGCGCGCCTTCTGGCAAGGGACGGGAACTACGCGGGCTCGTTCACCCGCGCCGTGCTCTACGCCGCGGGTGCGCACGCGCTCACCGGCTTCGCGCTGGTGGCCTTCCATCTGGTCTCGTTGACCGCGTGGGGCCCCGCCAGCCCGCAACGCCTGGTGGGATTTCCGCTGCTCATGCTCGCGAGGTGGGCGGTGATGGGCGTCTCCGCCTCGCGCGGGCTGCACCACGTGCCCGCGGTCACGCCCCCGGCCAGCGCCGACATGGAACTCGCTCGCGCCGCGCGCCGGCCGCCGCGACTGGCGACCTCCCCCACCGAGCTCGCGCTCTTCAACCGGGGCCGCTGAACGCGCCGCCGCGCTCTAGCCGACCGCGCGCACGAGCATCATCCCCAGCGCGACCGCGACCAGCGACAGGACGAGGTTCCCGCCCACGTTGGCCAGCGCCAGTCCCGACTGGCCGGCCTGCAAGAGCCGCAGCGTCTCCCACGAGAACGACGAGAAGGTGGTGAAGCCGCCGAGCACTCCGGCTGCGAGCAGCACGCGCAGACCCGGACCGACCTGCCCCTGCAGCGCGCCCTGCATCACCGCGCCGATCGCGAACGAGCCGAGCCCATTGACGACGAGCGTGCCCCACGGAAACGCGGGGCCGGTCGCGCGGAGCAACGCGGAGGAGACGAGGAAGCGGAGCCCCGATCCCACGGCGCCGCCGGCACAGACGAGGAGGAGTTCACGCACGCTGGCCGCCCTCCCCTCGCGCCCCCGCCGAATCACCGCGCACGCACCCGCGTATCGCAATTGCGATACACGCCTCCCGGAGCCCGCGTCCGCGGAGAAATCGCCCGGAAGGAGCGCCTGCCACGCGCTTCAGAAGCGCCCCGCCGCCAGCGGCACCTGCACGCCGAGCGCGAAGCCACCGGCCGTCTGCACCGGCGCGGGCGCCAGCGCAGGCGCAGAGAAGACGAAGCCGTCCGCAGGCGCGTACCCGATGATCGAGCCGACCCTCAACGAGCCCCGCTTCGGCTGCTTCGTCGCGTTGATCACCGCCATGGTGACGAGCGGCACGCCGACCACGGTGCCCAGCAGGAGCACCCGCTCGCCGTACTCTCCGTTGACGCCGCCCAGGGCGTAGAACGCGCCCACCACCGCGGCCTGCGCCCCGAGCGACGAGAGGTACGCGGGCCAGCTGTCGCTGACGTAGTACCGGCTCCCGTTGGCGAGGTTGAGCTGCGTCTGCGCCACCGCCATGGGCACGCTGGCGAAGGTCAGCACGAACACGAGGTTCGCCACCGCCGGATCCACCGCGCCGGACTGCCCGAGCGGCCGGACCAGCAGGTAGTACCCGAGCAGCCCGGTGCCCGCGGCGGTGAGCATGCCGAAGAGGCTCTCGGTGACCATCAGCCCGACCTCGGGCGGAGGCGGCTCCTCCGGCGCGGCGAAGAGCGACCGCTGCGCGCCCTTCGTTCCCGGCGAATACGTCCCGGTGCCGTCCTTCCCGCGCTGGGGCCCATGGGCCCCCTGCGCAGTCCCGGGCTCCTCCACCTCCACCAGCGGCGGCGCGGAGAAGTCCTCTGCGCTCCCCTGCGCGCGGCTGACCGCGGGCAGGAGCGCACACAGGAGGAAGAGGACGAGCGGACGCATGGTGCACACCCTCAGCGCGGGCCGGCCGCCGGCGCAGCAGCAGGTCTAGCCTACCGCGATCGCGTCGATCTCGACCTTCACGCCGCGCGGGAGGCCAGCGGCCTGCACGGTGGCGCGGGCCGGCGGCGCGTCCTTGAAGTAGCGCGCGTAGACCTCGTTCACGCGTGCGAAGTCCGCCATGTCCTGGAGGAAGATCCCGCACCGCACCACGTTGGCGAAGGTGAGCCCGCCGGCCGCGAGCACGGCCTGGAGGTTCTTCATCACCTGCTCGGTCTGCGCGACCACGTCGTCGCCGCCGACGAGCTCCATCGTCTTCGGGTCGAGCGGGATCTGGCCGGAGAGGAACGTCATCCGCCCGCCCTCGACCTGGACCGCCTGCGAGTAGGGACCGATCGCCTTCGGGGCGTCGTCCGAGTGCAGCACCTTGCGCGTCATGTGGCCTCCCATTGCGCCGCCCCCAGAGCGGCGAGACGGGCCGTCCCTAGCACACGCGAACTAGATGCGCTCCACCGAGTACACGCCGCCCAGCGACTCGATGCTGCGCATGAGCTCCGTCAGCTGCTTGAGGTCGCTGATGGTGACCTCGAACGTGTTCACCGCGCGGTCGTCCCCGGTGGCCCGGCAGTTCGCCTGCGAGATGTTCACGCCCTTCTTGCTGAAGGTGTTGGAGATGTCCGCCAGAAGGCCCGGCCGGTCCGCGGTGAGCACGCGCAGGGTGACGGGCCGCTTGAAGTCCCCGCGCACGTCCCAGTTCACGTCCACCCGCCGCTCGGGGTCGGTGGCGAGCGCCTTCTCACACGCCACGGTGTGCACGGTGACGCCGCGCCCGCGGGTGATGAACCCGGCGATCGGATCGCCCGGCACCGGGTTGCAGCACCGGCCGAAGCGCACGAGCACGTCGTCCACGCCGCCGATCTGCACGCCCGTCTTGCTCTGCCGGCCGACGAGCTTGCGCGCCGCCTCGGTCATGCGCGACAGCCCGTTCATCACCGACGAAGCGGAAGCCGCGACCGCGTTCTGCGTCTCCTGCGTGGCGCTCTTGCCGTCCTGCGCCATCTTCTCCGGCGCGAGCCGCTGGATGAGCTGGTGCGGCGCGATCTTCCCGTAGCCGATCGCCGCCAGCAGATCCTCTTCGGTGCGGTAGCCCAGCTCGTTCGCGTGCGGCTTGAGGTCGCCGCCCTTGAGCAGCCGGTTGAAGTTCAGCCCGAACTTGCGGAACTCGCGGTCGGCCAGCTCGCGCCCGAGCTGCGTGCTCTTCTCGCGCTGCTGCGCCTTGATCCACGCGCGGATCTTCTGCTGCGCCCTCGAGGTCTTGACGAAGGTCAGCCAGTCCTTCGACGGGTGCGCGGCGGGGCTGGTGAGGATCTCCACCGTGTCCCCGTTCTTCATCTTGTAGCGGAGCGGGACGATCTTCCCGTTCACCTTCGCGCCCACGCACCGCGAGCCCACGTCCGAGTGGATCGCGAACGCCAGGTCCACCGGCGTCGCCCCGCGCGGCAACGACCGCACGTCACCCTTCGGCGTGAAGACGAAGACCTCGTCGGTGAAGAGGTCCACCTTCACCGTCTCGAGGAACTCCTTCGGGTCCTTGAGGTCCTGCTGCCACTCCATCAGCTGGCGCAGCCAGGCGAACTTCTCGTCGTCCTTCTTGAAGGCCTCCTTGCGCCCGCCCTCCTTGTAGGCCCAGTGCGCGGCGATGCCCTCCTCCGCGATCCGGTGCATCTCCTCGGTGCGGATCTGCACCTCGATGCGCTCGCCGAGCGGCCCAATCACCGTCGTGTGCAGCGCCTGGTACATGTTCGGCTTGGGGATGGCGATGAAGTCCTTGAACCGCCCCGGCACCGGCTTCCACAGCTGGTGCACGAGCCCCAGCGCCTCGTAGCAGTTGGGGATGGTGGGCATGAGCAGGCGGAACGCGATGACGTCCTGCACCTGATCGAACTCGATGCCCTGCGCCTTCATCTTCTTCCAGATCGAATAGACGTGCTTGAAGCGCCCGGAGACCTTCGCCTCCAGCCCGCGCTCCTTCAGCTTCGTCCCGATGAGGCCGACCACGTCCTCGATGTACTTCTCGCGCTCCTTCTGCCGCTTCGCGAGCTTGTCCGCGACCTCCTGGAACTCCGCAGGCTTGATGTAGCGGAGCGAGTTGTCCTCGAGCTCCGTCTTGATCCACGAGATGCCCAGCCGGTTCGCCAGCGGCGCGTAGATGTCCAGGGTCTCCTGGGCAATGCGCGCCTGCTTCTCCGGGCTCATGAAGTCCAGCGTCCGCATGTTGTGCGCGCGGTCCGCCAGCTTCACGAGGATGACGCGGATGTCCTGCGCCATCGCGATGATCATCTTCCGGAAATTCTCGGCCTGCTTCTCTTCCTGACTGAGCGTGGCGGACGCGGAGAACTTGGACAGCTTCGTGACGCCGTCCACCAGCTGTGCGACCTCGGGACCGAAGAGCTCGGTCAATTCATCCGCGGTCGCGAGCGTGTCCTCGATGGTGTCGTGCAGAAGCCCCGACACGATCGACGCCTCGTCGAGCTTCAGCTCCGCGAGGATCCCCGCCACCTCCAGCGGATGCACGAGGTACGGCTCGCCGGACTTGCGCAGCTGCCCCTGGTGGACCTTCGCCGAATAGACGTAGGCCTTCTTGATGATGTCGAGGTCCGGATCAGGATGGTACGAGGCGACCCGTTGCAGAATGTCGTTCAGCCGAATCATCCGACTCCCTGATGCGATGCTAACCGGCCGCCGAGGGGCGAGCAACGGCGCTGCACTGCGTCATGCAAAGGATAATCCGCCGTCATTTCGGGAAGTTGCCGCCCGCGCGCAGAAGTCTTCCACCGATTGACCCGCCTTTCCGCCCGCCCGTAACATCGACCGCACATGTCCGCCCTGCTGCAGACGCTCGGAGCCGTCTGCCCCGTCTGCGATCTCTACCTGCCGCCCGGCGCGGCGCGCTGCAGCGAGTGCGGGACCCCTCTGTCTGCCGGGCAGGCAGCCTCGCCACCTCCGCCGGCGGTCCCCCAGCGCGAGTCCACGAGGCCCACGCCTCCCGCGCCCCTCCCCGCCGTCGCCCC
>JAFAFL010000059.1 GCA_023423535.1 Pseudomonadota bacterium
GCTCGGCGGCGGCGCACTGCAGCTCAGCGCGGCGGGGCACCTGCTCGTGGCGGCGAACGTGACCGTCAGCGGCGCGGGCGGCGGCGGCGGCGTGAGCAACAGCGCGGGCGGCGGAGGTGGCGGCAGCGGCGGGATGCTCGTGCTCGAGGGTGACACGGTGGAGCTCGTCGGCGACGCGGCGCTGACCGCGAATGGCGGCGGTGGTGGCGGCGGCTCGGAGAACGGGCTCGCGGACGCGGGAACCGACGGCTACTTCACCGTGGGCAGCGCCACGCCCGGCGGCGCGGGACAGACGGCGAAGACCGGCGCGGGCGGCAACGGCGGCTCGGGCACCACGCTCCCCAACCCGGGCGGCACCGGCGAGCACGGTGGCGGCGGCGGTGGCGGCGGGACCGGCGTCATCTTCGTGCGCGGCCACCAGACGGCGGCGGGCTCATGCGTGAAGGGCGCGGGCGTGACCAGTCCCGTGCCCGTCTATCTGGGCGGCTGCCTGTAGCGCTCGATTCGCCTGAGCAGCAGCGGACGTCCTCCGCGCGCGCTTTCGGACGGTTCCAGACGGCCCATGCCGCGCTGCGGCGTTCGCATTGACATCTGAATCGATTGGCGGAAGAACGCTCGGCCGTTCCTCAGACACAGTCCCCAAGTCAGGGAGAGAGATTCGATGAGCATGCGCATCCGGAAGGTCGCCGTACTGGGCGCGGGGGTGATGGGCAGTGGCATCGCCGCACACCTCGCCAACGCGGGCATCCCGTCCCTCCTGCTCGACATCGTCCCACCGAAAGCGGCCGAGGGTGAGAAGACGGACTCGAAGGCCTTCCGGAACAAGTTCGCCGCCTCGGCGCTGGCGAACCTCCGCAAGCAGAAGCCCTCGCCCATCTTCAGCACCGCCGCGCTGGACCTCATCGAGGTCGGCAACTTCGACGACGACATGGCTCGCCTCGCCGAGTGCGACTGGGTCGTCGAGGTCGTGCGCGAGGACATGGCGATCAAGCAGTCCACCTTCGCGCGCGTGGAGAAGCACGTGCGGCCGGGGACGATCGTCTCGTCGAACACCTCGGGCCTCTCCATCGTGGGCATGCTCGAGGGCCGCTCGCCGGAGTTCCGGAAGAACTTCCTCGTCACGCACTTCTTCAACCCCGTCCGCTACATGAAGCTCCTCGAGCTGGTGGCGGGCCCGGAGACCTCTGCGGAGGTGATGAAGACGCTGCACGCCTTCGGCGAGGAGACCCTGGGCAAGGGCATCGTCTACGGGAAGGACACGACGAACTTCATCGCCAACCGCATCGGCGTGTACGGGATGATGCGGACCATCCGCGAGATGCAGAAGGCGGAGCTCACGGTCGAAGAGGTGGACAAGATCTTCGGCCCGGCGATGGGACGTCCGAAGAGCGCCGTGTTCCGCACCGCGGACATCGTGGGCCTCGACACGTTCATCCACGTGGCGACGAACTGCTACGACACGCTGACCCACGACGAGGAGCGGGACGTCTTCCAGATCCCCGACTTCCTCCGCACGATGGTGAAGAACGGCTGGCTCGGCGACAAGAGCGGCCAGGGCTTCTACAAGAAGCAGAAGGGCGCGGGCGGGAAGGAGATCCTCTCGCTCGACCTCGGCACGCTGGAGTACCGGCCGCAGCAGAAGGTGCGCTTCGACTCGCTCGGCGCGGCAAAGGACATCGAGGACGTGCGCGAGCGCGTGGTCTCGGTGATGAAGGCCGAGGACAAGGCGGGCAAGTTCGCGGAGCGCGTGTCGCTGGACGTGATGGCCTACGCGTCGCGCCGCATCCCGGAGATCGCCGACGACCTCGTGAACATCGACCGCGGCATGCGCTGGGGCTTCGCGTGGGACCTCGGGCCCTTCGAGGCCTGGGACGCGTACGGGGTGAAGGCCGGCGTGGAGCGGATGAAGGCCCTCGGTCTGCAGCCGGCGAAGTGGGTGGAGGAGATGCTCGCCGCGGGCCGGCAGTCCTTCTACGCGGTGGAAGGCACGCAGCAGACCTACTGGGACATCGCCTCTCGCTCGGCGAAGCCGGTGCCGGAGAACGCGCGCACTGCCCGCGTGGAGTACCTCAAGCGCGGCAACAAGAAGATCACCGGCAACGACGGCGCCACGCTCTGGGACATGGGCGACGGCTGCACGCTGCTCGAGTTCCACTCGAAGATGAACAGCATCGACAACGCGATCATCGAGATGATGAACACCGCGTTGGACGAGACGGAGAAGAACCACCGCGCGCTGGTCATCGGCAACGACGGGTCGAACTTCTCCGTCGGCGCGAACCTCATGGCGCTGCTGTGGGCGGTGAACAGCGACGAGATGGACGTGGTGGAGAAGCTCGTCCGCGACTTCCAGCAGGCGAACCAGCGGATGCGCTACTCGCCGGTGCCGGTGGTGACGGCGCCGTTCGGGCTGACGCTGGGCGGCGGCGCGGAGGTCACCATGGGCGGCAACGCGGTGCAGGCGGCCGCGGAGACGTACATGGGCCTCGTCGAGGTCGGCGTGGGCCTCATCCCCGGCGGCGGCGGCAACCTGCAGCTGCTGCGCAACGTGTTCGGGCCCTACGCGGCGGACAAGGACTTCGACTCGCTGCCCTTCCTCAAGAAGGTCTTCCTCTCCATCGGCACCGCGAAGGTGGCGACGAGCGGTGAGGAGGCGCGCGAGGCCGGGTTCCTCGGGCCGGACAACGGGATCTCGCTGAACCGCGACTTCCTCCTCAGCGACGCGAAGGCGCGCGCGCTGGGCATGGCGAACGCGGGCTTCCGGCCTCCGCGGAAGACCCACTTCCGGCTGCCCGGCCCGAGCGGCGCGGCGACGATCGACATGATGCTCTACGACATGCAGCTCAATAACCAGATCAGCGAGCACGACCGGTTCATCGGTCGCAAGCTCGCGCGGGTGCTGACGGGCGGCGACACGTCGTCGGCGAATCTGGTGAGCGAGGAGCGGCTGCTGGAGCTCGAGCTCGAGGCGTTCCTCAGCCTGCTCGGCGAGGAGAAGACCCGGGCGCGGATGATGTTCATGCTGGAGAAGGGCAAGCCCCTCCGGAACTAGCCGTTACCTTTCCCTTTCTGACTGAGGAACACACCATGTCCAGACGAGTCGCCATCGCCAGCGCGGTCCGCACGCCGTTCACCCGCGCGCACAAGGGAGAGCTGAAGGACACGCGGCCGGACACGCTCGCCGCGCACGTCATCCGCGAGGCCGTAGCCCAGGTGAAGGGCCTGGACCCGAAGGAGATCCAGGACGTCGTGCTCGGCTGCGCCATGCCGGAGGCCGAGCAGGGCATGAACGTGGCGCGCATCGCCGCGGTGCTGGCGGGGCTGCCGGTCGAGACCTCGGCGATGACCATCAACCGCTTCTGCTCGTCGGGCGTGCAGTCGATCGCCACGGTGGCGCAGAGCATCCTCGCCGGCCAGTACGAGGTGGCGGTGGCCGGCGGCACCGAGTCGATGACGCTCATCCCCATGGGCGGCAACAAGGTCTCGGCCAACCCGGACGCGATGGAGAAGCACCCGGAGATCTACACGTCGATGGGCGCGACCGCGGAGAACGTGGCGGCGCGGTTCGGCGTGGCGCGCGAGGACCAGGACAAGTTCGCGGCCGAGAGCCAGAAGCGGGCGGCGAACGCGCGCGAGAAGGGGATCTTCAAGGACGAGATCGTCCCCATCTCCGTGACCGTGTTCGACGAGCAGGGCAAGAAGCACGAGGTCCGCGTCGAGCACGACACCATCCTGCGCCCGGAGACGACCTACGAGGGCCTGCAGAAGCTCAAGCCGGCGTTCAACCCGAAGGGCACGGTGACGGCCGGCAACGCGTCCCCGCTGACCGACGGCGCGGCGGCGGCGGTGGTGATGAGCGAGGAGAAGGCGAAGGCGCTCGGCATCCAGCCGCTGGGGTACTTCGTGGACTTCCAGGTGGCGGGCGTGCCGCCGGACATCATGGGCATCGGACCTGTGCCCGCGGTCCGCAAGCTGCTGGAGAAGAACGGGCTGAAGGTGGAGGACATCGACATCTTCGAGCTCAACGAGGCCTTCGCGGCGCAGTCGCTCTACTGCATCCGCGAGCTGGGGCTCGACCCGGCGAAGGTGAACCCGAACGGCGGCGCCATCTCGCTCGGTCACCCGCTCGGGGTGTCCGGCACGCGCATGACCGCGACCCTGCTCCGTGAGCTGAAGCGGCGTGGCGGGCGCTACGGCGTGGTCACCATGTGCATCGGTGGCGGCATGGGTGCGGCGGCGCTGTTCGAGGTCGCGTAAGCGAAGGCATAAGCGAGCATGCAGCGCCCAGCAGGCGGGCGCTTTCGAACGCAGCGGCAGGCCGCGTGGACCAACGGTAAGGTCCCGCGGCCTTTCGCTTTTTCGCCGAGCCCCGCCGAGCACACATGGACCCCACGCAGAGCCGCGCCCTGCCCCGCATCGCCTGGGGCACCCTCCTCTACACGCTGCCGGTGATCCTCTGGGGCGCGTACGTGCGCGCGACCGGCTCGGGCGCGGGGTGCGGAGACCACTGGCCCCTGTGCAACGGCGTGGTCGTCCCGCGCGACGTCACCACCCAGACCGCGATCGAGTTCACCCACCGCACGACGAGCGGGCTCGCGCTGCTGGCGACGCTGCTCCTGCTCTGGGCGGCGTTCCGGTGGTCGCAGAAGGGCGCGCCGGTGCGGAAGTGGGCGGCGTGGTCGCTCTTCTTCATGGTGATGGAGGCGGTGATCGGCGCGGGGCTGGTGCTCTTCCAGCTCGTGGCGGACAACCCCTCCATGGCGCGCGCGTGGGCGATGGGTGCGCACCTCGTGAACACCTTCCTCCTTCTAGGTGCGCTGCTCGGCACCGCGCTGCTCGCGTCTGGTGCAAGGGCGCCACGCTTCCGCCGGCAGGGGCTGCTCGGCGTGTCGTTCTGGGTCGCGGTGGTGGGGATGTGCGTGCTGGGCGTGAGCGGAGGCATCGCCGCGCTGGGCGACACCATCTTCCGCCCCGAGAGCCTCGCCGAGGCCAGCGCGCAGCACTTCGCCGAGGACTCGCCGCTGCTCCTCCGGCTGCGGCTCTACCACCCGCTGATCGCCATCGTGGTCGGCCTGCTGGTGGTCGGCGCCGCGTGGCTCGCCGCGGGCGTCCGTCCGAGTATCGACCAGCGTCGCTGGGCCCAGGTCGTCACCGGCCTCTACGTCGCTCAGATCCTCGCCGGGCTGGTGAACGTGGTGCTGCTCGCGCCGGTGTGGATGCAGCTCGTCCACCTGCTGCTGGCGGACCTCATCTGGCTCGCCTTCGTCCGCGCCGGCCTGCTCGCCCTCTCGGCGCAGCCGGCCGAAGGCGCGGACACGAAGGCCGCTGCGGAGACGCCCGTCCCCGCCTCGGGCGCCAACTACTAGCTCGGAGGAGCTGACCGACCGGCGAACTACTGCTCCGCGCGCGCGGCCTTCCGCTCCTCGATGCGCTTCTGCACGTTGTCGAGCTGCCGGCGGTACATGCCCTGCTTCTCGTTCGGGTTGAGGCCGTGGGCCTGGCGGTAGAGTTCGAGCGCCTCCTCGTCCTGGCCCTGGATCTCGCGCATCACGCCCATGTTGTAGAAGGCGCCGGCGAGCTTCGGGTCTGCCTGCGCGGCGGCCTCGAAGGCCTTGTAGGCGGCCTCGTAGTCCTTCTTGTTCGACAGCTCGATGCCCGGCTTCAGCGCCGGATTCGACTCGTCGAGCTGCGCGCTGAACGAGACGTTCTGCGGCGTCCACGGGTACGCGAACGAGAGCGCGTTGGCGCCCGCGGCCTTCGCCATGACCTCCTTGCCGTCGAACGGCGCGTACCCGAGCGGCGAGTCCCACGTCTCGTGCCACTTCTGCGTCCAGGCGCGGTCGGGAACGAAGTGCACGCTGTTGTGGTAGTTGCTGCCCGGCTTCTGGTCCACGCGCACGCGGCGGGTCTCCAGCTCGCGGCCCTCGCGCGTCCAGATCGTGTACACGACGTCGGTGCTCGCGCTGCGCTCCTGCATGGACGCCGCGTCCGGCGCGCCCGTCCACGAGACCACGTGGATCGCCATCAGCAGCGGCGCCTCGATGCTCGGGGGCACAGGGCCCGGAAGCGTGGCCGCGAAGGCCTGATCCTGCGCCGCCCACCCACGAGGCTCCGACAGCGCGGTCTCCTTCACCTTCCCCGCGTCCACCACCATCACCTTGAACGTGTAGGGCGTCTCGCCGTGGCGGTTGCCGGCGAAGATCTCCACCTCGTGCTCGCCCTTCTCCGTCGGCGTCCACGTGACCTGCCCGCTCTGCGGGTCGATGGTGAAGCCCTGCGGCACCTTCCGCGTGGCCCAGGTGATGGGGTGCACGCCGTACGCATCGGCGATCCCGTCCGAGTCGAACTGGTAGGGCTTGCCCACCTCGGTGATCGGCGTGGCGCTGGAGATGATCATCGGCTTCGCGTCCGGCCCCATCGGGATGCGGAAGCCCGAGGCGGTGGCGTCCACCAGCTCGTACGGGCCCTCCTTCGCGAACGCGGCCAGCGCTGCGGCCTTCATCCGCGCGGCGGGGTCCTCACCCTTCGGCGCGGACTTCGCTACCCACGGCGGCGACTCCACGCTGACCAGCGCGATGCGGGTGCCCTCCGGCGCGTCGTGCACCGGCGCCTGCACGCGCGTGCCGCGAACCTGCGCCACGCACGCGAGCAGGGATGAGGCACAGACCGCCACCACGAACGACCGACTCCACCGAGGCTTGAGTTCGAGCATGGCCCCGCCTTAGAGCGGACCGTCACTCCCTGCAAGCCGGGCCATTTTCAGAGCAGGGTCGCGTTCCGCTGCAGGAAGCCGGTCACGCGCGGATAGACGTCGTCCGGCGCGTCCCTCCCGAGCACCAGATCCCCGTGCCCGTAGCCCTCGGCGAGCTCCTTCTCCACCGGCCCACCGAGAAACTCCGCCGCGTGGTGCACCGCGTCCGGCGGCGCGAGCAGGTCGTGCGTCCCCGCCAGCAGCAGCGACGGCACGCACACGTTGCGCAGGCCTCGCTCGTAGTCCACCGACCGGTCCGCGCTCTGCCACCTGCCATTCGTGATCCACGCGAGGAACTGCCGCCCCACCTGCCCGGACACGTCCGCGCCCACGTTGAGCAGCGCGCGCTTCCGCGTCTCGGCGTCGAGGTTCTCCGGCCGGATGAGGTAGCGCATGAACCAGTCCGGCGGCGGCACCATCAGCGCGAGCCTCGACAGCTTCTCGATCGGCATCGCGGGCGCGGAGAGCAGCGGCCGCACCACCTTCGCGAACGGACGCAGGCCTCGCTGGACCTTGAACGACGTCGGGCTCCCCACCGCGGCGATCGCGCGAATGGGACAGGCCGGCTCCATCCCCTTGTGCGCCAGCGCGAGCATCCCGCCCTTGCTGTGCCCCACCCACAGACACCCTTCCGCGCCCGCCTCCCTCACCGTGCGCAGCGCCGCGCCCACGTCGAACTTCGCCTGACGATCGAACGACGACTGCGGCGCCGGACCCGCCAGCCCCCGCCCGCGCAGCTCGAGGATCCAGGCCTCGAAGCCCTGCTCTGCCAGCGTCCTCGCCAGCGCGTGCCGGCCGTGGAAGTCGAAGGTGAAGCGGTTCGCGCCGAGCCCGTGACAGAGCACCACCGGCTCCGCGTACTTGCGCCCGCCTCGCGGGTAGTACCGGGCCATCGCCACGTGCGCGCCGTCGTCGGTGCGCACCCGCAGCAGCGCGTCCGGCTTGAACTCCAGCCTCAGTCCCCGGAGCGGCGCCTGCACGTCCGGCACCCAGCGCGCCGCCAGCCGCACCGCCGCGAGGAACGCGCCGCCCCGTCCGGGCGAGACGTCCTCCGGCTCGTCCAGCGGCCCACCGCCCGCCGCATCCGGCACGTCCCCGAAGACCTCCGGCGACGCGTCGAGCAGCGCGTTCTCCTCCTGCTCGTCGTGAAGCTGCGCGGCGACGGCTTCGGCTTCGGCGCTTCCCGGGCGGTGCACGTGCGGCATGGCGTCACAAACCCTTCGCACCGGCGCGGCCTTCCATCAAGGCCGCAGACCGGGCAGCCAGCGGAGCCCCCGCCACTCAGCCGCCCATGATCGCCTGCGACACCACGCCCGAGCCCTGCAGTGACAGGCCTCCATCGCAGAGCATCACCGCGCCGGTGATGTACGCAGCCGCCGGCGAGCAGAGGAAGAGCGCCAGGTCCGCCAGCTCGCTCTTGGTGCCGAAGCGCCGGAGCGGGATGGCCTCGGTGAGCTTCTCGCGCGGCGGACCTTCGGGCGCGAGCCGGTCCATGCCCTCGGTCTCCGCGGTGGCGCCGGGGACGATGCCGTTGACCCGGATCCCGTCCGGTCCCCACTCCAGCGCGAGCGTCCGCGTGAGCATGTCCACGCCCGCCTTCGCCGCGCACACGTGCGCCTGGAAGAGCGTGGGCATGAAGGCCTGACCCGCCGAGATGTTGATGACGACCGCCCCCGGCTTGCGCAGGTGCTCGTAAGCGAGCCTCGCGGTGTTGAAGGTCCCCAGCAGGTCGATGTCCACCACGCTCTTGAATGCGTTGGGGCTCATGCCGATTGCCGCCGCCGGGAAGTTGCCCGCCGCGCCGCAGACGAGGATGTCGATCTCGCCGTGCTTCGCCCGCGCATCCGCCAGCGCGCCCCCCACCGCCTCCGGATTCCGCACGTCCGCCGGATGCGCCGAGGCCACCGCGCCCGCCGCGACGATCTCCGCCACCGCCGCGTCGAGCTTCTCCTTCGTCCGCCCCAGCAGCGCCACCTTCGCGCCCGCCTCCGCCAGCCTCTTCGCGATGCCGAGGTTGATCCCGCTCCCGCCGCCGGTCACGAACGCGACCTTGCCCTCGAGGAGCCCTTCCCGAAACACGCTCTGCGCCATGTGTGCCCTCCGCTCTCCGCTGCGTCCTGCGAACGGGTGGGACTCTACGTGCCAAACGCTCCGTCCGGCGTGCAGTTCCCCCGGCCCCTCCGCTGCGCGCAACCTCCCCTGCATGACCGCCTTCACCCTCACCTCTCCGGCCTTCACCCACGGCGCCGGCATGCCCGCGCGCTACACCTGCGACGGCGAAGACGTCTCCCCTCCGCTCGAGTGGACCCAGCCGCCGGAGGGCACGCAGAGCCTCGTGCTCATCGTGGACGACCCGGACGCGCCGGATCCGGAGCGGCCTCGCACGCGCTGGGTGCACTGGGTGCTCTTCGATCTCCCGCCCTCCAGCCGCTCGCTGCCGGAAGGCGCGACGGCGACGGGCGGCAAGGACGGCCTCAACGACTCGGAGCGCGTCGGCTGGAGCGGCCCCTGCCCGCCCATCGGCCGGCACCGCTACGTGTTCCGGCTCTTCGCGGTGGACCGGCTGCTCAAAGACCTCGTCGGCGCGGCGCCCACCCGCGACGAGGTGCTCCGCCTGATCGCCGGCCACGAGCTCGTCCGCGCGGAGCTCATCGGCACCTACGAAAGAGCGCGCGTCCGGGACCGCTGACCGCCGCCTGGCGAGACCCTTCAGCCCAACCCGTGCTCGGCAAGAAACCTGTCGGTCTCGGCGAAGATGACCGGCAGCGACTCGAGCAATTCGTGCCCGTCGTCCACCTCCACCAGCCGCACGTTGGGCCTTCCCTCGGCGAACTGGCGGGAGACCTCCACCGGACAGGTCTCGTCGCCCCTCCCGTGGATGACGAGGCAGGGCGCGCGCACGTCGGGGAACTCGGCGCGTTCGGCGGCGCGGTCCTCGTGCGCCTGTCCGTCCACCGCCAGCGCGTCGGCAAGGAAGCCCCAGTCCACGCGTGAGGTCGTCCCGGTGGCGTAGTCGTGGGTCTCGAGCCAGCCCTCCTCCTGCCAGCGCCGCATCGCCTCCTCGCCCAGCCTCCTTCGGAAGTTGGCGGCGACGCGGAAGCCGGGCGCGAGCAGCACCACCGCCTCCACCCGCGTGTCCCTCGCCGCGAGGTGCGCTGCCGCGAGGCCTCCCAGCGACGACCCGAACACCACCGCCCGGTCGTCCAGCGCGCCGATGGCCCTGCGCGCGGTGTCGATGATCGCCGAGAGCCGCAGCCGCTCCAGCGAGGGCACGCGCACGTCCAGCCGGCTCAGCGCCAGCCCCCGTCCGGCGAGGTGCCGCTCCATCGCCACGCCCTTCTTCGAGAGGGGGCCCGAGGCAAAGCCGTGCATATAGAGGTAGCGCCGCATGCTCATGGTCCAAACACCGCCGTCACCGGGCCGTGGTCACTGGTGCCGAACTCCCGGTCAGAGTCGCAGGACACCGCGCGCTCGGCGAACGAGGGGCTCGCCAGCACGTAGTCGATTCGCCAACCTTGGTTCTTCTGCCGGAAGTTCCGCCACGGCGCCCACCAGGTGAAGAGCCGGTCGTCCTCGGCGTGGAACTTCCTCAAGAGGTCCACCAGCCCTTCGCCCAGCATCCCCTCGATGAAGGCGCGCTCCTCCGCGGTGGTGCCCACCTGCCCCGGCTTGCGCATGGTGGGGTGCACGTCCCGCTCCTCCAGCGCCACGTTGAGGTCGCCGCAGAGCAAGAGGCGGGTGCCCTTCGCGTGCTCCTCCTTCACGAACCCGAGCAGGCCCTCGAGGAAGGTCAGCTTGGCGCCGAAGTCCTTGCCGCCGTTGGGCACGTAGACGCTCGCCACCAGCGCGTCGCCGAAGCGGACCGCGGCGATCCGGTTCTCGCGGTCGAAGGGCGGGTGGAAGAACGCAGGCCGGCCCTCCACGAGGCTCCGGTGCAGGCTGAGCCCCACGCCCGAGTAGCCCTTGTGGCCGTGCCAGAGGCACCAGTAGTCGGACAGCTCGCACAGCCGCTTCGGCACGTCCTCCGGCGAGGCCTTGATCTCCTGCAGGCAGAGGATGTCCGGGCGCCGTGTCTCGAGCAGCTCCGCGACCTGCGCCTCGCGGGCGCGGATCCCGTTCACGTTCCAGGTGGTGACCTTCAGTGTCATCGGCCGGCGAACATGACATCCCGAGGCGCGGGCGCGGACGGCAAATGCTCAGCGGGAAAATACGCGCGGCGCGTGGGGTCCGCCCCTCGGGGTGCGAGGACCGAGGGGTCCGGTGCCCCCACGCGCCACCACGTGGCTCTGCCTGGGGCTGACATGGCCGGCACGCGGGGGCGTGACTGCTTCGCCCAGCCCCGCGGCCGGCTCCCCCCCAGCCCGGGAGAGCGTGGCCTCCTAAAATCCCCCCATCCAGCCCCGTCCCCCCACAAGGCCGGGCTTTCCCTGGCTCCTTCCTGCTGGGGATCGACGCGCTGCGCGACCCATGCGAAGGTGCCCAATCGATGAGGCGACGGCGTCTTTTTCTCCACGACAGAGGGCTGGTGTTTTTTCCTCGTGTCGTGGGAAAGCGGCAGCGGTCGCCTTCAGGAGGAACCGTTTGTTGAGCCGGGCTTTTCAGGTCGGGGCGGGCGGAGAAGAGAAGCCGGTGGACGTCGAACAGGAGGCGCTGGCCGCCCTCGATCGCGACGACCGCCGGCAGGCCCTCAACCTCCTGATGAGCCATTACGGAGACGCCGTGTACTCCTTCTGCCGTCGCCACCTCAGGGACGAGACGCTCGCGGAGGACGTGCACCAGCAGTGCTTCGTGCAGGCCTGGGAGGACCTTCCCCGGTTCTCGCGCCGGTCGTCGCTGAAGACCTGGCTCTTCTCCATTGCGAATCACCGCTGCATGGACGCGGCCAAGAGCCGCCGGCGGCTGTGGAACCGGATCGAGTCCCCCGCGGTGCTCCCCGAGGCAGAGGACCCTTCGCCCCGCGCGGAGGAGGTCCTGCAGGGAAACATGGTGGGACGCGCGCTGAACGAGTGCCTGAAGGTGCTCGCGCCGGCGGCGCAGACGGCGGTGACGCTGCGGTACACCGAAGGCTTCACCTACGAGCAGATGGCGGTCATCTGTGGCGAGAAGGCGGGCACCCTGCAGGCCCGCGTGGCCCGCTCGATGCCGGCCCTTCGCAATTGTCTCGAAGCACGGGGGGTGCGCGATGACGGCTGAGTGCACGCGGTTCGACAGTGAGGGCCTTCTCCAACTGGAGCGCGGAGAGCGGCTCGAAGAGCACTTCCGCACCTGCCCGGACTGTACGCAGAAGGCGCAGGGCTACGAGGCGCTGCAACGGAACCTCGCGAGGGTGCCGCCCTACAGCCCGCCCGGGGACTGGCAGGCGAAGGTGTGGGCGGAGGTCAGACGCCGCGAGGACAAGCGCCGGGCGAAGTGGCTCTGGCCGGTGCTCGCGCCGCTGGCGGTGGCGGCGGCGGGCCTCCTGGTGACGGTGCTCCCCCTCGGCGGGCCTGCGGAGCCGGGGCTGGAACTGACCCTGGCGAAGAGCGGCGAGGTCCTCCGCGGCAAGAGCGCGCAGCCGGGGGACATCCTCGGGCTGAAGGCGGAGCGGGGCGACTACCAGAGCGCCGAGGTCCGGGTGTACCGGGACGGGGTGCTCGCCTGGCGCTGCGGGACGGCGGTGGCGGCGCCGGAGTGCACCGTGAGCGATCGGGCCGTGGAGGGAAAGGTGACCCTCATCCCCATCGGCCACTACGAGTCGGTGCTTCTCCTCTGGAACGGCGGCGGCGAACTGCCGCTGGGCGAGGGCAAGGCCATGACGGCGGACCTCGACGCCGCGGTCCGGCAGGGCGCGAAGGTCGTGCCCGCGGCCCAGGTGGACGTGTACTGAACGGTCGCCTGGAACAGAAGTCGTGAAAGTCCGGGTTGCGGCGGCGGTGGCAGGCTTGCTGGGCGTCGCGGCCGCGGCGGCGGTCTCGGGCGGCCCCCACCTCCTCGCGCAGCTCGACGAGGCCCGCTGTGAGCGCGCGATTCGCGACCGCAAGTTCCCGGAAGCACTGGGGATTTGCACCCGCGCCCACGCGAAGCGGCCCTCGGGTGAGCTGGCGGCGTCCGTCGCGATGGCGCACCTCGGTACCCGGAACCTCGACGAGGCCTGGCGCTGGGCGGCGCTCCCGGAGGCCCAGACGGCCATCCGGGGCATGCGGATTCGCGGCTCGCTGCTGAACATGCGCGGGGAGAGCGAACGCGGGCGGGACGAGCTCGAGCGGGCGGTGACCCAGGCGCTCTCGGCCGGGGACGCGGCGGAGGCGGCGCGGGCGGCGCACACGCTGGCGGGCGTGCACTGGACGGTGGGGCGCTACACCGCGGCCTTCGACGCGGCGCAGCTGAGCGAGGAGCAGGCGCAGCGGGCCGAGGACGGTCCGGCGCTGGCGCTCGCCCAGTTGGCAAAGGCGGACATCTTCCGGCGGATGGGGGACGTGCAGCGGGCGGAGGCGCTCTACCGGAAGGCGGTGGAGGCGTCGCGCCCGTGGCCGGCGGATCAGGCCTTCGCGCTGCTGAAGCTGGGCCTGACGTTCCTCGAGCAAGACGCCATCGAGCGCGCGCGGGGGCCGCTGGAGGAGGCGCTGGCGCTCGCGGTCGCCACGGAGAACGGCTGGGTCACTCGGGCGGCGCGGCTGCACCTCACGGAGATCCACGCGCGGAAGGGCGAGGCCGAAGAGGTGGCGCGGCTCGCCGCCGAGCTGGGGCCGGACGGTCACTTCGCCACCGCCATCGCCCTGCTCCGCCGGGGCGAGGCGCGCCGGAGCCTGGAGGCCTTCGCGCGGGTGGGCCCGTCCCAGCTGACCGGCGACGAGCCCCAGAAGCTGGAGACGCTGCGCGGAGAGGCGCTCCTCCTCGCCGGGGAGCCGGAGGCGGCGGTGGCGGCCTGGCTTCGGGCGGTGGAGATGGTGGAGGCCGCCAGCGCGAGGGCGCCCGAGCACCAGGGCTGGGTGGTGGCGCGCCGCCGGGCGCCCTACGACCTTCTCTTCGCGCACTTCGCCCGCGCGGGGGAACACGAACGGGCGTGGGAGATCCTCTCGCGGTACTCGCTGTCGGAGGCGCTGGCCTTCGAGTCGGGCTCGGCCGCGGACATCCGGCAGCAGCTCACCGAGGCAGAAGCGCTCCGCGCGAGCTGGTCCTCTACCCTTCTCCCCGCCCCGGGAGCGGAGACGCCTTCCGCCGACGACCGGGAGCTCCTCGTGCTCCACGAAACGCCGGGAACGTTGTGGGTGGGGATTCGCCGGGACGGGGTCCCGAGGTTCCGGGCGCTGGAGCAGCCGGAGGACTTCGACGATCACGTCCGGGTGCTGCTCGGCGAGCCAGGTGAGCGGGCCCGGGCGGAGGCGATGGGGGGTGCGATCTGGCGCGCGGCGGAGCTGTCCCCGTCGTCCCGTCCGCTCTTCGTCGCCGCGACCGGGCGGCTCCGCAGGATCGCCTTCGCGGCCCTCCGCGCGGACGGGCGGTACTGGGTGGAGCTTCGGCCGGTGGCGCGGCTCGCCAGCCTCGGGGCGACCGCGGTCCGGAGGGAGTGGGACGGGGGCGCGCTGGTGGTGGGCGATCCGCAGGGAGACCTTCCCCAGGCCGCCGCCGAGGCGCACTGGGTGGCGGCGCGGCTGGGCACGGAGGCGCTCGTCGGCGAGCGGGCGCGCAAGGACGCGGTGCTGCAGACCCGCGGCAAGGACCTGCTGCACATCGCCTCGCACTCGGAGCTGGGCCTCGAGGGAGGGGGGCTGACCTTCTCGGACGGCGCGCTGAGCCGTTCGGAGATCCTCAGGCACCGGCCCCACGCGCGGGTGGTGGTCCTCTCCTCGTGCGCGAACGGCGTGGGACGGGAGGCGGCGGGCTCGGACTCGGTGGCCACCGCCTTCGTGCGGGCGGGGAGCGGCGCGGTGCTCTGGACCCTGCGCAGCGTGGGCGACGATGCGGCGCAGCGGCTGATGAAGGCGTTCTACGAGAGCGGCGGCGACCGCGATCCGGTGGCGGGCCTGGCAAAGGCCCAGCTGGAGCTGGCGGAGAGCCTGCCGCCGGAGGTGTGGTCGGCGTTCGGGGTGACGGTCGGCGCCTCGTACGAGTGAAGTGACGCAGTGCCCCAACAGGAGGAGTCAAGGTGGCTGATCCCATTGCCAATCTCTGCATCGCGTACAACGGGACGTTGAACGTCAAGGCCCTGCCCCGGTCCGGCCCGGCGCGGGACTACTTCTTCCGCTGGTGGAAGGAGCAGCGGCTCCCCGCTGAGGGACAGAACGGCGTCCAGTCGGTGGACATCCCCGGCGCCCGCGGCACGGTGACCATCCGCCTCGCCATCTACGCGAGCGACCCGGGCGCGAACCCCGAGATGCCGTTCACCCTGCCCACGCAGATCAGCAGGGAGCTTCAGGTCTCGGTGCTGGGCGAGTACCGGATCACCTCCGCGGGAATCGGGGATCCCTGGCCGCCGGTCTAGGCCCCTGACGCACCGCGACGCGGAACGCTCGGCCGTGGGGTATCCCCTCGGATTCCCTGGGGTTCCACCGGGGTGTAGTGGACGGTAGCCGACACTTCGGCCTAGAACCGGCCGGTCATGTCGCGGCTGGGCTTTGCGCCTCTCTCCTCTGTCGGCCGCTCTGGCGGTGTGGGCCATGGCTGAAGCGGGGGCACGGGCCTCTCGGCGCGGTGGGCGGCTGTTCAGCGCGGTGGCCCTGCTGGGGCTCGCGGGCGTGGTGGCGGCGCCGCGGGCGCTCGACGCGTGGGCGGAGGCGAAGTGCGAGCGGCTCTCGCTGGCCCGCGAGCCGAAGGCGGCGCTCGCGGCCTGCACCGGGGCCTTCGAACGCACGGCAACGCCCGCGGCGGCGGCCTGGATCGCGATGGCAAACGTGCAGCTGCGGCAGGTGGACGAGGCGCTCGCGTGGGCGGACCGTCCGGAGGTCCGCGAGCTGCCCCGGGCCCGGCGCGTGCGCGGCTACCTCCTCATGGTGAAGGGTGAGCGGGAGGCGGGGCTCGCCGAATACGAGCGCGGGCTCGCCGACGCGCTGGCGTCAGGCGACGTGGGCGAGGCGGGACGGATGGCGCACGCGCTGGCCGGGCTGCACTGGTCGGCTGGGCGCTACTCGGCGGCGTTCGACAGCGCGGAGCTGGCGGAGGCGCGCGCGCGGGAGGCCGGCGACGGCGCGACGGTGGCGTTCGCCCTGCTGGCAAAGGCGGACATCTTCCGGCACCTCGGGGACGCGCAGCGGGCGGAAGCGGCCTACGCCGAGGCGGTGGCGGCCTCCGAGCCCTGGCCCTCCCCGAACGCGTTCGCCCTGCTCAAGCAGGGCATGTTCCTCAAGGAGCGCGGGATGTACGGGCAGGCCCGGGCGCCGCTGGAGCGGGCCCTCGCCCTGGCGGAGCAGACGGAGAACGGGTGGGTGCTCGCTCCGGCGACGAACTATGTGGCGCAGCTCCGGCTGCGGGAAGGCGACGTCCCGGGCGCGCGAACGCTGCTGGAGCGGGCCTCGGTGACGGTTCGTGAGCACGTCGATGGCGTGCTCGCGGCCGGGATGATCGCCCGCGCCGAAGGTCGACACCGGCAAGCATTGGCGGACATTGAGCGCGCGGAGCCGCTCATGCGGACGCCCAGCGAGAAGCTGGACATCGCCATGGACCGGGCGGAGCTGCACCTCGAGCTGGGCGAGGAGGCGGCGGCGGTCGCCGCGTGGCGGGAGGCGATGGAGACCGCCGAGGCGCTCAGCGGGGCGGAGCCGGTGCACCAGGGTTGGGTGGTGGCCCGGCGGAGGGCGCCGTTCGACCGGCTCTTCGTCCACCTCGTCGAGCGCGGACGGCACGCAGAGGCGTGGGAGGTGCTCGTGCGCTACACGCGCGCGGAGGCGCTGTCCCAGGTCGCGGAGGACGAGGACGTTCCCCTGCGCGAGCGGCTCGAGGCCGCGGAGAGGATGAAGGCGGCGTGGAAGGCCTCGGCCGTGGCAACGGGGCGCGAGGTGGCGGTCCCGAGGCGGTTGCCGGGCGGCGCGCTGCTGGTGGTGCACGAGGTCGCGGAGCGCTTCTTCGTCGGCGTCGAGGACGGCGCGGGCGTGCGCTTTTCGGAGGTCGGGCCTGCGGCGGACAGCGCGCGGGCGGTGCACGCCTTCCGGGGCGATCCGTCGGACGGGGCGGCGGCAGCGGCGCTGGGCGAGGCGCTGTGGCGCTCGGCCGGGCTCGAGGCATCGGACGAGCCGCTGCTGGTGGCGCCCACCGGGCGGCTGCGCGGGCTCGCCTTCGGGGCGCTGCGCGCGGAGGGCAGGTATTGGGCGGAGCTGCGGCCGGTGGCGCGGCTCGCACACCTCGACGCCGGCGAAAGAGAGGCGCGCCGGTGGTCGGCCGAGGCGCGCGTGGTGGGCGATCCGGAGGGCGACCTTCCCTCGGCGCGGGAGGAGGCGCTGTGGGTGGCGGAGCGGCTGGGGACGACGGCGGCGGTGGGGAGTGCGGCCACCTGCGAGCGGGTGCTGGGGACGAAGGACGTGTCGGTGCTGCACCTCGCTTCGCATGCGGAGGTGGGGCTCGGCGGGGTGAAGCTCCGGCTGGCGAAGTGCGCCGTGTCCTCACCCGAGGTGCTCGCGAGGGAGCCGCGGGCTCGACTGGTGGTGCTGGCCTCCTGCGCGAGCACGATGGGACGAGAGGCGGCCGGTTCGGACTCGCTGGCCACCGCGTTCCTCCGGGCCGGCAGCGAGGCGGTGCTGGCGACGACCCGCAGCGTCCCGGACGCGGCCGCGGGCCGGATGGTGCGCGCCTTCTACCGGCACGGCGGCGCCGACGATCCGGTGCGCGCGCTGGCGAGGGCGCAGGCAGAGCTCGCTCCGGATTTGCCGGTCTCCGTGTGGTCCGCCTTTGCGGTGATTCTGCGTCCCGACTATAGTCCCTGAAGTTTGACCGAAGGGGGAACGCATCATGGGCAGTCCGAAGATCATGGCGTGTCTCACCGTGGATTCAGGCGGGGCGACGTTCACCGTCTCTCCGGCCGGCGCCTACAACATCCGCGCGTGGAGCGAGCAGTCGGAGCAGCCGCAGCTCACCGAGACGGAGAAGGACAGCCTCGCGCTGACCCGCGGCGACTGGCGGGTGGCGGTGTACGAGGGCGAGGCCGACGCGCCCGGCGAGGACTTCTTCCGCACCCCGCCGTTCGTCGATTCGGGCTACGGCCGGGACGTCAGCGGCGGCGGGACGTTCGTCACGCCAAGCGGCAGCGACCCCTGGCCGGTCTGACGCCTGCGAGTTCGATGAGGGCGGGTTCGCGCGCCGACGAGTCTCTTCCCCCCGTTACTTGATGATGGCGAAGGTCTGAGGGTTCAGCGCCGCGAGCCTCCCGTCCGCCGTCCACAGCTCGCGCACCTCGAGGAAGTAGCCGCCGCGTGAGCCGAGCATCCGCGACCGGTGGAAGAAGGGCGTCTGCGCCGGGAGCAGCGCGGGATCTTCGAAGAGCTGGAGGTTGAAGGAGACGGTGGCCATGGGCCTCGGCGCCTCCTCCGCGGCGAAGCCGGTGGGCCACCACGCGTCGGCGTGCGCGATGACGGTGGCCGCCGAGTGCTGCTCGGGGGGCCTGTGCGCGCGGACGAAACCCGCGGCCTCGGGCACCGGCGGCTGGGAGAACGGCAGCGGGCCGGTGGTGCGGAACTCGAAGTGCCGCGCGAACTGCGGCCCGATGGGCGGCTCGACGGGGAGCACCTCCAGCTCGCGCCAGAGGTCCGGCGGCGGCGGCGGCGCGAGGTCCACCCGGTCGCGGCCCTCGACGCGGTCCCTGCCGAAGAGCGCGTGCGCGTGGGCGGCGATGACGCCCCCCTGCGAGAGCTCCGCGCGCAGGGACGAGATGCCCGCGCCGCGGCGGACGGTGAAGACCCGGAGGAGCGCTTCGCCCGGGAGTACCGGCGCCACCAGCTCGCCGGAGAGGGTGCGCATCCGCCGGTCCGTCTCGGCGGCCGCAGTCCGGTCCATCGCCTCGGCGAGCAGCCCCAGCACCAGCCCTCCGTAGGCGCCGCGGCCCTGCTGCCAGCCGTCGGGGACATCGGCGAGGAACTGGCCCTCGCCGTGGGGGGAGAGGGAGAGCGCTTCGGTGAGGCTGTCGGTCTGGCGGTGGGTCACGGCGCCGATTGTCGGAGGCGTCCGGCGGTGGGGGAAGCGCGGAATCAGAGGGGGCGCGCGGTGGGGGAACGGGGCATAAGCTTCGGTCATGCTGCGAATCGCACCGCTCGGCGGGCTCGAGGAGTTCGGACTCAACTGCATGTTGATCGAGCACGGCGAGGACCGGCTGCTCGTGGACTGCGGCGTGATGTTCCCCACCGCGGCGATGCCGGGCGTGGGCTCGGTGGTGCCGGACCTCAGCGCGGTGCTCGACGCGCCGGAGCGGTTGCGCGGGATCGTCCTCACCCACGGCCACGAGGACCACGTGGGCGCCCTGCCCTCGCTGCTCGCGCGGCACGGCGTGCCCGTCTATGGGCTGCCCTTGACGCTGGCGCTGGCGAACAACCGGTTGCAGGAGATGGGCATCCACGCCGACCTCCGGTCGATGGACGCGCGCGCGCCGCTGCGGCTAAGCGACGCGTTCGAGATCGAGCTGCTGCGCATGGCGCACTCGATGCCGGATGCGGCGGGGCTCGTGCTGCGGACGCCGGACGGGATCGTCGTGCACACCGGCGACTACAAGCTCGACGAGGAGCCCACCGACGGACACCCGACGGACCTCGAGCGGCTGGCGGAGCTCGGGGAGGAGGGCGTGCTCTGCCTGCTCGGGGACTCGACCGGGTCGGAGATCGCCAACGAGACGCCGAGCGAGGCGGTCGTCGCGCGCAAGTTCGAGGAGATCTTCGCGCAGACCGACGGGCGGATCATCGTGTCCATGTTCGCCTCGAACCTGCACCGGGTGCGGCACACGCTGGAGCTGTGCGCGCGGACGGGGCGCAAGGTCGTGCTCATGGGCCGCAGCCTCCTGCGCAACGTGGACCTGGGGAGGCGGCTGGGGACGCTGCCGGTGCCGGATGGGCTGCTGACCTCCGCGGACGACGCGCTGCGGCTGCCGAGGCGGCAGGTCTGCGTCATCGCCACCGGCGCCCAGGCCGAGCCGAGGGCCGCGCTGAGCATGATGTGCCAGACGCCGGCGCACGGGGCCGCGGGGCCTCACGTGCACGCGGGCGCGCCGGGAGAGGACGGGGCCGGCGCCGCGGCCGCATCGCCCGTGTGGGAGCCGCCGCCCTGGGCGGTGATGCGCATCGAGCCGGGGGACACCGTGGTGCTCAGCGCGAGAGCGATTCCGGGGAACGAGCGCGAGGTGGGGAGCCTGCTCGACCGGCTGATCGAGAGCGGCGCGCGGGTCATCTACGGAGGGACGACGCCGGGCGTGCACGTGTCGGGACATGCGGCGAGGCCGCAGCAGGCGCGGATGATCGAGACGGTGAAGCCGCGCCACTTCGTGCCCATCCATGGCGAGCGCCGGATGCTCCACGCGCAGGCGCAGCTGGCCCGCGGGCTGGGCGTGGCCGACGAGCGCGTGTTCCTCCTCCACAATGGCGACGTGCTCGGGTTCGACGGCGGGCGCGCGTTCCGGCAGGGGCGCCTCCCCGCCGGGCGCGTGTTCATGGACCGCTGGGGACGGGGGACCCTGTCGCCGGGCGCGCTGGCGGAGCGGGAGAAGCTCGCGGAGCTGGGCGTGCTCGCCGCGTCGATCGTGGTGGACCGCTCGAAGCTGAAGATCGTCCACGGCCCGGCGCTGGAGGGACGCGGCCTGTCGAGGGAGGAGAGCGCGTACCTGCCGGAGATCGCGGTGGAGGCCCGGACCGCGCTGGAGAGCGTGTCGCCCCAGATGCTCGCGGATACCGCGTTCGTGCGGGAGGAGCTGAGCCGGGTGGTCCGGAGGGCGGTGAAGCTGCGCACCGGGAAGCGGCCGGGGATCCTGCCGGTGGTGGTTTATCTGTAGGGGCTGGTCAGATTGCGAGCGGTATGGCGTGTCCATAGATTGTGTCCATGGACCCGAAGTTTGTCGCAGCGGGAGCGTTCAAGCAGGGCTGTCTCGCCCTGCTCGATGAGGTCGAAGAGAAGCACGTCGAAATCATCGTGACGAAGCGCGGCCGGCCGGTTGCTCGGCTGGTGCCGATCCGCGAGGCGCGTGACGTGGAGGCAGACGTGCTGGCCGACCTTCGTTCCCGGGGCGCGCGGATGCTGGTGGACGTCGAGAGCTTCATTGCGCCCACCGAGGCGGACGCAGGCTGGTCGCAGGAGTGAGGGTCGTCCTCGACACGCACGCGGCGATCTGGTGGTCGTTCTTTCCCGACCAGCTGAGTGAGGCCGCGCGTCGTGCAATCGACGAGGCGGAGATCATTGGTCTGCCGGCGATCGTTTTCTGGGAGGCGGCGCTGCTCGTCCGGCGCGGGAAGCTCGAGCTTCCGATGCACGTGTCGGAATGGTGCCGGCGCATGCTCGAGATTCCGCGGTGTCGACAGGTTCCGCTCGACGCCTCAATGGCGATCAGTGCGGACGCACTGCCGATGCACCCGGATCCCGCCGACCGCTTCATCGTCGCAGCCGCAATGGACATGCAGGCCACGCTCGTGACCCGTGATGCCCTCATTCGCCAGGTGAACCTCGTCGATACGGTCTGGTGAGAGCTCGCCGTGTCCGCTTCAGCCGGTGAGGCCGAGCGCGCCGGCGGGCTGAGCTGCGGCGCGCGGGGTGGCGGGCTCGTCGCGGGTGGAGTCTTTCGTCGGCTTCCCCGGGTCCACCGGAAGCGAGACGACGAAGCGCATGCCGCTCCCATCGCGCGGCTCGGCCCGGACCTCGCCGCCGTGGGCGCGCGCCACCTCCTGCACGATGAACAGGCCGAGCCCGAGGCTCTGGCGATCCTTCGGCGAGTCGCCGAGGCGCGTGAACGGGTCGAACAGCGCGGCGACCTTCTCCGCGGGCACGGTCGGGCCGTCGTTCTCCACCGCGAGCTCCAGGCTGCCGCTCTCGCGGAGGGCCTTGAGCGAGATGAGGATCGGCGACTCGGGCGCGCCGTACTTCAGCGCGTTCTCCACGAGGTTCTGCAGCACCTGCGCGAGCCGGCCGGCGTCGCCGAGTCCCTCGAGGCGCTCGGGCGCGTCGAGCTCGAAGGTGCGGGACGGGTGCAGCGAGCGGAAGTCTTCCAGCAGATCTCGCACGTGCGTGGCGAAACAGAGCGGCTCGCGGGTGATGGGCAAGGGGTGACCCAGACGGGCGCGGGTGAGGTCGAGGAGGTCCTCTGTCAGGTGCGCGAGGCGATCCGTCGCGGAGAGGATGCGCTCGAAGAGGCGGGCGTGGTGCGGACAGCTCGTGGCGGTGCGCGCGCCGAGCTGCGCGTTGACGCGGACGAGGGCGAGCGGGTTGCGCAAATCGTGACCGACCATCGCGGAGACCTGCTTCTCCAGCAGCGCGGCGCGGACCGCTTCGGCCTGGGCGCGCTCGCTCTCCACCAGCTGGCGCTCGCGGAGGAGCAGGAGCTGGCCGCGCAGGTAGAGGTCCACGAAGCACTTCACCTTCGTCCGGAGGATCTCCGGATCGAGCGGCTTCATCAGGTAGTCCACCGCGCCGTGCTCGTAGCCCTTCATCACGTAGTGCATCTCGCGGCTGAGCGCGGTGACGAAGATGATCGGGATGTGCGCGGTCGCGGCGCGGCGGCGGATGAGCGCGGCCGTCTCGAGGCCGTCGAGCCCCGGCATCTGCACGTCCATGAGGATGACCGCGAAGGGCCCACCGAGCAGCCGGCGCAGGGCCTCGTCGCCGGAGGAGGCCTCCACGATGGGCTGTCCCAGGGGCTCGAGCACCGCGCGCAACGCGAGCCGGTTCTCGGCGCGGTCATCCACCACGAGGATGGGAGCTTCGATGGTCTCGGGCGTCATCACGCGTTCGGAACGTCCCGCGCGGACGGGCTCTTCCGCCTCCAACGAGAATGCAGGCAGCCAGACGAGCGCGCTCTGGTGCCCCTGCGCGGTTCCTCTGGTATGAGCCGCGCCATGCCTTCCTTCGACGTGGTGTCCAAGGTGGACCTCCAGGAGGTCGACAACGCGGTGAACAACGCTCGCAAGGAGCTGTCCACGCGCTTCGACTTCCAGGGGACGAAGACGGAGATCCTCCTCGGCGACGACAAGTCCTCGGTGATCCTCAAGTCGAACAGCGAGCCCAAGCTCGATGCGGCCTACGAGGTCTTCCTCCACAAGGCCGTGAAGCGCGGCCTCTCCGCCCGCGCCATCGAGCGCAAGGATCCGGAGCAGATGGGCATGGGGATGGTGAAGCAGACCGTCACCATCAAGCAGGGGATCGCGCAGGAGAAGGCGAAGGACCTCATCCGGGTGCTGAAGGACTCGAAGCTCAAGGTCCAGGCGTCCATCCAGGCGGACCAGCTGCGCGTCACGGGGAAGAACCGCGACGACCTGCAGTCGGCCATCGCCGTGCTGCGCGGGGAGCAGGAGCGGATCCAGCTCGACCTGCAGTTCACCAACTTCCGGGACTAGGGGCGCTCGATGGCACAGGGAATGACGCAGGCGATGCGGGCGGGTGCGGCGTTCGTCTGTGCCGCGGCGATGCTCGTGGGCGGCGGCGCGGAGGCCAAGCGCAAGGCGCCGGAACTCTCCTCTTCGGGCGAGCCCTTGCGGCCGGCGAAGACCGTTCCGCAGCTGCAGAAGGCGCCGGTGATCGACGGCGCGCTGAAGGAGTGGAAGGGCGCGCTCACCGTCACGTCGTCGCCGGGAGAGAAGGCGAAGGACGCGACGTTCACCTCGCAGGTCGGCTGGCGGGGCGACTCGCTCTTTCTGGGCCTCGAGATCCCCGCCGAGCGCGTGCCCGAAGGCACCGTGCAGGCGGAGGTGGCGCTGCACTTCACCGACGCGGGCGTGACGGCGGGCGGGCACGTGTGGCGGCTCGGTGCGGGCGGCGCATTGCCCGGCAGCGGAGAGGCGCGGCTCCCCGAGTTCGCGCACGCGCTGACGAAGGTGGCGGTGGACGCGGACGGCGTGGGCCCGCTGCGCATGGAGCTGGAGATCCCGGCGCGCGCCCTCCCCCGCTTTCCCGCTCGGGATGCGCTGATCTTCGACTTGTGCGTGAAGGTCGGCGAGGTGTCGAACTGCGAGGGCGGCACGATGAAGGGCGACGCGCTCCGGCTGCCGGACGACTTCCGCAAGGGACTGAAGCTCGCGCTCGGGCTGGCGGAGCAGGTGGTGGGCATCGAGGGCCGCGAGCAGGGCTGGGTCGGCTATGCGCTCCTGCACCATCCGGTGTGGATCCAGGCCGACTTCCCGCTCACCGTGCAGTCGCTGAGATCGTTCGTGGCGCGCGAGGAGAAGCTCGCGGACGCGAAGGAGGCCGGCATCAATCTCCCCGACGAGCTGTTGCTGCCCGGCGGCGGGCGCGTGATCAGCGTGCTCACCGGAAAGAACCCGTACGTGAAGGCGGGCGAGTGCGACGGCGACAGCGAGCTGCGCTTCGGGCTCTACGTCGTGCAGGACCGGGCGGCGAGCAAGGTGCTCGAGTGGCCGGCCGCTACCTGTGCGTTGGGACGGGCAGTGGCGTTCGACCTGTCAGAGGACGGCGAGCTCAGCATCGGGTACACCAACGGCGCGTCGGTCTCGTTCCAGTGGTTCAAGGACCACTTCGAGCGGACGGAGATCGGCGCGCGGCAGTAGCCGTTTTGATTTTTCGGGAGTGACAGTTTGAGCGACGCAGCAGACACGTCCGGCGCTGCCGGTGCCGGGAAGAAGTCCCTCTACATGATGACGCTGGGCTGCCCGAAGAACCGGGTGGACTCGGAGGTGATGCTCGGGACGCTGGGCGCGCGCGGGTACGAGCTCGTGCAGCAGCCGCAGGACGCCGAGGTCATCGTCGTCAACACGTGCGCGTTCATCGGCCCGGCGAAGCAGGAGTCGATCGACAGCATCCTGGAGATGGCCCAGTACAAGAAGGAGGGCCGCTGCGGGACGCTGGTCGTGACCGGCTGCCTGTCGCAGCGCTACGGCGCGGAGCTGTCGGCGGAGATGCCGGAGGTGGATCACTTCCTCGGGACGTCCGCGTACGTGCAGATCGGCGACCTGCTGGCGGCGGAGGCGGCGCCGCGTCAGGTCATCCCGGATCCGGACTACATCCACGACGCGAAGACGCCGAAGGTGAACTCCTCCGCGTCGCACACGGCCTACTTGAAGATCAGCGAGGGCTGCGACAACAAGTGCGCCTTCTGCATCATCCCCAAGCTGCGCGGCACGCAGCGGTCGCGGACGATCGAGGACATCGTCGCCGAGGGTCAGAAGCTCGCGAGCGAGGGCGTGGTCGAGCTGAACCTCGTGGCGCAGGACCTCACCGCGTACGGGCACGATCTGCCGGGCAAGCCGAAGCTGCACGACCTGCTGAAGGCGCTCTGCCGCGACGTGGACGTGCGCTGGATCCGGCTGCACTACGCCTACCCGCGCGTGTTCCCGGACGAGCTCATCGAGGTGATGGCGACCGAGCCGAAGATCGCGAAGTACCTCGACATGCCGCTGCAGCACGCGAGCGACAAGCTTCTCAAGAGCATGAAGCGCGGGCGCGACTCGGCGTTCCTCGAGAAGCTCCTGATGAAGATCCGCGAGCGCGTGCCGGGGCTGACCTTCCGCACCTCGATGATCGTGGGCCTGCCCGGTGAGACCGAGGAGGACTTCCAGCTGCTGAAGGACTTCGTGGTGAAGCACCGCTTCGAGCGGCTCGGCGTGTTCCAGTACTCCGACGAAGAGGGCACCGCCGCGTTCGACATGGAGGGCAAGCTCCCGCCCGAGCTCATCGAGCGCCGGTGGCGGGAGATCATGGCCATCCAGAAGCGCATCAGCCGCGAGCAGAACAAGAAGCTCGTGGGCAAGCGCATCGAGGTGCTGGTGGAGGGCCGCTCGGAGGAGAGCGAGCACCTGCTGGTGGGCCGCCACGAGGGCCAGGCGCCGGAGATCGACGGGCTCGTCTACATCAACGACGGCATGGCCTACCCGGGCGAGATCGTCACGGTAGAGATCACCCAGGCCCACCACTACGACCTCATCGGCCGCGTGGTGGAGCGTCCGGATCCGAAGGCGCGCGTGCACGAGACGATGCCGGCGGCGGCCCCTGCGACTCCGGCGACGGGCGCGCGGCCCACGAGCGTGAAGCTGCCGGTGATCAGCGCGCCGCGATAGGCCGCGAAATGCTCCCGCGTGCCCGTATTGATTGAGCAAGGCGCGCGGGAGACGTAGAACGGTTCCCGACATGGCCTCGCGAGAGAAGCTGACGGATGTGGAAGTGGCTGCGTTCCTGCGCGCGCACCCGGACTGGCGCCTGGAGGGCGGTGCGCTGCGCCGTGACTACGAGCTCGAGTCCTTCGCGGAGTCGCTCGCCTGGGTGAACAGCCTCGGCGCGCTGGCCGAGCAGGAGGATCACCACCCGGACATCGACATCCGGTACGACAAGGTGTCGCTCGCGCTGGTGACGCACGACAAGGGCGAGGTCACGCGGCGCGACGTCGAGGTCGCCGTCGAACTCGACGCGCTCTGGGACGACCGCGCGGAGGGCTGAGCCCCTACGGCAGCCGCGCTAGACGTGGCTGCTGCGCAGGTCGTCGGGATCGCCGGTCCAGCTGAGCTTCTTCGCCAGCTCGCCGGACTTCTGGAGCTTCTCCAGCTCCTCGAACCCGCCGATGTGCTCGTCGCCGATGAAGATCTGCGGCGTGGTCTCCGCGCCGCCGCTGCGCTCGATCATCTCGCGGCGGAGCTCCTCGGCGTAGGTGATGTCCTTCTCGTGGAACAGCGCGCCCTGCGCCATCAGGAGCTGACGGGCGCGCGCCGCGAACTTGCAGCCTTCCTTCACGTAGATCTGTACCGGCTTCATCAGCGAGTCCCTCCCGGGATCTCAAACTAGGTGCGCTCCGTTGCATGTGCAGGCGGTCACGCCGCGCGTGGGCAGGCAGGCGTGCGGGCGCTCGGGCGTTGCGCTCAGAGGCGGCGGCGCGAGTCGATTTCTGATCTATTCCGGCGCCATGCGGATCGCGGTCATCGGCGGGGGCCCGGCGGGCCTGTACTTCAGCATCCTGATGAAGAAGCGGGATCCCTCACACGAGATCAGCGTGTGGGAGCGGAACCCCGCGGACCAGACCTTCGGCTGGGGCGTGGTCTTCTCCGACGAGACGCTGGGCAACCTGCTCGAGGCGGACGGGCCGACGCACGACGCGATCACCGAGACGTTCGCGCACTGGGAGAACATCGACACCCACCTGCGCGGGCGGGTGTTCCGTTCGACGGGGCATGGCTTCAGCGGGATCTCGCGGATGGCGTTCCTGCGCATCCTCCAGGAGCGCGCGCGGTCGCTGGGCGTGACGGTGCACTACGGCGAAGAACTCGCGGACGTGGAGGCGCTGCGGGCGAAGTTCGATCTGGTGGTGGGCGCGGACGGCGTGCGCAGCGGCGTGCGGCAGCGCTACGAGAGCGTGTTCAAGCCGGACCTCGACTTCCGCAAGTGCCGCTACATCTGGCTGGGGACGCGGAAGGTCTTCGACGCGTTCACCTTCATCTTCGAGGAGACGCCGTACGGGCTCTTCCAGGTGCACGCGTACCGCTTCGACGAGAGCACGAGCACCTTCATCGTCGAGTGCGACGAGGAGACGTGGAAGCGCGCGGGGCTCGACGTGAAGAGCCCCGAGGAGGGCGCGAAGTACCTGGAGGGCGTGTTCGCGAAGTACCTCGATGGGAACGCGCTGCTGTTGAACCGGAGCACGTGGATCAACTTCGTCACGGTGCGCAATCAGAGCTGGCACACCGGCAACGTGGTGCTGCTCGGCGACGCGGCGCACACCGCGCACTTCTCCATCGGCTCGGGGACGAAGCTCGCGCTGGAGGATGCGATCTCGCTCGCGGATGCGATGGGCCGGCATCCGAACGACGTGCCCACCGCGCTGGCCGCGTACGAAGAGGACCGCCGCGGCATGGTCGAGCGCACGCAGAAGGCGGCGCAGGACTCGCTGATGTGGTTCGAGGGCACGCGGCGCTACTGGAAGCTGCCCGCGCTGCAGATGACCTTCAGCCTGATGACGCGGTCGAAGCGCATCGGCTACGAGAACCTGCGCGTTCGCGATCCCGAGTTCACCGACGAGGTGACGCAGTGGTTCGCCGAGCAGGCGGAAGAGGCGCTGGGGCCGGACGCGCGGAGGGAGTTGCACGAGGGACCGTTCTCGCGACCAGCGCTCTCGAAAGAGCGGGCGCCGCCGCCCATGTTCACGCCGTTCCGGCTGCGCGACCTCGTGCTGCACAACCGCGTCGTCGTCTCGCCGATGGCCATGTACAGCGCGAAGGAGGGCGTGCCGGGAGACTTCCACCTCGTGCACCTCGGGAGCCTCGCGCTGGGTGGCGCGGCGCTGCTGGTGACGGAGATGACCTGCGTCAGCGCCGAGGGCCGCATCACGCCGGGCTGCGCGGGCCTCTACACGGAGGAGCACACGCGCGCGTGGCGGCGGATCGTGGACTTCGTGCACGCGCAGTCGCCGGCGAGGCTGTGCTTGCAGCTCGGGCACGCGGGGAGGAAGGGTTCCACGCGCGTGGGCTGGGAGGGCTACGACGTGCCGCTCGACGAGGGCGGCTGGGAGACGGTCAGCGCCTCTCCCCTGCCCTGGTCCCCCGCCAATCCGGCGCCGCGCGAGGCGAGCGCCGAGGACATGGAGCGCGTGAAGAGCGACTACGTGCGCGCGGCGGTCGAGGCGGAGAAGTGCGGCTTCGACATGCTCGAGCTGCACATGGCGCACGGGTACCTTCTCGCGAGCTTCCTCTCGCCGCTGACGAACAAGCGGAGCGATGGGTACGGCGGCGACGTGCACGGACGGCTGCGCTACCCGCTGGAGGTGTTCGACGCGGTGCGCGCGGTGTGGCCTCGCGAGAAGCCGATGAGCGTGCGCATCAGCGCGAGCGATTGGGCGGAGGGCGGGCTGAGTGAAGAGGACGCGGTGGCGATCGGCCGCGCGTTCCGCGAGCACGGTTGCGACATCCTGCACGTGTCCACCGGGCAGACGGTGGCGCACCAGGCGCCGGTGTACGGGCGCATGTGGCAGACGCGCTTCGCGGACCTCATCCGCATGGAGGCCGGCATTCCGACCATCGCGGTGGGCAACATCGTCAGCGCGGATCAGGTGAACACCATCGTCGCGTCCGGCCGCGCGGATCTCTGCGCGCTGGCGAGGCCGCACCTGCTCAACCCTCACTGGACGCTCGCCGCCGCCGCCGAGCAGGGCTTCCCCGAGCTGGCGATTCCGCACCCGTACCACTCGATCACGCCGCGCCGGCGGTGAGCAGCCTGGGTTGGGCGCCGCGGCTCGCCACCGCTGAGGACAACGCGCGGCTACTCGACTTGTTCGGCGACGTGCCGATGGAGGGCGAACTCGCACTCTCCACGCAGCGGGGGCCGGACTTCTTCGCGCTCTACCGCATGCAGCGGGGTGTGGCGGAGTGCTGGGTCGGCTCGGCTGAGGCTCACGCCGGGCTGCTGGGGATGGGGAGCATCCTCGTCCGCGACGGGTGGCTCGGCGGGCGTGCGGTGAAGGTGGGATATCTCGGCGATCTGCGCGCGCGCTTCGGGGCCATGCGTCGCCGAGGCCTCGCCGAGTTCTACGGGCGCATCTTCGAAGAGGCGCGCACCCGCCACGGCGCGGACGTGTTCCTCACCGGCGTGCTCACGCACAACCGTGCGGCGATGGCGGCCCTGGTGCGACGAAGCCCGCGACGTCCCCAGCAGCCCTGGTACGAGCCCTTCCGGCGCTTCTCGTTGGTGAGCATCCAGTTCACCGGAGGCCGGCGCCTCCGTGCGTTGCGTGCGGCGAAGGCAGCGGGCCTGACGATCTCGCGCGCGACGCCGGCGGATCTCCCGGAGCTGATCGCGCTGCTCGATCGGGATCACCGGACGCGCCCCTTCGGCTACCGCTTCGATAGGGGGGAGTTCGAGCATCGCTTGATGAACTGGCCGGGCTTCTCGCTGGAGGGCACCTGGCTCGCGCGCGACGGAGCGAAGCTCGTCGGCTGCACGACCGCGTGGGATCCCTCGGCGGTGAAGCGCTACCGAGTGGAGGCCTACCGAGGCTCGCTGCGCTGGCAGAAGACCGCGTGGAACGCCGCCGCGCGGGTGCTGCGTTGGGCGCCGCTGCCGGAGCCGGGGAGTGACTTCCGCACCCTCTATCTCTGCAACACGAGCATCGTGGGTGACGACCCTCGCGTCCTGCGCGCGCTGCTCGAGCACGTGTACGAGGACGCGCGTCCTCGCGGCTATCACCTGCTCTCCGCGCCGGTGTACGAGAGCGATCCGCTGGCCCCCGCGTTCCGCGGCTTCTTCACCCGCGCGTTGGAGTTCCAGCTCTACGCGGTGAGCTCGGCGGCAGCCCCGGTGAAGGAGCTGCCGCCGGGAAGACCAGGCTTCGAACCGGCGCTCGCGTGAGGCGCGGGCTCAGCCCTTGAAGTCCACCTCGAGCTTGTAGCGCTGCTGCTTCGGGTCCTCGTGCTCGAGCTCCAGCTTCACCGTCTGGCCCTCGCGCTGGTAGGTGCCCTCGATCTCGTTCGCCTCCTGCTCGTACTCGGTGCGCTTCCAGCCCGCTTCGGTGAGCGCGCGCTCATGGTGCGCGTACACCTTGTCCACCGAGTCGGTGCTCTTGAAGTGCACCTCCGTGTCGCGGCCCTTCTCCTTCACGCGCACGTCGCTCGCGCCCGGATAGGCCTGCAGCTTCGCCTCCTTGTTGAACCAGCTCTCAGCCTGCGCGCCCGCCGAACCCGCCGCGAGCACCGCGATCGCCATCACCCAACGCTTCATCGGTCGTCCCTCCTGTCGTCGTCATCGTCACGATCGTCATCGTCCCGGTCGTCGTCATCGTCCCGGTCGTCCCGGTCACGCCGGCGGCCGTCGTCGTCGAGGTCCACCTCCAGCACGTAGAGGTTGGTGTCCTCGCGCTCCACCTCGACCTTCACGCGCCGGCCGTCACGGACGTAGCGGGCCTCGATCTTGTCGTCGTCGCGATCGAGCTCCGTGCGCTGCCAGCCGTCGTCGGTCAGCTCGCGATCGAAAAAGTCGAACACGCTCTCCAGTGAGTCCGTGCTGCGGAAGCGGACCTCTGTGTCGTCGCCGTCCCGATCGATCCTGATGTCGAGCGCGCCCGGATACGCCGGCAGTCCCGCCGTCGCGTTGAACGAGCCATCTGGATTTCTTCGGTCGTCACCCTGCGGCGTGGGCGGGTTCCCATTCGCCGGCCGATCGTCGCCCGAGCCTCCGTCGTCGCCGCCGCACCCGAACGCCAGGCCGACCATCACCGCCGCCGCCACCGCCCGCCAAACCTTCGTCGCCATGCGCCCTCCCCCTCCGAACGGAGCGAAAGGTAGGCGCGTACTTCGCCGACGAAATGCGGTGCGGCAGCGGCCTCCTGCGCACCAACCGAGCTCGCGCTGCTGCGCCGAGTCAGCGTGTCAGTGGGCTCGCGGACACGACGAGGGGGCGCCGTCCGCAAGGAGAAAGACGCTCCGTCGGATAGGAGATCCCGCACCTGCCCGCGCGAACGCAGGCAGGCATCACGCTCGAGGAGTTGCCCCGCTACTCCGCGCTCGCTGAACGGCCTCTTCCCAGCGCCACGGTGCGTCATCAAAACCGGATAACGGCAATTCCAGACAGGGCAGTTCATTACAGCCTTATCACTCAAATGCGCGTACCATCCCGCGCGCAATGGTCGGTCGAGTCAAAGGCGTGTTGTTCGCGGACTACGTGCGGATGATCCGCGCGCACAAGGAAGCGGACTGGTCCACGCGGCTGCTGCCGCAGGATCTCGGGTGGATCTCCCAGCGGATCGAGCGCGACGCCTGGTACCCGATGGACGCCTTCGAGCGCCTCGGGCTGGTCATCCTCAACGTGCTGGTGGACGGCGACCTCGAGCTGGTGCGCCAGTTCGGCCGGGCATCCCTGGCGTGGCTGAGCGACGCGAACCCGGAGCTGCAGTCCGCAAAGGAGCCGCGCGACATCGTGATGCGCTTCCATCAGCTGCGGCAGGGCTACTTCGACTACGCGCCGATCGAGGTCGTCTCGCTCACCGACCGCAGGCTCGAGCTGGAGATCGACTACCGGATGGGCGACGTGGCGGAGGAGGCCGCGGCGCTGCAGACGATGGGCTTCTTCGAGGCGCTGCTCGAGCGCGCCGGCGGCCGCGACGTCACCGCGCGCTTCAGGTCCACCCGGTGGATGGGCGAGGGCCGCACGCTGCTCGAGCTCGAGTGGCGCAACGGCTGAACGCCTCGAGCCGTCGGCGGCTCACGTCCAGAACACGATCCGGCGCTGCTCGTCTCGCGGGCCTTCCCCCTCTCCGCCCGCGAGCAGCCACGCACGGCAGTCTTCGATCCACGCGTGCAGCAGGTCCGCCTCGGTGCTGAGGAAGCGCCCGGCGCCCTCGCCCTGCAGGCCCTCGTGCTGGATCTGCATGATCTCCACGTCCTGCACGATCACCTGCCGCGTGTACCAGCGCACCAGCGGCATCAGCGCGCGCGCCACGACGGTGCGAGGCAGGTCGAACGGGAGCCGGTAGCTGATCGCCGTGTACACGCGGCTCTGCAGCGCGGAGACGGGCGTGACCTGCGAGTTGATCGCGAAGCCGCTCTTCGGGCCCCACCGGTAGTCCACGCGCGTCACGTTCGGCATGAACCAGTGGTCGGTGTGCTCCATGCCCTCGCCGCCGACCGCGAAGATGCGACCCAGTCCGGTGAGCTCGTCGCTGCGCTGCTCGTAGCGCACGAGCACCGAGCCCGCATCGCGCGTGACCGTCGCCGGGACCTCGCGGCGCGCGGGCTTTCGGAACCAGCCGCGGTGGACGAAGCCGGTGTGCGGCACGTCCATGAAGTTCTCGACGAGGTTCGTCACCCCGTTCGGGAAGTCGGTGACCATGAAGTACACGACCCAGCCCGGCTCGCCGAAGTAGGGGACGCGGAACGCAGGCCTTCGAGCGCGCTGCGAGTCGCCGCCCATGAACACGTACACGAGCCCGTCCTGCTCCAGCGTGTCGAAGCGCGGGACGCAGCCGAGCTCAGAGGTCTTCTGACGGATGCCGTGCGCGGCGCAGGCGTCCGCGTCGAGCGCCTCGCTCGTCTGACGAGGCCCGAGCGAAGGGACCTCCACCACCCGCCCGGTCCGGTCATAGACCCAGCCGTGGTACGCGCAGCCGAGCTTCCCGTCGAACACGTCGCCCGCGGAGAGCCGCGCGTTGCGGTGCAGGCAGCGGTCGAGCAGGGCCACCGGTCTGCCCGCCTCGTCGCGGAAGAGCACCAGCGCGGTGCCGAAGATCGTGCGCGCGAGTGGCTTGTCGCGGCCGAGCTCCTCGGAGAGACAGGCGACGTACCAGAAGTCCTTCAGCGCGCCGCAGCGGGCGAGATCCGCCTCGGCCTCGAAGTCGATCACGACGCGTCTCCGAAGTGCGCGAGCCAACCCGGCTGCCGGTGCAGGTCCACCGGCTTGATGTCCCCCGCCCGCTGGCCCAGCGCCACGCAGCGCGACTCGTAGCGCCGCCGCCCATCGCGCACGCGCACCGCCTTCACCGGCCCGAGCTGCCCGAGATTCCGCGCGTAGCCGTACGCGTGTCCGGTGCACAGCCGCGCGTCCAGCTTGCGGGCGAGTTCCGAGAGCACCGGCTCCGTCACGGAGGCTTCCACGTAGAGGTGGTACGCGGGCGGCGAGGACCACTCGGGCGCGATCATCGAGAAGGAGACCTCGCCCTCCAGCGCCGCCTCGCGCAACGACTCCGCCAGCGCGCGCGAGGCCCAGTCGGCGGAGAGCTTCTCGCCCACCAGATCGACCACCGCATCCGCGCGCCCGAGGAAGCGAAGGCACGGTGCCTCTCGGTGAAAGCCCTCCACCCGCACGCGGTCACCCAGGCGGTAGCGAAGGAAACCGCCGGAGGTCGAGAGCAGCGGCTCGTATACGCCGCCGCGCTGCAGCTCGTGCGCGAGCAGCGGGCGCGCGTCGTGACGCGAGGGATCGAGGAACTCGTAGAAGTGGCTGCGCACCGCGAGCACCGGCGCGGGCGCCGCGAAGAGCGGGAAGGTCACCACGCCCTCCGTCGCGAGCAGTCCCTTCGACTGCACCTCCACGTTGCCCAGCCGCGCGGTCATCGACGGCAACGCGCGCGCGGCCTCGGCGTCGGTCCAGCAGCTCACCAGCTCCAGCTGCGGGAAGAGTTCCGCGGCGCTCGGTCGCCGCACGCGTCCCTCGCGCACACCCGCGTACAGGGATCGCAAGCGGGCAGCCTCGTGCGGAGCACGGCGGAATCGACCGGCGAACGCGTGCGCGAGCAACGGAGGGACCGCGCGGCAGGCTCCGTTTTGCAAATCCTCCGCGAGGGCCTCCCACTGCGCGTCGAGCGACTCGAGCAGCAGCGTGAGGAAGCTCGGGTTCCAGACGCTGACGAAAGCCACGTCGGCGCGCTCGAGCAGACAGCGCAGGGTGACGTAGCGGCAGGTCTCCACGTCCGGCAAGAGCGCGAGCTCGGAGGGCACCGCGAGGATGCGCTCCACCGCGGGACGCAGCGGCGGCGGAAAGTAGCTCGCGTCCGAGGCGCTGCCGATGGGCAGGCCACCGCGGCTTCGTCCTCCGCGCGCACCGATGGGAGAGATGGACCAGTACGACGGCCCGCGACGCAGGTGCGGCCTCGACGTGAGCAGATCGATGAGCCACGGCGCGAGCGCACGGTGGAACTCGCCGAGCAGTCCGCGCGTCATCGGCACGTGCTTCGACGGCCCGGACGATCCACCGGAGAGTTCGAAGCGGACGGGCGCGTCGCTCGTCAGCGCATCGTGCTGTCCCTCCAGCGCGCGCTGCACCCACGGCGCCACGCGCTGCGGGCCGCCGACCGGAACGCAGTCAGCGAACTCGCGCGCGGTCCGCACGTGACGAAGCCCGAGCGCGCGCCCCTGCCCGCTGAACCGCACCGCGGAGAGCACCGCCTCCAGCCGGCGTCGCTGCGCACGCTCCACGTCTCGCGTGGCCAGGTCGAACTTCAACGCCTCGGGGGCGAAGGCCGCGCGCACGCCGTCGTGCAGCACGGCGCTCGCACGCGACTGCAGAGGCTTCATGTGCCCAGCTCCGTCTTCGGCTCGCTCTGCGCCGCGGGGGCGGCCGCAGGCTCCAGCGCGCGCTGCTTGCGGCGGCGCGTGAACCGCTTGGTGGCGATGCGCACGAACGCGCGGCCCAGCTCGGAGAGGCGGACCTCGGCGAGGCACACCAGCTCGTCACCGTTCACGTGCCCCGGGTTGCGCGCGTGGAAGAAGGCGATGTCCGGATCCGCCAGCGCGCGTCCATCCACCGGCGCCACGCCCTCGCGAACTTTGTAGTGCCCGCTCATCCGCACCACCTGCGTCGCCGCGTCGTACTGCGCGCCGAACCACTCGCCGCAGATGCGGTGCACGAAGGCCTCGTCGGCGGGATCGGGCGTGAGCCCTCGGCGGGGGAACGCGCCGGCGAAGTAGCGGAGGATGATGAGGTAGGTCTTGTACCCGGCCGAGAGCAGCAGCCAGTAGAACGGCGAGAAGGGTCTGCGCAGCTTGCGCCAGAGAAGGAACCGCGCGAACGCGGTGTCGAGCATCTTCTGGCCCCAGTAGTCGGGGTGGATGACGGTGTCGCCCGAGTAGAGGACCTCTGCTTCGCGTCCACGATCCGGAACACGCTTGAGCGCGATGGTGCTGAAGCCCGCGAGCGTCTTCGGCCCCGCGTCACCCGCCGCATCGTGCAGGAGGATGACGTACTGCTTGTCGTCGAGATCCCGGAAGAAGCGCTCGGGGACGACGCCCTCGTAGCAGCGCTCCATCAGCGCGAGCATCTTCGCCCGCGTCGCCGCATCGAGCGTGGGCACCGCGACCGTCCGATACGACAACTGCTTCGCCTTCGCGCGCGTTTGGGGCTGGGTGATGGACGTCATGGCGTCGCCGAGTTCGCCGCCCTCCGGCTGGGCGGCTGCTGCACCGTGTGGTGCCGGTTGGGCTCGAGCGTGAGCGTCTGCCGCTCGCCGCCGTACCAGTGGATCGTCACTTCGACGGGGTCGGTCTCTCTTGAGGAGCCGCCGAGCCCGAAGTGAAGCTGCGCGTCCGCCTGCGCGGAGAAGCCGCCCATGTTGCCGAGCTCGCGGAGCTGTCCATCGCGAAGCTCCACGCGGGTGCCCAGCGCGGTGCGGTGCGTGGTCTCGCCGTTGCCCACCAGCGTGAGCGCGAGGAACGAAGCGGTCTCCGGGCTCAGCGTGTTCCGGTAGAGCGACACCGGCCCGTGCTGGTTCGTCACCAGCAGATCGAGGTCCCCATCCCGATCCAGATCCGCGAGCAGCACGCCGCGCGAGTTGTCCGGATCGTCCACGCCGAGCCTCGCCGCCACGTCCACGAACTCGCCCGGCGCCTTCGAACGTCCGCCGAGGTTGAGGTACGCGCGCCGCGCTTCGTTCGGGTAGATGGTGCGCCCGCGGATGTCGCCCCACATGTCCGCGTAGGTGTGGATCTCCGGGCCCGATTGCATGAGCTTGTGGTTGACGTACCAGTAGTCCTTGCGCGCCTCGTAGAGCGGGTCGAGCCGGTCATCGACCATCCCGTTCGCCTGCACCAGATCGACCCAGCCGTCGTTGTCGAGATCGCCGGCCGCCGCGCCCCAGCCGAAGCGGCGCTCGTTCAGCGCGCCACGCGGTGCGGCCTCGTCGCGGATGTGCGGCACGAAGCCGGGCGAGCCATCGCGGCCGTGCGGAGGCGCGCTCATCATCCACAGCAGGCTGCCCTCCGCCTGCAGCGAGTGGTGCACGTTGGAGACGTACACGTCGAGCCACCCGTTGCGATCGAAGTCCGCGACGCTGACGTTCATGCCCTTGTACGTGTCGCGCCCGATGTCGCCGTAGCCCCTGCCGCGCACGCGCTCGAACTTCTCGCCGTTGCGGTTGAGGTAGAGGTCGTCGGGTCCGAAGTCGGAGGCGACGTAGAGGTCCGTCCACCCGTCCCGGTTGAAGTCGCCGGTGCCCACCGCGAGCGACCAGTGCGTCTCCGGCATCCCCATCGCGTCGCTGTCGAGCTTCTCGAAGCGTCCGCCGAGAAGACCGCGGTAGAGGAGGTTCCGGCCGCCGTTCTTCGCGTCGTGCCAGCCGTCGTGCATGAAGCGGAACATGCGCCGGTCGCCGTCGAACTCCGGCTGCGGGAGCTTGAACGCGTTGAAGGGCCTGGGCTCTTCGTACTCGAGGAAGAACGCCGGCATCGCGTTGGGGATGAAGAGGTCCAGCCGCCCGTCGCGATCGAAGTCGAGGAACGTCGCGGTCAGCGCCACCGTGTGCTCGGTCAGTCCGGCCTGCGCGCTGACGTCCTCGAAGACAGGCGTACCGGTCTCCACCAGGCCGTTGCGCAACAGGCGCGGATGGCCGAACGCGACCGTCACCAGCAGGTCCACGTCGCCGTCGCCGTCGTAGTCGGTGAACACGCCGCCGGTGGCGATGCCCTCGTCGGTGTAGCGATGCACGAGCCCATCGAGCGCTGGCAGCTCCACGCGTTCGAAGCGGAGGCCGCCGATGTTGCGATAGAGCGCCGCGCGATCCTCGTCGCGCTTGAGCGGGTGCGAGAGGAAGAGGTCCGGCAGCCCGTCGCCGTCGAAGTCGCCCACCGCCACGCCGTCGCCGACGGAGAGCACCCACTTCGAGACGTGGAGGATGCGCGGGTCCACCTTCAGCAGCACGTCGCCCATCTGCGAGCCGAGCCCGCTGTGCTGCGCGTCCACCTTCTCGTAGGTGAAGGGGAGCTCCACGCGATCCGCCGGCGTGCCGAAGAGGCCTGCGTGCGCCACCGCGATGCCCACGCCCATCGCGCCGACCGAGCCGGCCCTGAGGATCACCGCGCGCTGCCACCTCGTGCGCAGCCACGCGCCGAGGCCACCTTCAACGCGAGCGTTGCGCCACACTTCCCGCGCGTGGAGGAAGCAGAAGCGCGCCGAGGCGATGATCAGGCTCGCGTAGAAGAACGTGTAGACGCTCTCCTTCGTGTGCAGCCAGAGGTCGACCACCGTGATCGCGAACGCGAGCAGCACCTGATCGCGCGGCCTCGCCGGCGACGTGCCGGGATCGGTGATCATGTAGAAGGTGAAGATGAAGAACGCCGGCGCGGACATCGTGCCGATGAAGAGCGTCTCCGGCGGCAGGTGGTGGCGAAGGATGTACGCCCGCAGCGCGGTCTGCAGCGCGTAGAAGCCGAGGAACGAGACGACCAGCCAGGTGCGGCCCACGCGGAACACGAAGAGCACCAGCGCCGCCATGATGATGAAGGCGGACATCGTCAGGTGCCCGTTCGCCCACTGGTAGGCCGGCGCCGCGGTGATGAGCTCGGCGGAGGTCAGCAGCGAAACCGCCACACCGAACATCGACGGGTTGAAGACGTGCCGCCCGTTGAAGGTCAGCGCGTATTTCGAACCCACCGCGAGGATCACCGGATAGAGCAGCACCGGCGACGCGTGCGCGTAGTTGAGCAGCAGCGCGAGCGAGCAGCAGGTGATGTAGCCGGAGAGCGGGACGATCCACTTTCCCTTCACCGCGCGGTGCAGCAGCAGGTCCAGAAGGCTGCCGAGTCCGACGATGAGCCCCATCTGCAGCGGCGTGCGGTTGAAGCCGAGCACCGTGAAGCCGAGCACGCCGTAGAGCGTGAGCAGCGCCGCGAAGGGAATCCGTGGGTCGCGCAGGCTCACCCCGCCCCAGTGAGCGCCTTTCTCCATGCCCCGCGTACCTCCGACGACAAGTGTCGGATATAGCGCATATCAGATGATCCACCCCGTGACCCGGGTCGCCCTGGTCCTCGCGATCGCCGGTCTGAGCCTGCTCGCACTTCGCTTCTACCGGCGGCAGAACGGCAAGTCGGTGAAGGGCGGCGCCATCTCCCCGCCGAAGATGGCCTGGCTCTTCTTCACCGTGTACCTCTGGTTCCTCGTCTGCCCGCTCGCGGCGATGGATCCGAGCGTGCCGAGCGGCGCGCGCTGGGTGCTCGGGGCCTTCGCGCTGAGCATGTGGATCCGAGGCCTGGCGGAGCTGCACATGCTCTACGTCACGCACTCGTGGCGGCCACCGTATGGCGTGGCGCACGACGTCTTCTGCATCGCGCTCGTCGTGGCGGGCCTGCTGTTCGTGCCCGGTGCCTGGGCCGGTTTCACAACGCCGCGCACGAGCTGGGTCAGCGCCCTGTGGCTGCTCGTCCTCTTCAGCCTCTGCGTGGAGACCGTTTACGCGACGCTCTTCTTCCGAGCGGTGAAGGGGAAGACGATCGGCGAGGACGGCGTGTGGTTCGCGGCCGAGAACGAGGCCCGCTTCCGTCGCATCAACCGGCTGACCTTCGCGCTGAACATCCCCCAGTACGCGGTCCTGTTCGGACTGGTGGGGACGGCAGCAATCGGCCTGGAGGGTACGTAGTTCTTTCAGGCGGGGCCGTTCGTACAGGTCGCGCCACCCAATGAGTTCAAGGACTTACGCGCGCGAGCGGGCTGGCACGAGGCCTGCTCATGCTCCCCACGTCAGCGCGGCCCGGTCGAAGTGGGAACGGGACGCTGACACGACGGCGCGGCTGGATGGAGTCGGGATCCAGACGCCGTCAGGGCAGCACGGGTTGGGCGGCGTTGGGCAGTACGGGCG
>JAFAFL010000083.1 GCA_023423535.1 Pseudomonadota bacterium
GGTCCAGATCGCTCTTCTCGCGCTCCGCCCGCGTGGGGTTGGCGACGAACTGGCCATCCACCCGGCCCACCCGGATGCCGGCAATGGGGCCGTTGAACGGGATGTTGGACACCCACAGCGCCGCGGAGGCGCCGGTGATGGCGTGGATGTCGCCTTCGTTCTCGGGGTCGCTGGAGATGACCGACGCGATGAGCTGCGTCTCGTAGGCGTAGCCTTCCGGGAACAGCGGCCGGCAGGACCGGTCCACGATCCGGGAGGTCAACGTCTCCTTCTCCGTCAGCCGGCCCTCACGCTTGAAGTAGCTGCCGGGGATCTTGCCCGCCGAAAACAGCTTCTCCTGGTAGTCCACCGTCAGAGGGAGGAAGTCGACGTCCTTCTTCTCCTTCGCGGACACCGCGGTGACCAAAAGCATGGTGTCGCCGTAGCGCACCACCACCGATCCATCCGCCTGCTTGGCCCAATGCCCCGTCTCCAGGGTCAGTTCGGAGCCGCCCACCTTCACGCTCTTCTTCAGATGCATTTGTCTCTTCCGTACGAGTGTTCAGACTGCTTGTACGGGAAGAGGCGTGAGGCTCCTTCTGGCCACCTTCAGGAGCTTTTGATCCTTCATCTCACAGGCCGAACACCACAGCTCAGCCCGCCAAATCGAGAACCAAAAACTCCGCCCAGAAACCGACTGGAGTCCTTCCGCCCGCCTCCCGCGCCCTACAACGATTGCGGGGCGTCAGGATCCACTCCCGACGCCCCTTTGAAACCGCCCGGCTACTTGCGGATGCCGAGCCCTTCGATCAGCTTCTTGTACCGGTCGGGGCTCTTGCCCTTGAGGTAGTCCAGAAGCCGCCGCCGCTGACCGACCATCTTCAACAGGCCGCGGCGCGAGTGGTGATCCTTCTTGTGGGTCTTGAAGTGCTCGGTGAGCTGGGTGATGCGCTCGGACAGCAGCGCCACCTGGACCTCGGGAGAACCGGTGTCCGACTCGTGCGTGCGGAACTTCTCGACCAGCGACGTCTTCTGCTCTGCGGTGACCGCCATGATGCGTACTTCCTTCGACCGCTCCTCTGGAGACGCCCGGTCCGCGGAGCGGTGCAGGCCGGGCCAACAGCTGCGTGACGGGTGTTAACCCGGCCCGCGCGTATAGTCGTCCCCGATCTGCCGGTCAACCTTCCCAGCCCGCGCAGCAGGCGTGCGCAAGGGCCGTCTGGGGAGGGGAAATTCTGCCCGTCAGCCAGCGTGGCTCTTCTCGTGCACCTTCGTCTTTCGATCCTCCACCTGCCCCTCCTCCTGCTCGCCCTCTGGGCGGGCGGCTGCGCGAAGACCTCGAAGTGCCCCGCCACCTGCGAGTCGCTCGGCGAGCGTTGCGGCCTCGTGGATGACGGGTGCGGCGGACAGCTCGACTGCGGCCCCTGTGGCACGTGCACGCCGGCCGTCTGCGCGCCCGGTCAGTGCGGCGAGCTCTCCGACGGCTGCGGCGGGGTGATCGACTGTGGCGGTTGCGCGGAGGGCGAGGCCTGCGGGCGCGGCGGGAAGAACCTGTGCGGATGCCAGCCAGAGGGCTGCGCGGCGCAGGGGAAGAACTGCGGCACGGTGGACGACGGCTGCGGCGGGACCGTTTTCTGCGGGGCCTGCACCCATCCCGAACGCTGCGGCGGCGGCGGCGAGGCGAACGTCTGCGGCTGCCAGAAGGTCTCCTGCGCGCAACAGGAGAAGAACTGCGGCGCCATCCCCGACGGGTGCGGCGGGATGCAGGACTGCGGGGGGTGCAGCGAGGGCCAGACCTGCGGCGGCGGCGGCAAGCCGAACGTGTGCGGCTGCACGAAGAAGACCTGCGGCGACGTGGGCTTCCTCTGCGGCATCGCGCACGACGACGGCTGCGGCGGCACCTTCACCTGCCCCTGCGGCACCGGCGCGGTCTGCGATCCGGACACCTTCGTCTGCCAGTCGAAGGCGGCCTTCTGCAGCGTGCGAGGCGCGGAGTGCGGCGAGGTCCGGGACGCGTGCGGCTCGCGGGTAGCGAACTGCGGCTTCTGCACCGCGCCGCTGGTCTGCGAGGACAACCAGTGCGTGCCCTGCTCTCGGCAGACCTGCGACACGCTGGGCGCGACCTGCGGTGCGTGGCCGGACGGCTGCGGAGGCCTCGTGGAGTGCGGGGAGTGCGGCCCCGGCACCGTGTGCGACGCGCTGGGGAAGTCGTGCGTGCCCTGTCAGCCGCAGACCTGCGCGGACGTCGGCGCGGCCTGCGGGACGATCAGCGACGGCTGCGGCGGGACGCTCTCCTGTGGCGTGTGCCCCTCTCCGCTCGAGTGCGGCGTGAAGACGCCGAACCAGTGCGATCCGCCGAAGGGCTGCGAGACGGTGGGCGCGGTCTGCGGCGACGTGCAGGACGCCTGCGGCAACTTCCTCGAGTGCGGCCCCATGTGCGACGGCAAGGACTGGTGCGTGGACGGCCAGTACGAGACCTGCAACCCCGGCACCTGCATCGACTTCGGCGCGCAGTGCGGCTCGGTGGACAACGGCTGCTGCACGCTCCTGCAGTGCGGCGAGTGCCCGCTGGGCAAGTGCTGCGAGAACGGCAAGTGCATCGAGCCGCGCACGGTGACCTGCGAGGACGTGGGCCTCGAGTGCGGCGTGCTCAACTCGCCCTGCCTCACCCCGCTGAACTGCGGCGCGTGCCCGCCGGCAGAACTCTGCAACGGCGGCAAGTGCGTGCCGTGTGTGGCGGACACCTGCGCGTCGCTCGGCAAGCAGTGCGGGGTGTGGGCGGACGGGTGCGGCGGGACCGTCTCCTGCGGCGGGTGCCCCCAGAACGGCGTGTGCACCGACACCGGCCAGTGCTGCAACCCCACCACGTGCGCGGGCGCGGGCGCGGCGTGCGGACAGATCGCTGACGGATGCGGCGGGCAGCTCTCCTGCGGCACGTGCCCGCCTGGCGAGGTCTGCCACGGCAACAGCTGCTGCACGCCTCAGTCGGTGTGCGGCGCGGGCCACTGCGGCGCGAGGCCGGACGGCTGCGGCGGGACCATCGCGTGCCCCTCCTGCCAGACCGGCCAGGTCTGCACCCCGAGCGGCGTCTGCTGTGCACCCGCCGTGTGTGGCCCGGGGATGTGCGGCACCGTCCCGGACGGGTGCGGCGGATCGATCACCTGTCAGTGCGGCTGAGCCGTCCTGACGCCGGCGTCACGAATCCGCGAGCCGCTTCGGGTCGTCCACCACCAGCACCAGCGCCTGGCCCTCGCGAAGGCGCAGCTCGCCGGGGTCCGTCATCAGCCCGAGCTGGATGCGGGTGTGCGAACCCTCGTGCGGCATGAGGTGGAAGGCCTTCGGATAGAGCGCGAACAGCGTCTGCAGCAGGTCGCCCAGCTGCGCCTCCGGCGGCACCGCGAGGTCCACCCGGCGCCGTCCGTCGAACGCGGGCCGCAGGGGCCCGGGGATGTGCACGGTGACGTTCACGCGTGCGCCACCCTAACCGCCTCCCGCCAGCACGCGCAGGTAGCGCAGCCGACCGCTCGCCTCGACCTCGGCCAGCGCGAGCAGCGCATCGTCAGGGCCCATCACCCTGAGGCGCTCGCCCGCCGGATGCCCGCTGCCGGAGAGCCGCTGCCCGTGCTTCACCCGCTCCGCGTCGCGCGCATCGACCACGAACGAGGGCAGTTCGCTCAGCGCCTCGGCCTCGCCCACCAGCCGGCCCATGGCAACCGAGGGCTCCCGTTCCAGCGCGTCCAGCGACAGCGCCTGATCGATGCGAAACGGCCCCACCTGCACCCGCCGCAGCGCGGTGAGGTGCGCCAGCGTTCCCAGCGCCCGCCCCAGCTCCTGCGCCAGCGTGCGCACGTAGAACCCCTTCGAGCAGCGCACGTAGAAGCGGAAGCCTTCTGCGGTGACCTCGCGCAGCGTGAGCTCGTGCACGGTGACCTCGCGGGCCGGGCGCTCCACCTCCACGCCCTCGCGCGCGAGCTCGTAGAGCCTCTTCCCGCCGATCTTCACTGCAGAGAACATGGGCGGGGTCTGGGGGAACGTGCCGCGGAAGCGCGACAGCGCCGCCTCCAGGGCCTCGGCGCTCAGCGCGCCCGGAGGCACCGGCGCCTCGGCCACGACCTTCCCGTCCGCATCGAGCGTGTCGGTCTCCGCACCGAGCCGCAGCTCCGCCTCATAGGCCTTCTCGCCGAGCGTGATGTGCCCGGCCACCCGCGTGGCCACGCCCACGCAGATGGGCAGCACACCGGTGGCCATGGGATCCAACGTCCCGGTGTGACCGGCCTTCTTCGTCCGCAGCGCGCGCCGCACCCGGGCGACCACGTCGAACGAGGTCACCCCGCGCGGCTTGTCGATCACGAGCACGCCGTCCATGACGAAGGCCGTGGGGCTCCCTACTTCCAGCCCTCTTTCGACTTCACCTCGCGCAGCAGCCGCTCGATCTTGTCCCCCTCGCCGACCGACTCGTCGAACACGAAGTAGATCTCCGGCGACACCCGCAGCTTCACCTGGGCGGTCACCTCGCGGCGCACGAAGCCCTTCGCGGCGTCGAGCCCCTTCTGGGTCTCCGCCCGCTCTGCCTCGCTGCCCATGGTGGAGTAGTAGACGCGCGCCACCCGCAGGTCGGGCGACATCTTCACGCCGGTGATGGTCACGAACCCGATGCGCGGGTCCCGCAGCTCGCCGCGGGTGAAGAGCGCCGCGACCGCCGCCTGCACTTCCTGTCCCACCCGATCCGGCCTTGCGTGGCTCATTTCTTCTCCCAGTCCCGCGGGTTCCGCAGCGCCCTCGCGCGCGCCCGCACGTCGTCCTCGCTCAGCCCCTTGCCCCTGCCCGCCTTCGACGGCCGGCCACCCGCGGGCGACTCTCCGTCGTGGCGCTCGTGCCAGTCCCCGAGCCCTTCGACCTCCGCCAGCGAGCGATCCCCGCGGAGCCCCAGCGCCTCGAGGTCCAGCGCCGCGCCCGGGTCGCGCGCAGCACTTCCCGCCTCCTCGCGGTCCGCCGCATCGACGTCCGGCCGCTCCGCTGGAACGCCGCGCCCGTAGAGGTCCCTCCCGAACGCGACCGTCTCCACCTCGCGCGCGGTGACCGGCGCGACGTAGAGCTCCTCGATGAAGTGGAGGATCTTGTCGATCTGCTCCTGCGCGTGCCGCCGGTCGGAGGCGATGACGGCGACCGCGATCTGCGCCTTCTGCCACAGATCCTGGTCATCGACCTCCGCCACCGAGGCGTTGAAGCGCGCCTTCACCCGGTCGGTGACGCGACGCAGGACCTGCCGCTTCGCCTTGAGCGAACCGGAGTCCGGAATCTGGAGCGTGACGCGGGCGACGCTGACGAACATGACGCTTCACCCGGTCCTGCTGGAGACGGCGCGGCAGAGCGCTAGGACAGGCTCGGCCGCGTCTCCTCGATCTCGTACGCCTCGATGATGTCGCCCGGCTTGAAGTCCGCGAAGCCCTCCACGCCGATACCGCACTCGTAACCCTGGGAGACCTCGCGGACGTCGTCCTTGAAGCGCCGCAGCGACGCGAGCTTGCCCGTGTACACCGGCTTGTTCTCGCGGATGAGCCGCACCAGCGACGACCGCTTGATCATCCCGTCGAGCACCGCCGCACCGGCGATGGTCCCGAGCTTCGGCACGTTGAAGAGGTTCCGGACCTCCGCGCGGCCGAGCTTCTTCTCGGTGCGGATGGGATCCAGCAGGTTCTCCATCTGCTCGCGCACCTTGTCGATGAGCTCGTAGATGATGCTGTAGGTCTGGATGCTCACGCCCTGGTGGCGCGCGGACGGCTCCGCCCCGCTCTCCGCCCGGACGTTGAACCCGATGACCACCGCCTTCGACGCCGCGGCCATGTTCACGTCGTTCTCGGTGATCTGGCCCACCGCCTTGTGGACGATGACGTTCCGCACCTTCGACGTGGACAGCTTGTTCACCGCCTGCGCCACCGCCTCCAGCGAGCCCTGAACGTCCGCCTTGAGGACGATCTTCAGCTCCTTGCCGTCGGAGGTGCGGATCCGCTTGAACAGATCCTCCAGGCTCTCCTTCGAGGTCTTGCCGACCTCCGCCTGCCGCGCCTTGATGGCCCGAGCGTCCGCGACCTCCTTCGCCGCCTTCTCGTCCTCCACCACGTTGAGGTTGTCACCCGCCGTCGGCACGCCCGACAGACCGAGCACCTCGGCGCAGTAGCCCGGGCCGACCTCGGTCACCTGCTCGCCGCGGTCGTTGACCATGATGCGGACCTTGCCGTGGTGCGTGCCGGTCACGATGGCGTCGCCCTTCCGCAGCGTGCCCTCCTGCACCAGCACCGTGGCCACCGGGCCGCGGCCCTTCTCCAGCTTCGCCTCGATGATGGTGCCCACGGCCGGCTTGTTCGCGTTGGCCTTGAGCTCCATCACCTCCGCCTGCAGCAGCACGCTCTCGAGGAGCTGGTCGAGCCCCATCTTCGTGTGCGCCGAGACCGGCACCATGATCGTGTCGCCGCCCCAGTCCTCGGGGAGGAGGTCGATGTTCGACAGCTCCTTCTTCACCTTGTCCGGGTTCGCGGTCGGCAGGTCCATCTTGTTGATGGCCACCACGATCGGCGTCTTGCCGTTCTTCGCGTGCTGCACCGCCTCGCGCGTCGTGGGCATCACGCCGTCGTCACCGGCCACCACGAGGATGACGATGTCCGTGACGTGCGCGCCGCGCTGCCGCATGGCGGTAAACGCCTCGTGGCCCGGCGTGTCGAGGAAGGTGATGTCGCCCTTGTCGAGCTTCACCGTGTACGCGCCGATGTGCTGGGTGATGCCGCCGGCCTCGCCGGACGCGACCTTCGCCTTGCGGATGGCGTCGAGGATGGACGTCTTGCCGTGGTCCACGTGGCCCATGACCGTGACCACCGGCGGACGGGGACGGGTGTCCTCCGGCTTGCTCTCGGTCTCGGGGATGAAGTCCTCGAGCTCCACCGCGGTGCGCTCGATCTTCCACCCGTAGTCGGTGGCGATGAGCTCCGCGGTGTCCACGTCCACCATCTGGTTCGCCGTGGCCATCTTGCCCAGGCCCATGAGCTTCTTGATCAGCTCCGGGGTCCGCACGCCCATGCGCTGGCCGAGGTCGGACACGGTGATCCCCGCCTCCAGCTTGATGACCTTCTTCTCCTCGGCCATCTTCGTGATCTGGGTCTTCTGGCCCTTCTTCGTCGGCTTGCGCTTCTTGCCGCGGATGGGCAGCGAGACGCGGCCCCAGATGGCGTCCTGCGCCTCCTGCTTGAAGCCGGTCTCCGTCGCGGCGGACGTGCGCTTCTTGTTCGTCTTGTTCTTGGTGACGTCGACGAACTCGCGGCCGCGGCCGAGGTGGTCGGGGACGACCTTGAACTCACGCACCTCGCCGATGGCCTTGCGGCCCGGCGCCATGGGGATGCTCTTGTGCGCGGTGGACGACGGGGTCACCCGGCGCACCTGCACCAGCGGACGGCTGACGACGACCGCCTGCGTGGCCGTGGGCCGCGCGGTGGTGCCCTGGACCACCGCCACCTGCCCGAAGGCGGTGCGCTGGAGGACCTGCGGCTGCGCCGGAGCGCCCGGCACTGCCCCCGGAGCGCCCGGTGCGCCTGCCTGCGCCGCGGGCGGCACCGGCTGGCCCGGCCGGCTCACCGGCGGACCGCTCTGGTACTGGGGACGGCCACCCTGCTGGCCGTACGGAGGACGGCCGCCCTGACCGCCGGCGTACTGGGGACGACCGCCCTGGCCACCGCCGTAGGGCGGACGACCGCCCTGCTGGCCCTGGCCATAGGGAGGACGGCCACCCTGCTGACCGCCGCCATAAGGAGGACGGCCACCCTGCTGGGGCGGACGAACCGTCGGCGGGCGCGCCTGGGTGGTGGGTTGCTGCGGCGCGACGGCGGGAGGCTGCGGATTGGGCATGGGCTGGCTTTGCTGCGCCACCGGTGCTGCGGGGGTGGGTTCGGTGGTCGCGGGTGCTGCAACCGCGGCGGCCGGCTGCGGCGCAGCCTCCGTCGCGG
>JAFAFL010000087.1 GCA_023423535.1 Pseudomonadota bacterium
AATTGATACCTTTTCTGCCTGCAATGGAGAGAAACCGGGAAGGTATTTGATACCGTACTTTTCCGGGTTCTGCCTGGCATGGACGATAAGAGAACATTATTATGATACCAAAAACTTTAGGGAAAAATAAAACCTCGGCAGTCTATAAACCTAAAACTATTTTTAACAAAAATAATTGTCCTATTATTTGCGACATTTATAGAAAATCACTATCTTTGAGTATTGAAAATAAAGAGATAAACAAACCTTTAAAGCTGGTTTGGCTGCCAGTATAAAGAACAGCAAACAAAATCATGAAACATTGCTTCTTAAATCCATTTCGTAGCCAACTGTTAGTGCTATTTTTCAGTATTAATTCATTAATCATTTTTTTATGAAAAAAGAGTTTACATTACGCTTAGACGATGCAGCCTGCGCAGAGTTAGAAAATCTAAAAAAATTATCTGGTGAAAAAACAGATGCTAAAGCTATTAGATTTGCTATTCAGAATTATGCAACTTTGAATGATAGGTATATTGAAACACAACGGCAAATAAGGACGTGGAAAGATAAATATGCAGCGTTAAATAAAGCTGTTGATGATTACTTGTCTTCTTTTGAAGCATTGAAGAAAACTACAGATTGATAGTCAATTATTAGAAATGTGAAAGGATTAATTTATGATTGGAGTAGAGAAGAAAATTTTCAGATTATCTAGTTCTGTGTTAAATCGTACTTTTAAGCAGGAAAAGAGTATTTTTTGTTCAATGGTGTTACGATTGATGGATACAGAAAACTATGCAAACAATTATTGCGATTCGCTAAGTCTTGTTCTTGAACTATTTCCAGAGATTGATAGGGAAAAGCTAGAAAAAGAATTGGATAAATACGTTTGATAGTATTTGAAATCAAAAATGGGCTATTAAACTAGTTAATAGCCTTATTTTAATACATAAATTCATGAAATATGGCAGCGGATATGACAGATGAAACGATTGCACAATACATGGAACGCATCGAGAAAATGAGCATAAAAGAAATTCAAAAAGAAATTGAATTTCTGGAAAGCCCCGGTTACAACTGTGAAGGACTGGTATGTGCAGACGGAGTAATTACTCCCCGGACAAAAATGCATCGTAAGGTTCTTTGGTATAAGAGAATGAACCAAAAGAGCCTAACAGCCCTGCAATGGGCAAAAGAAGGATATGTTGTAAATCCGGATGCAATAGGAAGAAAGTGGAAAAACAATCCTCACAATTCAAAGGCTATAATATATTATGTATCAGATGAAGTACATGAGGACAAAGAAGCGGCTAAAGAATTTCTCAAATCGAGGCGTAAGGAAAAGAAAGAGTAGTCTTTAGTTCACAGGTCTCTTTTCCAGATATATAAGTCAAGATAAAATGGGATTATCATACCAAATAACGCATAATAGAATAGTAATGAATCAAGAAAGAACATTAACCTTTGGTAAGTATAAGGGAACACATCGAAGTAATATTACTGGAGGCTTCTCAGCAGGTGACTTCGGTGGTTTAATTTATTCAATCGAAAATTTCAATGAAAGTGAATATGAGTTTTAACCAATAAAATGAAGATATGAATAATGAATTTATTGATGGTATTTGGTTTGCTGTTCAGCATATTGTAGTAGTCAGAGATATGCCAGCAATCGCAATAGGGATAATTAAGGAATCGAATCTTTCCATTGATGATTGTAAGGCTGCGCAAAAAAGGAGTGGTTCTTTTCACAATCAGATGATGAAGTTTATTGAAACAGAATTAGCGTAAAACAGTATAAATATGAGCAAAATTGAAGAAGCCTTCAGAGGCTTAGGAAGAACAGAGAAAGTGAGATTCATTTCGCAGAACATCGAGTATGCAAATGCGGTTGCAGTAGCCAGTTATGTAAAAGGTTATCTTTTCGATGTCCTTAATGATGTCGGAGATGATGAGTATATAGCAGCGTATCTCAGAGAAAAGGGATATGAAGTAAAAAAACAAGAATAATCCTCAAATCGATATATAAATAAACGAATTATGAATGAAAGAACAATCCAAATAGACGTAATTGGAAAAATAGAAGGTACTCAATTTATGAAGTGTAAGCTATATACAAATGAAAATATTGTCATTATCATGATGAATGAATTTGATTATGAACGGTTGAAAGAAGAAGGAATCTTCATAAGAGATGGCAAAAGTCGAGATTCAGCCGGGGTGTTGAATACAACCAATACTTTCATCGAAAAAAATTAATACTCAAAACAAAAAAGAATGATTATGGATAAAAAAGAAAAGAATTTTGCCACATACAAAGAATTTGCAAAGATGCTTAGGGAAGTGGCAAACATATACTCTAAACTGGGTGACGAACCATTGTTGAAAGAAGGATATGAGTATAACGCCATTAGAGATGCTGTTCAGTATGTAACGAACAAACACGATTTTGGTTACTTTATACAGCCTTGGAAGGATGAGTTTCTACGTATGCCTTTTGATGTGACGAAGCGAAAAAAATGGGCTGATTATGTGGCTGAATGCCATGCTACAGGAAAGGAAATAGATTACGATAATTATGATTGGGATAAATGACCATAATTTTTCGAATAGTGTGAAAGGGAATAGATGTCATATAATCAAAATATAGATAGAATGTTTATTGAATATAAGGTATATCGTAGGGTGTCAGATTTGAAGCCTTTTATATCTAGGGATGAAC
>JAFAFL010000128.1 GCA_023423535.1 Pseudomonadota bacterium
GGGGGGTACGGGCGGGGGGGGGGCGGCAATCGTGGCGGGGGCGCGGGGCGCCCTCGCGCTCTGGCCGGCGGAGGGGGCGCAGAAGCTCGCGGCGCTGGTGGGGTTGGTGCTGTCGGTGGGGTCGAGCGCGCTGTCGGTGGCGTTCAAGGGGATGGCGAGGACCCTCAACGGGGCGCTCCTCGTGGTGGTGCTGACGTTCGGGTTTCGCGCGGTGCTGGCGACGCTGGGGGCCCTGTGGGCCATCCGGTGGGGTGGTGGGGTGATTCCGTTCGTCCTCGGTTTCTTCGGGACGTTCCTGCCGCTGCAGTGGGTGGAGATTGGCTTCCTGCTCGCCCAGGCAAAGGGCGAGGCGCTGAAGGGGAGATGATGCTGATGGTGTCCAACAGGGGAATCATCCGCGGCGCGGCGTTCGGCCTGCTGGCGGCGGTCGCGCTGGCGTCCGGTGCGGCGCGCGCGGCCGGCGGTGGCGACGACATCCCGGGCTACATCTTCCACCACGTCTCGGACTCGAACTTCTACGAGTTCGAGCTCCCGCTCTGGACCCCCGGTCCGGACGACGCGGCGGCGCTGGCGCTGCCGGCGATCCTCATCCCGGTGAAGGAGGGCGCCTCCTGCGGTCCGATGTTCACCGGCCCCCACCTGCTGACCGAGTCGCAGCTGCAGGACGCGGCGCACCAGGTCCGGCCGGGCTGGGCGGACGGCTGCCTCGACCTGTCGCCGTCGAAGAACGTGCTGATGATGTTCATCGCCTCGGCGCTGCTGCTGCTGGTGTTCCTCCTCGGCACGCACACGAAGAAGGGCGAGCTCGTCCCCCGCGGGCGGATGGCGAACTTCCTCGAGATGATGGTGCTCTTCGTTCGCGACGAGCTGGCGGTGAAGAACATCGGTGAGAAGGAGGGGCCCCGCTACACGCCCTACCTGCTCTCGGTCTTCTTCTTCATCCTCTTCCTCAACCTGCTCGGCCTCGTGCCCTTCATGGCCACCGCGACCGGCGCGCTGGGCACCACGCTGACGCTGGCGGTCATCACCTTCATCGTCACCCAGATCGCCTCCATCCGCGCGGCGGGCCTCGGCGGGTACCTCGCGCACCTGACCGGCGGCGTTCACTGGGCGCTGTGGCCGATCATGATCCCGGTGGAGTTCCTCGGGCTCTTCACCAAGCCGTTCGCGCTGACCATCCGGCTCTTCGCGAACATGCTCGCCGGCCACGTCATCCTCTTCTTCCTCATCTCGCTCATCTTCCTCATGGGCAGCGCGGCGTGGGCGGGTCTGGCGATCCCCTTCGCCTTCGCCATCTACCTGCTGGAGATCTTCGTCTCCTTCGTGCAGGCGTTCATCTTCACCATGCTCTCGGCGCTCTTCATCGGGATGGGCGTGGCCATGGGCCACCACCACGACGACGCGCACGGGCACGGCCACAAGGAGGGCGGTCACAGCCACGACCACGGCGCCGGGCACCAGCTCAGCGGCGGGTAGGCAGACCTCCCGAAGGTGGGAAAAGGACCCGCCGGTCTCTGTGCCGGCGGAGGTAGTCAGATGGGACCAACGACCCCCCCGACAAGCGGGTCCCGCAGTTCAGTCAGGTAAAGCAAACATGGTTCAGCTCGCTCTCGCGTTCCTCGCCGCCGGCCTCGGTGCCGGTCTCGCCATCATCGGCGCCGCCTTCGGCATCGGTAAGCTCGCCGCCGCCGCCATGGAGGGCACCGCCCGTCAGCCGGCCGCCGGTGGTGACATCCGGACGTCCATGATCATCGCCGCGGCGCTCATCGAAGGCGCGACGCTCTTCGCGCTGGTGATCTGCATCATCCTCGCCACGAAGGCCTGACCTTCGCCGCAGGGATGATGAGGGGAGGGGGCCGGTGCAGTGGGGCCGGCCCGCTCTCGCAGCAGAAGGCACGCAGCACGTTTCACCGTTTGATGTAGAAGCACCCGCGTTCCACCCTCTTCGACACGAGCGCTCCGATGACGTCGTACACCCTGCTTGCCGCCAGCTTCATGGAGATCCGGCCGGGCCTGATCTTCTGGACGCTGATCACGTTTGCCCTGGTGGCGTTCGTCCTCCGCTGGAAGGCGTGGGGACCGATCCTGTCGCTGGTGGACGAGCGCGAGAAGCAGATCCGCAACGCGGTGGACGCCGCCAAGCGCGAGCGCGCCGAGGCGGAGAAGCTCCTCGCCGAGCAGAAGACCGCCATCGCCGAGGCCCGCCGCGAGAGCGCGGAGATGATGCGCAAGGCGCAGGCGGACATGGAGAACTTCCGCGCCGAGCTGAAGTCGCAGGCCTCGAAGGAGGCGGCGGACCTCAAGGCGCAGGCGGGACGCGAGATCGAGGAGCAGAAGAAGAAGGCGCTCTCCGAGATCAAGGGCATGGCCTCGCAGCTGGCGATCGAGGTGGCCGAGAAGCTCCTCAACGAGCGCCTCAACGACGCGAAGCACCTGCAGCTGGCGGAGCAGTACATCGACCAGCTCACCGGTCCCGGCGCGGCGGCCGCCCGCGCGCCGCGCGCCTAGCCTCGTTTTCATTCCAGATTCCGCCGGAGAGTCACCCGGCGCCACGGACTGCCTCGCCCTCACGGGAGGCGGTCCGTCGTCTTTTCGGGGGCCTTGCCGCCTGGCGCGCGCGGTGCTCCGCTCGGCGCCCTCAGGGAGGCGCACGTGACGCGAACGCTGATGGGCATGGGCCTTTTGCTGGTCTGCGCGGGGCTCACGGTGGCGGCCTGCGGGACGGGCGACGAGCGCTGCTCGGGAGTCCAGTGCGGCCCCTGTCCGCCGGCGCTGACGGTGAAGGTCACCGCGGAGGGCGGGGGACCGGTGGCGGACGCGTCGCTGGTGGGCGAGGCGGGCGAGTGCAACAGCACCGCGGAGGCGACGGTCTGCACCCCTGCGCGCAGCGAGAGCGGCCTCTACGAGTTCGACGTCTCCGCGCCCGGCTTCCGCACCGAGCGGGTGGAGCAGACCGTTCCCGAGGCGCAGTCCGAGGGCTGCTGCTCCTGCGGCTACGAGTCGAAGACCGTCGAGCTCACCCTGCAGCCCGAGTAGAGCCGCGTCGTCCGCCGCGGCCTCCGAGTTCCGGTGGAGGGCCGCGCGCGGGCCTGTGGGAGCAGGTCGTTTCCGCTCCGAGTCCCACGCCGCCTCGCCGACCTCACCCGACATCGTTCCCCGGTGTGAGCACCCGCGTTGCACCGACCTCCCGCGTCCGCAGCATGGCGCGGCGGGCGCTGAAACAAGGGTGGGCGAGGAATGGCGAAGACGACGGCGAGGGGTGTGGCGAGGGCGGCGGGGGTGCTCGTGGTGACGGGCCTCATGGTCGCGGGCGTGGGGTGCGGAGACTCGACGGCCGCGGAGGAGAGCGCCCGGGTGGAGCCGGTGCCGGTGACGGAAGGCAACCAGAGCGCGGGCGAGGACGCGAAGGTGGCGAAGGCGATGAAGCGGCTGCCGACGGCGGACGTGACGCTGGCGGGCTACTACCCGCCGCCGCCGCCGCCCGAATGCCCGCCGCCGGAGCCCCCCGAAGAGGAGGACCGGCGCCGGATGACCGGAGGTGGCAGCGTGTTCACCACCACCGGGATGCGGGTGACGCACGGCTTCCAGCTGCGCTGTGACGAGACCGACCCGCGGCAGAACCTCCAGGTGAACTGGGGCCCGGGCAACCGCTTCCACCTGACCGAGCTGACCTTCGCCGAGTGCCTCGACACCCCGCTCGACGAGCGGCCGCCCACCGCCGGCTTCGACACCTTCGTGGGCGAGGGCACCGGCCGCTTCAACGGCGTGGCCGGCGCGCGGATCGTCTTCACCTTCACCGACGCGGGTGAGCCCGGCGTGCTCGACGTGGCGGAGATGGAGGTCTTCGACGCGGGCGGGAACCTCGTGATGACCGTGAGCAACACGCTCGACCGGGGCAACCACCAGGCGCACCGGCGCTGACGGACGGCTGAGGGGAGGGGGGAACCGGGCGCCGCGAGCCTCGCGTTCATCGCGAAGCCTACGGCGCCCTGGGACCTTCCGCAGATAGCTGCATGTTTCGCCGCACGACCTCCTCGAGCTTCGCCAGGAGGTCATCGTCGAGCTCCGGGAACTTGCCGCGCTTCGCCTTCGAGAGTGCGCCGTGGTTGTCGATGACCAGCCTGACGAAGAGGGACGCCTCCCTCTCCGGCATGTCCACGAGCTCGTCCATCTCCCTGCGCGTGGCGCGGTACCGGACGAGGAAGTCGAGCTCGGACTTAAGCTCGGTGCGGACGGTCTCGATGGTCCAACGGTAGAGCGCCTCCGCCATCGCCGTGGCGTCGAAGTACCGGTAGTGCAGCGCGGTCTCGCCCCGGACAATGAGGGAGCCGTCATCGTTCTGCTCGTAGTCGATGAGGGCGTTGAGCGGCCGCGAGAATTTCTCCAGCACTGCGTCGTATTCGGCGCGCCGCGCGAGCATCACCGCCGAGATGGGCAGGATCACGCCCGACGGAGTGAACTCCTGACGCGAGAGCACGTAGTGCAGCAGCCAGCGATGGAGTCGTCCGTTTCCGTCCCGGAAAGGGTGGATGAAGACGAAGCCGAACGACGCGACGGCCGCCGCGACGACCGGGTCGATCTCGGAGGCAAGCATCCGCTCGACACACGCGACCAGCCCGTTCATGAGGGAGGAGACGTCCTCCGGCCGGGGACACACGAACTCGACGACCCCGCGTCCCACGTAGCCGCTCCCGACGTGGTTCTGCACTGTGCGGTAGGCATGATCCGCGTACGTCGGCCCAACGACGACGTTCTGCAGCCGTACGAATTCGCGTTCGCTCAACCTGTCGACCTTGGCCGCGTGGCGGAGGGCGAGAACGAAGCGTTCAGCGCGCTGCGGATTCGGCTTCTCTCGCTCAAGCGCCCAGGTTGAGCGGGTCTCCTTCGTGTAGAGGTAGCTCACCGCTCGGTGCAGTGTCTCGTCGTCGTATCCCGTGATCAGGGCACGTGCCTCCTCGTCGATGTGGAGCGCGGACATCGCGGCCAAGGCCGCGGTCCGTTCGACCATCGGCGAAAACTCCCGGTTGCCGAGCAGGTTCTCGTCGATGGCGTGCCGGGGACTGCGATTCGCGCGTGCGGTGAAGAAACGTTCAGGGTCAATCAGCGGGACGTAGGGCACCGCCTTCAGGTCTTCGATCTCCAGCCGATCTCCGGTGAGCCACTCGTAGAGAAACCACGCCCTGCGCGCATACTGGCCTGTCGGCCTCGACCGTACGAAATCCGTGAGTGCGGCTGCGTCGGTGACTTTGAAGAAGGCCGTCAACACCTCGAGTTGAACGCCCTCATGCTTGAGCGCAAACTCAAGATGATCGAATGCGCCAGGACCCGGATCGTAGTGGCTCGGGAAGACGACCGAGCGATAACCGTCCACCTCGTATTCCCGCCGTGCTCCTTGGGTCGCAAGGTAAACGAGGGAACGAGGCGGAATCACGTCCAGGTTGGCGAGTTCAATCAGCCGGGAATATCCGAGCGTCGTTGCCCTTGCCGGAATTGTCAGCACCGTCCTTTTGGCGTTCGATTCGGTCATGAATCTCGACTTTTCTTCAGACTTACAGTCGGCCCTTCGAAAATGATCAGGACCTCAGTCCTTCTAGAACCATCAGCGAGTTGTAGATTCCATCAAATTTTGGGCCTATGTGACCGACGTCATCAGCGACCGCAGTCTCGTCCACCACGGGTTGTGGTGCGCTTCGGACTGACCCACAACTCGTACGCGGGTCAGCCTCCGAAGGCGCGGGCTCCTGGCCGCTCCCACTGAGGCGCAGGTCCCCGGTCCTCCCACCGCCTGCGTACATGGCAGTTCGCGGAGGTCCGCTGCCGCATGACGTGCGGTGCCCGCCGGCGTCACCTCCGCATTGATGGTCTCGACGGCTCGAGCCCGCGAGGACCGACCGAGCCGCTGACCTCCGGCTCTGCGCGAGCCTTGCCACACCCCGCGCGCTCCCGTAGATCGCGCGGGCCTTGGCACTCTCCATCGGAATCGTCGGTCTGCCCAACGTGGGCAAGTCCACCCTCTTCAATGCCCTCTCCGCCGCGGGCGCGCAGGCGGCGAACTACCCGTTCTGCACCATCGAGCCCAACGTGGGCGTGGTCCCGGTGCCGGACGACCGGTTGGACAAGCTCGCGGCGCTGATCAAGCCGCAGAAGGTCATCCCCACCTCGCTGGAGTTCGTGGACATCGCGGGCCTCGTGCGTGGCGCGTCGAAGGGCGAGGGCCTCGGCAACCAGTTCCTCGCGAACATCCGGCAGGTGGACGCGGTGCTGCACGTGCTGCGCTGCTTCGAGGACGAGAACGTCACCCACGTCGAGGGCGGCGTGGACCCCAGGCGCGACAAGGAGATCATCGACACCGAGCTGTGCCTGAAGGACCTCGAGACGGTGGAGAAGCGCCGCGAGCGGTCCCTCAAGAACACGAAGATGGGCGGCAAGGCGGGCGAGGACGCGAAGGCGGACGTGGCGCTCTGCGAGAAGGTGAAGGTCGGGCTCGACGCGGCGGTGCCGGTGCGCGCGCAGAAGCTCACCGACGAGGAGCGCGAGATGCTGCGCGACCTCTTCCTCCTCACCGCGAAGCCGGTGCTCTACGTGGCGAACATCGCCGAGGGCCAGCTGGGCAAGGGCGACTCGGACCCGCACGTGGCGAAGGTGAAGGCGATCGCCGACGGGGAGGGCGCGGAGTACGTGGTGCTCGCCGCCGCGATCGAGAGCGAGATCCAGCAGCTGCCGCCGGAGGAGCGCCCGGGGTTCCTCGAGAGCGTGGGGCTCGACGAGCCGGGCCTGCACAAGATCGTGCGCGCGGGCTACCGGCTGCTCGGGCTGCAGACCTACTTCACCGTGGGTCCCCAGGAGGTCCGCGCCTGGACCATCCACAAGGGCTGGAAGGCCCCGCAGGCGGCGGGCGTCATCCACACCGACTTCGAGCGCGGCTTCATCAAGGCCGAGGTCATCGGCTGGAAGACGCTCATCGACCTGGGCAGCGAGAGCGCGGCGAAGGACAAGGGCCTGCTCCGCGTGGAGGGCAAGGAGTACGTCGTCCAGGACGGCGACTGCATGCACTTCCGCTTCAACGTGTAGCCCTCGCGGCACATGGCAACGGACGCGCTCCTCCAGAGACTGCAGCGCGAGGGCCTGCTCAAGCGGGCCTTTGTCGAGCGGATGGAGGAGGAGGCGGCAGCGTCCCGGCATTCGCGCGAGAGCGACGAGGACGCTGGTCCCACGGTGGGCCGCCGCGGTCCTCCTCCGCCACACCTGCAGATGCTTGTCTGGTGCGACAAGGGCGCGCTGGAGGGCGGGCTCACGGTGGCGCTCGACGTCCGCGCGGACGAGCTCATCGGGCCGCTGTGCGCGGCGGTGGGCGGCGGGGCGATGCGGCTGCGGGTGCTCGACGTGCGCGAGGGCCCGCCGATGGAGCTGCGCATCGGCTGGGGAGAGCTCGAGGAGCCGTGGGAGATCGAAGACCTCTACGGGCTGGTGCAGAACCTCAACGACCTCCTGCGAGACGACAAGACCGCGCGCGCGGTGGCGATCCTCGGCGAGTGGCAGGACGCGCTGCAGCTGTGGTGCGTGCCGAAGCGGGGGCTGGCAAGGCTCCTGCGACAGGACTTCTTCGCGCCTCGGAACCGTCACCAGCTGGAGGGGCTGGCGTCGTAGGCCCACCGGGGCGGCTGCGGCCCTTCGCGCGCTTCATTATGGTCGGGCGATGAGGACACGAACGCTCACAGTGCTCGCCGCTTCGGTCGCGTTGCTCTTCACCGCCGCCTGTACGCGGCACGGCGGCGGCTTCGCGGAGATGTCGGTGCCGGATGCGGTGCGCGCGCTGAACGAGAAGGCGCTCTTCGTGGACGCGAACACCGCCGACTACCGCAAGGCGAACGGGAAGGTGCCGGGCGCGCTGCTGCTCGAGAACTACCGGGCCTACGACCCCGCGGCGGTGCTGCCCGAGGACAAGGGGACACCGCTCGTCTTCTACTGCTCCAGCCGGCTTTGAACCGCGTCGCACAAGGCCGCCGGTCGGGCGGTCGAAGCGGGCTACAAGAACGTCTCGGTGCTGACGGAGGGGCTGAAGGGCTGGCGCGCGCAGGGTCATCCGGTCGAACCCGTGCCGTGACTCCGCTTGCGCCGGTAGCCCTTTAGCGGCAAGTGGGGCCCGTGGGCTTCACCCGGCGCGACAGGAAGGACCTCGCGGTGCTCGGCCTCTGGGTCTGGGCGCTGCTCGCGTTCGGGCCGGTGCTGCACCAGGCGGTGCCCCACGGGCATGAGCACGGGGCCGTTGCCGCTGGAGGTCATGCGCACCGCCACGCGCACTTTCACGGTGACGATCACGCGCACGAGCACTCTGGGCCGGGAGAGGGCACGCGCGAGGGCGAAGGGACTCACGCGCACGGCGCCTTCGATCCCACGCATGGCGGCGCACACTGGCTGGAGGCGCACGCACCGCAGCCTCCGGTGACGCGCTGGCTGAACCTCGGGCTGACTGCAGTCGCTGCGCCCGCGTCGCCCGTGCTCGCGCGCCGGTGGACGCCCGTCCTGTCGCAGGCGCCGTAGCGAGCCGACGAGAAGCCATCCCCTCTTCGTCCCTCCGCGCTCTCCGGCGCGCGTGCCGTCGTGTCTCGTCTCGTCGATGAGGAACGGCCGCGCGCGCCGAGGGCTGCGCCTCTGCCTGGTCGTGCCTTGTCCCCACTCACCCTCCTCTGCGCGGGGCTCGTCGCCGCCGCGCCGCCAGAAGCGTCCGAGCCCGAGTACCAGACGGTGGTGCGGGGAGAGGTGCGCGCGCCGAGGACCGCGGCGGAGCGTTCGGTCGATCCGCGCGAGGTGCAGGCCGCGCCGGTGAGGTCGGGAGACGATCTGCTGCGGCTCGCGCCCGGCCTCGTGGTGTCGCGTCACGGCGGAGAGGGCAAGGCGCCGCAGCTCTTCCTCCGCGGCTTCGACGCCGAGCACGGCGCGGACGTGGAGGTGCTCTTCGAGGGCGTGCCGCTCAACGAGCGCTCGAACGTGCACGGCAACGGGTACCTCGACCTCGGCTTCGTGCTCCCCGAGGCGGTGCGGCGGGTGGACGTGCGGCGCGGGCCGTTCGAGCTGCTGCAGGGACCGTTCGCCACCGCGGGCTCGGTGCACTTCGGGCTCGGTGCGGCGGAGGAGGACGTGGGGACGCGGCTCGGGTTCGAGCTGGGAAGCACGACGCGCGGAAGGTTCGTCGCCTCGCACGCACCCGCTGCGCGTAGAGGGGACGACGTGCTCGCGCTGGAGGCGATGCGCGACGACGGCTTCGGTCCGAACCGTCACGCCGAGCGCGTGGTGGGCGCGGGACGCCTGACGGTGCACGAGCGCGGGCCGTGGCGTCTGTCGCTGGTGGGCGCGGCGCAGGCGGTGCGCTTCGGAGATCCGGGCGTTGCGCCGCTGCCGGACGTGGAGGCGGGAAGGCTCGGGTTCTACGAGACGTGGCGGGGGGACACCTCCGGCCAGTCGCTGCGCGCGCTCCTCTCGCCCCAGCTGGCGTGGACGCGCGGGGAGGCGAGCGTGGACGTGCGCGGCTGGCTCTCCGCTCGCGACCTCACCCTGGAGCACGACTACACGGGCTTTCTCTTCGACGAGCTTCGCGGCGACAGGCGAAGGCAGGTGCACCGTGCGCTCGGCGGAGGGGTGCGCGCGGAGGGCCGGATGGGGCTCGGTCCTTTGCGGCTGCTCGGTGCCGCGGGCTGGATGGGAGAGCGGCTCGCGCGTTCGGAGGTGGGCGTGCCGCTCGCGTCTTTGACGGGCGAGCACGAGCTCCCGAGGTTGAACGAGCGAGGGACGCAGCACGCGCTCCACGCGGCCCTCGGCGCACAATGGCGGCCCGTGCGGTGGCTGCGTCTGGAGGGCGGCGCGCGGACCGACGGGTTCGTCTCTTCTTCTGCGAATGCCTCGGCCGTCGTCTCGCCGCGAGTGAACGTGCAGGTGCGCCCGGTGCAGTCGCTCGGACTGCTGCTCTTCGGCGCTGCCGGCCGGGGCGTTCGCCCGCCGGACCTGCGCCAGTCGCGCGCGGTCACCGCCGAGAGCGCGGAGCTGGGCGTGCGCTGGGGCTTCGTGAAGGTGCCGGTGGTGATGGACGTCGCCGGGTGGGGAACGCGCGTGGCCGAGGAGCTGCGGTTCGATCACCTCTCCGGCAACCTCATCGACCAAGGGCGCTCGCGGCGGGTGGGCGCCGACGTGGGGCTGCAGTGGGAGCCCGCTTCCTGGGCCTTGCTGCGCGCGGAGGGTTCGTGGGCGCGCGCGGAGCTGCTCGACACGAAGGAGCCCGTCCCCGGCGTGCCGCCGCTCAGCGGGAGCCTGCACGCGACGGTGTGGCATCCGACGGGCCTTCGCCTCGGCGCGAGGCTGCAGGCAGTGGGCGAGCGTCCCCTTTCGTACGGCGCCGTCGCCGCGGCCTGGGCGGTGATGGACGCGACGGTGGGCTTCCGCGGCGAGGGCTGGGAGCTGCAGCTGGCGATCGACAACGTCACCGGCGCCCGCTACCGCGAGGGCGAGTACCACTTCCCCTCCCGCTTCGATCCCGCCGCGCCGCCGAGCAGGCTTCCCGTGCGTCATTTCTCACCCGGTCATCCGCGCGCCGCGCGGCTGGGTCTGTCTCTCTTTTTGTGAGGTGTTTCATGCGTGTGTTTCATGTGTCGTTGATCGTGTCGGCCGCGCTGGCGGCCGCGCTCGCGATGGCTGGCTGCGGCGGGGGCTCGGCGGCCGCGAGGGTGGAGCTCCCGTTCGCGACGTCCGCGGAGCCGCTGGCGTCCGTGACCAATGACCGGGGCTTCCGCGTGGAGCTGGCCGAGGTCACGTTGCCCCTGCGCGACCTGCACCTCACCGGTCGGGGCGAACAGCATGCGCGGGTGCCCCTGCGCACCCTCGAGCGGCTCGGCGCGTGGGTGCTCCCCACCGCGCACGCACACCCGGGGCACGAGGCCGGGGGGGACGTCCTGGGAGAGCGCCTCGGTCCCTTCGAGGCCCGCTTCGGAGGAGGGACGGCCGATCCTCTCGGCACGGTGACGGTGCTGGAGGGCAGCCTGCGGGGTGGCTCGTTCCGCTTCCGGGGCGACGCGCCGGTGATCGTAAAGGGCGAGGCGGTGCGTGGAGACGGCTCGCGACTGCCGCTCGAGCTGGAGGTCTCGCTGCCGGACGGCGCGCGGGTGGACGGCATTCCGCTGATGCTCGACGTGACCGCGCGGACGGAGGGGACGCTGCGCCTGCGCCTGCTGCCGAGCAGCACCCGCGGCCGGACGCTCTTCGACGCGATCGATTTCGACAACTTCGACGAGGCGGCGGCCCGGAACGCCGTCGCCCGCGCAGTGCAGGACCACGCTCATTTCGAGCTCGTTTTTCAACCGGAGGAGGAGTGATGTCTGTGTTTCACGGTGGTGTTTCACGTGTCGCGCTGTTGGGTCTGGGGGCGTTGCTGCTCTCCGCGTGCGGCGGCGACGGCAGGCTGACGGTGGCGGTGTGGGGCGAGGGCTTCGCGGAGGAGGGCATCCCCGCCTCGGAGGTCTCGGACGGCTGGGCCATCTCCTTCGAGCAGGCCACCGTGTCGCTGGGCGAGGTGGAGGTGCGCGAGACGGACGCGGCGGCGGACAGTGAGCCCGCGGCTTCGGAGGGCGCGTTCCGGCAGGTGGACGTGACCGCCGCCTCGAACGGCGAGGGCCACGAGCTGTTCAGCGCCGAGGTTCCTGCCGGGAGCTACGGCAACGTGCGCTGGCGCATCGGCGGCCCCGGCGCTTCGGCTCAGCCCGCGCTGCGCGTCGTGGGGAGCGCGGTGAAGGGCGGGGTGACGAAGCGCTTCGACTGGTCCTTCGACAACGACACCCGCTACGTGGCCTGCGAGAGCGAGGCGGAGGTCACGGGCGGCGGCGAGGCGCGGGTGCTGCTCACGCTGCACCTCGACCACCTCTTCTTCGACAGCCTCGTGGACGAGGAGCCGAGCATCGCGTTCGACCTCATCGCCTCGGCGGACGCGGACAGCGACGGCAACGTGACCGAGGCCGAGCTGCGCGCGATCGACCTGCGGACGCAGGCGCGCTACGGCGTGGGCGGCACCGGCATCACCGACCTGTGGAGCTACCTGCGCTACCAGGCGACGAACGTGGGCCACATCGACGGCGAGGGACACTGCGAGGTCGAGCGCATTCGCTGAGCGCAACGGCTGCTCGCCTTCCTGCTGTCTGCACGCCGCCGCACGAACGTGAGTCGGTCCCTCACCTCGCGCGGCGGCGGCGCTGACCGGCGGTTAAGGTCACGCCCCATGGCAACCGACACCCCGCCCGTCGAGCGGGACCGCGATCTGCTCCGCCGGCTCTCCCTCTGGACGCTGCTGCGCGGCGCGCTGCTGACCTCACTGGTCCTCGGCCTCATCATCGGGCTGCACGCCTACCTTGCGACGAGGCTGGTGGACGGGCTCGGTATCGAAGGTCCGCTGCGCACGGCGGGTTGGGCGCTCTTCGCAATCCTCTTCGCCTCCATCCCCGGCGGCTTCTGGGCGGGGCGGCGCGCGCCGTCTCCGCTGCAGAAGGCGATGTTGTGGACCGCGCACGTGTGGATCGGCCTCTTCTGGATCTTCCTCTGCACGGTGGCGCTGCTCGACCTTGGGCGCGCCGTCACCGGCTGGATCCTCACCCTCAGCGCGCGGCCTTCGCTCGGGTGGACTCCCAATTGGTCTCTCGCCGCGTGGCTGGTCGGTGCGGGCGTGGCGCTGGGCGCGGTGCTCATCGCGCGAGGCCGGCCGAAGGTGCGGCGGGTGACGGTGCCGGTCGAGGGGCTGGGCGAAGGACTGCGCGGCCTGCGCATCGTGCAGGTGAGCGACATCCACATCGGGCAGACGCTCGGTCGCGAGTTCCTGCAGCGGATGGTGGAGCGGGTGAACGCGCTGGAGCCGGACGTGGTGGCGGTGACCGGGGACCTCGTCGAGGGCTTCGCGCACCGCATCCGGGATCAGGTCCAGCCGCTCTCGGGCCTGCGGGGGAAGCTCGGCGTGTTCTACGTGCCGGGCAACCACGAGTTCTATTACGGCGGCGCCGCGTGGATGGCGGAGGTCGCGCGGCTCGGGCCCACGGTGCTGGAGAACGCGCACCGGATCGTCGAGCGCGGCGGCGCGCGGTTGGCGGTGGCGGGCGTGAGCGATCACGACGGCGGTCACTTCGGCGAGCGGCACGCGTGCCGGCCGGACCTCGCGCTGGCGGGAGTGCCTGGGGACGTGCCGCGGGTGCTGCTCGCGCACCAGCCGCGGAGCGCGTTGCTCCTGAAGGGGCTGCGCGTGGACCTGCAGCTCTCCGGTCACACCCACGGCGGGCAGATCTTCCCCTTCAACCTCTTCGTGCGCCTGCAGCAGCCGGCGGTGGCGGGGCTCGACGTGGTCAATGGCGTGCGCGTCTACACGCACAGCGGCACCGGCTACTGGGGACCGCCGATGCGCCTGGGCGCGCCGCCGGAGATCGCGGTGCTCACGCTCGTGCCGGCCTGAGGGGCGACACTGCTTCAGGGCGACCAGGCTTCAGGCCGCGAACTCGCCGCCAGCGTCCTCGGTCACCGCGTCGGAGGGCGAGAAGATCTCCACCCGCGCGGCCTTGCCCTTCACCTCTTCTTCGCCGCGGCTCGTCCAGGCGAAGGCAGCGCCGGCCTGCACCCGCGTCTCGCGTGAGACGAGCAGCGGGGCGCCCACGCGCTTGGTGAGGCCCTCGATGCGCGAGGCGAGGTTCACCGCGTCGCCGATGACCGTGTACTCGCGACGCAGCTCGCTGCCCACGTCCCCGAGCACCACGCGCCCGGTGTGGATGCCGATCCCCACGCGAAGGGCCGGCTCTCCGCGCTGCGCGCGCTCGCGGTTCAGCAGCTCGAGCTCCCGCAGCATGTCCATCGCGCAGAGCACCGCGGCGCGCGCGTGGTCCGGCCGGTCGAGCGGCGCGCCGAAGTACGCGAGGAGCCCGTCGCCGATGAACTTGTCGAGCGTGCCACCGTGCCGGAACACGACCTCCACCATGCGGCTGAGGTACTCGTTGAGCGTGGCCACGAGCTGCGGACCATCCATCTGCTCGCTGAGCGCGGTGAAGTCGCGCACGTCGGAGAAGAGGAGGGTGACCTCTCGAGTCTCTGCCTGCGCCGAGCCGTTGCCCAGCGCCGCCAGCCGTTCGGCCACCTGCGGCGAGAAGTAGCGTCCGAGCCTCGTGCGTGCGGCCTGCTCGCGGACGATGCGCGAGAGCAGCCGCTGCATGCGCCACCCGAGCGCGACCGCGGTGACGCCGGCGGTGGCGAGGATGAGGATGGCGGAGACCACGCGGTCCGTGCGCACCGCGCCGTCTCCCTGGGTGATGAGGATGACCGCGGGGATGGTGAGGGCGGCGACGAGCGCCACGATGCGCACGTCGAGCGCGACGAGGCTGAACACCATCACCAGCGTGAGCAGCGCCACCGCGAGGCCTGCGGGACCGTCCGGCGTGGGCGAGTGCAGGACCGCGGTGAACTGGATGAAGGTCAGCACCGGCACGTCGAGGACCACGAGGGTCAGCGCCCCGCGGGTGGCGAGCGGACGCCAGCGCAGCGAGAGCGCGAAGAGGAAGACCGCGAGGGCCGCGTACGCGTAGAGGACCGGGCGCTGGTTGTCGGACTCGAGGAGCGTGGGCGAAACGAGCGCGAAGATGAGCCACGCGCCGACGCCGAACGCGCGCACGCCGTGGAGGACGCGGCCGAGCTTCAGGCGCTCGTCGATGAGGGTGCGGCGCTGGACCTCGTCGCCCGCGGCGAGCTCGCAGGTGTACAGGTCGGCGAGGCCCGCGGAGGACGGATGGGTCGGTGACGGTGACGGCACGCGCCGAAGCTAGCAGACGGGCGTCTCGCGCCGGTGGCCAGGCGAGCAGGCGGTGTTCGCGCCGTTACCGGATCCTCCGGAGGACATTTGCCGGCGCTCCCACAAGTGACGACCTTGTGCGCAGCGCGGGAGGCGGGGGAGCTCTATGGCGAAGAGCAAGAGAGTGGTGGGGTACGCGGTGGTGGGGCTCGGGCACATCGCGCAGTCGGCGGTGTTGCCGGCGTTCGCGAAGAGCAAGCGCGCGAAGCTGGTGGCGCTGGTGTCGAGCGACCGCGAGAAGCTCGACAGCCTCGGCGAGCACTACGGCGTCGAGCACCGGTTCTCGTACGACGACTTCGAGCGGTGCCTGGAGCTCCCGGAGGTGGAGGCGGTGTACATCGCGCTGCCCAACGACAAGCACCTCGAGTTCACCGAGCGCGCCGCGAAGGGGGGCAAGCACGTCCTCTGCGAGAAGCCGATGGAAATCGAGAGCGCGCGCTGCGAGCAGATGATCCGCGCGTGTGAGGACGCGAAGGTGAAGCTGATGATCGCGTACCGGCTGCACTTCGAGCCGGCGAACCTGCACGCGGTGAAGCTCGCGCGGGAAGGCGAGCTGGGCGACCTCAAGTTCTTCTCCTCCGACTTCAGCTTCCAGGTGAAGGAGGGCGACATCCGCACCCAGCACGAGCGCGGCGGCGGCGTCGTCTGGGACATCGGCATCTACTGCGTGAACGCGGCGCGCTACCTCTTCGCCGACGAGCCGGAGGAGGTCGTCGCCTTCGCCACCCAGGGCAAGGAGACGCGCTTCGGAGAGATCGAAGAGACCGTCTCCTGCATCCTGCGCTTCCCCGAACAACGACTGGCGACCTTCAACGTGAGCTTCGGCGCCGCGCCGACCAGCCAGTTCCGGCTGGTGGGGAGCAAGGGCAGCCTGCAGCTCGAGGACGCGTACGAATACGTCGGCGGCAAGCGGATGCTCATCACGGTGGATGAGCAGACGCGCAAGAAGAGCTTCCGCGCGGTGGACCAGTTCGCCGCGGAGCTCGACGAGTTCGCGCGGTGCGTGACCACCAGGAAGGACCCCGAGCCCAACGCCCGCGAGGGCCTCATCGACGTGAAGATCATCGAGGCGATCTACGAGTCGATCGAGACCGGCCGGCCCATCCGGCTCTCGCTGCCGCGCCGCGAGCGCAGGCCGGATCCGGAGAACGCCTACGAGCGGCCGGCGCAGAAGGGCGAGCCGTTCATGGTGGACGTGGAGGCGCCGTCGCACTGACGGGCGAGCGCGTGAAGGCTTCCGGTGCCGTGGCCCTCGCGTAAGGTTCGCCGCCATGGCCATCGAATACACCTGCGAGCTGGAGATCGACCTCCCGCGCGAGCGCGTCATCGCGCTCTTCGACAGCGTCGAGAACCTCTACAAGTGGCAGAAGGGCCTGCAGTCCTTCGAGCACGTGAGCGGCGAGCCGGGACAGGTGGGCGCCGTTTCGAAGCTCACCTTCAACAACGGCGGCCGGAAGATGGAGATGGTCGAGACGATCACCCGGCGCGAGCTGCCGGAGCGCTTCGACGGCCTCTACACGATGAAGAACGTGCGGAACGTGAACGGCAACCGCTTCGTCGAAGTGGCGCCCGGCCGCACGAAGTGGATCAGCGAGCAGGTCTTCGAGTTCTCCGGCTTCATGAAGCTCTTCGGCCTCCTCTTCCGCGGCGCGTTCCCGAAGCAGACGCAGAAGTTCATGCAGGCCTTCAAGGACTTCGCGGAGAAGGGGACCGACGTTCGGCAGAGCCGTTAGGCGCCGCGGGCGAGCCTCGCCGCGAGCAGCAGCGCGCTGGCCATGGGCACCGGGGAGGCGACGCCCTTCCCGGCGATGTCGTACGCGGTGCCGTGGTCCGGTGACGTGCGCGGCACCGGGAGTCCCAGCGTCACGTTCACGGTCTCTTCGAAGTCGAGCGCCTTCGCCGCCACCAGGCCCTGGTCGTGGAACATGGCGAGCACCGCGTCGTACGGAAACGAGGGCTGCGCGGCCCTGGCGAAGAGACCATCTGCCGGCAGCGGCCCGTCCACCTTCAGGCCCAGCGCCCGCGCGCGCTCCACGGCCGGCGCGATGATCTCCACCTCTTCCCGCCCGAGTAGTCCGCCTTCGCCTGCATGCGGATTGAGCCCGCACACCGCGAGCCGCACCGAGCGTCGTCCCACCAGCGGCTTCACTCCGCGCGCGAGAAGCTCGAGCTGCGAGACAAGCCGGTCGGTTCGAAGAGCCCGCGGCACCTCGATGATCGGCAGGTGATTGGTGGCCAGCGCCACGCGCAGCCTCGGACCCGCCATGAGCATGAGCACCTCGCGGCCCCACGCGTCGGCGAGGACCTCGGTGTGACCCATGAAGGGAATGCCCGCGCGCGAGATCCCTTCCTTCGACACCGGCGCGGTGCAGATCGCGTCAATCACACCCGCCTTCGCGGCCTCGATCGCAGCGCGCACGTAGTCGTACTGGGCGCGTCCTCCTTCAGCGGTCGGCCTGCCCGGACGACGCACCCGCGCGGGCAGCCGCGAGACCTCCACGATCGTCGGCCGATTGAAGCGAGCTCCCGCGCCCACGCTTGAGGCAAGCGCCGCCTCCAGCGACACCCGCGGCCAGCGCGAGAACGGACCCACCGCCTCCAGCGCGCCCGCGTCGCCGAAGATGACCGGAAGGAGCGCTCCGCGAACGCGCTTCGAAGCCAGCGCCCGGGCAGTGACCTCCGGACCAATCCCCGAGGGATCTCCGAGCGAGATCCCCACCACCGGCAACCGCTTCACCCCCGCGCGCCCGCGAGTCAGATGCGGATCTCCACGTTGGCCTTCTGCCGGAGCTCCTTCACGTACTGCTCGGTGTACTTCTCCAGCTGCGATCGGAGCACGTTGTCCTGCAGCTGCGCCTTCACCTCTTCGAAGGACGGCAACGCGGCGCTCCTGCGCTCCTCGACCTTGATCACGTGGTAGCCGAAGTGGGTGCGGACCGGATCCGACACGCCGCCCTCGGGCAGGCTGAACGCCACGCGATCGAAGTCCGGCAGCATCATCCCGCGCTTGAAGAACCCGAGGTCGCCGCCATCGTCCTTCGACGGGCCCTCGCTCTTCTCCCGCGCGAGCTGCGCGAAATCGACACCCGGCTTTCGGGCCTCCTCCGCCAGCGCGCGCGCCTTCGCCAGCGCCTCCCCCTCCTGCTCCGGCGTCGCGTCCTTCCCGAGCCGCACGAGGATGTGCCGCGCGTGCACCTCGGGATCGCTCTGCTCCATCCGCGCCCAGCGGTCGTACTCCGCGCGCAGGTCCTTCTCCGACACCTTCACCCGGCTGCGGACCTTGAGGTTCACGAGCTTCATCCGGCGCAGGTGCTTGCGCATGAACTCCTTGTACGACTGGACGGTGTAGCCCTCCTGCCGCAGCGCCTGCTCGAACTGCTCGGGGGTGAAGTTGTTCTGGCGCCGCACGTCCTCGAGGCCCAGCTCCACCTCCTGGTCGCCCACGGTGATGCCGAGCTCCTCCATCTCGCGCTCGAGCAGCTTCTCCGCGATCAGCGACTCCAGCGCGCCCTCCATCGCCGCGCGACGCATTGCGGTGCGCTTCTGCGGATCGCGCTCGTTGAAGGACTGCCGCAGCTCGGGCGCGGCGCGGCGCTCGACCTCGGAAAGGGTGATGACCTGCTCGTCCACCACCGCCGCGACCTTGTCCACCAGCTCCGCATGCGCGGCCGGCACGATCGCGAGCACCACCGCGATCACCGCGCCCCGCAACACCATCACCCGCGATCCCCAAGTGCCCATGAACATGAATGAAGTCCTCTGACTCTACGGAGCGGTGGCCTGGGCCCCGCGCTCCTTGCGGCCGGTGACCTGCTGCAGCACCGGCTCGTTGATCACGATCGCCGCGTCCGCGCGCAGCTTCTCCACGAAGGCCCGCTGCGCCTCCGCGCGCTTGCGCTCCACCAGCCGCGACTCCACCTGCGCACGCACCTCGACGAGCTCCCGCTTCTTCGCCGCCTTGCGCTCGAGCACCTTGAAGAGGTGGAAGCCGTACTCGGTGGTGACGACGTCCGACACCTGGTTCACCGCGAGCTTGAACGCGACCTCTTCGAAGGCCGGCGGCATCGTCCCGCGCGGAAAGAACCCGAGGTCTCCGCCCACCTTCGCGTCCGGCGACAGCGAGTACCTCCGCGCGAGGTCGGGAAACTTGCGGCCCTGCCTCAAGAGCGTCTGCAGCCTCCGCGCTTCATCGAGCGTGCGCACGACGATCTGCGCGGCCCGCACCTGCTCCGGCTCGTCGAACTGTGCGCGGTGCTCCTCGAAGTAGGCGCGCAGCTCCTCTTCGGTGACCGCCACCCGCGGGTAGACGTGCTCGTCGAAGAGCTTCTCCACCACCACCAGCGCCGCGGTGCGCTCCTTCAGCTCCGCCATCGACAGCTGGCCCTGCGCGAGCGCCTCCTCGAAGCCGTCCGCCGGATAGTCCGCGGTGATGCGCAGCACCCGCCGGTCCACCTCTTCGGGCGACGCGCTGAGGCTCAACTTCCGAGCGGCCTGCAACAGCAGCGTGCGCTCCACCAGCCCGTCGAGCAGCGCCCTGCGGAAGGTCTCCAGCTGCTCGGGGCTGCGCGGCTCCACCGGGTCCACGGTGGCCAGCTCCCTCGACAGCTCGCGTGCGAACTCCGCCCGCGAGATGGGCTCGCCGTTCACCGTGGCGACGACCGCGAGATCGACCGGCGCGGTCTTCTTCTCCGTGCAGCCGATGCCGACCGCCGTGAACACGACCGCGATCGCCGCGACTGCGACCGCGGAGTTCAAACGAGAGGAAGACGTGGCGGGCCGCGCGCGAATCATCAGTGCGTGGGCGCTCCGCCGGCCATGGGCGGGATGTACCCGGGAGGCGGGCCCTTCGGCTCGGTCGCGGGCGCCTTGAGGTCGAGCTCCATCGCGGTGATCGGCGCGTCGTGGAGCTTGTAGTCAGCGCCCGCGCGCAGCGAGTCCACGAACTTGTTGAAGTTCTCCGCGCGCTTCTCCTGGATGAGCCGGCGCTGGATCTGCGCCTTCACCTGCTCCACGCCGAGGTTCAGCGCCGCCTGCCGCGCCTGCAGCTTGAGCACGTGGAAGCCATCCTTCGTCTCCACCACCTGTGAGAGCTGGCCCACCTGCACGAGCTCGGCGGCGGCCTTCGCCACCTCCTGCCCGTACTGCGCGCCGAGGTCCTCCATCGTGAGGTAGCGCATGTCCCCGCGCAGCGGCTTCGTCCGCTCGTCCTCGGACTGCTCCGCCGCGAGCTTCCCGAAGCCGTTGAAGTCCAGCGCCTGCAGCGCCTGCGCGTCGGCGAGGACCTTCTCCGCGGCCTTGCGCTTCGCCTCGCGCTCCGAAGAGCCCTCCGCCGCGCCGACGAACACGTGCGACAGCCGCACCATCTCCGGCTTCACGTAGTCGCCCCGGTTCTTCTCGTAGAACGCGGCGACCTCCTCCTCCGACACCGGCGTGGGCTTCTCGTCGAACTCCTGCTGGAGGAGCTTCTGCACCATCACCGTCTTCGCCTGGTGCACGACCTCGGGGTCGTTCTGGAGCCCGCGCTTCACCGCCTCGGCGGAGAGCAGCTCGAAGCGCGCCATGTTCTCCACGAACTGCTTGCGCTCGTCGGCGGTCTGGAAGCGGGCGCGCGCGAACGGGTTCATCTCCGCGAAGCGCTCCTTCAGTTCCTCGGCGGTGATCGAGTCCCCGTGGAAGGTCGCCACCGCGGTGCCACCACCGGTGCGGTTGTGCCGGAAGTCCACCACGGCCTCGCCTGCCTTCGGGGCGGGCTTGCAGGCAGCGAAGACGAGCGCTCCGCAGGCGAGCGCGCTGGCGGCGGTCTTGAGGAGGTTCGGGTTCATGCGGGTCATGCGTGCGGGTCCGTGGGGTCCGAGGTGTCTGACGAAAACGATTCGGCGTCCGTGCGGGGCCGGTCACAGCTAGCACGGACGGTGGGGTGCAACAACGAGGGGAGGAATGGCCGGGCAGGGTGGATTATTTCGCGGAGGAGCGCACGGCTGGGCTCTCCCATTCCCGTTGTCGGGCCAATTCTCCCGCCCCACCGTTCTCGCAGGCCGCAGTCGAGAGAGGAGAGCGGACATGCAGAAGACGTTGAAGGGGAGCGGGCACCACGAGCCCTCGGTGATGAAGGGACCCCTGTCGCCGAAGGTGCACGGCTACCTCGATCTCGGCGCGATCGCGCTGCTGTTCCTTGCTCCCACCCTGTTCGACTTCGGAGGCGTCGCCGCGGGCATCCTCTACTTCGTGGCGGTCGCGTACATCGGCCTCGTGTTGCTGACCGCGTATCCGCTCGGCCTGGCGAAGGTCATCCCCTTCACAACGCACGGCTGGATCGAAGCGGCGCTGTCGCTGTTCTTCCTCTTCGCGCCGTTCCTCTTCGGGTTCTCGGACGTTCCGAGGGCGCGCAACTTCTTCCTCATCGCCGGCGTCGGCCTCATCGGCGTGTTCCTCTTCACGAACTACGCGGCGGCCGAGCGTCCGCATCGAGGCGTCCGCGCAGGCTCCGGCGTGGACAACCGCGCGCGCGTGTAGAGAAGATCGCTCCCGTGACGAAGCGAGTCCCCCCGCCCGAGCCCGGCCTCTGGAGCGTGTACATGCTCCGGTGCCGGGACGGGTCGCTCTACACCGGCATGAGCAACGACGTCGTCGCGCGGGTGAAGCGTCACGCCGAAGGAAAGGGCGCCGCCTACACGAGGTCGCGCCTGCCGGTGCGGCTGGTGTTCTGCGAAGTGGTGACCGATCGTTCGGCCGCGCTGCGCCGGGAGGCCGCGCTGAAGCGGCTCACGCGTCAGGAGAAGCTGCTGCTGGTGCGCTCTTCTCGATCCACGCCTCGACCTCGCGCCTGAGGATCGGGAGCGGCAGCGCACCGCGCTTGAGCACCTCGTCGTGGAACGCGCGCAAGTCGAAGCGATCGCCGAGCCTCTTCTTCGCCTCGCCGCGCAGCCGGAGGATCTCCAGCTGCCCCACCTTGTACGCGAGCGCCTGACCGGGCCAGACGATGTACCTGTCGATCTCCCGCTCCGCCTGATCACGAGGCTCGGCGGTGTGCTCGAGCATGTAGGCCAGCGCCCTCTCGCGACTCCACCCGAGCGCGTGCATCCCCGTGTCCGTGACCAATCGCACGGCACGCAGCGCCTGGTCCGACTGCATGGCAAAGCGGCCCGCGTCGCCGGAGTAGAGCTGCAGCTCGTCCGCGAGCCTCTCCGCGTAGTGCGCCCAGCCCTCCACGTACGCCGTCTCTCCCAGCTCGCGACGAAAACGCGGCAGCCCGGTGAGCTCCTGCGCCAGCGCGCCCTGCAGGTGATGTCCCGGCACCGCCTCGTGGAAGGTCAGCGGCTCGAGCATGTGCAGGAGCCGCTCCGTGAGGTTCGAGGTGTTGAGGTAGAAGAGCGCCGGCCTCTCCTCTGCCAACGAGCCCGCGTAGTAGTAGCCGGGCGCCGCCGAGCTTTCGCGGAACGCCTCGATCTGCTTCACCTCCAGCTTCATCTTCGGCAGCCGTCCGAAGGCCTGCGGCATCACGCGCTCCGCTCTGGAAATGAGCCCCGCGACGAACGTCACCAGGCCCTCCCGATCCCTGGCGGTGCGCGCGGGGTCCTGCGCCAAGAGCCCGTTCACCTCCGAGAGGGGTACGTCGTCGCGTCCGGTCAGGGCCTTCGCCAGCCGCCGCATCTCCGCCGCGTTGCGCGACGCCTCCTCGAGCCCGGTCTTGTGCAGCTCTTCCGGTGACAACGCGAGCCCGGTGCTGTGGCGGATCTTCGCGCGGTAGCAGGCCTCACCGTTCTCGTTCGCGCTGACCGCGACGTCGACCCGCGCCTCGGGGAGGTACTCGTTCCGGAGGAAGAGCCGGTAGCGCTCCAGCGCCGGACGCACGTGCGCCTCCGCCTCCTTTGCCAGCTCCGCGCGCAGGCGCCGGACCCGTCCGTCGGACCAGCCCTTCGGTTGAACCTCGGCGACCCACGGCGACTCTTCGACCGGGCCCTTCAGCATCGCGTCGAGCTGTTCGAGCACCCGCTGCACCGAGACCTTCGCGGCGGTGTAGCCGGAGCTGCTGCCGGTACGGAGGTTGGCGATGTGCCCGTCGATGAAGGCGCCGCTCTTGCGGTAGCGCACGAGGAGCGCCTCTGCGTGCTCCGGATCGGTGATGCCGTGCAGCGTCGGCAGTTCACCGAGCAGCGTCTGCACCCCGTCCATCGCGTTGACGTCCCACAGGTGAGCCTCGCAGACGAAGAGGCCGACCTCCGCCTCGAGCAGCGATATCAAGGTGTCTCGCGTCAGCCGGTCGGCCTCGTCCAGCTGTCTGTCGTTGAGCGCGCGTGTATCATCGAGCAGCTTTTTCGCCCTCGCCCGCTGGGCCTCGATCCCCGGCGGCGAGACGTCCGGCAACAGCTCGTCGTAGCGACGGTCGGAGAGGAAGGTCGCCCACACCGGCGCCTTGCGCATCTCGTGGTCCCAGTAGGCCTCCGAAAGCTCCGCGAGGGCCCGCGCGGCCTCCGTCCCAGAGTGGGCGGGGGCCTCGGCCGGCCCGTGTCGACAGGCGGACAGGACGATGAGCGCGGCGGCCAGCAGGGCGGGCAGGCGAGACATGGCGCCCTCCATATCCCAGCCGGGTCCCGCGGGCCGGCGCCTTGACGACTCGGATCGCCGCTTTAAGTCGGGTGCGTCGGCGGATGTATCGCCCGGTGTATCAGCGCCGAGAGGGCGCAGGAGGAATGTCAAATGATGGCAAGGTGGATGGATCGTCCTGTTTCGGTGTCTCCGTTCCTCGACCCCGCGGCCCTGCTGCGTGAGCTCGGCCACGTGCCCAACCGCGCGCGCGAAGGAGCGCCGGCGGCGGACCTGCTGGAGCTGAAGGACGGGCTCGAGCTGCGGATGGACATGCCCGGCCACGACCCCGGCTCGATCGAGGTGACGGTGGAGGGCCCTGCGCTCACCGTGCGTTCGTCGCGGAAGGAGGAGGAGGCCCCGGGCCGCTACCTCCTGCGCGAGCGCCGCGCCGTCGGCACCCTGTCCCGCACCTTCGTCCTCCCTGAAGGCTTCGACCCCGGGCGCGTGGAGGCCACCTTCCGGGACGGCGTGCTCGTGCTCTCGGTGCCGAAGCGCGAGGAGGCGAAGCCGCGCAGCATCCCGGTGCGCGTGGCGAACGGGCAGACGGTGAACGGGGAGAAGTCGGAGGGCTGAGATGGAGCTGCTTCGGGTGGATCGGGAGGCGAAGGTCGCGGACATGTCGCTGCCGCAGTCCTGTCCCGCGTGCGGCGGGGACCTCGTGCTGCGCGCGGGGCCACACGGCACGTGGAGCCACTGCCGAGGCTGCCTCCGCCTCTCGAGGTCGAAGCTGCAGTTCACCCCGATGGGCCTGCAGCTCACCCAGCCGGTCGGCGCGGTGGCGTGAGGCAATCCGCCCAGGCGGGAGGCAGCGCTGCGCTCTCACGTCGGGCCCGCTGAGCCGTATGTGCGGACCGTGGAATTCTTGCGACCAACGGAAGCCCGCGGATCATTCCGGCATGTACGGACCGCAGCTCGTCGCACGCACGCTCAGCACGCCCGTTCTCTTCAAGAAGACCGGCGAGCACTGGCAATACCACCCTCGAAGCGACCGGCACTCCAAGGCTGCGTGCTGGGGATTGCTGTTCGACCTTCTCTTGAAGTCTGAAACCCTCAGGTCACACGCCGAGTCAGGTCGAGTCGCGTTTGGGATCAACCACGAGATGCGCGACTTCCGCCAGAACCGGAAGAAGAACCTCGACCTGGTGCTTTGCACCCCCGCGGAAGGCAAGCGAACGAAGCGAACCTTCGCCGACCTCGTGGAGCCCTACGCGATCGAACTGAACGCCGAGGAGCGACGGTCGCTCGCCGCACTCCCCCCGCTCCACCAGGCGCCGGTGGGCTCGGTTCGAGTGGCGCTCGAAGCGAAGGCCTGCATGACGGCGCACGGAAAGGCCTTGCCGAGACTCTTCGACGAGTTGAATTCGAGCCACCTCACGGTGCACGGAGCCAGCGAGAACGTGATCGCGGCCGGTTTCGTCATGGTGAACTTCGCAAAGACCTTCGCCAGCCCCGGACGCGTAGGCCTCTGCCCTCACTGCCACAAGCGCGTGGCCCCGGTGAACGAACACGATCAGCCGCGAGACGCAGAGCGCGTCATCGCAAAAATCCGGGAGTTGCCCAGGCGCGCGAAGATCAAGGAGGACGGCTTCGACGCCATGTGCGTCGTGGGGGTTGATTGCGCAAACGACGGCAGCCCCGTCTCCCTCGTCACCGAGCCTCCCGCGCCCGGACCTCGCGACATCTTCCACTACGACCAGATGGTCATCCGCCTGGCGGAGCTCTACGAGTCTCGCTTCGAACGTGCGTAGCGGGCGAGCGCGACCAGCCTTCTCTGCACGCGCTCAGGCCGCTCGTCCAACTCGCAGGCCCACACGACCTCTACCCTGAACCCGGCGCGCCGAAGCCGCTGGATGGCCAGCGCATCACGCCCTCGATTCGCTTCGAGCTTCGTCCTCCAGAAGTCCGTGTTGCGTTTGGGAACCGTGGCTCGTCTACACCCGGCATGAGCGTGCCAGAAGCAGCCATGCACGAAGACCGCCCACCTTCTCGCCCGATTCGCGATGTCGGGCGACCCCGGGAGGTCCCGATTCACGATCCGGTAGCGCAACCCGAGCGATGACAGCAGGGACCTCACGCGAAGCTCCGGCGCGGTTCCATGTTGACGCACACGTCCAAGCCGCCTCGACGTCGCCGCGTCCACGAGCAACTGCGGCCGGCCGAGACTCCGTTCGGCTCCGCCCGACTTCACGCGGCGGCGCGTCGGTCTTCCATCCGAGCCAGGTGGCGGTCCAACGTCTCGAGGAATCCCGGAGGAAAGCGAAGAGAGCCCTTGCGTGCGCGGCTGAGGAACCCAGCGGTTGCTTTTGCGGAAAGCAAGCTGACCGGATGCTTCAGGAACTCGGTCAGGGGAGGACGCTCTTTGTAGATGGGAAAGGCGGAGACGTCGCTCGTGAAGCGTCCAGCCCCGACGTTCCATCCGACGCGCGGCCAAGATCGTCCCGGCTCGATGCGCGCGACCGATTCAGGCTCGGTGAAGATGCCTGGCCGCGCCAAACGCTGGCCAAGCCACTCGAAGACGTCCACCGTCACTGCGTTTCCGACGAGCTTCCAGCGGTGACCGCGCTTGGCGACCTCGAGGGCGGGTGCCGTCCAGTCTTCCGCGAACCCCTGCATTCTCTCTGCATCGCGCACGTCGGGCGTACCGACGACGCCGTCTGGGAAGATGATTGCTGGTGACGATGGGATCCCGATTGTGGAACCGCCCTTGAGGGTGGGAACCGCGTCGACTGCCCATCCGAGCCCACGAATGCCTTCCGTCCAGTAGAAGCCGCAGGCGACATCGGGGTACCCGGCGCTCGTAGCGGGGGCTCCAACGTCGTCCGCCAGCAGCACATGGCGAGGATCCTCGTCCAGGGCTGCGACGAAGATGACGCGCTCGCGTCGCTGCGGGACTCCGAAGGCGCGGGAGTCCACCACCCGATACGCCCACTTGTAGCCGTAGTGCTCCAGGGCAGAGACGATCACCTCGAGGGCTTCGCCTCGAGCCAACTGCAGCATGAAGGGGACGTTCTCGAGAACGATCAGCGGCGTCTTCGCCTTCGATACGAGCCGGAAGACCTCTCCGACGAGCCCGGACCGGGCGCCGGTGATGCCCCGCGTTTTTCCGGCCTGGCTGAGGTCCTGACAGGGGAACCCCGCCGTCACGAGCTCGGTCTCCGGAGGCAGCGTTTCGAGAAAACAAACGTCGTCATGCAGAGGAACGTGGGGAAGCCTCGCACTTAGAACCGCGCGCGCTCCCGGCTCGATTTCGCACGCCAGTGCGGCAGTGTGCCCGGCCCGCGCAAGGCCGAGTTCGATACCGCCGATGCCCGCGAACAGCCCCGCAACGGCAAGCCTGCGGCCGTCACCCGTCCCGCTTCGTCCCGCTTGTGCCTGCCCCGTCTCCCCGACCCGCTTTGCCACGTCGACCTCCACCGCGCCGCTTCTAGCAGATGGGGCTGACGCGACGATGTTGCGGGACCGGCAACCGGCCAGGCATCCTGGAGCGGATGGCGAATGCGGTGTTCACCCTCTCCGAGAGCAGTGCCTACGACGACATCGCCGAGGAGCGGTATCACTTCCCTCGGACGTACTTGCGGCAGGTGGAGCAGGCAGTCGGGGACTGGATCGTCTACTACGAACCCCGGCGCATTCGCGGCTCGTCCGACTCGAGCGGACGCCAGGCGTACTTCGCGATCGCGCGCGTGCTCCGCGTTCGGCCCGATGCGGCCCGTGCAGAGCACTTCTATGCCGACGTCGAGGGCTACCTCGAGTTCGATGACGCAGTGCCCTTTCGAATCGGGGATCAAACGCTGGAGCCGATCCTGACGAAGCTCGATGGAAGCACGAACAAGGGCGCCTTCGGCCGAGCGGTGCGGCTGCTGCCGCCTGCTGCATTCGAACTGATCGTGCGGCTTGGCTTGAGGCGCGAAGCGGATCCGTGGGACCGGCTGCACTCTGCGGCAGCGGAAGAAGCCTCCGAGTTCCCAGAGCGTCCGCTCGTGATTCAGTTGCTGGAACGCCCCTTTCGCGACAGGGCATTCCGTCGACATGTGCGGGAGGCTTATCGAGACACTTGTGCCGTCTCCGGGCTACGTCTCATCAACGGAGGCGGCCGGCCCGAGGTTCGTGCTGCCCACATCGTGCCGGTGGAAGAGAGCGGGCCAGATTCGGTGCGGAACGGACTTGCGTTGACCGGGACCGTCCACTGGATGTTCGCGCGCGGCTTCATCTCCGTCTCCGACGGCTACGAGATTCTCGTAGCTGACGGGGCGGTTCCCGAAGAACTGCGGCGGCTGGTGCCCGCCGGTCGTCATCTTCGGCTGCCGGCGCGACCGGAGTGGCGACCGCATCCGAAGTACCTCCAGTGGCACCGGAGGAACCGCTTCAAGGGCTGATGCTTCGGCCACGGGCCTCATGGCCACCGACATGGTTCTTTGAACGCCACGTGCGATACATCGGCGGCATGTCTAGGAGGAAGACGACCATCCAGGTCGATGAAGAGGAACCCGCCCTGCCTGAGCAGACTGCACAGCGGTGCAGCCTGGCGAAGCTCACGCGCGTGTTGACGCGCCACCTCGAGGCCCACAGCCGGCGCGCGAAGAGCATCGGTGCTGGGAGGAGCGGCCGCGGGGACTTGTCCGAGCGCGCAGAGGAGTTGCTCTACGGGTGAGCCGCGCACGGGCTGCGACGCCGGCCTGAGGCGCGTCTACGACCCCGGTACGGGAGCGCTCTTCTCGTTTCCTGTACGGCTGACCGGCTTCGGCTGCGTCCAGATCCACGCCAGGCGCCAGCGCTCCCTCTCGCCCTGTCGCTCCCTGCCGAGCGCCCCGGTGAGGACCTGCCAGCGCAGGTGGTCGGGGTGGTAGCTCTCCACGTCGACCAGCGGGAAGAGGTGGTAGCTCCAGCTCTCGCCGCGCTCGGTCTGGCCGCGCGACCACATGGCGTTGAGGAAGAGGTGGGTCGTCTCCTCCGGGGTCTGGTAGCGCCAGTAGAGCGGGAACACGGTTGTGAGCCGCGTGCCCTTCTCCCTGTTGCGCACGTCCCACCAGAAGGGGAACACCACGCGCGCATCGCTCTGGGGTCCCTTCAGGTGCCAGTAGAGCCCGGCGACGACGGTGCGCTGGTGCAGCGGCGTCTTCGAGTGCACCACCAGCGGTGAGAGGAAGCGCGTCTCGCCGGGTCCCCTCTGCAGATCGAACAGCGGCAGCACGGTCAGTCGGGAGCGCGTCGCATCCCGCCGGTGGAAGACGAAGGGCACCGCGTAGTCCCACGCCACGTCCCCCTCGCGGCCGCGGAAGTAGAAGGGGACGACGCCGAAGGTCTTCTTCCCGAGGCGCTCGCGCCAGTACACGTTGCCGATGACGGTGGTCTCGCTCAGCGCATCACCCCACTGCCAGTAGAGCGGCGGCACGAACGTGTGATGCGCCGTCATCCCTCGCGAGGAGAAGAAGAAGGGCACCACGTTCATCCGCGAGCCCTGGGCGGTGCGCTCGTGAAACGCGTTGAGCAGGTAGGTGCGCTCCCACCCGTCTGGTCCATCGATGCCGTCGTGGAAGAAGAGCAGCGGCGGGACGTACGTGTGGTGTCGGTCTCGCAAGCGTCCGTGGAAGAGGAGCGGGAACACGGTGAGCTCGCGCTCGCCCGGCGCGGTGCGCAGGTACACGTTGCCGGCGATCGTCGTCGTCTCGCGTCCATCGCCCCAGCTCCAGTAGAGCGGCGGCACGAAGGTGCGCTCCTTCCCCGGCGAACGGTGCACGTGCGCGAACGGAACCGAGGTCAGCGTGAAGCCGTCTTCGCGCTTGCGGTACACGGTGTTCGCGACCCAGGTGGTGGACTCGACTCCACCGCGCGCGTTCGTCTCGGAGACGTGCGCGGCGAGCAGCGGCGGCACCACGGTGTAGCGCGTGCGCGGCGTCTCGCCCGTGAAGAGGAAGGGGAACACCGCGAGGTGCTTCTCGCGCTCGGCGGGACGTTCCGCCCACAGCACGTTGCCGGCCACGGTCGTCGTCCCCCGCTCGTCGCCCCAGCGCCAGTAGAGCGGCGCCAAGAAGGTGCGGTGCTCTCGCGGCGACCGGTGCACGTGCAGCAGCGGAAACGAGGTCAGCGTGAAGCCGTCCTCGCGGCGCCGGTAGAGGGTGTTCACCGCGAAGGTCGTCTCCTCGCGTCCATCGCCCGAATGCCAGGTCAGCAGCGGCGGCAGGAGCAGCCGGTGCCGTTCGCCCTCGCGCCACGAATAGAAGAGCGGGAAGGAGAGCGCGGTGTGTCCGTCGCGGCGCGTCTCGATGAACGTGTTCACCGCGTGCAGGCGCGTTCGGTCCAGGCGCTCGTTGCGGCCCCGATACAAGAGCAGCGGCGGCACGAGGTCGTAGCGGCCGGTCGCGTCTCGTCCTCCGAACCAGAGGGGGAACACGCCTGCGTGCCAGCCCTCGCGCGTCTGGAGGTGGTAGCCGGGCACGAAGAGCGCGGTGCGCGTGCGGTCCCCATCCCCCCAGCGCGCGAAGAGCGGCAGCACGACGTCGTAGACGCGGTCACCGTGCCGGCCGCCGAAGTAGAGCGGCGCGAGCCCGAACGCGCGGCCCTCCTTCGTCTCGCGGAGGAAGGCAGTGCCGAGCACGGTCGTCGTCTCGTCGCCGTCGCCCCACCGCCAGAAGAGCGGCGGCACGAGGAGGTGATGGCTCTCGCTGCGACGCCCCGACCACACCAGCGGGAAGAACCGGAAGGTGTGTCCGTCCTCGCGCAGCTGCACGTACGTGTTGGCGACGAGCGTGGACTCCGTCTCTCCATCGCCGCCGTGCCAGAAGAGCAGCGGGGGCACGAGCGTGTAGTGACTGCGCCCTTCGCGCCCGGCGAAGGCGAACGGAAACGAGGTGAAGGTGAAGCCGTCCGCGCGGCGCTCGAGATACGTCTGCACCGCGAAGAGGCTCTCGGTCCCACGCGCCTTGTCCGCGCGGCGGAAGGCGAGCAGCGGCGGCACCACGTCGGTGCGCACGCCCGCGGCCTCGTGCGAGATCCACAGCGGCGGCAACAAGCGGGTGCGCGTGGCGGGGTTGAACGTCTCCCGATCGAAGTAGAGCCCCGCCCACAGCGTCCGGCTCTGCGGCGTGCGCACGTGCGCAAAGAGCGGCGCCACGTCGTACTGCCATGCCTCTTCCGGCGCTCGGCCCTTCGATCGTCCGCGGAAGTAGAACGGCACCACGCCCACGTCGCGCCGCGAAGGCACCTCGCGCACGTACACGTTGCCGGCGATCGTCAGCGCGCGATCCCCGGATGTATCGCTTTCGCGATGCACGAGCAGCAGCGGCGCCACGCCGAAGGTGAAGCCGGTCGTCCGCCTCTGCAGTCCGCCGATGGCCGCCCAGGTGGTCTCGGTGCCGGTCTCCCCGTCGCCGCCGTGGAAGAAGAGCAGCGGCGGCACCAGCGTGTAGTGGTCGCCGCCCTCCTCCTGGCCGGTGAAGACGAAGGGCACCGACGCGAGGCGGAACGCGCTCTCCGTTGCGCGGATGAAGGTGTTCCCCGCCAGCAGCTCCCAGCCCCCCTCAGCGAGCTCGCGACGGTAGAAGAGCAGCGGAGGCACCGCGTCGTAGCGCAGGCCGCCGGAGGTCTCGCCGCTGAACCAGAGCGGCACCACGCCCATGTGCCACGACGACGGCGTGCGCCGGCCGAAGAAGGGGAACGCGATCGTGGTGAGTGTCTCGCCGTCGTTGCTGCCCCAGCGCCACAAGAGCGGGGGAACGAGACTGTAGAAGCCCCGCTCGTCCTCGCCGGAGAAGTAGAAGGGCACCACCGCGAAGCGACGCGCGCCCTCGCGCTCCCGCCAGAGCACGTTGCCTGCGAGCGTGGTGGTGGTCGAGCCGTCGCCCCAGCGCCAGTAGAGCGGTGGCACGAAGGTGTGATGCCGTCCGGTCACCCCGTCGCGGCCGGAGAAGTAGAAGGGGACGACGCCGGTGGAGTGGCCGTCGCGGTCGCGCGCGTGCCAGCCGAAGGGGAAGACCGTCAGCGCCTCCTCCGGGCTCTCGCGCCGGTAGAAGAGCAGCGGCGGCACCAGCTGATAGCGACGGGCGCCTCCACCGGGCAGCGCGCGCGCGCCGGCGAAGTAGAGGGGCGCCACGCCCGCGTCCCACGACTCGCCCTCCTGTGTTTTCAACGCCGTGCGGAACGCCGGTCCGCCGATCCACGTGTCCCGCTTCCCGTCACCCCACGACCAGTAGAGCGGCGGCACGAAGGTGTGGTGCGCGCCGGTCCGTTCGTCGCGGCCCCAGAACGCGAATGGAGCGACCGCACCGCCTCGCCAGAGGACCGGGCCGTCGGCTGTCTCGCGCTCGCGCATCGACCAGAAGAAGGGAAAGAGGACGTCGGTGTCGGCGAGCCGGTCGCGCCGCGAGAAGTACGTGAGCACCAGCCGCGCGGTGCCCTCCTCGTCGATGCGGTGGCCGTAGAGCGGCGTGACGAGCGTCCGGCTCCGGGGCGCGCAGTGGTCGAGGAAGAGCGGCGCCACCAGCCGCGTCCGCGTGCCCTCGTCGTGGTCCGACACGCGCAGATAGAGCAGGCCCGCCCAGGTGAAGGTGCGCTCGGCGTTGGTGAGGAAGAGGGGCGGAAACTTCGGCGCGCTCGGGCGGAAGGCGTCGGGGTCCGCGCGGATGGCCTCGATGCGCGCGACGCGTGCTCGCTCCTCCGGCGTGATGCAGTCGAAGAGGGGAGGCTCGACCGGTTCCGCCCCCGCGCTCACCAGCGACGCGAACAGGGCCGCCACCGCGAGGGCACGCGGCGCCTGCGAACGGCTGATCGGCGAGCGGCTGGGCCTCGAGCAGGGCATGGGCGGTCCGGCGGTTCGACAGCCCGACCATCGCCCCCGGTTCCACATCGCGCAATGGAGGCGCTCCTCCCTCTCGCGCACCCGCTGCGCTCGGCGCACGCCTCCGCCGCAAAGGGTGCGCTGCCGGTGGCCTCCGCGCGGGCCGTCTCATTCAGTGAGGCTCATGGCAAGTGCCTTGCAAATAAGAGCTGCGAATCAGAAACCTCCCCACGAGGGACTCGCAAGGAGGACGGGCAGAGCGTCGTACAGGCGCGCGGCGATGGCGCTTCGACAATTCATGTATCCCGGCTGCGCGGAGACGCGCGGCAACTGTCTGTCCATCCGGCAGACGCGAAGTGAGACAGGTTCGAAAAGGTTTGCCTGGTCCGGTCAAACGGACATTCGTCGCCACAGGCAAACCGACAGGGCGGCGCGGGATCCCATGGTGGGGTTCCGCGCCGTCGTGTTTTTGCGGCCCGGCCCGGCCCTCCCGGCCTTCCTGGCGAGCAAGCACAGACGCGCCCGGCCTGCGCCAGAGGCACGTCCCTTGCGTGGCGCGGCTGACAATGATTCGCAAAATCACCGCTGCCAGCCTCCTTGTCTGGAGCTCGGCCTCCTTTGCCGCGCACCCGCTCGCCACCGACGACGTGGGGACGCAGGAACGCGGTCTGGTGGAGTGGGAGGCCTCCGCGTACGCCGCGCCGGGAGACGCCTCGCCCGCGGCGGCGACATTGCTCGGAATGGGGCTCGCGGCGCACGTCGGCCTCGGCGAGCGGGTGGCGGTAGGCGCGGGCCTGCTGCATCACGGGCCGGTGGGTCCCGCGAGCTGGGCGGGTCAGCTCGACCTCACCGCCGACCTCAAGTGGCGGCTCTTCGAGTTCGGCCCCGGCGGCGAACGAGGCGGCTTTGCTCTCCGCTTCGACTATGCGGCGCCCACCGGCTTCGACGCGCGTGCGTTCGGCCACGGGCTCGGCGCGAGGGCGGTGCTCACCCTCCAGAAGGGGCCGCTGGAGTACCACCTCAACGCGGGGCTCCAGCGCAGCGGGCTCGGCGCGACCGAGGGCACCGGCGAGTGGCTGACGACCGTGGGCAACGCGGTCGGCTTCCAGGTCCGTTCGGACATGCGGGTACTGATGGAGGCCGGGGTGCAGAAGGGAGTCGGCGAGCCCTCCTTCACCGCGCTCGGCGCCGTGCAGTGGCAGCCGAGCGACGGCGTCATCGTCAGCGCCGGAGCGGACCCCGCGTGGTCGCTCGCGCAGAGCGCCGCGTGGACCACCGCGCTCGGGTTGACCTTCACCGCGCCCTGACACCCACACCGGCGCCGACGTGCGCAAAGAAACCACAGTAACTCGAGGAGCCCTCCGTCCGACAAGCTCACATGGGCTTCGGAAAAATCGGTCAGGGCATCTCGCAGGCGGCGCAGCGGCTGGCGGAGCGCGCGCGTGAACAGGCTCGCGTTGCGCGGGAGAAGGCGGCCGCGGCAGCGCAGGCGCAGGCGGGGGCCACCCGGACGGGCCCCGCGAACGGTCACACCGCGCCAGTGAGCGCGCGCACGCCCTCGGCGGCGCCCTCGGTGGACCGCCTCGAGGCCCGCGCCCGGCAGGCGCCCGTCGTGCTCGAGGCGGGCCCGAGGAACCAGTTCTCGCCCGCCACCTTCAAGGAGCGGATGGAGGGCCTGAAGAAGGAGGTCGCGGAGCAGAAGCTGCGCGGGCTCGGCGTCGACCTCGGCGACCTCCTCTCGAAGCTGAACCCGTTCGACGACCGGGTGGTGATCTTCGACAACTTCGGCGAAGGCGTGACCCACGGCGACGACGTCGAGGCCGTGCTGCAGGACAACGCCGGCGTGGAGGACGGTGAGATCCGCCGCATCGGTACCGGGGCCACGCCGCCTCCGCCGGGCGCTTCGCTGGAGGAGCGGGTGGAGCACCGCGCGGTGAGCTTCCTCGACAGCACCTCGGACGCGATGGAGCGCGTGCTCGGGCTCGACGGTGGCGTGGACGTCATCAACCAGTCGCAGAGCATCAGCCCGGTGCGCGTGGCCGACGAGATGTGGCGCGCGGCTTCGGGCGACCCGGAGAAGAAGGCGGACCTCGCCGAGGAGCTCGGGCTGCCGCGCGACGCGGAGGACGGCGAGATCCTCCAGGCGCTGGTGGACACCGTGGACCGCGTCTTCGAGGAGAGCGGCGAGATCGCCGAGGCGAAGGAGCGCTACGACGGCCTCAGCGACAGGCTCGAGGAGCGCGGCATCATGCACGTGGTCACCGCGGGCAACACCGGCCGCTTCCTCGACACGCTGGACCGCAGGGGCGTGACGTACGACGGCGACTTCACCGACTCGGTGCTCTTCAACGACAACGTGCTCGTCGTCGCGGCGGCGAACGGAGGCGCGGAGGACGGCATCGCCGGCTTCTCCACCCCCAGCGATCACGTGGACGTGGCCATCGACGGGACGGACATCGAAGTGGAGGGCGGGCGCGACGCAGACGGCACCTCCTTCGCCGCGCCCCAGGTGACCGCGCTCATCGCCGAGCTGCGGCGCATCAACCCGGACCTCACCAACGACGAGATCCGCGAGATCATCGCCGAGGCCTCCACCGACACCGCCGCCACCGACCGTGAAGAGGGCGCCGGCATCCTCGATCCCGACCGCGCCCTCGAGCTCGCCCGCGAGAGCCTCGTGGAGGAGCCGCGCCGCCGCATCGCGGGCTGACCCGCTAGTTTCACCCGCGAAAAAAGGAGAGCCGCGCCCCGGAGTTCCGGAGCGCGGCTCTTTCACTTCAAACGACTCGACTCGCTACTGGCAGACGCAGGCCGCGGTGGCCGTGGCGCTGTTGCGCGGGTTCGCGGGCACGGGGGCGAAGTTCGCGCCGTTTTCGTTGTTGTCCTGGCAGCCGTTGTTCACGCGGGTGATCGAGTTCGTCGCGCTGGGGGAAGGAGCACGCGTGCTGCCGCTGTAGCAGTTCGCGTTGGACCCGTAGCCGACGACGTCAACGATGGTCCCGGTCGGACATGCGCCGTTGAGGACGGTGGTGGTGCTGACCAGCGCCACCTTCCCCGCGGAGCCGCCCATGTCCATCGACATCGTGGCGTCCGGCGTAGGCAGGTTGCCGGTGCTTCCGCTCGTGGCGCGACCAATGAGGAAGAAGCCGCCAGGTGGGATCGTGCCCGTCAGGTCCGACTTGCCCCAGTTACCGGTGCCCGTCGCGCTGCCGTACTGGATGGACCAGCCGGCGAGATCGACGGGGGTGCTGCCGCGGTTGAACAGCTCGACGTAGTCGTGGCTAAACGCGGCGGAAGCGGCTCCACCTCCGAATACCTGGCTGATCACCACCGACGGCGTCACGCACACCGGGCCGGTGGTGGAGAACCCGGTGAAGCTCGCGTCGTCATCCGGCGCGGCGACCGGCGTTCCATGCTGGTCGAGCACGGTGCTCGCCACGGTCACGGTGTACGCGACGGCGTCACCCTGCGCCGCGGTGGTGAGCGTGACCTGCCTCGGCCCGGTGACCGCGGCGGCCGTCACGTTCAGCGCGGGGCTGATGGCGAACTGGCTGCCGTTGGCGGCCACGCTCGACGCATCGAGGATGCGGTCGAAGTTCACCTCCACCGTGGTCGCGTCGATCGCGGTGGCGGACAGCACGCGCGGGGCCGGGCAGCCGGTGACGTCCACGAAGCGGGAGGCCTCCCAGATCAGCGGCTGGGCCTGGGCGTTGAAGCGCCACATCGGCACGCCGGTGACGGTGACGGTGCAGCCCACGCCGAGCTCCAGCGCGTCGCGCACGGTGTCGAGCACGCGCAGCCGCAGGTCCGTATTTGCCGTCTGACCCGCGGTGGTGATCTGCGCGGAGACGAACGGTGCGCCGCCCGACGCGAACGCATTGCTGATGGTGGCGGTGAAGGCGAGCAGCTCGCTCTCGTAGCCCGCCAGCCCGCTGATGAGGTTCGTGGCGCTGCTGACCTCCTGCGACCAGCCGGTCAGCGAGTTGCCGGTGGAGAGCCGCGCGTAGGCGGTGATCGCCTGCGCCTGCTTCAGGCCGGCGGTGGTGCCCAGCTCGGTGACCGTGAAGCTCACCCGATCACCCGCCACCGGCGAGTCCGGGGTGAGCGAGGCCGGGTCCACGCGGATGAAGAGCGCCGGACCGGTCTGCGAGCCCTGCACGAAGAAGCCGGCGGGGTCGTTCGAGCCGAGGTTCGGCTTCACCGCGGTCACCAGCGCGCCCTCCACGCGGAGCGAGAGCCCGGTGCCGTTCGCAGTGGCGCGCGCGGCGGCGATGTCCGCGGCCGGGTTCTGCACGGTCACCGTTCCCCAGGTGCCCGTCTCCGGCGCGTTCGCCACGCCCGCGGTGTCGCAGTAGGTCCAGGCGCCCGGCGTACCGGTGGCGGGATCGACGAGGCGCACGCGGAACCCGTAGAGGTACTGACCCGACTGGGCCGGGGCGAGGCTGCCCACCAGCTCGTCGTCGTTGGCGTTGAAGCCCGGGCTCGAGGAGTTGTAGCCCGCGTTGTAGCCCGCGGCCGTCCAGGTCCACGCCGCCGGATCCGGCAGCCCGCTCTGCGGCGCGAGCCCGTGCCCGAGCTGCATCTGCAGCCACGGGTAGCCGTCGTTGCCCGACTGGTTGCGGTCGGTGACCTGCGGCTCGTAGATGCGGCCGAAGACCTGCAGCCCCGCGTCGCCCAGCACGGTGCCCCCGTTGGTGGGGAACTGCACCCGGCAGAAGTCCACCGGTGCGGTCACGGTCAGCGCACAGTCGCCGTTGGCCGCGCCCGGCGTCCCGAGGTCCCCGCCGCTCATCGCCGCGGTCGCGTTGCACCAGTACCAGGGGTTCGCGTTCGCCGAAGCGGAGAGCGCGCCGGAGGAGAGGTTCATCGCCTGACCCGACGTGTTGGGGAAGCCCGGCGCCGAGTAGTCCACCTCGTCCACCACGGTCGTCCCGTCGAGGATGCGCAGGTGGCGGTTCGCGCCGAGGTTCATCGCCGTCGTCTGCGCGCCCCAGGCGAACTGCGCGGTCACGCCGCCGTTGCTCGCGGTGTCACCATTCTGCGCGAACACGAAGAGCGCGCCCGGCTGCAGCAGCACCGCGGCCGTGCCGCCCACGGTGAAGGACGCGCCGCCGGTGCCGGCGGTCTCGAAGGTGAGGCCGCGCAGGTCGATGATCGCCGCGGACGCGTTGAGGATCTCGAACCACTGCGTGGTGCCGGCGGAGGGCGAGTGATGGATCTCGGTGATGACCAGCGCGCCCGCGGTGGCGGCCGTCACGGGCACGCACGCGCCGTTGGAGCAGGCGGTGCCGCTCGCGCAGGCGGTGACGGTCGGGGTGTCGTTGCAGACGGCGGCCGGCGCGGTGCCGGTGCGGTCCACGGTGCAGGCGGAGGCCCAGGTCACGCGCTCGCCCTGCGCGTTGCAGGTGGCCGCGGGCGGGGTGCAGGTGGTGCTGCTGCACGGGTTCGCCACGCACGCGCCGGAGTGGCAGAGCTGACCGCTCGCCGCGCAGTTCGTCGTCGTCGGCGCCTGGCAGGTGAAGAAGGGCGCGGTCATCGTCGGCGAGCAGGTGCGGGTCGCGCCGTAGCTCGAGAGCACGTCGCCGCTGCAGCTGTTCGCCGGCGGCGGGTTACAGGGGTCGGGGTTGGTGCAGTAGTCCTGGCACACGCCCGGCGCGGTCTCGCGGAAGCCCGTCGCGCACACGTCGCACGAAGCGCCCGCGTAGCCGGTTGGGCAGGCGGAGGTGGTGCCGCTGACGAAGGCAATGGGCGACTGGTTGCCCGCGCCGTCGGTCACGCGCAGGCCGAAGAAGACCTGCGTCGCCGCGGGGAGCCCGGTGACGGTGGCGAAGTCCTGCGCGCCCGGAGCGGCCGGCGTACCGGTGGTGACCTGCATGGCCGTTGCGAAGTTCGCCTCGGTCACGGGGATGAGAGACCAGCGCAGCTCGTACGCGTCCGCGTTGCCGAGCACGCCATCGTCGCCCGAAGCCGTCCAGCCGAGGGTGAGCTGCGTCTGGCCCACCTGCGTCACCGCGAAGTTCGTCACCGCGTCGGGGGCGATGTCGTCGGTCACCTCAAAGGAGACGCTCGTCGCGTCCGTGAGCGTGCCGGAGGTGGCGCGCAGGGTGTAGGTGCCCTCGTCGTCCACCGAGAGGTTGTTGAAGGTGGCGATGCCGCTCACCGCGTTGACGGTGGCGGTCCCGAGCAGCGCGCCGCTGCCGGTGCCCATCAGGCTCACCGTGACGGCGTTGCTCGCGCTCATCACCCGGTTCCCGGAGGCGTCACGCACGGACACGCTGACCGTGAAGGCGTCCCGAACGTTCACGGGGTCCGGCTGATTGTTGAACCCGAGCTGCGCGGCCTCACCCGCACTGATGGTGAAGCTCATGCTCGTGGCGCCCATGAAGCCCTGCGCGGTGGCGGCGAGCGTGTACGAACCCGCGCGGTTGAGGACGACGTCCTCGAAGCGCACGCGGCCGTCCGTCGTCTGCACAGTGGTGGTGCCGGAGATCGTCGCGCCCGCCGGGCCGCTGGCGATCGCGAGCGACACGCTGGCGGTGCCCTCGACCGCGTTGCCCTGCGAATCCTGCAGCTCGAGCTCGATCGCGGAGGGGAGCGCCACACCCGCGGCGCCGTTCGGAGGCTGCGAGACGAAGGCGAGCCGCGCGGGAGGACCTGCGAGCACCTCGAAGGTCTCGGTCTCCACCGGCTCGAGGCCCGGCGCGCTGAACACCAACGTGTAGCCCGCGCCCACCCGGTCGATGCGGAGGTCGGTGAAGGAGGCCTCGCCCTCGGCCGCGGTGACGGTGGTCGCGCCGGAGAGCGTCGCGCCCTCCGGACCCTCGCCGAGCGCCACCGTGATGACCGGCGCGCCGGCCTCCACGAGGTTGCCCTGCGCATCCACCACGTCGATGACGACGGCCGGCGAGATGGCCACGCCGCTCTGCACGTTCGACGGCTGCACGCGCACCGCGAGGCGCGCCGCATCCGAGGGAACGAAGGTGACCGTCGGCTTCGCGTCGAGGGCGGTCTCGCCCGCAGTGGCGGTCAGCTGCTTCTCCTCCGCCTTGGTGGAGGTGACGGTGAACGTGGCCACGCCCTCCGCGTTCGTGTCCGCGGGGCTGCCGGAGATCGTGTTGCCGGTGCCGCTGGCCGCGAGCGCCACGCTCACGCCGGGAAGCGCGGTGCCGTCCGCATCGCGCACGGTGACGGTGACGGTGGCCGCGCTGGCGCCATCCGCGGGGAGGGTCTCGGGAGAGACCGCCACGGTGGAGGCAGAGGCGGAGACCTCGGCAGTGACACCACCGCCGTCGGGGATGGGCTCGACGGTGCCGCAGCCGCCGCACCCTCCGAGGACGAGCGCGACCGCGAGGCCCGCGCCCAGGAGCAGACGATTCATGAGGAATTTCCTTTGGTTTCCCGGCCGAAAAACGCGCGCACCATAGCAATTTCCCGCCAGGGCAAATGCCTCTTTCACAACTTGGGCTAACGGCAGCAGGCAGGCAGCCAGCGTCTGGCTAATGGTTTGTAACGGCCGTGTGCCACACGCGGCAGCCAGGCAGGCGTGAAGGCCCTTCCCAGCGTGCGCGACCCGCGCCTAACTGCCGCGCATGAAGAAGCCTCACGAGCTCCGCACGCGCCTCATCCACGGCCAGTTCAAGTCGAAGAAGTGGGACTACAACCACCACGTGGTGCCGCCGATGAGCGCGTCGGCGACGTTCCGGCTCGACGGCTCCTCGCGCGGGGCGGACGGCTTCTTCCGCTTCGCCTGCGATCGGATCAACCCCGACCGCGAAGTCCCCATCTACATCTACGACCGGCTCGACGAGCCCACCCGCGGGATGCTGGAGGAGAACCTCGCCCAGGCGGAGGGCGCCGAGGCGGGCGTGGCCTTCAGCACCGGCATGGCGGCGATCAGCGCGGCGCTCGGCGTGCTCTGCGCGCAGGGGGACGAGATCGTCGCCCACCGCGTGCTCTACGGCTGCACCTACTCGCTGATGGTGAACTGGCTGCCGCGGCTCGGGGTGAAGACGACCTTCGTCGATCTGAACGACCTCGACGCGGTGAAGGCAGCGCTCACGCCCCGCACCCGCGCGGTGTACTGCGAGTCGCCGGTGAACCCGCACCTCGAGCTGGTGGACCTCGCCCCGCTGCGCGCGCTGCTCGAACAGCACGAGGGCATCGGCAGCCCGGTGGACGAGGTCGCCGCGGGCGCGAAGCGGCCGGCGCTGGTGGTGGACAACACCTTCGCCACGCCCTGGGGCCAGCGTCCGCTGGAGCTCGGCGCGGACGTGGTCGTGCACTCGCTGACGAAGGGCATCGGCGGGTTCGGCACCGACATGGGCGGCGTCGTCCTCTGCAAGGAGCCGATGCGGAACCTCCTCCTCATGTACCGCAAGGACTTCGGCGGGGCGCTCTCCTCGCGCGCGGCCTGGTCCTTCCTCGTGCACGGGCTGCCCACGCTGGCGTCGCGGATGGAGACCTCGCAGCGCAGCGCGCAGACCGTCGCCGAGTGGCTGGAGGCGCACCCGAAGGTCACGCGCGTGGTCTATCCGGGGCTCGCCTCGTTCCCGCAGGCGGAGCTGGCGCGGAAGCAGATGACCGACCCGCAGGGGAGGTTCGCGCCGGGGATGATGATCTACTTCGAGATCGACGACCCGGCGAAGGACGGCGAGCGCGGCGCGCGGATGATGGACCACATCGCCGAGCACGCCTACGCGATCACCCTCGCGGTCTCGCTGGGGCAGGTGAAGTCGCTCATCGAGCACCCCTACTCCATGACCCACAGCGCGCTGCCGGTGGCGGAGAAGCACAAGGGCGGGCTGCACCCGGGCGGCGTGCGGCTCTCGGTGGGCCTCGAGGATCCGAAGGACCTCATCGCCGACCTCTCCGAGGCGCTGGAGCGGGCGTAGCCCCGGGTGCGCGGACACCCCGCCGCATCCGGACACCCGCCACCGCGCGCGGTTCATCCGAGCGCGAGGCGGCCGGGCGCACCGGTTGCACTGAAGAGCGCGCAAATGAACCCGGCGCGGTCGCAACACCCATCCTCTCCTCTGCTCCCCTCCACCGTCCTCCTCGTCGAGGACGACCCGATGCAGCTGCGCGCCTGGAATTTCCTCGCGCGCCGGTACGGGGTGAGCCTCGTCACCACCCCGCGCGGGGCGGACGTGCTGCGGCTGGCGATGCTCCACCGCCCGAGGCTCATCGTGCTCGACCTCGTGCTCGAGGACGGCCACAGCCTGCGCGTGCTGCGCTCTCTCAAGCAGAGCCCGGAGACGAGGGACCTGCCGGTGGCGGTCGTCTCCGGCTACCTCTCGCCCGAGGTCGAAGAGGGCGTCGAAGCGTTCGGCGACGTGCCGGTGCTGCGCAAGCCGTGGCAGCTCGACGAGCTCCTCCCGTTCCTCACCCGCGCCGCGCTGCCGCCCATCCTCTGAGGCCCCGGGGACTCGCGGTCCCTGTCGCGTGACGCCGCGCGGTGTGCTCTACCTGCGCGGCCACACGTCATGCCGGTCGCGCACGTCCTCTTCACGCCCATCACCCGCTTCGTCGCGCTCTGCGCGGTGGGCGCAGCTTTTGCGCTTCCGCGTGAAGGCTTCGGCATCGACGTGTGCTCGCTGCACCGGCTGACCGGGCTGCCCTGTCCGGGTTGCGGGCTGACGCGCGGCTTCGTGGCGTTGACCCACGGTGACTGGCAGACCGCGGCGGAGCTCAACCCGTTCGCGCTGGTGCTCTTTCCACTCTTCGCGACGCTGGCGCTGCTCGCGGTGTCGCCGGAGGGAATGACGCGCGCGGTGACCGGTTGGCTCGCCCGTCACGACGCCGCGGCGCGAGCGGTCTACCGGGTGGGCGTGGCGGCGTTCCTCGGCTTCGGCGCGGTGCGCTTCGGGTGGTTCCTCCTGCACGGGGAAGCGTTTCCATGATCGTCTATCTGCTCGGGCTCGCCTTCACGGTGGTGGGCTTTGCCTGTTCGCTCTTCGTGCTCGTGCACGCGTTCCGCCGCAGCCTCGGCACCGGCGTGATGGTGCTCTGCGTGCCCTGCTACAACCTCTTCTACGCGTTCAGCCAGTTCGAGCACCCGCGCAAGGGCCCCATCCTCGCCGGCTACATCGGCCTCATGGCGCTGGGCGGGTTCCTGCTCTCCATTGGCGGCAGGCCGTAGCGCGCCCGAGGCTCCCTACACCTCTCCGCGCATCGGCCCGAGCCCTGACCCGTTGCGCAGCGCGAGGTAGAGCCCGAGCTTGAGCATCGTGGCCAGCGCGAAGCCGGGCAGCGCGCCGATGCAGCAGAGCAGGGCGCCGCCGAAGATCATCAGCCACGCGAGGAACCCGAAGAGGAACATCCAGAGCCGGTGTCCGTCCGCGAGCTTGAACGATGAGACGAGCGCCTGTACCCCGCTGCTCTCGCCGCCGAGCGCGATCTCCATCTCGAGGAACATCCACGGCAGCAGCAGCCAGAAGCCGGGGAAGATGGCGATGACCGAGCCGATGCCCATGCCGATGAAGAGGCCAGTCTCCTCGCCGATCGCGTAGCCGATGCCCGCGCCGATGCCGACGGGGATGGCCAGCGTGAGCAGCAGCGCGAACACCAGCAGCGTGGCCACGGTGTAGGCGCCGAAGTTCCTGAACTGGCCGAACATGCGGCCGAGATCCACCGCGCGTCCCTTCATCACGTCGTACGCGATGACGACGAAGCCTCCGGTGATGACCGCCTGCACCACGTACTGGATGATCGACGCGGCCACGGCGAGGCCCGCGCCCACCGCCGGGTGGATGGCCATGCCCACCGCCTGCAGCACGTTCCCGATGAGGCCGGCGCCGAACACGACGACGAAGTAGATGAGCGCCGCGAGGCTGAGCATCACCCACTCCTTTTTGAACCTGTCCCAGACGAAGGAGAGGATCCCGTCGAGGCTGTAGCTCCCGCGCGTCCAGATGAAGCCGGGCACGTCGCCGGTGAGCTGGCGGCAGGTGGGGCACGCGTCGTAGGTGCCCCCCTCGGTGCAGACGCCGCACATGAAGTTGCCGCAGCGGGCACAGATGCTTTGCGCTCCCTGCTCCGGATGAAGCGGACAGGGTGCGGCGGGCGGCTGGTAGTCCATGTTCGGTAGGTCCCTCCCTCGCGGGGGACTCTACCGGGCGCGCGCGTTCGGGTCCCAGAGGTACTTGTGCAGCTGCAGCTGCATCCGGCCCGGCATCCGGTCGGCGATGAGCCACTCCGCGAGCTCGGTGGGCGAGAGCTTCCCGTACACCGTGGACCAGAGCAGCCCGAAGGGACGCTCCGCGAGCCGATGCGTGCGCACCATCTGCTGCGCCCACGCGTAGTCCTCGCGCGAGCCGAGCACGAGCTTCAGCTCGTCGTTCGCGTTCATCGACTCGAAGTTGCGCAGGTCGTTGCGGTCGCTCTCGCCGGAGGAGGGCGCCTTGAGGTCTACGATCTTGTGCACCGCTGGAGGGACCTCGCGCACGTCGATGGCGCCGGAGGTCTCGAGCAGCACCGTGTGACCCTTCGCGAGCAGCGCCTCCATCAAGGGATAGACGCCCGGCTGCAGGAGCGGCTCGCCGCCGGTCACCTCCACCATCGGCGCGCCGGCCTTCGCGCACTCGTCGAGGATCTCCGCGATCGACATCCGCTTGCCGCCGCGGAAGGCGAACTCGCTGTCGCAGTACGTGCAGCGCAGGTGGCAGCCGGTGAGGCGCACGAAGGTGCAGAGGATGCCCGCGTGACGCGACTCCCCCTGCAGCGAGACGTAGATCTCCTTCACCTGCACGCTGTCCGCGCCCGCCACCCGCCGAGGCTCGATGTGGGGCCGCCCGAGGACCTTTCCTGCACTGACTGCCATGCGGGCTCCCATAACACCGCGCCGCCGGACGGCACGCAGGCAAGAGTTGGCGCTGCACCTCTGCTCGGTCGCTGGACCAGTCAGCGAGCGCGGCTATTGGCCCCTGCCGGACCGGCGCCACTTGCGGAGTGACTCGCCCCATGAGCCGGGCTCCTCACCCGCGGGCCCGAGCACTGCAAGCCACTCCGGGTCACCCGCGGTCAGGCGCATGTCGATGTACGACAGAAGAGCCTCTCGCGAGATCGGCACGGCCCGCTTCTCGCGCTCCGCAAGGATTCTGGTGACGAGCGCGAGCAGCTCGTTCTCGTCCTTGAAGACGAGTTCGGCATGCACCGCCCGCGAGTAGGCAAAGCGGGTAGCTCCGATGGATGGAAGCAGGTCTCCAGCGCCGACGTCGGTCGCGTCCACCTCCAGAGTCCCTTGCGCGGAGGGAGGGCTCATGAAGGAGACGGAGTGCTCGGCCCTGACCTGAACGATGCGCTCAGGGTGAGGCGGGTCGACGAGATAGACGGAGGGACGAAGATCCAGAGCGTCCCTGGCCCTGTCTCGGAACTCGACGGCAGCGATCGCTGCGGGGTCATCCAGCTCCCACGACGTGCGCCGCTTGCCGAGCCGGATGACCCGTCGCCTCATCTAATTCAATCCAGATTCGCCAGTGCGTCCTCTGCAGCGCTGCGAACCCCCGGACTCGCGTCACGTCCGGCCAGATCTCGCAACGCCGTCCGGGCCTCCATCGAGTGTCGCAGGTGAGGCATGAGCCCGTACACCGCACCCTCCCGGACGATCGCGTGTTCGGAGTGCAGGAGCGGCAGGAGCGCCATCACCGCCAGCGGCGTATGTGCGATCCGCGCCATGGCTTCCGCGGCGAACGTCAGCAGGTCTGGGCGGGCGCGCAACCCGGTCTGCACCAGATGAAGGAGCCGCAGCGGAGCGTGCTCAGCGAGGTATTGGAACTCGTCCTCGCAGTGACTCTCGAAGTGCCGAAGGACGGTCGCCGTGGACATCACCACCGCCGGAGTCTCCTGCGAACGCGCTCGCCGGATGCGTCTCACCGCTTCTCCACCAGGATTGAACGCCCAGGACGACGCGCTGTTCATGGCTTCCACCCGCTGTTGAAACGATGGTGCTGGCTCTCCGGCACGACCCGCATGAACAGGTGGTTGAGTTCTTCATTCGCCTGACGGAATGCCGCTCCGAGCGATTGTGGCGAGAGCTCCCCTTCGGTCGTCCGCCGACATTCGATCTTCATCACCGAGGCCGGCGGCATGCCAGGCCTGACGGACGATTCGATCGAGAGGTCCAGTCGTCCGGCTTCTGCACGGGAGGAGACGCGCACGGATACGAGAGGCTCGTCGTCCGTCGAAAACTCGAGCGTCTCCTTCAGCATTGGCACCAGTTCCGCCAGGTCACGCGAGGTCTGCCAATGACGGTAGCGCTGAAGCAGGTCGATCTTGGCGAGCTCGATGCCCACTATGGCCGGCTCCGACTTCAGGGACCGCGCGCAGAAGTCGAGGAAGGCCGAAGACTCCACCAGAAAGCGGGACAGGACCCCTCGTCCTCCTTCCCAGTCGTTGAACCGCGGGTAGTCGGAGCCACGCGCGCGCCAGTTCAAATAGAAGCGCTCCGGCTGGACCTGGATGATGAACTGGTCGTCTTCCGACACCAACCAGGTCCGGATGGGGCCGAGATCCGGCCCGAGCGCGAAGTCGATGGCGTTGGGCGAGGCGGAGATAGGGAGCTTGAACTCTCGACGTGGATACTGCGCGCGGCGCGACAGCCAATACTCACCGAGGCTCACGGGATCGAGCTCGTCGATCGGCTTCAGGATGAGTCCGCAGACGACTTCGACGATGGGCGGCTCTTCGAGCTTTTTCAGCCGTGGAGCGCTCTCACGCATGATCTGGTCGAGGATGATCCTGGGGGATCTCCTCGTCAAGTCCATTGGCCCCGCCTGCCCGGCTGCCCTAGTACCGCGCCGTCATCTGCAGCGTGAACGTGCGCCCGTACTGAGGCACCAGCGGCTGGCTGAACTCGTTGCCGACCGGGAGGGCGTACTCCTCGTCGAGGAGGTTCCGCACGCCGGCGAACCAGCGGAGGTGTTCGCTCTCACCGGAGAGCCCGACGTCGAGCAGGAGGGCCTCGCCGGCGCCGCCCTCGATGCGCGGAGAGGAGCGCGCGCTCTGGTAGCCGCCCTGCGCGGAGAGCCGCAGGTTGGAGTCGAGCAGCGGCACGAGGATCCGTCCCGACGCGAGGTGCCTCGGCGTTCCGGCGGTGAGCTCCGCCGCGGCCCCCACGAGGTTCACGAAGGAGTACGAGGCGTCCACCATCAGGTGCCGGCCCGGCTGCCAGCGCAGGCCCGCCTCGGCGCCGAACGCGCGCACGAGGTCGTCCACGTTCGTGTAGGCGATGCAGGCCTCGGTGCCGCGCGGTGAGCCGCACTGGGGCTCGCCCGCGTCCGTCTCCAGCACCACGAGGTCGCTGATCCGGTTGTGGTACCCGCTCACCGTCAGCCGCAGCTCGCGGGTGAGGTCGTGCGCGTGCTCGATCTCGAAGGTGGTGATGATCTCCGGCCGCAGCGACAGCGCCACCCGCTGGCTCAGGTTGAGGTCGTGGTAGTAGAGCTCGTACGCGTTCGGCGCTCGGAAGGCCTGTCCCGCCACGAGCTTCGTCACCCCCGCCGCATAGGGCTTGAGGATCAGCGCCAGCCGCGGCGTCACCGGCGTCACGTCGAGGTCCAGATACCGGTCCACGCGCAGCCCGGCGGAGAGCAGCGCGCGCGGGTGCAGCCGCCACTCGTCGAGCAGGTACGCGCTGAAGAGCGTGCGCTGCCGGCGCTCGAGCGGCTGCACCGTCTCGGCAAAGAACTCCTGCTCGATGCGGTACTGGTGCTGCAGCTCGAGGCCGGCGGTGAGGTGGTTCTGACCGAAGAGCCGCAGCCGTCCGCGCGCCTCGCCGCCCACCCAGTCCGCGCGCCCGCTCTCGCGGTAGAGCAGCGGCTCGTCGGGCGTGGCGCCGGGGAAGGGCCAGCGTCCTTCGTAGCGGGTGGCGTCGTAGTAGCCGCGCGCGCTGAACGAGCCGCCGTTCGCGAGCGTCCGATCCCAGCGCAGCTCCGCGAAGCCGCGCGAGTCGTCCACCATCGATCCGTGCGTGCCGATGAGCGTGCCGTAGGGCGCGGTGGGGATGAGCTTCTCGCGGTCGTTGACGAGGCCGAAGAAGGTGAACTCGCCCCAGCGCACCCGTGCAGAGCCGAAGCGCGCGCGTTCGGCGTCGTTGCCCTGCACGGTGCCCAGGCTCCCGAGGTTCGTCACCTCCGCGCCCTTCACCCCGAGCGCCGCGCCGCTGACCACCACGCTCGTCGTCTCGTCCGGCGACCAGCCCGCGGCCGCGTGTCCCCGCCAGCGCCCGAGCGCGCCGGTGCCCCCGGTGACCTCCACGTTGCGCCGCCCGGAGAGCGCGTCGCGCGGCACGAGGTTCACCACCGCGAAGAACGCGCCGGTGCCGTAGAGCGTCGAGCCCGGACCGCGGACGACCTCGATGCGCGCCACCTCGTCGAGGTCCACCGCGAGGTCGTGTCCCGCGAACGCCTGGCCCGCCCACACGTCGTTCATCGCGTGGCCGTCCCACAGGATGAGCAGCCGCGTGTTGAGGTCGCCCGGCGGCGCGAAGCCGCGGATGCCGAGGTAGGTGTAGATGCGGTCGTTCGTCAGGTAGAGCCCGCGCACGCCGCTGAGCGCTTCGGCGAGCGTCTGGTAGCCGAAGCCGTCGATCTCCTCGCGGGTGATGACGGTGACCGACGCGGGCGCCTCGTCCACGTCCGCGAGGCTCTTGCTCGCCGCGCGCACCGGCGGCGGGCGGTAGTAGAGGTCGGCGTTGACGCGCTCCTCGGCGCCCTCGGTGATGAGCACCTTCGTCTCGAACGGGGAGAGGTCCGGCCGCGAGATGGAGAGTCGGTGCTCACCCACCGGGACCGTCAGCACCGCCGGCGTGAAGCCCACCTCCTTGCCGTCGAGCAGCACCAGCGCGCTCTCCCGATTCGCGGTGACCACCAGCCTTCCGGTCGCCAGCGGCGCAGGCCCGAGCGCCACCTCGCGCGCGGTGCGCTCATCGCCCTTCACCTCCACCAGGAGCTGCTGCGTGCCGAAGCCCTCGGCGCCGACGAAGAGCGTGCGCTGTCCCGGCACCAGCGCGAGCTCCGCGGGCAGCGTGCCGATGACCGGACCATCCGCGGCCTCTCGCACCCAGGCGCCCTGAGGCGAGCCGGTGAGCCTGACCGTGCCGGTGACCAGCGGGAGCTCGAAGCGTTCGGTCAGCTCGCGTCCGCGCTGCAGCGTGGCCTCGCGTTCGGAGGAGCGGTGGCCGTCCTTGCGCACCATGATCGTGTGCGGACCGGGAGAGAGCGCCAGCGTCAGCGGCGTGCGTCCGCGCAGGCCGAGGTCCACGCGATCCACATAGACCTCCGCGCCGGCGGGCTCGCTCTCCACCTGCACCAGCGCCACGCGGGGACGGATGCGCTGCAGCGACCTCGCGACCTCGCGCGCGTCGTCCGGACCGAGCTCCTGCCGCGAGAGATCCGCGTAGTAGCGGTAGGCCTCGTCGTGCCGGTTCATCGCCTCGAAGCAGCGGGCGATGTTGAAGAGCACGTTCCGGTTCGGCACCAGCCGGTGCGAGAGGAAGTAGTGCCCGAGCGCCTCGTCGTAGCGGCCCTTCGAGAACGCGTCGTTGCCGCGCGAGAACGCGAGGTCCGCTTCGTCGGCGGTGTTGTCTGCCGCGGCCGGCAGGGCGAGCGCGGAGCGGGGGAGGGAGAGCGCCTGCGCGAAGGTGAGCGCGAACGCGAGACCGAGGACGGCTGAGGTGTGACGCATGGGCTACCGGCCGGTCTTGATCTCCAGGGGCGGCCGATCCTCCTTCGGACGATTCTGCCCCGAGCCGTTGCCCGCGCGCCGCTTCTTCAGCACCGCGCTGAGCGTCTTGTCGGCGTCCGCGGCGGAGAGCGTGAGCCGCGAGGGCTCGTAGCCCGCAAGCGTGAGGGTCACGTTCGCCTCGGCGGCGCCCTCGGGCAGGGTCAGCTCCAAAGGCGTCGTCCCCGCGCTTTTCCCGTCGAGCAGCACCTGCGCGCCCTCCGGCTGCGAGGTGACGGAGACGCGGACGGGCGCTGGCGCGGCGACCACCGGCAGCTCCACCGGATCGATCTCCATCACCGGGAAGTCCTGCGCGGGCTGTTCGTCCGGTGCCTGCGCGAGCGACGGGGTCTGCCCGACGATGGCGACCGGTCCGCCGACCGTGTTCGGGCTGCTCTCTCCGGAGAGGTCCGCGAGGAAGCGCGGCACCACGACCGCCGCACCGGCCGCGAGGAGCGCCACGGCGGCAATGCCGGCGCCGATGAGCACTGCGCGGTTCCTCGTGGGCCTCGGCGCCTGCGCCAGCGGGACGGTCAGCGGGCGGGTGACGCGGGTGGGCGGCTGGACCGGACCGTTCGCGTTCGCGGACTCCCGCTGCCCCTGCGGTCCCGCGGGCAGCTGCGACTGCCGCAGCTGACGCGAAGCGGTGGAGCCCGAGCCGCCGGTGCCGGGCCCCGGCTGCTCGTTGAACACGCCGGAGCCGGAGAGCTCGTCGAGTGAGGAGATGTCCGCCTCGGCGGCGATGCGGTCGGCGTAGAGCTCGCGCATGAAGGCGGCGAGGTGGGCGGGCGAAGCGGAGAGCCGCTCCTGCACCGCGAGCTCCTCGATGGCCATGCGCAGTTCGCCGGTGTCGCGGAAGCGGAGCGTGGGGATCGGCGCGAGCGCGCGGAGCACCACCGCATCGAGCGCGCGCGGCAGGTTCGGGTTGATGCTCGAGGGCGCCGGCACCTTGCACTCGCGCACCAGCCGCATGGTCACGAGGTCGGACTCGCCCTTGAAGAGGCGCTTGCCGGTGAGGAGCTCCCAGAACACCGTGCCCAGCGCGAACTGGTCCGAGGTGTGGTCGTAGGGCAATCCGGCGATCTGCTCGGGCGACATGTAGGGGTACTTCCCCTTGAGGATGCCGGTCGCTGTCCGCTGCGAGTTCGACGCCGCGCGCGCCACGCCGAAGTCGATGAGCTTCACGCCGCCGTCGAAGCCGACGAGCACGTTCTGCGGCGACACGTCCCGGTGCACGAGCCGCAGCGGCCTGCCGGTGCCGTCGGTCGCCTTGTGCGCGTAGTCGAGCCCCGCCGCCGCGTCCGCGATCACCCGCAGGATGACGCCGAGCGGGAGCTCCTTGCCCTTCCGCCGCGCGGTGCGCTCGAGCCTGCGCACGTCGTCGCCGGCGACGTACTCCATCGCGAGGTAGAGCGACCCGCCGGCCTCGCCCTGATCGAAGATCTGCACGAGGTTCGGGTGGTTGAGCGAGGCCGCGAGTCGCGTCTCGTCCTCGAACATCGTGCGGAACTCCTCGTCCTCGATGAGGTGGGGGAGGATCCGCTTGATCACCACCAGCTTCTGGAACCCCTGCTGCGCGGTCCGGGCGAGAAACACCTGACCCATCCCGCCGGAAGCGATCTTCTTGAGGAGCTCGTATCGGCCGAAGGCGACTGCCATGCCGGTGCAACCTTACGACAGAAACGCCCGGATGCCTCCCTGGCTGCTCGGTGGCGAATTCAGAACCTCGCCACGAAGAACAGGCGCCGGAACGGGAACGCGGTCTTCCCGTCCTTCCTCTTCGGATACGCCTCGCGCAGGCGGCGGCGGTAGGCGGCGAGGAAGCGGTCCTGCGCCTCGGGATCGCCGGCCAGCGCTTCAGTGACTGGCAACAGCGCGGTGCCCTTCACCCACTCGAGCACCGGGTCCTCGCCCTCGAGCACGTGCAGGTACACCGTCTCCCACAGGTCCACGTCTCGCGAGAGCGGGGCGAGCAGGTCGTAGTAGCGCTCGGGCGGGAGGACCGGCGGCTCGGGGAGGCGGACGCGGGAGCGGAACTCGCGCATCGCGCAGATCTCCCGCAGCAGCGTGTGCGACGGCTCGTTGAAATTGTGCGGGACCTGCACACAGAGCGCCCCGCCTCGTGCAATTCCCGCACAAAGCTTCGGGAGGAGCGCCGCGTGGTCCGGCACCCAGTGCAGCGCGGCGTTGGAGAAGAGGAGGTCGAGCGGTTCCTCGGGCGGCTGCGCCTTCGCCGTGGCGGCAGCTTCAGCGAACTCGGCGATGTCGCCGCGAACGAACTCGATGCCCGCGTGCCTCGCCCTTGCGCGCGCCAGCATCTCCTCCGAGCTGTCGAGCCCGGTCACCCGCGCACTGGGAAAACGGGACGCGAGCAGCGCCGTCAGCTCGCCCGTCCCGCAGCCGAGATCCACCGCCCGCCGCACCGAGGGCAAGTCCGGCACCCGCGCGAGGAGGTCCAGCCCCGGCCGCATCCGGGCATCTCCGAACCGTCCGTACTGCTGTGGGCTCCAGCGGAGCGGGAGGGACATCTCCATGCTCAATAGCGCGACGGCGCGGAAACGCCATCTGGCGGCGGTTATCCGGCGTGGTAGGCACGAACGAGTCAGGAGGCGCAGTGGAGAACAGCACGGATCGCGAATTCGACCTGGTGGTGATCGGCAGCGGGCCGGGCGGCGAGGGCGCGGCGATGAAGGTCGCCAAGTCGGGGGGCAGCGTGGCGGTGGTGGAGCGGCACGTCCAGGTGGGCGGCGGCTGCACGCACTGGGCGACCATCCCCAGCAAGGCGCTGCGGCACTCGGTGGGGACGGCGCTGGAGTTCTACCGGAACCCGCTCTTCACCACGATCTCGGACAACGTCCGCTTCACCTTCCCGCAGCTGCTCCGCGCGGCGCAGACCGTCATCCGCAAGCAGGTGACGATGCGGCGGGACTTCTACCTGCGCAACCACGTGCCGGTGTTCCACGGCACCGCCCGCTTCCGCGACGCGAACACGGTGGAGGTCGTCAACGCCGAGGGCACCTTCCACACCCTGCGCGCGAAGCACGTGCTCATCGCCACCGGGTCTCGGCCCTACCGGCCTTCGGACGTGGACTTCAACCACCCGCGCGTGCGCGACAGCGACACCATCCTCAAGCTCGAGGACACGCCGGAGACGATCACCATCTACGGCGCCGGCGTCGTCGGCTGCGAGTACGCGTCGATCTTCCGCAACCTCGGCGTGAAGGTGAACCTCATCAACAGCCGCGACCGGCTGCTCTCGTTCCTCGACGACGAGATCAGCGACGCGCTCTCCTACCACCTGCGCGATCAGGGCGTGGTCATCCGCCACAACGAGGAGTACGAGCGCGTGGAGACGCTCGAGGACGGCGTCATCGTCCACCTCAAGAGCGGGAAGAAGCTCAAGACCTCGCACCTGCTCTGGGCGCAGGGCCGCACCGGCAACACCGACCAGCTGCAGCTGGAGAACATCGGCGTCACCGCCGACAGCCGCGGACAGATCAAGGTGGACGAGCGCTACCGCGTCCCCGAGCACCCGCACATCTACGCGGTGGGCGACGTCGTCGGTTACCCCGCGCTCGCGTCCGCCTCGTACGACCAGGGCCGCTTCGCCGCCACGCACCTGCTCGACCAGACCGCGAACCGCAGGCTCGTGCAGCACATCCCGGTGGGCATCTACACCTCGCCGGAGATCTCCTCGCTGGGGCGGACGGAGAAGGAGCTCACCGCGGCCGGCGTCCCCTACGAGGTCGGGCACTCGCCCTTCCGCAGCCTCGCGCGCGCGCAGATCACCGGGAACACGGTGGGGATGCTGAAGATCCTCTTCCACCGCCAGACGCTGGAGATCCTCGGCATCCACTGCTTCGGAGACCAGGCCGCGGAGATCGTCCACATCGGCCAGGCGATCATGGCGCAGAAGGACGGGGCGAACACCATCGAGTACTTCGCCAACACCACCTTCAACTACCCCACCATGGCCGAGGCCTACCGCGTCGCCGCCCTCAACGGGCTCAACCGGTTGTGCTGAAAAGCAGAAGGCGCGGCCCCTCCGAAGAGAGAGACCGCGCCCTGCGCTTCAACAGGAGCTGACGGCTAGTAGTTCGTGACCGCGCCGACGAAGCCGTCGAGGTTGTCGTGGTCCACCGAGCACACGCGGCCCTCGCGGCCGGTGCTCGTCCACTCGGTCCAGCAGCGCCAGGGGAAGCTGACCGCGCGGTTGACCGGGGTGAGGGGAACGGTGGTGTCGGCGAGCCACACGTCGTCGCCGCGCACGAGCTCCACGCGGAAGCGGTAGTCCGCGCCGAGCGTGACCGGCTGGCCCGCGTTCATCGAGTACTCGTAGTTCTGGTGACCGCCGTGCCACGACACGCCGTAGATGCGCGACCAGTAGATGACCTGGCCGGCCTCGCGGAAGTACTCGACCTGGGTGCGCGGGTTCTCGCCGCCGCTGGTGCAGAGGTAGAAGTGCATCGCCTTCTGCGCGTCCCACCGGCCGGTGCACAGGCTCGTCACGCCGTTCGTCGTCGAGGTCCAGTCACCCTTGAGGTTCGTGTACTCGGCCTGGTGCACCACCGCGCCGTTCGTCTCCTGCATCACCCGGACGATGGTGCCCGTGAACGGCAGCTGCTCGCCCACCCACGCGTTGATGCGCGTGTACTGGCTCCAGCCCTGGCCGCCCCACGAGCTCACCCAGTCCGGCTCGGGGAGGTAGGAGCCGTCGGCCTGCTTGTAGGAGCCCTCGGAGCGCCCGCCGTAGTCGAAGGTGCGGGTGTCCACCCAGGCGTTGTAGGCCATGCCCTGCACCGGGGTGATGATCTCCACCTGGGCCTGCGCGCCGTCGTTCGCCGCGTCGTAGTCCGCCGGGCGGCTGTTCTGCAGCGAGACCGCGAGCGCCTTCACGCCCACGGTGGGGAACACGTGCGTGAACGCGCAGGTGACGATGCCGCCTGCGTCCACCCAGATGCCCTTCGCCTCGTCCACCGCGACGCCGTCCACCGAGAGCACGCAGTCGGTGTTCGCGCCGACCTCGGTGTTCAGCTCCTCGACCGTGGCCATGATCATCACCGGCATGCCCACCGCCGCGCGCGCCGGCACGCTGATGCGGGTGACCGAGAGGTCCGGACGCAGGCGCACGTTGCCGCTCACCGTCACCACGTCGGTGCGGTTGCGGTCGATGCCCTTGATGTTCGCCTGCACCTGGAACGGCTGCCCGCGCACGAGGTCGGTGTACGTCTGGGTGAAGGTGCCGCCGGCGTTGAGGCCGTTGTAGTTCTTCGTCAGCACCTCCTCGCCGTTGCCCCCGAAGCTCTTCACCTGGACCTTGGTGATGTTCCCGATGCCCACCGCGGTGCTGTTCTGCGCGCCGGTCACCACGTGGAGCTCCACCGCGCCACTCTTGTTCGCCATCGCGGTGGCGGTGAGGGTGGCGTTGCCGGAGCGGCCGGTGGCGCGCTGGCCCTCGGTCACCTTGTAGGGCGTGCTGTTCGGCAGGCGGACCGGCTTGTCGGCGAAGGCCGCGGGCACAGCCGCGAGCACCATCGCCGCGGTCATCAGGGCGGGGAAGCGAACGTTCTTCATGGACTTCGGCTCCAGTGGGGCGGGCAGGTGCGGGGAAACCTCCCACACGTTTGTGTGGTGGTTGTCGCACCGAGGACGCGCATTGTGTCGTGGCGCTGGTTTTTTTCAAGCTCGCCAAACGGGTCGAAGCTGACGGATTTCGGACGTTGACCCAGCCCCGCGGGGCAGGCGGCCTGATGGAAGCGAGTCATTCCGCGCGGTTGAAGGCTCGGGTCGGAGGCCGCTCAGCTCTTCAACTTGTACCCGCGTCGGAGAAGAAACCAGGCGAGCACCGTGGCCCCGGACGCGATGGCGCAGAGCGTCACCGGGCCAATGGACGGTGGGAAATCCGACACCCCGAGCATGGCGTAGCGGGTGCCATCGACCATGTAGACGAGCGGGTTGAAGGACGAGATCTGCCGCCACGGGGCGGGCAGCTTCGCCACCGAATAGAAGACGCCGCCGAGGAAGGTCAGCGGGAGCATCACGAAGTTGGGGAAGAAGTTGATCTGCTCGAACTTCTCCGCCCACAGCGCGGCCAGCAGCCCGAGCACCGCGAAGGCCCACGCCTGAAGCAGCAGCAGGAGGATCAGCAGCAGCGGCGACACGAGGTGGAAGCCGGTGAAGGCGATGGCCACGAGCCACGTGCACACGCCGACGATGAGGCCTCGCACCATCGCCCCGAGCACGAAGCCCAGCAGCAGCTCGCCCGCGCCCAGCGGCGCCACCAGCAGATCGACGACCGTGCCCTGGATCTTGTGGATGAAGAGCGAGGACGACGAGTTGAGGAAGCTGTTGTTCGCGATGCCGAGGAACACGAGGCCGGGCACGATGTACTGCACGTACGGGATGCCGCCCACGTCGCTCACGCGCGCGCCGAGCGAGTAGCCGAAGACCACGAAGTAGAGCGTGGTGGTGATGATGGGCGAGAGCACCGTCTGCCCGGGCACCCGCATGAAGCGGCGGACCTCCTTGGTGAGCAGCGTGCGGACCCCGAGCGTGTTCATGCGCGGCGTCCTATAGCGCGCCCGGCGGCCGCTGCCTCGGTCTGCGGCGCGTCCTCTGCCCGGTGCGATGTCCGACCCGATGGATTCTGAGACCGGGCAGTCGCGGGTGGACCTGCAGCCGTAGCCTTCGCTGCGGTCAGTCTGGATGCGGGCCCTTACGCAGGCGAAGGATGCTTACCTCGGGTGGCACGAGGAACCGCACGGGGAGAATGCTCGTGCCGAGGCCGCTGGTGACGAAGAGGTGGCGGCCCTCTTCGACGATGTGGCCGAGGGCGTAACGCTGGCCGTACGCGGAGGGCACTACCGGGCTGCCCAGCAGAGGGATCCGGACCTGTCCTCCGTGGGTGTGTCCCGCGAGCGTCAACGCCACGCGCGGAGGGATGCCCACGAAGAGGTCCGGGTTGTGGGTGAGGGCGAGGATCACCGGCGCCGCGTCGCCGTCTCGTGAAGGGACCTGCGCCAGCGCGCCTTCGAGGTCGTGTTCGCCGGTCCAGAGGTCGCTGATCCCGACGAGCCAGATCGGCGGGCCCTTCCGGTGAGGGGGGACCTCGAGCCGCACCGCGCGATCCTCCAGCACGTCGATGCCTGCCTTCGTCATCGCGTCGCGGACGCGCTCGGCATCGAACCAGCCGTCGTGGTTGCCGAGCACCGCCCACACCCCCATCCGCGCGCGAAGCTCCGAGAGGATCGGCGCGAACGCTTCCGGGAGCTCCGCCACGCCGCCTTCCGGACCGCTGCCGTGGCTCACCAGATCGCCGGCGATGAGGATGAGGTCAGGCTTCGCTTCGTTCGTCGCTCGCACCACCTCGCGCAGCTGACGGACGCCGTACCAGGCGGAGCCCACGTGAAGGTCTGCGAGCACCGCCACCCGAAGGCCGTCGTGCTCGGAGGGCCAGTGGGGGAGCGCCAGCTCGTGCTCGCGGACGCGCAACGAAGAAGGCTCGAGCCAGAAGGCCCACAAGCCGAGCACGAAGCCGGGCACCGCGAGCGCGAGCAGCGCGCGCAGCACACGGCGGGCGCTGAATGAAGGGCGCGGCGTCATCCGCGCCGAGGTTGCTCGAGCGCGCCCGGCTCCGGCGGACAGTCCGCGGGCGGGCCCTGTTCGCGGAGGACCTGCAGGAGGATGTCCTCGAGGCGGGCGGCGCGGGTGTCCACTTCGGCCACGGGATAGCCGCCCGTGTAGAGCGCGCGGAGGAGATCGCCGGACGGGACGGAGCCTGCGCGTTCGATCCAGTTCGCGGCGCGGCGGTCGTCGGTGAGGCGCGCACCGGCGTCGTGCAGCAACGGGGGAAGGGAGGTCTGCTCCTCGCTGAACTTCACCTCCACCCGCTTCTCGCCGAGCCGCCGGATGAGCTTGCCCTTCTCCTCCACCAGCAGCAGCCGGCCTCGGTCGATGATGCCCACGCGATCCGCGAGCTCTTCGGCCTCCTCGAGGTAGTGCGTGGTCAGCACGATCGTCGTCCCCTCCGAGCGCAGCTTGCGCACGTAGTCCCAGAGGTCGCGCCGCAGCTCCACGTCCACGCCCGCGGTGGGCTCGTCGAGGAAGAGCAGCCGGGGCTTGTGCACCAGCGCCTTGGCGATGAGCAGCCGCCGCTTCATCCCGCCGGAGAGCGCCCGCGCGATGGTGTCCCGCTTCTCCCACAGCGAGAGCGCGCGCAGCACCTCCTCGATGCGCTGTGGATCGTTCGGCCGGCCGTAGTAGCCGAGCTGGATCTGCAGGGCCTCGCGCGCGGTGAAGAAGGGATCGAAGTTCACCTCCTGGGGAACGAGGCCGATCTCGAAGCGCGGCCGCACGGGGTCCTCGGCGAGGTCGGTGCCGAAAACGCGAATGATCCCTTCGCTTTTCCTGACCATCCCGCACACCGAGCCGATGAGCGTCGTCTTCCCCGCGCCGTTCGGACCGAGCAGCGCGAAGATCTCTCCGCTCTCGATGCGCAGGCTCACGTCGCACAGCGCCCGGAAGTCGCCGTAGCGCTTGCCCAGCCCCACCACCTCCAATGCCGGTGCGCTCACAGCGGCCGCCTCATCTGGAAGTGCGGACCCACGCCCGGGATGTCGAACGGCTCCTCGCCGCCGTCGCGGGTGAAGCCTCGGGAGAGATAGAAGCCGGACGCGCTCGTGCGGGCGTTGCACCAGAGGAAGCTGGCGCCTCGCGCTCGCAGCGCCTCCATGCAGGCGTCGAGCAATTCGCCGCCGAGTCCCCGTCCCTGAGACGACTGGTCGACCGCCATCCCGCGCAGACGGAACGCGTCCGCCGCGTGCTCGCCCGGTGGAGGCTCGCGGTAGAGCGACGCGACGGCCACCGGGGCTTCCGCGCCCTGCAGAAAACCGGCGAGGTGGACCGTCTCCGGCGCGTCGTCGCCGGGGAAGTGCGCGGCCTCGGGTGGATGACCGGGGCGGAGGACTTTTCCTCGGAGCGGGTGGACGGTGGCGGCGGGGACGGGCCGGACGGACAGGCGCGGCATGCGGGCGACCGTACATGCCTTGCGGCGGGGGTGCCCATCGACTATTCGCGCCGGCATGGCCGAGAACTTCATCTTCACCATGCAGGACCTCCGCAAGGTCAAGGGCGGCAAGGAGATCCTCAAGGGCATCTACCTCTCGTTCTTCCCCGGCGCGAAGATCGGCGTGCTCGGGCCCAACGGCTCCGGCAAGTCCACGCTGCTGCGGATCATGGCCGGGCTCGACAAGGAGTTCTTCGGCGTCGCGCGCCCGGACCCCTCGGCGAAGATCGGCTACCTCGCGCAGGAGCCGGAGCTCGATCCGTCGCTCGACGTGAAGGGCAACGTGGAGCTGGCGGTGAAGCCGGTGCGCGCGCTGCTCGACCGCTTCAACGAGGTCTCCAACGCGTTCGGCGATCCGGACGCGGACATGGACAAGCTCCTCGCCGAGCAGGCGAAGCTGCAGGACCAGATCGACGCCGCCAACGGCTGGGAGCTCGACCGCACGCTGGAGATCGCGATGGACGCGCTCCGCCTGCCGCCGGGAGACAGCCCGGTGACGCAGCTCTCCGGTGGTGAGAAGCGCCGCGTGGCGCTGTGCCGGGTGCTGCTGGAGAAGCCGGACCTGCTGCTCCTCGACGAGCCGACGAACCATCTCGACGCGGAGAGCGTGGCCTGGCTCGAGCAGGCGCTGAAGGAGTTCCCCGGCACCATCGTGTGCGTGACCCACGACCGCTACTTCCTCGACAACGTGGCGGGCTGGATCCTCGAGCTCGACCGCGGCGAGGGTGTCCCCTGGAAGGGCAACTACTCCTCGTGGATGGAGCAGAAGAAGAAGCGGCTCGAGCAGGAGGAGAAGCAGGAGTCGGCGCGGCAGAAGGCGCTGGCCCGTGAGCTCGAGTGGGTGAACTCCTCGCAGAAGGCGCGGCAGGCGAAGGGCAAGGCGCGCATCTCGCGCTACGAGGAGCTGCTCGCGGCGGGGCCGAAGGACAAGGAGACCACCGGCGAGATCTACATCCCGCCCGGACCGAAGCTCGGCGGGCTCGTCATCGAGGCGCGCGGGGTGAAGAAGGCGTTCGGCGACCGGCTGCTCTTCGAGGACCTCAACTTCAAGCTCGCTCCCGGATCGATCGTCGGTGTCATCGGCCCCAACGGCGCGGGCAAGACCACGCTGTTCAACCTCATCACCGGCAAGGACAAGCCGGACGCGGGCGACTTCCGGGTCGGCGAGTCGGTGAAGCTCGCCTACGTGGACCAGAGCCGCGCGGCGCTCGACGGCGAGAAGAGCGTGTTCGAGGAGGTCTCCGACGGGCTCGACTGGGTGGAGCTGGGGCAGGGGAAGAAGATGCCCTCGCGCGCGTACCTCGGCTCGTTCGCGTTCAAGGGCGCGGACCAGCAGAAGCGGGTGAAGGACCTCTCCGGCGGCGAGCGCAACCGGGTCCACCTGGCGAAGACGCTGAAGCAGGGCGCGAACGTGGTGCTCCTCGACGAGCCGACGAACGACCTCGACGTGGAGACGCTGCGCTCGCTGGAGGCGGGGCTCGAGGAGTTCGCCGGCTGCGCGGTGATCATCAGCCACGACCGCTGGTTCCTCGACCGCGTGGCCACCCACATCCTCGCGTTCGAAGGGGACAGCCGCGTCTTCTTCTTCGAGGGCAACTTCGAGGACTACGAGGCCGACAAGCGCAAGCGGCTCGGCGCCGAGGCCCTGCAGCCGAAGCGCATCAAGTACAAGCCCATCGTCAGGGCCTGAGTCAGGATTGACCCGTTACAGCTGGCCGGGCTTTTTTGACTTTCACGGCTGCTCCCTCTACAGGCATGCGGTTCGTCAACCGTGTTCCTACTCGAGGGAGGTCTGTGATGTTGGGAGTCGTACAAATCCCCAGGGCGCTCTTTGCAGCGCTCGGGGCGGTGGCCGTGTTCGGCCTCATCGGATGTGGCGGCGGTGGGACGACCCCGCCAGAGGACGCGGGCACGGACCTCTGCGCGGGCGTGACCTGCGAGTCCAATCAGGCCTGCAACCCCGAGAACGGCAAGTGCGAGCAGCGCGCGTGCGATCCGGCCTGCAGCGGCGCCACGCCTGTCTGTAACCCGGCAACGGTGACGTGCGTCACCTGTACCTCCACCGAGGGCTGCTCCGGCGAGACCCCCATCTGCGACACCGCGGCCAACGGCGGCGCGGGCGCGTGCGTGGCGTGCACCACGGATGCGCAGTGCGGCGGCGCGACCCCGCTCTGCTCGAACAACGTGTGCGTGACCTGCACCGAGACCTCCGGCTGCACCGGCTCGACCGTCTGCGACACGGCGGCGAACGGCGGCGCGGGCGCGTGCGTGGGCTGTGTGGGCAACGGCGACTGCACCGGCGGCACCCCGGTCTGCAACACGGGGACGAAGACCTGCGTGGCGTGTCTCTCGGATGCGCAGTGCTCGGGCGCCACGCCGGCGTGCGACACCGCGACGAACACCTGCGTGGGCTGCAACTCGAACGGCCACTGCTCGGGCGCGACCCCGGTCTGCGACACCGCGGCGAAGAGCTGCGTGACCTGCCTCTCCGATGCGAACTGCAGCGGCGCCACCCCGGTGTGTGACACCTCCGTGGCCGGCGGCGCCTGCGTGGGCTGCCTCGGCAACGACGACTGCTCGGGTGCGACTCCGGCCTGCAACGGCGCGACGAAGACCTGCGTGGCGTGTGTGAGCGACGGCCAGTGCGGTGGCGCGACCCCGGCCTGCGATACGGCCTCGAACACCTGCGTCACCTGCCTCACCGAAGGGCACTGCCCCGGTTCGCAGCAGTGCGACACCTCCGTGGCCGGCGGCGCCTGCGTGGAGTGCCTCTCGGATGCGAACTGCTCCGGCGCGACCCCGGCGTGCGACGTGGCGACGAACACCTGCGTGGCGTGCGTGACCGATGCCCAGTGCGGCGGCGCGACGCCGGCGTGTGACGTGGCGACGAATACGTGCGTCGCGTGCCTCTCCGACGCGCAGTGCGGTGGCGCGACCCCGGCGTGTGACGTGGCAGCGAAGACGTGCGTGAGCTGTCTGAGCGACGCGAACTGCGGCGGCTCGACGCCTGCTTGCGATGTGATGACGAACACCTGCGTCGGCTGTCTGAGCAACGCGAACTGCGGCGGCGCCACGCCGACCTGCAACACCGCGACGAACAGCTGCGTGGGCTGCCTGACGAACTCGCACTGCAGCAGCGCAGACCCCATCTGCAACCCGGCGACGAACAGCTGCGTGGACTGCACGAGCGACGCGCACTGCGGTGGCGTGACCCCGGCCTGCAACGTGACGACGAACAGCTGCGTGACCTGCCTCTCGAACGCGCACTGCTCCGGCGCGACGCCCCAGTGCAACACCGCGGTTGCCGGCGGCGCCTGCGTGGCGTGCCTCAACGACGGCCACTGCGGCACCGGCGAGCGCTGCGAGAGCAACGCGTGTGTCACCATCCCGGACACCTGCGCCACCGCGGCGCCGATCGTGTTCGCGGCTGGCCAGACGGTGAGCACCTTCCCCATCAATGCGACGGGCACGGCGCACGACTACTCGGGCAGCTGCACCAACAGCACCGTGCGTCCGGAGGTCGTGTACCACCTGAACCTCACCGCGGCGCAGGACGTGCGCTTCGACGTCCAGGGCAGCAGCGGGATTGACGGCGTGTTCTTCGTACGCAGCTCGCCGTGCGCTACCGGCACGCAGCTCGCCTGCATCGACAACACGCTCTCCGGCGCAGTCGAGACGACGACCCTCCTCAACCTGCAACCGGGCGACTACTACCTCTTCGTCGAGAGCTGGGGCTCGACTGCGTTCACCGGCACGGCCACGGTGACGCTGCTGCCGCCGACACTTCCCGCGCCCGGCCAGAACTGCCAGGCGCCCATCCCGCTCACCGTCAGCGAGGGCAATCCCGCCACCTTCAGCCTCAGCACCACCACGGGGCCTGGCGTGACCAACGAGCACGTGGGTAGCTGTTACACCGGCGGCACCGGCACGACGGTCGGACGCGAGTTCGTGTACTCGGTCACGCTGACCCAGCCGCAGGACATGACGGTCACCGCGGTCGGAAGTGGAAGCGTCGACCCGGTGCTGTACGTCCGGAACAGCCCCTGCGCGACGGGTACCGAGCTGTCGTGCCGCGACGTGGGCGGAGCGACCGAGGTCCTCAACCTCTACAACCTGCAGCCGGGCACCTACTACGTGTTCGTCGAGCAGTATGACACTGCGCAGGGAACGATCAACGCGACCGTCACGCTGAACCCGCCGTCGGCCGTTCCCACCAACGATGCATGTGGCACCGCGCAGACGGTGAGCGTCACGCCCGGCACCCCGACGACGTTCAGCACGAACACCGCGCTGGCGAGCGACGACACCGCCGGCTCGTGTGTCAGCACGACTGCGTCGAGAGAGGTCGTCTACGAATTCACGACGACCGCGGCCTACGACTTCAACATCGTGGCCACCGGGGTGGCTGGGGTGAACCCCGTGCTCTACCTCCGGAGCGGCAACTGCGGCAGCGGCACCCAGGTCGCCTGCGTCAACGCTGCGTCCACCACGACCGAGACGCTCAACGTGCTCAATCAGCCCGCGGGAACCTACTACCTGTTCGTCGAGACCCTCGGCACTGCCTCTGGAACCGTCGACGTGACGGTGAATCTCAACGCGCCCTCCCTGCCGCCGCCGAACGACACCTGCGCTGCTCCGGAGGTGATCAACTTCATGGGCGGCAACACCGCGACGGTGACCGCCGTGACGAACCTCGCGACGGACGCAACCGCCGGAACCTGCGTGACGACCGCAGCGTCACGCGAGGTCGTGTACCAGTTCGAGCTCACCCAGACCGAGAACGTGGTGATCGCCGCGACCGGCGGCACGGGCGCGAACCCTGCGCTCTACGTGCGCTACGCAGGTTGCACGGCGGGTCCGCAGCTCGCGTGCATCAACGCCAGCAGCACGACCGGCAGCAGCGAGACGCTGACGCTCAACAACATGAGCCCGGGGACCTACTTCCTCTTCGTCGAGACCGTGGGGAGCGCCGTCGGCTCGGTCAACGTGACGCTGACCAAGAGCGCGGCGACGGCGGGAGCGTGCGCTTCCGCCATCCCGCTGACGGTCCCTTCGTCGATCACGGGCACCACGATCGGGGCTAGCAACTCGATGACCGTGCTGTCCGGCTGCGGAACGGCGAGCGGCAACGACCGCGTGTACAGCTTCACGACCACGGCGCCGGGCACTTTCACCGCGCAGGTGACGCCTCGGACGAGCGGCTACCGTCCGGTCGTCTCGCTGCGGCACGGCTCAGCGTGCATCTCTGGAACCACCGCCATCACCACCGTGGGGTGTCAGACCTCGCCGCAGATCGACCATCCGGCCGAGGTCGTGGTGAGCAACCTTCCGATCGGTACCTGGTACCTCGTGGTGGACGGTGGCTCGACGGCCGGCGACTACGACCTCGTGGTGGACTTCGATCCGCTGGTGCCGGGCCTGAACGACACCTGTGGAACCGCGGAGGCACTCACCTTCTCGTCGCAGGGCTGGGCGCAGCGGGTGGGGACGACCGTAGGCATGGCGAACGACACCTCCGTGAGCTGCGCCTCGACCGCCAGCGGCGTCGCGAACGATGCGATCTATCGGCTGGACGTTCCCGCGCTTCAGACCGGAGAGACGGCGTTGCAGGCGAAGGTGCTTCTCGCGTCCCTGAACGTGGACGAGTACATGCCGGCGGTGTCGCTCCGTAGCACCTGCACCGAAACCGGAACGACGGGCCAGAGCTTCTGCAGCTCGAACACTTCGACGACAACGCCATCGTACGTGGCGAGCGGCTTCGTCAGCAGCACGCAGACGACCGCCCCGCTCGTCCCCGGCGGCCAGCACTTCATCGTGGTGGATGGTGCGAGCTCTTCGGTGGCACGTCCGGGGCACGGTCCGTATCGGCTCGACGTGTTGATGGGTGCGGTGCCGCACCCGTACTCGACGTGCGCGACGGCAGGCACCTTGCCTACGAACGCGACCATCGCGGGCCACACCCTGGGTGCGACGAACGACTTCACCCGCGCGGCGGGCTACTACGCGAATGCGGCTGGAACCAACCTCACGTCCCAGGCGTTCGCGGGAGCTGACGTGGTCTACACGTGGACTGCTCCCGCGAACGGTCCGACCACCGTCCGCATCCACCCGGATCCGACCTGGGACATCGGCGTGCTGGTGATGAGCGCGTGCGCACCCAACTCGGCGCTGGCGGCGGCTGACGCGAATGGCTCCGGACGTCCAGAGACCGTCACCTTCAACGCTGTGCAGGGGACGACCTACTACGTCGTGGCCGACTACTTCAGCAGCTCGACGCTCTCGTACTCCGCCACCACCGTGGGCGGCTTCCTGCTGAGCGTCCAGCAGTAGCTCGCTCACCGATGCACCACCGCCCCCGTCCTCCCGGCACCGTCCGGGTGGGCGGGGGCGGTGTCTTTGCGGGACCGGTTCAGACGGCGGCGTCGAGCTCCACGCGGCGGCGCTGCAGGCCGCTCGTCATCCCGCGGGAGGCGAGGGTGAGCGCGCGCTCGCACTCCGCCCACAGCAGCGGCCCGAGCACCTGCCAGTGCGAAGGCTTGACGATCGTGAGGTGGAGCAGCGCGACGCTGTAGTCGAGCGCCAGCTCCGGTGCCTTTGCCTGCGCGAGAAGCTCCGGCACGCGGCGGGCGAGAGCCTCGCGCACGGAGGGCTCGAGGGACGCATCCACTGCCACTTCGGCGGACGGGGGCAGCAGCACCGCGAAAGCGTCGGGATGAATACGCACCACCCGCGCGGTGGGAAAGCGCTCGCCCAGCGCCGTCGCCACCGCGCGCAGCACCGCGTCGCCGGCCGCGAACCCGTGCTCCATGTTCACGCGGATGAGCGCCTTCACGTCCACGATCACCGCGCCCACCTCCCAACCGTCCCAGTGGCCGTGCGTGGAGAGGTCGTACTCGCGCTTGATGAGCGAGCCCTGCGTCAGCGCGAGACCGTGAAAGGCACCGCTCACCGGATCCGGCTCACCGCGCCGGGCGGACTCCGCCTCCACCAGCGCCTCGATCGCCTTCACCGTGGCGTCCGCGCCGTGCACCGCCACCCGGGCGCCGAAGAAGTTGCGGAGGCGCTGCGCCAGCTCGTCGGGGATCTCGCTCATGGCCCGGCCTATATCGCCGGGTGCCGCGGTCGTCTGCGGCGGCCGTGCCTACCCGCTCACCTCCACGTCCTCACACACCACGCCCTCCGCCTCGAGGAGCTGCCGGTACCACCGGGCGGCGGCGGCGGCGCGGCCCTCGGCCTTCACGGTGCCCCAGACGATCGCGAGGGTCTCGACGGTGCCGGCGTGGGTCTTCGTGCGCTGGCTGTCCTTCACCGCGTTGGCGCAGGGGCCTTCGGCGTCGCGGAGGCAGAGCAGGCCTTCGAGGTCCAGCTCCTGGCCGGAGGCGTTGAAGGGGTAGCGCTCTCCCGCCCCGGCGATGCCCACCCGGAAGGGCGCGCGCGCGCGGCCGAGATCGACCACGCTGATCGGCAGGCCGCTGTGGAGCGAGACGGCGTTGCAGGCATCCACCGCGAGGTTGATCGATCCCAGCGCGCCTTCGGTGGTGGCGCGCACGAGGTACTCGCTCGCCGGCTTGCCGCGGCCGGTGGGCTTGTAGCCGCCGTGGCGGAGGAGATCGCGCACCGCGCCGCGCAGCGCTTCGTCCGGCGGTGAGAAGGGCGAGGGCGCGCCGGGCTTCAACAGCTCGAGCAGCGACGCCGGCGAGGCGAGCTCTCCGAGCGGCCGGGGAAAACGGGCGACAAAGGCGGCGGGCTGGAGCAGCGGGTGTGGCTCGACGTCGACTCGGATCATGTGCGGCAGTGTACGCGGCCCCCACTCCCTGTCATTCAGCCCACTTCGGCCGACGGAGGGCGTTGCCGGACCTGCACCCGCGGGCAAGCCTCGCCGCTTCCGTATGGGTCCCTCCGCCGCCGCCCCCGAAGCACCCGAGGTCCGCACCACCTGGGTCGCCGCGTTGTTCGCGCTGATGGCGGGGGTGTTGCTCGTGTACGTCCCCTACGAGTTCAGCGCGCCGGTCTTCCGGCACATCTATCCCTACGCGCGCGAGCTGGGCACGGCGTTCCTCGCCGGCGCACTGCTCCTCGGCGTGAGCGCGCTCTACCCGGAGTGGCCGCGCGCGCTCGATGCCACAGGGCGCGTGCTGCTGCTCGGCGCGCTGGCGGTCTACTGGTGGGAGTCCAACGTGCGCTCGGGCGCGGTGACCGGCACCGTGCTCTACACGCTGATGATCCTCTGCGTGGCGCTGGAGAGCCCCCACCTCCGGCGCACGAGGCCCGCCTCCACCTTTCTCCCCTTCGTCGCCGCGGACGCCTTCGGGCTCGGCTCGATGATGCTGCTCTTTCCCGGGCTCTTCGGGGAGGCGCCCTACCGCCACCTCTGGCCGGTGCTGCAGCCGCTGGGTGCGCTCTTCGTCTCCGGCGCGGTGCTGCTGACGGTCGCGCTCTGGCGGCGGCACGCGGCCCTGCGCCGCGGCGCGCTCTTCGCGCTCATCGTCTCCTTCGGCGCGCTGGCGGTGGCCCTCTTCGCCACCTCTTCCTGGACGGGGACGGCGGTCTATCTGGCGGTGATGCTCGGCATCGCGGCGGCGCTGGGGCTCGAGCGCGGCACGGTGAGACCGGGGCTTCGCTGGCGGCTGTGGCGCGGGATGGTCATCGCCTCCTGCATGCCCCTCATCGCGCTCGGCGCGGTGGCCTGCGTGCTCATGCAGCGCAGCGTGGAGGAGCTCGCGCGGAGGGAGGCGCAGACCGCCACCGACGCGGAGATCGAGTGGCTCGGCGTGCACTTCGAGGGCGCCCGCGAGGCGCTGGCGGCGCACGCGCGGCTGCCCGATTTCGCCGGCGCGGTGAGGGCGCGGGATCGCGAGGCGGTGGAGCTCTCGCTGGAGGTGCTGCAGCACCACACCACCGGGCTGGAGGCGGTGTTTCTCGTCGACGCCGAAGGAGAGGTGCTTGCGCGCTCGGAGCCGGGCGTGCCGCGCCTCGACAATCAATCGACCGCGGACTTCTTCCGCGGCGCCCGGCAGCCGGACGTCAGCCACCTCTATGTATCGGTGCCCTACCTCGGGCTAGACGGCGAGCGCCGCGTCGCGCTGGCGGCGCCGGTCCGCGAAGGGGGCGCGCTGCTCGGCGTGCTGGCGGGGACGGTGTCGCTGCCCGCGCTCTCCGGTCACCGCACGCTGGCCTCGCAGCACTACAGCATCCAGCTGGTGGACGTGCGCACCGGCGCGCTGGTGCGGGAGACGAGCCGCGGAGACCTCGGCATGGCGGCCTGGTTGCCCGCGCCGCTGGAGTCGTCCTTTGCCACCGCCACCCGTGGCAGCCACGTGGGCCCGGACCTCACCGGCCACCAGGTGAGCGTGACCTGGGCCCCGGTTCCCCAGACGCCATGGCTGCTGGTGGTGACGCAACCGGCGGCCGCGACCTACCGCGCGGTGACGAAGCTCGGGATGGGCGCGGCGGCGTTCGTCTCGATCGGCGCGCTGCTGGCCCTGGTGCTCTCGCGCTTCGTCGCCTCGGAGGTGACGCGGCGGGTGGCGAGGCTGCGGCTCGCGGCGACGGCGCTGGCGGAGGGAGACCTCGCGGTGAGGGTGCGTGCGGAGGGCAACGACGAGCTCGACGCGCTGGGCGAGGCCTTCGACCGGATGGCGGACCAGGTCCAGTCGGCGGAGGTCGCGCTGCGCCGGAAGAACGAGCTGCTCGAGAGCGCGGTGGCCACGCGCGACCAGTTCCTCTCGCTCGCCAGCCACGAGCTGCGCACGCCGCTCACCCCGCTGAAGGCGACGGCGCAGACGCTGCGGCTGCTGCTGACGAAGCGGCTCGATGCGCTGGAGCCGCAGCGGGTGCTGCAGATGCTCGACCGGATGGACCGGCAGACGGACCGGCTCGCGCTGCTGGTCTCGGACATGCTCGACACCGCGCGCATCCAGGCTGGTCGCTTCGTGCTCGCGCCCGCGCCGACGGACCTCGGCGCGCTGGTGGAGGACGTCGTCGAACGTCACCGCGCCGCACACCCGCACGTTGCGGAACGCCTGCGCGTGGTGCGGCCGGAGGCGCCGGTGGTGGGCTTGTGGGATGCGCCTCGGCTGGAGCAGGTGGTGGTGAACCTGCTGGAGAACGCGCTGCGCTACTCGCCCGAGGGCGGCGAGGCCCTCCTCTCCCTTCGCGATGACGGCGAGGCGGTGCAGCTCTCGGTGACGGACCGCGGCATCGGCATCCCGCCGGACTGCGCGGCGCGGCTCTTCGAGCCCTTCTACCGGGCGGCGAACGCGGCGGACCGCCACTTCGGTGGGCTGGGGCTCGGGCTGCACATCTGCCGGGAGATCGCCGGGCGTCACGGCGGGCGCATCTGGGGCGAGAGCGAGGGCGTGGGGAAGGGCTCGACCTTCCACCTCTGGCTGCCGCGGACGCAGAGCGCCGAGACCGCTCCGGTCACCTCTGCGCCGACCGACGGGTCGCGCGCGGCCTGAGCGCGTCGGGCTTCGTCGCGGGGACTCCACTCGGCGGCGGTTCAATGCGGGCTGCGTGACAGTCGCGCCGATGCCGTCCGGTCTGTCTTGTCCGGCCTGCGGAGGCGCCCGGATAGTGGGCGGTTCCCGATGTCCACCGAGCGTGCCGAAGACGAAGAGCGCATCGCCCGCGCGCTGAGGCCGCAGGTGTCACAGGAGCGGCGCCGGCTCAACTGGGCCGTCCTCCTCGGAGCGGGTGGGATCATCGGCGCGGGGTTGGGCGTGCCGGTGGCGGGCCTGCTGCTCTGGCCGCTGCAGCGGCGCGACGACTCGAGCTGGCGGCGCGTGGGGGCGCCGGAGGAGTTCGCCGAGAGCGAGACGGTCCCGGTGACCTACCGCGATCCGCAGGCGCTGCCGTGGGCGGGCTTCGCGGCCACCGGCGGCGCGTTCGTGCGGCGCGAGGGGGATGGGTTCGTCGCGTTCTCCAACCTCTGCACCCACACCGGCTGTCCGCTGCGGTGGGAGGAGGGCGCGAACCTCTTTCTCTGTCCCTGTCACGCAGGCGCCTTCAACCGGGATGGCGCGGTGGTCTCCGGTCCGCCGCCCGCGCCGCTCGAGCGCCTCGAGGTGAGGGTTCACGAGGGCGAGGTGCAGGTGCGCGGCAAGCGGGTGCCGCTCGATGCGCCGGAGCGGGCGCGGGAGCGCGCGGAGGCAGCGGGTCCATCGGCCTGCCCGTACGCGAACGGCGGAGGGCGCGGCGCGTGAAGGGGCTCCCGCAGGGGCCGGTGTCCTGGGTGATCGACCGGCTCGGGCTCGGGCCGGTGGTGGAGAAGGTGCGCACGCACAAGGTCCCGCCGCAGCTGCACGGCAAACGCGGCTGGTACTACGTGTTCGGCGCCGCCACGCTCACCGCGCTGCTGGTGCAGCTCGCCACCGGCATCGGGCTGGCCACGGTGTACGTGCCCTCCGCGGCGCAGGCCCACGAGACGCTGGGGGTCATCACCGCCACGCCCTTCGGCGGGCTCGTGCGCGCGCTGCACTACTGGGGCGCCTCCGCGATGGTGGTGCTGATGCTCCTGCACGCCGCGCGCGTGTACCTCACCGGCAGCTACAAGTTCCCGCGCGAGGGCACCTGGATGGTGGGCACGGTGCTCTTCCTCCTCGTGATGACGCTGGCGCTGACCGGGCAGCTCCTGCGTTGGGACGAGAACGGCCTCTACACGGTGGTGGTGGCGTCGAAGTTCATCGCCCGGGTGCCGCTCATTGGTCAGCCGCTCGGCGAGTTCCTCCTCGCCGGCAGCGACGTCGGCGGCGCCACGCTCTCGCGCTTCTTTGCGCTGCACGTGATCGTGCTGCCGCTGCTCCTGCTCGCCGGGGTGGGGCATCACCTCTGGCTCGTGCTCCACCACGGAATCAGCGAGCCGCCCGAGTCGGGACGACCGGTGGACAAGCGCACCTACCGCGCCTGGTACCACGACCAGAAGGAGCGCCTCGGCATCCACTACGTCCCCGACAGCGCCTGGCGCGAGGCGATCGTCGCGGTGGGCGTGGTGTCGATCATCTTCGCGCTCGCGCTCGTCTTCGGTCCGAAGGGGCCGGGGCCCGCGCCGGATCCCGCGCGCTTCGTGGCCCACCCGGCGCCGGACTGGTTCGTGCGCTGGTGGTACGCGCTGCTCTACCTCAAGCCGAGAAGCCTCGAGTCCTTCGTGATGATCTGGGGACCGCTGCTCTTCCTCGGGTCGATGTTCGCGCTGCCGCTGCTCGCGCCGACCGGTGAGCGGACGATGACGCGCAGGCCGTGGGCGCCGGTGGTGGTGGGCGTGTTCGCGGTGTCGTGCGTGTCGCTGACGTGGCTCGGGCTGCGCTCGCCGTGGACGCCGCCGCCGGACCTTCCGCCCATCTCCGCGGCGCGGCTCGGCGTGGCGGAGGGGAGCGCGGAGGCGGCGGGCGCGAAGGCGTTCGTCCATCGCGGCTGCGCGCAGTGCCATCAGGTGCTCGGCGAAGGAGGACGCTGGGGGCCGGACCTCACCGCGCTCGCGTTGAGGGTGTCGCGCGAGGAGGCCACCGTCCGGATCGTGATGGGGCTCGGGGACATGCCCGCGTACGGCGGGCTGCTCGACAAGGAAGAGCTGGACGCGCTGGTCGCCTTCCTCTGGCGGCTGCCGGACGTGAGAGGCGGGGACACTGGAGGCGCGTCGCGATGAGGCGGCCCTCTCCGCGCGCGCGGGCGCTGCTCTTCGGCACGGTGGCGCTGGGCTCGGCCCCGGCCTGTTCGGGACCGCAGCGCCTGCTCGCGCCGGCGGGGCCGGGAGCCGGTGAGCTCGCGTGGCTGACGTGGGTGCTCCTGGCGGGCGTGCTCATCCCCACCGCGGTGACGCTGGTGCTCTTCGGCATGGCGTTGTGGCGGGGGCTCGGGCGCGGACGCCGGGAACGCGCAGCTTCGGAGGAGGCGATCGCCGAGGACGTGCTGCTGAGCGCGCCGGAGCCGCGCGAGGAGCGGTGGCTCGTGTGGGTGGGCGCGGTGATCGCGCTGGTGCTCTTCGGGCTGCTCGCTGTGAACATCCGCACCAGCGGCCGGGTGATGCGTCCGCCGGAAGCGCCGACGGTGGAGGTGGAGGTCACCGCGCGTCAGTTCTGGTGGAGCTTCGCCTACCCGCAGCACGGCGTGGTCACCGCCAACGAGCTGGTGCTCCCCGCCGGCGAGTCGGTGCGGGTGGTGCTCTCCTCAGGCGACGTCATCCACTCCTTCTGGGTCCCCGAGCTCCACGGGAAGCGCGACGCCACGCCCGGTCACGTGCAGAGCTTCTGGGTGAAGGCGGACCGGCCCGGCGACTACCGGGGACAGTGCGCGGAGTTCTGCGGGATGCAGCACGCGCTGATGGCCTTCTTCGTTCGCGCGGTGCCGCGGGAGGAGTTCGACCGGTGGATCGCGCAGCAGCGGGCGCCGGCTTCGTCTGGCATCACGCGCGGCGCCGAGGTCTTCCGGCAGGGCGGCTGCGTCCACTGCCACGTCGTGCGCGGCGTCTTCCCCGAGACCGAGACCCAGACCGAGACCGGCGCGGCGATGCAGGCCCAGGTGCCGGGGCCGGACCTCACCCACCTCGCGTCGCGCCGGACGATCGCCGCCGCGAGCACGCCCCTCACGCGCGAAGCGTTGCGCGCGTTCATCCTCGATCCGCACGTGCTCAAGCCGGGCCTGCGGATGCCACCCACCGCGGTGCCGGAAGCGGAGCTCGACGCGCTCCTCGACTGGCTCCTCTCGCTGGAGTGACCCCGTGGCCACGCCCGAGCTCAGGCTGAAGCAGGCATGGTCGGCGCCGCCGGGAATCGGTGGCGCGCTCACCGCGGTGAACCACAAGACCCTCGGGCGCAGGTTCATGGTGACCGCGCTCGTCTTCTTCCTCCTCGGCGGTCTCGAGGCGCTGGCGATGCGGCTTCAGCTCGCGCTGCCGGGCCTCCAGGTGCTCGGGCCGGAGAAGTACAACCAGGTCTTCACCATGCACGGGTCGACGATGATGTTCCTCTTCGTCATCCCGTTCCTCGAGGGCCTGTCGATGTACGTGGTGCCGCTGATGATCGGCACCCGCGACATGGCGTTCCCCCGGCTGAACGCGCTCGGGTACTGGCTCTACCTCTTCGCCGGCATCGCGCTGCACGTGGCCTTCCTCGCCGGCGCGGCGCCGAACAGCGGCTGGTTCAACTACGTGCCGCTCAGCGGTCCGGGCTTCAACCCGGGGAGCAACGTGGACTGGTGGGTGACGATGATCACCCTGCTCGAGGTCGCCGCGCTGGTGGCCGCGGTGGAGCTCATCGTCACCATCTTCCGGATGCGCGCGCCGGGCATGACGCTCGCCCGCATGCCGTTGTTCGTGTGGTCGTCGCTGGTGATGGCGTTCATGATCGTCTTCGCCATGCCGCCGCTGATGGCGGCCTCGATGATGCTCGGGCTCGACCGCGTGGCGGGCACGCACTTCTTCAACGCCGCGGCCGGAGGTGACCCGCTCCTGTGGCAGCACCTCTTCTGGTTCTTCGGCCACCCGGACGTCTACATCATGCTCGTCCCCGCGCTCGGCATCGTGGCGACGATCATCCCCGTCAGCGCGCGCAGGCCCACCGTCGGCTACTCGTGGATCGCGCTCTCGCTGGTGGCCATCGGCTTCATCTCCTTCGGCCTGTGGGTGCACCACATGTACGCCGCGGGGCTGCCGGTGATGGGCATGAACTTCTTCACCGCTGCGTCGATGATGATCACCGTCCCCACCGGCATCATCCTCTTCGCCTGGCTCATCACGCTCTGGCGCGGACGGGTGCGGATGAACGTGCCGCTGCTCTTCTGCCTCGGCTTCTTCGTGCTCTTCATCCTGGGTGGCATTACCGGGGTAATGGTCGCGTCGGTCTCGTTCGACCTGCAGGTGCACGACACCTACTTCATCGTCGCGCACTTCCACTACGTGCTGCTCGGCGGCGTCGTGTACCCGATCTTCGCGGCGATCTACTGGTGGTTCCCGAAGATGTGGGGACCGCAGCTCGGCGAGCGCCTGGGTCGCTGGCACTTCTGGCTCTTCACGGTCGGCTTCAACGTGACCTTCTTCCCCATGCACCTGCTCGGGTTCCAGGGCATGCCGAGGCGCGTCTACACGTACCTGCCGGAGCTCGAGTGGTCGCCGCTGAACCTCCTCGCCACGGGCGGCGTGTTCTTCATGGCCGCGGGGCTGCTCGTCTTCCTCGTCAACGTGGCGCTCTCGCTCGCGCGGAGGCCGCACGCCGGCGACAACCCGTGGGGCGCGGAGAGCCTCGAGTGGGCCTGTCCTTCGCCGCCGCCGCTCTACAACTTCCGCTTCGTCCCGGTGGTCGAGGGCCGCCATCCGCTGTGGGAGGCGCCGCATCCGGTGACGGGCGCGGTCGCCGAATCACATCCCTGGCGCGAGTCGATGGCGGACGTGCGCAAGGGCCAGCGGGAGACGCTCGTCACCTCCTCGCTGGACGCGCTCCCGATGCACCGGATCCTCCTGCCCGGCCCCACGCCGTGGCCGCTGTGGACGGCGGCGGGGATCACCATCGCGGCGCTGAGCGCGGTGCTGCACCCGGTGCCGATGCTGCTCGGGGTGGTGCTCACCGCGGTGGGGCTCGTCGGCTGGCACTGGCCGAGAGAGAACGCGAGCCCGTCATGACCATCCGCTCGCCCGACAGGCCGCGCGACGGCGTGCACGAATTGCCGCTCAACTCCGGCGAGCGCTCTCCCGCGTGGACCGGCGTGGTGCTGTTGGCGGTGATCGAGCTGATGGTGGTGGGCGCGCTCATCGCCTCCTGGTTCTATCTGCGCGTGGGCACGGCGCAGTGGCCGCCCGCGGACGCGGGGATGCCGGACCTCGTGCTCGGCGGCGCAGGGCAGCTGCTGCTCACGCTCTCCGCGCTGCCGGTCTGGCTCTCCGAGCGCGCGTACCGGCACCACGCGGACGAACGGCCGCTGCGTCGGCTCTTCCCGCTCGCGCTGCTGATGGTCGGGGCCTACGCGGCGCTGAAGTGCTTCGAGTACGCGAAGGTGAGCTACCGCTGGTCGAGCCACGCGTACGGCTCCATCTCCTGGACGCTCACCGGCTACCAGCTGCTGCACGCGGCGGTGCTCATCGTGTTCGGGCTCGTGGTGTGGGGCTTCGTGCGCGGTCACGACCTCAAGGGCCAGCGCAACGCGGCGGTCGAGTGCGTGGCGCTCTACTGGTACTTCCTCGTGGCCAGCTCGCTGCTCGAGTTCCTGACCACCCACGTGAGCCCGTACCTGCTCTAGCTCTTTCGCGGCGGAGGCGACGTGCGCAACGGGTGGCTCTTCTACGGTGCGTTGGGCGGGCCGGTCTTCTGGGCGCTGCGGCTGGTCATCGCCTATCCGCTGGTGCCGGTTGCCTGCGCGCAGGGCTCGCTGCTGCTGCCCGGGCTGGTGTCGGTCGTCGCCTTCGCGGGCGCGGTCTCTTCAGCGGCCGTGTCGTTGTGGGCCCTGCGCCGATCCGCATCCGGTTCGCGCCCGCGTTTCATGGCGAAGAGCGGGCTGGTGATGGCGGTGCTCTTCGCGCTGGTCATCCTCGCCGAGTCGGTGCCGATGCTCTTCGCCGACCCCTGCCTCGACGTGGACTTCGAGCCGCGCCGCACGCGCTGGTCGCAGGTGGAGAGGGAGATGCCATGACGAGGAGAGTGCTCGTCGCAGCTCTGTTTCTTTCGCTCTCGCTGGCGCCCCTCGCTGGATGTCGTGAGCGGAGTGCCACCCCGGAGCGAGCACTGCCCGCCGAACCAGAGGGGCCCATCGCCCGACCGGGCGAAAGGCTCCTGCTGAAGGGCGCGCAGCACCACTTCGAGCTCGAGCTTCAGCCCGCGGTGCCGCCGCTGGGCGAGCTCTTCGAGGTCGTCACCACCGTGCGCGACGCGAAGACCGGCGAACGGGTGCGGCCCTCCGGCGGCGTGGTCGTCGATGCCACGATGCCGCACCACGGACACGGGATGACCACGCGCCCGGTTCACACCGCGCTGGAGGACGACCGCTTCCACACCCGCGGGATGAGGCTGCACATGGGCGGGCGCTGGCTCCTCACCGTCGAGGCCGACGGAGACCGCGCGGAGATCGTCTGGGAGCAGCCGCGCTGAGCTACCAGATGAAGATGACCCGGCCGTTGCCGGCGCGCTCGCCCGCGGCGTTGCTCTGGTTCGTGCCCGCGTTGAACGAGCCGCCACCGCCGCAGCCGACCCAGGTCGAGGCCGTGTCGCCGCAGCTGCCCCCGGAGTAGCCGCCGCCACCGCCCTGCCCGAAGATGCCGTTTCGCGCGCCGCCACCGCCGTAGCCGCCCTGCGTCTCCGCGTTGCCTCCGGCGCCCCCGTTGACGAACGCGCGCCCACCGCCTGCGCCCGCGCCATCGCCGAGGAAGCCTCCGCCACCGCCGCTGGTCGTGTTCGAGGTGAACCCGCCCGCGCCTCCCATCGCCCGGGGCGTGGAGCCCGCGGTCCCTCCGGAGGAGACGATGCGTCCTGCCGTCTCCGCCGCAGGAGGGCAGTTGGCGAAGCAGGAGCCGCCACCGCCCGCGACGACCAGCGGGTTGCCCGCCGCGTCGGTGACGAAGGTGCCGCCGCCGCCGTAGAGCCCGTTCGCGACGTCGGTCCCGCGCTTGCCCACCAGCACGGTAAGCACCTCGCCCGGGGTGACGGTGAAGGTGCCCCGCATCCGCGCGCCCTTCGTGTCGACGCCGGTTCCGCCCTGTGCGCCGGAGGCCTCGATGATCAGCGTGCACACCGAGGGCGGAACGGTGAAGGTCGTCGGCGAGCCCATCGCGCCCGCGCCGGTGGCCTCGAAGAGCTGCGACCGGTTCGCGAACGCGGCGCAGGTGCAGGCGCCATTGACGCAGGCGGCGCCGGCCTCGCAGGTCACCCCGCATCCGCCACACGAGCTCGTCGAGTCGAGGCTCGTCTCGCAGCCGTCACCGTCCGGCTGGCCGAGGTCGTCGTTGCAGTCCGCGAAGCCGGAGGCGCAGGAGAACTCGCAGGCTTCTTCCGCGCAGCGCGACTTCGCGTTCGGCCGCGAGCAGGCGTTGCCGCACGCGCCGCAGTGCTCCGGATCCACGCGCGTATCGACGCAGGCGCCGCTGCACGCGAGGAGGTCCGGCGGGCAGTTCGCCGCGCACTCCCCGTCGCCACACACGGTCCCATCCGGACACGCGTTGCCGCACGCGCCGCAGTGCGACCGAGAGGAGGTGAGGTCCACGCAGGTGCCCTCGCACTGGCTGAGGCCGCTCGGGCAGGAGAGGGTGCAGTTGCCGAGTCCGTCGCACACGTGACCGGTCGGGCAGACGTTGCCGCAGGCGCCGCAGTGATCGCGATCGCGCAGCCGGTCCACGCAGAACCCGCCGCAGACCGACAGCCCCTGCTGACAGCTCAGCGCACACTGACCGGAGCCGTCACACACGAAGCCGGCGGCGCAGGCATTGCCGCACGCACCGCAGTGCTCGCGGCTCTTCCCGGTGTCGACGCACTGTTCGCCGCACGCGGTGAGCCCTCCGCGGCAACCTTCGGTGGGCGGGGTGGTGCTTCCGCAGGATGCGGAGAGGAGCAGGGCGGGCAGGAGGAGCAGCAGGAGTCGTGGGGAGCGCATCGCCGCCATTGTCGTGAGAATGCCTGCCTGCTTGCCAGACTTTGGATAAGCACCCGCAAAGACGCGTCCTTTCGCCCGAGAGCGTGGAGTCGGCGCAGCGGGTGGAACGCGCGGCCCGCGGTGGCGCGGCTGGCGAGGAGCCGTCACTCCCCTCGGGTGGGTGACGGCTCTTCGGCATTTCAGCCGGGCGAGGGTCGAGCGGACGACGCCGCCCCGCGCACCGACCGGGCGCCGCGGGAGTGACGTGGCACGCTGCCGGTCGGATGCTGCGCGCCCAAGCCGCAACGGTGTTGCTCCCGTGCCTCGCGGTCCTCTGCGGTGCCTTGGTCGTGGCGTGCGCGCCGAAAGAGGATCTCGACGCGCCGTGGACGGAGGAGGAGCTGCGCACCATCGCCTCGCTGGTGCTGACCGAGCCGGTGCGAAAGGTGCCCTCGCCGCGCAATGCGGTGGCGGACGATCCCCGCGCCGTCGCGCTCGGCCGCGCTCTCTTCTTCGATAGCGGTCTCAGTGACGACGGGACCCGAAGCTGCGCGAGCTGCCACCTCCCCGAGCGCTACTTCCAGGACGCCGAACGCAGAGCCCGAGGAAACGGAGGCCGGCTCCTCCCGCGCAACACGCCCACGGTGATCGGCGCGGCCGCGTATGGATTCCTCAACTGGGACGGCCGGAGGGACAGCCTCTGGTCGCAGGCGATGGGACCGTTGGAGGCGCCGGACGAACTGGGCGCGACGAGGACCGATCTCGCGCGGCGGATCGCGACGAGCCATCGCGACGCCTACGAATCGATCTTCGGACCTCTGCCGCCGGTGGAGGACACGCAGCGCTTCCCGCCGCGGGCAACTCCGGTCGAGGCGCCGGAACGCTCCGCGGAACGTGCGCGCTGGGCGGCGATGAGCGAAGCGGATCGGCACCTCGTGGACGAGGTCGTCCTCAACGCGGCGCGAGCGCTCGAGGCCTACCAGCGCACGCTGATGCCGAGGCTCTCTCCCTTCGACGCCTACGCGCAGGCGCTGCTCGCGGGCGATCCCCGAGGCGGCGGCCACCTCTCTCCCGGCGCACGCCGAGGACTGCGGCTCTTCATCGGGCGCGGGGGATGCGTCGAGTGCCACCGCGGCCCTCTCTTCACCGACGGCGAGTTCCACAACCTCGGCCTTCCTCGCGCAGGCGGGCTCACGCAGCCCGATTGGGGTCGACGCGACGGCGCGCGCCTGGTGAAGAGCGACCCGCTCCGCTGCCTCGACTGCGACGCGGTGACGCTGCTCGACGAGACCTTCATGGACTTCGAGGGCGCCTTCCGCACGCCGTCGCTGCGCAACGTCGCGGAGACGGGCCCGTACATGCACGGGGGCCAGTTGCTCACGCTGAAGGACGTCGTCGAGTTCTACAAACGGCTCCCCGGCCAGGCACAGGTCGGCCACCGCGACGTGCGGCTGAAGCGGCTGGGCTCCGCGTTCCCCGAGCGCGACCTCGTGCTCTTCCTCCGCGCGCTCACCGGGCCGCTGCCGGAGGGTGCCACACCGCCGGAGAGCACTGCGGCGCGGCGGTGAGCTGAACGGCTACTCCCCCTGCACGGGCGCCTTGTCCTCGCGCGAGGGCTGGCTCGCGCCTTCGAGCACGCCGGAGGGTGGGCCGCCCTGATCGCCTTCGGGCGAGACTCCCTCCGCCGGCGCCTGCTGCGTCGCCGGGCGCGCGTCACCGAAGGGCTTCCGCACCGGATGGCCGCCGTAGAAGTGGGACTCGGTCTCGCGTGGGCAGCCGGCAGTCACCCACTGCACCAGCAGCAGCGGCACCAGCGGCCGGAGGAGAACTCTGCGCTTCACCCATCGAAGCTGTCCGCGCCGCGCAAAGGCCGCCAGCCGTCTCGACCGGACCTGCCCTCGCAGTGGTTCGCGCCCGACACAGGCCCCCGTCGCCGAAGCCAGCGCACGGTCGCGCAGCGGACCCTGCCTCACCGCGGCCGTTCTTCGCGCGCGGAGCCGTCTCTAAGGTCGGTGCATGTCCTCCTCGCGCGGCCGCAAAGGGCTCTGGCGCTGGCCGCTCCTCCGCCAGCTCCGGGATCGGGACCTCTCCGCACTGGGGCGAACCGCGTTCTCGCCTCGCACCGAATCCCTCCGCGCGCGCACCGAGACCGCGGACCGCGTGGTCCCCTCGGTCTGTCCCTACTGCGCGGTGGGCTGCGCGCAGCTCGTGCACGTGAAGGGCGAGAAGATCGTCAACATCGAGGGCGACCCTGCCTCGCCGATCAACGAGGGCACCCTCTGTCCGAAGGGCAGCGCGAGCTTCCAGCTCGTCACCGGCACGCACCGCGAGCGCCACGTCCTCTACCGTCGTCCGCGCGGCACCAAGTGGGAGCGCCTCCCTCTGGAGACGGCGATGGACATGGTCGCCGAACGCGTGCGCGACACCCGCGAGGCGACGTGGCGCGAGACGGATCCGGACGGCAACCTCACCCGCCACACGCTGGGGATCGCGCACCTCGGCGGCGCCACGTTGGACAACGAGGAGAACTACCTCCTCAAGAAGCTCTACACCGCGCTGGGGGTGGTCCAGGTCGAGAACCAGGCGCGCATATGACACTCCTCCACGGTCCCCGGTCTGGGGATCTCCTTCGGCCGCGGCGGGGCGACGACGTTCCAGCAGGACCTCGCGAACAGCGACTGCATCGTCATCCAGGGCTCGAACATGGCGGAGTGCCACCCGGTCGGCTTCCGCTTCGTGATGGAGGCGAAGCGGCGAGGCGCGACGGTCATCCACGTCGATCCCCGCTACACGCGCACCAGCGCGCTCGCTGATCTCTTCGTGCCCCTGCGCGCGGGGACGGACATCGCGTTTCTCGGCGGGCTCATCCATCACGTGCTGGAGCGGGAGCTCTTCTTCCGCGAGTACGTGACCGAGTTCACCAACGCCTCGTTCCTCGTGCGCGAGGACTTCCGCGACACCGACGAGCTCGACGGGCTCTTCAGCGGCTGGGACAGGGAGCGCGCGCACTACGAGGTCGCCACCTGGCAATACGAAGGCGCAAGCTCGGTACCCGCGTCCGGCCACAAGGAGACCTTTGCCCAGCAGCACGACGACAGGAGCGCACCGCACGGCGCGGACCTCCACTCGGTGCCGCGCGATCCGACGCTTCAGCACCCTCGTTGCGTGCTCCAGGTCCTCCGCCGGCACTTCGCGCGCTACACGCCGGAGAACGTCGCGAAGATCTGCGGCGTCCCGCCCGAGCTCTTTCTCGAGGTGGCGGACGCCCTGTGCCGGAACAGCGGCCGCGAGCGGACCTCGGCGTTCTGCTACTCGGTCGGGTGGACGCAGCACACGAAGGGCGTGCAGTACATCCGCGCCGCTTCGATCCTCCAGCTGCTGCTCGGGAACATCGGCCGGCCCGGTGGCGGGATCATGGCCCTGCGCGGACACGCGTCCATCCAGGGCTCCACCGACATCCCCACGCTCTTCGATCTGCTGCCCGGCTATCTGCGCATGCCGCGGGTCGGTCGGGCCGAGTCGCTCGAGCAGTACCTGCACACGGTCAGCTCCGCCGCCGGCTGGTGGGGCGAGTCGCCGAAGTACATGGTCTCGCTGCTCAAGGCCTGGTTCGGCGCTCACGCCACCGCGGAGAACGACTGGGGCTTCGCGATGCTGCCGCGGCTGACCGGCGACCACTCGCACATGCAGACGGTGGCGGACATGGCCGACGGCAAGGTGCCCGGCTACTTCGTCATCGGCGAGAACCCGGCGGTGGGTTCGGTGAACGGCGCGCTGCAGCGGAAGGGACTGCGCAACGCGAAGTGGGTGGTGGTGCGAGACCTCGCGCTCACCGAGTCCGCGGAGTTCTGGCGCACCGCACCGGAGGTCCAGAGCGGCGCGGTGAAGCCGGAGGAGATCGACACCGAGGTCTTCTTCTTCCCCGCCGCGGCGCATACCGAGAAGGACGGCACCTTCACCAACACCCAGCGCCTGCTGCAGTGGCGTGAGAAGGCGGTCGAGCCGCTCGGCGACGCGCGCAGCGAGCTGCACTTCGTCTTCCACCTCGGGCGAAGGCTGAAAGCGATGTACCGGGACTCGCGCGAGGAACGCGACCGCGCGCTGCAGTCACTCACCTGGGACTACCCCACCGAAGGTCCGCGCGAAGACCCCAGCGCCGAAGCGGTGCTGAAGGAGATCAACGGCTACACGATCGCCGACGGCAGACCGGTCTCCTCGTTCACCGAGCTGAAGGACGACGGCACCACCGCGTGCGGCTGTTGGATCTACTCGGGCTGCTTCCGGGACGGCGTGAACCAGACCGCGCGGCGCAAGCCGGCGGGGGAGCAGGGACACGTCGCGCAGGAGTGGGCGTGGGCGTGGCCGGACAACCGGCGCCTGCTCTACAACCGCGCCTCGGCGGACGCGGACGGCAAGCCCTGGTCGGAGCGCAAGAAGTACGTCTGGTGGGACGCCGCTCAGAAGATCTGGACCGGGCTCGATACGCCGGACTTCCTCGTCGACAGGCCGCCCTCATACCGGCCGCCGAAGAGCGCGCGCGGAAAGGACACCATCGCGGGCAACGACCCCTTCCTCATGCAGGCGGACGGAAAGGGCTGGCTCTTTGCGCCGTCCGGACTGCTCGACGGGCCGATGCCCACCCACTACGAGCCGCAGGAGTCGCCGGTCGCCAACGCGCTCTACGGCCAGCAGTGCAACCCGGCGCGAAGCGAGTGGCACCGTCGCGACAACCCCTACGCGCTCGCGCACCACGACGGTCGTTTCCCCTTCGTGCTCACCACCTTCAGGCTCACCGAACACCACACCGCCGGCGCGATGAGCCGCACCCTCTCCTGGCTGAGCGAGCTGCAGCCGGAGCTCTTCTGCGAGGTCTCTCCCGAGCTCGCGAAGCTGCGCGGCCTCGAGAACGGCGGCTGGGCCACGGTGCGCACGCCGCGCGGAGAGCTCGAGTGCCGGGTGCTCGTCACGCCGCGGATGCGCCCACTGCGGCTCGGCGACGGAAGCAACGGAAGCGGCAACGGCACCCTGACGCACCAGCTCGCGCTGCCCTGGCACTGGGGCTACACCGGGCGCGTCACCGGAGGGATCGTCAACGACCTCTTCGGTTTCGTCAGCGAGCCGAACGTCCACATCATGGAGTCGAAGGCGACGGTGGCGGACATCGTCGCGGGCCGCTGTGCGGAGCCCCTGCGCGCGGCGGATGGCTACCGCTCTCGCGCGCCGAGGCCCCTGCCACAGGGCCTGCGCACCGCGGACGAGGCCGGACCGCGGCGAGACCTTCAGGGCATCGAGCAGCCGTCGCACCAACCCACGCAGACACCCGGCAGCGCGGAGGAGTGATGGGTCAGAAGGGCTTCTTCACCGACGCCACCCTCTGCATCGGCTGCAAGGCCTGCGAGGTCGCGTGCAAGCAGTGGAACCAGCTGCCCGGTGACGGCTTCGTCTTCACCGGGATGTCGTACGACAACACCGGTCACCTCGGCGCCTCGAGCTGGCGGCACGTGGCGTTCGTGGAGAAGGAGAAGCTCCCGCCGCCCATCACCTTCGACGCGCAGAGCGGAGCGCCGCAGCTCTCCTGGCTGATGGTGAGCGACGTGTGCAAGCACTGCCGCGACGCCGCGTGCCTCGAGGCCTGTCCCACCGGCGCCATCGTCCGCACCGAGTTCGACTCGGTGTACGTGCAGCCCGACGTCTGCAACGGCTGCGGCTACTGCGTGACCGCCTGTCCCTTCGGCGTCATCGACCGGCATGAGACCGACGGCCGGGCCTGGAAGTGCACCCTCTGCTACGACCGCACGAAGGCGGATCTCGATCCCGCCTGCGCGAAGGCCTGTCCCACCGCGTCGATCGTCTATGGCGACCTCGACGAGCTGGCGGAGCGCGCGCACCGTCGCGTGGACGAGCTTCACGCGCGAGGCGTGGACTCCGCTTTTCTCTACGGTCTCGACGCGCGCGAGCAGCCGGGCACCGGCGGCCTCAACGCCTTCTTCCTGCTCACCGACCGGCCCGAGGTCTACAACCTGCCGCCCGCTCCGGTGACGCCCACGAAGCGCAACGGTGACTCCTGGCGCGCGCTCGCGGTCGCGTCGGCGGGGCTGGCGCTGGCCTCGCTCGGCGCGGTGCTGTGGGGGAGGGGAAAGGCATGAGCACCCGCGAACGCACGGAGCGGAGGGACGGCCGCGGCATCGATCTCGAGCGGGGAACGCTCAGCGGCGAGGGCTCGCTGCAGCGCGTGGAGAACGGGCCGCTCGAACGCGCGCACCCCTCACCGGCGCTCAACCGCGCGCTCCCCACCGCAGCGGCACGCGACCCTTCGCCGACCTACTACGAGCGCCCGGTGCTGAAGGAGCCGGTGTGGATCTGGTCCATCCCGCTCTACTTCCACGTGGGCGGGGTGGCCGGCGCGGCGGCGGTGCTCGGCGGCATCTCGGAGCTGGTCGGCGGAGAGCGGCTCGAGCCCCTCACGCGGCGCTGCCGGTGGGTAGCCCTCGTCGGCACCGCCGCGTCCGGCGCGCTGCTGGTGCACGACCTCGGGCGGCCCGAGCGCTTCCTCCACATGCTGCGCGTGTTCCGCCCCTCGTCGCCGATGAGCGTGGGCTCGTGGGTCCTCACCGGGCTCGGCGCGGCCTCCACCGCGTGGCTCGCGTCGTCGTTCCTCCGCACGACGAGTGCCCGGGCGCGATGGGCAAGGAAGGCCTCCGCCGCGGCCACGCTGGCATTCGGGCTGCCCATGTCCGGCTACACCGCGGTGCTCGTCACCATCACCGCCGTGCCGCTGTGGCACGCGACGAGGCGCTCGCTGCCGGCGCTCTTCGTCGCCTCCGGGACCGCGGGGCTCGGTGCCCTCTGCGAGCTCCTCCCGTTGGCGGACGAACCGAAAGCACAGCGCGCGGTGTGGGCGCTCGGCAACGCGGCGAAGGCGGCGGACCTCGTCCTCGGCGATCGGGTGGAGCGCGACGCCGGCCGCACCGAACGGGTGGCGCTGCCATTGAAGCGGGGCACGCCCTCTCTCCTCTGGAACGCGGCGAAGCTGCTCACCGCCGCGAGCCTGGGGCTCTCGCTCTTCGCCGGTCCCCTACCGAAGCCACGCTCCCGCGAGAGGCGCCTGCAGCGGGCGGCAGGTGTGGCCGGAACGCTCGGGGGCCTCGCGCTGCGATACGCGATCCTCTCCGCCGGCCGCGCCTCCTCGAGGGACCCGCGCGCGACCTTCGAGTCCCAGCGCAACGGAACCGGCTAGACGGGGAATGTCGCACCGCTGAACGAGCCATTCGTTCGCCGGAAAACACCTGTACCGAAGTTCAAGAGGGCGAAATTCCTTCGTGACCTCAAGAGGTTAGGGATCGCGCCATGGAACTCAAGCGCGTGCTCCTCGTCGAGGACAGCGTCAAGGACGCGAAGCTCACCCTCTCCGCTTTCGCCGAGAGCGGCCTCGCCAACGAGGTCGTGTGGGTGAAGGACGGGCAGGAGGCGCTGGACTACCTCTTCCTCGAGGGCAAGTACGCGGACCGCCCCGGCGGCAACCCGGCGGTGGTCCTCCTCGACATCAAGCTGCCGAAGATCGACGGCATGCAGGTGCTCGAGCGGGTGAAGGGCTCGGTCGACACGCGCACGGTGCCGGTGGTGATGCTCACCAGCAGCAACCAGGAGGCGGACCTCAGCCGCACCTACGGGCTGGGCGTGAACGCCTATGTGGTCAAGCCCGTGGGCTTCAAGGAGTTCGTCAGCGCGCTGAAGGAGCTGGGGCTCTTCTGGGCAGTGGTGAACCAGCCGCCGCCGGGCACCGCGCCCCGTCCGGCGTGATCTGGCAGATCCGGGCGGCCCCATGCGCTCGTCGGCCCTGACACTCTCCCCGCCGCTCCCCCAGTCGCCGCTGCGCCTCCTCCTGCTGGAGGACAGCCGGCTCGACGCGCGCATCATCGAAGCGCAGCTCGCGCGCGCCATCCCCCACTTCGAGCTCGTCCGCACCGACTCGCGAGACGAGTTCCTCGCCGCGCTCGGCGACGGCCACTTCGACCTCATCCTCTCCGACTACCGGGTCCCCGGCTTCGAGGGCGAGGAGGCGCTGACGCTCGCCGCCGAGCGCTGTCCGCACACGCCCTTCATCTTCGTCTCCGGCGCCATCGGCGAGCACACCGCCATCGACCTGCTCAAGCGCGGGGCGACGGACTACGTGCTCAAGGATCGCCTCGAGCGGCTGGTGCCCAGCGTGGAGCGCGCGCTGCGCGAACGGGCCGAGATCAACGAACGCCAGCGCGCCGAGCGGGCACTGCGAGAGCGCGAACGGACGCTGAGCACGCTCATCGGCAACCTGCCGGGGATGGCCTTCCGCCGCGAGCCGCAGCCGCCCTTCCGCCTCACCTTCGCCTCCGACGGCTGCGTGGCGCTGTGCGGCCACACCGCGGAGACGCTCGCGCGGGCGGACGCGGTGCTCTGTGACGGAGAGAGGGGCGGCTGGGCGGCGCTCATCCACCCCGAGGACCTCCCCGGCTTCGTGCAGGCCCACGAGGACGCGGTGCGCGAGGGCCGGCAGCTGACCGCGACCTACCGCATCCGCGCCGCCGGCGGAGAGCAGCGCTGGGTGTGGGAGCGGAGCACGCCGCAGCGGAGGGCGGACGGAACGGTGGAGGCGCTGGAGGGTTTCGCCACCGACATCACCCAGCAGAAGGGGGCGGAGGAAGCCCTGCGCGCGCGGGTGGAGTTCGAGCAGCAGCTCATCGGCATCGTCTCGCACGACCTGCGCAACCCCCTCAACGCGATCACCCTCGTGGCCTCGATGCTCCTGCGCCGCGAAGGCCTCGACGACGGCGGCACCGTGTCGGTGCGGCGCATCCTCGCCTCGGCGGAGCGCGCGGGGCGGATGATTCGCGACCTGCTCGACTTCACCCAGGTGCGCCTCGGCGAGGGCCTTCCTCTCTTTCCCCGGCCCTGCGATCTCCGCGCGGTGCTCGCCGGCGTGGTGGAGGAGGTCGAGACCGCGCACCCGCTGCGCCGCGTGACGCTCGAGGGCGCGAGGGCGCCGGTGGAGGGCACCTGGGATCCGGACCGGGTGGCGCAGGCGTTCGGGAACCTGCTGACCAACGCGGTGGCCTACTCGCCGCCGGAGAGCGCGGTGACCGCGAAGCTCGAGCTCGTCTCGGACGATCGGGTGGCGTTCACCGTGCACAACGGCGGCGCGCCCATCCCCGCCGAGCGCCTGCCGCACCTCTTCCGCCCGCTCAGCCGCGGCGCGCGCGACATCGGCCTGCAGACGCGCAGCATCGGGCTCGGCCTCTTCATCGTGAAGAGCATTGCCCAGGCGCACGGCGGCACCGTCAGCGTCCGCTCCTCCGAAGCGGAGGGCACGGTCTTCACCCTCACCCTTCCCCGGCACGTCCAGGCCCCCAGAGGTACCCCATGACCGCACCCAGACTCGACGAGCTCTTCCGCCTCTCGCCCAACGCGTACATGGTCGTCGACCGCGGCTTCCGCTACGTCGCGGCGAACGACGCCTACCTCAAGGCCACCGGCAGCCGGCTGGAGGAGCTCCTCGGCAGCCACATCTTCGAGCGCTTCCCCAACGATCCAAACGACCCCAACAACGCCAGCGCGCTGATGCTGCGCCGCTCCTTCGAGCGGGTGCTGGAGACCGGCCAGCAGGACGTGCTCGCGCTCATCCCCTACCGCGTGCCGCGGACGCTGCCGGATGGAACGGTGGAGGAGGGCACCCGCTACTGGAGCGCCACCCACACGCCGATCCTCGACGAGAGCGGGAAGGTCGCCTTCATCTTCCAGCACACGGTGGACGTCTCCGAGCTGCACGCCCTGCGCGAGGCGAACGCCGCCGCGGAGCGCGAAGTCACAGCTCCGGGAGGCCACCCGCGCGACGCGCTCGAGGCGGGCGTGCTCCAACGCGCGCACCGGCTGCAGGACACCAACCGGCTCCTCGACGGGGAGCGGCGCAGGCTGCTCGCGCTCTTCGACCAGGCGCCCGGGTTCATGGCCGCCACCCGCGGGCCCGACCACGTCTTCGAGATGTGCAACCAGTCCTATCTCCGGCTCGTCGGCGATCGGAAGGTGGTGGGGTTGACGGTGAAGGACGCGCTGCCGGAGGTGGCGGAGCAGGGCTTCATCGCGCTGCTCGACACCGTTTTCACCACCGGGGAGCCGTTCATCGGCCGCGGGACGAAGGTGTCTCTGCTGCGCCACGGCGGCCAGGTGGAGGACCGCTACGTGGACTTCGTGTACCAGCCCATCCGCGACGCGGGCGGGACGGTGACGGGCATCTTCGTGCAGGGCCACGACGTGACCGAGCAGCACTTCGCACAGCACGCGGTGAAGGAGCTCAACGAGGCACTCGAGCGCCGGGTGCAGGAGCGCACGGTGGAGTTGCAGGAGGCGAACCGCGAGCTGGAGAGCTTCAGCTACTCGGTGAGCCACGACCTGCGGGCGCCGCTGCGGCACATCGCCGGCTTCGCGGAGCTGCTCCATCAGCGGGCCGGCAAGGGCCTCGACGAGACCGCGCGCGACTACCTGCAGACGATCGCCGAGAGCGCGGCGGAGGGCGGCAAGCTCGTGGACGACCTGCTCGCGTTCAGCCGGATGGGCCGCGCGGAGCTGAAGCGGCTGGAGGTGGATCTCTCGGAGGTGGTGCACGAGGTCCAGCGTGAGCTGGCGCCGGAGCTGAAGGGCCGGCAGGTGACCTGGCACGTGGCGCCGCTGCCGGAGGTGGAGGCGGACCCGGCGCTCTTGCGCTCGGCGGTGAAGAACCTTCTCGCCAACGCGGTGAAGTACACGCGGCGGAAGGAGGACGCGCTGATCGAGGTCGGCGCCGCGAGCGAGGCGGGCGAGGCCCACGTGTGGGTGAAGGACAACGGCGTGGGCTTCGACATGCGCTACGCGGACAAGCTCTTCGGCGTCTTCCAGCGGCTGCACCCGGAGGACGACTTCGAGGGCACCGGCATCGGGCTCGCGCACGTGCGCCGCATCGTCTCGCGGCACGGTGGCCGGGTGTGGGCGGAGGGCCGGCCGGACGAGGGCGCGACCTTCCACTTCACGCTCCCGCTCGCCCGGAAGAGCACCGCCGCCTAGACACTGCACCCGAGGGCCGTCGTCCAGCCGCGGACAGAAGGTCGCCGCGTTGGGGCAGGGTGGGTACACGCGCGGGGCGAGGCTGCCCACCTTCGCGCGCAATGCACGAGTTGAAAGGCCCGGCCGTGCCCTGCGGACTGACGGGCATCCGGGCGGACCTCCAGACGTGGTTCACCGTCGCCGGCGCCGAGGGGACGTGGGACCGGGTGCGCGTGGTGCTCGACTCGCCGGCGCTGTGGGCAATGGCGCTCTACCGCTTCGGCCGGTGGCTGCGCGATCCGAACGTCCGGCGGCCTCGGCTGGTGGCGAAGGCGCTGTGGCCCGTGTACCGGCTGCTGTGGCCGCTCTCGCTCTGGCTCACCCGCGTGTTCCTCACCGTGGACAGCGAGGTCGAGGGCGACGTGTGGATCGGCTCCTTCGACAGCACCTGGATCGGCAGCGGCGCGCGGCTCGAGCGCGGTGTGCGCATCCACGGCGGGGTGACGCTGGGGCTCGGCGGACGCGGTGAGCGGCGCGGGGTTCCGCATCTCGGACGGGACGTGACGCTGGCGCCGGGCGTGGTGCTGGTGGGGAAGATCCACGTGGCGGACGGCGCGGTCGTCGCCGCCAACGGTTCGTCGGCGAAGAGCATCGAGGGCTCGGGCGGCCACCTGGGCGCGCCGCTCGTTCCCTTCTCCGGCGCGCCCCTGAACCTCGTGCCCCTCCCGACATGACGAACGAACTCGATCCCCGCCGCAGCCCCCCGCTCTTCGAAGGCGCCTCCTCCGAAAGGCCCAACGCGCCGGTCAGGGGGCCGGGCCTGCGCGAGACCTTGCGCGCGGACGCGGGCCGCTACATCGACCTCGAGCTCCACCCGTCCCGACTGGCGATCGCCCGCGCGCTGCTGGCGAACGAGGGCGTGTGGCCGCTCTTCGCCTACCGGCTGGGGCGCTGGCTCATCGCCGAGAGGCCGAACACGCGAGGGCCGCGCCGCCTGCGGCACGCGCTCCTGTGGGCGGTGCAGTTCTGCGTGCAGACGGTATCGCGCTGGCTCTTCGACATCCGGCTCGACCTGCGCGCGGACATCGGGCCCGGCTTCTACGTCGGCCACTTCAAGTCGATCTACGTCGGCCCCGGCGTGCGCATCGGGCGCGAGTGCAACATCGGCCAGATGTGCTTCGTCAGCGCGAACGGGGGCCCCGGCGGAGGCGCGCCGGTGATTGGCGATCGCGTGTACCTCGGCGTGGGCTCGAAGGTGCTGGGGCCCCTGCGCATCGGCAGCGACGTGGCGCTGGGCGCGAACACGGTGCCGTTCGAGGACGTGCCGGACATGGCGGTCGTCGTCGGCAACCCGGCGCGGGTGGTGAGCCTCAAGGGGAGCGAGGACTTCATCTCCATCAAGAAGCGCGACGGCGCGCCCGGGAGCGATCGACGCGCGCCCGTTCCGGAGAAGCCCTCAGGAGGGGTTCAGCTTCAGGCGTGAGGCCATCACCTTGTCGCGGCTGACCTTCCAGATCACGCCGTCGAGGTAGTAGTGCGAGAAGGTGAAGGAGAGCCACACCACGCTGCCCCAGGTGTAGGCGTTCCACTTCGTTCCGGCGGTGAGCAGCGAGCCGGTCCAGATGAGCACGTAGCCGCTGCCCGCCAGCGCGAGCAGCAGCGCGACGTAGAGGAAGAGCCGGCCCTTGCCGGGCTGTGAGATCCAGGAGATGGCCTTCGCGTCCGGGTGCACGCCGTTCTTCCACGCGGTGCGGTGGTAGAAGCGGATGATCCCCAGGTACTGCAGCCCGTGCCAGCAGGCGGCGGCCGCGAAGCCGGTGGTGTCGTCGGTGGTGATGAGCAGGAACGGCACCGCGAAGCCGACCACGCACGAGCCGAGGAACGCCGCCCGCAGCCAGATGTGATGACGCCGCGTATTCTGCCGGTCGATCACGCGCAGCAGCACCCACGCCGCCGCCAGCGCGACCGACGCGCCGAGCAGCAGGTTGACCAGCGTGAGCGAGACGGTGGGGTAGTAGAGCTCGGTGCCGAAGAGCCGGCGCGGCCCCGTCTGCAGCCGGTGAAGCAGGCACCAGGCGACGAAGGTGAAGAGCATCGGCTTCTCCAGCCGCAGCGCGAGCGACCCGTACGGCTCGCCGGAGCGGTTCTGGTAGATGCGCAAGAGCCCCCAGCACTGCGCCACGAAGTGCCACACCGCCCAGTAGAGCAGCGCGGTGTGCAGCATCCGGTTGCCGTCGAGGAGGATCGGCCGGCCGTCGACGAAGCCCAGCGACGCGAGCGCGGAGGTGATGCCCGCGGGCACCGCGACGGACGAACGGCCGAGCAGCACCAGCGAGACCACGACGCCGGCGATGAGCAGCGGCACCACGGTGATCTTGAAGGGCCGCGTGCGCCATTCGCGGCGGTCCATGTACACGCGCGTCCAGGTGGAGACGAGGTGCGGTCCGTTGGAGACCACCGCCACCGCGGCGAGGATGTAGAAGGGCCGCACGTTCAGCTGCGCCGCCGCGAACCAGGCGATGAGGACGGCCGCGGCGCTGGCGAAGAAGAAGAACCCGTCGAACAGCGGCGAGACGATGAAGGCGCTGCGCAGCGGTCGCTCGGCGGAGACGTCCGCGGCGTGGGGGCTGGGGAGGGGGACGGAGAGCGTGGTCACGGCGCTACCGGCAATATCAAAAGGTTGGAGCGCGTGTTCGCGAGGGCCCGAGCCGGAGAGCAGGCAGGGGGGCATCGTGCGCCCGGCGATCCTGCCGCCATCACCCGAGCCCGTCACGGCGCGGCCGCTGCAGGGTCTTCTGAGGAGGCGTTTTTCGCGCGGGGCCCTTCGTTGTACGACCCGCTCGCTTCGCGTCCATGGACCGTTGCGTCCGTTGCATCGCTCAGAGACGGCGGGTATTGTTGAAGCGCGTGCGCGTCGTCCTTTTCATCCTGCTGCTGAACGGACTCGTGCCGTCGCTGGCGGAGGTTGTGGAACTGTTCGGCCACTTCGTCGGGACGGGACACGTCGCCCATTTCCAGGTGGGCGAGTCGGACCTCCCGGAGCTCGGCGACGACGAGCACGGCTGTGGGCCCACCTCACATCACTGCGGCTGCTGCGTGAGCCAATCGATCCTGCTGCGAGAGGTGGTCGCGGCGCTGCCACAGCGTCACGCGTTTACGGGCGAGTCGTTCGCGCATCCACGTTCTCCGCGCGGCGCTCCCCTTTCGCGGGTTGAACGGCCTCCGATTCAAGCGGCTTGAGCTGAGTGCCTGAGCAGCGGGAAACGGCTCGCACGTCGACGCCGTCCCGTTGTTCTTCCATCCATCCATCGCGGCGGCATGACCGGGCACTTGAGCGCTCGGGGTCCCGCGCGCGGATGCTCATCCGTTCGGTGTACCGAGGCCAAACCCATGAAGCAGTCCATCCACATCGCCGCGCTGGGCGCGGTGATGACGTTCGCCGTCGCATGCCAGGAGAGAGATACGGCGCCCGCAAAGTCCACAGAGGAGCGCCACGAGGAGAAGGGCGGTGCCGAAGAGGGGCACGACGACCATGAAGAAGGTGAGGGGCCCGGGATCATCACGCTGACGTTCGAGGCGGCCGCAAACGCCCAGCTTCAATACGGTCAAGCGGAGCGGCGAGCACTCGCGGCATCACTCAGCGTGCCGTCGCGCGTGGTGTTTTCGCAGCAGGGCCACGCCCGCATCAGCTCCCGGGTTCCGGGACGGCTGGCGGACCTTCGGGTCGTCGCAGGCACACACGTGAAACAGGGTCAGGTGCTCGCGCACGTGGAGAGCCAGGCACTGGCGGAAGCGCGCGCGAAGTACCTGAGCGCCGCGGCGAGAGCCCGCGTGGCGCGAGGCAATCTCGACCGTGAGAAGGAGCTGCTCGAGAAAGGCATCACTTCTGAACGGGAGATGCGCGAGGCGCAGGCGACGTCGGCGGCAGCGGACGCCGAGCTGAATGCGGCCGAGGCCACGCTCCACGCGTTGGGACTCGAGGACGCGGAGATCCGGGCGCTCCGGCTGGACGAGCACTACGGGTCGCGCGTTCCGGTCACCACCCCGATCGCGGGGACGGTCGTGGAGGTGCTCGGCTCGGTGGGGCAATCCGTGGAGCCGACGGACCCTCTCTTCGTCGTCGGAAACCTCTCCGAGCTGTGGGTGATGCTCGATGTGCCGGAGTCGCAGCTTCCCGGCATCGCCCAGAACATGAAGGTCGTGATCACCCTCCCCTCCCGTCCGGGCACGCGCTATGGCGGGGTGGTCACCTACATCGGCGACGTGGTGGATCCGAAGACGAGAACCATTCCGGTGCGGGTGGTCGTCCCCAACCCGAACCGTGAGCTCAAGCCCGGCATGTTCGCCACCGCCGAGTTGCGAGGGGATTCGGATGGCGGAGCCGGCACTGAAAGCATCGTCGTCCCGCGCGCGGCCGTGCAGAAGATGGGTGAAAAGCAGATCGTCTTCGTCCCGGAAGGCGAGAGCGGGTTCCGGGCGGTGAAGGTGCAGACCGGACGCAGCACGTCCGGAGAGGTGGAGATCCTATCCGGCCTCGAGCCTGGCACCCGGGTCGTGACCCGTGGCGCGTTCATCCTCAAGTCCGAGCTCTCGAAGGGGAACCTGGGCGACAGCCACGGGCACTGAGGCGAGCCATGTTCGAGCGAATCATCCATTTCTCGATCAAAAACCGCTTCCTCGTCCTCGGGATGACGCTCGTCCTGATCGGCTTCGGGCTGAACGCGCTGAGGCAGCTGCCCATCGACGCGGTCCCGGACGTCACGAACGTCCAGGTGCAGGTCCTCACCCAGTCGCCCGGGCTGGGGCCGGTGGAGGTGGAGAAGTTCATCACCTTCCCGGTGGAGGCGGCGCTCAGCGGGCTTCCGGATCTCGAGGAGGTCCGGTCCGTGAGCAAGTTCGGGCTCTCGGTGGTGACGGTCGTCTTCAAGGACGGCGTGGACATCTATTTCGCGCGGCAGCTCGTGAACGAGCGCTTGCAGGCGGCGCGCGAGCAGATCCCGGAGGGCTACGGGCTTCCGGAGCTGGGACCGGTCTCGACCGGACTTGGAGAGATCTTCCAGTTCGAAATCCGGGGCGAGGACAGGTCGCCGATGGAGCTGCGCGCCATCCTCGATTGGGAGGTCGCACCCCGGCTGCGGTCGGTGCCCGGCGTCGTGGAGGTCAACTCCTTCGGCGGTGAGCTGAAGACGTACGAGCTGCAACTCGAGCCGGCGAAGCTGACCGCCTACGGCCTCACGCTGGAGCAGGTGATCGAGGCGCTCGAGGAGAACAACGCCAACGCGGGCGGCGGCTACATCGCGCGCGAGCAGGAGCAGGTGCTCATCCGCGGCGAGGCGCTGATCGAGTCCCTCGACGATGTGCGGAACACCGTCGTCACCGCCTCGGAAGGCGGCGTCCCCGTGTTCATCGGCGATCTCGGCCGCGTGACGCTGGCCCCGCGCATCCGCCAGGGCGCGGTGACGCGCGACGGACGGGGAGAGGCGGTCACCGGCATCGTGATGATGCTCATCGGCGCGAACTCCCGCACCGTGGTGAACGACGTGAAGGAGGCGGTGGTCCGTATTCGGCCCACGCTCCCCGAGGGCGTCACCATCGACGTCTTCTACGACCGGACCGATCTGGTGCGGAAGACGATCAAGACCGTCGCCACGAACCTCATCGAGGGCGGTCTCTTCGTCATCGTGGCGCTCTTCGTGATGCTGCGGAACCTGCGCGCCGGGCTGCTGGCGGCATGCGCCATCCCGCTGAGCATGCTCTTCGCGTTCATCGGCATGCGGCAGCTGGGAGTCTCCGGAAACCTGATGTCGCTGGGCGCGATCGACTTCGGCCTCATCGTCGATGGCGCGCTGATCATCATCGAGAACACCGTTCGTCACATCGGCGAGGAGAACCACCGGCTGGGGCGGGCGCTCACGCGGGAGGAGCGGGACGAGGTCGTCTACCGCTCCGCGGTGGAGGTCCGGCGTCCGGCGGCGTTCGGCGAGACGATCATCGCCGTCGTCTACCTGCCGATCCTCGCGCTCACCGGCATCGAGGGAAAGATGTTCCAGCCGATGGCGATCACGGTGATCTGCGCCCTCGCCGGGGCTTTCGTCCTCTCGCTCACCTTCGTCCCGGCATTGGCGTCCCTTCTCCTCCCGCTCCGCGTGAAGGAGAAGGAGAGCGTGGTGGTGCTCGGCGCGCGCAGGGTCTATGAGCCCGCGTTGCGTTGGTCCCTGCGGCACCGGTTCTGGGTCTTCGGCGCCGCCGCGGTCCTGTTTCTCGTCAGCCTCGGCGTGGGAAGGCTCATGGGCGCCGAGTTCATCCCCCGGCTGGACGAAGGTGCGTTGGCGCTTCAGGCCTGGCGCCCGCCGTCGGTCTCCCTCGAGGAGTCGATCCGGCAGACGACCCTGATCGAGCGGGAGCTGAAGAAGTTCCCGGAGGTGACGACGATCATCTCGAAGACGGGACGCGCGGAGATCGCCACCGATCCCATGGGCGTGGAGATCAGCGACATCTTCGTGATGCTCAAGCCGCGTGAGGAGTGGACGACCTCGGACACCCGTGAGGGGCTCGTCGAGAAGTTCGACGCGACCTTGAAGCGAACGGTACCGGGCACGGCCTTCTCCTACTCGCAGCCGATCGAGCTGCGCGTGAGCGAGCTCATCTCCGGCGTCCGGTCCGACGTGGCGCTGAAAATCTACGGCGACGATCTGGAGAAACTGGAGGGACTCGCCGCGCGCGTGGTGCAGGTCCTGTCCGAGGTGCCGGGCGCGGCGGACGTGAAGGCGGAGCAGGTGGCCGGCCTCCCCGTCGCCCGCATCCGGATCGACCGCCAGGCGCTCGCGCGCTACGGGGTCAGCGCCCGCCATGTGCTCGAGGCCATCGAGACCATCGGTGGCCGGCAGGTCGGCACCGTGCTCGAGGGCCAGAAGCGTTTCGCCCTGCAGATCCGGTTCGCTCCCCTCGCCCGGGAGAACGTGGAGCAGCTCGGAGACCTCCGGATCGCTACGCCGGCGGGGCAGCTCATTCCGCTCGCGCAGCTCGCCCGCATCGAGGTGGAGGAGGGGCCGGCTCAGGTGAGCCGAGAGAACATCCAGCGCCGGATCACGGTCGAGTCCAACGTCCGGGGACGCGACATCCAGAGCTTCGTGGACGACGCGCAGGAGCGGATTGCGCGGGAGGTGCAGGTGCCGCCGGGCTACTGGCTGGAGTGGGGCGGGCAGTTCGAGAACTTGCAGTCCGCCTCACGTCGGCTCCTGCTCGTCGTGCCGCTGACGCTCTTCCTCATTTTCGGGCTGCTCTACACGAGCTTCGGTGCGGTGCGGCCCGCGCTGCTCATCTTCCTCAACATCCCCTTCGCCACCACTGGCGGCATCTTCGCGCTCGCCCTGCGCGGGATGCCGCTGAGCATCTCGGCGGCGGTGGGGTTCATCGCGCTCTTCGGCGTGGCCGTCCTCAACGGGCTGGTGCTCGTCTCGCAGATTCGTCACCTCCGAGAGGCCGGCGCTTCCGTGGAGGACGCTGCCCACGACGCGGCGCACCTGCGGCTGCGGCCCGTCCTGACGACGGCGCTGGTGGCCTCGCTCGGCTTCATCCCCATGGCCCTCTCCACGGGCGCGGGAGCCGAGGTGCAGAAGCCGCTCGCGACAGTGGTGATCGGGGGCCTCGTGACCTCCACGCTGCTGACATTGCTGGTGATTCCGAGCGTGTATCCCTGGTTCGACCGCGAGGCGCGGCGCGCAAGACCGGAACCCTCGACTGTTCCCAAAGATCCCGGAGGCGTGGCTTGAGGCGGACTGAAACAGAGGTGGGTGAGGCGTCGCGGGGGCACGTGAGGTGCACCCGTCCGCCTGGGATCAGCCGACTCCTGCAGGTGCTGCTGTGCGGGGCAGCAGCGCTCGGTGCCGCCGCCGTTCAGGCCCAGCCGATTCCTCTCGACGAGGCGGTGAGCAGGGCGGTCGGCCACAACCCCGACGTAAGTCGGGCTGCGGCGGGCGTCGAGGCGGCGGAGGCGGAGCTTCGTTCAGCGTCGCGGTTGCTGCGGAGCAATCCGGAGGTGAGCGTCTCGGCCGGTCCTCGTCGCGGCCCCGCCGGAGAGGCGTCGGTGGACGTCGGCGTCCAGCTCATGCAGCCGGTGGAGGTCGGCGGGCAGCGGCGCGCGAGGATCGATGTGGCGGAGGCAACGCTGCTGGGCGCGCGCGCCGAGCTGCAGGCAACGCGGGCGGAGGTCGCCGCCCGGACGCGCCGCACCTTCGCCGGCGTCCTCGGCGCCCAGGCGCAGCTGCGGGCGGCAGAGGAGGCCAGCGCCTTCGGGGAGAAGGCGGTGCTCGCCGTTCGGCAGCGGCTCGCCGCGGGAGGGGCATCTCAGATCGACGTCAACGCCGCGCTCGTGGAGTTCGGGCGCGCTCGCCGGGACGTGATCGTCGCGCGGCAGGCGCTGATCTCGCGCACCGCGGAGCTGTCTGGGTTGCTCGTCGCGACGCCGGAGTTCGTCCCCGAGCCGGCGGGCGAGCTGGGAGCAGTGGTCGCCCAGCTCGTGATCGAAGTGCCCGACGTAGAGGTCGCCACGGCGCGCGCGCTCGAAGCCCGTGCGGACCTCGCGGCGGCGCGGGCGGATGTCACCGTTGCGCAGACACAGATGGTCCTCAGCAGCCGCTCCGCGGTCCCCACGCCGGCGCTGGGCCTGGCGTACGAGCGTGAAGGGGCAGAGCAGGTCGTGCAAGGGCTCCTCGCGCTCGAGCTGCCCCTCTTCGACCGGAACCAAGCGGAGCGCGGGAGCGCTGCGGCGCAACTGAAACAGGCGCAGGTCCGCGCCGAGGCGCTCGAGCGGAGGATACGGATCGACGTGCGAGCGGCCCTCGAGAACCTCGATGCGGCGCGCGCGGGCGTGGCGTTGTTCCGCGAAGGCATCAACCAGGCGGCGCAGGACAACGTGAAGCTGATCGAGGCGGGATACCTGGCGGGGAAGCTCGACTTCTTCCAGTTGCTGCTCATGCAGCGCAACGCCGTGGAATCGCGCCGGGGCTATGTGGAGTCGCTCGAGGAGCTGGCCTCGGCCGCCGCGGAGCTGCGCCGCGTTCTGGGAGACGAAGGTTCGTCCGGAGGGCCCGTCAGCCGCTGAGCGAATCGAGGCCGGCGGACACCATCGTGAAGAGGACGAATCCGCCGACGAACGCGAGCACCGACCGCTGCGAGTCATCGTGTGCGTCGTGCGCCTCTTCGAGCATGTCCTCAACCGCCGCGACGGTGAGCAGTCCCGCCGCGAACACGAGGGCGCTCATCTTCAGACGGGTGGGCGCGTCCCGCAGCGCGAAGTAGGAGAGCGCGGCGGCCCCGGAGACGAAGGCGAAGAACGAGGTGGCCAGAAGGAGGCGGCGGCGGCGCGGCACGTCCTTGTTCTGGAAATTCGCCACGGTCGCGAAGCCCTCCGGCACGTCGGCGAGCACTTGTCCCGCGGCGAGGGCGAGGGCGAGCGCCGGCGACACCGCGGAACCACTCCCGATGAGGAGGCCATCACTGGTGAGATCAACCGCGACCGCCACATAGACCATCCACATGCCGGTGCGGACCCTGTTGCCGGCGTTCCCCTTCATCAAACGGCTGAGGCTCCTGTCGATGAGGACGTAGGCGACACCGCCACATCCGAAGGCGAGTCCGGCCCAGAAGCCCGACACCGTCTTCAGCGCTTCCGGCATCAGCTCCACGGACACCACCGCGATGACGATTCCCGCCGCAGCGTGCAGTGCCCAGTTGAGCATGCGCGGTGTGGGCTTCGTGAACTCCGCAAGCAGCGCGCCGACGAAGTTGCCCGCGCCCGGCAACAGGGACAGCGCGAGGACCAGCCAAAGACCCGTCATTCGCCCCTCAAGACACTGCGTGTGCGGACGACGGGCTTAACACGCGGCGTGGCGCGAACGGCACGGTCCACCGGCGGCGGACGACCTCCGGCGACCTCAGGTCGTCCATGGGAGAGAGGAACTCGCGCGGCCAACGGGCGCTATATAAAACATGGCGCATGTATGTCGCCGCACTCGCGCTGGCCCTCGTCACCGGCACGATGGCAGCCGCCGCACCTGCACACCCGCCCACGCTCCGGCTCGCCGCGCCCGGCCTCTCCACGAGCGATCTGGACGAGAAGAAGGCGCAGTTCCTCAACGGCTACTTCGCCGAACAGGTCTCGCGGCGCAGCGAGCAGCGCATCACCGTGCTCACCGGCGACGACGTCCGCGAGCTCGTCGGCGTGGAGCGGCAGAAGGCGCTGCTCGGCTGTCCAGAGGATGCGTCGGAGTGCGTGGCGGACGTGGCCGGTGCGCTGAAGGTGGACGGCATCATCCTCGGCAGCGTGGCGAGGTTCGGCAGCCAGTACGCGATCGTGGTGCGCGTCGTGTCGTCTCCCGACGGCGCGGTGGTGTGGAGCTCGTCGGAACGAGGTCTGAGCGAAGAGGGCCTGGTGGAGTGGCTGGCCAACGCTTCGGGCGCGCTGGTGGCGGAGGTGAACCGCACCGCGGCGGAGATCGCGGCGGCTTCCCGTTCGTCCTCTTCGGTCGAGGGCTCCTCGACTTCGACTCCCGGCTCGGGTTCACAGTCCGGCGCGGTGTCTGGGGCCACGGAAGAGGCTACGGAGGGCTTGCAGCCCGGCAGGCTCACCCGGAGGCGCGCGGGCGACACGCCGATCGACGCGGTGGCCTCGAGCGGTGCGAAGCGCGACGACAACAGCGTGTGGCTGAGCCTGCTCAACGCGGAGTACGCGCGGCGGCTGCGCGGCAGCACCTCGTGGGTGGGCGGCAGGCTCGCGCTCTACCAGCTCGGGTTCGGACGGCAGGTGACCTCGGTGAGCGGTGCCTGGCTGACGGCGCGGCTGCATCCGCTGCCGCCGGGGAAGGCGTGGAACTACTCGCTCGTGGGCGGCGCGGGCCTGGCGCTCATCTCTCCGCTCACCGGCAGCGGCACGGGCAGCGGGCGGTTGAGCAGCGACGTGTTCATCGGCGTCGAGGGCGGCTGGCGGGCGCTCCGGCTCTCCTGCGACCTGCACTACGCGGGCGCGGTGGAGCGCATCTACGTCGTGCCGGGGCTCTCGCTGGCGCTGTCGTTCTAGGCATGGACGCAAAGCTCCTCCACGGTGACGCGCTCTACCGCGAGGTGGTGCTCGACAAGCTCGCCGGCGCGCGGGAGTCGGTGTGGATCAGCACCGCCAACGTGAAGGCGATGTACGTGGAGCAGGAGGGCGAGTTCCGACCGGTGCTCGACCTCTTCTCGAAGCTCGCCGCGCGCGGCGTGGAGCTGAGGCTCCTGCACGCGGAGCTGCCGTCGCGTCCCTTTCGCGCGGCGTTCGATCGCAAGAAGCGGCTCGTGCGCGGAGGACTGCAGCTGAAGCAGTGCCCGCGCGTGCACTTCAAATGCGTGCTCGTGGATGGCGCGTGGGTGTACCTCGGGAGCGCGAACCTCACCGGCGCCGGACTGGGCGCGAAGGATCCGCACCGCCGCAACTTCGAGCTCGGCTTCGTCACCGAGGACTTCGACGTGGTGGACCGCACCACCGCGATGTTCGAGGCGGTGTGGAGCGGCGCCGAGTGCCGCGGCTGCAAGCTGCGATCGATCTGCCCGGATCCGATCGGGGAGGCGGAGCCCTCTCGACGCACGCGTGGCGCCCGTGGCAGCCGACCTGCCGGTGCTCGGGCCGCCCCGAAGTCGAAGGACGACGGCGTGCAGCTCGGTCGCGCGCGCAGGCTTGCCTTGCCGGGGCGATGAACGGAAGGTCTCTGCATGAGCAGGAGTGATTCTTCCGTGCCGCAGGTGGACGCGGTGCTGCTGGACCTGGGGAACGTGCTCGCGTTCCACGACAACGCGCTGTTGTGCCGCCGCCTCGCGGAGCACGTGGGGACGGTGCCGGACGCGCTGGTGGAGGCGTTCTCCTCGATCGAGGGAGGCCTTGCGGAGCTCATCAATCGCGGCGCGTTGGACCCCGAAGGCATCCGCCGCGAAGTGAGCCGGACGCTCAACGGGGACATCTCGATGAGCGACTTCGAGCGCCTCTTCTCCTCCCACTTCACCGTCCACGAGGCGGTGCTGCCGCGGGTGGAGCGGCTCTGCGCGCAGGTGCCGGTGGTGCTGCTCTCGAACACCAACGCGCTGCACTGGGCCTGGCTGCGTCCGAGGCTGCCGGTGCTCGAGCGGTTCCGCGCCCACTGCCTCTCGCACGAGAGGGGCCTGGTGAAGCCGGAGCGCGCCTTCTACCTCGCCGCCTGCGAAATGGCCGGCGCGGCCCCCGAACGCTGCGCCTTCTTCGACGACATCCCGAAGTACGTCGAGGCCGCGGATTCACTCGGCATCCAGGGACGCCTCTTCACGACCGCTGAGTCTTTCGACGCGCAGCTGCGGACGCTGGGGCTCTAGCCGCTTCCTGCCGTCGCCTCCACGCGGCGGGCGTCGCGCCGTGGTGACGGCGGAAGAGCCGGATGAAGTGGGTGACGTCGCGGTAGCCCACGCGCTCGGCAATGAGGTCCACGCGTTCGTCGGTGCTCTGCAGGCGGCGGCGCGCCTCCGCCATCCGGCATTCGAGGATCCACTCGCCCACGCTGCGTCCGGTGTGTTCGCGCACCGACTCCGCCACGTGCGCGGCGGAGCGACGGACGGCTGCAGCGACATCGGTCAGGGAGATGGGCTCGGTGCAATGGCGCTCAATCCAGGTGAGCGCGCGCTTCGCCACGTCCGCGGCACCGGTGCCTGCGGAGACGGGGACCGGCACCGCGATGCGCTCCAGCTCCACCAGCACCAGTTGCAGCAGCGCCCTCACCGCGCGGCCGTCGGCGGGTGCAGGCGCGGAGGCAGCCGGCTCGGACGTGGAGGTCTCCTCCGCCAGCAGCCGCATCCAGCGCAACAGCCGCCTGCGCTGCGCGGGCGTGGGACGCAGCACGGGGTGACAGCCCTCGCGCACGCGCAGCATCGGCCCGAGCCACTGCGCCGCCTCGCTCGCACTCCCCAGCGCCACCGGATGGAAGCCGACCGCCCAGACCTCGAGGTCCTCCCCGCCCACCACCCGGTGCGGATCTCCGGGCGGGATGAGGTGCACGTCGCCGGCGCGAAGTCGGAGGTGGCCGCGGTGCCGCACGCTCGACTCGCCGCGCAGCACGAGCAGCACCACCGCGTGCGCGTGCACCGACCCGCTGCCCGACCCCGCGTGCGCGCGAGGAGAGAAGCGGCCGGACCAGACCTCTGCACCGCCCTCGAGCCCTCTGACCTCCCTGCGCGCTTCCACGGCGGGAAGCCTCTCACGCCGAAGGCCTTTCACGACGCCGCGTGCGCGTTGAGCGCGTGGTTGATTCCCGCGCCGGCGGCCGCACCCATCGACGCCGCGAACACCGCGCCCTGCAGGTGCGAGGTCAGATCGCCCGCCGCATGGATGCCGGGGATCGAGGTCTCGCCCATTGGACCTGCCTGCACGAAGCCACCCTCGTTCAACGCGAGCCCGAGCTTCACCACGAGCTCCACCTGCCGCTGAGGCGGGTGCGCGAAGAGGACGTCGCGCGGGACGAGCGTGCCGTCCGCCAACTCCACCGCCTCCAGCCGCGGCCGCGCGGGCTCTCCATCCGGGGCCTGACGCAGCGCCGTCACCACCCGTCGCTCCAGGACCACACCCGCCCGCTCCAGCTGCCGCGCGCGGTCCTCGGGCACCTCCAGTGCCGCATCGACGAACACCACGAGGTCGCCGGTCCACCCCTTCAGCAAGAGCCCGAAGTCGAGGTGCATCGGCCCGGTGGCGAGCAGGCCCCAACGCTGCCCGCGGTGCTCCCAGCCGTGGCAGTAGGGGCACTGGAAGATCGCGTGGCCCCACAGCGCGCGGTAGCCGGGCAGCGCCGGTGGCACGTCCACCATCCCGGTCGCGAGCAACACCTTCCGGACGGTCGCGCTGGCACCGTCGTCCGCCTCGATCCGGAAGCGTCCGTCCTCGAGCCTCACCAGCGAGTGCACGCGCGCCCCCCTGAATGCGACGTCGTACGGCGCGAGCTGCTCCCGGCCGATCCGCCGCAGCTCCGACGGAGGTGTCCCGTCCCGGGTGAGAAAGCCGTGCACGTGAACCGCGGCCGCGTTGCGCGGAGGCCCGCTGTCGTAGAGGAGCACGCGCTTGCGCCCGCGCCCGAGCATCAGCGCCGCGTTGAGGCCCGCCGGCCCTCCGCCGATGATCGCAACGTCTGCTTCGTCTCTGACCGTGGAGTCTGTCGTCATGCATCAGGGATAGAGGCGCCGCTACGGCCGGACCAGAGCGCGCTGACGGGTCGAATCGGCTTTTTGGAGGGTGCTCTCCGAGGCCCTCGCGCCCGGGCTCTTCCGGCGCACGCGGTTCAGCAGGGCCTTCTCCAGCGCGATGATGGGGATGATCGTCGCCCCCGCGCCGAGGCACATCAGCAGCTCCATCGGCTCCAGCGCGCGGGTGTCGAAGAGGCGCTGCATCGGCGGGAAGTAGATGAACGCGGCCTGCAGCAGCACCAGCGCGCCGATGCCGAGGAACACCGTCCGGTTCCCGAAGAGCCCGAGCTTCCACACGCTCGTCCGCAGGGTGCGGCACATCACCATGTAGAAGATCTGGAACGCGACGACGGTGGTGACGGCGATCGTCTGCGCCTCGCGCACGCTCTCCGGGCCGTCGTAGCGCCAGTGGAAGAGGAGGATCCCTCCCAGCGACATGAGGATCGCGGTGCCCACCGTGCGACCGATGAGGAACGGGGTGAACACCGACTGTCCGGGCGGCCGCGGGTTGCGGCGCATGATGTCCAGCTCCGCGACCTCGAAGGCGAGCGGCAAGGACAGCGCCACCGAGGCCACGAGGTTGATCCAGAGGATCTGCCTCGGGAGCATGGGCAACAGCGGCGCGGCATGTCCCTCCACCATCACGATGGGAAAGAGCGCGACCGCGATCATGAGGATCAGCGCCAGCCCGAGGTTCGCCGGCAGCACGAACGCGAACGACTTGATGAGGTTGTCGTACACGCGGCGGCCCTCCTCCACCGCGGCCTCGATCGACGCGAAGTTGTCGTCGGTGAGCACCACGTCCGCGGCCTCCTTTGCCACCGCGGTGCCGGTGATGCCCATGGAGACGCCGATGTTCGCCTGCTTCAGCGCCGGCGCGTCGTTCACGCCGTCGCCGGTCATCGCCACCACGTTCCCGCACTTCTGCAGCGCGCGCACGAGCCGCAGCTTGTGCTCCGGCGCCACCCGCGCAAACACGTGGTGACTCTCCGCCAGCGCCGGAAGGTCCTCGTCGCTCGTGGCCTGCAGCTGCCTTCCCGTCACCGCCGGCTGCGGACTGCCGCCCGAGCCCAGGCCCAGCTCCGCCCCGATCGCCTCCGCGGTCAGCGGGTGGTCGCCGGTGATCATCTTCACGTCGATGCCCGCCTCGCGGCACGCACGCACCGCGGCCACCGCCTCTTCGCGCGGCGGATCGATCATCCCCTGCAGCCCGAGCAGCTCGAAGCCGCCCTGCGACACGAACGGCTGGTCGATGCAGTCGATCTCCTGCGGCACCGTCTTCCACGCCACCGCGAGCACGCGCATGCCCTCGCGCGCGAGGGCCTCGACCTCCACCATCGGCGCGCTGCCGCACAGCCCGAGCACCACCTCCGGCGCGCCCTTCAACAGCACGTGACGCTCGCCCTCCTTCAGCGAGTGCAGCGTGGCCATGTACTGGTGCTCGCTCTCGAAGGGGATGACGTCGAGCCGGGGAAAGGTCTCGCGCACCCTGTCGGTGTCCACGCCCATCTTCCGCGCCGCCACCACCAGCGCCGCCTCGGTCGGGTCGCCGCTGATCTCGTTCGTGCCCTGTCTGACCGTGGCGTCGTTGCAGAGCACCGCGGCCAGCGCGAGCCGCTCCACCGCGGGCACCGTCTCCGCGAGCTCGTCGTCCTCTCTCGCGCCCCCGTCGCGTGCGCCCTTCGCCGCGCGCCTCGTGAGCCTGCCCTCCGCCCCGTAGCCCACGCCGCTGAGCGCGAAGTGTCCGTCCGGCGTCCACAAGGCCTGCACCGTCATCTCGTTGCGGGTGAGCGTGCCCGTCTTGTCGGTGCAGATGACGGTGGTGCTCCCCAGCGTCTCCACGGCGGGCAGTTGCCGGATGATCGCGCGACGTTCCGCCATGCGCCGCACGCCGATGGAGAGCGCGATGGTGACGATCGCGGGAAGGCCTTCGGGAATGGCGGCCACCGCGAGGGTGATCGCCACCAGCATCGCGTCGATCCACGAGTACCCGCGCCACACGCCGATGGGCAGCAGCACCACCGACACCGCCACGATGGCGAAGGTGATGTAGCGCCCGAGCACCGCGAGCTGCTTCGTCAGCGGCGTCTGCAGCGCGACCGTCTCGTCGATGAGGCCGCTGATGCGCCCCAGCTCGGTGCGCGCGCCTGTCTCCACCACCAGGCCCCTCGCGCCGCCGCTGGTGACGACGGTGCCGCTGTAGGCCATGCAGGCGCGGTCGCCGATCACCGCGTCCGCCTCCACCGGTTGGACCGTCTTCGTCGCCGGCACGCTCTCGCCGGTGAGCGCCGCCTCCTCCACGCCGAGGTTCTTCACCTCCAGCAGGCGCAGGTCCGCGGGCACCCTGTCGCCCGACGCGAGCTTCACCACGTCGCCCGGCACGAGCTCCAGCGCCGAGCACTTCTCTGCCTTGCCGTCGCGGAGCACCGTCGCCTCCTCCGGCACCATGTGCCGCAGCGAGTCGATGGCGCGCACCGCTTTGAACTCCTGCACGAACCCGAGCAGCGTGTTGAGGAGCACCACCGCGAGCACGATCGCGCCGTCGGTGACCTTGCCCACGATCATCGCCACCGCGCCGGCGCCGAGGAGCACCCAGATGAGCGGGTTGTTGATCTGCCGCCACAGGAGGACGAGCGGTCCCTCGCGTTTGCGCTCGGGGAGCCGGTTCGGACCAAAGCGTTCTCGTCGGCGGCGGGCCTCGTCGGCGGAGAGTCCCGCGCCGGTAGCCTCGAGCTTCGCCAGCGCGGCGTCCTGCCCGAGCGCGTGCCAGGCGGTGGAAACCTCCGCGGAGCTGGACCCTTGGCGGGCGTCTGTTCGGTGCACTCGATTCATGGTCGATGAGGGGTGGGTGCCCCCACAGGGTGGGCATGAATCCGCCTCCGGACACTGACCGGCTGGGCAGGGGCACGCACGCCGGAGGCCGGTAAATCGGCCCCGGAGCCACTTTGGAGCGGGCGGGCAGGCGCGACGGTCGGCCGGCGGCCCCCGGTCCGAAGATCCCTAGACTCTACGGGGGTTTACGGCACCTCCCCGGCTGCTGTAGGGTGCGCGACTGGAACGGCTCTACAGACCCCCACAGGGCTGTAGTCCGTGGAGGGATGGGCCAGTTGAGCGACGAGCGTCCGGATGCGCTGCTGAAGAGCGCGCTCGAGAAGATCGTGTACTTCGAGGCGCGCTCGGGGCAGCTGAACAACGACCTCGAGAGCGCCCGTGCGGACGCCGCACGGCTGGAGCGCGACCTCTCGGATGCCGCCCAGCGAGAGATCGAGCTGCGTCGCACCGTCGCCGGCCTCGAGGTCGAGCTCACCCGCGCCCACCGCGACCGCGACGAGCTGGCCCGCGTGGCCAACGCGCTGCGCGAAGAGCGCACCGGCCTGCTGGAGAAGCTCATCGAGGCCTCGCGCATCCACGTCTCCGGTTCCGCCGCGGCGGAGGAGCTGGAGGCGCCGTTCGATCTCGCCGGCTTCATTGCCCAGCTGCGCAGCGAGGCGCTCGCCGCCCAGCGCGCACCCGCGGCCGCGGCGATGACCCAGGCCGTGGCGCACGCGGTGGCGGTCGCGCCGGCGGTGGCCCTGCAGTCCGCGGCGCAGGCCAGTGTCCAGGCCGCACCGGCGCTCGCGTTGGCGGTGGCGCCGATTCGTCCGGGTGGAGTGTCCGCGCCGGGCTCCGCTTCCGCGCACGCCGAGCGGCTGCGCTCCGAGGGACGGCTGCACGTCTCCGATGAGGAGCTCGCGCGGCTCGCAGGTCACGCGCAGTTCGCGGGCCGGGTCGAGGAGACGGTGTTCGGGTTCTCGGTGCGCGAGCTCGGTGCGCCGGATGCGGCCGCGCGCGTTCGGGCCGCGGAGCGACTTCGTGCGTTGAAGCAGAGCGCCGCCGCGCCGCCGCTCGCCGCCGCGCTGCACGCGGAGCGGGATCCGGGCGTGCTGGTGGCGCTGCTCGGCGCGTTCGGCGAGGTGGCCTCCTCCGAGGGCGTGGCGATCGTCCTCCCGCTGGTGAAGTCGAACAGCGCGGACGTGCGGGTGGCGGCGCTGAAGACGCTGCTCGCGCTCGATGCGACGCAGGCGGGACCGCACCTCTCGGCGGCGATGAAGGATCCGGACAGCGCGGTCCGGCGGCGTGCGTCGCTGCTGGCGCTGGGGCTCACCGGTGAGGCCGCGCTCGATCTCGGCGAGCAGGCCGTGCGCGATGCGGACGCGGAGGTCAGGTCGCTCGGCGCGCTGGTGCTCGGTGCAAGCGGCGGTGAGCGCGCGCGGGAGCTTTTGCTCGAGGCGCTGCGAGATGGCGAGAAGAAGGTCCGTCGCGCCGCGGCCCAGAGCCTCTCGCGCATCGTGGGCGAGGACGTCTCCGCGGTCGTCGAGCTCGACGAGACGCAGCGCCGCCGCGAGGTCCGCCGGTTGAGCGCGCTGCCCGTGCGCCCGGTGCGCGCGGAGGCGAGGCGGCCGGTGCCGGTGGCCGCGCCGGTTTCGAAGACCGGGCCGGGCACGCCGGTGCCTGCGGTGAAGGCCCAGGGTCCCGTGCACTCGCTGGAGCCGCTCTGCGCGCGCGTGGCGGAGGAGCTGCGCTGCGCGATCCGGGGGCGCTCCGAGGGCGAGCTGCACACGCTCACCCGCGCGCCGCACGCGGACATCCGCGAAGCGTGCGAGCTGTTGGTCTCACGCGGTCACGCCGTACGCCGGGGAACGAAGCTCTTCGCCTCGTAGGCAGGAGGAAGTCAGATGGAGATGCCGACCTACAGCGTGAAGCGGATGAGCGAGCTCCTCGGCGTGTCGCCGAAGGAGCTGTCGCAGCAGAGCTACACGGCCGCCGAGCTGTGGACCCTGCGAGAGCAGCTGGGCGCGCACCCGCCGCCGCTCGGGCACCGGCGCCAGCTCTTTCTCAACTTCAAGGGCGGGACGGGCAAGACGTCGCTCTCCACCTCCTACGCGTACCGGATGGCGGAGCTCGGGTACCGCGTGCTCATCGTGGACCTCGACTCGCAGGGCCACGCGACGAAGTGCCTCGGCTACGAAGGTGAGGACTTCACGCGGACGCTGCAGGACGTGCTCGTGCGCAAGCAGTCCCTGCGCGAGGTGCTCCAGCACACGGCGCTGCCGAACCTCGACTTCGTCCCGTCGAACCTGACCATGAGCACGGTGGACCTCTCGCTGATGCCGATGGCGGGGCGCGAGTTCAAGCTGCGCAACGCGCTGAAGGAGGTCGAGGGCCAGTACGACCTCGTGGTGTACGACGCGCCGCCGTCGTTCGGCCTGTTGAACCTCAACGCGCTGATGGCCGCGGATGATCTCTTCGTGCCGGTGCTCGGAGACTTCCTCTCCTTCCACGGGCTGAAGCTGCTCTTCGAGACCGTGCAGAGCCTCGAGGACGATCTCGGGCACTGCCTCGAGCACGTGTTCATCGTCGTCAACGCCTACAACGCCACCTACAAGCTGGCGAAGGAGGCGCTGTCGGCGCTGAAGGAGCACTACCCGGAGTACCTGCTCGGCACCGTGGTGCGGCAGTGCACGAAGTTCGCGCAGGCCTCTTCGGAGGGCGTGCCGGTCTTCGTCGCCGACCCCGACTGCAAGGGCGCCCAGGACATCGACGCGCTGATCGTGGAGACGATGAAGCGCATTGCCGCAACCGCGGCGCGGAAGCAGCAGCAGGGCGGCGCGCGCCGCGCTGGCTAGGCAAGGAGTGGAGCGATGAAGAAGGCCTTCGATTCGAACGTGTCCCGCGCCCGGCCCCGGCTCCGGCTCGGCGCCCTCATGACCGCGGTGGAGGAGGGCCAGCAGGAGGCCGCTTCCGACATGGAGGCCGCGCCCGCTGCCCGCGCCGAACCGCCCGCGCCCGTCGAGCCGACCGTGCGCGCCGAGCCGCCGCCGTCGGGTGGCTCCGGTGACGAGGACGGGCAGTCCCTCACCCGCGCGGTGAAGGCTCGCGCCGAACAGGCCCGCGCCCCGCGCCCCACCGCCGCCGAGGCACTCCACGCCGTGCTCCACACCGGCGCGCCGCCGGTCATCGCGAAGGAGGCCGAGGCCATCGTCGCGCGCGCGACCGCCGCGGTGCTGGGGGAGGAGTTCGAGCGGGAGAGTGTTCCCGTTGCGCGCGCGGAGAGTCCCGATGTTCCCGCGAGTGTTCCCGTTGCTCGCGCGGAGGCTCCCGTTGCTCCCGCGAGTGTTCCCGTTGCTCCCGCGAGTGTTCCCGTTGCTCCCGCGAGTGTTCCCGTTGCTCCCG
>JAFAFL010000002.1 GCA_023423535.1 Pseudomonadota bacterium
GGCGTGGGCGCAGGCGCGGGCGCGGACACCGGCGACACCGTGGGCACCTGAGGGGCCGGCGGGGGAACGGCCGGGACACTCGGCAGCGGCGGGCGCGCGAGCGCAGGCGACCAGCTGAGGCCGGTCAGCGGCGCGTGGGCCTCCTCCTCCTTCGACCAGTCGGAGAGAAAGCGCTGGCGCGCGAGCTCCATCGCGCGGCGCTCGGCCGCGGCATCTGGCAGGGCAGCCGGCCCGGGCACGTCTTCGGTGCCGGTGGCCCCACGAGCGACCTCGGCCTCATTCGAGTTCGAGTTCGCCGCGACGTCCGCAATCGACGCCGACGCCGACGCGGACGCTGAAGCGGGCTCATCCGCGGGAACGCCGCGCGGCCGGGGCGAGAACACGATCACGTTGGCGGGCTGCGCGGGACGTCCGTCCGCCGCTTCGGCGGAGGCCGCGTCCGGCGAAGAGGCTTCGGCAGAAGACTCCACCGGCACCGAGCGCAGCGAAGGCCCCGGCTCGTCGAGCGCGTGCTCCTCCAGCCCCACGTCCGCGTCCGCCTCGTCGCCGTGCAGCGTGCCCTGCAGCCACTCCTCGATGCGCGGCTTGCGCGCAGGCAGCGCGCCCTCGTGCGCCGGCGCTCCCAGCTCGCGGATGAGGCCCTCGAAGTAGAGCTTGCTGATGATCCCCAGCGCGCTGAGGTCCTCGAAGTCCGAGTCGTCCACCACGCGCGACAGCGACCGCTTCCCGTCGAAGAGCCGGAGCAGCCCGTTCACCTCGTCGGGGATCTCGGAGAGGCGTTCGGCGAGCAGCCGGTAGTCGATCTCGAAGATGCTCTCCAGCGCCGGCAGCTGCTCGAGCATGCGGCTCCACTCGTCGAGCCTGCGCATGCCCTCCATCAGCAGGCCCTGGGTGGAGACCTCGATGCGGTCCGGGCGCTCCACCGCGCCGAACTTCACCTCGAACTCGCCCTCCGCGAACGTCAGCATCCGGTAGAGCGCGAGCTCTCCCACGAGCCTTCCCAGCTCCGCGTCCACCACGCGCCCGTCGCGGAACCAGACGGTGCCGCTGCGCTCGCCCTCGGTCAAAAGCAGCGAGCCCGTCTTGCGGCCGAACTCGAAGGTCTGGACGAGATCCACCACGCCCATGTCCGCGATGCTTCCCGCGAACCCGTTCTTCGTCTCGCGGCGCTCCGCCCTGTCCCGCTCTGCCTTCTGGAGGATCATCCGGACGCGGGTGACGACCTCTTTGATGTAGATGGGCTTGGTCAGGTAGTCGTCCCCGCCCAGCTCCAGCCCTCGCACCTTTGCCTCCACCGACTTCTGGCTGGTGAGGAAGACGAAGGGGATGCCGCGGAAGCGCTCGTCGGCCTTCAGCGTCTGGCACAGCTCGAACCCATCCAGCTCCGGCAGCCGCGTGTCGGAGAGCACCAGATCGGGCGGGCTGATCTGGACCTTCTCCAATGCGTCGCGTCCGTCCGCCGCGGTGGTCACGGAGAAGCCGGCCTTCTTCAGGCTGACCTCCATCACCCGCAGGCTCTTGGGATCGGAGTCGACGAGGAGCAGATGCTGCTTGGCCACGATGCGCGCCTTTCGGTGAGGGCCGCGATGATCGGCCTCGTGCGCCGGAAGTGTCAATGTTTCGGGGCGGGTGCGCCGCCTTCGCAGCAAAGAGCGCAATTCGCGCGCGCGCCCGCCTGCTTGACGCCTTTCCTTCCGGCCGAGGCAGAATGCCCCGCATGAGCGAGAACATGCGCCGGCACCCGCGCCGCGCCATCGGGGTGGACTTCCGGGCGCGAGACCTCCAGGGCGCAGGCCAGCTCCTCTTCGAGGCGGTGGACGTCTCCGCGGGCGGCGCGTTCCTCCGCAGCGACCTGCTTCTCGAAGAGGGCGAGCCGCTGGTGCTCGAGTTCCGCGTCCCCGGCGTCCCGCGCCTGATCCGAGCGCAGGGCCGCATCGCGTGGGTGCGCCGATTTCCCGCCGCCGGCGAGCCGGGTGGGATGGGCGTGCAGTTCCTCCAGCTCGCGGACGACGACCGGCGGCTCTTGAGCGACTTCCTCGGCGGCGGCGCTACTTGAAGAGGCCCTTCTTCGGCGGGTCCCTTCGCTTGCGCAGCTCGATCAGACGCAGCTCCTGGTTCGCCTCGAGGTGCCGCGGGTTCGCGCGCACGGCCTCGCGGAAGTGCCGCTCCGCCGCCGGCTGATCGCCCTCCACCCGCGCGATGACGCCGAGCTGGTAGTGCGCGCGGTCGCAGCCGGGGTTCACCTTCAGCGCGTCCACCATCAGCTGCTTTGCCCGCGGCACGTCACTTCGCCGCGTGGGGTCCATGTAGATCGCCCAGCCGCGCGCCGCGAGGTACTCCGCCTTGCCGTCGAGCTGGTAGGCCCGCGCGAACGCGTCCTCCGCGGCGACGAACTCGCGCTTGCGCAGCAGCAGCTCGCCCTTGCGGAACTCCTCCGCCGCACGCCCCGCGCCCTTCGCCTCGATCGCCGCCTGCGAGGGCTGCTCCGCCTCCAGCGTGAGCAGGTAGTCCCGCCTGCGCGCGTCGTCGTAGAGCCACTCGTAGGCCTCGCGGATCGCGTCGAACACCGCGGCCATCTTCGCCGAGAGGTGCTTGAGCCCCGCCGGCAGCCGGTCCGGGTGGAAGAGCTTTGCCTGCGCGAGGAACGCCGCCTTCACCGCGTCCCGGTTCGCGTCCCGCGCGACCTCCAGCACCGCGAAGAAGTCCCGCTTGCCGCCGAGCGTCGCGTGCTTTGCCTCGATGAGCCGCGCGAGTCCGATCTCGTCCGCGGTGGCCGTCTCCGGAAGACTGGCGGAAGCGTCGCCCGGCCCCGCCGGATCCACCGCCACCGCGCCCTGCAGCGCCGACGGACGTGGCAGGGTCCCGAGGTTCTCCATCCCCCTCAGCAGCAGACGCTGGCGACGAAGGCGCGCCTCCTCCGCCGGATTCGACGTCCTCTGCGGCGGGGGCGGCGGGGCGATCACCTGCGGGGCCGGCACGGGTGCGGGCGAGATGAGCACCGGATCCACGAGCTGCGGCGGAAGCTCCGGCTCCGCGCCCTCCAGCAGCGCGCCCCAGGAGTCGTCCTCGTCCGCGTTCACGACGACCACAGGGACAACGGGGGCCACGGCGGGCTCCGGCGCCGCCTCGAGGATGATCACCGGCTCGATCGACGGTGGCACGAACGGCGGCGCGGGCTCCGGCTCGGGCTCCGCGGTCAGCACCGGCAGCGCGTCCTCGGCGGCGGGCTCGGCAAAGGGCTCGGCATCAGACTCGGACGGCTTTTCATCGGGCGGCAACACGCCCGCGCGCCGGAGCGCCTCGTTGATCTCCCGCGCCAGCGCCTCCTGCGCACGCTTCTGAGCGGCATCCATGACGACTGCGTCCTCCTCGAGTCCTTCACCCGTCAGCTCCGCGAGCGCGCGCAGCACCTGCGCCCCTTCCAACCGGAAGCGCGCCTCCACCCTTCCAACCTCGAAGGCAACCTCCCCGCCCTCCGCGGCCACCGCGTCCAGCCGCCGCAAGGTCGCCGCCACCTGCGCGAGCCTCACCGCGTCCTGCGTCAGCCCGGCGTCGTCGAGGAAGTCCTCGTCCGTCTCCGCCGCCGCCCCGCGCGCCCACAGCGCATCGAGCGTCTTCAGCGTCAGCTGTCCCTGCCGCAGGAGCCCCTGCACCGCCGTCTGGTGCCCCGCGTGCAGCGCCGCGCCCACCACCGCGCCCCCCTCGACCGAGAGGGACGAGGTCCGCCCACCCGCGCTGACGCTCACCGTGCCGGTGGACTGCTCCTGAAAGGCCCGAAGGAGGGCGCGCGAGACGGGGCGGTGCGACATGGGCCGCGCACTCTACCGGGGCCCGCCTCCGCCCTCCACTGGCCCTCCCGGCGCTCGGGAGGCGAAGGAGAGCTGCCGGATGGCCTCGTAGGTCGCGATGCCCACCGCGGTGGAGAGGTTCAGGCTCCGTCGCTCGGGGAGCATGGGAATGCCGATGGGCCTGCCCGATCCCCCGCCGAGGATGCTCTGCGGCAGCCCGGTGGTCTCGGCGCCGAAGACGAGGTGGTCGCCCGGCGCGAAGGACACATCGTAGAGCGTCTCTTCGGTGCGCGCGGTGAAGAGGAAGCGGCGCGCCTGGGGATGGGCGGCGAGGTACGCGTCGTAGTCCGGGTAGAGGTTCACGAAGACCTTGTCCCAGTAGTCGAGCCCCGCGCGCTTGAGCTCCCGGTCGGCGATGGAGAAGCCCAGGGGCTCCACGAGGATGAGCCGCGCGCCGGTGACCGCGCAGAGCCTCGCGACGTTGCCGGTATTCGGCGGGATCTGCGGCGCGACGAGGACGAGGTGCAGCGGCGGGACGATGGGCTCGAGCATGGTGTAGCCTCTACGGCGTGCTGTTGCGCGTGACGAACCGGACCCGGAACCGGGTGCTCGGAGACAGGGTGGTCGAGGCGAAGCGGTTCTCCGAGCGCTTCGTGGGGCTCATGGGCCGGCGCGAGCTCCCCATGGGCGAAGGGCTTCTCATCCGGCCCTGCAACTCGGTCCACACCTTCTTCATGCGCATCCCCATCGACGTGGCGTTCCTCGACGAGGAGGCGCGCATCGTCCGGCTCTACCGGGCGCTGCCTCCCTGGCGGGCGACCTCCATATACTTCAAGGCCCGCTCGGTGCTGGAGCTGCCGGCAGGCGTGCTGGCAGGCAGCGGAACCGAAGAGGGCGACGCGCTCGCGTTCGAAGACGCCGCCGGGCGTGTGCTAGCGTCCTGACCCCAACCACGTTTCGGACCCCACGAATGCGCATCGAGGTAGCGGGCAACACCCACGTCGGGATGAAGCGGAACCACAACGAGGACAACTTCCTCCTTTTGCCGGAGGAGCACCTGTTCATCGTTGCCGACGGCATGGGCGGACACTCGTCGGGTGAGATCGCCTCGCAGATCGCGGTGGAGGAGCTCGGCGAGTTCTTCCGCATGACGTCGCGGGACGGCGACTGCACGTGGCCCTTCAAGATGGACAAGGCGAAGAACTACGACGAGAACCGGCTCTCCACCGGCATCAAGCTCGCCAACGTCCGCATCTTCGAGAAGGCCGCGTCCGACCTGAAGTACCGCGGCATGGGCACGACGATCGTGTCCGTCTATTTCGGCAGCAACGCGGTCTATGCCGGGCACGTGGGCGACAGCCGCGTGTACTGCTTCCGCGCAGGCCAGCTGAAGCAGGTGACCGAGGACCACAGCCTCCTCAACGACTACCTCAAGGCGAAGAAGCTCTCGCCGGAGGAGATCGAGTCCTTCCCGCACAAGAACGTCATCGTCCGCGCGCTGGGCATGAAGGAGAACGTGCAGGTGGACGTGGTCCGGATCGACCCGCAGGAGGGCGACGTCTTCCTCCTCTGCAGCGACGGGCTCTCCGGCATGGTCAGCGACGCGCAGATGCAGGAGACGCTCGCGCGCACCGACGATCTGGACCGCGCGGTGAACATGCTCATCGATCAGGCCAACGCGGCGGGCGGGACGGACAACGTCACCTGCATCCTCGCGCGGTACGCCGGCGCCTAGTCTTTCGTGCGCGTCCGCTGCGGCGCGTCACGTTTTTTGCGCGGCCTGACAGGCAACTCCCTTTCTCAGCTGCCGAGAATCACTCCGGGTCTCAGTCACACAGAGCGGAGGATTCCTGATGTCGTCGTACACGATTCGCAGCGGGGACACGTTGAGCGGCATTGCCGCCCGGTATCGCACCACCGTCTCCGCGCTCGCGGCCGCCAACGGGATCCGCAACCCGAACCTCATCCGGGCCGGCGCCACGCTGCGCATCCCCGGCGCCTCCTCTCCCGCGCCGTCCGGCGGTGGTGGTGGCGGGACCTACACGGTGCGCTCGGGCGACACGCTCGGGGCCATCGCCGCGCGGTACCGGACGTCGGTCTCCACGCTGGCGTCGCTCAACGGCATCCGGAACGTGAACCTCATCCACGTGGGCCAGCGGTTGCGCCTGCCGGGCGGGTCGAACTCCCCTGCCCCGGTCGCGCCGTCGAATCCTTCGACCGGTGGCGTGCGCGGCAACGCGCGGCTGGCGGACGCGGCGCGGCGGGTGGCGCTGAGCATGGGCGGCTACCGCAGCCAGGGCTGGTGCGCGAAGGGCGTGAGCCAGGCCATCGTGAACACCTTCGGGATCAAGGTCTGGGGCAACGGCAACCAGATCGACAACAACCTCCCGCGGAACAAGTTCAAGCAGATCCACATCCCGCTCTCGCAGGCGCTGAAGATCCCCGGGCTGGTGCTGACGTGGGAGTCCACCTCCAGCACGCTCGGCCGCAAGTACGGCCACACCGCGATCACCGCGGGCGACGGGCGGACGTCGTACAGCGACTTCATCGACACGAACACCGCCGGGCCGGGCCGCAGCGGCCTGAAGATCTTCATGCCCCTCTAGCGGCGCGCTGCCGCGTCAGGAGCGTGGCACCGCAAGTGCACCGTCCGCCCGGGCCACGGGGGTCGGACGATGGAACTCTTCAAGTGGAACGACCGGTTCCTCACCGGAATCGGGAGCGTGGACGCCGAGCACCAGCGGCTCGTCTCGCTGCTCAACCGCGCCGCCGCCGCCGCAGAGGCCGGCGCCACGCGCGATCGGGCGGAGGTCGAGTCGCTCTTCGAGGAGCTCGTCGACTACGCGCGCACGCATTTCGCCAACGAAGAGCGGGTGATGCTCGAGGGCGGGTGCCTGCTCGAGCTGTGCATCCGTCACCGCGCCGAACACGCGACCTTTCTCGACCAGATCCACCTTTTGCGCAGCGCGAGCGAGAGCCCGGGCGGTTCGCAGGAGGGGCTCGTCGCGCTGCTGAGGTTTCTCTCCGGTTGGCTCGCCCACCACATCCTCGGGGCGGACCAGGCGATGGCGCGGCAGCTCCAGGCGATAAGGAAGGGGCGCCACCCAGAGGACGTGGCGCAGGAGTTTCACGTGCCGGAGGCGGCGGCGACGACCGCGCTGCTCGACGGGCTGGGGAACGTGATGCGGCTGCTCGCCGAGCGCAACCGGGCACTGGCGGAGGCGCAGGCCCGGCTGGAGGAGACGAACCGCGCGCTGGAGGAGCGGGTATCGGTGCGGACGCGGGAGCTGGAGGAGACGCACGACCGGCTGCTGCAGTCGGAGAAGCTCGCCTCGGTCGGGCTGCTCGCGGGCGGCGTGGCGCACGAGGTGAACAACCCGCTGGCCTCCACCACCTCCAACGTGGGGACGCTCGGTGGCTACCTGCGCGGCCTGCTCTCGCTGGTCGAAGCCTACGAGGCCGCCGAGGATCGCCTGCCGCAAGGGATGCGCGAGGCCCTGGCGCAGAAGAAGGCGGAGGTGGACCTCGCGGAGATCCGCGCCGACGCGCACGTGCTGGTGGCGGACACACGCGAGGGGCTGGGACGGATGGCGCGCATCGCCCACGACCTCAAGGCGTTCTCGCGGAACGCCGACGGCGAGTGGACGGTGAGCGACGTGCACGGCTGTCTCGAGGAGGGCCTGCGCTGGCGGATGCCCGACGTGCCCGAGAGCGTGGAGATCGTCCGGCGGTTCAGCGAGCTGCCCCCGGTCTCCTGCCTCTGCGCGCAGCTGGGCTTCGTCTTCGCCAGCCTCGTCGGCAATGCGGTGGAGGCCATCCCTCCGGGGACGCGCGGGCGGGTCACGCTGGAGAGCGGCCTGCAGGGTGAGGAGATCTGGGTGTCCGTCACCGACACCGGCGTGGGCATGAGTCCAGAGGTGCAGCGCCGGCTCTTCGAGCCCTTCTTCACCACGCGCGGCGTCGGCCGGGGGACGGGGCTCGGGCTCTCCGTCGCCTGGGGCATCGTCCAGAGCCACGGTGGGCGCATCGAGGTCACCAGCGCGCCCGGACAGGGCTCGTGCTTCCGGGTCTTCCTGCCGCTGCGGCGGGCGGAGAGCGGGCCGGAAGCGGCCCGGCGCGAGAGGACCGGTTGAACGTCAGGGCGCCCGCGCGGGATGTGCGCACTGGCGCGCAGACAATGCGCGGCAAAGGTCGGCCGGGAGGGCTCTAGCCTTCGCCGAGGCCACCCGGGCTGGCGTTCATCGCCGCGCCGGAGCCCACGTCTTCGCCGGCGCTGCTGCCGGTCTCGTCCGTCTTCTTGCCGCGCTTCTTCGGCACCGGCGCCGGGTGCGGCTTCGAGCCGAGCAGGCGCTCGTAACTCTCCGGGCTGTCGATGGCGACGAGCACGCCGGGGTCGCGCGTGGCCACCCGGCGCAGGTCGAGCTTCTGCACCAGGGCGAGGGTGCTGGTGACACCCTCCATCCCGAGCACGCGCTCGGCGGCGGAGCGACTGAGAACGACGGGCGTGCCCGGCGCGCCCTCGAAGTCGGGGACCACCCCCTCGGTGCCGTCCATGCTCTTGATGAGCTTGTCGATGGTGGAGGTGCGGATGGCCGGCTTCTCCACCGAGTGGATGACCACCATCTCCGCGCCCTCCTCCAGCGCGGCGCGGATGCCGGTCTTGATGCCGTCGTTCGCCGGCCCCTCCACGAGCCACGCGTCCGGGTGACGCTCCTTCACGTCCTCCGCGCCGGTCCGGATGACGCCGAGCGGCGAGCAGCCCGCCTTCTGGAACGTGGAGGAGAGCCAGCGCAGGAAGCTCCGGCCCTTCTCGTACTCGAGGTTCGCCTCGGGGCAACCCACCCTGCTCCCGTCGCCCGTCGCGAGGATCACCGCAACCGCCTTCATAGGAATCCTCCCAGGGCGCGCCCGTGCGCCCAGAGACAACCTAGGGAGCGGGCAGAGCGGAGAAAGGCCGACCGTTCAGCGCTGCACGGGCACTGGCGCCGCGGAGGGGATCCGCTGTTCACCAGAGGCGATCGTGTCCTCCAACACCTCGCCCTTCCGAACGGTCGTGCCTGCGAGCACCGCGCAGCGGGAGAGCCGCGCGCCCTCTTCGACCACCGCGCCCTCGCCCACGTACACGCCCGAGCCGAGCCAGGCGCCCTTCTGGATGTGGGCATCCGGGCCGACGAACGCGGGGCCGATGACGGTGCCCTCCACGCGCGCAGTCGGAGAACGCTTGTTCAGACCGTGGTGGGTGCTGAGCAGCGTCGCGTCGGCGAACGGATCCGCGCCGGGAAAGAGGGAGAGCGGCACCTGGCCGAAGAGGAGGTCCGTCTGCGCCTGCAGGTACCGCGAGGGCGTGCCGATGTCCGACCAGTAGCCGCGCACGAGCTCGCCACGGACGAGAAGGCCGGCCTCCATCATCCGCACGTACACCGAGCGGTTGATGTCCTCTTCGCCCTCGGGCGCCATGAAGTCGAACACGCGCGGGCTCATCACGTGGACGCCGGTGAAGTGCCAGGGGCTGAGGCGCTCGCGGTGGGGATCTCCGGGGCCGTGGCCGGCGATGCGCCGCACGCGGAACTGCGCGTCCACCTCCACCGCGGCGAACTTCTCGTTCTCCGGCATGGGGAGGAGCACCATCGTTGCCGCCGCCTTCGCCTCCTTGTGCCGGCGCACCACCGGCGCGAGGTCCACCGCGAAGAGCACGTCGCCGTTCATCACGAGGAAGTCGTCGTTGGCGTCGGCGTTGGCGTCTGCGCTCGGGCCGCTCGGGCTGCTCGGCGCGAGGAAGCTGCGCAGCCCGCGGATGCCGCCGCCGGTGCCCTGGATGACCGGCTCGTGCGAGACGTGGAGCGAGAGCCCGGCGCGGTCGCATTCGGCCTGCGCGGTCTGGCGCATCTCGTCGGGCAGGTGGTGCGTGTTGATGCCCACCTCGGTCACGCCCGCGGCCTTGAGGACCGCGAGGTTGTAGCGGAAGAGCGGCTGGCCCAGCAGCGGGATGGCCGGCTTCGGCCAGCGCTCGGTGAGGGGGCGCAGGCGCGTGCCGAGGCCCGCGCAGAGGATCATCGCGCGCATGTGCGGGTGGCTCCTGCCGTGACGGCTACGCGAGCTCGGGGACGTACTTCGCCGCGATCCGGCGCAGGTCGGAGAGCTCCGGCTGCGCATCGAGCGCCGTCTTCACGTAGCGCAGCGAGGCGGGGATGGAGACGAGGAAGCCCGGGTTGCCCTTCACGCGGTGGATGAATTCAAAGCGGCCGGCGTCCTTCAGCTTCCGCTGCACGGTGAGCAGGTCGAAGAAGCGCTTGAACTCGCGCGCGTCGATCGTCTCGCCGTGCTTCTCCATCCGCGCGATGTAGCGATCGAGCATCGCGTCCACGAACGCGCGGTCGAGCTCCACGTAGGAGTCGCGCAGGAGCGCCACGAGGTCGTACTGCCTCGGGCCCTGAAGCGCGTCCTGGAAGTCGATCACGATGAGCTCGCCGCCCTTCACCATGATGTTGCGGCTCTGGTAGTCGCGGTGGGTGAAGCCTCGCGGCGCGGCGGCGAGCCTCTTCGAGATCCGCTTGAAGATCGCGTCCAGCTCCGCGCGCTCGTCGCCCGTGGGCTGCTTGCCGCTCCAGGCCTCCATCCCCCACTCGCGGAAGTGGTGGAGCTCCCACTCGTAGAGGTCCTCGTCGAAGGCGCGGGTGAACGCGAGGCAGTCAGCGTCTGGCTCCCGCTCCGCGCGCAGGCGAAGGTCCGCGAGCAGATCGACCGCGCGGCCGTAGAGCGACTCCTGGGATTCGCTCGCCAGCGCGGCCTCGAAGGTCACGTCGCCGAGATCCTCGAGCACCATCATCCCCGCGGGCTCGTCGTAGCGGAGGATGTGCGGCACGCGCACGCCGAGCCGGTGCAGGTAGCGGTGCACGTTGACGAAGGGCAGCTCCTTCGGCGGCTCGCCCTTGGAGGCCTCTTCGCTCTTCTTCGAGGCGTCGAGCGGCATCACCATCACCACCGCGCTCTCGCCGTCAGCAGTGGGGCCGACGCGGTAGTAGGAGCGGTTGGAGGCGTCGCCCTTCAGCTTCTTCACCGGCGCGTGGGAGTAGGGCCGTCCGGTCGCGCGGCCGACCTGGTCGCGCAGGGCACTGTCGAGATCCATCTGGTTGGGTTCCTCTGTGTTCAGGTGATGTCGCGCCGCAGCGGGAGCAGCTCGTAGGGCAGCGCCAGCAGCGTGCGGAAGCGGTGGACGCGGTCGGGGATGGCGCGCATCGAGGCCTCGCTGAAGCCGCGCGCGGTGCTGATGACGATCACCGGCTCGCCGGCATCGTTCTGGCCGGGGCCCACGCGGTGGATGCCGCGCACGCCGAAGAGCAAACGGATGGTCTCCTCCACCGCGGCGGCGAGCTCCGGATCCTCGTCCTCGTCGCGGCGGGCATCCTCGGGATCGTCCTCTCGGAAGAAGACGCCCGGATCCTTCGCGTTGTTGAGCACGTGGATCGCGCCGCCGCCGAGCCTGCGCGGCAGGGCCGGTGCGATGGGCGCGCCGCCGAGCGGAGGGGCGGTGAGGGCCGGGGCCTTCGTCTGTGCCGCCTTTGCGGACGGCGTTGACGGCGTCAACGGCCGGCTGAACGCGGAGCCACCGAGACCGCTTCGCAGGCCTTCGAACCCATCCGAGCCCGCCTGCCGCTGCGCGCTGCGCTGGGGTTGAGCCTGCGTCTGCGCGCGCGGGTCGCGACCCGTTCCGCTCCCCTGCCCGGCCGGCTTCATCGCGCCCGGCTTCAGCGAGACGCGCTCGTGCCGCTTGAAGTGCTCGTCCGCCCGCTGCTTCTCCTCCTTCTCCTTCTGCGTGTCGCCCCACGGAGACTTCTCGCCGCCGGTGAAGGCGTGGAGGTCTTCACGCAGCTCGCGTTCGCGTCCCAGCGCCTCGCCGAGCGTGCTGGGAGCGCCTCCTTCGCCGCCGCCCCAGGAGACGCCCGAGCCTTCGTGCGAGTCGCGATCCGCGTGTTGCGATTCGGAGGCGGAGACGGAGACGGATGCGCGCGGGATCTTCGAGGAGGACTGCGTGCGGCCCGACCGCTGGGGGCGCGAGGGCGCGTCGCCCGAAGGCTTCGGCCGGCGCGGAGGCTGAGAGGATGAAATCTTCGCCACGGGTTCGGGGTATCCTACCTGCCTCCATGGGAATCGACTACGGACGGTTCGAATACGGCCGCTGCCCGTGTACGGGACAGTACGAGAACCGCTTCGTGGAGGTGAGGATGACCGTCGCTCAGCGCGTGGTGGTCCTCACCAACATCCCGCAAGGCGCGTGCCCGATGTGCGGGTCGCGGGTGTACAAGGCCGAGGTGCTCGAGCGCATCGAGTCCCTGATGAAGGCGGAGCGCTTCGAGAAGCGTACCTAGGAGCAGGAACACACAATGAAGGTCTTCGAGAACATCCTCCAGGCGGTGGGGAACACCCCGCTCGTGAAGCTGAACAAGCTCGTCGGTCCGGACGACGCGACGGTGCTCGTGAAGTGCGAGTTCATGAACCCGGGCGGGGCGATCAAGGATCGCATGGCGATCCACATCCTGGAGAAGGCGGTCCGGGACGGGACGCTGAAGCCGGGCGGCCTCATCGTCGAGAACACGTCCGGCAACACCGGGATGGGCGTGGCGCTGTGGGCCGCGGTGAAGGGCTACAAGTGCGTCTTCACCATGCCGGACAAGATGAGCATGGAGAAGGTGAACCGGCTCAAGGCGCTGGGCGCGCAGGTGGTGGTGACGCCGACGAACGTGCCCGCCGAAAGCCCGCAGAGCTACTACGAGACCGCGAAGCGCATCGCGCGGGAGACGCCGGGCTCGTTCTACCTGAACCAGTACCACAACGCCGACAACATCGACGCGCACTACCGCGGCATCGGCCCGGAGATCTGGGCGCAGACCGAGGGCCGCTTCGACGTGTTCGTGGCGGGCCTGGGCACCGGCGGCACGATGAGCGGCGCGGGCAAGTACTTCAAGGAGCAGAACAAGGCTGTCCGCAACGTGGGCGTGGACCCCGTGGGAAGCGTCTACGAGGGCTACTTCCGCACCGGCAAGATGTCCGAGCCGCACGTGTACAAGGTCGAGGGCATCGGCGAGGACATGCTGTGCAAGGCGATGGACTTCTCGGTCCTCGACGACGTGCGGCAGGTGGACGACCGGATGTCGTTCGTCGCGGCGCGGAGGCTCGCGCGTGAGGAGGGCATCTTCGCGGGCGGCTCGTCGGGCTCCGCGGTGCACGTGGCGGTGGAGCTGGCGAAGGAGCTCGGGCGCGGGAAGACGATCGTCACCGTGCTGCCGGACTCGGGGAACAGCTACATCTCCAAGTTCTATTCGGACGAGTGGATGCGCGACAACGGCTTCGTCATGGACGAGAAGAGCCAGGGCACCGCGCGCGACGTGATGAGCCGGAAGAAGATGTCGCTCGTCACCACGAAGAAGGGCGAGAAGATCGGCGCGGTGGTGGAGCAGCTGCGCCGGCACGGGATCTCGCAGATGCCGGTGCTCGAGGAGAGCGGCCGCGCGGTGGGGATGATCCACGAGTACGACCTGCTCAACGCGCTCGCGTCCGGGTCCATCTCGCAGACCGACGGCATCGACCGGATCGTCGCGCCGATGCAGGGCGTGGTCTCGCCGGGCGCCTCCGTCCAGCGGCTGCGCGAGGTCCTCAACGGGGACAACGTCGCGGTGGTGAAGGAGGGCGACAAGGTGATCGGCGTGATCACGAAGATCGACCTCATCGAGTACCTCGCCGAGCGGGTGTAGCGCTCGGGACGGCGGCACCCGGATGGGAGAGGCCCTTCGCCGGCATGCGCTGGCGGGGGGCTTCGTCGTTCGTGGGCGTTCGCGTGCGTTTGCGTACGGGCGTTGAACTCGAGGCTCAACGCGGCTGCGCTTGAAGCTCAAGGCGGCGGCGCGTTCGCGAGGCCTCTCAGAGGGAAGGCCTCCGTGGCCCGCATCTTGGACTGGTGTCCGCGAAACCCCAGGAGGGACGACGCATGGACATCGGCGGAATCGGCAGAGGACTCGGGATGATCGGCAGCATGTTCGGCGGCGGCGCGGGAGGTGCCGGCGGCGGCGCGAATCCGCTCGGGATGATCGGCGGGCTATTCGGCGGTGGCGGCGCGCAGGGAGGTCAGAACGGTGCCGGCGGCGGCGGTGGCAACCCGCTCGGGATGTTCGGGAACCTGCTCGGTGGGATCGGCGGGCTCTTCGGCGGCGGCGGGGCCGGCGGCGCGGGCGGGATCTTCGGACTGCTGGGGAACCTGCTCGGCGGGATCGGCGGTGGCAACGCGCAGCCTGGTGGCGGCGTGGGGAACCTGCCGGCGATGTTCGGCGGGCTCGGCGTCGGCGGCGTGCAGGACGGCTTCGGCGACGACGCGATGGGCGACTTCCGCGCGATGATGAACCAGGGCCAGCCGCAGGGGCTCAACGCGGGCGGTGCGCAGGCCGCGCTGGGCGGGATGCAGAACCTCTTCCAGACCGGCTTCGATCGCGCGCCGGTGACCGGTGGTGCCGCGGCGGACGGTGGCCGTGAGGTCGCTCGCACGACGCCAACGCAGAACGGGCGCGTGGATCGCGAGACGCTGCGGCGCGCGGCGCAGAAGGCCGGCGTGCCCCAGTCGTGGGCCGACAGCCCGGCGCTGCAGCGGCTCATCCAGAAGGAGTCCGGCGGCCGCGTGGATGCGAAGAACCCGAACAGCACCGCGTTCGGCATCTTCCAGTTCCTCAAGAGCACCTGGGCGCAGCACATCCCCGAGGTGCCGTACGGCACGAAGGACGCCTTCTGGCAGTCGGTCGGCGGCTTCCGCTACATCCAGCAGCGCTACGGCTCGCCCGAGGCCGCGCTGCAGTTCCACAACAAGAACAACTGGTACTGAAGCAGCGGGAGGCGGTGGAGGCCTGGCTACAGCGCGTCCACCGACCCGTTGAACTCACCGTCGAAGTTCTGCCGGACGCGGATGAGCGAGTCGAACTTCGCCTTCGGCCGCGAGATGTACACCTCCCCTTCCGGGCGCTTCACGTCGGCGGTGATGGCCTCGCCGCCGAAGTCGAGGTGCGTGTTCTTGCGGACGACGACGCGGTCGGGCGCTTGATGGGTCCTCTCCCGAAGCGGCTCTCCGGTCTGCGCGAAGGCGGTGGTGGCGGAGAGGGTGAGGGCGAGGACGAGCAGCGAGCGAAGTGGATTTCGAAGGGTCATGCGGACTGCAACGCACGGCCCTCGGAAAGGATCTCTCAGTGCTCCCGCCCGTCCACGCGCGCCTTGAAGAGAAAGGGCAAGAGCCTCACGCCGATGATCGCGAAGCAGAGGCACCAGCCGGCCGCCGCGAGCGAGATGAAGGTGAGGTAGTGCTGCGGCCACAGCTGCGTGGCCACCAGCCGGAAGAACGCGCCCGCGGCCATCAGTGCCATCGCCACCCGGTCGCTGGTCGTGAAGAGCAGCTTGCGGCCGGTGTGGCCCTGGCAGATGCGGATGAACATGGGCGGGATGATGAGGCCCATGGTGAGGAAGGTGAACGCGTGCAGCGCGAGCGTGCCGATGCCCGCGTAGAGCTGCGCCCGCGTCAGCGCGGCGAGCACGAGGTGCACCACGAGGCCGAAGTAGCCGGCGTACATGATCCCGATCGCGAAGGTGCGGAGGCCGAGCAGCGGCTTCCAGGTGAGCAGGCGCGCGAAGAGGAGCACCGCGGCGGCGGCGAGCACGATGGCGGCGACCGTCGGCGGGAGCAGCGCTTCGAACGCGGCGAGGAGCACGAGGCCCTTGATCGAATGATCGAGCCAGCGCCAGCGCGGCAGGGTCACGCCCGCGGCGTTCTTCATGAACTGCGTCATCGTGCGCTCGAACATCACCGCGAAGGCGAGCCGGAAGAGGCCCACCGTGAGCGCGATGCCCGTCGCGTGAAGCTCGGCGCCTTCTGCGTCCACCAGCACGCGCGCGACGAGAAAGAGCGGCAGGCCGACGATGAAGAACCCGTTGTCGGAGAAGGAGTCCTGCTTGCGGTAGCGCACCAGCGTCCACACCACGTAGCCGACCACGTAGAGCGCGAAGCCGTGCACGAGGAGGAAACGCACCGGCGCGGGCAGCAGGTCCGGCGAGAGAAGTACGGCCACGCGCTCCACACACCAGAGCACCACCGCGAACGCGAGCGGCCCGCCGTGCAGGCCCCGGATGCCGACCCAGTTCTTGCTCGCGGTGAGGAGGAAGCCGCCGAGCACCGCCCAGCCGAAGCCGAAGAGCATCTCGTGCGCGTGCCAGCGGACCGGCGAGGCCACGCCTTCGGGAAGCTGCACGGCGCCGGACATCACCAGCGCCCAGACGAGCGGCATCACCACCGCGCTGACGAACGCGAGCGCGAAGAACGGCCGGAAGCCAACGAGCCAGAGCGGGTGCGCGAAGAGGCCTCGGCGCGTGTCGAGCGGTGCGTTTTCAGTCTGCGCGGACGAGAGGGACATGGTGGAGCGCGGCTGCACGCACCATGCCCATCAGCGGCGCTTCGCCTTCACGTCAGGAGTACTGCTTGAGCTTCCGCCACAGCGTGTTGCGCGCCACGCCGAGCACCTCGGCTGCTTCGCCCACCGCGCCACCGCAGGCCTCGAGCACGTAGAGGATGTGAGCGCGCTCCACCTCCGCGAGCGGCTGTAGCGCGCGGCCCGAAGCGCCCTTCCCCATCAGGCCCGCGGAACCCGCGCCGTTGGGCGTGCCCGCGCCTGCGCCCGCGATTCGGCGACCCCGCGCATCGCGCTCCGGCTCGCGCGGCACGAAGCAGGCGCAACCGCCGGAGGGATTGGGCGCCACGATCACCTCCGCGCCCGCGTACACGCCGGCCTCGGGATCGCTCTCGCAGTTGCTCGAAGACGCGTTCGCGTTCGCGACGTCCGCCTCGCGCAGGGCCACCGCACGCTGCAGTTCGTCGGGCAGGTGCTCGGGCTCGATCTCTTCGCCGTTGGCCAGCGCGGCGCCGTACTTCACCGCGTTCTGAAGCTCTCGAACGTTGCCGGGCCACAGGTGCGCCTGAAGCATGCGCTCTGCGGCTCGGGAGAAGCGAAGGGCCCGGACGCCCTCCTCCTGCGCGAGGAACTGGCGCGCGAGCGGGAGGATGTCCTCCACGCGCTCCCGCAGCGGAGAGACGTGCAGCGTGAGGACCTTCAGCCGGTAGTAGAGGTCCTCGCGGAACTGGCCCGCGGCCACGAGCGCGGAGAGGTCCCGGTGCGTGGCGCAGACGACGCGGACGTTGACGACCTTCGGCGCGATCTCGCCCACGCGGCGGACCTCGCCCTCCTGCAGCGCACGGAGCAGCTTTGCCTGCAGCGCGAGCGGCATCTCGCCGATCTCGTCGAGGAAGAGCACGCCGCCCTCCGCCGCTTCGAAGAGCCCCTTCCTCGCCTGGTGCGCGCCAGTGAAGGCGCCCCGGCTGTGACCGAAGAGCTCCGACTCGAGCAGCTCCGCGGGCAGCGCGGCGACGTTCACCGCCACGAACGGGGCATCCCGGCGGGGACTGTTCACGTGCAGCGCGCGGGCGACGACCTCCTTGCCGGTGCCGCTCTCGCCGAGGATGACGATCGGCGCGTCCGTCTTCGCGAAGCGCGCGGTCCTCGAGAGCAGCGCGCGGGTGGCGGGGCTCGCGCAGACCATCCGGTGGCTCTGGCGGGCTGAGGTGACGCTGGGGAGCAGGCCGCACTCCGCACACTTGTCGTGGCTGGGGCTGGGGGCGACGTCGAGCTTCATGGCGCTCTGTGTTTGCAGCATGGGTGCCAGCGAGCGCCGGATCGCGTCTGGCCGCCCGCTTCGCGGTTCCGATCTGGAAGTTCCACAGTGGAACGGGAGGAACGCGTGGAGCCGGCGCGCCTGCCGGGAGGGCGCTCCGAGGGCCTGAAAGCGACGTGGAACGCGCAGATTTTTCGCGGAGGGCCCTGGAGGATGCCGCAGCGCGCAAGGCCTGCGCGGAACGGGCCTTGCTCAACGGCCGGTGCGAGCGCGCGGCACTCCTCGATAAGCACCAACCTCCTTCCGCAGCGCGCCGAGGGTCATGAAACACAAGGGACTTTGGCTGACGCTGGGCCTGGTGGTGGTGGGCTCGTTCGCGGTGCTCGGGGCGGAGGGACTGAAGCTCAAGCGCGAGGCGCCGCCGCTGCCGGGCGAGGTCGTCGCATCCGACGGCACGAAGCTCTTCGATCGCGAGTTCATCCTCGACGGTCAGAACGCGTGGCAGTCCATCGGCGGGCAGCAGGTGGGCTCGGTCTGGGGCCACGGCGCGTACGTGGCGCCCGACTGGTCGGCGGACTGGCTGCACCGCGAGAGCGTCTATCTGCTCGACAAGTGGGCGCGCGCGGACGGGCACGGCTCCTTCGAGGCCGCGCCGGAAGAGACGAGGGCCGCGCTGAAGGCCCGGCTGCAGAAGCTCATGCGCACGAACACCTGGGACGCGGCGACCGACAGGTTGGTGCTGCCGCCGGAGCGGGTGGAGGCCTTCCACGCGGTGGGCGCGCACTTCACCGACGTCTTCCTCAACGGCCGCGCGGAGTACGCGATCCCGCCGGGCGCGATGAAGGACCCCGAGAAGCTCCGCGCGATGAACGCGTTCTTCTTCTGGTCGAGCTGGGCGGCGTCCACCAACCGACCCGGGCAGACGGTGAGCTACACCCAGAACTGGCCGCACGAGCCGCTGGTGGCGAACACCGCGGTGCCGGGCGCGCTGATGTGGACGTTCATCTCGGTGCTGCTGCTGCTCGCCGGCGTGGGCGCGCTCGTCTGGTACGTGAGCCGTCAGAAGGATGAGCACGACGAGACGATTCCCGAGCGAGATCCCTTCACCGGCCTCAAGCTCACGCCGAGCCAGCGCGCGACCTTCAAGTACTTCGCGGTGGTGGGCGTGATGATGCTCGCGCAGGTGGGCCTCGGCATCCTCACCGCGCACTACGGCGTCGAGGGCCACGCGCTCTTCGGCATCCCGCTGGCGGAGATTCTCCCCTACTCCGTCACGCGCTCGTGGCACACGCAGCTGGGCGTCCTCTGGATCGCCACCGCGTGGCTCGCCACCGGCCTCTTCGTGGGCCCCGCGGTCACCGGCAAGGAGCCGAAGTACCAGCGCGCCGGCGTGAACTTCCTCTTCGTCTGCCTGCTGATCATCGTCGCCGGTTCGATGGCCGGTCAGTGGCTGTCGGTGCAGCAGAAGCTCGGCGGGGACGTGTGGTTCTGGCTCGGTCACCAGGGCTGGGAGTACGTGGACATCGGCCGCTTCTGGCAGATCTTCCTCTTCGTCGGCCTCTTCGTGTGGCTCTTCCTCACCGCGCGCTCCATCTGGCCCGCGCTGCGTACGCCCTCCGAGCACCGCCCGCTGCTCATCCTCTTCGCGCTCTCCGCCGGCGCCATCGCGCTCTTCTACGGCGCGGGCCTCATGTACGGGCAGCGCAGCCACATCAGCGTCGTCGAGTATTGGCGCTGGTGGGTGGTGCACCTGTGGGTGGAGGGCTTCTTCGAGGTCTTCGCCACCGTGGTCATGTCCTTCCTCTTCGTCCGCATGGGCCTCATGCGCGCGAAGGTCGCCACGCCGCTGGTGCTCTTCTCGACGATCATCTTCCTCGCCGGCGGCATCCTCGGGACCTTCCACCACCTCTACTTCAGCGGCACCGCGACCTCGATCCTCGCCATCGGCGCTTCGTTCAGCGCGCTGGAGATCGTCCCGCTGGTGCTCGTGGGCCGTGAGGTCTGGCCGCAGATCCGGATGTCGAAGGCGGGCGGCTGGCTGGCCGACTACAAGTGGCCGATCCTCTTCTTCATCAGCGTGGCCTTCTGGAACCTCGTGGGCGCGGGTGTGTTCGGCTTCCTCATCAACCCGCCCATCGCGCTCTACTACATGCAGGGTCTCAACCTGACGCCGCTGCACGGCCACACCGCGCTGTTCGGCGTGTACGGGATGCTCGGCATCGGCCTCATGCTCTTCTGCCTGCGGCTGATGACGCACGGGCTGCGCTGGAACGAGAAGCTGCTCAAGTGGGGCTTCTGGTCGCTCAACGGTGGCCTGGTGGCGATGTCGCTCATGTCGCTGCTGCCCATTGGCCTCTTGCAGACGGCCGCCGCGATCGAGCACGGCACCTGGTTCGCGCGCAGCGCCGAGTTCCTCCAGACGCCGCTGATGGACACGCTGCGCTGGCTCCGCGCGCCGGGCGACACGCTCTTCGCGGTCGGCATGGGCCTCATCACCTGGTTCGTCATCGGTCTGAAGACGGGCTGGTCCCTCTCGCCGGTCGGCGGCTCCGAGTCCCAGTCCGACGAGATCCGCACCATCGGCGCCGGTGGCGTGGCCGCGCCGGTCCCCGCCCGGATGGCGCCGCAGCAGAAGGTGAAGTGAGCCGGTCTCACTGAGCGCAGGTCACGAAGGTCCCTGGCCCCGCCTTGCTCTCCGGCCTCCGGAGCAGGGCGGGGCCTCTTCATTTCTTCGTGCTGACGCTGGCCCGGACGAGGCGGTGACGACGCGCGGTACTGCAGTCGCCTGACGACCGCTCAGGCCGCGAGCTTCGACCTCGGCCTCGGCGAGAGAAGGAGCGTGAGCGCGGTGTAAACGGTCCCTGCGACGAGGAACCCGTTGAACCACGCATAGGTGTACCAGGTGCGCATGAACTCCGGCACCGCAGCGGCAGCCGCACTCTGTGGGAACGCGGTGGCAACGAAGCCGGGCAGGTTCAGCGAGACCGCGACCATGAGCGCCACGAGCGCGACGGGGTTCACGCCGCGCGCGTACTCGTAGAGCCCGCCGCGCTTGTAGAGGTCCTCCACCATCAGCGTGCGGCGGCGCAGGAAGTAGTAGTCCACGATCATGATCCCGCCCACCGGGCCGAGCAGCGCCGAGTAGCCGATGAGCCACGTGAAGATGTAGCCGCCGGAGGACTCGATCAGCTTCCACGGCAGGATGAATGCGCCGATCACCGCGGTGATGACGCCACCCATCTTGAAGGTGATGTGCGCGGGCGCGAGGTTCGCGAAGTCGTTCGCGGGAGAGACCACGTTCGCCGCGAGGTTCGTGGACAGCGTGGCGACCGAGAGCGCGAGCATCGCCAGCAGCGTGACCAGCGGCCCGCCAACGCGACCGAGCAGCGTCACCGGATCCCAGATCGCCTCACCGAAGATGACCTGCGTCGCTGACGTCACCGCCACGCCGATGAAGGAGAAGAGGATCATCGTCCCCGGAAGTCCCAGCGCCTGCCCGACCATCTGATCGCGCTGCGACCTCGCGAAGCGGGTGAAGTCCGGGATGTTCAGCGAGAGCGTGGCCCAGAAGCCGACCATCGCGGTGAGGCCGGGGACGAAGACGGAGAGGAACCTGCCCTCCGGGATCGTCGAGGCGCGCTCGAGCATCGGCCCGAAGCCGTCCGCCTTCACCACCGCCCACGTGAGCAACGCGAGGCCCACGAGGATGAGGAACGGCGCCGCCCACAGCTCGAGGAACTTGATGCTCTCGGTGCCGCGGAGAATGAACCAGAGGTTGACCAGCCAGAAGATCGCGAAGCCGAGAAGCTCGCCGGGCTGGATGCCGATGGCCGCCTTGAAGCCATCACTGGCCAGCGTCTCCGCGAGGCCCGGCGCCATGGCGAGCGTGAGCTGCCACAGCGCGAGCCCGCCGAACCAGGTCTGGATCCCGAACCAGCCGCACGCCACCAGCGCGCGCAGCACTGCCGGGATGTTCGCTCCGAGCACGCCGAACGACGCGCGGAGAAGTACGGGGAACGGGATGCCGTACTTCGTGCCCGCGTGCGCGTTGAGCACGATGGGCACCAGCACGACCACGTTGCCGAGGCCGATGCAGAGCAGCGCCTGCCACCACGACATGCCCTGATCGATCAGCGACGAGGCCATCATGTAGGTGGGGATGCAGACCGCCATCCCCACCCACAGCGCCACGTAGTGTCCCGTGCGCCAGGTGCGCGCCTCCGGGCGGGTCGGTGCGAGATCCTCGTTGATCAGCGACATGCCGTGGTCCCCCGGGTGCGCGTGGCGTCTTGTCGTGGCGCTGCTACCTCGTCTTCATCCGCGCCTTCTTCGTGGCCTCGAGCCCGCCGGGGATGAAGTCAGTCCCCTTCTGCACGCGGTCATTCCACGTCTCCGGCGCGGCGCCGGTGCGCAGCTCCTTCATGGAGATCGTCCCCGGCACCGGACACACGAGCTGACACAGGTTGCAGCCGATGCACTCGTCGGTGTCCACGTACGGCACGCGCGCGCCGGGGGTGCCGGCCTTCGCGGTGACGACGCGGTTGGGGATCTCCTTCGGCATGTACACGTGACCGGCCGCGCGAGACTCCGCCTCGGTGCGACCGGGGATGTGGATGCACTGGTGCGCGCCATCCATGCAGGCCGCGTAGCAGAGCTGGCACCCGATGCACTTCTGCTCGTCGATGTCGGCGACGACGCGGAAGGAGAGATCGAGATCGCCCCACTCCTTGTACTGCGGCACCGCGAGGCCACGCAGCTCGCTGACCGACTTCATCCCCTTCTCGTCGAGGAAGTCGGAGAGGCCCTCGATCATGTCCTCCACGATCCGGTACCCGTAGTGCATCACCGCGGTGCACACCTGCACCGAGGTTGCCCCGAGCGCGATGAACTCCGCCGCATCCCGCCAGTTCGAGATCCCGCCGATGCCCGAGTACGTCAGCTTGCGGCAGTCGGGGTGCCTCGTGAGCTGCGACATGAGGTGCAGCGCGATGGGCTTCACCGCCGGGCCGCAGTAGCCGCCGTTGGAGGACGCGTTGCCCACCTTCGGGAACGGGACCATGTTGTCGAGGTCCACGCCCATGATCGACTTGATCGTGTTGATGAGCGAGATGGCCGGTGCGCCGCTGCGGAACGCGGCCTCGCCGGCCTCGGTGATGTCGCCCACGTTCGGCGTGAGCTTCACGATCACCGGGGTCTGCGCGTACTCCATCACCCAGCGCACGATCTCCTCGAGCACCTTCGGCTCCGAGCCGACCGCGCTGCCCATGCCGCGCTCGCACATGCCGTGGGGACAACCGAAGTTGAGCTCGAGCCCGTCCGCGCCGGCGTCCTCGGCCTTGCGGATGATCTCCGCCCACTCCTCCTTCGTCTCCACCATCAGCGAGGCGATGACGGTGTGCTTCGGGTAGCGGCGCTTCACCTCGCGGATCTCCCGGAGGTTCACCTCCAGCGGCCGGTCGGTGATGAGCTCGATGTTGTTGAGCCCCATCAGCTTCATGCCGCCGTAGTCGATGCCGCCGAAGCGCGACGACACGTTCTGGATCGGGTTGCCCAGCGTCTTCCAGACCGCGCCACCCCAGCCCGCGTCGAACGCGCGCATGATCTGGTCGCCGGTGTTCGTGGGCGGCGCGGAGGCCAGCCAGAACGGGTTCGGGCTCTTGATGCCGCAGAAGTCGATCGACAGATCCGCCATGGCTAGTTGCTCCCGATCCCGTTGCCGTTGCCGTTGCCGTTGCCGAGCTGCCGGTTCATGTCCGCCACGGCGACCTTCGCCTCCGCCGCGGCGTTGACGACCTCCTTGCCGCCGTTGACGCAGTCGCCGCCGCTCCAGACCTTCGCGTTGCCGGTGCGGTGCGTGCTCTTGTCCACGACGACCCTGCCCTTCGCGTCGAGCTGCACGCCCGGGAACGCGAGCGCCACCTGCGTCGCGCGGTTCTGGCCAATCGCCACCACCACGAGGTCCGCGGACAGCGTCTCCTCCTGGCCTGCGACCGGCTTGCCGCTCTCGGTGACAGCGAAGCGCACGCCTGTCACGCGACCCGACTCGCGCTCCACCGACACCGGCGCGCGGTTCTCCACGAAGCGGACGCCGTCGCGCCGCGCGGCCTCGAGCTCATGGGCATAGCCGCTCATGTCGCTCTCGCCGCGGCGGTACACCATGTCCACCTGCACGCCCAGCACCGCGAGCTCGTGCGCGATGTCGATGGCCGTGTTGCCACCGCCGATCACGATCGCCCGCTTCGCCGCGCCGAGCGTCAACCCCGGCTGCGCCTTGATGCGCTCGATGAGCTCCGTCGCGCCCCACACGCCCGGTCCCTCTTCACCGGGGATCCCGAGCGCCGAATCCGCACCGAGCCCCAGCCCGAGGAACACGCCGTCGTACTCGCGGAGCAGCGTTGCCGCACTGACCTGCGTGGGCAGCAGCGTCGCGTCACCACCCGCCACGATCTCCACGCCCGTGCGCAGCTCGATGCGACCGGGCGCGAGCTGGAGGATCCACTCGATCTCCCGCAGCGCGTCCTCGCCCTTCATCTTGTACGGCGCGATCCCCAGCGTGTTGAGCCCGCCGGGGATGAGCTTCCGCTCGAAGATCGTGCAGCTGTGTCCTTCGAGCGCGAGCATCCCCGCCGCCGCAATCGACGCCGGCCCCGAGCCGATGAGCGCGATCCGCTTCCCGGTCGAAGGCTTCGGCTCGAAGAGGCGCGGAGACTTCCCCAGCGTGGTCTCCACCGCGTAGCGCTGCAGCCTGCCGATCTGGATCGGCTCGCGCTCCCACTGGTTGTACACGCACGAGCCCGCGCAGAGGACCTCCACCGGGCAGGCCTGCGCGCACGTGGCACCGAGGATGTTCGCGGAGAGGATGGTCCTCGCCGCGCCCTTCACGTTCCCGGTGGCGATCTTCCGGATGAACGTGGGGATGTCGATCTCGGTGGGACAGGCCTGGATGCAGGGCGCATCCACGCAGTACAGGCAGCGGTTGGCCTCTGCGAGCGCCTCCGCCTGATCGTAGGGAGGCTTCTTGTCCTCGAAGCGTTCCTCGAGCCTCCCCGGCGGCAGCGCCGTCACAGGGCTGGGCCTTCTCATCCAACCCCCATCGCGCCGAAGGACTCGTCGAGCACCTTCACCGCGTCTTCGATCTCGCCCTTCGTCACGTTGAGCGCCGGCGCGATGCGGATGGTGTTCCCGTAGAGGCCGCCCTTGCCGATGAGCAGGCTGCGCTTCTTCGTCTCCTCGAAGAGCCGCACCGTGGCCTGCGGGTTCGGCGTGCGGTCTCGCGTGGTCTCGTCCACCACCAGCTCCAGCGCCTGCATGAGGCCCATGCCGCGCACGTCGCCGATGGTCTTCGGGTACTTCTTCTTCAGCGCCTCGAGGCCCGCCCGCAGCTCCGCGCCGCGCGCCGCCGAGTTCGCCACCAGATCGTTCTCGACGATCTCGTCCACCACCGCGCTCGCCGCCGCGCAGCTCACCGGGTTGCCGCCGAAGGTGGAGATGGTCGCGCTCTTGAACGAGTTCGCGATCTCCGTCGTGCAGAGCGTCATCGCCAGCGGGTAGCCGTTCGCGATGCCCTTGGCGCCGGTCATGATCTCCGGCTCCACGCCGTACTGCTCCGAGCCCCACATCTTGCCGGTGCGGCCGAAGCCCGTCTGGACCTCGTCGATGATCATCACGCCGCCGTACTTACGGATGATCTCGGCCGCGATCTCGAAGTACTCCTTCGGCGGCGTGATGAAGCCGCCCACGCCCTGGATCGGCTCCGCGAGCATGCCGGCGATGCGGCCGGTGGTCGTCGTCTTGATCAGCTCCTCGAGGTCCTTCGCGCAGGCGATGCCGCAGGTGCCCGGCTCGAGCTTCAGGGGACAGCGGTAGCAGTACGGCGACAGCCCGTGCTTGATGCCGGCGATCTGCGTGGGCACCGAGCGGTAGTTCGAGTGCGCCGTCAGCGACTGCGCGAGCATCGACCGGCCGCTGTAGCCGTGCCGCAGCGCGATGAGCTCCGTGCAGCCGGTGTGCACCTGCGCGAGCCCCACCGCGGTCTCGTCCGCCTCGGTGCCGGACGCGGTGAAGAACGCCTTCTTCAGCTTGCCCGGCGCGATGCCCACGAGCTTCTCCGCGAGCTCCACCATGGGCACGGTCGGATAGAGCGTGGAGACGTGCGACAGGCGCTGCACCTGCTGCATCACCGCCGCGTTCACGCGCGGGTTGTTGTGGCCCACGCTGACGGTGAGGATCCCGCCGAAGAAGTCGAGGTACTCCTTCCCGTCGAGGTCGCGGATCCGCGTCCCCTTCCCCTCGTGCATCACCACCGGCTGCTCGTAGTAATTCGCGACCGCCGGGATCATGAACTCCTTGTGCTTCGCGCGGACCTGCTCGGACGTCATCGGGGATGCCACGTCTGCCTCTCTCCTCAAGGGGTGCCTCCAGGAAACAAAGGGTCTGCCCTCCGCGCACCGTCACCAGCGCGCGGGGGATGAATCGGATTGGGTGAAGCGCGGGCTAGCGCGTGGACCGGCGAAGGAACCGGCCCATGCCGGCCTTGCCGGTGAAGAGCCCGCCATCCACGATCACGTTGCCGCGCGAGACGACCACGTCGGTGGAGCCCTTCGTGGTGCGGCCTTCATACGGGTTGTAGTCCGCGCGGCTGTGATGCGTGGCGGCGCTCCAGGTGGTGGAGCCCTCCGGATCGAAGATCACCATGTCCGCATCCGAGCCCGGCGCGATCGTTCCCTTCTTGGGGAACATGCCGAAGATCTTCGCCGGCGCGGTGGAGGTGATCTCCACCCAGCGGTTCAGCGAGATGTTCCCCGCCACGACGCCGCCGTCGTAGAGCAGGCTCATGCGCGTCTCCACGCCGGGCGCGCCGTTGGGGATCTTCGAGAAGTCGTCCTTCCCGAGCGGCTTCTGGTCCTTCATGCAGAACGGGCAGTGATCGGTCGCCACGAGCTGCAGGTCGTTGTTCTTCAGCCCGCGCCACAGATCCTTCTGCGTCTCCTTCGCGCGGAGCGGCGGGCTCATCACGTACTTCGCGCCGTCGAACCCGGGCTCCTCGTAGTTGTCGTAGGAGAGGAAGAGGTACTGCGGACAGGTCTCCGCGAACGCCGAGAGGCCCCGGTCACGCGCCTCGGCGACCTTCTCCAGCGCCTCCGCCGCCGAGAGGTGCACGATGTACACGGGCACATCCGCGATCTCCGCCATGCAGATCGCGCGGTACGTCGCCTCCGCCTCTGCGCGCGCCGGCCGCGTCAGCGCGTGCCACTTCGGCGCGGTGTGTCCCTTCGCCAGCGCCTGCTGCGTGAGCACGTCGATCACGCCGCCGTTCTCGGCGTGCATGCAGATCGTCGCGCCGAGCTCACCCGACCGCTGCATCGCGCGGAAGATCGACGCGTCGTCGAGCATGAACACGCCCGGATACGCCATGAAGAGCTTGAAGGACGTCACGCCCTCGCGGCACATCGCGGCCATCTCGTCGCTGAGGGACGAGTTGAACTCGCGCATGATCATGTGGAAGCCGTAGTCGATGGCGGCCTTGCCCTCGGCCTTGCCCATCCAGGTCTCCCACGCCTCGCGCAGCGACTTGCCGTGGTCCTGCACCGCGAAGTCCACGATCGTCGTCGTCCCGCCGAACGCCGCGCTGATCGTACCGCTCTCGAAGTCGTCCGCGCTCACCGTGCCGCCGAAGGGCAGCGCCATGTGCGTGTGCACGTCGATGCCGCCGGGGATGACGTAGCGCCCCTTCGCGTCGATCACCCGGTCCGCGGGCATGTCCAACTCGGTGCCGATGAGCTTGATGATCTCGCCCTCGACGTAGATGTCGCCGGTGTACTTGTCCGTCGCGGTGACGATGGTGCCGTTCTTGATCAGCAGGGTCTTCTTGTTCGCCATGGTCGTGAGCGCCTCTCGGGTGAACGGCTACGGGAGCTGCCGGACCATGTCGTCGTACGTCTCCGGCCTGCGGTCCCGGTAGAACTGCCAGGTGCGACGGACCTCTTCGATCACGTCGAGGTCCAGCTCGGCGGAGATGAGCTCGTCCTTCTCCTCGCTCGCCTCGGCGATGAACTTGCCGCGCGGATCGACGAAGTACGACGAGCCGTAGAAGCGGCCGATGTTCCAGGGCGCCTCGGTGCCGACGCGGTTGGAGGCCGCGACGTAGTAGCCGTTGGCCACCGCGTGCGCCGGCTGCTCGAGCTTCCAGAGGTACTGAGAGAGCCCCGCCACCGTCGCGCTGGGGTTGAAGACGATCTCCGCGCCGTTGAGGCCGAGCAGTCTCGCGCCCTCGGGGAAGTGGCGGTCGTAGCAGATGTACACGCCGATCTTCGCGTAGCGCGTCTGGAAGGTGGGGTAGCCGAGGTTGCCCGGCTTGAAGAAGAACTTCTCCCAGAAGCCGTTCGTCTGCGGGATGTGGTTCTTGCGGTACTTGCCGAGGTAGCTGCCGTCCGCGTCGATGACCGCGGCGGTGTTGTAATAGACGCCCGGCATCGCGCGCTCGTAGAGCGGCACCACCATCGCCATCTGGTACTTCTTCGCGTACGCGCTGAGCTTGGTGACCGTGGGGCCCGGCACCTCCTCAGCGATGTCGTGCCACTTCGTCTCCTGCGACGGACAGAAGTAGGGGCCGTTGAAGATCTCCTGCAGCCCGAGGATCTGAACCCCCTGCTTGCCGGCCTCTTCGATCAGCGGGAGGTGCTTCTCGAACATCGCCTCGCGGATGACCTCAATCGGCGCGTTCGCGTCGTTGATGGGGTTCGAGCACTGGATGAGACCGCCGATGACCTTCCGTGCCATCCGTTCACCTCTCGCTGCCGCGTGGTTGATGTTGTTGTTGAGGAGGCGACTGGAATAGCGCAGCGAGCGCTGCCGGGTCAAAATTGCCCCGCGGTCGGAACGCGAGACGCTTGCTTCGCGTCCCCGCCTTGTCGCAGCGCGCGAGGTGGTTACGGTGGCCGCGTCATGTCCATCGTGCGCTCGCTGAAGTGGCTCTTCGATCACAACGAGTATCGAGAGGAGCTCGCGAAGCAGAAGCGGTGGATGAAGCCCGAGAAGCCGGGCGAGCCGGATGGAGGACCGGACGGTGAAGACGATCTGCTCGCCGCCGAAGAGCGCCGGCGTGCCGCCGCGAAGAGACCGATGAAGTGCCGCGTGTGCGGGCGGGTGGAAACCGAGCAGCCCTACTGCCCCGAGTGCCTCGCGGGAACGCTGGTGGAGGTGTGAGGCCGGTGCGCGGCGTGTGACACCTCGCGCGGGTGCGGTCGGGCGTCTACGCTCGGCGACGGTGGATGACGAGACGCTGAACGCCTACGCGAGACACGCCGCGGACTTCATCGCGCGGGATGCGTCGGTGGAGAGCCCGCTCGCGCGGTACTTCGACGTCGCGTTCGCCGGGCTGGGCGCGCCGCCAAGGATCCTCGACGTGGGAGCGGGCACGGGTCGCGAGGTCGCAGCCCTGCTCCGTGCGCGCTTCGATGCGTGGGGCGTGGAGCCGGTGGACGCGCTGCGGATGGCCTCGGGCACGATCTTCCCCGGCGTGGCGGATCGGATGAAGCCGGGGCTGTTGCCGGGACTTCCCTCCTCCGCGTTGGGCCAGCACGACGGCGTGCTGTGCTCGGCGGTGCTGCAGCACATTCCGCGCAACCGCCTCTTCGATGCGGTGCTGGACCTGCGTGACGTGCTGCGGCCCGGTGGGCGCGCGCTGGTGTCCATTCCGGCGCCGGGCCGCTCGGGGCTGGATGGTGCGCAGCGAGATCCGTTGAAGCGCCTCTTCACCGAGGTCACCGCCGACGAGCTCCAGCTCCTCTTCGAGCGCGTGGGCTTCACCTCGCTCGCGCGCTGGGAGGACGGGGACGCGCTCGGGCGTCCGGGCGTGCGGTGGATCACGCTGCTCTTCGAGCGCGGCGCGACGAGCGGCACCCGAGGCATCGACCGCATCGCGTCGATCATGGGCGCGGGCGAGCGGAAGGTGGCGACGTACAAGCTGGCCCTGCTGCGCGCGCTGGCCGAGATCGCGATGACGCAGGCCCACCGCGTGCGGTGGCGCGCAGACGGACAGGTGGAGGTGCCCGCCCGCGCGATCGCCGAACGCTGGCTCCGCTACTACTGGCCGCTCTGCGATCCGAACGGTTCGGCGTTCTTTCCGCAGATGTCGGGCGAGGCGGCGAAGCGCCGTCACTCGCTCGCGTTCACGGCCGCGCTGGAGGAGCTGCGCGCGCACTTTCCCGGAGGCCTGGGGCAGCTCGAACAGTCGCTTCGTGGAGGACTCGGAGGAGAGGTCCTTCGCCGCTACGAAGCGGCGCTCCAGCGCATCACCCACGCGATTCTCGCCGGCCCGGTGACGTACGCGGGCGGCGTGAAGGGTCGCGTGTTCTCGCAGGAGAAGCGCAAGGGCGCGGACGGCGTCGTCGTCCTGGTGCCCGCTCCCATCTGGCGCGAGCTCTCGCTGCTCAGCCACTGGATCGAGCCCGCCATCCTGCTGCGCTGGGCGGAGCTGACCTCCCGCCTGTCGGGTGGCGCGGTGGGCGAGGCCGCGGTGCTGGAGCGGCTCTTGTACCGGCCGGAAGCGGAGCGGGACGCGCAGGCGAGGGACATCTACCTGCGGCATCAGGAGCGCGGCACTGCGCTGCGCAGCGTCTGGTCGGACCGGCCACTGCAGTCGCCGCGAGAGCTCGAGGTGGACCACGTCATCCCCTGGTCGCTCTGGCACAACAACGACCTGTGGAACCTCGTGCCGGCACACCGGTCCGAGAACCAGCAGAAGCGTGACGACCTGCCCTCTCGGGCGCTCGTCCGTGGGCGTCGGGACTCCTTCGCCGAGGCGTGGACATTGACGCTGGAGGCGGCACCGGCACGCTTCCTCCGCGAGGCCTCGGGTCAGCTCGGGCGGCAATTGACGGAGCGGAGCGCATTCTTCGACGAGCTCTTCGACGTGATGGTCGAGTCGCTCGAGACCACCCGCATCCAGCGCGGGCTCGCCGAGTGGGCGCCAGTCACGTAGAGAGTTGAGCCCTTATCCCGCGACGGGGATAGACGACCGTTATCCCAATTTAGGGATACTTTGCATTTATCCTTGCTGGGGGATACTTTCGTTTCATCCCTGCCGGAGGATAAATGCCCACATCGTACGTGGTGAAGACGCCCGTCCAGCTCGGCGAGATCCTCCGCGGCTTCCGCAAGGATCAGGGCCTGACGCAGGCGGAGCTCGCTGGCCGGCTCGGGCTGCCGCAGAAGGCGATCTCGCTGGCCGAGACGCACCCGCACCGCCTGACGGTGGCGCGGCTGTTCCAGCTCCTCGGAGCGCTGCAGGCGGAGCTGCGGCTGCAGGCGGGTGACGCGCCTCCCGGTGCGAAGGCGGAGTGGTAGCGATGAGCCGTCCGTCGGGCACGCGAAGCCTCGCGGTGTGGATGAACGGCGAGCGCGTGGGCACGTGGACGCTCCGCCGCGGCGAGCAGCTCTTCCACTACGCGCCCGAGTGGCTCGCCTCGCCGCTGCGCCGGCCGCTGTCGCTCTCGATGCCGCTGCGCCCGTCGGACGCCCCCTACCGCACCGAGGTGGTGCAGCCCTGGTTCGACAACCTCCTGCCCGACAGCGACGACATCCGCCGAAGGATGATGACGAGGTTCGGCACCCGCACCAGCGATGCGTTCGATCTCCTCGAGGAGGTGGGCCGCGACTGCGTGGGCGCGGTGCAGCTGCTGCCGGAGGAGGCGGAGCCGCCGGACGTGCGCCTCATCCGCGGACACCGCCTCACGCCATCTGCGATTGGCCAGGTCCTCGCGCGCGTGCGCACGCCGTCGATGGGATCGCGAGACGGGGACGACTTCCGGCTCTCGCTCGCCGGCGCCCAGGAGAAGACCGCGCTCCTCCGCCACGAGGGCGCCTGGTGGATCCCCGAGGGCACCACGCCCACCACGCACATCTTCAAGCTGCCGATGCAGGCGCACGACTCGGCGTCACCGGACCTCTCCACCTCGGTGGAGAACGAATGGCTCTGCGCGCAGATCCTCTCGGCGTTCGACATCCCCTGCGCGCGCTGCGAAATCCGAACCTTCGCCGAGCAGAAGGCGCTCGTGGTCGAGCGGTTCGACCGCGCCCTCTCCTCCGACGGCACCTGGATCATCCGCCGGCCGCAGGAGGACCTGTGTCAGGCGACGCGGACGCCGCCGGCGAGGAAGTACGAGAGTCAGGGAGGACCCGGCATCGTGCAGCTCATGGAGGTGCTGCATGGCTCCTCGCGCGCCGCGGCCGACCGGGAGGACTTCTTCCGGACGCAGTTCCTCTTCTGGCTGCTCTGCGCCATCGACGGGCACGCGAAGAACTTCAGCGTGTTCATCGAGCCGGAAGGGCGCTTCCACCTCACCCCGCGCTACGACGTGCTCTCCGCGTACCCGTTCCTCGGACGCAGGCAGAACCAGCTCTCGCGCCAGAAGGTGAAGATGGCGATGGCGGTCCTGGGCAAGAACCGCCACTACCGGTGGAAGGAGATCCACGTCGATCACTGGCTCGAGACCGGCCGGCGTTGCGGACTCCCCGGGGCTGGACGCGCCGTGCTCGAGTCCGTGCTCGCGCGTGCCCCCGCCGCGCTGCGCAAGGTGGAGGACCGGCTGCCCGCGAGCTTCCCCGAGTCCGTCAGTGTGCCGATCCTCGATGGACTCGACGCGGCGGTGAACGCGGCAGAGGCGGCGCTCGCCAAATCGAAGTCATGAGCGCCGCACGCAGCGGACGTCTCCTGCTCCGCGCGCGAGAAGCTCTCTTCAGCGTCGGGTGATCCCGCTCGTCCGCTACATCCGCCCCATGGCGACCGGTCGCGAGTCTTCCCTGCCATCGCTCGCGGGGATGACGAGCCATGCGCCCGTCCCCTCCTCGGCCAGCGGAAGGACGCTCCCCGTGTTCGGGCACCGCACCGGGTGCGCATTCGGAGCCGACTGGAGGAAGTCCCAGGAGACCGGCCACGTGCCGCCCTGCTCCTTGACCGAGACCGCTTCCGCCAGCGCGATGAGCCCATCCAGCATCGCCTCGCCCTGCAGCACACGGGCATGAAACGGCGCCCACATGGTCTTCCACTCGCCGAAGACCTCGTGGTTGGCGGTGAGGACGTCGGCCAGCTCCACCATCTCGTGAAGCTCGTCGTACTTCTGCGCCGCTTCGCGCGGCGGGAGCGCCGCCGCATCGATCAACTGGCCGTACTGCTCGACGTAGCGCCGGTACGCGTAGCCGCCAAAGACCGCGCAACGGACGGCCTGCATGCTGGTGCGCTCGAACGGCGGAGGCAGGTCCTTGTCCCGACGCAGCAACGAACCGGCTTCTGGTGGAAGACGCGCCCGTGCTCGCTCCGACACGCGGCTTCCGAAGAACCCCAACTGGAGGAAGAGGCGCTCCTTCTCGAGGATCCTTCCGAACGCCGGCCACTTCTTGCGCGCAACGCGAGCGGACTCCTCGAACATCCGTCGCTCTGCCGCAGAACCGCTCTCCACAGCCGCGGCGCACGGGCGAGCACCTGCGTCGATGAGCCCCGTCCCGATCATCGAACCGATGAGGCTTTGCCGCCCGAGGTCGCTCGCGCTCGCGATCGCATCGGCGCACGCGCCAAGCGCTACGCCGGTTCGCCCCTCGAGGCGCTCCTCCTGGATTCGCCAGGCGGCGAGCCGGAAGACCCGCGCCACCCAGATCGGGCTCACTTCCGGCTCTCCGTCCGAGAAGACCTCGAACACGGACATGCGAGGGCTCGCGGAGTCTGAGGCGCGGCTCGCACGGAGGACTTCCAGCACGTCCTCGCGATGGCGATGGTGGAGGTCGGACCAGGGAGGCGGCAGCTCCGAGAACGACGCCGCTCCTTCATCGAAGCGTCGCAGCGCGGCCTCCTGCTCTTCGTCGAGAAACCCATCGGGCAGCCCCGCCGCACGCAGCCGAGCGATGGGCTCTCGCGCGTGAGACTCGAAGGATCCCGGCAGTCTCTGCCCTTCGCCGACGTGCGAGCGGGGAGCGAGGGCGGCTACGAACCATCCGCGCCGTTGCGCACGACCCGAAGGCCCTGCGCAACCGGTCAGACCGGACGAAGCCGCGCTACGGCTTCATCCCCTTCGAGGGATCGCCCTTCTCGCGGTTCAGCTTCACCGCCGCGCGGACCAGCGCGTCGATCTTCGCCACCGGCACGTGCTGCGGCTCGGTGATCTTCACGTGGCGCATCCGCGAGCCGCTGCCCTTCAGCACGCCGTCCGGATCGGGCAGCTCGGCGCCGCGCCAGAAGCCGAGGCTCACGTAGCGGGGGAACGCCTTCATCCAGGCGAACGGTCCGTTGCACTCGAAGACCGGCTGGCCCCACTTGATGCTGACCTCGGTCTCCGGGCACGCGGTCATCACCACCTGCCGCAGCTCCGCGAGCACCGCCTTGTGCGGCACCGGCGCGCTGGCGATGTAGTCGTCCACCGTCGCGCCCGACAGCCTCGCGCTCACGCGGCGAGGCGGCTTCCCCGACCGCGCCATGGCTGCCGGCGTTCCCGCGTGCGTGTCGTGCGGACCGGGCAGCGTGGACGCATCACCGGCCGCGTAACCGGTGGCCTTCTTCGCGGTCCGCTTCGTCGTGACCGGCGCGCTCACCGTCTTCTTCGCGCCTGCGCCGACACGCTTCGGCGAAGCGGCGCCCTTCTTCGCCGGCGCCTTCGCGGGAGACTCCTTCTTCTTCGCGCCCACCTTCTTCGCGACGCCCTTCACCTTCTGCGCCGCGCGGGCCACGGCCTTCTTCGCCGCGGCCTTCACGCCACCCGACTTCTTCGCCGCGCCCTTCTTCGCCTTCTGCGCCATGGCCCCTCCTATGCCGCGTCGAACGCGCGGGTGAGATCGTCGATCAGATCCTGGACGTCCTCGATGCCCACCGACAGCCGGATGAGGCCATCGTTGATGCCGAGCACGTCGCGCGTCTCCTTCGGCACCGAGGCGTGGGTCATGATCGCCGGGTGCTCGATGAGCGACTCCACGCCGCCGAGCGACTCGGCGCACGCGAACACCTTCGTCGTCTCGAGGAAGCGGCGCGCCGGCTCGAGGCCGCCCTTGATCACGAAGGAGATCATCCCGCCGAAGCCCTTCATCTGCTTCCGCGCCAGCTCGTGCTGCGGGTGCGAAGAGAGGCCCGGGTAGATGACCTTCTCCACCTTCGCGTGCTTCTCCAGCCACTCGGCGATCTTCTGCGCGTTCTCCGCGTGGCGCTGCATGCGCACGTGCAGCGTCTTCACGCCGCGCAGCACGAGGAACGAGTCGAACGCGCCGGACACGCCGCCCACCGCGTTCTGGTGGAACGCCATCCGCTCCGCGAGCGCGCTGTCGTTCGTGCAGACGAAGCCGCCCACGCAGTCGGAGTGACCGTTGAGGTACTTCGTCGTGGAGTGCGTGACGATGTCGATCCCCAGATCCAGCGGGCGCTGGAAGTACGGGGTCATGAAGGTGTTGTCGCAGATCGTCTTGATCCCGCGCGCCTTGCCGATCTCCGCGATCTTCGCGAGGTCGACGAGCTTGAGCATCGGGTTCGTCGGCGTCTCGACCCAGATGAACTTCGTCTTGTCGGTGATCGCCTTCTCCACGTTGCGCGGGTCGGTCATGTCCACCCAGGAGAACGTCAGCCCCGAGCGGCGGAAGACCTTGTCGAAGATGCGGAAGGTGCCGCCGTACACGTCGTCGGAGACCACCACGTGATCGCCCGCCTCGAGCAGGTGCATGAGCATGTCGCTCGCGGCGAGGCCGGAGGCGAACGCGAACCCGTGCTTCGCGCCCTCGAGCGCGGCGAGACAATCCTGCAGCGCGTTGCGGGTGGGGTTGTGGGTGCGGCTGTACTCGAAGCCCTTGTGCTTGCCGGGGCCGGCCTGCACGTAGGTCGAGGTCAGATACACCGGGGTCATGATCGCGCCGGTCGTGGGATCCGGCTCCTGTCCTGCGTGGATGGCGAGCGTGTCGAAGCGCATGTCGGCGCGGACCCTACGAAGAACGGCGCGCAACCGCTACCGTCACGAGCGCAGCACCCGCGCCACCTTGCGCAGGTCCTCGATGAAGCGCTCCGTCTCCGCACGCCGCGACTCGTCGTCCGGCGCGCGCAGGATCGCCGAAGGGTGGATCGTCCCCATCACGCACGGCGCCAGCGGAGAGTCGCGGATCCAATCGCCGCGCTGCTTCGTCACCCGGAACCCTTTGCCCAGCAGCGCCTGACCCGCCGTCGCGCCGAGGCAGACGATCGCGTCCGGCCTCAGCACCGAGATCTCCGCGTCCAGCCAAGGCCGGCAGGCCTTGATCTCCTTCTGGTTCGGCTTCGCGTGGATGCGCCGCTTGCCGGTCTCCGCGGGCTCCCACTTGAAGTGCTTCACCACGTTCGTCACGTACACCAGCGTTCGATCGATGCCGGCCTCCACGAGGCACTTGTCGAACAGCGCGCCCGCCGGCCCGACGAAGGGCCTTCCCGCGAGGTCCTCCTTGTCGCCCGGTTGTTCGCCGACGAAGACGACCCGCGCCTTCGCCTCTCCTTCGCCGAAGACCGTCTGCGTGCCGCGCTCCCAGAGGTCACACGCCTTGCAGTCAGCGGCCGCGTCCCGGAGCTTCGGCAAGGTGGGCTTCGGAGGGACCAACGGCGCCGCGGTCCCGTCGCCGTTCCTGGGAGTGGAGGCCACGAACGAGAGCCAAGCGCCAACCTCGGGCCAGTGCCAGCGACCCGCGGGCGGTGAGTCCTCCAGCAGTCGATAGGGACATGGGCTACGGCTGAGGCCGCCCTACCTCGCCGCGACGATCACCGCGCCGGCCAGCTCGCCATCCAGCGCGAACTCGGCGAAGCCCATCTTGAACACGATGGCGGGCCACTTCCGCGTGACCTTCACCGGCGCGCCCGGCACGAGGCCCAGCGCGAGCAGTCGCCGCAGCCGCTCGGCGCTGCCGGGCTCTAGCCGCACGACCTCACAGCCCTGACCTTCGGCGATCTTCGTCAGCGGCACCTCAAGCCTGCTCTGCATGTTTCCTCCCGAAAAGCGTGCGCAGCCTGCGAACGAACGCCGGCTCCTCCGGCGTCTCCCAACCGCAGTGCGGACAGCGCACGTTGCCGCACGCGCCCGCCTTCATCGGACACGAGGCACAGGCAGCCGGCGCGGTGTCCCTCGCGAAGGCGCGGCCGCAGTAGCCACAGGTGGTCATGACATCATCCCCACCAGCTCGAGCCCCTGCCGCACGAGGAACCCGACGCCGAACGCGGTGGCGATCACCACCGCCGCGATGGCCGCCGTCGTCTTCGCGCCGCGCTCGCGGGCCATCACCAGCACCTGCGCCACGCACGGCATGAACAGCGTCAGCGCCACGGAGGCGACGAGCACCTGGCCGGTGGTCAGCGCGCCGCCCTCGGAGAGGTCGTAGAGCCCGGCTGCGCCGAAGTCGCGCCGGAAGAAGCCGTAGAGGAAGATCTCGCTCGTCGAGTCCGGCAGGCCCAGCGCGCGCACCACCGGCACCAGCGACGAGGTCAGCCAGCCGAACACGCCCGTCAGTCGCCCCGCCCAGATGAGCAGCGAGGCCACGACGAAGAGCGGGAGGATCTCCATGAAGTACCACTTCATGCGCGAGAGGGTCTTCACCAGCACGGCGCCCGGACGCGGCAGGCGCATCGGCGGGAGCTCCATGTAGAAGGACGGCGCGGTCCCCGGCACCGCCTTCGACGCGATGCGCCCGGCGAGGAGGAAGATCAGCGCGATCATCCCCGCCCACACGAGGAACGCCCACGACATCGCCCCGCCCATCGCACCGCCGCCGCGGCCCGCGAGGATCGCCGCCATCACGCCGTACTGCGCGGAACAGGGCACCGCCAGCGCGAGGAGGAAGGTGGTGATGACGCGCTCGCGCTTCGTCTCCTGCACCCGCGTCACCAGCGTGGCCATGGTGTCGCAGGCAAACCCGAGCACCACCGGGATGACCGCGCGCCCGTTGAGGCCGATGCGCTTGAACACGCGGTCCACGAGCATCGCCAGCCGCGGGAAGTAGCCGCTGTCCTCGAGCACCGAGAAGAAGAGGAAGAACAGCGAGACGATGGGCAGCACGATCGCCACCGCGTAGGTGATGCCGAGCGTGACCACGCCGTAGTCGCCGCCGAACAGCTCGCGCGTCCAGTACATCCAGCCGCTCTCGCCCGGCAGCAGCGCGAGCAGCTTCGCGTCCACCCACGGGTTGAGGTGCGCGCCGAAGAGGTCGTTCTCGATCACGTCCACCAGCGTCCCGGCGCCGAACACGCCGACGAACTGGTAGAGCCCGAAGTAGAGGACGAGCAGCAGCGCGGGGATCCCCGTCCACGGATTCACCAGCAGCGTGCCCAGCCGGTCGGCCCAGCCGCTCGCCTTCGACGCGTCCCTGCGCACCGCGCCGAGCACGATCGCGCGCGCCACCTGGTGGTCGTGCCTCGCCACGGTGAAGGCCGGATCCTCGCCGCTCTCGCACAGGGCCGAACGGGCGCTCTGAGCACGGCGCGCGGCCGCGGTGGGCACCAGCGCCTCGAGCGACGTGTCCCCCTCGAGCAGCAGCGACGCGGTCTCACGCGCGATCGACGGACCGTGTTCGCCGAGCTCGCGGCTGACGCTCTGCACGGCCGCCTCCCACGCGCGGCCACCTCGGGCGTGGGGATGAAGCGGCTCGTCGGGATCGGGCGGCGACTGCAGCGCGTCGCCGATCGCGCGGCGCACCTCGTCGATGCCCTTCCCCTCCACCGCCACCGCCTCGACCACCGGAATGCCGAGCGCCTCGCGCAGCGCCTCGAGATCGACGGTGAGGCCGTGCCGCTTCGCCTCGTCCATCATGTTCACCACGAGCAGCAGCGGACGTCCCAGTGCGCGCAGTCGCAACGTGAGGGGCAGCATCCGCTCCAGCGCCTTCGCATCGACCACGTGGACGATCACGTCGGGCTTCTCGAAGAGGAGGATGCGCTGCGTGAGCCGCTCCTCTTCGGTGACCGGCAGCAGGCTGTACATGCCCGGCGTGTCGATGACCTCGATGCCCAGCGCGGCGCCGGCCTCGTTGCCGGAGAGCTTTCCGCGCGAGACGTCCACCGTGGTGCCCGGGTAGTTCGACACCACCACGTAGGTGCCGGTCAGCGCGTTGAAGAGCGCGCTCTTGCCCACGTTCGGCGCCCCCACCAGCACCACGCGCGGCTGCGCCGGAGGCACCGGACGAGGGGCCTGCGTCACTTCGGGTCGGACGCTCACTGCCTGTTGCACGGGGACCTGCCTTCCATCGGGGGCTCGTTGCGGCCGAGAACCACCCGGCCGATTTTGCGAGTCATTCTCAGCGCACCGCCCTGCTGAGCATTTGCCGTGCCCGTGGCTCGACTCCTCGTGACGGTCCCGCTGCCCCGCCCGCTGTGGCTCGTGGAGGCGCAGCCTTTGCGCGGCGCAGGCGAACGGCCACGCAGGACGTGCGTGTCCTTTGGCGTTATGGAGGGCCCGCCCATGCCTGACCCGTCTGCTCTCGAAAACCGCCTGCGCAAGAACGTGAAGCACCTGCGCAGGTGGGCGAAGGCCGAGGACCTCACCGCCTGGCGCGTCTACGACCGCGACATCCCCGAGTGGCCCTTCGCCATCGACTGGTACGACGGCCGGGTGCAGCTCGCGCAGTTCCCCAGCCGCCGCGCGCTGAAGACCGGCGAGGCGGAGAGGCTGCTCGAGGACGCGAAGCGCGCGACGATCAATGCGCTGGAGCTCGCGCCGGACCGGCTGTTCGTGAAGACGCGGCGGCCGAAGGTCTGGGGCAAGGAGCAGTACGAGTCCTTCGGTCAGCCGGATCCCTTCGTCGTCCGCGAGCACGGGCTGCTCTTCGAGGTCGATCTCGCCGGGCACCTCGACACCGGGCTCTTTCTCGATCACCGCGTCACCCGCGCGCGCGTTCGGAGCGAGGCGAAGGGCCGGCACTTCCTCAACCTCTTCGCCTACACCGGCGCGTTCACCGTCCATGCGGCGGCGGGCGGCGCGGCGAGCACCACCAGCGTCGATCTCTCGAACACGTACCTCGACTGGGCGGAGCGGAACCTCGATCTCAATGGACTCGGAGGTCCGCAGCACACGCTGGTGCGCGCGGACGTGCTCGAGTGGCTGGAGGAGGCGTCCGAACGCGTGAAGGCGGGGCTGCTCGAGCCGTGGGATCTGGTGGTGCTCGACCCGCCGTCGTTCTCCACCTCCAAGCGCATGAAGGGCAGCTTCGACGTGCAGCGCGACCAGGTTCGGCTGTTGCGACAGACCGCAGCGCTGCTCGCGGAGGGCGGCGTCCTCTACTTCTCGAACAACTACCAGGGCTTCGAGCTCAAGGCGGATCAGCTCCGCGACCTGCACTTCGAAGAGCTCACCCCGAAGAGCCTGCCGCCGGACTTCCACCGCACCGACATCCACCGCTGCTGGCGGGTCACCCGGGACGCGCGATGAGCCTGGCCGTTGCGGCGCTCGCTCAGCGGATCAGCGAGGCCCTCGGCTCGCTGCGGTCACTGGGCGAGCAACGTCCTTTGATCGTCGCGATCGATGGGCGGAGCGGCACCGGCAAATCCACGCTCGCGGCGGCGGTCGCCGAGCAGTTGAACGCGCGCGCGTTGACGGCGCAGGTGATCGACGGCGACGACTTCTACGCGGGCGGCGTGACCGTGCGTCCGGAGCCGCCGGAGGTGCTCGCGGGGCTGTGCATCGACTGGCGGCGGCAGCGCGAGGTGCTCCAGACACTCCGTGCAGGTGAGCGCGCGCAGTGGCACCCGTTCGATTGGGACGCGTTCGATGGCTCGCTCTCGCCGGAGCTGCACAGCTGCGAGCCCTGCGACGCCGTGCTGCTCGAAGGCGTGTACAGCGCGCGGGCAGAGCTGGCGGACCTGCTCGACCTGCGGGTGCTGCTGACCGTTCCGGACGAGGTGCGGCTGTCACGCCTGCTCGCGCGAGAGGGCGAGCTGGGCCCGTGGGAGCGGCAGTGGCACGCCGCGGAGGCGTGCTACCTCGACGAGACGTCCGCGCGCGCCTTCGACCTGATCATCACCGACGCTTGAGGCCTCAGTGCCAGTCGGGCGTCTGCGTGTCCGACACCTTCGCCGCGTAGACGCGATCGAGCGGAAGGTCCGCCTGCTGGTACGCCTGCCGGATGATGTCGGGGTTCGGCGCTTCGAACTCGCACAGCTCGCGGCCCTCGTCCTCGGCGAGATAGGTGCGCTTCCAGCTCCCGCCCCGCTCCTGGAGGAACGCGTCGATCTGCCGCGCCTTCTGCGACATCTCCTCTTCCGATGGCAGCTTGTCGAACTGCGACTCCGCAATGATGTGCGCCATGTCCTCGTCTCCACGTTGATCGTTTCCTCAACGCTGGGTTCGGCGGCGACGCACATCAAGCAGCGTCCGGCAGGGGGGCTTCCTCCCCGCCCGGTCTCGGCCGTTCTCGCCGGTTCTCGCCGGAGTCGTTTCAGCGGAAGAGCAGCGCGTCGGCGACGAGCCAGACGACGACCCCTGCCGCGCCGAGCCCGAGCAGCAGCTTCGTCTCGGTGGAGAGGCCCTCCTTCGGCGGCGCGAAGGACGCGGCCACCGCTTCGGGCAGGCCCATCATCTCGCCGGCCCAGCGCGCGGTGCGGAGGTACTGGGCCTCGATCGCCGCTTCGTCCGCGGTGGTGACCCGGCGCAGCAGCTGCGGGTCGTGGACGATCACCTCGCACCCCTCCGCGAGTTCGACCGAGGCAGCGAGCGCCTCGCGCAGCAAGTCCGGCCGGTCGCTGAAGGGAATGCGAACCTCCAGCGCGACCGGGACGCCGGCTTCGCGGAGCGTGCCCACCTGCACGGAGCCCTGCGTCAGGCGCCACCTCCGCGAGCCGTCCGGCTGCTCCTCGACCTTGCGTGCATGGAGCGCTTCTTCGACGCGCGCGAGGTCGAAGCTGACGCCGGGCTCACGCGACTGTAGGAGCAGGTCGTAGCGCACGGGTCGAGTATAAGCGGCCGAGGAGGTCACACACGTGGCGGACGCGGGACGAGGTGGAGGACGTGGTGGAGCGCCGCGCGGCGGTGGTCGGTCGTTCGATCCGCGCGACCGGCGCGCAGGTGACGGCAGAGGTCAGGGACCGCAGGAACGTTCGGAGCGCCGCGAGCCGGCAACCTCGGCCGGTGCGCGTCCGGCAGCGCGCGGCGAGGGCCACCGGCGTGGACCCGACCGCGAGCGCGGCGGAGACCGGAGGAGCGGTGGCATCGCCTCTCGCGGCTCCGGTGATGGCGCGGAGGTCCGGCTCACCCGCCGCGGCGTCGATCGCTGGCGCGAGGGCCATCCGTGGATCTACCGCGCGGATCTCGACGGCGAAGCGCAGCTCGAGGGCGGCGAGGTGGTGCGGGTGACCGACGGGCGCGGCTACCTGCTGGGCCAGGCGTTCTACTCGGCGCACTCGAAGATCGCGCTGCGCTGGCTGGCGTGGGACGACGTGCAGATCGACGCGGACTTCTTCCGCTCGCGCATCGAACAGGCGGATGCGCTTCGGCGTCGCGCGCTCCCGGGTGAGACGACGTACCGCGCCATCCACGGCGAGGCGGACCTGCTGCCGGGGCTCGTGGTGGACCGCTACGGCGACTACCTCTCCGCGCAGTTCCTCGTGCGGGGGACGGAGAAGCGCAAGGACCTGCTCGCGGATCTGCTGATGCGGCACTTCGGCGCGAAGGGCTTGATGAACCGGTCGGACGTGACCGTGCGCCACCTCGAGGGGCTCGAGCCGGAGAAGGGGCTCCTGCGCGGGACCGTTCCGGAGACGGTGCGTTACGAAGAGGGCCACGTCGTCCTCGAGGCGGACCTGCTCAACGGCCAGAAGACCGGCGCGTTCCTCGACCAGCGCGAGAACCACGTGCTCGCGTCGCAGTACGCGCAGGGCGAGGCGCTCGACTGCTTCTCCTACGCGGGCGGCTTCGCGCTGCAGCTGGCCACGCGCGCCAGGCGGGTGACGGCGGTGGAGATCAGCGAGCCCGCCGCGGAGCTCATCCGGCAGAACGCGAAGAAGAACCGGCTCGACAACGTGGAGGTGGTGACCGCGAACGCGTTCGACTTCCTGCGCGACGCGGTGGACGAGGGCCGAAGGTTCGACACCATCGTGCTCGACCCGCCCTCCTTCGCGAAGAACAAGGCCTCGATGGACGCGGCGATCCGCGGCTACAAGGAGGTCAACCTCCGCGCGCTGCAGCTGCTCAACCCGGGCGGCATCCTCATCAGCGCGAGCTGCACCTACCACGTGGACGAGAACGCCTTCGAGGCGATGCTCGGCTCGGCGGCGGCGGACGCGAAGCGGCGGGTGCAGATCGTCGAGCGGCGCGGCGCAGGTCGCGATCACCCGGTGCTCCTGTCGCTGCCCGAGTCGCGCTACCTCAAGTGCTTCGTCCTGCGCGTCGCGGGATGAACGTGGGGGACTCTCCAGCGCCGCATCGGCTGAAGCGCGCGCTGGCGGAGGCCCGCGCGGTGTACCGGAAGGCGGACGCGCTCTACGAGCCGTTCTCCTGCCCCGCCAGCGGCGAGTGCTGTCAGCTCGCGAAGACGCAGCGCCCGCCCTGGCTCTTCCGCGCGGAGTGGCTGCTGCTGGAGCGGCACCTCCAGGAGAACGGCCGCCGGCTGCCGGAAGCGCGCGCGGATGGCGGCTGTCCCTTTCTCGATGCGACGGGGCTTCGCTGCAGCGTGTACGCGGACCGGCCGCTCGGGTGCCGGACCTTCTTCTGCGGAAGGCGTCAGGGCCGCGGACGCGATCCGCTGGAGGAGATGTCGCAGCTCACCCGCCGGCTGGAGGAGGCGACGCGAGCGCTCTACCCGGAAGACGCAGACGACGCCGACTGCGAGCCGCGTCCGCTTCCGCAGTGGTTCGAAGAGGCGCAGCGCGGCGCTCGGTAGTATCTCTGCGCGCATGGGCTATCGGGTCCGCAACGAGCACGGAGAGCTGCGGTTCAACTCGCTGAGCGAGCTGCGCGAGGCGTGGCAGCAGCAGTTCGTGGGCCCGGACGACGAGGTCCTCGAGGACGGCTCGACGACGTGGCGCAAGGCCTCGACGCTGCCGAAGCTCGTCGCGGTGCAGAAGGAGAAGGTCCCCTTCTGGCGCGGCGAGGCGCGCTGGTACTTCATGGCCATCGCGCTGGTGGGCGCGGGCATCTACTTCGTCCTCTACGGCTGGAGCATGGTCAGCTTCGCGATCGTCGCGGCGCTGTTCGCGTTCTTCCTCGTGTGGACGACCGCCGCGAGCACGCGGAAGCGGCGCTGACGTAGTCCGTTGTCGCACCTCTCGCTGTTCGGCATCCGGCGGATCCACGAGGTCGCCAGATGCCAACGCGCGGGGGCTCCCTAATTTGTCCCGCGTATGCGCGCGTCCCCCCACTCGCTCGCCCCCGGTGCCCTCGTGGGCAGTTACGCCATCGAGCGTCTGCTGGGCGAAGGCTCCATGGGTCAGGTGTACGAGGCCCGTCACGTGCGGCTCGGGCGCCGCGTGGCGCTGAAGCTGCTGCGGGCCGGACACGCGCGGGATCCGTCCCTCGTGCAGCGCTTCTTCCAGGAGGCGCGCGCGGTGAACCGGGTGGACCACCCGAACCTCATCGCGGTGCAGGACTTCGTCGAGGACACCGACGAGCACGGCCAGCCTCGCGCCTGGTGCGTGATGGAGCTGCTCGAGGGCGGGACGCTCGCCGAGTTGATGAAGGAGAAGCCGCTCCCGCTGCGCCGCGCGCTGGGGATCGTCGAGCAGGTCTGTCGCGGACTCGCCGCGGCGCACGCCGCAGGCATCGTCCACCGAGACCTCAAGCCGGAGAACGTGTTCGTCAGCCGGGCAGCGGACGGGACCGACCTGGTGAAGGTGCTCGACTTCGGGGTGGCGAAGCTGCTCCTGCCGGACCCCGCGGTGACGCTGCGCCAGACGCACGAGGGCGCGGTGGTGGGCACGCCGCTCTTCATGTCTCCGGAGCAGGCCGCGGGGCTGCCAATCGACACGCGCGCGGACATCTATGGCGTGGGGTGCCTCCTCTACGAGCTGGTGTCGGGGCGCTCACCGTTCACCGCCAACGATCTGGGGACGCTGCTCACCCTCATCCTCACCCAGCCTCCGCAGGCGCTGGGCCGGACCGCGCGCTCGGGCGAGGACATTCCCGAAGCGCTCGACGAACTCATCCGCGCCTGCCTCGAGAAGCAGGCGGAGGCGCGCCCACCTTCTATGGAGGCCGTGGCCGCGCGGATTGGCGAGCTGCTCACGTCGCCGGAGCACGGCGGAGCGAGGAGACGCGGCCGCGTGGTGGCGGCAAGGGCGGCGGGCGCGGTGTGCGCAGCGGTGCTGCTCGCGTCGGTGGTGCTCGTGGCGGCGCGCGCTTCGGCGTCGGACGAAACAGATGCGGACGCGCTCGTAGGCTCCGCCGAACACGTGCAGGGACAGGCACAGGCACAGGCGCACGTGCTCGTCCCAGCGCTGACAGTGGGCCGTCCTGACGCCGCACCGCGCGAGCTGGCAGTCGCGCACGGCGGGGTGGGCGACGCGGTGGGTCCTGGTGCCGTCGATAACGATGGCTCGGCGAACGTCATCGCGGGCGCGACAGCAGCCGAAAGTGACGCGCAGACGGCGGGCGAGGGCGTGGTACAGCGGGGCCGCAAGGGTCCCGCGCGTACCGAAGGTGGCGTGCGGCGGACTTCCTCCTCGGTCGGAGTCTCTCGCGATGCCGTGCTCAACCCGTTCCGCCGCTGATCGCTTCGCCCGCACCGCGCTCGTCGCGTTGGCGGCCTGCGCAGCGCTCGCGCCGGGAAGGGGCTGGGCTTCGGCCGCGACACCGCAGGCACCTGTCGCGGCGACCTCTCCGCAGAACGGACAGCCGGCGCCGCAGACCGCGCCCCCTGCGACGGCACCGACGCCCGATGCACCGGTGGCCAGCGCGGAACAGCAGGCCCGCGCCGAGTTCGAGCGGGGCCAGCGCCAGTACGACCTCGCCCGCTTCGACCGCGCCATCGGCCACTACTCGCGCGCGTACGAGTTGCTCCCGCTGCCCGCCTTCCTCTTCAACATCGCGCAGTGCCACCGGCAGCTCGGCGAGTACCGCAAGGCCGCGTTCTTCTACCGGCGCTACCTCGACACCGCGGAGAGCCCGCCCAACGCGGAGGTTGCGCGCACGCTGCTGAAGGAGGTCGAGGCGCAGGCGCCGCCCGGTCCCGTCGCCACGCGCGACGAACCCGCGGGACCGCGAACGCCGCTGCTGAAGCGGAAGTGGTTCTGGGTCACCGCGGCCGGCGTGGTCGTCGCCGGTGCCGCGGCAGGTGCGATCTACGCCACCCGGCCAGAGCCCACCACGCTGGGCACGGTGAACGCGCGATGAGCCTCGAGCCCCGGCTCCTGCGCGCGGGTGTCGCGGCGATGGCGCTGTGGGCCTTCGCCGGCTGCCAGACCGGAACCTCGCTCTGGGTGGAGGTGGACGTGACCGGCGCGCCGGCGCAGCAGCTCCACGTGGTGGGCTACTCGGGTGCGGCGCTGGTGTTCGGTCCCGCGGTGCGTCCGGAGCATGCGGGCGAGAGCCTCGTGGGCACGCAGTCGCTGCGCGTGCTGCTGCCGGACTCGCTCGCGGGAGAGACGGTGCGCGTGCGGGTGAGCGCGCTGGTGAACGGCCAGGCCACGGGCTTCGGAGAGGCGGTGGTCGTCCCCGAGCGCGGCGGCGAAGTGGTGGCGAAAGTCGGGCTCACGCTCTCGAGCTCGCGCTGTCCGGGCTGCGCGGGGTGCTGCGATGCGACGGACACCTGCGTGGCGCCGTCGCGCGAGCGCTGTGGTGGTGGCGGCGTCTCCTGCTTCCCCTGCCCTCCTTCGCTGGCGGACGGGTGCGGGAATGGCGCGTGTACCTGTGGCGGTGGTCCGGCCTGCGATCCGGTGCGCGCGGATGCCTGTCTCAACGGAAGCTGCCGGTGCGGCGGCTCCGCGGCGTGTCCTCCGGGCAGCGAGTGCGTCGACGGGCAGTGCCGCTGCACCGCGAGCTCGTGCCTCGGCTGCTGCGCGCAGAACCAGTGTCTGCCCGGGACGGCGAATCAGGCCTGCGGCACGGGCGGCGCCGTCTGCACCCAGTGCGGGAGCGGAACCTCCTGCCGCGCGCCCGGCGTCTGCGGGAGCTGAACCGCGCTCGAGTCGTTCAGGTCGTCGCCGGGCCGGCCTGCTTCAGCGTGCGGTCCACCACGCCCTGCACGCGGCCGACGAAACCGTCCGCCGTATAGAAGGTGAGCTCCGCGTCGCCGACTGCCAGCCGCGCGCCGTCCGGCAGCACCGTGCGCGTCTCCAGGGCCTCACCGTTCATCGTGGTGCGGGCGCTGTCGGGAAAGGGCTCGGCCCACCACTGCGCGCCGTCGAAGCCCAGCTGCAGGTGCCGCCTCGAGACGGTGGCGTCGTTCACCACGAGGTCGCAGTCCGGCGCGCGTCCGAGGGCCAGCGTCTGCTCCTCGGCGGGCGGCGCGAGCTCGAAGCAGAGGACGTCGCTCTCCGGCAGGCAGTCCTCCATGTCGCTGGCGGGGAAGCGCGTCATCCCCAGCTCCTCGCCGGCGTCGGGCACGTTCCAGGCGCCGGCTTCCCACACGAGCCACGGGTGTGGGTATCGCTGGCGAAAACCGTTCTCCTTCAGCAGCACCGACTGGCGGGCGAGCAGCGAGAGGAGAAGCGCACGGGCAGGCATGCCCCCGAAGTAACCACATCGGGCGCCGGACGAAACACCTCGGTGAGGAGAACGTGCACGTGCGCGCACATGACGCGTCCCGACAGGGCGATCTGATGCCGTGCGTCACGCAGCCTGTGGCGTTCTGACGCTGGCAAGGGCCCTGCAGTGTCTCCCCGCAGGGAGGATCACGGAGGACACAATGGACGACGCCAAGGTGATTGCGGACCGGCTGCGGTCGGCGGAGATGGAGCTTCAGTTTGCGCAGCGGGCCTTCGACGGGAGCGACCAGGCCCGGCTCCGCTACGCGAGGGCGCTCAACGAGCTCGAGCACGTGCAGCGGATGGCGCTTCGCCACTGCCGCGAGCAGGACGGGCGGAGCACGCCCAGCGCGTAGTGTTGGGTAGCGTGCTTCGCACCCGGTGCGAAGTGCGTTGCCCGCTCCCACGCCTGCAGCGGCGTGGGGTTCGCACCGCAGCGCGTCGTAAGGCGGGCCTCGCGCCTCGCCAGCGGCGGGCGGTGCGACGGTCTGGAAAGTGTCAGGCCCTCTGCGAGATAAGCCGCGAGGACATGGGATCGTTGCGCTCACCCGCGAAGGTCCTCCTCGCGCCGCAGGAGCTGAAGGGAACCCTCACCGCGTCCGAGGCAGTGCTCGCGATCGTGGAGGGCCTGCGCGCGGCGGTTCCACTTTCAGGTGACCGCGGAGCCGCGGACGAGATCGACTCCGTCGCGCTGGCGGATGGTGGGCCCGGAACGATCGACGCGCTCGTGGCCGCTGCAGGCGAAGGCGCGGAGGTGCGGGTGGCGCGCGTGCGCGATGCGCTCGGCCGCGAGGTGCATGCGCGCTGGGCGCTGCTGCCGGGGGCCGTCGCGATCGTGGAGATGGCCGAGGCTGCGGGCCTGTGGCGCATCTCGTCCACCGAGCGAACGGAAGCGAACGCGCTGGGGGCCTCTACCTTCGGCGTGGGCGAACTCATCCGAGAGGCGTTGGAGGCCGGCGCTTCACGCGTGCTCGTGGGCGCGGGTGGAAGTGCGACGACCGACGGCGGGCGCGGCACGTTGGAGGCGCTGGGCGCGACCGTGCGAGAGGACGGCGACCGCTGGGAGGTGGACCTGTGCGGGCTGGTGGGCGTGGACGCTGCGCGGCTCGAGGTGATGACCGACGTGCGTCACCCGCTGCTCGGCCCGCTCGGGGCGGCGCGCGTGTTCGGGCCACAGAAGGGGCTCGCGACCGTGCAGTCGATCGCGATCGCCGAGGAGCGACTTCGACGGTGGGCTGAAGCGTTGGAGCGGGCGACGGGACGCGCCGGTCTTTCAGAGCGGGAAGGCAGCGGCGCCGCGGGAGGACTTGCATTCGGACTGGCGTGTGCGTTCGACGCGGCCATCCGCTCCGGTTTCGAAGCGGTGGCGGACGCGGTTCGACTGCGCGAGCGACTGGCGCGTTGCGAGGTGGTGCTGACTGCGGAGGGCCGGCTCGATGCGCAGACCGCTCACGGCAAGGGTCCGGCGGCGCTGGCGCAACTCGCGGCGGAGGCGGGCGTGCCGTGCGTGCTCTTCGCCGGCAGCGTCGCGGAGGACGCGGACACTTCGCCCTTCGCGGAGGTGGTGACCGTGGCCGTGCGCGAAGGCGAAGAGGAAGCCGGGTTGCCCTCCCCTGCCGCGGCTCGCGCGAGGCTCGTCGAGGCCGCGAGAGCCTGGCGGGTGCGCGCCAGCTGATCAGGGCGCGACGTTGAGGTTTCCGAACCTCGCTTCGTCTGCCGTGGCCGTGCCGGAGCCCCACGCCTTCACCTCGAAGCGCGCGTGCATCTGGGTGAGATCGAGCCCGACCTGGGACGAGGCCCGGGAGCCGCGCACGATCCACGTCTGCCCGTCGCTCGAGGTCTCCCAGAAGACCGTGCCCGCCGACTCGCGGATGCGCCACCAGGCGTGCGTCGTCGCCGAGTACGTGAGCGATGCCACCGACTGCGCGCCCGCGGACGTCTCGTAGAAGAGGACGAGGCGGCCCTGCTCGTACCAGAAGCCCAGTCCCGAGCCCCACGTGTTCACGCCTGACGCCAAGACCATCCGCACGCTCGCGGGCGCGGAGGTGGCGGTCACCCGCGGCACCCGCGCGCTGAGCGACGAACCCGCGAGCGAGTGCGCGTTCCGCGCCGTCACGTGGACGCCCGAGGCCCCTCTGCGCGGCTCCAGCTTCAGCGACATCACGCCGCCGCCCGCGGTCGCCGCGCTGCCCGGCGTGTCGAGCGCCACGCTCCACTTCGCCGCATCGAGCGTCGAGCTCGAGAAGGGATCCGTCAGCGTGGACATCGGAGGCGGGCCGGAGGGAGTTCCGGCGTCCACGGTGCCTGCGTCGGGAGTGCCCGCGTCCGCAGTGCCGGCGTCTGAAGTGCCCGCGTCGGGCGTGGTGCCTGCGTCCGGCGTGGTGCCTGCGTCGGGCGTGGTGCCTGCGTCGGGCGTGCTGCCTGCGTCGGGCGTGGTGCCGGCGTCGGGCGGTCCGGCATCCGGGGTGCCTCCGTCGGGCATCCCTGCATCGGGCGCCACCGGCACGGCGTTCAAGTTCTTGAACCGCGCGGCACCCGGGTTCGGACTCCCGCTGCCCCATGCCTGGGCCTCCAGGCTCAGGTGCACCTCACCCAGCGAGAACGAGAGCTGCGTCGCCGGCACCGAGGCAAGGGACTCCCAGCTGCTCCCGTCGGCCGAGGTCTCCCAGAACACCGTCGTGGCCGAGGTCCGCAGACGCCACCACGCGTGACGGGTCGGCGAGAAGGAGAGCGAGACGACGTCGTTGATCGCTCCGTCGCGCGTGAAATACGCGTAGAGCCGGCCCTGCTCGGCCCAGAACCCGACGTCGTTCTGCCAGCTGCCCGGAACCGGGTGCAGGCGCAGCTTGCAGTTGGCTCTCGCGGTCGCGTTGGTGACCGACGCCACCTGCACCGTCACCTGCGAATCCACGGCGCTGTAGCGCGCGTCGGAGGCGACGTACACGCGCGACTGTCCGTCGTTCGGAGTGAGCGTCAGGGTCAGCGTTCCCTGCGCGGCCGATGCAGAGTCGCCACTGCTGCGCGTGGTGACGTCCCACAGCGACGCGTCCACCGTGGGCCCGCCAAAAGGATCGACGAGCGTGTGCAGCGCGCGCACGCCCCCGCTCTCCGCGATGCGCCAGGTCACCTGTGTGGTGCGACGGAGCGCGCCGGAGACGGCCTCGATGGTGAGGACGTACGTGCCGTCGGGTGCGGTGCCGGGCTGGAGCTGCAACGTCACCTGTCCGCTGCCCGGACCGACGTTCACGGAGGTGCTCGAGAGCGCCGCATTCGCACCCGCCGGAGCCCCGCTCACCGCGAGCGCCACCGCGCCGGCGAAACCTCCCGACGGCGAGATTGTAAGCGACGTGCTTCCACCGCCGGTGACGGAGCCGGGCGAGGCCATCACCGCGAAGTCGGGCAGCGGCTGCGTGCCGCTCACCGTCCGGCCCGCCACCATCAACGTCGCCGGGTAGCCGCCGCTGCTGTACGCGCAGGGCACGTTCGTCGCGTGTGGAGGAAGTGACTCGGGCGCGGTCGGGTAGCCCGGGAACGAAGGCGCGCTGTCGAGCACCTCGAAGGTCGCGAAGCGGTCCGACAGGCGGTACGAGCGCACCTCGTGGCGCTGGTTCGCGACCACCGGATGGTTGGTACAGACGTAGAGCTCGCCGGCGTGCAGCGTGATCGCCGGCTGCAGTGCCCAGTCGCTCGTGGTGGCGCCGTCCACGAAGGTTCGCGGGCCGAACGCGGTGCCGTCGAAGTAGCGGTAGTAGAGGTTCTCGTGCCGGTCCTTGTAGACGAGGTGCAGGCCGCCCAGCCCGTCCGCCACCGCGTTGAGCGCAGCGCCGTGGTAGATGGAGTCGCCGTCCGCAAACGCGTTCACAGGAGCGCTCCACGACGAGATGGGATCGCTATCCCGCCGCAGCATCAGCCGCGCGGGGTTGTCCCAGGAGTAGTCGCCCCACAACATCATCAGCCGGTCGCCGAGGCTGATCAGCCGTCCTCCTCCGAGGAGCGGCAGCCGCGCGAGCGTCTGGGGCTCGCTGAACGTCGCGCCGCCGTCGGTGCTCGTCCACGCGAGCAGCGTGTCCGTGCAGTTGACGCCCTGAGACTGCGGACAGGGTCCGCGCAGGAACGCGGAGATCCAGATGCGGCCGAGCGAATCGACCGCCATCGTCGCGCGGTGGAAGGCGTTTCCGGCGGGCGGAGTTCCGACCGTCACCCTCGTTCCCGGGCTCCACCTGCCGTCACCATCGTGTCGCCAGCGCTGGAAGTACACGCGGCGCTCGGGATCGCGCGCGTCCGAGCTGAAGAGCGTGGCGGTCGTGTCGTAGGAGACCGCGATGAGGACGTCCTCGCCCTGAACGAGTGCGTCCGCGGCCATGTGCAGTTCCGCGCCGGCGACGCCATCCGCGAGGATCGGCGCCTCGTAGCGCCAGGTGCGTCCTTCGTCGTCGCTCCGGTACCAGTGCAGCCCTTCGGGATCCGGAGACGACGCGGTGTCGCGCTGCACCGCCATCAGGTGAACCGGTGGACGGTTCGGCAGGTCGATCCGCACCATGTGCCGCTGCGACACGGTGGAGAGCGCGTTGGCGCCGCCGACCTGGGTGATGGGTGTCGCCGCGAAGCCAACGGACGCTGCGCACAGCGCCCAGAACGCTACGAATGCAGCTCTCATCCGAGACGACCCTTCCGCGAGTGCCGTCAGGGTCCACATCGGCGCCGATGTAGGCAACGGTCCCCCAGCCCGCGGACAATCGACCTGCCCTCGCGAGGACAGAGCGGCGCGGACGGGGCGCGTCAGAAGTGCAGCAGCGCGGAGAGCTCGGCGCCGCGCTCCGTCCAGCCCTCGCCGAACTCCGCGTTCGCGCCCAGTCGCAGCTCCAGCCTGCGCAGAGGCTTCACGCTGGCGCTCAGCTCGCCGCCTCGCGCGATGCCTTCTCGTCCGGGTGCCTGCAGGTGAGATCGGAACCGTCTGCGGGCGAAGAGCGCGGCGTCCACGAAGACGCGGTCGCCCGCGAGCAGCGTGCCGTAGAGCCGGAGTTCGCGGCCGTTGCCGCCGAGCGGATGCCCGAGCGGAACGTCGCCGGTGAACCAGCCGCCCCGCTGACGGAAGTGCGCGTACCACTTCACCGTGCGCCGCGAGATGAAGCCGATGTGCGTGGCCTCGAAGCCGAGCCCGAGCGAAGGGAGGCCCGGCACCGCGGGCACCCACAGGCCGCCGACGAGACCGGGCGTGTAGAGGAAGTTGCCGGCGAGATCCTCGGTGCCCCACTCGCCGTAGAGCGTGAGGGGCACGAGCGACTCGGTGGGCAGTCGCAGGCGCACCACGCCGGACACGAGGTTGTTCTCGTCGCCGTTCCGCTCCAGCGCGATCATCCGCAGCGTGTCGATCAATCCCAGCTGTTCGGTGCCTTCCGCGCCGAGCATCGTCGCGCGATGCGCCGAGAGCGTGAGGCGCGGGTGCGGCTGCCAGTGCAGCACGGTGCCGAAGAGCCGCGCGGAGGAGCCGTGGCGGGGCTCGTTGAGGAACCCGTAGAAGGCCTGCGCGGAGACGGCGCCCAGAAAGCTCAGTGCGCCCGGGATGCGAACCGCACGCGTCGTCTGCAGCTCCACGCGGTGGATGGGCGCGCGGCCGGAGAAGAGCAGGCCCGTCCCTCGCTGCGAGGCCCAACCCACCGGCTGCCGACCCATCGAGAGCGAGAGCGGTCCGAGCTGCGTGGCCACCTCCCACTCGAGCGCGTGCGGCTGCGGCTCCGTGACGCCGAAACGGCCCGCCAATGAGGCGGCGACGAAGGGCGTGGAGAGGCGTGCCTCGCTGAGGAGGCGGAGGCGAAGCGTTCGGACGGGATCGAGGTCCGCCGCGAGCAGCGCGCCCACGTCGGCATCGAACGTCGTTCCTCCCGCGCGCAGACCGACGAACTCGCTGTTGAAGCGCCGCAGCCATGCTCCGGTCAGCGCGCGCAGGTCCGGCGACGCGTTCTCGGCCGCCGAGACGAGGACCCGCTCCACCTCCGCGAGTCTCGGTGCGCGCTGGCCCGGCAGGTAGTCCGGCGCGAGCCCCACCGCGTGCAGCTTCTCCGCCGCGCGCACCGCCCAGTGATCGGGAGGCAGCAGCGGAGAGGAGACCTCCTCCGCGCGCGCCGAAGAGGCCGCGGTGACCGCCACGAGAGCAAAGCCGGCGGCAGCGAGCAGCGATGCGCGGTTCGATCGCACGGGGCCTCGGATCGAAGCGACTACCTGGCAGGCCCGAGCGCGAAGTCGAACGCGGCACGCACCGCCGCCACCTGCGCGACGATGCACTCCTCCGGGTTCGTGCGCGGGCTGTCGGGATAGACCTCGGTGGTGGTGACGAAGCGCGCGTTGGTCACGCCCGCGCACAGCCCGAGCGACTTCACCGCGTAGTTGATGACGCCCGGCGAGACGACGGGACAGCCGATGATCTCTCCCCTGCCGTCCGCCGGCGCGATGTGGGTGACCTTCGCCACCGCCTCGATGATCGCCTTCTGGAACTCGGGCTGCGGGTTCTCTTCGGCGCCGACCAGATAGAAGCCATCGGGGATCTCGCCGGGCTCGTAGTTCTTGCCGTCGCGCGCCGCGAGCGACGGACGGAAGACGGTCTCGTCGGTGTCCGTCGTCTCGTGCAGATCGATGTGCACGAGGAAGCGCTCCTGCAGCGGCGCCACGAGCCTCGTCAATGCCGCGGCCTCTTCTGCGCGGCCGCCCTCGCGGAACTGCCGGTTCGGATCCACCGCGTGCGCGTTCCAGCGGTGGATGCGCTCGTAGCCCCACGGGCTCACGCACGGCGCGATGACGAGGTTCAGCCGGCCCTCGTAGTCGGCGGCGCTCTTCTCGGCGAAGCGCAGCGCGCCCAGCACGCCGCTCGTCTCGTAGCCGTGCACCCCGCCGGTCACCAGCGCCCAGGGAAGCCGCTCATCCGGCGTCCGCGTGCGCAGCGCGACGAGCGGGTAGCTGTCGCCGAAGTACTCGAGCCGTCCGTACTCCACGATCTCGAAGCGACTGGAGAGGCGCTCGACCGCCGCGAGCACGTCCTCCGCATGGCTGCGCTGCTTCGTCTGGAGCGCGCGCCACTGCGCGATCTCCGCCTCACCCCAGGGCTTGCCGGGAGTGCCGATGTCGATGCTCGTCTGGCTCATGATGTGTGGCTCCGGGGCGTGAGGGTCAGTCGCGCGTGCAGACGACGTCGTCGAGCTGGAGGTGGTCGCGGACCGCGTCGGTGCGGCTCGGATAGAGGAGGAGTCGCCAGCCCTGTACGTTGCCGTTGAACCGGAAGAACACCGGCTCCCACTGATTGGAGTCCACGGTGAGGAACGGCGTGGCCGTGCTCCAGCCGCCGCTCGAGTAGCTGCGGTGCCGGATCGTCCCGTAGCCGCGCACCCGGTAGGAGCAGGAGTAGGTGCCGGCGGGGACGTTCATCTTCTCGGTGGTGAAGCGCTCGGCCACCTGGATGGGCGCGACGATCTGCAGCGCGGTGGTGCCGCCGTGCACCGACTGCGTCCAGGGCGCCAGCCGCGACGGGAGGATCTCGCTGCCCGGATCGGTGATGCCGTTGTCCTCGCCCCACCAGAAGTCCGGGACGTAGTTCGAGCCGTAGTACGGAATGGTGCGAGTGCTCCAGGCCTCGAAGTCGCCGTTGCGGATGATGTTCGACGGGTGGCTCGCGCTCACGCACTGCTTCGTCGCGGGGTCACACGCCGGCAGCGCGCCGGTGCAGTCCCAGGTGGTGAAGCAGGCGCCGGCCGAGAGCTCACAAACGCCGCTCTGCGGGTTGCAGCTCGTCGCCGGGTGGCTGCAGGTCACGCCCGCGCACGGGTTGCCGGCGATGCAGAGGTGCGTGGAGAGGTCGCAGACCGGCGTGGCCGGCGTGCCCGCGCAGTCGAGGTGCCTCTCACAGCGGCCGGACGCGAGCACGCACGTGTTCGTCGCATCGCAGGTCTGCCACTCGCTGCAGTCGGTCGCGGCGTTGCAGCGGCCGGAGAGAGGCTGGCAGGTCGCGGTCGCATTCACGCAGCGCTCCCACGTCGCGCAGGTGACTGCGTCGCAGGGCTCGGGCGTCCGCGTGCAGCGCACGTCGTCGAGCATGAGGTGATCGCCGCTCGTGTTGCGCACGCTGAAGATGAGCTCGAAGGTGTCGAAGACCTCTTCGGCGAGGTTGAAGTTGTAGGTCAGCTGCATCCACGACTGCGTGCTCACGGTCGTGTAGGCCGAGTACGAGGAGTAGTCGTTGCTGAAGAAGGCGTTGCGGATCTCGCCGTTGCCGCGCACCTGATAGGTGCAGGAGTACTTCCCCGCCGGCATCGACTTCGCCTCGGTGGTGAAGCGCCGGTGCGTGCCGGACGTGTTGATCAGCCGCGCCGCGTTGAGGCCTTCGAACGCGCCCGTGGTCACCTTCTCCACCTGCGTGGAGGAAATGTTCGAGGTGCTCCCGAACCAGAAGTCGGGGAGCGCGCCGGGCCAGCTCTCGAAGCCCCAGTTGTCGATGACGTTCGGCAGCGTCGGCATCCCACCGTCGGTGGGCATCCCGGCATCGGTCTGCGTCCCCGCGTCGGTCTCCATGCCGGCATCGAACGGCTCACCCGCATCCGTCTGCATGCCCGCGTCGGGCAACTCACCCGCGTCAGGCTCTTCGCCAGCATCGGGCTGCTCGCCCGCGTCGGTCGTCGTCTCGCCGGCGTCCGGGTTCTCGGTGCCACCGTCCGTGGGGGGCTCGCCCGCGTCGTCCGGGAGCTCACCTGCGTCCGTCACGAGCTCCCCGGCATCCGTGGGCGCGACCGGGTCCGGCTCGCCACAGCCGACCATCAGAAAGACCACCAACAGAGGCAACGCGCGAGAACCGTTCACGGAGAGCTCCTTCCCTTCCGGTGGCCTCTACTACATGCGCGTGCGAGCGCGACCCCTCAGATGTCACGCGGCCGCGACGGTCGGGGTGGCCTGCTTGACCGGCGTCTCGACGCGGCGCTACGCCGCTCTCCCTGACGGCCGAATGGTGACCATCCAGTCACTCGAGGGCCTGTTCCCGGAGGCCTGCATGAGCATCGCGAGCATGAGGCGCTATCCCCTTCCCATCGCTGCGGTCTCGTTCGCCGCGCTCCTCTTCGCCGGCTGTGGTGAGCTGCCACAGAGCGCGCCGCCGAAGGTCGTGCTCGCGGTGTTCGATCCGGCGCGGTCGGAGCTCCCCTCGCCCAACGATCTGGCCATGAGCGAGGGAAAGGTCGCGATCGCGCCGAACCCGGAAGCGCCCTCCGCCGACAACGCGCTGAAGGCGATGCTCAACGGGAAGGACGGCTTCTCCACCGGCTCGTCCACCAAGGTGCGCTTCAGCGGGCCGATGAGCGCCGCGTCGTTCACCCAGAAGTCGATCCTCGCCTTCGATCTCGGGCGCGTGGGCGAGAAGGTGCCGCACGCGCCGGTGGAGGTCGCGCTCGAGTACAGCGACTGCGATCGCTCGTTGACCCTCACCTCTCCCGTCGGCTTCACGCACGGGCACCGCTACCTCTTCGCAGTGCGCGGCGGTGAGAGCGAAGACGCCGCCCGGGGCGCCGAGGGCGAGCCCGTGGTCCCGTCGCCGGCCTTCTATTTCCTGCGCGCGGGCAAGGATCTGCGCGAGCACGTCGATGCGTTCCCCGGCACGCGCGAGGAACGCCGCGCCACCGCAGAGCGACTGGAGACGGTGCGCCAGGGGATGGAGCCGCTCTTCGCGCTGTTGGAGAAGGAGGGCCTGCCGCGCCGCGACGTGGCGATCCTCTGGAGCTTCACCGCGCTGACCGGCGGCGAGGCGCTCTTCGATCCCGCGTCGAAGCGCGTGCCGATGCCGAACGATCTGCTGCGAGATCCGGTGAGCGGCCGCGTGACGCTGCCCATCGATCCGACCGAGAGCGAGGCGCAACAACACCTCAAGCGCGGCTTCAACCAGCTCGACGGGTTCTCGACGACCGGCGCGCTGACGTTGGACTTCACCGAGCCCCTCAACCGCGACAGCGCCATCGTCGGCCAGACGGTGCGCGTGTTCCGGCGCGACACCCTGGAGGAGAAGACGGACTTTGAGCTCCGGATGACGGACGACGCGAAGCGCCTCTTCATCGAGCCGAAGTCGCCGCTGCTGCCGAAGACCGCGTACGTGGCGGTGATCGCCGGGGTGCGCGACGCGCAGGAGCACGAGGTCTCTGCGATGCCGCTGGCGAACCTCCTCAAGCTCCGCGAGCCGCTGGTGGACGCCGACGGCCGCAGCCAGATCACCACCTTGTGCGATGCGCAGGCCCAGCAGCTCGAGCCGCTGCGTGCGGCCATGGCGCCGGTGCTCGACTCGCTGGACGCGGAGCTCCCGCGCGAAGAGATCGCCGCGGCGTGGACCTTCACCACCCAGGACATCCTCGGGCGCACGGACGAGCTCGCGCGCACGCCCTACGAGAAGAACCTGCCGCTCAGCGTGAAGGACGTGGACAACAAGAGCCCGCTGCAGCGAGGCGTCACCACCTGGAACGCGTGCAACGGGATCAACGCCAGCGGCGTGGCGCGGATCATCACCGGCAAGATGACGACGTGGGACCGGCTCGATCCGGTGACGCGAGCCTTCCGCGAGAACGGCGCCGGCGTGCAGCGCGACATCGAGTGGATCCTGACCCTCCCGACGGGCCTGAAGCAGAACGACGTCGTCCCGGTCGTCGTTTTTGGCCACGGCCTGATGACGGAGCGGCGACTGGGGATCTTCCTCGCGGAGCGCCTCGCCGACCGCGGCTTCGCGATGATGGCGATCGACTTCCCCATGCACGGCGAGCGGACCGTGTGCCTCGAGAACTCGCACTGTGAGAGCGGCGCGACCTGTGCGCAGGACGGGCGCTGCGTGCGCAACGGACAGCCTGCCGACTACGCGCGCGTGCCGCTGCCGGGGACATGGGGACCGGGCATCCCCACCGCGACCGGCGCTGCGTTCGTGGACGTGGAGAACCTCTTCGCCGCGCGCGATCACTTCCGGCAGGCGCTGATCGATCTCTCCGCGCAGGTGCGGCTCATCCGGAAGATGGACTGGAAGCCGGTGACCGGTGGCTACGCGCTCAATCCGGAGCGCATCTACTACGCGGGGATCAGCCTCGGCGGGATCATGGGCTCGTCGTTCAGCGCGGTGGATCCCTCGCTCGACGCGATGCTGCTCAACGTGCCTGGCGCGGGCCTGCCGGATCTGATGGAGGACTCCACGGTCTTCGGTCCGCAGCTGACGCAGGGCCTCGAGGCGAAGGGCATCACCAAGGGCTCGCCGGGCTACTTCGCGTTCAAGAACGCCGCGCGCTGGGTGCTCGACGAGGTCGATCCGGTGAACCTCGTGGTGTACGGCTCGCACGCACCGCGCAGCTACACCGATCCGGAGAGCGGCGAGACGAAGCAGATGGAGAAGAAGCGGCTGCGGATCCAGATGGCATTGGGCGACGCGGTGGTGCCGAACTCCTCCACCATGCGGCTGCTCGACGCGTCGAAGCTCAACCGCGACACCGAGTTCCGCCAGTTCGTGGGCAGCCACGGGTTCCTCGCGGACCCGTTCGAGTCGATCAACGCGTGCTTCGCCGGCCAGGCGGACATGGCGGACTTCCTGGAGGGCAAGAAGTGATGCGCGCACCTCTTCTGGCGTTCTTCATCTCCAGCACCGCACTCGCGGGAGGCTTTGCCGTCGGCGAGCAGGATGCGGCGGCGACCGGCCGCGCGGGAACGGGCACCGGCGCGCTCACCGGCGCGTCCTCGGTGCACTACAACCCCGCGCACCTCTCGAGGCTCTTCTCCATCGACGCGGCCGCAGGTGGAACGGGGATCATGCCCACCGCCACCGCGATCGATCCCGAGACTGGCAGCGCGCAGTCGGCGAACCCGGGCGTGAGGCTGCCGCCGCATCTCTACGCGGGCTACGGAAACGGAAAGTGGGGCGTGGGCGCGGGCGTCAACGCACCGTTCGGCGGCGGGCTGCGCTGGGGTGACGACTTCCGCGGCCGCTTCGAGATCGTCGAGCAGAACCTGCAGGTGCTCGCCGCGCACGGTGGCTTCGGCTACCAGCTCCTGCCGCAGCTCTCCGTCGGAGGAACGCTGCACGTGTACCGCGCGACGGTGGGCGTGGAGCGGCAGGTGGACTTCGTCTCGCACGAGGGCACCGCGATCCTGCAGGGCTCGGGCGTGGGCGTTGGAGGAAGCCTCGGGCTGTCGTTCGCGCCGTCGGAACATCTGCGCTTCGGGCTCACCGGCCGGCTGCCGACGAAGGTGTCGCTGAAGGGCCAGGCGCACTTCGAGGACGTGCCGGCGTCGTTCAACGATCAGGCGCGCGATGGGGCGATCACCGCAACCCTGCCGCTGCCCGGACGCGCGGCGCTGGGCATGGCGATGTACCTCGAAGAGGTGCGGCTCTTCGCGGACGTGGACTACACGATGTGGAGCGCCTTCGACCGGTTCGCGGTGGACTTCGCGCACGCGGGCTCGAGCGACGTGGACCAGGCGCGGAACTGGAAGAACGCGTTCGGCGTGAGGCTCGGGGCAGAGCGCGATCTCAACGTGCGGACGCTGGTGCGTGCCGGCCTGCTCTTCGACCAGAAGACCTCGCCCGCGGACACGCTGTCGCCGTCGCTGCCCGACTCGGATCGCGTGGGAGCAAGCGTCGGGCTCGGCTACGACCTCGGCCCGGTTCGAGGCGACCTCTCCTACATGTTCATCCTCTTCGTCCCGCGCGCATCCGAGGGCGAGGCCTTCCCCGCGCAGTACCGCGCCTCCGCTCACCTGCTCGCTCTCACCGTGAGGCTGGGCACGCCGCCGGGCGTGGCGCGACGCAGCGCCGACATCTCCGACAATCGCGAGATCACCGCGCCGCCACTTCCCGGCAGCGGGATGGACGCACCGGGCTCGTAGCTGGGGTAGAGTCCGCCCACATGTCGGGTGGACGCGGCGATTTCGACGCCGGACGCAAGGTGGGGAAGTACGAGATCCTCACCCGCCTCTCCATGGGCGGGATGGCGGAGCTCTTCCTCGCGTTCACCGCGGGGCCGGGCGGCTTCAAGAAGTTCGTGGCGCTGAAGCAGATCCTCCCGGACGTGAAGGCGGACGAGGCCTTCGTGAAGATGTTCCTCGACGAGGCGCGGATCACCGCGGCCTTCTCGCACGCGAACATCGGGCAGGTCTTCGATCTGGGCGAAGAGGACGGCGAGCTCTACCTCGCCATGGAGTACATCTCCGGCCAGAACCTCGAGCAGATCATCCGCGCGGCGGGCAAGGCGCAGCGGGAGATCCCCTGGGGCTTCGGGCTGCTCGTCGCGCGAGACACCGCGCTGGCGCTCCACTACGCGCACCACTTCGTCGATCCCAGCGGCAGGCCCGCGCCGGCGGTGCACCGTGACGTCTCGCCGAAGAACGTGATGGTGACGTTCGACGGGAACGTGAAGGTGATCGACTTCGGGATCGCCAAGGCGAAGGGCCGGCTCGGGCGCACCAGCGTGGGGGTGATCAAGGGCACCACCACGTACATGTCGCCGGAGCAGATCCGGAACCAGGAGCTCGACGGGCGCAGCGACCTCTTCGCGGTGGGCGTGATGCTGCACGAGCTGCTCACCGGCCAGCGCCTCTTCGACGGCGCCAACGACGCGACGACGATGTACCGCATCACCCACGGCGAGTTCCCCTCCCCGCGCGAGGTGAACCCGAAGGTGCCGAAGGCGCTGTCGGAGGTGGTGATGCGCGCGCTGGCGGTGAAGCGGGAGGAGCGCTTCGCCACCGGCAAGGAGCTCGCGCGCGCGATCGAAGCGGCCGCGGCGACGGGCGGCGAGGCGACGGAGATCTTCGACGAGGAGTTCGCCTCCTCGTTCATGCACGGCCTGTTCGCGGAGCGGGTGAAGAAGAACCGCGAGCTGCTCGAGCTGGCCAACCGGGACGACGGCTCGCTGGGCAACGCGGCGGAGGCGCTGCGCGACGAGCTGCGGGAGAGCAACCTCGGGAGGACGCCGAAGCGCGCGTCCACCTCGTCGCCGGGTGCCGTGGGATCGGCCGCGGCGCGCACCTTCAGCCCCGGCCGCACGCCGACCGGTGGAAGAGCGCCCCTGTCGCGCACGCCCGCGCCGAGAAGCGCGGCCTCTTCGCCGCGAATGCCGGAGGCGCCGCCGCGTGTCGTGTCGAAGCCGGTGCTGCACGAGCCGACGCTCGACGAGGACGTGGAGGAGCCGGAGGACACCGCTCCGCGCAACCGCTTCAAGAGCGAGGTCGCACAGGCCTACGCGCTCTACGACGAGGCAGCGGTCGCCACCCAGGAGCTGAAGGGCGCGCGCCGTCCGGTGCCGCCGCCGGCGAACACCGCCGAGGTGCCGAAAGCGAAAGCGCCCGAGCGCAAGCGCGGTGGCTTCGGCAAGGCCGTGTTCTGGGTCGTGCTGCTCGGGATGATGGGCGGCGCCGGGTGGGCGTTCACACGGAAGGAAGGGCCGGTCGCACAGGCGGTCCAGCCGGTGAAGGACGCCGCGCGCGCCTGGTACGCGGACATGACGAAGCCGGAGCCGGGCGCGAAGGACGCGGCCATGGTTCCGCTGCAGCCCCAGGACGTGGGCGGTCCGCCGCCGCAGGCCGCAGCGCTCATCGCGCACCGTGAGGCAGAGGAAGAGGCCGCGCGTCAGCGTGCCGCGTGGGAGGCAGCCGAGGCCGAGCGCGCCCAGCGTGCCGCCGCCGAGGCCGCAGCGGCCGCCGAGCAGAAGGCCGCGGAAGAAGCGGCGGCCGCGAAGAGCGGGACGAAGGGAAGTTCGACAGCGAAGGCGCAGACCACTGCTGCGAAGACGCCGGACGCGAAGGGCGCGGCGGTCGCTGCGGCGGGTGCAGGTGCCGGCGCGGGTGCGCAGCCCGTCAACACGCAGAAGCCGGTGAAGCCCACGGGCGGCGATTCGGAGGAGGAGCTGCCGGCCACCACCGTGCAGGACACCACCGACATCCTCGTGGTGGACACGCGGAGCGAGCAGGCGGCGGCGAAGGCGGGGCTCGGATTTCTCACGCTCGTCACCGTGCCCTCGGCGTGGGTCTTCGACGGTTCCACCGCGCTGGGGGCGTCGCCGCTTCAGCGCGTGCCACTGCCGAAGGGCGTGTACCGGCTCCGGCTGCGCGACGCGGACGGCAAGTACCGCACGCTCGGCGCGAACATCCAGGCGGGCAAAGAGAGCAAGATGACCATCCAGCTGGCGGACCTGCCGCTGGATGCGGCGCAGGATTAGCCCGCGGCGTTAGATCGGCCCGTGGCTTCGGGTTCACCCTCACAGCGGACGGGACGCACCGCGTTCCTGCTCGGCGCGGTGTTGCTCGCGTCGCTGCTGCTGCACGGCGCGTTGATCGCCTTCGCGTTGAGCCGGCCGAGGGACCCGCCGCGCAGTCCCAAAGGGAAGCCTCTGGAAGTCACGGTGGTGGAGGTTGTGCGGACGCCGCCCGTGTCGCCGCCAGACGCGGTCGAGGTTCAAACGCCCGCTCCGGTGAAGCCGCCGCCCGTGGTGCGGGCACCATCGAAGCCTCCTCCGCATCAACAGCGAGCGCAGCCGCTCAACGTCGCGGAGCCACCTCGCGAAGAACCGTCGCCGGAGAGTGACGTGCCTCGTCTCTCCGAAGGGCCCTCCCCTCCCGCGGATGCGCCGCGTGCTGCTCCGCCGAACCTGCTCCCCCGCCCCGGCTCACCGCTCGCGCTGGTGCCGGAAGGAACGGACAGCAGCTTCGGCGTGGATGAGGATCAGGCGAAAGGCGGGGGGCTGCGCGCACCGGAAGTGCCGAGGGATCTCGCCGCGCACATCGCACAGGACGCGGTGGGCAAGGCGAAGGTGAAGCGGGGGCTCGTGCATCCGTATTACGCGGACCTCGGCAAGGCGATGCTCAAGCACTGGGACGCCGACCGCGCCGTGTCGCAGAAGGGCCTGCGCGGCTTCGGGCAGAACTTCCGCGAGAACAGCCAGCTGGGGATGAAGCTGTGGCAGGAGAACGCGGAGAAGTTTGGACAGTCGGGCAGTCCGCTCGCGGAAGGTGAAGACGACGCGCCGAGGATGCCGGAGCGCGTGTCGGCCGGCGTGGACGAGACGCTCTCCCGGCGTCAGGCACTGAAGCGGCAGAACCGTCAGGAGTGGCGGTCCACGCGCCGAGCGGAGATCCGCGTGGTGCAGGACGCAACCGGGAAGATCATCCGCGCCGAATTGCTCAAGCCCTCACGCGATCCCTACGTGGACAAGGAGGCGGTGAAGGACGTGCGCGCCGCCGCAGAGACGATGCCGCCGCCACCCGCCGAAGTGCTCAACGGCCGCACCGAGCTCGTGAGCCACTGGTTGTTCGAGCTCATCGTCTCGATCAACCCGCCGGTCCCGACCTTCAGCTTCGAGTTCGACGAGGCGCTCGGATACATCGACCCGCGCCTGCCGCTCGACCGCCGCATCTACAAACGCGTGCGCCTGTTGGCGGTGGACTGAGGGCTACGGCTCCCGGAGCAACCGCTTCAGCTCGTCGATTCTCTGCGCCGGCTCTCCGAAGTGGGTGCGGTAGTCCGTCTCGCTGCGGCGGATGGTCTCGAACGCCTCTTCGGCGCCGTAGACCTCGTCGATGCTGACCTTGCGCGGGTTCTCGCCGGGGAACTGCTTGTAGCTGAGGAAGTAGTGGCGGAGCCGGTCCACGAGGCCCTCGCTCAGCTGCGAGATGTCGTCGATGCCGCCGTACACCGCGTCGTCCTCGAGCACCGCGATGATCTTGTCGTCGGCCTCGAACGCATCGACCATCCGCAGGCCGCCGATGGGCTTCGCGCGCAGGAGGAAGTTCCCGCCGTAGAAGGTCTTCTCGGAGATGACGCAGATGTCCATCGGGTCGCCGTCGCCCTTGATGCCTTTGAGGCCCGGCGTGCGCTCCATGCAGCGCTCGGCGACGAGCTCCGCGCAGTAGGTTTGCGGAATGAACCCATAGAGGGTGGGCGGCACGCTGGAGTAGCGCTGCGGCCTGTCCACGCGAAGGTGACCCGACGGCTTGTCGAGCTCGTACTTCACGACGTCGGTGGGGCCGATTTCGATGTACGCCGTCACGCGCTTCTCCGCATCGCAGGCGGGGATGCCGTGCCACGGGTGCGCCTGGAACATCATCGAGATCAGCTCGCCCAGCCTCGTGCCGTTGCTCATGTGGTCAGTCCTCCAGGAACTCGTGCGCGGGGAAGAGCAGCACGTCGCGGATGTGCGCGCTGCCGGTCAGGAGCATCAACACGCGGTCGAGCCCCGCCGCCACGCCACCCGCCGGCGGCATGCGCGCGAGCGCCTCGAGGAACCGCTCGTCCACGTCGTACGCCGGACGCCCGAGCCGCTCCCTCAGCGCGCGCTCCTCCAACAGCCGCCTTCGCTGTTCCTCTGCGTCGGTCAGCTCGGAGAACCCGTTCGCCAGCTCCACGCCCTCCGCATAGAGCTCGAAGCGCTCGGCGACGGTGGGATCGTCCGGCGACAGCCGCGCCAGGGACGCCATCGATCTCGGATAGTCCACGAGGTACGTCGGCCGCTCACGACCGAGCCCCGGCTCCACGCGCTCGAGGAAGAGTCGGAAGAAGAGATCGTCGAACGAGTCGCTCGGGTCCACGCGCACGCCGGCTCTCTTCGCCGCCGCACCGAGCGTCTCCGCATCCCCGCACTCGCGCAGGTCGATCCCCGTCGCGCGCAGGAGCGCATCGCGCACCGTCACCCGCTCGTAGGGGAGCCGCTCGAAGAGGTCGGTCCTCACGCCCACGGCCGCCGCGACGGAACGAGACGCCTCCGCCAGCGACTGCTCGAGGTCCGCCATGATCGCGCGGTAGTCCACGTGCGGCCGGTAGAACTCCAGCATCGAGAACTCGGGGTTGTGCGCCTGCGAGACCTCGCCGTTCCGGAACACCTTGCAGAGCTGGAAGATGGCGCCCGAGCCGTCCGCGAGCAGCCGCTTCATCGCGTACTCGGGGCTCGAGTGCAGGAAGAGGTCGCGCCGCGTTCCCACGTCCGTCTCCGGCACGAACGGCACCCGGAACGCATCGATGTGCGGCTCCATCGCCGGATGCGGGACGAGGCAGGGCGTCTCCACCTCGAGGTAGCCGGCGCCGATGAAGAAGCGCCGCAGGCCGGCGTTCATCGCCTGTCGGGCGCGGGCCGCGTGAAGCTGACTGGGGCCGGGCATGCGCGAGCGGGATAGCCCCCCATCGTCGGCTCCGCAAGCAAGCGTTGGGCGGCGCACCGCGTGTCGATCAGGGTCGTGCTCTGCGGAGGCCTCGGTACACTCGCGCGTCCATGTTCCGGCGCCTCAGCTCGCTCGCCCTCCCCTCCGCGCTGGTGCTCACCGCCGCGTTCACCACCGCCTGCCCCGGCGCCGCGCGACCCGTCCGCCCGACCGAGACTCCAGACCCCGCACAGGGCGCGACCATGGAACGGACCGCGCAGTCCGTCGTCGCCGAACTCGAAGACCGCACGCGCGCGCTGCTGCGCAAACAGGACGAGCTCGTCTGGCAGTACTGGACCGAGGGCACGCCGGTGGACTTCAGCCTCACCGCCGCGGACGAGAAGGCGCTCTACACTCGCGAGGCCCTGGCGCAGTTCGTGGCGGCCCGCGATGCGGCGACCGACGCGCTCGATGCGCGGGCGCTCGATCAGCTTCGGCTCCACTTCGTCGGCGAGCTGCTCGCGCGTGCGGCGGCGGCGGAGACCGCGCAGGTCTCCCGGCTCGAAGGTGCGCTCACCTTCCGGGTCGGCGGACACGACTACACGCTGCGCGACGTGGAGCGCTTCCTCGCACGCGAGCGGAACGCACTGCGCCGCCAGGACCTCTACGCCCAGGCCGCCAAAGCCGCGGAGCGGATGACGCCGGCGCTCGATGCGCGCGAGGCGAAGCAGCGGGAAGAGGCGCTTGCGCTCGGCTACGAGAGCATCCGCGCGCTGGCGACGGACGTGCGCCGGACCGATCTGGACCTGCTCGCGCAGCACGCCGAGCGGGTGCTCACACAGAGCGCGCCCGCCTTCCGCGAGCTGCTCGATCACTACGCCGCGAGAACGTTGCGCCTGCCGCGAGACCGCGTGCGCCTGCGCGATCTCCCGCGCATGTTCCGCGCGCCGCACATCGACGAGCACTTCCCGAAGGACGCTCTGCTCACGCGTTCGGAGGCGACGCTGGCGGGCCTCGCGCTTCCTACCGGTGGACGTCACGGGCGGCTCGTCATCGACTCGCGGGAGGTGGACGGAAAGCACGGTCGGCCCCTCGCGCTGCCGGTGTCGGTGCCGGACGACGTGCGCGTGTCGGTGAAGCCGCAGTCGGGCGTTCGGGTGCAGGCGGGGTACTTCCACGAGCTCGGTCATGCGCTCCACGCGTCGTGGACGCTGCAGCCGCGCTTCGGGCTGTCGAAGCTCGGAGGCGGCGCGGTGTCGGAGGGATGGAGCGTCCTCTTCGAGCGACTCGTGCACGATCCGGTGTGGCTCGAGCGCCGGCTCCAGCTGCCCGGAGATCGGATCGCGCGCTACCTCTCCTCCGCCGCCGCGTGGGACCTCTTCCTGCTCAGACGCACCGCCGCCATGGTCCTCTACGAGCACCGCCGACACGCGCCAGGTGCGGACGAGCGCGCCGTGTACCGCCAGGTGCTGGAGGAGGCGTTCCTCCTGCCGGTGGAGGACGTGGACGTCGCCCGCCATGCACTCGCGCGTGAAGAGGTCTTCGCCTCGGCGCGGGTGTTCGAGGCACAGCTGCTCGCGCACGCGCTGGAGGGCCAGCTCAAGAGCCGCTTCGGTCCCGCGTGGTGGGAGTCGGCGCAGGCCGGCACCTGGCTCCGTCAGCTCTGGGCGCACGGCAACGCGCTCGATGCCCGGGAGGTCGCTGCCGCCGCGGGAGAGGACGCCTTCGATCCGGACGGCCTCGTGCTTCGGCTCACGCTCGCGCTGAAGGCCCCGCAGCTCGATCCCGAAGAGGAGTAGCCGGTGCGGTTCTTCTCTTTCTCGTTCCTCATCGCTGCAGGTGCGGCGCTCGGGCACCTCTATCTGTACCTGCGGCTCGTGCGGCCGCTGTTCCCTTCGGGGGTGGGCAGGCGCGCCGCGGCGGGCGTGATGATCGCGGTGACGGTGCTGCTGCTCCTGCGCCGATCACTGCGCGACGTCCTCTCCGAGCCGGCGCGGGACCTCTACCTCGCGGCGTCCTACACCTGGCTGGCGGTGCTCACGGCGCTCGTGCTCGCCACGGCCGCGGTGGACCTCTTCGCACTCGCGCTTCGGCGGCCTCTGCATCGCAAACGTGATGCATCAGCCACCGTGGGCGCTGCGGCCCCAGCCCCGTCGATAGATGAAGGTCGCCGCGCCCTCACCCGCGCGCTCCCGCTGACGGCAGTGGGCGGAGGGCTGGTCACGGCCGGCTACGGCCGCTGGCGGGCGATGACGCCTCCTGAAGTGACGGAGCGCGCAATACGGATCGCGCGACTGCCGAAGGCGCTGGACGGGCTGACCATCGTGCAGCTCACCGACATCCACGTGGGCCCGTTCATCGAGCGGCGCTTCGTGGAGGAGCTCGTGCGGCGCACCAACGCGCTGAAGCCGGACCTCGTCGCGATCACCGGCGATCTGGTGGACGGCAGCGTGGCGCACCTCGGCAACGCGGTGGCGGCGCTGGGCGGACTGCAGGCGCGCTGGGGCAGCTTCTTCGTGACCGGCAACCACGACTACTCATCCGGCGAGGTCGAGTGGAGCCTGTTCCTCGAGCGCCTCGGCATCGGCGTGTTGCGCAACCGCGCGGTCTCGATTGGCGACGCGCACGGAAACGCGCGCATGGATCTGCTCGGCGTGGACGACTGGAGCGGCGCGCGCCGTGGGCGTCAGGGCTACGACCTCGACGCTGCGCTCTCCGGACTGCACGACGACACCGCGAAGGTGCTCCTCGCGCACCAGCCCGCGAACTTCGACGAGGCGGCGGAGCGCGGCATCGATCTCCAGGTCAGCGGCCACACGCACGGCGGACAGATCTTCCCCATGACGCAGTTCATCCACTTCGCATGGGACCACGTCGCCGGCCTCTACGCGGCGCCAGCGCAGAACGGCCACGGCATCGGCGCGCAGATCTTCGTCAGCCGCGGCTGTGGCTTCTGGGGTCCGCCGATGCGGCTCAACGCGCCGCCGGAGATCGCGAAGCTCGTCCTCACCGTCTGACCCGCGCCTGGAGGGCCACGCGAGCGGCAGGCGCCGACGTCAGCGCTGCAGAGACAGGACCTGCACCTTCGCGGAGCCGCCCGCCAGCACACGCTGCTGCCTCACCGCGCGGCGGGCCTGGTAGCGCGCCACCATCGCGTGCGTGAGCCGATATCCGACGTACGCGATCGGCAGCCCGAGCAGCACGCCACCGATGAGCAGAGACACCGCCAGCTCCATCGCGAACGGCCCCGCCGACGAGAGGCTCAGCGCGAGCTTCGTCCCCTCGGCCGAGATCATCGATTCCGGCAGCAGCCAGCGCGCCACCGGCCGCCCGATGAGGATGGCGCCGCCGTAGAGGAAGGTGCCGGTGAGTGGGTTGGTGAAGTAGCAGCCGAGGATCGCCGCCACGCGCGAGACGGGGACCTTGAAGACCCGCCGCATCGTCTCCGCAGCGCCCAGCGCCACCGGCGTCTGGATGACCGGCAGCATCGCCACGAAGAGCCCGAGGGCCATCCCGCGCGCGACCTCACACGGTGCGCCGGGAGAGCGGAGGAGCTTCACGTATCCCTGACGCAGCCGCTTACGGCCGCGCTTCCACAGGCCTGCCGTGCGTCCCCTCTCCTGCTCGCCCGCCGTCTCGCCCAAGCATGCCTGCCTTCCGTAGAAAGTCTCGGCACAGACAACGCTCGGACCCGCTCAGCGATTTCACGCCCTTCGCAACGAGCTACAGCAGCTTCATCAATTCGGCCTTCTTCGCGGCGTACTCGTCGTCGCTGAGGATGCCGGCCTGGTGCAGCCCGTGGATCTCCTTCAGGCGCTCCGGCACCGTCTTCGACCCGCCACCGCCGCCGTTGCCGCCCTGCCCCTGCGCGTTCTGGTTCTGGTTCATGAACATCTGGGCCATGCCGAAGCCCATGCCCATGCCCATCCCCTGCGCGGCGCCGCCGGCGTCACCGCCCTTCGCCATGCCCTCACCGGCGCCCATCATCATCTGCGCCTGCGCGTAGTTCTGATACCCGCCCGCGAGCCGGCTGTAGGCGACGTCCTTCGACAGCTTCTTCAGCGTGGCCTCGTCCTCGTCCTTGATGCTGACGTGGAAGTTGCCCATCCGGACGATCTGCACGCCGTACGAATCGCAGTGCGTGCCCAGCCCCGAGATGACCTCGCCCTCGATCTCCTCCGTGTACGCGCCGGAGGTGACCTTCAGCAGCGGCCACTCCTTCTTCACCATCAGCTCGGCCACGCGGTCGCGCGTGACCTTGAGCACCTGGTTGCGGAACCAGCCGAGGAAGTCCTCGTTGCCCGACCGCCCCATCCCGGTCAGCCCGAGCACGAGCTTCTCCGGCGCGGTCACCCGCAGCGAGAAGTCGCCGTACACCATCGTCCCGATCGCCAGCCCCGTCTCCGGATCGCGCACGTCGCCGATGGGCCCGCCGAACTTCACGCCAGCGAACTCGCGGGTGCTGACGAAGAAGACCTCGGCGATGAAGAGGTCCCCGCCCGTCACCTTCTCCAGCAGCGCGGAGAGGAAGGGGACGTTGTTCGAATCGAGGTTGTGCCGTCCCGCCGGCAGCGTGCCGACGATCTTGCCGTCCTTGAAGAACAGCGCGACCTCGTCCGACTCCACCGTGAGCTGGGTCAGCGTCCGGATGTTCTTCTCCGGGTGCTTCCAGATGATGGCGCCCTTGGCCTCGTCCGGCCGCGCGATGAAGTTGCGGCGCGCCTCGTTCTTGATCGAGCTGAAGATGCCCATCGTCTCTTCCCTCCGGGTTTTGAGTCGCTAATCGATGCTGACGAGCAGGAACTTGTTGTTCGTCTCGGTGGTGGTGTGGACCGTGATCGTGCGCGACGAACCGGCGGCGTTCTTCAGCATTCCCAGCCGGTTGTGCTCCACCAGCGCCCACTTGCGTCCGGGCTGCGCGACGTACGCGCCCATGCGGCCGTTGTCCTTCACCTGCTTCACGCGGTTGCGCGAGTAGAAGGTCTCACCGCGCCAGTTCATCATGTACGCGGCGATGGGCTCGTCCTCGCTGCCGCGGAGCGCGTGGTACTTCCAGAAGAGATCGCGCTGCGTCCAGTGGTGCGACAGGTCCGGCCAGTGGCTCCAGTTGAACCAGAGCGCGAAGCCGAGCGACAGCGCGAGGAACGTCCCGAACAACATCGTCCGAGCGCGCAGGATCGCCGCCACGACGAGCAGCGCGGTGGCGATGCCGAACGCGTGGCCCATCCCCTTCTTGATGTTCACCGTGTCCACCACGCGCGCGAGCAGCGGATCCCCGCCACGCACACCCGCAAGCAGCAGCAGTCCGCCGACCAGCGCCAGCACCGCGCAGCCGAACCAGAGGCCGCCGGCGTCCTTCTTCACCTTCTGCGCCTCCATCCCGACGTAGAGCGCGGTGAAGAGGATCGCCATGCCGATGAAGAGCGACGGCGAGCCGCGACCGCGCAGCCACACCGTGAGCAGCAGGCCCACGCCGGTGAGGAGGATCATCAGCGGCACCGCGCGGCCCCACACGGTGGAGGTCTTGTCGGTGAACGCGCTCCAGGTGAGGTAGCCGCCCACCGCGAGCAGCACCGCCGCATAGAGGTCACCGATCCAGAGCGCGCGTCCGCCGAAGAGCGAGATGGCGTCGTTCACCAGCGCCTGCGGATAGGGACGGTCGTAGTTGTAGACGAAGAGGTCGGTGAAGTTCTTCGGGTTGGACGCGAGGTCCTTGCCCACGAGGATCAGCAGCGCGAGCCCGAAGAGGAGCACCACCGCGTGCTTCGCCACGCCCTCCTCCCACAGCCTGTCCACGAAGAGCGCGATGAGGATCGCCAGGCCCGGCAGCACCGGGAACACGTAGTGGTGGAACTTCGTCTCCGACGCACCGAGCAGCGTGAACGCGAACACCACCCAGATCGCCGCGATGACGCCGACGTGATCCGCCGCATCCTTCGAGCGCAGCCGCAGCCGCGCGACGATCGCCAGCGCGCCGGGCACCAGCGCCACCCACGGGAAGATGCCGAAGCCGCCCTGCTCGATGAAGTAGGTGAAGGTGCCGCCCGGCGTCGTCGTGTGCACGCCCGCCGCGAGCCGGTTGAAGTGGTCGTGCACCCAGAAGCGGAGCCAGAAGAGCTTGCTCTCGTCGTCCACGCCGGGGAACACCGACATCACCGAGTACCAGGGCCCGGCGATGAGGAAGAAGACGACGATCCCCGTGCCCAGCCGCATCTTGTAGAGCTGCGCCCAGAGCACCGGCATCTCGCCGCTCACCGGGCCTCGCTTCCACAACGTCGCGCAGAAGCCCGCGCAGAAGCCGACGAGCCCCGCGGCACCGGCGACGATCCGGTTCACGAGGATCTGCTGCGGGTTGTCGCTGTAGCGCAGGCCCTTGATCAGCAGGTACGCAGCGAGGAAGGCCCCCACCGCCGCAGCGACTCCCACCGCCAGCGGCACGAGCCCGTGCTTGAGGAACCAGCGCCCGTGCGCGCGGAGGCTCTCGCCGTCCCACGGCATCACGCACAGCGCCGCGTAGAGGAGGAGGATGACCGCGGGGAAGCCCACGCCGAGCAGGCCCTTGGCGAGGAACGCCACGGCCGCGAAGACGTAGAAGCCGTACCACCACGCGCTGCGCCGCTTCGTCGTCGGATCGAGCTGGCCGATGATCGCGCACGCCATCGCGCACACGAACGCGGTCACATACGGCGTGTCGGTCACCGTCTGGCGCGAGAGGAGGAACCACATCGGCATCGTGGTGAGCACGAGCGCCGTGGCGAAGCCCGCGCGACGGCTGACCACGCGCCCCACCGCCAGCGCGAGCAGCGCGACCGCACAGATGGACAAGGCCACGAACGGCAGGCGCATGCCCCACTCGGTGTAGAGCCCAAGCGGCCCGTCACCGTTGTTCGTGCCGACGACGTTCATGCCGATCGCCATCAGCCACATCGTCATCGCGGGCTTGGAGAAGAACCAGGCGTTCTCCCAGTAGGGGAACACGTAGTCCGAGCGCTGCACCATCGAGCGCGCGACCTCGCCGTAGTGCACCTCCCACGGGTCCCACAGGCCCACCGCGCCGAGGTAGGGCACGAGCACCAGCGCCGCGAGGAGCGCTGCACCACCGGCGAGCCGCCAGGTCGGGCTCAGCGACAGCCACCAGCGCACCGGCGCCGAGCGGTACACGCTCTCGCCGAGCAGTGACTGCATGAGGGTCTGCGGCTCCTGCTTCAAGACTCGCCTCCGGAGGGTTCCGGCTCCCGCGTCCGCCGGCCAGCGGAGAGGAGCAAAGCGCGGCTTCTACCACAGCGCCGAGGGGGTGCTCAGCAGTGAACGAGGCCCTGCCCCCGCCTCACGCAAAGCGCCCATGCGAGGCAGGCGGGCAACCGCGTCCCTCCACCTGTAAGGTCGCCGGCGCGTGTACGCCCTCGTCCTGACCCTCTCGCTTTCACTCGCACTCTCCGCCGAGCAGACGGAGCAGCCGGAGCAGACGGAACAGCCGTCCGAGGAGACCCCACAGCCACAGCCGTCGGCGCCGCCTGTTGCCCCACCGCGCGTCGAGCCTCGCGCTCCCGCCCTGGAGACACCGCGCAGCCCGCTCCCGCAGCTCGTGTGGGGCACGCCGGTCCTGTGCGGCCGCTTTCCTCCGACCGACGCCCGCCCCTCCGGCGAGGTCCGCGCGCAGTGCGACGACGCGGCGAAGGAGTGCCTCGTCAGCTCGGCGCGTGAGCTCGATTCGCAGGGCCGCGAGACCGCGGAGCCGGTGGCGCGGGTTCAACCCTGCAGCGCGACCGGGCTCGACTTCCGCACGCGCGCGGAGGACGGCTTCCGCTTCATCCCGGCGGTCTCCGAAGCGCCGGCCGGCTGGGTGCGCGACGAGCGCGGTCGGGTGATGCAGTTCAACTTCGATCTCAACCGGCGCGTCCACGTGGGCGGTGCCTGGGCGCCCCTTTGGAACGCACGTTCGGACGAGCTCGATCGCAGCCGCTACCGCGCGGAGTTCGGCATCCGCCTCGAGTACCCGGATCGCGAAGGCGAGCTGCTCTTCCGCATGCGCCTTCTGGAGGGTGAGTTCTTCCTCGGCGACAACAGCGGCCGGCTCTCCGCGTTCACCTACGACTGGAGCCGGGCGACCTCGCGTCCGGTCGCGCGCATCTCCACCTTCGTGGGCAAGCCGCGTCGGTTCGATCTGGTGCTCGACCTGGGCGGCTACCTCGAGGCGCTCACCTTCGAGACCTTCCGCCGCGAGGGCCTCACCGAGAATCGGCTGAAGCTCGCCACCGCGCAGCCCACGTTCGATCTCTGGAACTCGCGCGACCTCGTCTCCTTCGTGCGCCTCCGCGCGGGTCCCTCGCTGCTGCTCGACACGCGGCGGCAGTCGCTGCACTTCGCCGCCGAGGCCGCGCTGGAGGCAGACACCACGCTCGACGCGGACGGCTTCCACCACCTGCGCTTCGCGGCCGTGGGCGAGAAGCTCTTCTTCACCTCCGCGCTCGCAGGACGTCCCGCGGATCCGCAACGCCTCTCGCTGCGCGCCGAATACGAGGTCATCGTCATCGCCATCAACGACCAGCCGCTCTCGCTGGTGCTCGACGCGCGCGGTGGCTGGCGGAACGACGTGGAGGGACTGACGCCGAGCTGGGAGTGGAGCGGTGGCGCAGGCCTTCGCTTCAGCCTCTGGGCGCCGGCGCGTCGCAGCGCCCAGGGCACGAGCGCGCCCGTTCGCCGCGACGCCGCGCCGCCTTCTGAGGAGGAAGAGCCCGGCACACCCGACCGCGACCGCAGGACCATCCACACCGCGCGGTGGGATCGCCCGTAGCCGATGTGGAGCCTGCTGCTCATCTCCGCGCTGGCCGCGACGCCTTCAACAACGGCGCGCCCCTGCCACCCGCACGACGCGAAGGACGAGGCTTTCCGCGCCTGCTTCGATCCTGGCCGCGGCGTGGAGCTGGGCGCCGACGCCATCTACCGCACCCTGCCGCCCGGAGCGCTCGGCGCATCGGCACCCGGCGAAGGGGTGACGCTGGAAGTGAGCGCGGCGATTGCCGTCCGTGGCGAGCGCAAGAGCCGAAGCCGCGAGAGTTCGCGTTGGCTCACCGAGCACCGCTTCCTCGACACGCGCCTGCAGCCCTCGCCGCGGCATCGCTCGATGACGCTGACGGTCTGGGAGGGCCTCTTCCGCCGCCACGTGGACGAGGGCTTCATCCTCGTGCCGACGCGCCGACCCCTGCGACTGCCCTTCCCGTTCGACGTGGCCATCGCCGCGCGCGCGTTCAGCTGGGAGCGCCGCCTCTTCGAAGGCGCGGGTGCACACGTCGAGGTCGGCCGCGCCGCGCTGCTGCTCGATCCGGTGCGCAGCGAGAGCGGCCGGTTCCGCGTCGGCTTCGGGCCCGCGATGTCCTACGCCCTCCGCTCACGCGAGCCCTTGCCGTCTTCCGCGTGGCGCCACGAGCTCACGCCCTTCACCAGCGCGCTGCTGGACGTGGTGCTGGAGAGCGAGGACGGCTGGTGGAGCGCGCGACTGGAGACGGTCGCCGGCTTCGCGCTCGTGCCCGGCGAAGAGACCTTCTTCCGCGCGCGCGGCGAGGCCCACGTCGAGCGCCTGCTCTTCGCGGTGAACGACGCGCCCTTCTGGCTGCGGCTCTCGGTGCGAGGCGCGAAGCGTGACGCCGGCGTGCTGCGTCGCGACGAAGTCGTCGTGGGCGTGGGCCTCGTCCTGCGCGCCCTCAATTGAGCCAATGAGCCACTCCCAGCGCCGCGCGTTCAGCGCCGGTCAGCGCTGACGTCCCGCGTCACGTCGGACGTGGACTCACACGCCCTGCTGGGGCAGGCTGCGCGCCGACTTTTCGTTGGAGTTGGAGACAGCATGCTTCGATATCGCGCCGACATCCGTACCCTCGCCTACCTCGCGGTGACCGCCGCGTTGTCGGTGGTGCAGTGGAACCTCGGCTACATCCACCCGGTCCTCTTCCCGCTGAGCCTGTTCCTCGGCGTGGCGACGGCGGTGATCAGCCACAACCACAACCACCTCGGCATCTGGAAGAACCGGACCGCGAACCTCGTCACCAGCTACGTCATCTCGCTGTACTACGGCTACCCGGCGATCGGCTGGGTGCCCACGCACAACCAGACGCACCACAAGCTGAACAACCGAGTGGGCGACACCTCCTACGCGCCGAAGGTGTTCAAGTCGAACCACCTCTTCGCGCTGCTCATCTACCCCACGCTCACCGGCATGGCGCAGAGCAAGGAGATCGCGGCCTTCATCAAGGACCTCTGGCGCCGCGACAAGCGCGCGTTCTTCGAGGCGGTCACCCAGTACGTCGTCTTCTTCGGCGTGATGGTGGGGCTCTTCCTCATCGACTGGAAGAAGGCGCTGCTGTTCTTCGTCATCCCGCAGCAGTTCGCGCTCTTCATGATCCAGGTCTTCAACTACGTGCAGCACATCGAGGCCAACGCGGACTCGAAGTGGAACCACTCGCGCAACTTCATCTCGCCGGTGCTCAACGCGCTGCTCTTCAACAACGGCTACCACACGGTGCACCACTTCAAGCCGGGCGTGCACTGGTCGCAGACGCCGGCGCTGCACGCGGAGCACGCGCACAAGATCCACCCGCTGCTGCTGCAGAAGAGCTGGTGGGGCTACATGGCCTACACGTTCCTCGTGCGCCCGTTCATCCCCGGCGCTCACCACCCGGCGCTGCCCGACTCGGGCGGCGGCACCGTGGAGACCGCCGGGAACCCGCCGGTCCAGCCCGCGACCTAGCCGCGATCAGTAGACGTTGTACTTCGCTCGAAGCGCCTCGTGCTCCGCCGCATTTCGCGACGGGTGGAGGCGCTTCTCGGCGTCATGGAGGTAGTACCAGTACTCGCTCGCCGTCGGCCGCAGCGCGGACACCAAAGACGGCAGCGAGGGCGCCCCAATCGGCGTGGGCGGCAGGCCGGCCTTGTGGCGCGTGTTGTAGACGCACTCGCGGTCGCGGAGCTTCTTGAGGAAGGCCTTGCGGTCGTTCCACTCGTCCAGCTCGTACCGGCTCGTCGCATCCACGCCCAGCGGCGTCTTGTGGTCGAACCGCTTCCAGAGGATGCCGGCGACGAGCGGGCGCTGATCCGGCAGCGGTTCCTCGCGCTCGAGCAGCGAGGCCATGATCACCAGGTCGCTCAGCGGTCGCCCGCTCTTCTCGATCTCCTCCTTGTGCGGCTCGAAGAAGCGACGCGTGAACATGTCGAGCTGCGCCTGGATGAGCGCGTTCACATCGAAGCGGTCGGGCACGTACCGGTAGGTCTCCGGGTAGAGGTAGCCCTCGAGCGTGTCCTTCGGCAGCGGGAAGGGCGCGGTGAAGCGCTGCGGATTTGAGGCGGCCTTGATCCACTCGCCCGGCTGGATGAGCCCGCGCGCCGCGAGCGCCTCGTCGGTGTCTCGCAGCCGCCAGCCCTCGACGAAGGTGAACGGCACGTCCTCCGGCAGCGGCACGCCGCTGAGCGCGGTGGCGATCTGCGGGATGTTCATGGACGCGCTGAGCTTGAAGCGGCCGGCCTTGGTGGAGACGCCGCCCGAGCGCCACAGGTGGTAGCGCCACAGCCGCGCGTCGGTGATGAGCCCGGCCTTCTCCAGCATCGGCCCCAGCGCGCGGGCGGAGGCGCCCTTCGGCACCGTGAACTCGACCTCCTGCGCGCCGGCCGCCGCGGCGGGACGGTCCACCGCACCTTCGACGTAGAAGTAGCCCGCGCCCGCGGCCACCGCCGCCAGCACCACCAGCGCCCCGAGGGCGAGAGCGAATCGCTTCATGCGCCGCAGGCTATCCGCGGACGGGCGCAGATGGGTGACCTCTCGAAGGGAGCCCCTGCCCGAGCGGTCGGTTGGCGAACGCGCGCCTAGAACAACTCCACCGTCCAGCTCGCCACGACCTGATCGTTGCGCGAGAAGTACCCGAACGGGCTGTAGGTGCGGCCCTCGTAGAGCTCCAGTCCTACGCCGACCGTGTGCCTCCCCTCCCTCCACGCGGCGCGCGGGGCGATGGCCCACGAGCGCTGGATGGGCTCCACCCCACCGCGGAAGGTCAGCTCCAGCCGGCGGTCGAACAGCGCGTACCCGAGCTGCACGAAGAGCGCGTGGAACCACACGGTGCGCGGCGCGCCGGCGGCGGTCGCGGGCTCGAGGAGGAACAGGTAGCCCTCCGACGGCAGGTCCGGCACCGCGAAACCGAGGTAGTTCACGCTGTAGAGGAACGGCGAGTCTGCGGCCTGGCTCACGCCCGCGACCCAGGTGAACGTCCGCAGCCGCAGCGGGTTCAGGCGCGCGTCGTAGAGCGTCTGCGCGGGCGAATAGGACGCATCGAGATCGAGCTGCGCGGTCCCCAGCAGCACCTGCGCCTCCAGCGAGAGGAGATGTTGCCGCGGATAGTGCCCGCGCAGGAGCTTCTCCCCCGCCAGCGTGCGCTCCTGCACCGAGACCGCGGTGGCCGGATCCGGCTCGACGCCGCGCGCGCTCGCCCGGACCAGCGCGGAGAGCTCCGGGTCGAGCCTCACCGCGGGGATCTTCTCGTAGGTCCACGCCCACGACGCCCCCACCGTGGCGCTGCCCACCTTCGTCGTCGCGCGCAGCCCCCACTCGCCCAGCCACGGATATGCCTGCGGACGTTCCGTTTCGAGCACGTGCGGCTGCAGCCCCTCCTCGATCGACGGGTGCAGCTCGACGGGCACCGCCACGCCCAGCGCCGGCTGCACCATCGCCTCGTCCTGGCCGAACACGGCGTACCGGCTGGCCCGGAAGAAGGGGAAATATACTGCAGTCAGATCGACGGTCCCCACCCGGCCACGCGCGCGCACCGCGGCGTTGGGGAGCTTCACGTCCTCAGGCTCGACGAGCAGAAAGCCCTCGCGCAGGTCGCGCGGATTCAGCGAGTCCGCCGGCGCAAAGGCCGCGTTCGCGCCGAAGGAGACGGTCTGGTAGCCCACCCGCAGGTCGAACGCCTGCGAGTAGAAGTCCACGAAGGCCTCGCCCACCTCCGGCTCGAAGTTCGCCCGCGCCCGATCGAAGCCCCGCTGCGCGCTGGCCCGGTAGAACGCGCGCGCCTCCACCACCAGGCGCAGCCGCTCGGCGAGCTTCGCATCGAGCCCCACCACCCACCGCGACCGCAGATCGACCACGTCCTCCGCCAGCCGCTCGCCGCGCGCGGACTGGAACGCGGTGTCCACCCCGCCCCGCGTGCGCAGAAAGCCGTACGGCCTCGCGGTGATCTGGAAGAGCGATGCGGCGGTGGGCGGTGACGGCGCCTCACCGGAATCGTCTGGATTCCACTCGGGAATCCCGTCCTCCGTGGCGTCCGAGTCTGACGACGAAGGCTCCTCCCACTCCTCGATCGTCAGCCCGCCGGACTCCTGCGCGCGCACGCTCTGCGCGGCGCAACACAACAAGAGCAGCGCTGCGACAAAAAACGCGCGGGACATGCGCTGCGGGCTCTAGCACTACCCGCGTTCGAGCGCGCGCTCGGTGAAGTCCTCGTCGGTCATCTGCGCGTCCTCGAGCTTGAGGATCTCCATCTTCGTCTCCGAGCCGGTCTGCACGTTCTTCATCGACGACTCGGCGGCGAGCACGCGGTCCTTGAACTTGCGCAGCTTCAGCGTGCGGTACTCCTTGAACGGCTTGCCCTGCTTGTCCTCGTACTGCACGCGCAGCGGGACGTAGGTCTCCTTGTCCACGTGCAGCGTGACCTTGCCGTAGGGAGAGGTCTCGTCGCCCATCCCCTCGAGCACGTACACCTCGCGCCCATCCACCTTCCCGTCGCCGAGCCGCTTCACGCGCTTCTCCTCGCCGCCCACGCCGCCGAGGTCCGCGTAGCTGAAGTCGGTGTCCATGAACGCCTGCCCGCGCTGCGTCTTCGCCACCTTCCGCGTGCGCTTGAGCTTGGGGAGGTAGAGCGTGATGTCGTCCGCCTCGTCGCCCTCGCCCTCCACGGTGAGCACGCCCACCCCCGCCACACCCGCCGGCGCAAGGAAGCGCGCGAGCGAATGACCTCGCCCGCCGATCTCCCGCGAGGTCGTCCGCAGCACCTGCTCCTTCGACTTGTCCCCGCGCGAGGTGGTCAGCCGCAATTCCGCGGTGAGGTCACGAAGGTTCAGCGACCCGCGGTCACGGGCCTTCCGCGCGATCTCCTGCGCCGACTCCGCCTTGCCCGCCTGCTCCTGCGCCAACGCAGCGGACGACCAGACGAGAGAGGAGACACACACCAACGCACACACGGACCGGAAGGCTGACGAGACGCTCATGGCAGGCACCCGGACGACCATACCCGCGCGCTTCTTCAATGGAAGGACTGGCGCCGGCCGTCCGCTATGTTCCGCGCCCGCATGAGCGTCATCCAGCCCGGCCCGTTCAGCCTGAGCTTCACCCTCGGCCGCATCCCCGTGGTCATCCAGCCCACCTTCTGGCTGATGGCCTGGATCATGGGCGCGTCGCTGCCGAACCGCGAGCTGCTCATCTGGATCCCGGTGGTGCTCGTCTCGATCCTCGTCCACGAGCTCGGTCACGCGCTGGCGTTCCATCTCTGCGGCACGGGCTCCGCGATCGAGCTCTACGCGTTCGGCGGCCTCTGCCGCGGCGAGCGCGAGATCGGACGCTGGCAGGACGTCTTCGTCTCGCTCGCGGGTCCCTTCGCGGGCTTCGCGCTCGGCGGCGCGGCGCTGCTCACCGAGGCCTTCTGGATCGAGCCCCCCGAGCCCGTCGGCATCGCGCTCTGGCACCTGATGTACGTCAACTTCTTCTGGGGCCTGATGAACCTCATGCCGGTGCTCCCGCTCGACGGCGGGCACGTGCTGGCGGGGCTGCTCGGTCCGCGCCGGCGCCTGCGCGTCGTGCAGGTGTGCGGCTTCGTCGGCGCGGCCATCGCCATCGCAGCGGCGAGCTGGGGCTCGATGTACATGGCCATCCTCTTCGGCCTGCTCTCCTACCGGAACCTCGCGGAGTGGTGGCGCCTGCGTCCGAAGCTCGGGCCCCAGGCCTCGGCCGAGGTCAACGAGGCGCGCATCCGCGACGGCTGGACCGCGCTGCACGCGGGCAACGAGAAGGAGAGCGCACGGCTGGGCAAGCTCGTGCTCGACGAGACCCGCCGCGAGGGAGAACGTGCCGCCGCCCTCGACCTCCTCGCCTGGAGCGCGCTGGCCATGGGCGAGCCCACGCACGCCCTCTCCTATCTGCGCCAGACCCAGCCGCCAGGGCTCGCCCGCGCGCTGACGTGGGCGCTGGCGCTCGATGCCTCCGATGAGTCGTCCCCAACGCACGCCGCGAACGCCGCCGAGTGGGCACAGAAGGCCTACGAACAGGAGCCCTCCGACACCAGCGCGTCGCTGGCGATCAAGCGGCTCACCCTCCGCGCAGGCCCGGACGATCTCGCCCGCGCGCAGCAGCTCCTCGAGCGACACGCCTGGCAGCGGCCCGGGGCGAAGGATGCAGCCGCTGAGCTGGTCACCTCGGCACGCGCAGCGGCGTAACTACTTCGCCACCGCCGACCGCAGCGCGGCCTCGGCCCGCTTCAACCGCACGTCGCCCGGGCTCACCGCGCGCGCCTGGAGGATGCGCTCCAGCGCCCTCGCCGGATTGCCTCGGAGCAGCTCGCAGCGCGCGGCGATCTCCAGCGCGAACACGTCCTCCGGCCCGTAGAGCAGCGCCTCCTCCGAGACGGTGCACCCGCGCTCCAGCTCGCCCGTATAGAGGAGGGCCAGCGCCCACTGCGCGCGGATGCGCACGCTGCCCGGCTCCCGCTTCACCGCCGCGCCCAGCGCCTCCGCGGCCATGTGCGGATCGCCCACCCGCGTGAGCACCGAGCCCAGCTCCGCCAGCGACCAGGTGGCCTGCGGGAAGAGCAGCGCCTTCGCCCTCGCCTCGCGCAGCGCCTTCGGCTCGTCGAGCCGCACGCTCTGCGCCATGCCCTCCACCAGCCTCGCGTAGCGCGGGTTCGCGGTCGGGTAGCTGAAGACGAGCTGGTAGAGCACCGTGCCGCGCGCGACGAAGTAGGCGAACAGCTCGGTGCGTCCGAAAGGCTCGTCCACCTCCGCGCGCACGAGCACCGCGTCGCGATCGCCGATGCGCGCCGGCACCGGCTGCCGGTGACGCACCTGCAGCACCTCGCCGCCCATCGCCTCGGGACGCAGCTGCTCGTCGATGAAGCGCTTCGCGAAGGCCGCCACGTCCGCGGGCTCGTCGTCCACCAGCGCGCCGGCCGCGAACGTCGCCCGCCCCGCGCCCGGCAGCCCGTTGAAGAACGCGAGCTGTCCGAAGCGGTTCGCGCCCGGCCGCCACGTCGTCGGCACCCCCACCGAGATCCCGAAGGTGTCGTCGCGCTCGGTGCGGAAGCCCGGCATCAGCTCCGCCGTCACCGCGCCGCCGCCCACCACGCCCACCACCAGCACCGCCGAGGGCATCGCGCGCAGGAACGGCGAGAGCTTCGACTTGAACCCCACCTCCGGCACGCGCCCCTCAGCCAGCAGCCGGGGCCGCAGGAGCGGCGCCACGCCCAGCCCCGCGAGCAGCCCGCCGAGGTGCGCCGCGTTGTCCACGCCCGGGCTGGCAAAGCCCATGAGGAAGAGCAGCAGCACCAGCGGCACCGCCGCCTCGCCGAGCACCCGCCGGTACCGCGTGGGCAGGATCGTCCGGTACTTCAGCCCGAAGATGACCAGCCCTCCGAGCGCGCCGTAGACCATGCCCGACGCGCCGGCGGTCACCGCCTCCGGACTCCACCATACCGACGCGGCCATGCTGCACACGCCGCTGAGCATGAGGAGGAAGACGTAGTCCCAGCGCCGGTACGCGTTCTCCAGCGCGCCGCCGACGTTGAAGAGCACGAAGAGGTTCACCCCCAGGTGGAGGAGGTTCCAGTGGAAGAAGTTCGCGGTGACGAGCCGCCACAGCTCGCCGGTGTCGGTGATCAGCGGCGCCGCCTTGCCGCCGAGCTTCACCATCGCGTCCATGTCCAGTGGCCCGCCGCGCAGGCTCCACAGGTGCACCGCGAGGTTCACCGCGATGAGCCCCGTCGTCACCCAGGGAAAACGAAGCATCCCGAAGGTTCTGCCGAAGTGTGCGCGCCGCGGCTCGTGGACGCTGCGCCAGACCTCCAGCTCGCAGGCCGGCACGAACGCCTCGCCGGTCACCGCCGGAAAGCGCACGAGGCACTGCGGCGACACGTCCCCCTTCCGGACCCGGGCCTCGAACTCGTCGAGCTCCAGGTGCTCGTCCCCCACTTCTGTCCTGAGGGTCAACGGCTGGGGCACCGGTCCCCTCTACCACGCCCCGGTGGAGGCCTCCCCGACGGCGGCCCGGACCTGCCCGCGCGGCCCCCAGGCATGCGAACGGCCGGCTCGTCCAGATGTCCGATGGACAGCGGCCCGGACAAAAAGCCCTGTTTTTCAGCGGGGATGGGCGCCTTGTGAGCGTGTTCTGCCGTTTGCTATAGATCCGCCCGGACCGTGCTGAAGCTCATCATCGAAGACGACGAAGGCCGGAAGACCGTCGTTCCGTTCGTACGGGACGAGATCACCATCGGCCGCCAAGAGGGAAACACCATCCGCCTGACGGAGCGGAACGTTTCCCGCCGTCACGCGCGGTTGCTCCGCATGAACGGCCACGTCGTCGTCGAGGATCTCGGCAGCTACAACGGGATCCGCGTCAACGGCGAGAAGCTGGTGGGCCGCGCAGAAATTGCGGACGGCGACCTCATCCAGATCGGCGACTACGACCTCGCCATCCAGAAGGAGGCCCAGGCCGAGCCGCCGCCGCCGCCGCTGCAGAACGGCGCCCGGAAGCACACGCCGCCTGCGCCGGTGCACGCCGCGCCGCCCCCCGCGCCCGCGCCGCTGGAGGAGCCGGAGACCGAGGCCGCCTCGCCTGTGTACGAGTCGGACAAGCTCGAGGACACCGCGCCCTCCGCCTCCGCCTCCGAGCACGACCTGCGCGAGGCCGCGGACGCCGCCCGCCGGCACGCCACCTCCATCATCCGCGTCGATCAGGTGGAGGCGAACCGCCAGCGCCCGGTGGCGGACCTCGAGCCCGAGGAGGCGCCGCGCCTGGTGGTGGTGAACACCGAGTTTGCCGGCCGCGAGTTCGCCTGCATCCGCACCGAATTGCGGATCGGCCGCGCGGACGACAACGACATCTCGCTCGACCACCGCTCGCTCTCGCGGACCCACGCGAAGCTCGTGCGCGAGGCCTCCGGCGAGTGGCGCGTGGTGGACCTGCAGAGCGCCAACGGGATGAAGGTCAACGGCGAGTCCTACGCCCAGGCGACCGTCACCCACCTCGACACCATCGAGCTCGGGCACCTGCGGCTGCGCTTCGTCGGCGCGGGCCAGAAGTACGCCTTCAACGCCGCCGCCGAGGAACGCGCCGAGCGCCGCGGCACCGCGTCGATGCCGAAGAAGGCCTCGTCGTCGAAGGTGCCCTTGTTCATCGGGCTCGGGCTCTTCCTCCTCGCGGGTGGCGGCGCCGGCGCGTACTTCGTCCTCTTCGCGAACAAGGCGGACTCGGCGCAGACCCCGCCGGAGCCGGTGGCGATCACGCCGAAGGACGCACAGGGACAGCCCGCCGCAAACGGGGCGAATGCCGCCGCGACGGAGGCGAAGGCCCGCGCGCTGCTGGCCACCTACTCGGAGGTGCTCACCGCCGGGGACCTCGCCCGCGCGCGCGCCGCGCTGACGGAGATCGAAGGCCTGGGGACGCTGTCGCCGGAGCTCACCGCGCAGGTGCAGGGCGCGGCAGACCAGCTCTCGGCCGAGCAGGACGTGCCGCGGCGGCTGGACAAGGCGGAGAAGGAGCTCGCGGCAGGAAAGCTCGACGGCGCGCGGGAGCTTCTGCAGGACGCGGCGAGCACCATCGCCTTTGCGGAGCGGCACGCGGCGCTCAGCGCGCAGCTGGAGACGCAGACCGCTGCGGCCCAGGCCCAGCAGCAGGCCGCCCAGCAGGCGGCGGCGCAGAAGCAGCAGCAGGCGGCGCAGGCCGCGGCGGCGGCGGCTTCGGCGGCGGGCAGCCAGAAGCAGACCAACGACCGGGCCCCGGCGCTGTCGCCCGGCGAAGAGGCGCAACGGCTCGCTGACCAGGCGTACGAGCTTTTGAAGGAGAAGCGCGACAAGGAAGCGCGGACGGCGCTGGCCCGTTGTGTGAAGCTGGACCCGCGGTTGCCGAAGTGCCATCTGCTCCTCGGCGCGACCAAGTTCCGCTCCGGTGAGCAGGACGAGGCGATGCCGCACTTCGAGGCGTTCTTGAAGCTGGCGCCTGCGGACGACAAGGACGCAGCGAAGATCAAGACCCTCGTGGCGAAGCACAAGCAGAGCAAGCAGGCCCCGTGAGGCCTCACACAGGAGAGACGATGAACACCAGCCCGACTTCTTTTGCCGACGGATTCGCCGACAACGCGACGCTGGACGCGCTCCATGGCGAAGAGAGCGTGAAGCTCCGCCGCGGCATGCAGATCCGCGTCCTCGTCGTGGACGACGAGCCGGACAACTGCGAGTACCTCAAGCTCCTCCTCGTCCGCGAAGGCTACGAGGTCGACACCGCCACGGACCCCACGAAGGTCCTGGAGATGCTCAAGAGCCAGGACTACCACCTCATCGTGCTCGACATGATGATGCCGCAGATGAGCGGCACCGACGTGCTCGAGCAGGTGCGCAAGGCGGACAGCGACGTGGCGGTGATCGTCGCCACCGCGTACCCGAACGTGGACACCGCGGTGGCCTCGCTCCGCGCCCACGCGTCGGACTACGTGAAGAAGCCGTTCGAGCCGCAGCAGTTCCTCTCGGCGGTGGCGAACGCGCTGGCGGAGAAGGGCCTCTCCAAGGATCCGGAGGCGGACCTGCACCGCGCCATCGGCCGCACCATCCGCGACGCGCGCAAGACCCAGGAGCTGACCCTCAAGCAGCTCGCGCGCCGCACCGGCCTCTCCGTCTCGCTGCTTTCGCAGATCGAGCGCGCCGAGTCCTCCGCGTCGATCAGCTCGCTCTACAAGATCGCCACCGCGCTCCGGCTGCGGATGGGCGACCTCTTCGGCGAGGCGTAGAGCCCCGGGCGCTGACGGCGCCTACGCGTGCGCTTCACGGCGCCGCTTGAACCGCGCGATGAGCCGGGCCCACTTCGAGGGCCGCTCGCCGCGCGGTTTGTCTTTGCGGGGAAGCTCCTCCGAGTCCTCGAGGAACTCCGTCGTCCAGATCCGCAGGAAGGCCGCCGCCAGCGCCGCCACCAGCGGACCGAGCAGCGCGCCGATGGGGCCGAAGACGCTGATACCGCCGAAGAGCGTGATGAAGACGAGCAGCGGCGACAGCTTCATCGTGTTCCGCGCGTAGAGCGGCTTCACGATGTTGTCCACCGAGCCCAGCACCAACGCGCCCCAGAGGAAGACGAAGATCGCCGCCCAGGGCCTTCCGCCGAGGAGCAGGCCCACCGACACCGGCACCCACACCATGCCGCTGCCGAGCACCGGGATGAGCGAGAAGATGAAGGAGAAGAAGGCCATCACCGCCGCGAGGCCCAGCGCCATCGGCACCCCGACGATGCGGAAGCCGACGTAGCCGAGCCCGAACTGGATGAGCGCGGTGATGAAGCTCGCCATGAACACGGTGCGGATGGCGGCGGCGACGGTCGTCAGCAGCGCGCGCGTGTGGCGGCGCTCCATCGGCGTGGCCTCGACGATCGCGCTGGCCAGCTGCGGTCCGCGGGCGAAGTAGACGAACAGCGCGATGAACGCGATCGTCGCGTGGATCACGATGTTGCCGAGGATGGCCGGGATGGCGGTGACGAAGCCGGCCAGCGCCGCGCCCACGCCGGCGAGCGAGTTGCCCACGCTCTTGCGCACCTCCGCCGGGTCGACGTAACGGAGGAACTGGTCCGGGAGCAGTCGCTGAGCGAAGTCGCCCGCCTGACCGGAGGTGAAGTACTCCACCCCGCGGTCGATGAGCGGGATGGCGGACTGGATGAGCAGCACGCCGATCACGCCCAGCGGCGCGAAGATCCCCACGAAGGTCAGCACCGACATGAGGAGCGCCGCGACCCCGCGCCGGCCGCGAAGCACGCGCACCATCTTCTCGTTGAGCGGCCCGAGCATCACCGCCGCGGAGAGCGCCAGCGCCAGCGGGAAGAGAAAGCCACGGCTGATCCAGGCGAGCAGGAACAGCACGGCCCCGAACATCACGAGGAACGTCGGGGTGGACCATCGCGCGCGGCGGTCGCTCTCCATGACTCGAAGGGTAGCCATCCGCCACGGCCTGCCCTTCGCTCCTGCCGTGCCCATTCCCGGGCGGGAGGGCGCTCGTCCCCCCGGCCGGTCCGGGCTACGGCTGCCGGGGCGCCTCCAGCGTCTGCCCGTTCTGCTGCAGCGTGAGCGACGTGGCCTCGCCGGACGGTCCGGTCTGGAAGGTGATCGTCGCGTCCACCACCCGCGCGTGGAAGGCCCTCTCGGCGTGGGCGTAGAAGCGGATTCGAGGCTGTCCGGTGCCCTGAACGTAGAGCCGGTCCGCCTCGCGGGTGACGGTGAAGCTGAAGCTCGGCGAGATCGCGTAGGTGCCCACGTACCGCTGCAGCACATCCTCCGGCACCGGGATCGTCGCGCGGAGGTGGAAGGTGCGCTGCTCGCCACGCCAGAGGCGGATGAGGTTCGCCGCGAGTTCTTCGTCCGGCAGCGTGGTGCTGTTGGTGAGGATGACCACGCCCAGCGCGTCGTCCGGGGAGACCGCCATCATCGCCCGGTGGCCGAAGGTCAGCCCGCCGTGCTGCGCGACCCGTGCCGCGTTCGGAAGCTGCGCCGCGGAGGGCCAGCCGGTGAACCAGCCCAGCCCGAGCCCGTAGCCCGGCACGCCCGTCTGCGCGCGCGGGGTCATCGCCAGGCGCAGCGCCTCGCCCATGCCCTCGGGCAACAGCTCGTCGCGGCCCGCCTGGGCGTGGAGCTGCGCGCGCACGTAGCGGACCATGTCGTTGGCCGACGCGCGGACGGCACCGGCGCCCTCGATCATCGAGAAGTTGATCGGCGGCACCGGCCCGCCCTCCGAGTTCCCCTCCGCCACGTTCGCGTCCGGCGGCGGGTTGATGAAGGTCCGCTTCATCCCCAACGGGAGGAGCACCCGGCGCAGCAGCAGTTCCTCATACGAGCCCACCTCCGCCGCGCGCGCGGTGAGGTGGCCCAGCAGCCCCGCCCCGAGGTTGCTGTAGGAGAACCTCGCGCCCGGCACCGACGAGAGCGTCACGTTCTTCAGCGACCCGTAGAGGACGTCCGGCCCCTGCTGGCCGTAGGGATGCTCCGGGTCGTTGAGCGTTGCGCCGGGCGGCTCGCGCGGGAGCCCGCTGTGGTGCGTGGCGAGGTGCTCGAGCGTGATGAGCTCTCCGCCCGCGCCCTTCGGCATCGTCGCGCCGGTCGGCAGCAGGGACTCGGCGGACTGCCCGAGCGCGGCCTCGCCCCGCCCCACCGCCTGCGCCAGCGTCAGCGAGGTGAAGGTCTTGGAGACGGAGCCGAGCTCGAACACCGTCTCCGCATCCACCGGCCTCGTGTTGCCCCAGCCCAGCGTGCCGGAGGTCAGCACGTGCTCGCCGTCCTCGCGCACGATCGCCACCGCGATCCCGGGCGTCCACTCGCTCTGCACCGCGTGGTCGAGCCAGCCCTGCACCGTCTCCAGCCGCGCGCGCTCTTCGGCGCTGACGGTCCCGGCGTCCTCCCCCGCGTCCGGGCCCTCTTGTCCGCCGTCGGTGACGACGCCGGCATCGGAAGGCTCGTCCGGAGGCGGCTCGGTGGGCGCGCCACAGGCGGTGAGCCCGAGGAGCACGGCGAGGAGCAGCGTGGAGACGGGAGGGGTCTTCTTCAGGACGTGGTCACTCATGCGCGCGGCTGTACGGGGCTCGAAATCGACGATTGCCTGCATCCCTGCCGGGCGGGTGCGCGGTCCTGCTTCAACGCCCACTGAAGACCGGCGGCCGCTTCTCGTGGAACGCCTCCCTGCCCTCGCGCGCGTCGCTGCTGGCGAAGGCTTCGTAGCGGGCCTCCCGAAGGCTCGCGCGCTCCTCGTCAGTGAGCACTGCCCGGTCGAGGAACCGGAACGCGCGCCGCATCCCCCGAACGGCCAGCGGGGCGTTGCCCGCCAGCTGCCGGCACAGGGCCATCGCCTTCGCCTCCGCGTCCTCGGCGCTGGTCGCGAGCTCGTCCACCAGCCCCCACGCGAGCGCGGTCTGCGCATCGATCCGGCGCCCGGTGAGGAACATCAGCCGCGCGCGCTGGAGGCCGATCACGCGGGCGACCCGCGCGAGTCCCTCCTCCGAATAGACGATGCCCAACCGCGCCGGCGGCAGACAGAACACGGCGGAGGGCGCGGCGATCCGGAAGTCGCAGCCCATGGCGAGGTCGCAGCCGGCGCCGAACGCCGGTCCCTCCACCAGTGCCACGCTGGGCGCGGGATGCGCCGGGACCTTCCCGAGCACCTCCATCACCCGGTCGTCGGGGAGCGGTCCGCCGGGCTCGACCTCGGGCAACGCGCCCAGATCCGAGCCGGAACAGAACGCGCCGCCCCTTCCACGAAAGAGCAGCGCGCGGACGTGTTCGGATGCAGCAGCTTCCAGCGCCGCCGCGAGGGCGTTCAAGAGCCCGTCGTCGAGCGCGTTCTTGCGGTCCGGCCGGTCGAGGGTGAAGGCGCGAATGCCGCCCTCGAGCGCCTCGACGTGCAGGCTGGGGGTCATCCCAGGACGACGAGGACGTCGCCCTCGTTCACCGCCTGGGCCTCCTTGCAGCGGATCTCCTTCACCGTGCCGGAGGTCTCGGCCTCCACCGGCATCTCCATCTTCATCGACTCGAGGATCACGAGCGTGTCGCCGGCGTTCACCGACTGGCCCTCCTTGACCTCGATCTTCCAGACGGTTCCGGTGATGTGGGCGGCGACGTCGGCCATGGGTGCTGCGCTCTCTTTCAATGGGGAGTGTGAGTGAGAAACCTACGGCCGAGCGTGCTTCTCCAGGAACCGGGTGTCCAGCGTTCCTTCGCGGAACGCCGGGTCGCGCAGGATCCGGAGGTGGAGCGGGATGTTCGTCTTGATCCCCTCGACGGTGAAGTTCTCCAGCGCGCGGATGCTGCGCTCCACCGCCTCCATCCGGTCCTTCCCGGTGACGATCAGCTTGGCGATCATCGGGTCGTAGTTCGGCGTCACCACCGAGCCCTCCTCGTAGCCGGAGTCCAGCCGCACGCCCTCGGCGTTCGCCCCCGTCGGCGGCCGGTACACGGTGAGCGGGCCCGGCGAGGGGAAGAACTTCACCGGGTCCTCGGCGTAGATGCGGAACTCCAGCGCGGCGCCGTTCCGCTTCACGTCCTCCTGCTTCACCGTCAGCTTCTCCCCCGCGGCGATGCGCAGTTGCCACTCGATGAGAGGGATGCCGGTGGTCAGCTCGGTGATCGGGTGCTCGACCTGGAGCCGCGCGTTCATCTCGATGAAGTAGACGTTCCCCTCGGCATAGAGGAACTCCACCGTGCCCGCGTTGGCGTAGCCGAACGCCTTTGCCGCCGCGATCGCCGCGTCGAAGAGCTTCTGCTTCGTCTCCGCGTTCGCCCCGTTCGCGAACAGCGGCGAGGGCGCCTCCTCCACGACCTTCTGGTGCCGGCGCTGGATGGAGCACTCGCGCTCGAGCACGTGGATCATGTTCCCGTGGTGGTCGCCGAGGATCTGCACCTCGATGTGCCGCGGCTCGCCGAAGTAGCGCTCGAGGTAGAGGCCCTCGCGACCGAACGCCGCGCGCGCACGGTCCGCGCACTGCCGGAACGCCTTCTCCACCTCGGCCGCGTCCTTCGCCACCGCCATGCCGATGCCGCCGCCACCGCCCGCCGCCTTGCAGAGCACCGGGTACCCGATGCGCTCCGCCTCCGCCGCCGCGGCCTCCGCCGTCTCCACCACGCCCGCCGAACCAGGCACGATGGGCACGCCCGCCGCGCTGACGATCCGGCGGGCCTCGCTCTTGTCCTTCATCCGCTCCATCGCCGAGGGCGGAGGACCGACGAAGGTGATCCCCGCCTCGGTGCAGGCGCGCGCGAAGGCCGCGTTCTCGGAGACGAAGCCGTAGCCGGGGTGCACCGCGTCCGAGCCGGTGTGCTTTGCCGCCTCGAGCAGCCGCTTCACGTCGAGGTAGCTCTCCTTCGCCGGCGCGGCGCCGATGCGGAGGGCCTCGGTGGCCTCGCGCACGAAGGGCAGGTCCTTGTCCGCGTCCGAATAGACGGCGACGGTCTCGATGCCCATTCCCTGGGCGACCTGGTTGATGCGGCGGGCGATCTCGCCCCGGTTGGCGATGAGCAGGCGCTTGAACATGGGCGCGGAACCTACAGAAAAAACGAAGGGCGGGCCTCCCGTTTCCGGAAGAGCCCGCCCATCGGTGAGGCAGAAGACGCCGAACGACTAGTAGGCGTTGTTCTGGCCGAAGGTCTGGATGGTCTTCTTCTCGAGCGCGTTCGTCGAGCGGATGCCGCGGTTCGCCTCGGAGGTGGAACCGGCGAGCGCGTTGGCCGACGAGCCGAAGAGCTTGCGGATGTTGTCGCCGAAGAGGGTGATCACGCCGATGGCCGCGATCGCGATCAGGGCCACGATGATGATGTACTCGGTCATGCCCTGGCCGCGGGCCTTCTTCAGCGCCTTCTTCTTGTTCTCGGTGGTCATGGGGTTCTCCTCGGGGGGTACGGCGGGTGTTGGGGTGAAAGCGAGACGGACTCTACAGGAGCAGGCAAGTGCGATCATCGGTCATCGGGAGGATGATCACGGATCAGCCCGGCCCAGTGATTCCGAGGGGTTGGCGTAGAGCAGGGCGATCAGCGCCAGCCCTTCCTTCAGCGAGGCCTCTTCCGGCGCCGCCTTCAGCACCGCCAGATGCGCCTGGGCCAGCGCTGGATCAGAAAGCGCCGCCGGATGGAAGAGGTTCCCCTTCCGCTTCTTCCGCAGCTCCAGGTCCAGCCACACGCGCGAGACCTCGAGCGATTGCGGCATCCCCGCGTGCGCCAGCGACAGCGCCTCCGCCGAACGCTGCAGCTCCCCTCCGGCCAGCGCCGCCTTTGCCACCGCGAGCTGCGCCTTCGGATTGGCGGGATCGAGCTTTGCCCACGCCTCGGCCGCGCCGCGCACCAGCGGGTCGTCCGCCTCCTGCGCGCGCGCGAGGTTCCGGTGGATGCTCTCCCAATCGTCGGCATCGAAGCGGCCCTGCGCCTGGAGCTCCGCGAAGAAGAGCGGCGTCTGCGCGCCGGGCCTTCTGCGCTCGTCCATGAAGCGCGCGTTGTTCTGCACGAAGAAGGCGATGGGCGCGACGTACTCGAGCACGTTGTGATCGTCGGTGTTGATGGGGCCCTCGCCGCCGAACGCCGCCATCCCCTCTTCGGTCATCAGCTGCCGCGCGAGCAGCGCCGCGGGCGTGTCCATGCTGATCCGCGAGAGGTCCTCCGCCACCGCCGGCAGCTTCATCCTCTGCGCGAGCGCGTCGACGTCGATCGTCTGCCGCGTGGGCCCGGCGATCATCACGAGGTCCTGCGGCCCGAGCCACGCGGTCGCGTGCGGGAAGGTGTCGCGCAGCGTCCGCACCACGAGCTTGAGCACGTTCTCGTCGCTCTCGTAGGTGTGGATCCACTGCACCAGCAGCCCGTCGTCATTGAGGTGCGCCTTCGCCACCCGGAAGAAGTCGCGCGAGAAGAGTCCCGCCACGCCCGCCACCCAGGGGTTCGACGGCTGCGAGACGATGAGGTCGTACTTCTCGTTCTGCAGCCCGAGGAACGTCTTCGCGTCCTCCGCGTGCACGCGCACCCGCGGGTCCTTCATCGCGTCGCGGTTGTGGTCCTTGAAGTAGTGCGCCGCCTCCAGCACCGCGGGCGAGATCTCCACCACGTCCACCACCTCCACCGGGTGGGTGAGGATGGAGCCGACCGTCACCGCGCTGCCCGCGCCCACCACCAGCACGCGCTTCGTCGTCTTCGGGTGGAAGAGCGGCCCCGCGTGACCGACGACGATCTGCGTCTCCATGTCGCGGCCGGTGGAGGCGTCGATCTTCCCGTTGATGCGCAGGAAGTGGAACGGCGTGCCCTGCACCTTCTCCACCAGCACCGAGGCGAAGGTGTCGTCGGCGTGGAAGAGGACGTCCACCCCGTTGCCATCGACGTTGGAGATCCACTGCCGGAACTCGGCGAACGTCTCCGGCGCACCGCGGCTCTCGCGGAAGGTGGAGGCGGAGGCGAGGAACTGTCCCCAGCCGCTGTTGCTGACGAGGAGCACCAGGGAGAGCACCGCGGCGCCCGGCAGCGCGAAGGCCTTCGCGTCCCAGACGATCTTCTCGCGCGCGGGCGCCGCCCAGTAGGAGATGCCGCCGGCGACGAGGGCGCTCAGCGCACAGAGCGCCATGCACCACTCGAGGCCGATGACCGGGAGGAGGAAGAGCCCGCCGAACGCGGAGCCGCCGACCGTGCCCACCGTGTTCCAGAGGTACGCGCGGCCGATGTGACCGCCGAGCTCCTTCGCCTTCGCCGTCGCCACCCGCGCGATGGAGGGGAAGCCCGCGCCGAGAAGGAACGCCGGGAGGAAGAGCACCAGCGCGCAGAAGCCGAAGACGACCGCCTGGTAGAAGGGCCAGGTGTCCTCGGTGCGTTCGATGAGCGCGCGCGCCCGCCAGAAGAGCCAGGGCAGCCGGATCGCCAGCGGCACCGAGAGACAGATGAGCAGGAGCAGGCCGAGCTGCAGCTTGCCGAAGAGGAGCAGCGAGTCCTCCTCCTTCTTGCGCCTCGACAGCCAGAAGCTCCCCGCGCCGATGCCGGAGATGAACGCGGTGAGAATGAGCGTGAACGCGTAGGTGGACGCGCCGAGCGTGATGGAGAGCACGCGGATCCAGACGACCTCCAGCAGCATGGAGGTGAAGCCGGAGAGCAGCGTGCACCAGAGCGCGACCTTGATCGCGCGGGACGGATAGGCGAGCGAGTCGTCCTCTGCGCCGGCGTTCTCCTCGCGCGGCGTCTCCATGCGTCCGAGGATGATCGCGGAGAGCGCGAGCACGATGTTCACCACCGCCGCGGCGATGGACGTGGCGAGCAGGCCGAACGCCGGCACCCACTTCACGCCCGCGAGAAACACGCCGCCGGCCGCCCCGAGGCTGTTCACCGCGTAGAGGATGGAGAGCTCGAGCCTCACGTCCCCGAGGCCGCGCGCGAAGTGACGTACCAGCGCGGGCAGCGTGCCGCCCATGAGGATGGTGGGGAGGATGAGCGACGAGGCCGCGAGCAGGAGCCTCGGGACCGCGCGCATCGACTCCGGCGTGCCCGGCGCCACCGCGAGATAGGCGGAGCCGAGCAGCTCCAGCACGTGCGGGAACGCCACCGCATAGAGGCCGATGCCCAGCTCCAGCAGGCCGTAGAGCGCGAGCGGCCGCTTCACCCGGTCCGCGGTGCGCCCGAAGAGCCAGGCGCCCAGCGCGAGCCCGCCCATGAAAGTGGCCAGCACGATCGAGTGCGCCTGTCCGCTGTTGCCGAGCAGGTTGCCGAGGTACTTGGACCAGACCAGCTGATAGACGAGAGCAGTGGCGCCCGAGAGGAAGAGGAAGGCCTGGACGAGCCAACGGGAGGTCATTGGGGCGGCATCCTAGACGAGGTGTGACCTCTCGCGGTGAGCGGGCAGGCGGGCAATGCGCGGGCGCCGTCTCCGGAGCGGGACGCCGTCCGCGGATCCGGACGGTCCGAAGCGGGGGCTTCAGAGGAGAGGGCCTCGCGCACGCGCATTGCTCTGGCGCGCGGCATGACTCCGCACTCCCCGAAGCTGCTCTCGCTGCTCCTCGTTCCCCTCCTCTTCGGCTTCGCCTGCAACCGACGGGAGCCCGGCCCGGTGGCAGCGCCGGTGAAGCTCACCTCCGAGCGCGCAAGGGAGGTGGACTTCGTCTGGTACTCCACGAGGGACGGCAAGCCGGTGGGCGGCACGACCGCGGCGAAGGTGCTGCTCAAGCCGAACCCCTCCGGCGACGTGCGGGTGGCGGTGTTCGAGGAGTACTCCGGCGGCGCCGGGACCCAGTGGCGGGCGAGCGCCTGGGTCTCGAGCTTTCTGGCCGCGACCACGCTCGGACACGACCTCAGCGAGTTCGAGTTCGCCGTCTCCACCGGCGGCTTCGTGGACGGGCCGTCGGCGGGCGGGTTGACCACCGCGGCGTTCCTCGCGGCGATGCTCGATGTGCCGGTGCAGGGACACGTGACGATGACCGGCACCGTGAACCCGGACGGCTCCATCGGCCCGGTCGGCGGCATCACCGACAAGATGAAGGGCGCGCAGCAGAAGGGAAAGACGCTCGTCGGATATCCGGTCGGCCAGCGCTACGACTTCGACCGCGGCACCCGGTCGCTGGTGGATCTGCACGCGCTGGGGAAGGAGCTGGGCGTGGAGGTGCGCGAGGTCCGCGACATCTTCGAGGCCTACGCGCTGCTGACCGGGAAGACCCTCGCGCGGCCGGTGCCGCTGCCCGCGGCGCAGATGGAGATCTCTCCACGCTACTTCCAGCGGATGCAGTCGAAGGCAACGGCGTGGCTTGCGCGGGCGGAGTCGCAGATGAAGCTCGTGGCGCAGGCGGACCGCAGCGGGTTCGCGAAGAAGCTCGGGCTGCTGGAGAAGGCGCAGGAGTCCTTCGCGAAGGCGGAGAGCTACCAGCGGCAGGGCATGGTTCCGGCGGCCTACACCGAGGCGATGATGGCCGCCGCCTACGTGGAGCTGACCCAGCACTTCGTTCGACAGGCGGAGCTCGCGCTGGAGGGGGATCTGGGCGGGGCGCTGCTGCAGATGAAGTCGCTCTCCTCGGTTGAGGCGGACGAGGCCGCGTTCCGGGAGACGCTCGCCACCGCGGACATCACGACTGCGGGTGAGGCGATGGGCGTGCTCAACGCGTACTCGGCGGCGGCGGATGCGCGGGCCTACGTCGCGCTGGCGCGGCGTCACGAGGGCGATCTGGACCGGATCGTTGCCGGGCTGGGGAAGGAGAACCTGCCGGCGGAGTGGGTGCCGGTGCTGCGCGCGGCGGGCGCGAAGAAGCGCGAGACGCTGACCGTGCTCGTGCTGGGCAAGTCGCTCTACCCCACCCTCTACTACATGATGGCGAAGTACTCGGTGGACGGAGCGCGGGACCTCTTCGAGGCGCGCGAGGCAACGGGGACGCCGCTGACGCTCGAGGCCGCTTCGGTGGCGAGGCTGGCGCGCAGCTACACCAGCGCGGCGAAGGCGAACCTCGACTACTACGACTCGCTCATCCTGCAGACCGAGGCGGACCAGGCTGGGACGACGCTGGCGGCGGCGCAGGCGCGCAAGCAGCAGGAGGACATCCAGTACCTGCGCGCGGGCGTGGTGATGGGACTCGCGCTGGGGAACCGGGAGAAGAAGGATCTGCACGGCGCGCTCTTCAACCTCGCGGCGGCGTCGAACGTGTACCTCACCAGCTCGTACCTCGTGGCGCGCGAGTACTCCATTGGGGTGAAGACGGATGCGCAGGGCCGGCAGACCGTGGCGAACGACAAGGCCTTCATGGCGATGCTCGAGCTCGCGGAGGAGAAGGCGCGCGAACAGGCCGCGGTGGCGCAGAAGGTCACCGGCTCCGTCCCTGGGCCCGCGCAGGCCGCCTACGGGCTCGCTCGCGCGCTTCGGGAGGGGGATACGGAGAGCAAGCTCCTTGCCCTCAACCACTTCTGGGGCTCCTCCACGAGCTCGCAACTGGCGGTGGCGCTCACCCGCTCGAACGCGCGCTCCGGCGCTACTCGTTGACCGTGGCGGAGGGCGCGGGGGCCGGAGCTCGCGCGGGACGGGAGAGCAGTACGCCCACCTCGTCCTGCGCGGCGGTGGACCAGCCGGATTCCTTCAGCGCCTGCGCGAGTGCGGTGTTCCGCGGGTAGAGGACCCACTGCACGCGCTCGCTGTCGAGAAGCCTGCGCCAGTCGGGTTCGACGCGGTGGATGCGGCCGTAGAGGTGCAGCCGCTCGATGTCCAGCTCCGGCGCGCGGCCATCGATGTACACGGGCATCCCGCGGTTTCTCCACAGGAGGTAGCCGCCCCAGTCGAAGTGGTTGAGGCCGCGGCCTTCGGGCAGTCCCTGCGCGCGCACCTGCTGGACGAGCGAGGCGGGATACGTCCCCTTCTCTTCGCAGGTGCCGCCCTCGCACGGCCAGCGGGCAGCGGCGAAGAGCACGGCGATGACGCCCAGCAGAGCCAGGTGGGCGAGGCCGAGGGCGATGCGGACGGGCGGCTCGGGCTCTTCTTCGTCCGAGTCGTCAGCGACAGCAGTCCGAGCGGGTCGTGCGAGCGCGGCCTTCAGCCACACCGCGCACAGCGGCGCGGCGGCGATGAGCGCGAGCGGCACGTTGCGCTGCCACCGGAGGGCCATGAAGGTGAAACCGGCCACGAGGAAGAGGTCGCTCGGGCGCGCGGTGCCTCGGGAGAGCCCGGCGAGCACCAGCCCCGCCAGCACGACGATCGCGAAGAGCATCCGCTTCGGGTTGGCGAAGTCCGGCGATTGCCAGTCGATGATCGAGACGCCGTGCCAGTCGCTCGAGGCGTACATGTACGCGTGGCCGTAGAGGTTCCACCCGCGCGGGTTGAGCAGGCCCGCCAGAAGCAGCGCACCCAGCAGCAGCGCGAGGCCCTTCACCCGCTCGCGCGCCTTCGTGTCTCCCCGGAACCACTCGACGCCCGCGCCGGCCAGATGCGCGAAGGCAGCGAGCGGCGCGACCACGAAGGCGCCGTGGATGTTCGCCCACACCGCGACGACCGCGATGAGCCGCCACGGGACGCGCTTCAACGACGGGTTCGCGTCGTCCGAGTACCGCTGAAGATCGAAGAGCACCCACGCGAGGAAGAGGTAGGTGAACAGCTGCGGGCGCTGGGTCCAGAACTCGTGGGTGCCGAAGAGGGCCAGGAGCACCACCGGCGCGCCGATGACCGCGGCAACGCCTCGCAGGTGCGCGCGGCGGAGGCAGAAGGCGGCGGTACCGGTCGCGGCCAGCGCCGGCAGGAGCACGAGGCCCGGTTCACGCGCCACGCGGTACACGCCGTAGAGGACCGCTTCGAAGAACCACTCGTGCGCGAGCCACGGCTTCGCCTCGCCGACCGGCGCGAAGGGATCGGCGCGCGGGACCTGCCCGTTCTCGGCGATCCACTGGCCCACCGCGAGGTGCCACCACAGGTCGGGATCCCAGAGCGGAGAGAGCACCGCGCCGCCGAGCAGCACCGCCGCACACGCCCACAGCAGGCCCGCCGGGCCGGGCAGCAGCGACTGCAGGAGGTTGTTCCGGGAGGAGCTGGGGGGCGACTGCGGCGCGGACATTCGCTGGGGAACCTAGCAGTCCTCGGCGGCCGGCCGAGAGGCAAGGGGGCACTTGCAACGGCGAGCGATCGACCTCGACGGGCGCGGCTGGAACATGGCCGGCCTGCCCCACTGCCATTAGAGTCCGCGGCGATGGACGTCGAACTGCTCGGGGCCTGTGAGCTCGGCTGGGATGACCAGCGGCGCGTGAACGCTGCGGAGGGCGCGTGCGCGAAGGTGCTCGGCAAGGAGGCGAACGCGCTCGTCGGGCTGTCCCTTCACGAGGCGCTGGGGACGTCGGCGGACGCGGTGGAGGAGGTGCTCCGCAAGCTGCCGGCGCCAGGGCAAGCGGCGGCTCCGGCAATCGAGTTCCTCGGCGCGCGGCCGATCGAAGAGCCGACCCTGCTGCGCCTCGCGCTCTCGCGGAGGGAGGACGGCTCGGCCTTCGCGCAGATCGTGGATGCGTATGCCTTCCTCTCCGGCGCGCCGCCGCTGCAACTGTCGAAGCTGGCGTCTTCGCTCTCGCACGAGATCAGAAACCCGCTCTCTTCGGTGAAGATGGCGGTGCAGACGCTGGCCCGGAACCAGGGCCTCTCCGAGCGCGACGCGCGAAGGCTCACGCTGGCGAACCGCGAGATCCGCACGATGGAGCGGATGCTCGGGCTGCTCTCCGAATACGCGCGCGAGCTTCCGCCCCACCGCGAGCCGACGGTGCTGCGCAACGTGCTGGCGGACGCGCTGGCGGTGGTGGAGCAGGAGCTCTCCGAGCGGCGCATCACGGTGACCTTCAGCGGCCCCGAGGACCTGCCGAAGGTCCGCGTGGAGAGCCACCGCCTGAGGCTCGTGCTCGCGCAGCTCTTCCTCAACGTGGCGATGGGCCTGCCGGAGAACGAGACGCTCACCGTCGAGCTGCGCGAGGGCCCCGAAGGCGGCGCGGCGCTGCTGGTGCCGGACCGCGCGGCCACCGTGCTTCCGGAGGAGCGCGCCACCCTCTTCGAACCGTTCGGCTCGCGGCTCGCGCGCGGCGCAGGGCTCTCGCTCGCGGCGCTGCGGCGGGTGCTGCAGAGCCAGGGCGGCGACGTCAGCGCGGAGCCCCTCGGCACCGAGGGCGCGCTCTTCACCCTCACCTTCCCCGCCTAGACGCCCATGGAGACCCTGCTCCTCGTCGATGACGACCTGTCGCTCCTCGAGAACCTCAAGATGCACTTCGAGGACTCGAAGCTGGAGAACGGCCAGGGCTGGCACGTGGTCACCGCCTCCACCGCGGGAGAAGCGCTGCGCATCGCGCCCGAGGTGCAGCCGTCGCTCGTCATCCTCGACATGATGCTGCCGGACCGCTCGGGGCTGGAGATCATCTCCCCGCTCCGCCAGGCGTGCGGCGACGCGCCGATCGTCATCGTCACCGCGCACCACGACATGGAGACGACGATCCGGGCGATGAAGGCCGGCGCGTTCGACTACATCCACAAGCCCTTCCCGGATCCGGCGGCGCTGGACCTCGTGGTGAACCGGGCGCTGCAGGTGCGCAGGCTCTCGCGGCGCGCGGAGCGGGTGGCGAAGGAGACGAAGGCCTTCAAGCTCGGCGACATCGTGGGCACGAGCCCGACGATGCAGGAGCTGGTGAAGGAGATCGGCAAGGTCGCGGCCTCGCGCGCGACCGTGCTCATCAACGGCGAGAGCGGCACCGGCAAGGAGCTCGTGGCGCGCGTCATCCACGACTTCTCCAACGACGAGCCGAAGCCCTTCGTGGGCATCAACTGCTCGGCGATCGTGGACACGCTGCTGGAGAGCGAGCTCTTCGGCCACGAGAAGGGCGCGTTCACCGGCGCGAGCAATACGAAGATGGGCAAGTTCGAGGTCGCCGAGGACGGCACCGTCTTCCTCGACGAGATCGGCGACCTCTCGCCCATGCTGCAGGCCAAGCTCCTGCGCGTGCTGCAGGAGCGCGAGTTCGAGCGCGTGGGCGGGGTGAAGAAGCTGCGGCTGCGCGCGCGGGTCATCGCCGCCACCCACCGGGACCTCGCCGACGAGGTCGCGTCCGGCCGCTTCCGCGAGGACCTCTACCAGCGCCTGAAGGTCATCACCCTCCGCCTGCCTCCGCTGCGCGAGCGACGCGAGGACATCCCCGCGCTCGTCCACCACCTGCTCGAGCGCATCAACGAGAAGGTCCACAAGCGCGTCACCCGCGTGCCCGCCGAGGTGCTCGAGCACATGTGCCGGCTGCCCTGGCGCGGCAACGTGCGCGAATTGGAGAACGTGCTCACCCGCGCGGTGGTGCTCTCGCCCGGCGAGGTCCTGCTGGCGGAGAACCTGCCCTCGCTGGAGGCCACTTCGGCGGCGGGGACGGAGACGCGCGCGCCCGATGGCCTGGCGAACTGGCTGGCGGGCACCCCTGGCGAAGACCCCTCGCGCATCCCCACCCTCGATGAGGCGGAGAAGATCCTCATCATCCGCGCGCTGGCCGCCACCGAGGGTCACAAGGGGCGCACCTGCCAGGTGCTGGGGATCAGCCGCCCGACGCTGGAGCGGAAGCTTCAGAAGTACGGCATCGCGCCGCGCGCCGGCGGGCCCGGGGAGCGCGCTGAACAGTCGTAGAAGAATCGGGTGGCCGACATTCACCACCCGTCTTTGAACGTTCCGTTCAACCGCTACAGGTCGTTTAAACGTTCCGTGATCAGAATCGGACGCTCGGCGGGGCGCCTCTTCGTCCGTTTTCGTAACCCTGCGAATCGTGGACGTTTTCTCGTCGTACCCGACCGTCACCTGGTTGGCATGGCGATTGGATAAGGCCAGCGCACGCAGTCGCACAAACTTCCCCAACCTCCCGCTCAGGAGATCAAGACCATGCACGGCTACCACCGCCCCCTCGGCCCGATCGGCTCCAACGTCATCGTCCCCATGCAGACGACGTCGTCGGGCATGACGGTGACCATGAACAAGATGCAGCCCGGGGCGGACGTCCTCGACTTCAAGGGCTACTTCAAGGTCGAGACCTTCCCGCACAACTCGGTCATCTACCGCCCGGGCGACACGCAGGACCGCGTGTACCTCCTCAAGAGCGGCCGCGTCCGCCTGATGCGGGTGGGCAAGAACAGCGCGCGCTCGGTGACCGCGATCCTGCGGCCGGGTGACCTCTTCGGCGACCTCTTCCGCCCGGACGGCACCGCGATCGAGGAGCTCTCCGTCGCCGCCGGCGAGGCCGAGGTCTGGTCCATCGAGGGCCGTGACTTCCGCGCCCAGCTCGAGGCCCGGCCGGCGCTCGCCACCGACGTCATCCGCGCCTACGCGGAGCGGGTGCGTGCGCTGCAGAAGCGGGTGCTCGGCCTGACCTTCAAGGAGGTTCCGGCGCGCCTGGCGGAGACCCTGCTCACCCTCGCGGAGGCGCACGGTGAGCGCTGCCCGCACGGCGGCGAGATGGACCTGCGCGGCATCACCCAGCAGGACCTCGCGGACCTCGTGGGCGCCTCGCGCTCCTTCGTCTCCACGCTGATCAACGAGATGAAGCGGGACGGCATGCTCGGCAACGTGGGCCGCATCCTCTGCATCCGCGACCAGAAGGCGCTCCGCAAGATCGCCTCGCGCGAGAAGTAGTCGAAACAGCTTCTGACACCGCCGCTCTTTCCCCCGGCGACGGTTCAACGGCCCCGCCCGAGTGCGTTCATTCGCACCGGTCGCGGGGCCGGTTTTTTTCACCCTCTCTCTGCTAGGACCGCTCATCCCGTATGAGCCTTCCGGATTCTTCGTCTTCGTCCTCCGCCGCCTCCGCGCGGCAGATCTACGGGCAGCGTGAGGCCGCCGCGGCAAAGCAGGCGCAGGGTCTCGACCGGCGTGGCGGGATGCTCGCCCACGGTCGCGCGCTGACCTTCATCGCCGCGCTCGCGTTCGCCGGCCTCACCCTCTTCGACCGGCTGCCCCGCTGGGGCTGGATCGCCGCCGGCGCGTCGCTCCTCGCGTACATCGTCCTCGCGTGGATCCACGGCAAGGTCATCGCCGCGGAGGAGCGGGCAAAGGTGCGCGCCTCGCTGAACAGCCGTGGGCTCGCGCGCATGGACGGGAAGTGGCACGCCTTCCCCGAGAAGGGCGAGCGCTTCCTCAAGGAGCTTTCGGACCATCCGTATGCGGCGGACCTCGACGTGTTCGGGCAGGGGTCGCTCTTCCAGCTGCTGGACGAGAGCGCAACGAAGGCCGGCGAGGCGAGGCTTGCGCAGTGGCTCTCGGGACCGGCGACGCCGGAGGTCATCCGCGCGCGGCAGGAGGCGGTGCGGGAGCTGGCGCCGCTGGTGGAGTTCCGCCAGGCGCTGCTGGTGGAGAGCCGGATGGTGGCGCGGCAGAAGGTGGACCCGCGCATGTTCGTGGAGTGGGCGGAGGGAGGGCCCTACCTGCGCGAGGTGAAGTGGGCGCGGCCCTTCGGCTTCATCCTGCCGCCGGTGACGCTCGTGCTCTTCGCGCTCGGGCGCTACGACGTGATCGAGCGCTGGTGGTGGTGGCTGGGCCTCGCGGCGCTGGCGGGGATCGTCGCGGTCACGCGCAAGCCGCTCAACGCGTTCTACGAGCGGGTGGTGCTCGGCGAGAACGGCTTCGTCCGCTTCGGCGAGACCTTTGCCACGGTGGAGGCGCAGCAGTTCCAGTCGCCCCTGCTGCGCGAGCTCGCGGGAAGGCTTCGGCCGGAGGGCGGCGCCGGCGCGTCGGAGCGGCTGCGGCGCTTCTCGCACCGGTTCTCCTTCGCGGAGGCCCGTCAGTCGAGCCAGCTGCACGCGGGGCTGAACATGCTCACGCTTTGGGACCTGCACTGGCTGCTCGCGCTGGAGCGCTGGCGCGAGGAGAGCGGTCCGAGAGTGCGCGGCTGGTTCGAGGCGCTCGCGGAATTGGAGGCGCTCTGCAGCCTCGCCACCTACGCGTTCGAACGGCCCGAGCTCACCTGGCCGGAGATCCGCGAGGAGGGCCCGGCACACTTCGAGGCCACGGCGCTGGCGCACCCGCTGCTCGACGAGCCGGTGGCGAACGACGTGCGGCTCGCGGGACCGAAGGCGGCGCTGATCGTCACCGGCTCGAACATGAGCGGGAAGACGACGCTGCTTCGCTCCATCGGCGCCAACGCGGTGGTGGCGATGGCCGGCGGTCCGGTGCGCGCGCAGAGGCTGTCGCAGACGACGCTGTCGATCTTCACCAGCATGCGGGTGAAGGACTCGCTCGAGCGCGGCGTGTCGTACTTCTACGCCGAGGTGCAGCGGATCCGCTCCGTGCTGGAGGGCGCGCAGGGCGCGGGAGGGCGGGCGCTGTTCCTGCTCGATGAGATCCTTCTCGGGACGAACACGCGGGAGCGGCAGATCGCTTCGCGCGAGATCCTCCGGCTCCTGCTGGAGACAGGGGCGATCGGCGCGGTGACCACGCACGACCTGTCGCTGACGGAGCTCGGCGGCGTGCCCTGGGCGCAGGTGCGCAACGTCCACTTCCGCGACGTGCTGCAGGAGGGCCGGATGACGTTCGACTACCGCATGCGCGAGGGCGTGGTGGAGACGACCAACGCGCTGCGCGTGCTGCGGGATGCGGGCGTGCCGGTGCCGGCGGAGGCGCCCTCTGCGACCGAGGCCCAGGCGGCTCCGATGCGCAACGCGGGCCCGTAGCCCGAAGCGGAGGAAGTGACATGGCGAGGAAGGATCCCCACTCGTACGCGGACGGGGCGCAGGGCAGGACGAGGCACGTCGCCTGGACCGCGACGCTGGACTTCGCTCGGCGCACGCTCGAGTGCACGGCGACGCTGAAGCTGACGGGCGTGGCGGGCGGACCGCTGCATCTGGACACGCGGGACCTCGAGATCGAGCGCGTGGAGAGCGGCGCGGGCGAGGCCCTGCCCTTCACCCTGGGCGAGCCGGACAAGATCCTCGGGACGCGGCTGGAGGTGACGGTGCCGGCGGGGCTCGAGGCGCTGAGGATCACCTACCGCGTAGGCCCGAACGCGTCGGCGCTGCAGTGGCTGGCGCCGGAGCAGACGGCGGGCGGCGAGCATCCCTTCCTCTTCAGCCAGTGCCAGGCGATCCACGCGCGGAGCCTCATCCCGCTGCAGGACTCGCCCGCGTTCCGCATCACGTACGACGCGCGGATGACGGTGCCGAAGGCGCTGCGGGTGCTCATGGCGGCGCGGGGAGATGGGCGGACGGAGCACACGGACGGGACGGGGCTGGCGACCGAACTGTTCACCATGCCCCAGCCCATCCCGCCGTATCTGCTGGCCTTTTGCGTGGGAGACCTCGCGTCGAGGGCGCTGGGGCCGAGGTCGCGGGTGTGGGCGGAGCCGTCGGTGGTGGACGCGGCGGCGTGGGAGTTCGAGGGCGTGGAGGCGATGATCGCCGGCGCCGAGAGGCTCTTCGGTCCCTACGACTGGGAGCGCTTCGACGTGCTGGTGATGCCGCCCTCGTTCCCCTACGGCGGGATGGAGAATCCGCGGCTGACCTTCCTCACGCCGACGCTGCTCGCGGGCGACCGGTCGCAGGTGAACGTGCTCGCGCACGAGCTGGCGCACTCGTGGACGGGGAACCTCGTCACCAACGCGTCGGCGGAGCACTTCTGGCTCAACGAGGGCTGGACCGTGTACGCGGAGCGCCGGCTGCTCGAGGCGCTGGAGGGCCGGGAGTACTCGGAGCTGCACGCGGCGCTGGGACGCAGTGCGCTGGGCGATGCGCTGCGCCAGTTCGCGGAGCGGCCGGCGCTCACGCGGCTGCGCACCGAGCTGTGGGGCGTGGACCCGGACGAGGTCTTCAGCGTCGTGCCCTACGAGAAGGGCTACCTTTTTCTCCGCGCGTGCGAGGAGGCGGTGGGCCGGGAGAGGTTCGACCGCTTCGTGCGCGACTACGTCTCGACGCATCGCTTCGGCGCGCTGACCACGGATGAGTTCCTCGAGTTCCTCCGCGCGAAGCTTCCCGAGGCGGTGGCGAAGGTGAACGTCACTTCCTGGATCGACGCGCCGGGACTGCCGGAGAGCGCGCCGGTGGCGATGTCCCAGCGGCTGGAGGCGGTGCGCCGGCAGCAGGACCGGGTGCCGGACGAGAGCGTGTCCGCGCAGTGGGGCGCCACCGAGCTGCAGCTCTACCTCGACTCGCTCACGCGGCCGGCAAGCGGCGAGCTGCTCGATGCGCTGGAGCGGCGGTGGGCGCTGTCGGAGTCGAAGAACAGGGAGCTGCTCGTGTCGTGGCTGGAGCTGTGCCTCGAGTCGGGTCGCGACGTGCTGGCGCAGACCGAGGCCGTGCTCGGCGAGGTGGGCCGACTGAAGTTCGTGAAGCCGCTCTACGCGGCGATGGCGAAGCGCGCGGATGGCAAGGCTCGGGCGAGGGAGACCTTCGAGCGCGTGCGGGCGCGCTACCACCCGATCACCGTGCAGGTGGTGGAGGGCGTGCTCAAGCGCTACGGCGCGTGATGCGTGACGCGTAAGTAGGGACTCGGGGCCTTCGCCTAACTTGCGGCGCGGCTGACACCCGAGCCGGTGCGAAGCGGCGACTGCCGGTGGTGCCAGGGCATCGCCTCCTCCAGCGCGCGCGCGACGGCGAGCACGGTCCCGTCCTCGGAGGGCCTGCCCGCGAGCTGCACGCCGATGGGCCAGCCTTCAGAGGACACGCCGGCAGGGATGCTCGCGGCGGGCTGACCTGTGATGTTGAAGAGCGCGGTGAAGGCGCCGAGCTTCGCGGCCTGACCGAACGCGTCCGCGGGTCCGAGCGAACGCCAGGCGCCGATCGCCGGCGGCGGGACCGCGACCGCGGGCGTGACCCAGAGGTCCGCATCGCCGAACCAGCCGAGCACCCGCTGCTCGAGCTCCCCCTGGCGCACGAGCACGTCCGCTGCGCGCAGGCGCTTGCCGGACTCTCGGAGCCACGCGGTGACCGGCTGCAGCGAACCCGCGCGGAGCACCGGCGGCTGCGCCACGAGGAACTGCCAGACCGGGAGGAACTCCTCCAGCTCACCGACGGGAGGCGCGCCCTCCTCCACGTGGTGGCCCATCTGCTCGAGCAACGCGGTCACCCGTCCCACCGCTTCGGCGACCTCGGGGTGCGCGGTGACGAGCGGCGAGCGGAGGGTGAAGCGGATCTTCAACGCGCGCGGCGGCGGGCCGGAGACGGTCTCGTGGAAGGGACAGGAGGGCGCCGGCGCCCAATGCGGCGCGCCGATGCCGGTGCAGAGGCCGGCCATCACGTCGAGCAGCGCCGCGGCGTCCGACACGCTGTGCGCCATCGGCCCCACGGTGGCGATGGAGGTTCGATCCGGGCGTCCGTAGGGATCCGGGACGCGGCCGCGCGAGGGCTTGATGCCGAAGAGGTGGCCGAACGACGACGGGATGCGGATGGAGCCCGCGCCGTCGCTGCCCTGGGCGATGGGCGTGAGGCCCGCGGCGAGCGCGGAGCCGGCGCCACCGCTCGAGCCCCCGGGCGTGCGCGAGAGATCCCACGGGTTGCGGGTGGGCGCGTGGATGTCCGGCTCGGTCACGGGCATGGCCCCGAGCTCGCTGGTGGCGGTCTTGCCGAGGATGACGAAGCCGCCCTCGCGGAGGCGGGTGACGGTCTTGTCATCCACCGGAGAGAGGAACCAGCGGTAGGCGCGCGAGCCGAGGCGGGTGAACGAGCCCTTCACGAAGTTGAGGTCCTTCACCGCGATGGGCACGCCGTAGAAGGGCGGGAGGGACTTCGTGTCCGCGCCGCGGCGGGAGAGCTCCGCGTCCTTGCGGCGAGCGTCCTTCAGCGCGCTGCGCGAGAGCACCTGGGTGAAAGCGTGGAGCGAAGGGTTCAGGCGCGAGATGCGCTCGAGGTAGCCGCGCACGAGCTCCTCGGAGGACACCTCGCGAGAGCGCACGAGTCGCGCCTGCTCCAGCGCGGTCAGATCGAAGAGGTCGTTGGCTGCCATGGCCCGACTCTCCCGCGCTGGAGGAGAAAGACAACCGCCACCGTGGCCCCAGGTCCGCCGGTGGTAAGTCTTTTGCCGCCATGCGGTTGCTCGTCGCGCACATCGTCGTGTCGCTGGGCGTCCTCGCCGCTGCGGCGGACGTGCGGGCGGCGGCGCGCGAGGGGCCGGGCATTCGCGTCGACGGCGAGGGCGTCCCGGGCTGCGTGCGAAAGGAGTGGATCGCCGAGGAGCTCGGCAAGCGGGTGACCGCGACCCGCGGGGAGAGGGTGCAGCTCTTCCAGCGCGTCGATGGGCGGCTGCAGGTCAGCCTCCACAGGCGAGGAACCCTCGTCGCCTCGCGCTCGCTGCCGGTCAGGCGCGACGAGTGCCCGGCGCTCGAGCGGACGGCGCTGCTCGTGCTCGCGTCATGGTGGAACCTGCCGGAGGAAGCGCCCGAGGCCTCCATGCCGCCGCCGGTCATCGCGCCGTTGCCCGAGCCATCGGTTTCGCCTTCGCCTTCGCACACGCGCGCGGAGCCGGTCGCGCAGTCAGAGCCGAAGCCGCAGCTGGAGCCACTGCCGGTCGAACCGGAGCGTTCGGAGCCTCCCGCGCCCGAGCCCGCCTCCGAGCCCGCCTCCGAGCCCGCCTCCGAAGAACCCGCCGCAGAGCCGGCGCCGCCTCCGGTCGATCCGCTCGACGTGGAAGTGGAAGCGGAAGCGGAACCTCTGCCACCTCCGTTGATGGAGCCCGAGCCCGAGGTGCGTCCGCTGCAGCTCGCGATCGCTGCGCGCGCGCAGGGACAGCACGACGGCGAGCCGGGCTTCGGTGGGCAGCTCGCGCTGGAGGCCGGCCGCAGAGAGGGACTCGGCGCCTTCGTGGAGCTGGGGCTGGAGCGCACGCGCCGCTCGGCGCTGGGGCCCGGCGAGGTGGAGGTGTGGCCGCAGTTCGCGTCGCTCGGCGGGCGCTGGGGCCTGGACCTGAGCGAGCGGGTGCAGGTGCTCGGCGGCGGCGGCGTGCGGCTCTTCCGGCTCGCGGTGACTTCGCGCGGCTACGACCTCAACGAGACGACGGCGCTGCTCTCACCTGCCCTCCTCCTCTCGTTGGAGACGCGCGTGCGCTTCGGAGGGCCGCTCTGGGGGACCGCGGCGCTGCAGGGCTGGTCGCGGCTTCGCGAAGAAACGCTGTCGATCCGGGGACTTGGCGTCGCGCAGTCGGTGCGGCCGCTGGGTGCGGCGCTCTGTATCGGCGTGGGCTGGGGCGGAGAATGAAGCTTTCGAGCGCGTCCCGCACTGACGGCGCCGTGGAGGCCGAGCTGGCGGTTGGGGACGGGTCGCGACGGGCGCGCGCAGGCGCGGCGGGAGACGTGTCGCTGCAGGTGCACCGGCTCTACCTCGAGCACGGTGGGCAGCTGCGCTCGGTGCTGCGCCGGCTGACGGATGCGCGGGAGGTCGAGGATCTCGTGCAGGAGGTCTTCGTGGTGGCGCTCGGCCGTTACGCGCAGCTCGAGGCGGCGCGCTCACAGCGGGCGTGGCTGCTGGGCGTGGCGGTGAAGGTCGCGGCGGGACACCGGCGCAAGCAATGGGTGCGTGGCTGGTTCGGGATCACGCCGGAGGGCTCGCGGGAGCCGGTGGCGGCGCGCACGCCGGAAGGGGACCTGATGCAGCGGGACGCGGAGCGGGTCGTGCGAGGAGCGCTCGAGACGCTCTCGCCACGCAAGCGCGAGGTGTTCGTGCTCTTCGAGCTGGAGGGGGTGTCCGGCGCGGAGATCGCCGCCGCGGTCGGATGTCCGCTGAAGACGGTGTGGACGCGCCTCTTCCACGCGCGGAAGGACTTTGCCCGCGCGCTCGAGGCGATGGGGGTGACCGATGTCTGACCTGAAGGAGCCGAGGCGTCTGTCGGAGCGCGAGGTGGTGCCGCGCGAACTCGAAGCGACGGCCCGGGTGATGCGGCGGCTCGGTCCTTCGCCGGAGGTTTCTCGCGCGCAGGCCGAGGCCACCTGGGACGCCGTGCTCGCGCAGACCGTGGCGCGCTCGATGCGGCCACGGTGGGTTCCCGCGCTCGGCTTCGCGGTGCCGGCGGTGCTCGTGATCGCGGTCGGCGTGGCGGTCGCGCTGCAGCCGGTCGCCCAGACGCAGCCGGCGGCGTGGACGGTCATGGAAGGGGCTCGCCTCATCGCAGCGACGGCGGAGGCGCCCGCGCGACTGGTGGAGGGCAAGGTGACCGGCCTTCCGCGAACGGAGGTCGGCGCGCGGGCGGAGGTGCTCTCTACGCCGCACGGCTCGGTGACCTGGCGTGACGCGCGGTTCCTGCTCGACGTGACGCCGGAGCGGACGTTGCTCGTCGTGCAGGAGGGCGAGGTCGTCTGGCGCGGCGCGGCCGGTGAGCGGACGCTGCACGCCGGCGCGGAGCTGCGCGCGCCACCGCTGGTGCAGGCGCTGCCGCCGTCTTCCGATTGCCCCGCGTCGCCGCTGACGAGTCGCATCGGCTGTCTGGAGTCGCTCGCGCGCGGAGAGGGCCTCGCGGCGGAGAACGCGCTGTTCGAGCTCGCGTGGCTGGAGCTGCACGAGCGCGCGGCACCGGACGCGGCGTTGACGCGCTGGGAGAGCTACCTCGCGCGCTTTCCCGAGGGCACGCTGGAGTCCGAGGCCCGGGCGATGCGCGTGCTCACCCTCGCCGAGTCCGGCCGGCTGTCGGCCGCGCGTGCAGAGCTTCAGCGCTTCCACGAGGCGGTGCCGGACAGTCCCCTCCTCCCGCCGCTCGATGCGGCGATGAAGCTTTCGGCGAGCACCGGCACTTCCGCGCTCCAGACGGGGCCGGAGGGATCGCGATGATGATGATGCGGACGGTGTTCTGGGCGGTGTGTGCGGTGTCGGTGCTCGGCGGTTGTTTCGTCGCGCCGCGAGATACGCCGGTGGGTGGCGTGGAGGGCGAGCCGGACGGTGGCGGGAGCGGGAACCCTGGCGGCGGGTACGAGTATCCGGGCTGCGCGAACGAGGACTACAACTGCTCGCGCCTGCTGACTTTCTACTGCGCGGCGGAGGCGGTCCGGCTCGAGCACGCGGACGGCTGCACGGTGGACGAAGACTGCACCTTCGCCCCGGTGGACGACCTCTGCACGGGCGCCGCGACCTGCAGTGATCCGGTGGTGACCCACTCACAGCGCGTCGCGTTCGAGGCGGCTTTCGCGCGGGAAGTCTCTGCCTACTGCCGCAGCAACGGCGGATGTCACGAGTCGCCGTCGTGCGTGGGGTCGCGGAACGACTACCGCGCCGCGTGCGTGGCCGGCACGTGCCAGTCGGTGTTGAAGCAGCAGACGATCAGCGCGCCCCCGCCGCTGCCGGAGGCGCTCTGCGAGTGGACGATGCCCAGCGCGGGAGGGCTCTGCCAGGACCCGGGCGGGTGCCTCGTGCTGCATCGAGATGGAACGTCTCCGGTGGTGGTGCTCACCCGAAGTGCGCTCGGCGACGACGTGCTCCACTTCATCCCGCTCGTGACCGACAGCCACCTGTTCTTCACGACCTTCCGGCCGGTGGCAAAGCCCGTCGGGCCCTCGCGCTTCGTGGCGATGCCGTCGTTGGGTGGGCCGATGACGGACCTCCTCACGCTGCCCGCGGGAACGTCGTTCGGAAGCATCTCCGCCCCGGCGTGGGATCCCGCGTACGGGCTCTGGTTCACCACCGACACGACCGGCGCGAGCCCCGAGCGTTCGGTGCGCGTGTCTCCGCTCCTCGGCGGCGAACCGCAGGTCTCGAGCGTGGCCTATCCGCAGATCACCGGGCCGACCTCCAACGGCATCGCCGAGGGCTCGAAATATCTCGTCGCGCAGGCGGATGGGCTCTGGGAGTTCTACCCGGCGGGAGGCTCGCGGCTGGTGGCGGCGACGGACATCGTCACCATTGCGGCGGATGGCGATCACCTCGTCTTCTCCTCGTGCAACAGCAGCGGCCACGGTCCCTGCGCGGTGGTCGCCTACAGCCGCAGCGCGGGCACCACGCAGACGCTGATCGGCCCGGTGGACGAGGACATCCGTTCGCTCGCGATCGAAGGCGGTGCCGTCTATGCGCTGAGCGGCCGGCGGCTGAGGCGGGTCCCTCTCACGGGTGGCGTCGTCGAGGTCCTCTACGAGGGCGAGAGCTTCCCGCAGCACTCGGGCACGCTCGCGCCGCGTTCGCTGAAGGTGGAGGGCGACCGCGCATATCTCGGCGAGATCTGCCACCGCGACGCGGACGCGCCCGGCTACGGCACGGTGGAGCTGGACCTCACCGCGGGGACTTCACGCTGGCTCAACGCGGATCCGGCCTTCCCCCACGTTCCGCACGTGGTTCCCTTCCACGGCTGGGAGGAGCCGCCGCTGCGCAACGCGCACGGCTTCTACGTGTGGCAGCCGCCCTCGCCCTGAGCGCGCCGGATGTGCGGACGGGCCTGGCGCAGCGCCCACTCGATCGCCTCGTCCGCGCTGGCGAAGACGCGCCACGCGGTGGGGTAGTCGGTGAGCATGAGGATCGTCATGCTGATGAAGCGCAGCAGCGGCGAGGGCAACACGAAGGCGGTGCCCACGCAGTGCCGCTCCAGCCGCGCGCGATTCGACCGCTGCCACGCTTCGGTCCGCCGGCGCAGCTGCGGTGAGACGCCGCGGAGCCCGCTGGCATCGAGCACCGCCGCGAAGGGCTCGTCTCGCGCGAGCACCGCGTCGCCGGCACGGATGAAGGCCTCGACGTCTGCTTCGGTGGCGCCCTCGCCCATCCGGTAGATGACGACCGGCCAGCCGAGGGTGTCGACTTCCCAGGTGCCCATGCGCGGCGGCCTTCTAGCGCGAAAGCGGGAGCCGGATCACGCAGGCCACCCCCGGCAGTGCTTCGTCCAGAGAGACGGCCCCCCGGTGCGCCTCTACGATGCGCCGGACCACCGCGAGTCCGAGTCCGCTGCCCGTCGTCCTCGTGGTGGCAAAGGGCTGAAAGAGCCTCCGGCGGATCTCCGGCGCGAGCCCTCGGCCGGAGTCGCGCACGGTCAGCTTCGCCTGCTCGGCCTCTCTCTCGACACGCAGCAGCAAGGTCCGTCCTCCTTCCGCAACCGCCAGCGCCTGCAGCGCGTTGCGCACCACGTGCCCGAGCGCGATGCGCAGCAGCGGCCCGTCCATCTCCACCGTCAGCTCCCGGTCCAGCTCGCGCACGATCTGCAGGTGCAGCGAGTCCATGCCCTCCGCGCCGAGCTCCCGCTGCAGGGCGTCCTCGAGCACCGGCGCCACCGCCCGCTGCTCGAGTACCGGGGCGATGGGACGCACGAACTCGAGCAGCGCGCGCACCAGCGCGTCGAGCCTGGCGACCTCGTCGTCGAGGATGAGCTGCAGCTCGGCGGTGACGATGTTCGGAGGCTGCCGGCGCAGCAGCGCGGCCACGTTCGCGATCGCGCCCAGCGGGTTGCGGATCTCGTGCGCGACGACCGCCGCCATCTCGCCCAGGGCCGCGAGCTCCCGGCGCTGCACGAGCACCTCCTGGGTGCGCCTCAGCTCCTCGAAGGACGCGTGCAGCTGCGCCTCCACCCGCTTGAGCTCGCTCACGTCGAGGTCCACCGCCAGCGCGCCCTGCACCCCGCCCTCCACGCGGACCGGAGAGACCACCCGCACGAGGTGGCGGTCGATCCCGCCGAGCGAGCACTCCAATTCCTCCTGCGACGTCTCACCGAGCAACGCGCGCCGGAAGCCGCGCAGCCAGCTCTCGCGCCAGCTCTCGGGCAGGGGAAGCTCCTCCAGCCTGCGCCCGAGCACCGGCCCCAGCCGCGCCTCCACGGTGGCGTTCTGCAGCATGCAGCGCCCCGCGCGGTCGACGATCCAGAAGTCGAAGGGCAGCGCCTCGCCGAGCGCGGAGAGCCAGCCCTCGACCGCCTGCCACTGCCGCTCGTGCGCGCGCTCCGCGGAGACGTCCACCGTCAGGCCGAGCACCTCGTCACCTCCGCCCGGTGCGCGGGTGAGCGTGGTGCGGCCCCAGCCTTCGGGCGCGGAGCCGCCTTCGAAGAGCGCGTGCTCCAGCGTCACCTGCCCGGGGGCGTTTGCGACATCGTTCGTGCGCAGCCGCTGCAGCGCCTCGGGAAGGCGGGGATCTGCGCGCAGGCCGGCGGGAGCGGAAGCGAGGTCCGGGCCGAGGCGGAACACACGAACCCCGGCGGCGGCGACGAGCCTGCTCCACGCTTCCGGGGATAGTGATGGGATCTCGTCCGCCATGACCTGCCGGAAGAGACTACTACGCCGGTATCGCTGGACTCAGCACCGCTTCGGCGCCGCCAGCAACAGCGTGATCTTCCGGCCTCGCTTCAGTGCGCGCGCGCGTCGCGCTCGGCGTCGAGCAGGCGCTTGCGGGAGATCTCGAGGTACCGCTCGTCGAGGTCGATGCCCACGTAGCGGCGGCCGAGCCTCAGCGCGGCGGCGCCGGTGGTGCCGGAGCCGTTGAAGGGATCGAGCACCAGCTCTCCCTCCTTCGACGCGGCCTCGATCACCCGCTCCAGCAGCGCGAGCGGCTTCTGGGTGGGGTGCGAGCCGTGCGCCTTCTCGCCCTTGCGCGGCGCGATCTGAGTCCACACGCGGCCCTCGCCGTCGGCCGTGAGCTCCTCGTCGCCGGTCTGCGGGAGGTTCCACACGTCGCGCATCTGCTTGCCGCCGTTCTCCGCCTTCATCCGCGCGTAGTTGAAGGTGTGCTGGAGCTTGCCCTTCGACGTCGGCGAGGCCCACACCAGCAGCTCGGTGGAGTGCGTGAAGTAGCGGCAGGAGAGGTTCGGGCTGGCGTTCGGCTTGTACCAGGTGACCGTGTTCAGCAGCTTGAAGCCCAGCCGCTGCAGCGCGAAGCCCACGTTGAAGATCACGTGCTGCGTACCGGAGACCCAGATCGTCCCGGTCGGCTTGAGCACGCGCTTGCAGGCGCGCAGCCACTCCATGGTGAACTCGTGGTCGTGCTCCACACCGCGGGAGACGTCCCAGTTCCCCTTCCCCACCGCGGCGCGCTTGCCGCCCTTGCAGGTGAAGCCTCCGTTGGAGAGGAAGTAGGGCGGATCGGCGAAGACGAGATCGAACGATCCCTCCTCGAGCTTCTCCAGCAGCGAGAGCGAGTCGCCGCGCAACAGGCGCCAGGAGCGTCCCCGGGCGAACTCGGCTTCCGTCAGCGACGGCCGTAGCTTGTGCGGCTCCGCCGCGATCTCCCAACGCATCACGCCTCCAGAGTGGATGCGTTCACGTTAAGGCGCGGCGGATCCGCGTAAAGTTTTCAGCCGTTCAAGCGGCTACGCCTTGGCCGGCTTCTTCTCCGCGGCCTTCTTGTCGGCGGCGGCCTTCTTGTCCACGGCGGTCTGCGAGCCGTACTTCTTCTTGAACCGGTCGACGCGGCCCGCGGTGTCCACGAGCTTGTACTTGCCGGTGAAGAAGGGGTGGCAGCTGGCGCAGATTTCCACGTTGAACGAGCCGCGGGTGGAGCGGGTCTCAATCGTGTTGCCGCACGCGCAGGAGATACGGGCGGGGGGATACGTCGGGTGGATGTCGCTCTTCATGTGTCAGTCCTCTCGCCTTTCCCCATCCCGAAGTGGGACGGAGGTGCTGGCGGCCCAGGGGGAACGGGGCTCATAGCAGCGGCCCCGCTCCGATCTCAAGGGACGTAACGCGCCTCAGTGACCCGCGCTGCCGGGGGGCTCGATGCGTCGCACCTCGGCTGCCAGGGCAGCGTCCTCGCCCACGTCGGGCGTGAGCGTCACCCACTCCAGCCCGAGCCTGCGCCCGCCTGCCTTGCGGCCTGCCGTGATGCGCGACTGCACGTCCTTCTTCCGCTCGTCGAACTGGGTCAGCGTGCGGCCGAGCGCGGCCTTCGTCTCCGCGTCCTTCGCCGCCGCGATCCGCGCCTTCACCGTCTCCGTCTGCTGCTCGAGCATCTTCAACGTCTGCTCGTCGCGCTCGAGCTCCGCGCCGTCCTGCAAAAGGCCCTCGCCGAGCGGCACCGTGAGCACGCCGAGCATCCGGCCGCGCTCACCGCTGGGGACGACGAAGTTCGAGTCGCCCTTCTGCGCCATGCCCGGACCGCGCGCCTCGTGCGACTGGAGGATCAGATCCACGCTCCCGCCGAGCTCGCGCGACAGCTGCAGTCCGTCCGCATACGGCACCGCGGCGAGCACCACGATGAGGTCCACCTTCTCCTTGCCGGTCAGCGCGCGCAGCCGCTTCGCCTCCGCGCGCACGAGCGGCGCGGCCGGGACCGCCTTTACGTCGGCGCTCTTCGGCACCGGACCCGCGGGTGATGCGCCGATCAGCGCCACGCGGGCCCCGCCCGTCTCGACCACGTGCGACGGCGCGAAGAACGGCTTGTCATCCTTGCCGACGATGTTCGCCGAGACGACGGGCACCTTCGCCTTCGCCGCCTGCGCCTTCAGCCACTGAGGCCCCTGGACGAGATCCCGCTGGCCCGCCGCCATCGCCTGCGTGCCGAGCTTGCCCATCGTCGCGAGGATGAAGGCCGCGCGCTTCTCGTCCGCGTCACCCAGCAGGCCCGGCTGTTTCCACAGCGCGTTGCCCGAATCCACCAGCAGCACCGGTCCCTGCTTCTTCGTCTTCTCGATCACTGCCTTTCGCCTGGCCAGACCGCCGGCGGGGGAGTGCCGTCAACCACAGGGGGCGACTTCGCCCCCGTTGTCTCCGGTGAAGAGGATCGTCACCTTCGGCGCGGCCTTCGCCTGCGCGAACGCGGGGCCGGCGCAGAGCAGCACGAGCGCCGCGGTGAGCGGGATGAGACTGCGCATCTAGCGGCCACCCTTCTTCGGAGCAGGTGCGGGTGCAGGCTTCTTCTTCTTGTCCAGCTCGGCGATGCGCCCGCGCGCAGTCTGCGCCGCGTCGCTCTTCGGGTACGCCTTCACCAGCTCCTCCAGCGCGAGCCGCGACTCGTCCGCCATGCGCAGCTTCGAGAAACACTCCGAGGAGCGCAGGTAGGCCTGCGGCGCGGACCGGCTCTTCGGGTGCTCCTGGATGACCTTGCCGTACTCGAAGAGGGCCTCGCGGCACTTGTCCTCGCGCGCCCACAGCTCGCCCATGCCGAAGACCGCGTCGCCGGTGAGCTCGTGCTTCGGCCACTTGCGGATGAACTCGTCGTAGAGCCGCCGCGCCACCTGCACGTCGCCCTCCTTCGCGCGCGCCTCCGCCAGCTCGAGGAAGGGCTTCGGCTCCGTGGGACGCTCGAGCTCCTGCAGCTTCTTGCGGGCCTCCCACCGCGCCGCCGCCTCCGGCCCGAGGATCGCGAGCACCTTCTGCTCGGTCTCGGTGTCGAGGCTCTCCATCCGCGAGCGCAGCTCCGCGAGCTGGAAGAGCTGCTTCTCCAGCTCGCCGCGGAGCGCCGCGACGTCCTCGATCGTCTTCTGCACGAGGACCGCCTGGTCCGCACCGCTGCGACGCGCGGCCTTGTCCAGCGACTCGAGCGCGGCGGTCACCTCCGCGATCTTCGCGTCGATCTTCGGGAGGAGGTCCTGCTTCGTCGTTTGCAGCTCGCCGCGGAGGCGCTCGTTCTCGCCTTCCAGTCGATCGACCCGGAGCTCGAGCGCCCGGCCGCGGTCCGCCGGATAGATGCAGCCGGGCCCGAGGAGCAGCGCCGCCGACGCAGAGGTGTAGAGGAGGGTGCGGGACAGCAGAGACATGCGGGCATCCTAGAGGTGGGTCCGCGCGCGGTCGACAGCGAACCGGAGCGCGGTCGCCCGAGGGTTCGCGGTACACTCGGCCGCGTGAAAACGCTCGGCCCCTGGGAGATCATCCGGAGACTGGGTGCGGGCGGATCGGCGGAGGTGTTCCTCGCGCGGCCGCAGACCGGTGGCGACGAGGTGGCGCTAAAGGTCCTCCTGCCGCACCTCGCGGACGACCCCGCACACGTGTCCATGCTCCTGCGTGAAGCGCGGGCGGTGGGGCCCCTGTCGCACCCGAACATCGCCGCGCTGCTGGAGACGGGCGAGGTGGAGGGGCGGACCTTTCTCGCGATGGAGCTCGTGCGCGGCGCGCCGCTGAGCACCGTCCTTCGCGAGCTGCGGGAGGCGCGGGACACCGCGGGCAAGGTGAGCCTCGGCGCGGCCGCGTACCTCGTCAGCGAGGCGGCGAAGGGGCTGCACCACGCGCACGAGAAGGAGCTCATCCACCGCGACGTCTCGCCGCACAACCTCATGGTGTCGGTGGAGGGCGCGGTGAAGGTGGTGGACTTCGGGCTCGCGCGCGCGACGCATGACGGGGCGACGGCGACGGGCGGGCTGAAGGGGAAGCTGCGCTACATGCCGCCGGAGCAGGTGCGGGTGCTCGCGCTCGACCGGCGCGCGGACGTGTTCGCGCTGGGCGCGGTGCTGTGGGAGCTCGCGCTGGGACAGCCGCTCTACGCGGGCGCCACCGAGGCGGACGTGTTCCAGCAGGCGCTGGTGGGGCCGAAGGTGCATCCAGACGAGCTCGTCTTCGGGCTGCCGCGCGCGTTCGTGGACGTGCTGATGGGCGCGGTGGCGGGTGACCGGGAGAAGCGGACGGCCACCGCGCTGAAGCTCGCCGAGGCGCTGGGGCCCTTCGTCACCGCCGATGCCGCGGAGGAGTGGTCGCAGCGCGTGCACGGGCTGGCGGGCGCAGCGGAGTGGAAAACCGAGCCGTCCCGCGTGGGCGACCGGCCGCCGGTGCCGACGGATCCGGGACTGCCTGCGCACGTCGTCGCCGAACCCGCGAGGACCGCCCCGCCGCTGCAGCCGATGCCGAAAAAGAAGAAGGCGCCGTTGCAGGTGAGCGCTGCGGTGAGTGGTTCGAGAGGTCTTGCGACGGGTGTCGCAGAGATCGCTGGTCGCGACGAGGAGCCGTCGGAGGAGTCTGCGCCACCGCGAAGGCGATCGCTCATCGCCCTCCCCCGCTTCACCTCGCCGGAGTTCCGCGCGTCGCGAGGCAAGTCCATCCGCCGCGGCATCGTCGTCGCGATCCCCATCCTCGCCGCGGTGTCGATGTTCGTGCTCGACAAGCTGGACATCGTGGTGCTGGGCAATCCACCGAGCCACGCGGCGCTGGAGATCAGCGAGCCGGGACCCGAGGAGGACTCGCCGCCGGACCTCGGCGAGGACGTGGTCGCGACAGGAGCACCTTCCGGGCGCGAGCGCGGCGCATCATCGACTCCCGCTGTTGGTGCGGACGTCCGCGAACCGTCGGTGCTCGTGTCAAAGGGAGGCGCGCGCGGAAGGACGCCCTCCCCGGGTGACGCAGAGACCGTCCGACGCCCGGAGAGTGGGACGCTGGTGCTGACCGCTTCGACCCCGGCCTTCGTGAAGGCGGGTGCCGTCGAGTTGGGGATGACGCCCGTCACCGCGCAACTCCCGGCGGGACGTCAGCTGCTGGAGCTGACCTCGCCGGACGGGAAGCAGAGCGCGCGCGTGGAGGTGGACGTTCCTCGCGGCGGGACCGTTGAGCGGCGGGTGACGTTGAAGGCGAAGTAGGCGCGGGGCTTCAGCGCCCTTCAGCGAGGAGCGCGAAGAGCCCCTCCACGTCGATCACCGTGACCACCTGGCCGTCCCGCTCCACCGGGGGGCGGACCGCCGAGCCGAGCCCACCGCGCGCCACCGGCTGCGGCTCGACTTCATGCGACTCGACGCCGACGACCCGCGTGGCGAGCAGCGCGTAGGAACCTCGCTCGGCCCTCACCAGCACCGCGCGGAGGGCGCGGGAATCGTCTTGCGTATCGGCAGTTGCGCCGGGCTCGGAGAGAAGTCCGAACAGCGCGCCGAGCTCGATCACCGGGACGATCTCTCCTCGGTGCGAGAAGACCCCACGCACATGCGGCCGCGCGCCGGGAAGCGGCGTCAGTCCCTCCGGCGTCACCACCTCTGCCGCGAGCGAGGACTCGATCGCATACAGGCCGTCGCGGCTCGCGAACACGAGCACGTCCCGTCTGGTGCCGGTGGCGTGCTCGTTCATGCGCGATGACTAGCGGCGGTTGAACTCGACGCGGCGGTTCGCGGACCAGGCGGACTCGTCCGAGCCCGACTGCGCCGGCCGCACCTCGCCGAAGCCCACCGTCTCGAGGTTCCGCGCGTTCACGCCGAGGTCCGTGAGGTAGCGCTTCACCGACTCCGCGCGGCGGTTGGAGAGCTGGAGGTTGTACTCCTCGGTGCCGCGCTCGTCGGCGTGGCCCTCGAGGCGCACGCGCACGTTCTGCGACTTGATGCAGTTCGCGAGCTGCTCCAGCCGGCTGCGCGCCTCGCCGGAGAGGCCGGCCTCGTTGAACTCGAAGCGGACGGGCTCCCACGAGCACTGGTCCGCGCCGTCACTGCTCGTCTGCGACTGGGCGCAGCGACCGTTCTGGCAGCTCTGACCGGACGGGCAGTCCGCGTCCTCCGAGCAGGCGCCGGTCACGCAGCGGTTGTTCTGGCAGCGGGCGTTGCCACCGCAGTCCGCGTCGCCGTTGCACTCGTGGACGACGCAGCGGCCGCTCTTGCAGGCCTTGCCGGCACCGCACTCGTTGCCGCCGGGCGTGCACTCCGGCTTGGGAACGCACTTGTTCGCATCACAGACGAAGCCGCCCTTGCAGTCGGTGTCCGCGCCGCACTCCTGGCAGGCGCCCTGGACGCAGACCTCACCGCGCTCCTGGCAGTGCTTGTCGCTCTTGCAGTTCGGGTACGTCGGGGGACAGCCGGTGAGCACCAGCCCGAGCCCCGCGGACACCAGCAACAACGAAACGCGACGCATGCACATCCTCCATGAGGCACCTCCGGGTGCCCAGACGGGCGCCACCTAAACCGGCGCAGATCGGCGCGTCAAACAAACTCCGCGGGCAGGCGCCTTGCAGTGACAGAGTGTGAGGGCTCGAAGTGCGGCCGCCGTGCCGCGCTGAACCGGGAGAGGGTGGCGGAATGGCCGCGACGGTGCTGCTGGTCGATGACGAGAAGAACATCCTGCTGACGCTGAAACAGGCGCTGGTGCTCGAGGGCTACGACGTGGAGCTCGCGGCCAGCGGGCAGATTGCGCTCGACGTGCTCGCCGCCAAGCCGGTGGATGCGGTGGTGATGGACGTGAAGATGCCGGACATGGACGGCCTCACCGCGCTCTCGCACATGGCGAAGACGCACCCGCAGCTGCCGGTGATCATGATGTCCGGTCACGGGACGATCGACACCGCGGTGAAGGCCACGCAGCTCGGCGCGCGCGACTTCCTCGAGAAGCCCATCAGCCGGGACCGCCTGCTCGTCGCGCTGCGGAACGCGCTGCAGCACCGCCGCGTGATGGAGGAACTGGCGGAGCTGCAGAAGGCGGTGGGCCAGTTCGAGATGGTCGGCCGCTCGGGCGCAATGGAGCACATCTACACGCTCATCCGCCGCATCGCGCCGAGCGAAGGGCGCGTCCTCATCACCGGCGAGAACGGCAGCGGAAAGGAGCTCGTCGCTCGCGCGGTCCATCAGCATTCGAGGAGGAAGAGCGGACCGTTCGTGAAGCTCAACTGCGCGGCGGTGCCGCACGAGCTCATCGAGAGCGAGCTCTTCGGCCACGAGCGCGGCGCGTTCACCGGCGCGGTCACCGCACGGCGCGGCAAGTTCGAGCTCGCGCACGAGGGCACGCTGTTCCTCGACGAGATCGGCGACATGCCCCAGGCGATGCAGGCCAAGCTCCTGCGCGTCCTCCAGGAGGGTGAGCTCGAGCGCGTGGGCGCGGCGGAGACGATCAAGGTCAACGTCCGCGTCATCGCGGCGACGAACAAGGATCTCGAGGCGGAGATCGCCGCCGGACGCTTCCGCGAGGACCTCTACTACCGGATCAACGTGGTGCAGATTCACGTGCCGCCCCTGCGCGAGCGGAAGGAGGACCTGCCGGATCTCATCGGCGCGTTCCTCGCCGAGGCGTGCAGCCGGAACGGGAAGCGGCCCCTCCGTTTGTCCGCCGAAGCGGTCGGCGTGATGGCCGCGTACGACTACCCGGGCAACGTGCGCGAGCTGCGCAACCTCGTCGAACGGCTGGCGATCCTCTGCGAGGGCCCCGAGGTCTCCGGCGCCGAAGCGGACATGCTCCTGCCGCGCGGGAAGGTCGTCAGGCCGCAGTCTTCACCGGTGCCTTCGTCTCCTTCGTCGCCTTCGTCGCTTTCGTCGTTTTCGGGTGAGGCCGCGCCGGGTGCCCTCCCCTTCACGCCGATGTCCGTGGAGGCGGGCGTGGCGGCGAGTGCGCCTTCAAGCGGCGTGGGCGTGGGCGCGGCGAGCGGCTTCAAGGTCTCCACCGACCGGCCCTTCCGCGATCAGGTGGAGGACGCGGAGCGGGAGATCATCCTGCACACGCTCGCGTTCACGCGGGACAACGTGACCGAGGCGGCGCGACTGCTGGACCTCGAGCGCGGGCACTTCTACAAGAAGATGAAGGCGCTCGGGATCCGGCGCGGCGCGGAGAAGGACTCCGCATAGCGCGGTCGGTCACTGCGGCGGCTGCAGCACCGTCTGATCTTCGAGCGCTTCGTCGATCTCCTTGCGCACCGTCGCCGCGCGCGGGTCCGTCCACAGGCCACCGAAGGACTCGACCAGCCGCAGGAAACCGACGACCTCCGTGCGCAGCCGCTCTTCGCTTCGCGAGTCGGTCAATCGGCCCCTCTCGTCGAACGCGGCGTTGGCGTGCGGAAGCGCGAACATGTCCGGGAACACCAGCGCGCCGCAGCCCTCGAGCGGGATGCGCGTCTGCCACAGGCCGCGGATGCCGCCCATCGCCGAGGGCGACGCGGACATGAGGTAGATGCTCTTGCCTCGCCACGGCATCGGCCTCGCGCGCGACACCCAATCGATCGCGTTCTTCAGCGTGCCGGGGATCGAATAGTTGTACTCGGGCACCGCGATCATCAGCGCGTCGCACCGCTCCAGCTGGGCCTTGAGCGCCTGACCTCCTGGCGGCAGTCCCCTGACGTGATCGACATCGCCGTCGTAGAGCGGCATCTCGAAGTCGCGGAAGTCCGCGAGGTGGACCTCGACCTCCGGCAGCTCGGCCGCGACGCCGGCGGCCACTTCGATCAGGCGGCGGTTCAACGACCCTTCGCGGAACGATGCTGCGAACGCCAGGACGCGCATGAACGGACTCCTCTCCTTCCGAAGGTGAGGCGACGACCGCTCCGATGACAGCCGCGCGTGGCTGCCCGCATGGTGGGGAGGCTGCGGCGACCGACCTGAGCCAGAACGGGAGGCGACCTGCCGGTCCCCGAACGTGCGTCGGGAATGCTGTCGCCCCTTGTCCTACCTCTGTCCATCCGGAAGAGTCTCGCGGATGAAGCGTGCACTGAAGATTGCGGGCATCGGCCTTGGGGTCGTCGCCGCGCTGCTCGTCCTGGCCCTCGTCGCCGTCGCGCTGTTCGTGGATCTCGATGGGATCGTCAACGCGCAGCTCGCGAAGCGGAAGCCGGAGATCGAAGCGCAGCTCGGGCGCAAGGTGGAGGTGGGCAAGGTCTCGACGCGGCTCTTCCCCACCCTCGCGGTCAGGCTCGAGTCCGTCTCCGTCGCGGCGCAGAACCCGGAGGAGCCGGCGCTCGTCGCGGTCGGTCCGGTGAAGGTCGATGTCGCGCTCTGGGACGCGGTGCGGTCGCGCGGCGAGCAGATCAACGTCAACGAGGTCGTCATCTCCAACCTGCGCGTGCACCTCGTGCGCGCCGCGGACGGGACGCTCAGCTACGAGGACATCCTCGAGCGACTCTCCAGCGGCGAGGAGGAGCCTACCGAGCCCGAGGAGCCCGAGGAGGCGTCGTCCGGCCTCGGCGGCTTCCGGCTCGACGAGCTGAGGGTGGAGAACGCGGCGGTGACGCTCGTCGATCACGCGACCGGCACCGGCGTCCCCGCGACCAGCGAGATCCGCAAGCTCGACGTGCGCGTGCGCGACGTGCGAGCCGGCGCCAACGTTCGAGCAGAGATCCGCGCGGCGCTCTTCGCTGAAGAGCCGAACTTCGAGCTGCAGGCCTCCTACGGTCCGCTGGAGAGCGAGAGCGCGGCGCCCGGCGCGGTGAAGCTGCGCATGGACAAGGTGGACCTCTCGAAGCTGTCGCCCTACGTGCCGAAGAGCGCGGGCGTGGGCATCGAGTCTGCGATCGCCTCGGCGGAGTGGGACGTGGGCGCACTGACCGAGACGGCGCCGGTGCCGGTGAAGGGCTTCCTCTCCGTCGAGCAGCTGCAGCTCGAGGGCGGCGAGCGCTTCGAACTGCGCGTGGACACCGACCTCACAGCGGACCTGAAGGGCCCCGGCGTGGACATCGCCGCGTTGAACATGAAGGTCGGTTCAGTTTCGCTCTCCGCCTCCGGCGCGCTGCAGGACCTCTCGTCGGCGCCGAAGTTCCGCGACTTCAAGGTGAAGTCGGACACGCTCTCTCCGAACGCGCTGCTCGGCTACTACCCGCCGCTGCGCGAGTCTCTGCCGAAGGGCTCCCGCTTCGATGGCGCGGCGAAGCTCGACGTCACCGCGACGGGCGACGCGCAGAAGCAGCACGTGGTGGCGGCGCTCGACCTGGCGCCGCTCGACGTCTTCTACCCGGGCATGCTGGTGAAGCCTGCCGGCGTGCCGATGGGGCTCCAGCTCACCGGCGATCTCACCGCGCAGGACGTGCTGCTCGAGCGCCTGCAGCTCGCACTCGGGGATTTGCAGCTGCTCGTGAAGGGCAGTGTGAAGGGCTACGACGGCGACGCGACGGTGTACGACCTCACCGCCTCCGCGCCGCCCTTCTCCTTCGATCGATTGGTGAAGCTGCTTCCGTCGGTGCGTGAAGGACTCGATGCGCAGCGCGCGAATGCGTCGGGGACGGGCAAGCTTGCAGGTCACTTCCGCGGGACGATGCAGAACCTCGATGCGGGCCTCGACTTCGGGCTGCAGGGGATGAAGCTCGATGTCCCCGGCACGAAGGTGGACGGCGACGTGCGGCTCGTCGCCAGCGCGAAGGGCGATCCGGACAAGACGCTGCGCGCCCAGCTGGACTTCGACGCGAACGAAGCGGTCATCCAGGTGAAGGACGTGATGGACAAGGGGCTGCGCACGCCGCTGAAGCTCGCGGTGGCGCTTCAGCGGACGCCGGACCGGCTCGACGTGGAGACCTTCGATCTGAAGCTCGCGGAGCTGGGCCTGCAGGTGCAGGGCGGCATCGACTACCCGAAGAACACCGTGGACGTGCGCGTGCGCATGGACCGGCTGGACCTCGAGAAGTTCGCGCGCACCGTCACCGCCATCCCCGCCTCATTCGTGAAGGGCGGCCACCTCGCGATGAAGGTCAACGTGACCGGCGATCCGGATCGGATGGAGACGCTCAAGCTCGCGATGACCGACGTGGACGTGAAGCTCGGCAAAAGCGATCTCCGCGGCGAGGTCCTCCTGCAGAACCCGTCGAAGCCGGACCTGAAGATGACGATGAAGTCGCGGATGCTCGACCTCGACGAGCTCTTTCCCAGCGACGACTCGGGCGAGGCCGCTTCGGGCGAGACGGCATCAGGTGACAGCGAGAAGAGCGAGCCTGCGAAGGACGATCCGGAGCTGCGCGAGTACCGGATGCACGCGGCGCTGGACGCGGACACGGTCATCTACGAGGGCGCCGAGCTGACGAAGTTCCGCGGCGTGGTGCGGCTGGAGGACGGACGGCTCGTGCTCGACGACGCGAGCTTCAACGCCTACGGCGGCGCGATCAGCGCGAAGGGCACCGAGGCCGAGATCTGGCGCGGGAAGATGCCGTTCAAGGCGAACATCACCGCCAGCGGCGTGGAGCTGGGCCGGGTGCTCGCGGACCAGACGCGCTACGGCAACGTGCTGCAGGGGAAGACGGACCTCCAGCTGCAGCTCTCCGGCAGGGGCTACGACACCGCGGATCTCGAGCAGTTCCTCTCCGGCGGCATCGAGCTCGCCATGCGCGAGGGCCGCTTCAACAAGGGCAGCGTGACTGACGGGGTGGTCAGCCGGCTCGATGGCTTGGAGAAGATCCCCGGCGTGTCGCTGCAGCCGCTGAAGGGCGAGAACGCAATCCGGGATCTCGTCGCGAAGCTGGAGGTGAAGGACGGCAAGCTCACGCTGGCGAAGCCGGTGACGTTCACCGTCGATCAGGCGAAGGCGACGCTGGAGGGCGCGGTGGGCATCGCCGGCTCGCTGCACCTCGACGGCACGTTCTTCCTCCCCGCGGCGGTGCTCGGCAAGGCGACCGGCGGGCGCTGCACCTCGGACAAGGAACTGCCCATCCCGCTCTCCATCGTCGGCAGCGTGGACGGCCCCGAGTACCAGCCGCGCGTGGCGGAGGCGCTGAAGCCGGTGGTGGAGAAGTGCGTGGCGAACGCGGCTGCCAACGCGGCGGCGAACGCGCTGGAGCAGAAGCTCGGCGTGAAGGTGCCGGGCGGTGTGCCCACCAGTGTGGACGACGCGAAGGCGAAGGCCCAGGCGGAGGCGGACCGGCTGCGCGAGGAGGCGGAGGCGAAGGCCCGCGCGGATGCGGAGCGCCTGCGCAAGGAGGCCGAGGCGAAAGCGCGCGCCGAGGCGGAGAAGCGGCTCGCCGAGCAGCGTCGCAAAGCCGAGGAGGCCGCGAAGAAGAAGGCGCAGGATGCGCTGAAGGGCTTCGGGCGGTAGCGTCGGCGCATGTCGATCGAAGGACCCGAGGATCTCGAGGGGCTGAAGCGCGCTGGTCGTGCGGTGGCCGAGGCCCGTGATGCAGCGCTCGCCGCGGTGCGCGCGGGCGTCACCACCGCGGAGTTGGACGAGGTCGCGCGGGACGTGCTGCTGAGACATGGCGCCCGATCGGCGCCGAAGCTCGCGTACGACTTCCCGGGCTGGACCTGCATCAGCGTCAACGACGCGCTGGCGCACGGCGTGCCGTCGAAGACGCAGGTGCTGCGGGACGGCGACCTCGTGAACATCGACGTCTCCGCGGAGCTCGACGGCTACTGGGCGGACACCGGCGCGAGCATCGGCGTGGGCACGGTGCCGAAGCGGATCCAGGAGCTGCTCGATGCGACGCGGCTCGCGCAGGCGGAGGGCATGGCCGCGGCGCGCGCGGGACAGAAGCTCAACGGCATCGGTTACGCGGTCGAGCGCCGGGCGAAGCGGCACGGCTTCAAGGTCATCCGCAACATCTGCGGGCACAGCGTGGGACGCTTCATCCACGAGGAGCCGCAGGTCTCGAACAACTACGAGCGCGGGGACACCACGACGCTGTGGGAGGGCCTGGTGCTCGCGGTGGAGCCCTTCCTCACCACGCGCGCGAAGCTCGTGGAGGAGGCCGAGGACGGGTGGACGCTGCGCACGCCGGACGGGAGCCTCGGCGCGCAGTTCGAGCACACCTTCGTCGTGACCAACGGCGCGCCGATCGTGCTGACCTGAGGCAGCACGCGCCGTGAACGGAGCATCGTGAGCGGAGTGACGAGCCGCACCTTCGCCGCGCTCGTCGAGCTGCCGGCGCTGCGCTGGTACTTCGCGTCGATGGTGGGCAACTGGTCCGCGCTGCAGATGCAGCAGGTGGTGCGCGGGTACCTCGCGTTCCACCTCACCGGCTCCTATGCGGCGCTGGGCGGCGTGGCGCTGGCGAACTCGCTGCCGAGGCTCGCGCTGTCGCTCTTCGCGGGCGTCGTGGCGGACAGATCCAGCCGACGACACGTGATGCAGCTCGCGCAGGGAGTGAACCTCGCGTTGACCGGCGTGATCACCGCCCTGCTCTTCATGGACAGGCTGCGGCTCGAGCACCTGCTCATCACCGCGGCGCTGCACGGCGTGGCCAACGTCTTCAACCAGCCCGCGCGGCTCTCGCTGCTGCCGGACCTGGTGGGCCCCGCGCGGCTGACGAACGCCATCGGGCTCAACGTGTCGGTGATGAACGTGGTGCGCCTGACCGCGCCCGCGATCGCCGGCTTCCTCCTCGCGTGGTTCGGTGGCGGCTGGGTCTATGCGCTGATGACCGTGCTCTATGGGCTGAGCATCCTCGCGATGTTCCCCATTCCGTCGCGCAGGCGCGTCGAGCCTACGCCGTCACCAGCGGGGCAACTCGATTCCGGGAAGGTCCGCGCCGGCGGCGTGGTCGAGGCGCTGCGCTATCTGCGCGGACAACCGACGCTGATCATGCTGCTCGCAGTGCACCTCGGCGTGGGACTGCTCACCCACCCGTTCCAGCGCCTGTTGCCCGGCTTCGTGTCGGAGTTTCTCGCCGCCGACGAGCGCGAAGCGGCGTGGCGGCTGGGCGTGCTGCTCTGGTTCATGGGCGCGGGCGCGCTGGTGGGCTCGCTGCGTGTGGCGTCCCTCGCCAACCGCAACCGGGGCGCACTGCTGCTGGGCAGCCTCACGCTCTTCGGCGCCGCGCTGATCGCGTTCTCCGCGTCGTCGCACTTCGCCGCGAGCGCGCTGGTGGTCGTCCTCCTCGGCCTCGGCATGGCCGGACGCCAGTCGCTGAGCCACATCCTCATCCAGACCCACGTGGACGACGCGTTCCGGGGACGCATCAGCAGCATCATGATGCTGGAGCTCGCGTTCGACGGGGTGGGCGTCTTCGCCATCTCGCTCATTGCCGGCGAGGTCGGCATCCGGCCGACGCTCGCGGCGCTGGGCGTCGCGCTGGTGCTGCTCACCGGCGCACTGGCGCTGTTCGTGCCGGCCTACCGGCGCCTTCACTGACCGCGCGCGGCGAGCTCGATGAAGCCCCGGATCCAGATGAGGTTGATCGCGTGGCACGCGGGGAGCGCGGTCCAGGTCGTCGTCTCCAGCGCCGCGTTGAAGGGCACGCCGCGGCGCACGTAGAAGTCCGTCACGCTTCCGTCGTGGTACTCGATGAGGCCGAGCGTGTTCGTGCGGTTGACCTCGTCCACCATCGCGTCGGTGATCACGCGCGCGTGTTGTGACGACGCCTCCACCAGCGGCTCGTAGGCCTGCTGATCGCCGAAGACGTACGCGTAGGTCAGCGCCTCCTTGAGGTAGCGATCCTGGTGGATGTCCAACGCCGCGTTCGGCGTGGGCTGCGCTGCGAGTTCAGCCCGGATGGCGCGCGTCTCCTTCGGGCCGCCGTCGTAGAGCACCCAGCGCAGGAACTCCTCGCCGGGACGAAGCTCGCCCTTCCACACGCCGGGCTCGGTCTCGTAGCGGAGGAAGTCGTTGTTCGGCTTCTCGCCGCTGCGGCTGTAGCGCGTGCCGTCCTCGAAGCCCGACGGGTTGATGCACGGGTACACGAGCAGGCCCACGTCGTGCCGGCGCGCGTGCTCCACGACCTCCTCGAAGTGCTCGAGCAGGGTGAGCGGCCCGGCAGGCTCCTCGCCGTGGAAGCCGCTGGTGATGACGAGCAGGTGGCGGCCGGGCACCTTCGCGCGCAGCAACGGGTAGTCGCGCCCACCTTCGGTGACGCTCCCGTAGTCGGTGATCTCGGCCAGGCGGGCGTACTCGCGGAAGCGGTCTGCGTACTCGGTGAATTGCACGCACGCACCCTATCCGGCCGCCGGGCGCACACAACGATTGCCGAGCGGGAGCGTCGGGCACCGTCTACTTTGTCGCCCCATGACTCAGCGGTTGCAGGACCTCAGTTGGCTCGTCGTGCGCGTGGTCTTCGGGCTCGGCATGGCGGTGTTCCACGGCTGGCCGAAGCTCTCCAACGAAGGGAAGATGGAGGGCTTCGCGGCGACGGTGCGCGACACGGTCGGCCTGCCCTTCCCCACCTTCTTCGCGTGGACCGCGGCGATCACCGAGACGGTCGGAGGGGTGCTGCTCGCGATCGGCCTCGTCACCCGGCCCGCAGCCACCATGCTCGCCGGCACCATGGTGGTGGCCCTCTGGCGCCACCGTGTGGACCCGTTCGCGAAGATGGAGCTGGCGCTTCTCTACCTCGCCGTGATGCTCGTCTTCGTCGTGGCGGGCGGCGGCCGGTACGCGCTGGATCGCAAGCTCGGACTGCGCCCGCCCATCGGCTGAAAGGCCTGAGCCACGCGGGGAGGCTAGACGTCGAACTCCGCCCACACCGGCGCGTGGTCGGAGGGCTGCTTCCCCTTCCGCTGCTCCCGATCGATCTCCGCGGCCACGCACTTCTCCATCAAGGGCGCGGTCGCCAGCAGGTGATCGATGCGCAGGCCCTTGTTCTTCGGGAACGAGAGCATCCGGTAGTCCCACCACGAGAACTTCTGCTCGTCCGGATGCAGGCGCCGCCAGGTGTCGTGCAGGCCGAACGCGCAGAGCGTGCCCAGCGCCTCCCGCTCCGGCGCGCTGTAGAGCGTCTGGCCCTCCCACGCCGCCGGGTCGTGCACGTCGATGGGCTCGGGCGCGACGTTCCAGTCACCGCACAGCACGAGCTTCTCGTCCGGCTTGTGCCGCGCATCGAGATAGCGACGCAGCCGCGCGTACCACTCGAGCTTGTACTCGTATGCCGGTGAGCCGACCTCCTGCCCGTTCGGCGCGTACACGCTGAGCACCCGCACGCCGCCGACCGTCGCCGCGATGAGCCGCGCGTGCGTGTCGTCCACGCCGTCGCTGAGCCCCTTCACCACGTCCGAGATCTCCAGCGGCGCCTTCGCGAGGATCGCCACGCCGTTGTAGGTGCGCTGCGCGTTGAGCGCGAAGGAGTAGCCCGCGGCGCGGACCTCATCGGCAGGGAAGCCATCCTCCTCGCACTTGAGCTCCTGCAGGCACACCACGTCCGGCTGCGCCTGCGCGAGCCAGGCGAGCAACCTCTCCTGCCGGGCCCGCACCGAGTTCACGTTCCACGCGGCGATCTTCATGCGCATGCGGCGCCTTCTAGCGTGAATGACAGCGAAGTGCGGCCCGACTGCCACACTTCTTCGTGGCACGCGCGTCGCAATGACCGGCCTCGGCCCCTCTCAAAGGCTCACAAAGGACACGGTCATGAAGAAGCAGTTCCTCTCCGCCCTGGTCGCCGCGATGTCCTTCCACGCGGTCGGCTGCAACGACAACCCGCAGGCCACGCCGTCGCCCCCCGCACCGCGCGTCGAGCTCCGGTCGATGCCGAAGGTGGATGGGCCGCTCGTGAAGCCCATCGAGCAGCCCGCCCCGGTCGTCGCCACCCTCACGCCGCCGGAGCAGACGAAGCCCCCGCTCGGGCTCGAGCACGAGGATCTGCGTGCGGTGGATCACCTCTCGCGCGCGGCGCTGCTTCGCGATCAGGGAGATCACGCCGGCGCACTCGCCGAGGCCCAGCGCGCGGTGTTCGACGCGCCGGAAGACCTCGAGGCCATCGAGCGGCTGGAGCTGCTCGCGCGACTCAATGGTGACCGGACGCTGCGCCTGCGCGCGCTCGACCGCATCGCAGAACTCCGGCCGGACGACGCGACCCCGCTGCTGCAGAAGGCGCGCGTCCAGCTGACGATGAAGGACAACGCGGGCGCGATCCGCACCGGCCACGAGGCCCTCCTCCGCGACGCGCAGAACCCGGAGCTGTACCAGGCCATCGGCCGCGGGCACCTGAGCCTCGGGCAGCTCGCGCCGGCGATCGCGATGTTCGAGAAGGTCGTGTCGCTCGACCCGAACCACGGGCACGCGCTGAACAACCTCGGGTTCGCCCTCCTGCGCGCGAACCGCGACGCCGAAGCGGTGGAGGTCCTCACCCGCTCCGCCGAGCTCTTGCCGAAGGTCGCGCACGTGCAGAACAACCTCGGCGTGGCGCTCGAGCGCGTGGGCCGCACCGACGACGCGAAGCGCGCGTACCTCGAGGCCTCCTTCCTCTCGCCGAAGTATGTGAAGGCGCAGTTGAACGTGGCGCGCGTCTCGCGGCTGGCCAGCGCACAGCCGAGCCCGACGATCGAGCAGCCCGAGGTCGGTGACGACGGCAACGCGCCGCACACGCTCACGGACATCCCGGTCGAGTCGCTCTATCCGGAGGACTGACGCCTGCCTGCCCAGCCGGTGACCTGAGGCCTCGTGCTTCTGGTCACCGGCCCTCTGCTGGAAACGATAACCTCCGCGAACCGCACCCCATGGCCCCTCCTTCGAGATCGATCCTTCGCACCCTCTGGACCTGGACGAAGCGCCTGGTGGTGTTGTCGGTGGCCCTGGTGCTGCTCGCCGCCGCCGCGGGCGTGGGCACCTACGTGTACTTCGATCGCGACCTGCCTTCGGTCGAGCAGCTGAAGAGCTACCGGCCGCCGCAGGTGACGAAGGTGACGTGCGCGGACGGCACCGTGTGCGCGGAGTTCTACCGTGAGCGCCGCACCTGGGTGGACGTGCGCGAGCTGCCGCCGCACGTGAAGAACGCGTTCCTCGCCGCGGAGGACGCGGACTTCTACAACCACGAGGGCCTCGACTACGTGGGCATGGTCAGCGCGGTCATCCGCGGCATCCAGCGCGGCCGCTTCGCCGGCGCGTCCACGATCACGCAGCAGGCCTGCAGAAACCTCCTCCTCACGCGCGAGCGCAAGCTGTCGCGGAAGATCCGCGAGTGGATCCTCACGCCTCGGATGGAGAAGGCGCTGACGAAGGACGAGATCCTCAACCTCTACGTCAACCAGATCTACTTCGGGCACAACCGCTACGGCATCGAGGAGGCCGCGCTCTTCTACTTCGGCAAGAGCGCGAAGGACCTCAGCATCGGCGAGGCGGCGGTGCTCGGTGGCACGCCGCAGCTGCCGCACGTGATCAACCCGCTGACGAACGTGGTGCGCGCGAAGAAGCGTCAGCAGTACGTGCTGCGCCAGCTCGCAGAGCGGAACTTTCTCCCGCGCCACGTGGTGGAGGCGGAGCTGGACAAGCCCATCGTGCTCGCGCCGCGGCCGCCCGCGCAGGTGGGCCCCTACTACGTCGAGGAGGTGCGACGCGCGCTCATCGCCCGCTATGGCGAGGACGCGGTGCTCGAGGGCGGGCTGCGCGTGGAGATCGCCATGGTGCCCGCGCTGCAGCAGGCGGCGGACGAGTCGCTTCAACGAGGCCTCGAGGCCGTCGATCGGCGCATGGGCTACGGCGGTCCGCTGGCGAAGCTCGACGCGGACCGGTGGAGCGCACTGCGGCCGCTGCTGGCGACGCGGTTGGAGGAAGCCGGCAAGCGGAAGGACGAGGTGCTCGTCGCGGATCTGATGCGGCTCGTGCGCTACGCGAAGAGCGAGCCGCCGCCGCAGCCCGCCGAGGACGAGACGCTCGCCGCGCAGCTGGAAGAGGTGCTCGAGGGTGAGGCCGCGGAGAGCACACCGTCGCCGGAAGAGGACGTGGCCAGCGAGGTGACGCTGCGCACGCTGCGCGAGGGTCTGCGCGCGGTGGGCTACGTGAGCCGGGTCGATGACGCGGCGAAGTTCGCGGAGGTCGATCTCGTCGGGCGCACGGTGCGGATTCCCTTCGCGCAGGTGACCTGGGCGCGTCCGCGCGGCATCGGCAGGTCCACGCCGGCGCCGAAGAAGATGAGCGACGTGCTCTCGCCCGGAGACCTCGTGCGCGTGCGGCTGGGGAAGGTCTCGCACGTTGTGAAGGCCAGTGCCGTCAAGAGCGGTTCACCCAAAGCGGAGGAGCCCGTCGAGGCGGCGCTCGATCAGATCCCGGAGGTCCAGGGCGCCTTCGTGGCGATCGATCCGCAGACCCGCCACGTGATCGCCATGAGCGGCGGCTACGACTTCGAACTCTCCTCCTTCAACCGCGCGACGCAGGCGAAGCGGCAGCCGGGCTCCGCGTTCAAACCCTTCGTGTTCGGCGCTGCGCTGGACACGGGGAAGTACACGACGATCACGGTGATGAACGACTCGCCGGAGCCGGTGCTCGACAGGTGGACCGGTCAGAAGTGGTCGCCCTCGAATTACGACGGGAGGTTCAGCGGTCCGCTCACGCTGCGGCAGGCGATGGCGGTCTCGAAGAACACCATCCCGGTGCGGCTGATGGACGTGCTCACGCCGGCGGCGGTGGTGGACTTTGCGCAGCGCTGCGGCGTGCGGTCGAAGCTGCCCGAATTCCTCCCGCTCGCGCTCGGCTCGGGCGAAGTCGGCGTGCTGGAACTGACCAACGCCTTCACCACGCTGCAGTCGCACGGCCGCTTCGCGGAGCCGGTGATGATCCTCCGGGTCGTCAATGCGGAGGGGAAGGTCCTCGAGCAGAGCGAGGCCCACTTCGAGGAGACGGTGCGTCCCACCACCGCGTATCTCGTGACCTCGCTGCTGCAGTCGGTGGTCGAGGACGGCACGGCGAAGGCGGTGCAGGAGCTCGGGCGTCCGGCGGCGGGCAAGACCGGCACCACCAACGACGAGAACGACGCCTGGTTCGTCGGCTACACGCGCGACTACGTCGGCGCGGCGTGGGTCGGCTTCGATCAGAAAAAGGGCATGGGCCGCGGCGAAGCCGGTGGCCGCAGCGCGCTGCCGGTGTGGCTGGACTTCATGAAGGCCGCGCACCGCGAGCTGCCCATCCGCGACTTCGACGCGCCGCAGGGCATCGAGTTCGTTCGCATCGATCCGCTCTCGGGGAACCTCGCCGGCAGCGCGGTCCCCGGCAGGCTGGAGCCGTTCCTCGAGGGCACCGCTCCCACGATGGAGGCCCTGTCGCCGGAGACGGTGCGGCCGGAAGACTTCTTCCTCCACGACGGGCGGGGCGGCTTGTGATCGCGGCACGGCGCGGTGGGCGCCGGCAGGTTGCGACGCGGGCTGTGCTCGGAGCGCTCCTCCTGTGCTCGGTGAGCGCCACCCTCCCCACCGCACGAGCGCAGGCGCAGAACGACGCCCGCGTCCGCACGCCCACCAGAGGGATCGATCAGCTCGCCGATCGCATCGCCGCACACGCAGCGGAGTCCGGAGCGGAAGCGCCGGTCGGCCTGTGGGCGAGAGGTGAGTCACCGGAACTCGCGCGCGCCTTCGTGACGGTGCTCGCCGCGGAGCTCGCGCGACGGAAGCTCCCCGCGGTGCCGATCGAAGCGGTGGACGCGATCCGCGCGGAGGAGGAGGCGCGCGCGAAGGGGCTGCGCTCCCTGTTGCGGATGCAGCTCGGGCTCGAGGCGGGGCTGCTGCACGCGCGCGGGGATCTGCTCGGCACCTGGGTGAACTTCTGGTCGGGCGCGCAGGCGACGCGGCCGCCCTCCCCCGCCGCGGGACTCGAAGCGTCGGTAGATGCAGACGCCCACGCGCTGGCGCTGGCCGCTGCGCCGATCCCCGTCTCCCCTCCGCCAGCGCTCGCGCCGCAGACGGGCGAGGTGCGCATGGTCCAGGCTGTGTTCGCGCGCCTGCCGCGTCAGACCGCCGCACTCGCTGCGGGAGATCTCGACGGTGACGGCCGCGACGAGGTCATCGCGCTCACCGACGAGGAGCTGCTCGTCTTCGGACCGGACGGCAAGCTCCTCGTCCGCCGAGAGCTCCGTCACCTCCCCCATTCGCCAACGCCGGTGCGCGAGCCCTACGGTTCGCTGGCCGTGCTCCCCTCCTCCTCCGCGGCACCGGCGCGTCTCGCGGCCTTCTCCGCCCAGCGGGCGCGCGGAGAGCTGCTGACGCTGGAGCAGAATCGTTCCTCGTTACGGCCACTTGCGACCTTCACCGCGGACGAGGCACCGCTGGCGCGCCTCGGCGACGATCCGCTGCTCGGTCGTCACGACGCTGGTCGCACGACCTTTGCGCCGACGCTGACGCGCAATGGGACGCCGGCGATGGCGCTGCCCCGCGCGTTCACCACGCTCACCTCGTACGTCGGCGCCGGCGGACCGGAGCTCCTCGCGGTCTTCCCCAACGGAGCCGGCCACTGGCGCGCGGATCTCACCGCCGCCGAGCCTCGTTCACTCGAGCTGCGCGGCCTCGGCGCGGGCACCGCCCTGGCGGACGTGGACGGTGACGGCTACGCCGAACTGGTGACGAGCGAGCCCCACTTCGCACCGAACCCCGAGGCACTTCGCGTGCTCCGCGCCCCGGCGCTGGCGGGAGCCGCATCCTTGGACTCAGTGCGCTTCCGCAAGGAGCTCGCGCGCGGCCGAATCCTGCAGATCGCCGGCGCGGATCTGGACGGCCAGCGCGCGCACTCGCTCATCGTCGCGGTGTGGTTGCCGGATGGTTCGACCGAGCTGCAGGTGCAGCGGAGGGTGAAGTGACTGTGCGCGCGGCCCTCCTCCTCTTCACGCTCCTCCTCGCCAGCGGAGCCGAAGCCGCCTCGCGCGGCCGTTATGGCGGCACCCTCCGCGTGGCGTTGCAGGGAGAGCTGACCGAGTCTCCCGATCCGCTCCTCTCGGACGCGCCGCACGAAGCGGCGGTGCTCGCGCTCACCACGCGCGGTGTCTGCCGGCTCGAGCGTGACGGGCGGATCACCCCGCAACTGGCGCTGGAGATCTCGCGCGACACGCCGCTCGACGTGCGCATCACGCTGCGCCCCACGCTCCGCGCCGCGGACGGCACCGCGATCGGCGCACGCGAGCTCGCAGCCGCATGGCTCCGTCCGACGCAGGCGCAGTCGCTCTCGCCGTACCGCGCGCTGCTCCATCCCCTCCGCGGCGAAGGCCGGCACCTCTCCGCCTCCTCGCCCTTCCAGCTCTCGCTCGGGCTCGCGTGGCCCTGGCCGGATCTGGAGCGTTCGCTGTGCCATCCCGCGCTCTCGCTCGCACCGCCCGCTCCGCAGCGAGGCGTCCGCGCCGGCGCAGGTCCCTTCCTCCCCGCGCGCGCGCTGGGCGTCTTCATCGCCAACGCCGCCTATCCGGGAGGCCGTCCCTACGTGGAGCGGGTGACCGTCACCGCCGGCGACGCGAGCGCCGTTCGCAGAGCGCTGCAGCTCGGCGAGGCGGAGAGCGGCATCGGCGCCACCGCGCAGGGCTTCGAGCCCGCCTCCGCGCCTCCCGCGCTCTGGGCCACCTGGCTCGTCTATCGCCCCGAGCGCGCCGGTGCGGGCCTGCGCGCCGCAGTGGAGCGCGTGGTGGATCGCAACGACCTCACCCGCTTCTTCGTGCAGCCGCCCGCGGTCGCGATGTCGTCCCTCCTCCCACCGGCGCTGATGCCTCAAGAGCCGCCCTCTCCGCAGCGCGGCACGCCCACACCTCCACCGTCTCGAGAGCTCACCCTGCTCTACGACCTCTCGCTCCCGGATCAGCGCGCGGTGAGCGAGCGCCTCCAGGTGCGGCTCCACGACGCGGGCTATCGGGTCGCGCTCCGAGGTGTCTCCCGTTCGGAGCTGCGCGCGCGTTGGGCGAGCGGCGACTTCGACCTCATGCTCCACGCCCTCCTCCTCCCGCCGGCTCCCGCGCCGGCGCTGGCGCTGGTGCTCGATCTGGCCGGCCGCCGCGCGCAGCTCACCCGCGAGCTGCAACCGCTCGGCGCCATCGCCGACGATCGCGAGCGCGACGCGAAGGCCCGCGAGCGCGCCTCCGCCCTCCGCAACGAGCTGGAGCTCGTGCCCCTCTACGCGCAGGGCGTGCGCTGGGTGAATGCGCGCAGCGTGACCAACGCCGAGTCGGACGCGCACGGCGTGCCGCTGCTCGACGAGCTCTTCCTCCTCGAACCCGGCGGAGACTGAGCGATGCGCCTGCGCACCCGCCTCTCGCTGGCCTTCGCGCTGCTCGCGGTGCTCCCGCTGCTGGTGGTGGTCCCGCTCGCCATCCGCGACCTGCGAGGCACGCTCGACGGCGAGCTGCACGCACGCACGAAGGCCGCCACCGCCGCCGCGCGCGCCGCGCTCGATCGCACCGCCAATGATGCCCGGCGCGCAATTGAAGAGCTGACCGGCAGCGTGGCGCTCGAGGACGTCGCCCGTGAGGTCCACGCCGGCGGCTCGCCGCAACTGGCCGCCGCAGCGGAACGGCTGATGCGCTCGCGCGGCCTCACCGTGCTCTCGCTCTTCGACGGGCGCGGGGTGACGCTCTCCTCCGGCCACCTCCCCGCGCGCATCGGCGATCCGGACGAGGCGCTCTTCGCGGTCACGCGCGCATCCACGAAGGAGCCCATCGCGGTGCTGGTGGAGCTGCGTGACGAGCGAGGTCTGCGGCGCGTCCCGGCGCTCGTCACCGCGCGACCGATGGACTACGGCTCGCTGCGCATCTGGGTGGTGGGCGGCCGTCTGCTCGATCAGGCGCTGGCGGATCACCTCGCCGAGCTCTCCGGCGCACGCGTCCGGCTCGTCGCCGGAAAGGACACGGTGGCGGAAGCGGGGCGCGCCCAGCCGCCGGTGGTGAAGGAGCGGCTCGAACTGCCGCCGGTCGCGCACGTGGAGTTGGAGCACAGCCGCGCCGCGCTGATCGAAGCCGAGGGTGGACTCGTCCGCGCGTTCGGGACCCTCGTCGCCGTGGGCCTCGCATTGGCGCTGCTGCTCGGGCTCGTCATCGCCAGACGCGTGACCCGGCCGGTGGAGGCCCTGACCGCCGCAGCGAGGGACGTCGCGCAGGGCCGGCTGGACATGAAGGTGGAGGAGCGCGCCACCGGCGAGCTGGGAGAGCTCGTCACCACCTTCAACCGGATGACCCGCGAGCTGCGCACCACCACCGAACAGCTCGTCGCCAGCGAGCGCGTGGCCGCGTGGCAGGAGGTCGCGCGCCGCCTCGCGCACGAGATCAAGAACCCGCTCACGCCGATCCAGATGTCGCTGGAGACCCTTCGCGCGGCGAAGCGCACGAACAACCCGAGGTTCGGCGCGCTCTTCGACGAGAGCGCCGGCGCGGTGCTCGAAGAGGTCGAGCGCCTGCGCCGCATCGTGGACGAGTTCTCGCGCTTCGCCCGCCTCCCGCGCCCGGAGCTTCGCGCAGTGGAACTGAGCGACCTCGCGCAGAACGTCCTGGCCCTGCACCAGTCGCCGCCGCCGGGCATCACGGTCGAAGGAGACCTCGAGCCGGAGCTGTGGACGCAGGCGGATCGCGATCAACTCACGCAGGTGCTGGTGAACCTCGTGAAGAACGCGGAGGAGGCGCTGTCCGCGAAACCAGGCGGCGGCCGCATCACCGTGCGCACGCGGCGCCGCGACGGCGAGTGCCTCATCGAGGTCGAGGACACCGGCCCCGGCATCCGCCCCGAAGATCGCGCGCGCCTCTTCGAGCCCTACTTCACCACCAAGAGCGGCGGCACCGGCCTGGGTCTCGCCATCGCCGCGCGCATCTGCCAGGAGCACGGCGGACGCCTCGAGGTGGGCGGCACCTGGGGAGAGGGCTCGGTCTTCACCATGGCCCTTCCCTGTGCCTCGGCCCCCGGCGTGCGTGCCGCGGGCGCGTGACCCGCAGCTCAGCATCGCCCGAGCCTGCGCTCCGCCTCGAAGCCGAGTGCCTCGGACGTCCCGGGCCCGGTTCGCGTGCGAGTCGTGCTGGGCCTCATGGACCCGCTCGCGATGTACTGCGCCTTCCCGCGGCTCGATGGTTCGACCGCGCTCTTCGGTCTGCTCGCCGCCGCGCCCTTCCTGCGCACGACGCCGGGGCCACGTGGCGCATTTCTAGGCACGCTCGCGGGCATCGTCGCCTGCGCGGTGAAGGGTCCCTTCGGACTCGTGCCCCTCGTGGCCGCGAGCACCGCACGTGTGCTCGTCTCACGCTCTCTCCGGCACTTTTCCTCGGCGCCGCGGCGGCGCTGCTGAGCGCCCTGCCCGTCGCGCTCTTCCTTCTCCACCAGCGCCTCTCCGGCGACGCGTCGTGGTGGGACGGCTACGTCGGCGCGCAGCTGCTCAGCTCGGCGCAGGGCACCCGCGCGGACGGCATCTTCACGCCCTGGTACCCGTTCATCGCGGTCACCCGGCACTTCTGGCCGGGGCTGCTCGCGGTGCCGTTCGCGCTGTGGCACGCGATCGTCCGGCGCGATGCGACCGCGCGCGTGACGGGCCTCACCTTTCTCCTCGGGCTCTGCATCCTCTGTCTGCCCGCGAGAAAGATCGCGCACCACCTCGTCGTCCTCTACCCCGTCGCCGCGCTCTTCGTGGCGCCCGTGGTCGGCGGAGCGCTGCGGTACGTCTTCGTGCAGGTGCGCCACGCGCTCGCGCTGCGCCGGCTCTTCGCGGGCCTCGCAGTGCTCGCGTGGGGACTCGTCCTCGCCGGGCGGCCGCCATGGGTCCGGTCCCAGCGCTGCCTGCCGACGAGCGCCTTCGCCCAGGCGCTGGCAGAGCTTCCGCCGGGCTCACCGCTGCTGCTCGTCACGCCGAAGCAGCAGTGGCGGAACGTGGCCGCGCTCGCCGCGGAGCTGCGGATCACCGCGTGGCAGATCGATCGGTGGGAGCGCGCAGCCGAGGTGGTCGCCGCGCCGCGCCTCGCGGTCGTGGTGGAGCCCGCGGTGGGCGCGCCTCCTCCCGGTTGGCGGAAGGTCGGCGCGTCAGAGCCGTACAGCCTGTGGCGGCGGGACGAACCGGCCGGTGACGCTCCGGTCCCTACAGTCCCTTCGGCCTCGGCTCGCCCATCGGCCACAGGAGGGGATCGTTCGGAGGATTGAGCGGGTCGAAGGCCGGGATCGGGTCCTGCGGCGAAGCCACCGTGCCGCCCACCGCGAGCGCGCCATTGGCCTCGCGCGCCTGCACCTCGAGCCCCTCGAGCGTCGCCGCCGCGGTGCCCGTCTGCGGCTCACCGCCGCGCGCGGAGCGGGCCTGCGCCTCCGAGCCCTCCGCCTGCGCGCCCGAGCCTCCCGCCGCTGCGCCACCGGCGACGGCAGAGCTGCCCATGGCGATGGCGTGCTGCATCGTCCCGAACGCGGCCGCGTGGCCCTCGGGGTCGTCCACGCCCACCCCGCATCCGAGGAAGAGGGCCGCAGCTGCCAGTAAACCGACGCTCGACTTCATGGCCTTCACCTTGTGCAACCGCCGTGCCCCGTCCCTACCCGCCATGACACACCTCCCGGAGCTCCGCCTCGGCATTGACGATCTGGGAGAGCCGCGACCGCTTCATCTTCAGCAGCCGCGCCGCCTCGCTGATGTTTCCCTTCGCCTCGAGCAGCGCCTTCCGGATGCACTGCAGCTCCATCTGGTGCCGCAGCTCCTTCAGCGAGAGGTCCCGCGTCCGCGCCAGCCCGTAGAAGTCCACGTCGTCCACCCGCGCGCCGCTGGAGGTGCCCTCCTCGTCGTCCTCCGTCCCCGAGGCCGCCGGCGCCGCCGCCATGACAGCGGCGACAGGGGCGACGGGGGCGGCAGAAGCGACAGGGACGACAGGCGCCGCCGGCACTGCCGGGATCTTGACGCCTCCCTGCCCGCCCTCCACCAGCGCCGCGAGCTCCATGATGTGGGAGAAGCAGTCAGGGGTGATGAGCTCGCCGTCCGCGAAGATCGACGCCGAGGCCAGCACGTTCTCCAGCTCCCGCACGTTGCCCGGCCACCCGTGGCGCAGCATCAGCGCCAGCGCGTCCTGCGACAGCCGCTTCGGCGCCTCGCCGCGCTCCTTCGCCACGCGCTCGAGGAAGTGCTCGCTGAGCACCGCGATGTCCTCCGTCCGCTCGCGCAGCGGGGGCAGCTCCAGCATCACGCCCTTCAGCCGGTAGTAGAGGTCCTGCCGGAACCGCCCCTGGGCGATGAGCCCTTCGAGGTCGCGGTTCGTGGCGCAGATGACGCGCACGTCCACCTTCAGCGTCTTCTGCCCGCCCACGCGCTCGAACTCGCGCTCCTGGAGCACGCGCAAGAGCGCCACCTGGCACTTGGGGCTGATGTCGCCGATCTCGTCGAGGAACAGCGTCCCGCCGTCCGCCAGCTCGAAGCGGCCCTTGCGCTCCCTTATCGCGCCGGTGAACGCGCCCTTCTCGTGGCCGAAGAGCTCCGAGAGCAGGAGCTCCTCCACCATCGCCGCGCAGTTCACCTTCACCAGCGGCATGCCCTTGCGAAGGGACAGGTCGTGGATCGCCTGCGCGAGGACCTCCTTGCCCGTCCCGCTCTCGCCGCGGATGAGCACGGTGGCGTTCGACCGGGCGATGGGCGGCAGCTGCTTTGTGATCTTCGCCAGCGCGCTCGACCTGCCCACCAGCCCGTGCGCGGCCTCGGGTCCAGTCTGCGCCGTCGCCATCGCCCGGCGCGGCAGCCGCAGCTCCGGCTCGATCGCCGCCAGCACCTCGGAGCGCCGCGGCACCGAGAGAAAGCCCGTTCGCAAGGGCGGCGGCACCCGTCCGGTCAACTCGTCGAGGAGCCTCCCCGCGCGCGCCATCTCCGCCTGCGCCCCGGAGACGTCTCCCGCCGCCAGCCGCAGCCGGCCCATGAGGAAGTACACGCGGAACGGGCCCTCCAGCTCCGCCTTGTGCAAGAGCGCCTCGCGGGCCCTCGCGGCCGCGCGACCCGCGCCCTGCAGATCGCCCAGCGCCAGCGCGAGGTCCGCGCGCGACAGCTCGACCTCCACCTGCGCCTGCGGCATCTCCAGAGAGCCCCGCTCCACGCACGCCCGCGACAGCTCGGCTCCCGCCTGCGCTCGGTCCCCCGCCGCCAGGTGCGCCCTCGCCTTCAGCGCCGCGGTGAACGCCGCGTAGCCGTGGCTGCCCACCGCCTCGAAGAGCTCGCGCGCCTCGCCCAGCAACCGCAGCGCGTCCGCGCCCTCGCGACGGTCCAGCGCCACCTCGCCGCGCACGAGCAGCGCCGAGGCCTGCAGGTACTGCTCCCCCAGCTCCTGCGCGCCCCGCAGCGCGTGGTCGCACAGCTCCGCCGCGCGGGGCAGGTCTCCGAGGAACGCGCACAGCCGCGCGAGGTTCACCGCCGCCTGCGACACCTCGCGCGCGCTCTGCAGCCGCGAGAAGGCGTGCAGCGCGCGGGAGAGGTGGTCCAGCGCCCACTCGAAGTCCCCGCTCTCCGCGTAGAGCGATCCGAGGTTCGCCAGCGCCCGCGCCTCCAGCGCCCGCTCTCCCGCCGGCGCCGCCGCCCGGTAGAAGCCGATGGCCCGGTCCCGCTCGCCCCGCTTGTGCGCGGTGACGCCGCGGTTGAGCAGCGCGCGCGCCAGCGACTGACGGTCACCCTCGCGTTCGGCGAGCTGCGCGTTCTCTTCGAAGAGCCGGTCCGCCTCGGAGAGCTCCCCCTTCAGCAGGTGCGCCCGGCCGAGCGCGTTGCGCAGCGAGAGCACCGCCTCGGGCGACGACACGTTCGACAGGTGCCGGCCGCCGAGCGCGAGCGCCTCGTCCGGACGTCCGCGGTGCAGCGCCAGCTCCACGCCGAGCACCCGCGCTGCCTCGGCGGTGGCGTCCTCGCCCCCGACCGCCGGTCCCAAAAGCCGCGCCGCCCGAGACGCCTTGCCCAGCCGCAGGAGCAGCCGCGCCGCCGGCACCCGGAGCCGCTCCACCGCCGCGCCGTCCCCGCGAACCTTCGCCCGGGTGAGGTGCCGCAGCGCCTGCCGCGCCTCGGCGCGAGACGCGTGCAGCTCCGACAGCAGCCCGTGCGCCGCCACCGCGCCCTCGCCGGAGAGGTGCGGCAGCGCCCGCTCCAGCAGCGAGGCCGCCTCCTCCGCCGCCCCGCGCGAGGCCAGGCCCTCCGCCGCCTGGAGCGCGACCTCGGCGCCCTCCCTGGGAGAGGCCTCGAGCAGCAGCGCCGCGGCGGCCGGAAGATCGCCGCCCTCCTTGTGGAAG
>JAFAFL010000041.1 GCA_023423535.1 Pseudomonadota bacterium
ACTGAAGCCCGCGGTCCGCCCGGAGGTCAAGGAAGGGGCGAAGAACGCTGGAATTCTGAGAGGAGCACCCGCGCGAAGGCCCAGAGAAAGCGCAGGTCCCCGAAGAGCCCCCGGCGCCCCAGCCGCCGAGGCCCGCCGAAGAGCCGCCAGGCCCAGCCCAGCCGCAACCGACGCACGGCCTCTGGCGCGGTGCCGCGGGCGGTGACCGCGAGGCCCAGCCCCGGCCCCAGCCCCACCGCCACCCCTGGACGAAGCCGGGACTTCAGCCCGTCGATGAGGACCTCCTGCGCCGGCGAGGGCAGCGCCACGAGCACCAGCTGCGGGTTTGCCCGGAGCACCGCCCGCGCGGTGTCCTCCACCAGCGCGCCGCTGACCGTGCCGTCCTTCCAGAGCGACGGGGCAAAGGTGCCCACCATCCGCACCGCGTGACGTCGCTCGAGCTCCGCCGCCCACGCCTCCAGCTGCGCCGGCGCCTCGCCGACGAGAAACACCCGCCAGCGATTTTTCGAGGCCACCTCCAGCAGCGGCGGGAGGAGGTCCGCCGCGGGCACGTCGCCGGGGAGCGGCCTTCGGAGCAACTGCGCCGCCCAGCAGAGGCGCTGGCCGTCGGCGAGGGAGAGCTCCGCCCGCTCCAGCGCCTCGCGGAAGGCCGCCGAGCGCCGCGCCAGGGACAGGCCGTCCGCGGTGGAGAGGAGGACCGCGCCCCCGCGACCGCTCTCCACCAGCCCCTGGATCGTCCGGACCGCCTCCGCCCGGCAGACCGCATCCAGCGGCAGCGGCCCGAGTGCTATCCGGCGGTGCGGCCAGCCCGCGTCGCCCGGCAGCGGTGGGCTCTCGGGCGGAGGCCCGCGCAGCGTGTTCCGCGGTGGGGTGAGCCTCCCCAGCGGGACGCCCCCGCCCTCCGAGCCCGGACCCCTCCAAAGCCCGCCGCTACCCCGCTGTGGCATCCGTGCACCTCCGGCCCGTCGCCACGGGAGGTAGGCACCGAGGGCGCTGCGGCCAACGCGGGCGGCCTCGGTTTCCCGCCACGGACCGTCCGCTTCGTCAGGTTTCTGAGATCCCCCGGCGCCCGCAAGTGCGCGGAATGACGATCGAGCGCGGGCCCGCCGGCGGTGGCATGGAGAAAGCACCACCCGCCGCCCGAAACCGGCGCGTGCGGGGTGGCCTGTGACCCGGCCGGCTCTCGGAGGGAAGACCGATGAAGACCTGGCGGCATTCACTGATGGCGGGGCTCGGCGCGGTGGCGCTGGCGGCCTGCGGGGACAACGTGGCGCCGGACGAGCCCCCGTCGGTGCAGGGGCGGCTGGAGCTGCAGGCGTTCAACGACTGCGGACAGCTCGAGCAGTACATCGAGGACACCGCGGTCCGCGACATGCGGAACACCCTCGAGGGCTACAAGGCCTCCTACGACAACGGCGGCTGGTGGTTCGGCGGCCCGATGCGCGGCGGCGACGCCACGATGGAGGCGGGCGCTCCGGCGGCGGCGGACGGCGCTGCCAACAGCGCGCCGAAGGACTACACCACCACGAACACCCAGGTGCAGGGCGTGGACGAGGCGGACTTCGTCAAGAACGACGGCACCCGCATCTTCGTCCTCAGCGGCAACCGGCTCTACATCAACCAGTCCTGGCCGGCGGCGGACCTCAAGACGGTGGGCTCGCTCGCCATCGAGGGCTACCCGCGGGAGATGTTCCTCGACGAGGCAAACCGCGTCGTCGTCTTCAGCACCGTCTACACGCCCTACGCCTTCGACCGCAGCGGCGGCGACGTGTGGTGCGAGTCGCTCTGGTGCGGCTACTACTACTCGAACACGGTGAAGGTGACGGTGGTGGACGTCACCGACCTCGCGAACCCGCAGGTCGCGGCGGAGCACTTCCTCCCCGGCGCCTACGCCTCGGCGCGACGCATCGGTTCGTCGGTGCGGCTCGTCCTCTCGGACCAGTTCCGCTGGCCGGCGCAGATGCAGTGGTGGCCGGAGTACAAGGAGGGCCTCTTCGAGAACAAGAGCCGCCGCGACCGCGCCTTCGACGACCTCATGGCGAAGAACGAGCGCCTCATCCGCGACGCGGCTCTCGACGACTGGCTCCCGCACAGCCAGCGCCGGCTGCAGAACGGCGGGCTCGAGAGCGTTCCCTACGCCTGCAGCGACTTCTACCGCTCCAACGCGCCCACGAAGCTCGGCCTCGTGACCGTCGCCACGCTGAACCTCGACAAGCCGCAGCAGCCGGTGGCGCGGACCTCGGTGGTGGCGGAGACGATGCACGTGTACGCGTCGGCGAAGCACCTCTACGTGGCCAGCGGGCACTGGTGGTGGTGGCCGCAGCCGGGCCAGAAGGACTTCTCCTACATCCACAAGTTCGACATCACCGACCCGGACCGCGCGGTGTACGTGGCCTCCGGCGGCGTGGAGGGTCACATCCTCGACCAGTTCTCCATGGACGAGAACCGCGCGGGCTTCTTCCGGGTGGCCACGACGATCGCCACGCGGGTGGAGGACACGCAGAACCCGCAGAACACCTGGGGCCGGGTGGAGACGACGAACCGGGTGACCGTGCTCGGCGAGCAGAACGGCCGGCTGGAGGTGGTGGGCCAGACCGCCGACGTGGCGAAGGGCGAGCGCCTGACCTCGGCCCGCTTCGCGGAGGACACCGGCTACCTCGTGACCTTCGAGCAGATCGACCCGCTGTTCACCGTGGACCTCTCGAACCCCGCCCAGCCGACGATCGTCGGCGAGCTGAAGATCCCCGGCTTCTCCACCTACCTCCACCCGCTCGATGAGGACCACCTGCTGGCCATCGGCGTGTACATCGACGAGAACGGGAACTGGGGCACGCGCTCGATGCAGCTGTCCTTGTTCGACGTCTCCGACCTGAAGAACCCGAAGCAGAAGTTCACCCAGAAGATCGGCACCGCCTACGGCTGGAGCGAGGCCGGAAGCGACCACAAGGCCTTCAACTACTTCCCGGCGAAGGGCCTGCTCGCCATCCCGTTCTCCGACTACCAGTCGCAGAGCGGCGGCTACTACTGGGACAACTTCGTCAGCGACCTGCGGGTGTACTCGGTGAGCACCGAGACCGGCTTCACCCCGCGCGGCTCGGTGAACCTCAAGGACATCTACATGACCTACAACGACTGGGGCTGGTCCTGGTACTGGTCGCCGTGGGTGCGCCGCAGCGTGATGGCGGACGACTACGTGTACGCCATCAGCGACGGCGGCATCCGCGTGGCGCACATCTCCAACCTCTCGCAGCCGGTGGCCACCGCGGCCTTCCAGAAGGCGCAGCAGGGCGGCCAGGGCGGCAAGTAGCCTTCTTCGCGGGCGACGCGGGAGGGCGGGGGCCGGGCGGACCTTTCGGGTCGGCCCGGCCCCTGTCTTTTGGGGCGCGGCACGGGCCTTGCCTTGGCCAGGGGTCCGCCTCGCCGAGGCGCGCTCACGCCATGAATGCATCCCTCTCCGCCCGCCCCAGACATCCCCTCTGGACGAAGCTGCTCCTCGCAGCGCTCGTGCCCCTGCCCCTCGGCATTGCCGCCGGCATCGGCGCCAGCCACCTGACGGGGGAGATCCTCGTCCACACCCACCGGCTCGTGCACGAGCGCGAGACGGAGACGGTCCTCCACCGGCTCGGGTCGCTGGCGCTGGAGGCGGAGTCCAACGAGCGCGGCTACCTCCTCACCGGCAACCCGGCCTTCCTTGCCGCCTACGGCCGTGCGGTGCAGAGCTTCCCGGCGGTGGCCCGTCAGCTTCGTGACGCCGTGTCTCCTGACGCGGCGCAAATCCAGCGCGTGGAGGCGGTCGAGGCGGTGTTCCGCCGCTGGCAGGCCGAGGTGGCAGAGCCGCTGATCGCCGACCGCACCGCCGCCCCGCCGGTGCTGCTCTCGCTGCTGGAGACGCTGCTCTCCGGCGCCCCCGACGACCGCCGGGGCGCGCTGCTCGCGGTGAGGGAGGCGCACCGGGCGCGGCTGCCCGCCCTCTCGGCGGCGGCGGATGACCTCACCTCGCTGGAGCGCGCCGCCGTGGCCGACCGCGACACCTTCCGCCGGCTGCAGGCGCACATCACCTCGCGGGTGGACGGGTTCCACGGCAAGCTCCAGATGGACGACCTCCTCGAGCGGCTGGAGCAGATCCGCCGCGAGGAGTCCCTCCAGGCCCGCGAGCAGGCCGCTGCGGCGGCGACCGCGACCTCCCAGGCGCGGCTGCTGGCGGTGCTCTCGCCGGTGCTCTCCTTCCTCCTGCTGGTCGGCGCCTCGCTCATCGTTTCCAGGCGGGTGGTCGGCTCGACGCGGAAGCTCGTGCGCGCCGCGGCGCGGATGGAGACCGGTGCGCTCCACGAGCGGGCGGAGATCGACTCCAACGACGAGATCAGCCAGGTGGCCCGGGCCTTCAACCGGATGGCGGCGCGGCTGGAGGCGCGCGACCGCGAGGCGGAGAGCCTGCGGCGGCTGAGCGATCTGCTCCAGTCCTGCGGCTCGGTGAACGAGTCGCTCACCGTGGGCGTGGAGATGCTCGAGCGCCTTCTGCCCGGGCGCGCCGGCGCGGTGTACCTCTTCCGCGGCGGCACCGCGACGCGCAGCACCGTCTTCGGCGGGGAGCCCGACGCGCAGTGCCTCTCCTTCGATCAGACGGAGTGCTGGGCGGTCCGCCGCAGCGGCACCCACGAGAGCTCGCCGTCGCTGCCCATCCGCTGCGGCCATGGGCGCGCGGGGGCGGAGAGCTCCGCCTGCGTGCCGCTGCTCGCCAACGGGGTGGCGGTGGGGCTCGTGCACCTCGAGCCGGGGAGCGGCTGCGGTCCGCTCGCCCCCGCCGAGCTGCGGCTGGCGGAGACCGTCGCCGAGCAGCTGGCGATGGCGGTGGCAAACCTCTCCCTGCGCGATCTGCTGCGCGAGCAGGCCATCCGCGATCCGTTGACCGGGCTCTACAACCGGCGCTACCTCGAGGAGTCGCTGGGGCGGGAGCTCGAGCGGGCGCGGCGCCGGGGCGGCCAGTTCAGCGTGCTGGTGCTCGACGTGGACCACTTCAAGCGCTTCAACGACACCCACGGCCACGACGCGGGCGACGCGGTGCTGCGCGAGGTCGGCGCCCACCTGCGCGGCAACTTCCGCGGCGAGGACGTGTGCGCGCGGCTCGGCGGCGAGGAGTTCGCGGTCGTCCTCACCGAGAGCGCGCTGGGCGGCGCGAGGGACCGGGCCGAGCGGCTGCGCGAGGCGCTCTCCCGGCTCTCGCTCGAGCACGAGGGGCGGCGGGTGGGCTCGGTGACGATCAGCGTGGGCGTGGCCCACTGGCCCTCGCACGGCGGCACCCCCGCGGACGTGCTGCGCGCGGCGGACCGGGCGATGTACCGGGCAAAGAGCGGCGGCCGGAACCGGGTGGTGGTGGCGGGGCCGGACGCGGTCTCCGAGGACGACGCCGCCCCCGAAGCCGGGCGGGACGGGGCGGCCGACGGCACCTACACCCAGGTGCCGGTGCAGCCCGTCTCGTTCGGGCAGCCGGCGCCCCACGAGGGGCCCGTCGCGCCGCAGCCGCCGGCCCTGAGGGTGCTCGGCGGCGGAGGCCTCTAGAAGACCTCCAGGAGCCTCGCTAGAGCCCGCCGGCCGCGGCCCTCTTGCGCCGGCCGAGCGAGGCGCCCGTGCCCCCCAGCAGCCCGTAGACGATGCGCAGCAGCTCGTCGAGCGCGGCGGGCTTCTGGAGGACCGCGTCGGCGCCCTCCACCTCTTCGTCGCTGCCGGTGACGACGACCACCGGGATCTTCTGCAGCGCCGGGTCCGCGCGAAGCTGGCGGAGGATGTCCCGGCCGCCGACATAGGGCAGATCTAGATCGAGGAGGATGAGGTCCGGCGGACGCCCGGTCTTCATCATCATCACCCCCGAGGGCCCGTCCCCCGTCCCGAACACGTCCATCCCCTCCTCTTCGAAGAGGTGCACGAAGGTGGACAACAGGTCGATGTGATCCTCGATGACCAGCACTGCGGGGCCGCGGGGCATTGAGCCTCCTTTGGGAGCCTTTTCCGCTACCTGCCAACGGTGGTGTCCCCGAGGCCGGGGGGCAACTGGCGCAGACGTGGGTGCACCGTTCACAACCCTCGTCGGCCCCCAATGAACGTGGCAAGGTGAACGGACCATGAGCAACCCGACCTCCAAGGTCATCCCCGAGTCGTGGGAGCGGTACGTCACCACCACCGACGAGGACACGCCCTGCCGCGTCTCCTTCGATCTGGAGGCGGCGACAGAGGAAGAGGTGCGCGCCGGCCTCCGCTATTGCGAGCGGGTGACGTTCACCCTCAAGAACCCCAACGAGCAGGGCCTCCCCACGAAGGAGGAGATCAACCGCCAGTACGGGCTCGAGGACGGGCTCTGCGCGGCGCTGGAGAAGGCAAAGGTCCCCGCCCGGCTGGTGGCGCGCCTGACCTTCAGCGGGCAGCAGGAGCTCGTGTTCCAGACCGAGGACCGGGCGAAGTTCGTCGCGGTGCTGAAGGACTGGGGAAAGCGCCAGGAGGGCGAGGGCATCGACCTCGAGGAGGACGAGGGCTGGGAGTACTTCACCGACGTGGTCAGCCCCGACCCCTACCAGTGGGCGGTGATCGAGGACCGGCGCGCGGTGGACACGCTGCTCGAGGCCGGCAGCAACGCCAACCGCCCGCACGTGCTGCAGTACGTCTTCGTGGGCGAGGAGCCCCGGCTGGAGCGGGTCCGCGACGCGCTGATGGAGCGGGGCTACGACGTCGTCAGCGGGCCGGAGGAGAGCACGCTGGTGATGGGCGTGAAGTGCAAGCTCGACCTCGAGCAGATCGTCGAGCACTCCATCGCCTGCCGCGAGCTCGCCGAGGCCCAGGAGGTCGACTACGAGGGCTGGAGCGCCGAGGTCGTCGGCTAGAGACGCCCTGCGGTTGCCCTCTCCCGCCACCCGACGGGAGAGGGCCCGTTTCCGCTACCCGAGGATCGCGCTGCAGATGCAGGCGGTGGTGCCGTCGCACGCCGCGTTCTGACCCGCCTTCAGACAGGAGAGGCCCGCGCAGCAGGAGCCGGCGCCGGTGCAGCCCTGTCCCGGACCCGCGCAGGTGGAGGGCTGGCAGGTGCCGCTCGACGAGCCGGCGGGGACGACGCACGAGTTCCCGGTGCAGCAGTCCGCGGTGGAGGTGCACACGTCGCCCGTCCCCTGGCAGGCGGACGGCGTCTGGCAGGTCCCGTTCTCACAGGTGCCCGAGCAGCACTCCGCGGACTGGCTGCACATCTGGCCGTTGGGCTTGCACCCGCCGCCGTCGGTCGTGCCCGCGTCGGAGGTCATCCCGCCGTCGCCCGCCGTCCCGCCGTCGGTTCCGCCGCCGGTGCCGGGCAGCTGGCAGGCGTGGCCGAACTCACCCGCGGGCAGACAGTCGCCGCTGCAGCAGGTGCCGGTTCCGGGCGTGCAGGCGTTGCCCAGCGGGATGCAGGTGCTCTTCGTGCAGCGAAGCACGCCGCCGTTGTCGGGCACGCAGGGGTTGCCGTCGCAGCACTGGTCCTTGAACTGGCAGACCTGACCCTCCTCGATGCAGCAGGGCGCCTCGCCGGTGTAGCCTTGGGGGCACTCGGTGGAGCCGCCGCCGAAGCAGCGCGGGATGCCGGAGGAGTCGAGCTTGCAGCTCTCCTTCTTGCCGTTGCAGCAGTTCTGCGAGGCGTTGACGGTGAAGGTTCCGCCGTCCGGGAGGTTGAAGACCGCGCCGCAGATGTTGCCCACCGGGTTGCAGGCCTGGCCGTTGTCGCAGCGCCCGTAGTCGTCGGTGGCGACCTCCTTGTCGCACTGCACCGAGCCGTTGGGGTTCGAGCCGCCGCCGCAGCAGGCCTGCGCGTCGGTGCAGGAGTTGCCCGTCATCCGGCAGCCGCTCGCGGGCAGACAGACCTTCACCCCGGTGCCGGGGTCCGAGCACACGCGGGTGCAGCAGTTCGTGCCGGAGGAGCAGGGCAGGCCGTCCTGGATGCAGCCGCCGGACGGGGTGCGGCAGAAGCCGGCCGAGCCGTCGTTCTTGCTGCAGAGGTTCGAGCAGCAGTCGCCGTCGCCGTAGCAGAGGTCACCGCCGGCGCGGCAGGTGTACGCGGGCGCGCAGGTGCCGCCCTGGCAGTTGGTGGAGCAGCACTCGCCACCGCTGCCGCAGCTCTGGCCCTGCACCTTGCACGAGCCGCCGCCGGGGATGGGCGCGCAGGTGCCGCCCGAGCAGTTGCCGGTGCAGCAGTCGTTGTTGCCGGTGCAGGCCGCGCCGTTGTCCACGCACTGCTGCGCGGAGCAGGTGCCGTTCGCGCCGCAGCGGTTCGTGCAGCAGTCGAGGTTGTCGGTGCAGCCCTCGCCGGCGCCGGCGCAGCCCACCTGGCCCTGCTCGCACACGTTGTCGGCGTTACAGGCGCCCACGCAGCAGGGCTGAGAGGAACAGTCTCCGCCGAGCGGCGCGCACATCTTCGTCGGGTCGCCGGGGAACTGGACGTCGCCGTCGGTCTCGCCGCCGTCGCCTCCGTTCTGGCCGTTGGCGTCGGGCTCTCCGTTCTCCGTTTCGCAGCCGGCACAACCGGCGGACAGCGCGGCCGCGAGCAGCAGGATCGCGGCGAAGCTCTGGGCGTGACGCATGTGGACGCTCCGGGGTGATCGGGCCGGGACACTTCGGCGGCCCGCAAGTCCCCGAAAGCGTACACGCTCCGCTCGCGTCGTCTATCGCGCGGGCCCCACTGCCCTCGCGTGCGACGGCTCCCATGTGGTCACGAACACGCCGCGTTCCGTCACCACCGCCAGAGCGTCATCGGTACTGGACAGTCCTCGCACCCAGCGGCCCGCGAAGCCCTCCACGCGCTGCAGCGACTCGCTCTCTTCGCGCCACAGCCCGTGCGCGAGCGTCCCCACCCAGAGCACACCGCGCGCATCCCGCAGGCACTTCGTCGGACGCGCATCGCGAGGCAGCGCGGTGGCGACGGGAGGCGGGCAGGTCTGCGGACAGAGCGCGGCACCTTCCGCCGGCACCCCCGCGCTCACCGCTTCCAGACCCGCCCCGGCGCTGAAGGTGAAGCGCTCCGACCGCTCCGGGCTCGCGGCGTAGACCACGCGCACCGCGCCCGCCCCTTCGCCGCACACGCGCGCGCCGAGCTCTCCTCGGCCGAGCCCTCCCGGCGCGGTGAACCACCGAGGCTCCGCTCCGCCGCGCGGCCAGACCCCGAGCCTCGGTCCATCGAGCAACCAGAGGTTCCCCGCCGCGTCGAACGAGGCGCTCTGCGGTGCGCCCACGCGCTCGCGCCGGAAGCGGGGCGCGTCGTCCCCCTCGTGGGCCTCGTTCTGGTCAACGGGCACTGCCTCCACGCCGCGCGCCTCGCCGCCCACCGCCTCTGCGCGCGCGCCGCGGTCACAACCCATCGCGACGAGCGCGCACACCACCCCCACCAACCAGCCCCGTCCCGCCAACGCCACCCTCCCCCGGGGCGCACTGAAGCAACGCGCGTGCCCGCCGCGACTTCCGCCCCCAGTGCGCGCGCGACCGCGGGGGCATCCCGTCCGCTCGTGCGACCCGAGGAGAGGGGGAAATTCTTTTCCCCCAAAAGGCAACGGCGCACCCCGTGGGGCGCGCCGCGCGAGTCCTCCCACCTGCCCGAGGACGCTCTACTTCTCCATGTCCTGCTTCGCGTCCTTCGCGTCCTTCTTCAGCTCGGTGCCCGCCGCGCCGGAGCCGCCCATCGCCTTGTCGTTGCTCGTGGCTTCGACCTTCACCGCCACCGTCTCACGGCCCTCGAGCTGGAACTGGGCCTTGATGTCCATGCCCTCCTTGAGGTCCTTCGCCTGCGCCTTCTGGCCGTCGATGGTCACCTCGGTCTCGCGGCGGATGTCGAGCGAGGCCTGCGGCAGGTTCTCGCGCTCGACCGTCAGCCGGTTCCGCGTGGCGCGCTGCACGGTGCCCTTCAGCTCGAAGGCGTCCTTCGCGCTGTAGGTCTTGTCGTCGGTGGTGGCGACCCCGGCCTGGCTCCCCAGCTCGCGCGCGTTCTCCTTCGCGCTCTTGCCGATGTCCTTCGCCTCCTTCTTCACCGCCGGCCCGACGTCGGTCGCCTCGACCTGCGCCATCGCCGTCCCGCCCATCATCATCGCCGCCGCAATCAGTGCCTTCTTCATGTCGTCCCCCTCCTCGAGTGGTCGGTGCTGCCCTCTGCCTTGCCCGCGAAAAGGGTGGGCACCGGAGCTGTCGCGGGGAACCTCGCCCGCCCTTCGCCCGCGCTGTCGGCCGGAGGGCAGCCGGAAGGGCGGGCGCCGGCGGGTTCTGTCCGCTACGGTGGCCCCGGTGTCTCGAGAACGCACGCGCCTGTTGAGGGAGGGCCCGCTGGACGGGCTGAAGGTGCTGTCGTTCCTCTCGGACGCGAGCAAGCTCCTCGCCTCGTCGCTGGACGTGGAGCTCACGCTGCAGCACGCGGCGGAGCTCGCGGTGCCGGCGCTGGGCGACTGGTGCACGACCGACGTGGTGGATCCGGACGGCACCCTGCGGCGGCTCGCCATCGTGCACGCGGACGCGGAGCGGGTACGGGCGGGGTGGGACCTCTACCGCGAGTTCCCGCCGCCGCCGGACGGCCCGGTGGGCCCGGCGCACGTCGTCCGCACCGGCGTCTCGCAGAGCGGCACCGTCGATCGGGAGATGTGGTGGAGGGTTGCCCGGAGCCCGCGGCACCTCCAGTTGCTGGAGGAGACCGGCATCCGCGCCTTCGTCACCGCGCCCCTGCGCGCGCGGGGCCGCATCCTCGGGGCGATCACCGTCGCCAGCGGCGGGGAGGACGGCGGCTACTCGGCGGAGGCGGTGGCGCTGGTGGAGGAGCTCGCCGGGCGGATCGCGGTGGCGCTGGACAACGCGCTGCTCTACGGCGCCTCGCAGCGGGCGGAGGAGGCGGCGCGGCGCGAGCGGGCGCGGCTGGAGGCGGTGCTGCAGAGCCTGCCGGTGGCGGTGGTCATCGGCGAGGCCCCGGGCGGGCGGCTGGTGCTGGGGAACCGGATGGTGGAGGAGATCCTCGGCCGGCCGATGCCGCACTCCCCCAGCGTGGAGGCCTACGGCGAGTGGCGGGTCTACCACCCCGACGGGCGGCCGCTCTTGCCGGAGGAGAACCCCATCGCCCGGGCGATGCGGCACGGCGAGATCGTCCGCAACGAGGAGTACGAGCTCGAGCGCGCGGACGGGAGCCGGCGCGCCATCTCCACCAGCGCGGCGCCCATCCGCGGGCCGCACGGGGAGCTGACCGGCGGGATCTCCGTCTTCAACGACATCACCGAGCGGCTGCGCGCCCGCCGCAAGGTGGAGGCGCTGGCCACGCAGCTGGCGAACCAGCAGCGGTGGCTGGAGTCGCTGCTCGATCTCTCGCCCATCCCGCTGGTGCTGGTGGAGCCGGCGAGCGGAGAGGTCACCTTTGCCAACCGCGCCGCGGACGCGCTGGCCGGCGGCAGGTTCCCGCGCGAGCGGCCGGACCTGCGCCCCGAGCTCATCCGCGAGATGAGCTACCCCGACGGCACGCCGGTGGAGCCCTCGGACACGCCGATGAGCCGGGCGGTGCGCGGCGAGAAGCTCGAGGCGTTCGCGGTGGCGTGGGAGCTGCCGGGCGGGAAGCGGTCGCTGCAGGTGTCGAGCGAGCGGCTGCCGGCGATGTTCGGCCACCCGGAGACGATCGTCATCTCGTACCACGACGTCACCGAGCTGCGGCAGACGCAGGAGGACCTGCAGCGCTCGCTGCGCACGCGGGACGACTTCCTCTCGGTGGCGGCGCACGAGCTGCGCACGCCGATCACCTCGCTGCGGCTCTACACCCAGGCGCTCATCCGCACCGCGGCGCGGGAGGCCCTGGACCCCGCTGCTCTGGCCGAGCGCGCGCGCAACGCGGACCGGCAGGTGGCGAGGCTCGCGCGGCTGGTGGAGAGCCTGCTCGACCTCAGCCGCATCCAGTCGGGAAAGCTGCAGCTGCACCCGGAGCGGGTGGACCTCGCGCAGGTCGTGGGCGACGTGCTCGCGCAGATGGACGAGGAGGCGAGGCGCGCCGGCTGCACCGTGACGCTCAGCGCCGGGGGCCCGGTGGAGGGCGAGTGGGACCGCCTGCGGGTGGAGCAGGTGGTGGCAAACCTCCTCTCCAACGCGCTGAAGTACGGCGCGCACTGCCCGGTGGACGTGCGGGTGGAGGCGAGGGGCGAGGGCGCGCTGATCGAGGTGCGCGACCGCGGCATCGGCATCTCGCCGGAAGACCAGGCGCGGCTCTTCCAGCGCTTCGAGCGCGCGGTGAGCGACCGGCACTACGGCGGCTTCGGGCTGGGGTTGTGGATCGTCCGCCAGATCGTCACCGCCATGGGCGGCGAGGTCTCCCTGGAGTCGGAGGAGGGGAGGGGCTCGGTGTTCCGCGTCTGGCTGCCGGGCGCCCGCAATGCAGCGACCCCGGATGACCTGGGGGGTCCACCGGGGTCGCGCCGCAATGGGGGGTGAGTCGGTCAGTACGAAGCGTAGGGGCTGGTGGAGCGGAACACGCCGGTGGGCCGGTCCTCGTCCTCGGTGAAGACGACGTACTTGCTCGAGTTCGACGGGTCATCGAGGTCCTCGAACTCGTTCTTCTCGCCGAGCGGCATCTTCATCCCCTCGTGCGCGATGACCGTCAGCTCTCCGTTCTTGCAGGTGAAGATGGCGTCCTGGCGGACGAAGTGGTTCCTCTCCCAGCCGGTGATGTCGCCCTCGAACGCGATGGTGTTGCAGGAGGAGAGGGTGGGCTCGCCCGGGCCGTCGAGCGCGAGGCTGTAGCCGCCGCCGAGGTCCATGCCCTCCGTCGCGCAGACCTTCGCGTCCTCGTAGAGGTCCTCCCACAGGCCCTTCGTGGCCACCACGCTGTAGCGGGAGAGGCCGTTGGTCAGCTTGAGGCGGAAGACCTGCTCGTCGGGGCTGATGCCGCGGCGGCCCACGAGGATCTCCTTGATGATCGGCCGGGTGTCGTTGAGGAACCCGCAGGCCTCGCAGGAGGAGAGCGGGCCGGGCGAACCGACGGCGACGAAGAGCTCGAGCTTCTCACCCGGGCGCTTGATGACCATCGACCCGTCGAGGCTCGGGGTGCGGTACCCGTTCTCGTCCTCGAAGCAGTTGGCGAGGAAGGTGATGACGCCGTCCTTGTTCATCCAGGGCCCGGTCACGAGGTCGCGCTCGTGGTTGTAGGAGCACAGGCGCAGCCCGTTGGTGCCCAGCACCCGGTCACCCGCGCGGGCGACGGGGACGATGAGGTCCTTCTCCGGGGTCCAGAGGAAGATGCCCTCCTGGAGGATGGGCAGCAGCTGCGGCACGAGCGTGTTCTCGAGCACCGGCGGGGTGAGCTGGCGGGTGAAGTAGGAGGCCTCGAAGGCGATCGCGCCGTGGTCGTTCTGGCTGATCTGGTCGAAGTCCCAGAAGAGGCCTCCACCCGGCGCCGCGTTGCCCGAGCGGGCGATGACGTCGAGGCGGAAGCCGTCGCACTCCTCGTTCAGCGGGGTGGCCTGGATGAGCGCCTCCGGGCGGAGCGAGACGATGCTCGCCGCCAGCGCCGACTCGTCGCCCTCCTCCGCGTCGAGCGCCGCGGTGTCCTCCTCGGTGCCGCCGGACGCCGCGCCCGGGTCACCGGCGCCCTCCTCCGGCTCGAGGCCCTCTGCCTCCGGATCGACCGGCGGCGTGGTGGCGGGGGCGGCCATCGCCTCGAGGTCCGCCATGATCCGCGGCGAGAACTCGAGGTCCGCCACGAAGGCCACCTGGTTGTGCTTGTTCAGCTCGATCCAGTCGAAGTGCGGCCCCATCAGCCCGGCCGCGGTGGACTGGCCGGTCAGCGCCACCGGCACCAGCAGGTCCTTGTGGCTGTTCCAGAAGAACACGCCCTCACCCGGCGGCAGCATGGGGACGAGCCCGGTGCCGTTGAGCTCGTAGCCGTACTTCGCCCCGAAGGCGACGTGGCCGTGGTCGTTCACCTGCGGGTCCTTGAACTGGTCGTGCCGGAAGGGCTGGCCACCCGTCCCCGGCGCCTCCTGGCCCTCGAGCGCCACCGCGCGCAGCTCCGGCTGCTGCCACGGGTTCTCGTGCGGCGGCTCCGTCTGATCGGGCGGCGTCACCCGCGTGGGGGGCTCGAACACGAAGTCCGGCGGCTCGGAGGAGGGCGCCTCGCCATCCCCACCCGAGACCAGCTCCACCGGCTCGGGCTGCACCCCCTCGTCGCCCGGACCCGCCTCCCCACCCCCACACGCCGTGAGCCCCATCACCAGGCCCGACGTGATCACCGCCCGCCACCCCTGCACCCTCTTCATGTCTGCATCCTCCTGAGGGGGCGCCCACCGCCCTCTCGCCCGCGCTTTCGCCGGTGCAGGGGCCTTGTGCAGGCGCCGAACCACCGCCGCGGCGGCCGCGGTCTCCTGCCTTTTCGCGGGCTTGCCTGCCGGTGCCTTCGGGGCTGAGGAAATCGCCTGCCGCGTGGGCGGTTCTTTTCCATCCCTGCTGCGAAATTGTGGTGTGCATCGAATGGGCAGGGCGCCGTTGTAGGAGATCCGACCCTTTCCTCGCGGGCGGATGCGACCTGCGGGAGGGGATCCCCGGAGGGGCCTGGGCTGGGCGGAGAGCGGCCGGCGGCGAGGGGCATCCTTAGCGTGCAGCGGTCATCCCCCCGGAGGCCGCCGCATGAACGTCGTCTTCGTGTCGCCCCACTTTCCCCCGCAGTTCCACCAGTTCTGCTCTGCGCTGAGGGAGCGCGGGGTGAACGTGCTCGGGCTGGGGGACACGCCGGCGGACGCGGTCGCGCCGGAGGTGCACGCCGCGCTGAGCGAGTACTACTTCGCGCCGCTCGAGCGCTACGAGGAGGCCTACCGGGCGCTGGCGTACTTCTGCCTGCGGTACGGCCGCATCGACCGGATCGAGTCGCACAACGAGCACTGGCTGGGCCTCGAGGCGCGGCTGCGCGAGGACTTCAACATCCCCGGCCCCCGCCCGGAGCAGATGGGGAGGTGGCGCACGAAGAGCGGGATGGCCGGGCTCTTCCGCGCGGCCGGCGTGCCCTATCCCGAGACGCGGCGGGTCTCCGGGCCCGAGGGCGTGCGCGCCTTTGCAGAGGAGGTGGGCTTTCCGCTGGTGCTCAAGCCGGACCTCGGGGTGGGCGCGTTCCGGACCTGGCGGGTGGACGATGAGGCCGCGCTCTCGCGGGTGTTGGCCGAGCCGCTGGAGGGGTACCTCGCCCAGCCCTTCGTCGAGGGGAGGATCGTCACCTACGACGGGCTGGTGGACGGGGAGGGGCGGATCCTCTTCGAGACCTCGCACGCCTACAGCCACAGCCTGATGGACGTGGTGGGGAGCGGGCTCGACTCGTTCTACTGGAACCGGCGCGTCATCCCCGAGGCGCTGCGGGAGCTGGGGACGAAGACGGTGGCGGGCTTCGGCCTGCGCGAGCGCTTCTTCCACATCGAGTTCTTCGAGCTGCCCGAGGGCGGTTACCGCGCGCTGGAGATCAACGTGCGGCCGCCGGGTGGGTTCACGGTGGACATGATGAACTTCAGCGCGGACGTGGACCTCTACCGGCTCTGGGCGCAGATGCTCACCGGCGAGCGGGTGACGGGGCCCGCCCCCGAGCGGAAGTTCCACTGCGCCCACGTCACGCGGCGCTGGGGGAGGGACTACCGGTACTCGCCGGAGAGGCTGCGGGAGCTGCTGGGGGAGAAGCTGCTCGTCCACCGCGCCGTGCCGAGGGTCCTCGCCGATGCGATGGGGGATGAGATGTTTCTGGTGCGGGACCCGTCGGAGGGCGTGCTGCTGGAGGTGGCGGGGATGATCCAGGCGACGGTGTCGCCGCGGGCAGGATGAGGGGGCGGCTCCGGCAGGATTGTGCGACCGGGCGCTCGGGTGACGTCCTGGACCGGGCGCCCCGTTTACGGCATCCGTGCTCATTCACGCTGCGAGCCGCGTCCTCCGGCTACGCGGCCCATTCGCTCCCTTGTCACGGACCGGGACCCTGGGTGACACCGGTTCGCTGCCTGGCAACCGTGACCGAGGACCTTTGCGGACAGTTCCGGCAGATCGCGCGGGTCCCGCCTCGTCGCTTCATGGCGACAACTGGGCAGGGCTCGAAGAGGTACGCGGTGATCGGGCCCCCCCGCCGGTGTGGTCGAGCAGCACCGCACAGCCGTCGACGGTCAAGTCCACGGGGCAATGCTCTACGGATGCCCCGTGCGGCGCCGGCACCTTCGGTGAGGACCGCGAAGTAGCCGTGCGCGATGCACGGACGGCCTCACAGGGACGCCTTCCCCAGAAGGAAGCCCCCCTCCCGAGTCGGTCGAAAAAGGCTCCGCTGGGGAACCCGGGTGGGGTGACGGCGCCCAGCGGCAAGTGCCTGATAACGCTGGTGGTTTCGCGCGTCTTCGTCACCCCGGTGGGGTTCCCCAGAGCGCACGAAAGGGCGCGCCGCCCGGGTGGCCGCGACTGCAGTCCCGTCCGTGTGTCCACCGCTCAGCATCGAAGCGTCCCCGTCCGCGACGAGCCGATGCGAACAGGTTCACTCCGCTGCCGCCTCGCGATGGCGAGCAGCATGTCGCTCTGCGACCTCGCTCAGCATCGAAGCGTCGCCGCTCTGTCACTCGCCAGGATCATGGGACCGTGCGGCGATCGCTCCCGAATTGCGGCGCGCCCTCCCGTCGTCCGGCTCACGGCGGGCGCGGACAGAGCCGGGCCATGGAGATCGCGTCGACGAACCGCCCGTCGCGGAAGGCGAAGTCGCGGTGTCGGCCCTCCTCGACGAAGCCGTGACGCGCGTAGAGCCGGATGGCAGCGGCGTTGTCCTCGTACACCTGCAGCTCGACGCGCCGGAGCTGGAGCCACCTGTCCGCGAGGTCCAGCGCCGCGGCGAGCAACACGGATCCCGCGCCGCGCCCCTGCCAGTCGTCGCGCACGCCCATCCCCAGCTCGGCCACGTGTCGCCGGCGCGGGTGCGTCACGGCGTAGAGCCCGAGCTGTCCCACGATCTCGTCGCCCGCGACGGCCAGCAGCACGTGCGCGTTCGGATCGCTCGTCTGCAGCCGCTGCCGCCAGAGGTCGAGCGAGGGGAAGGGGAGCTGCAGCGTCCCCGCCTGCGCGCGAGGTCCCGCGTAGATCCTCTGCACCGCCGCGAAGTCCTCCGGCTCCGCGCGACGTACCCAGAACGCGTGCGACATGGCAGCACTCTGCCAGCGCAGGCGGCTCGAGGTCAGCGCGTCAGAGCCCGCCTCCGACCTGCTCGACCGCGTTCAGCGCGGTCGCGGATGCCCGCGTCACCGTCCGACCGGTGAGAGCCTCAGCCCTCAGCCCCAGCACTCACAACGCCGTCACGGTCGAACGAAGCGCCGCGGCGGCTGGAGGCGGAATGGGGCTCGACCCGCGCGAGCCGCGCCTGCGCCCGCGACGCCACGCGAGGTCGTCGCACCGCGCAGGCGGGGCCGGTTCTCGTACGCGTTGCTCCCGTGCGTGAGCGATACCCTCCGGTTGAAGCGCAGGAGGAAGAGCGCGGTCGCGGCCGCCAGCGCGAGGCCCACCGCCCACTGTCCGCGGACGATGAACACCAACGCGGCGATCGCCACCGCCACGCCGCTCGCGGTGCCGAGGAGGAGTCCCCTCGAGCCGGCGAAGCCGCGCGGCTTCGGCGCGCTGTGGCGGAGGGCGGGATGGTCTCCGGCGAGGCCCCAGCTTTCCTTGCCGTGCTCGCGGAGTTCGTCCGTCGGCTCCACGAGCCCGATCCGGTACGCCTTCTCCACGTCGCCCAGCGACTCGAAGTCCAACGACCCGTCCGCGTTTCTGACCGTCCAGCCCATGCCGCCAAGGTGAGCGCACCGGTCGGTGCCGGCAGGCAAGTGGCGGTCTCTCGCCTGCCCTTCGTTCGGGCGAATGGGACGAGACTACGGGGTTGCGGCCTTGCCCTTCCCCTTCACGCCCGTCGCCGGCTTCTTCGGCTCCGACTTCGGCGCGGCCTTCGCCGACTCGCGCGCCCCGAGGTTCCCCTCCGCGTCCACCAGTACGCCCGTGTGCGGGAAGTCCTCGGCGGAGAGCAGGCGCACCTGGGCGATGGCGGTGCCTTCCGGGTCCTTCACCGCGATGCCCTTGTCGATCTGCTTCGTGGGCAGGAGCCTGCCGGAGACGAAGCGGCCCTCGCCGTCGAGCACGGCCTCGAGCACCACGCCGATGCCCAGCGGGCCGGAGAGGTTGAAGCGCCCGTAGGTCGCGAAGTTCCCCAGCGAGTAGGCGATGAGCCGGTCCTTGTAGAGCTCCATCCCTCGCAGCACGTGCGGCCCGTGGCCGATGACGAGGTCCGCGCCTGCATCGACGACGACGCGGGTGAAGGTCCTGAGGTCGCCGCGATTCTCGCCGTGGAAGGTCTCGCGGCCGTGCGGCACGCGGGTGTTCTTCGCGCCCTCGGCGCCGCCGTGGAAGGAGACGATGACGATGTCGTGGCCCTGCGCCGCCGAGCGCACCAGCGCCGCCGCGGTGGCGTGATCGTTCACGTCGTTCACCGCCGGCGAGGTGTGGAACGCGACCATCGCCACCTTCAGCCCGTTCTTCTCGGTGGACGCGATGCTCCCCGGCGCGCCGCTCCACTTGATGCCCGCCCCATCGAGCGTGCTCTCCGTCTGGCGCCGGCAGACCTCGCCGAAGTCGCCCGCGTGGTTGTTCGCGGTGGAGGCGAGATCCACGCCGGCCTCGGTGAGGTACTTCACGTAGCGGGTGGGGCTGCGGAACGCGTAGCAGTTCGTCGAGTTCTTCCGGCACTTCGGCGAGGGCGTGGGGTCGTCGCAGAGCGGGCCCTCGAGGTTGATGAAGGTCAGGTCCGCGTCGCGCAGCAGGTCGTACACGCCGCTCATCACCGTGGCGCCGTCCTCGGGCGGCAGATAGCCCTCGGGGAAGTCGGTGCCGATCATCACGTCGCCCACGGCGCGCAGCCGCAGCGACACGTCCGGCCGAGGCTTCCGCTCCACCGCGGGCGCCTCCTTCGACATCTGCGCGAGCTTCGCCTTCAGCTCCGCCTGCGCCTTCGCCTCCGAGAGCCGCTCGTCCACCTGCGGGTGGTCCGGCTGCAGCCGCTTCACCTCGGACCACTGCTCCACCACGCCCGCCCAGTCGCCCTTCAGGTAGAGCGCCCAGCCGAGCTCCCAGCGGCAGTCGGCGCGCTTCTCGTCCGCGGTCACGCACTTCCGCAGCGCGCTCTCCGCCGCGTCGGCGTTCTTCGCCTTCAGCGCTTCGACGCCCTCGGCGTAGTGGGTGTCGGCGGTGGGTTCAGTGCCCGCGTCGGGCGCAGGCTGCGCGAGAGAGATCGCGAGAAGGAGAGCAGCGGAGAGGGCGTGCATGGCGTGTCCGAGAAGAGCACGTCACCAACAGGGAGCCGACGCAGAAACGTCCCGAGCAACCAGGCGCAGTGGAGGCGGGCGACAGGCACGGACCCATGTGTTCGAATGAGGCGCCTTGCGGTCCCCATTTTTGCTCAGAGTCTGGAGGCGCCTCGCAGCGTCCGCGGTGGCGATTGGCGCGGTCGGTGTCCTGACGAACTGCGGCGCATCACCGTCCGGTGAAGTGCCTCGTCCTCCCGTCCCGGACGTGCAGCCGGTGCCCGTCGCGGACGCTGGCGCAGAAGAGGCTGCTGCGGACGCCGGGACGCAGGTAGAGGGCTTCCGAGTCCACGCATACGAGTTCCTCTCCAGGGAGACGTTCCCTCACGGGGGACAGGTCACCGGCCTGAGCGAATCCGGCATCGTCTCCGGTTACGCCTACTCGAGCGAGAGCCATCGTCAGAACTGGATCGTCCGCCCGCCAGAAGGAGAGGTCGAAGCATGGGATTGGGCGAACATGAAGCCGAGCACCGTCCTCTCGCTGCAGTCGGACGGGACCTACTGTGGAAGCGCAAGCTGGCCTGAGCCGGAGTTAGGTGGCTTCAGCGGCACCGCGATCATCGGCAGTGGCTCGAGCGGTGAGCGCCTGCTGCCCGACCCGGTGTCCAGCAGTTGCCACGGCCGGAACGAGAGTGGCGTGACCATCGGCGCCTGGAAGGGCGGCTTCTTGCGCTGGGCCGACGGCGAGATGGTGAGCTTCGACTTCTTTCCCCATCCGACGCGACCTGGACAATTCATCTATGCGGTGGGGCGAGACATCAACGAGTACAGCCACGTCGTCGGCTCGGTGCAACATGGGCAGTCCTTGGGCGAGGGAAATCCGGCCGGCTTCTTCTGGAGCAAGGAGACCGGGCCTCGTCTCCTCAAGAGTCACAAACGGAAGGTTGCCACCTCGGCCATCAACGACCACGGCGTGATGGTGGGCGCATCCAGAGACGGCCAGGACAACGACGTGGCAGCGGTGTGGGACTCGTTCGAAGCGGAGCCCCGCTACCTTCCCTCACCGGGCGACTGGTTTCTGGTGAGGCCCGAAGACATCAACAACGCCGGCCTCATCGTCGGGAGCGGTCTCGACGAACAGAACATTCGCCGCGGCCTCGTCTGGTGGAAGGACAAGGTGTACCTCGCCGATGAGCTGGTGGGAGATCAGCTGTCTTCTTCGGCGGACTGGTACTGGATCGAGCGGCTCGACTTCGTGAACGACGAAGGCCGCATCGCCGGCATCGTGAGGGAGGAGTGGCGAGAGGATGGCGCGCAGGTGGTACGCCGCCGGCCCATCGTCATCGACGTGCTGCAGCTTCCCTGAGCGAAGCGCTGGCCTGAGCGGCTCTTCTGGCCGCCGCTCCGGTCAGCGCAGCGCCTCATCCTGCTTCAAAAAACGGCTCACGCGACTCCGGACACCGGATCGCCCGTCTCTCCCTCCTCGGTCGCGGCGGACGCCTCGGGGAGGCTGAAGACCTCGACCCCGGCCGACCGGCCCTTCAGCGCCTGCGTCCCGCACGAGATCCACGGCCACGCGGCGGTCTCCGCGTCGAGCGAGGCGCGGACCGCTCCGGTGACGAGCAGTGACGTCCCCAGCGTCCGCGTCAGTCCCTCCACCCGCGCGGCGACGTTCACGGCATCGCCCATGAAGGTGAACTCCAGCCGCGCCGGCGAGCCGACCGTTCCGGCGATGACCTCGCCGCTGTGCAGGCCGATCCCGATGGAGATGGGCGCGGACAACTCGGTGCGGTTGAGCGCCTCCAGTGCGTCGAGCATCGCCCGGGCCGCGCGCACGCCCTCGGTCGCGCCCCTCTCGAACTGCTGCAGCCCGAAGATGGCCATCAACCCGTCGCCGATGAACTTGTCCACCACGCCGCCGTGTTGGTGGACGATCTCCACCATGCGGGTGAAGTAGCGGTTGAGGTCCGTGACCAGCGTGTCGGGGTCCGCGGCCTCGGTGCGGCGGGTGAAGTCTCGGATGTCCGAGAAGAGCACCACCACCGGCCGCCGCGCGCCGCCCAGCCTGAGCCCGCCTTCGGCGAGGAGCCGCTCGGCGATGCCCGGGCTCACCAGCTTCCCGAACAGGTCGCGGATGCGTTCGCGCTCGCGCAGGCTGCCGATCATCGAGTTGGTGTGCCGGGCGATCTCGCCGAACTCGTCGGAGGAGGCGACGGGGACCCGCACGTCGAACCGCCCCCTCATGACCTGCTCGAGCGCCTGCCGCTGGTGGTCGAAGAAGATGCGCAGGTTCCGCGCGAACGAGAGGATGAGGTTCCCGCTCAGCGGCAGGAAGAACGCCAGCGCCAGCGCGCTCTCGCCCAGCGCCTCCCGCTGCAGCCTCGCTGCCTCGGAGGCGTCCGCCCCCGCCAGCTCCTGCAGGTTGCGCAGGGAGAGGAACCCGAGGTCCAGCGCCATCAGCCCGAGCACCGACAGCGCGACGATCGCGAACTTCCTCGTGATCGGGAACGTGCGCTCGGGGCCTGCGACATCGAGCTCCGACTGAAGCGCGCGCGCGACCCGCCGCTCCCTCGCCAGCGCCGAGTCCGCGGCAAAGAAGATCCCGATCGTCGCGGCCCCGAGCAGCGCCTTCGCCCCGCTCGCCACCGGGAAGCCGTACACCAGCCGGTCGAACACGGTCAGCGCGAGGCCCACCGCGACAAACAGGCCGAGGTCGAGCGCGAACTGCCGCCGCGACTGGAGCAGCGGCGCCGCGCGATCCACCAGCCATCTCTCCGCGGGCACGCGCAGCAGCAGGCCGGCGGAGAAGAAGAGGGCGAAGAGCACCGCCATCGTCGCCGGTCCGAGCGACGCGATGTGCGGACACACCTCGCAGCTGAACAGGCTGAGGAGCCCCACGGCCGCTGCGAAGTAGATGATCGCGCGAACCATGCGGGCTCCTCCTCAGCGCATCAGCGCATCGCCTCGTCCGGATCCACCGGCTGGCCGCCCTCGAAGAAGTAGCGGACGGGCACTCGGTGCGGACCGCCGGGGACTTCGGGGCGCTCGCGGCGCAGCTCGCAGGAGACGCAGCGCTCGGCCCAGGGCACGAGAGAGAGACGGTCGGGGGTGATCTCCCTCGAGCAGTCTTCGCAGCGCGCGAAGGTGCCCTTGCCCACCTTCTCCAGCGCGCGGTTCACGCGGAGGAGCAGCTCGTCGTCCTCGTCGCCGCCGGCCTCGCGGTAGGCGCGCAGCCTCGCGCTCTCGGAGCGGTCCATGGCGTTCCACACCCAGGGCTCGGGCTCCTCGCCGGAGAGGACGAAGCGGTACACCTGGAGCTGACGTTCGGCCTCCTTCCGCACCGTCTGCCCGCGCGCGGAGGAGAGGGTGTCCGAGGAGAAGAGCTCCGCCAGCCGGCCCTGCACCAGCGCCTGCAGCTCCGCCTCCTGTGCGAGCTGGGCGCTGAACGCGTCGGCGCGCAGACCGACCTCGCGGCAGGCCTCGCGCACGAGCTCGTCGAAGATGCGCTCCATCCCGAACTGCACCGCGGCCGCGAGCTGGTCCGGCGAGTCCGCCAGCGTCTGCGCGCTCTCGAGGAAGATCTCCACCGCCGCGTGAAGCTTGCTCTTCCCGCCGCTCCTGCCGCCTTCGCTGCCGCCTGTGCCCACGGACCGTAGCCTAGAACGTTTCCACTACAGTTGCTTGAGCTCGGAGAGCAGCCCCTGCAGCACCTTCTTCGCGTCGCCGAAGATCATCATCGTGTTCGGGCTCTCGAAGAGGTCGTTCTTCACGCCGGCGTACCCGCTGCCCAAAGAGCGCTTCACCACGAACACCGTCTTCGCCTGGTGCACCTCGAGGATGGGCATGCCGTAGATGGGGCTGCCCTTGTTCGTCTGCGCCGCGGGGTTCACCACGTCGTTCGCGCCGAGCACCAGCACCACGTCGGTGTTCTTGAACTCGGGGTTGGCGGTGTCCATCTCCAGCAGCGCTTCGTAGGGGACGTCCGCCTCGGCGAGGAGCACGTTCATGTGCCCCGGCATCCGGCCCGCCACCGGGTGGATGGCGTAGGTCACCGTCGCGCCGCGGCTCTTCAGCTCGTCCGCCAGCTCGCGCACCGCGTGCTGCGCCTGCGCCACCGCGAGGCCGTAGCCGGGGACGATGCTCACCGTCCGCGCGCTCTCCAGCACCATCGCGGCCTCCTCCACGCCGCAGGAGCGCACGTTCTTGTAGCTCTCCGCCTCGCTCGCGCCGCCTCCGCCGGAAGCGCCGCCCGCGTCGCCGCCGAAGCCTCCGAGCACCACCGAGGCCAGGGAGCGGTTCATCGCCTCGCACATGATGCGGGTGAGGATGAGCCCCGCCGCGCCGACCATCGCGCCGGCGATGATCAGCAGGTTGTTGCCGATGACGAAGCCCGCCGCCGACGCCGCCACGCCGCTGTAGGAGTTGAGCAGCGAGACGACCACCGGCATGTCCGCGCCGCCGATGGGGATGACCAGCAGGACCCCGAGCAGCAGCGCGATGAAGGAGATGCCGAGCAGCGCCCAGCCTCCGAGCGACGGCTCGTCCACGACGAAGCCGTACCAGGCGGAGAGCGCGATCGACCCGGCGATGAGCGCGAGGTTCAGCACGTGCCGGCCCGGCAGCAGGAGCGGGTTGCCGGAGAGCGTGCCCCGCAGCTTCGCCCAGGCGATGAACGAGCCGGAGAGGGTGACGCCGCCGATGATCGCCGAGGCGGCGACGGTCACCGCCTGATCCGCGCCCTGCAGCTCCGCCAGCGTCCCGGGTTTGTTCCGCTCGACGATGTCCACCCAGTACACGCTGATCGCCACCAGCATCGAGGCGCCGCCGCCGAAGCCGTTGAGCAGCGCGACCAGCTCGGGCATCGACGTCATCGGCACCCGGATCGCCACGATGCCGCCGACGACCGTGCCGGCGATGAGGCCGGCGGCGATCCACCGGTAGTCGATCGAGCCCAGCTCCAGCAGCGTGCCGACGATCGCCAGCAGCATCGCCACCGCCGCCAGCGCGTTGCCGCCGCGCGCCGTCTTCACGCGCGAGAGCCGCTTGAGCCCGAAGATGAAGAGGACCGCGGAGAGCAGGTAGAGCAGCGGGATCATTTCTTCTTCCCGAACATCCGCAGCATCCGGTCGGTGACGAGGAACCCGCCCACCACGTTCAGCGTGGCCAGCCCCACCGCCACCGCGCCGAGCACGTTGGAGACGGAGACCTCCGCCGTCTGCGCCGCGTAGAGCGCGCCGATGATGGTGATGCCGGAGATGGCGTTGGTGCCGGACATCAAGGGCGTGTGCAGCGTCGGCGGGACCTTGTTGATGACCTCGAAGCCGACGAAGCAGGCGAGGACGAACACGTAGAGACCGACGAGCAGCGGACCCATCATGGCTGGGCCTCCTTCGACAAGAGTTCCAGGGTGGGCGCGTGCCGGAGCTCGCCGGCGTGGGTGAGGAGCATGCCGCGGACGATCTCGTCCTCGAGGTCCAGCGTGAGCTCGCCCCCCTTCGTCACCAGCAGCACGACCTCCAGCACGTTGCGGGCGTAGAGCGCGCTGGCGTCCTGCGGCAGCGTGGCGGGCAGGTTCGTGTGGCCGATGATCGTCACCCCGTTCTCGGTGACGTGGGTCTCGCCGGGCCTCGTCAGCTCGCAGTTGCCGCCCTGCTCCGCGGCCAGATCGACGATCACCGCGCCGCCGCGCATCTGCCGCACCGTGTCCGCGGTGACGAGCCTCGGGGCGGGCCTGCCGGGCACGAGCGCGGTGGTAATCACCACGTGCGACGCCACGATGCGCTGGCTGACCAGCGCCTGCTGCTTCGCGAGCGCCTCCTTCGACAGCTCCTTCGCGTAGCCGCCCGAGCCCTCGCCGGTCTCCTCCAGCGGCAGCTCGATGAAGCGTCCTCCGAGGCTCTGGACCTGCTCCTTCACCGCCGGCCGCACGTCGCTGACCTCCACCACCGCGCCCAGCCTGCGAGCGGTGGCGATCGCCTGCAGCCCGGCCACGCCCGCGCCGAGCACCACCACCTTCGCCGGCTGCACCGTGCCCGCCGCGGTCATCAGCAGCGGGAAGTAGGAGGGGAGCGCCGCCGCCGCGAGCAGCACCGCCTTGTACCCGGCGATGTTTGCCTGCGAGGAGAGCGCGTCCATCTTCTGCGCCCTCGTGATGCGGGGCACGAGCTCCATGGCCAGCGCCGTCGCGCCCCGGGCGGCCAGCGTGCGCACCGCATCCGGATTCTTGTGCGCCGAGGTGAAGCCGATGAGCACCGCCCCGCGCTTGAGCCGCTCCGCTTCGTCGGGCATGGGTGGCGAGACCTTCAGCACCATGTCCGCGTGCGCCCAGGACTTTCCGTCCGCGGGCACCAGCTGCGCGCCGGCCTCCGTGTACTGCGCGTCGCGGAGGAACGCGCCAGCTCCCGCGCCCTCTTCGACCGAGACCTTCAGGCCCTCCTTCACGAGGCGCTTCACCGTCTCCGGCGTGGCGGCGACCCGCGTCTCTCCCGCGCGGTGTTCCCGCGCCACCAACACCTCGAGCATGGGCGGCTTTTAGCCACGCCTGCTCTCTCGGGTCGAGCGAGGCGCGGTCCTACAGTCCGGCGCAGGGCGACGCGGAGCCGGCTGAAGGGAGGGTGAAGGTCGTCTGCGCGTCGCCGTGACGCAGCGTGTAGGTGCCCTCCGCGAGGGGCCCGACGGTGCAGGTTGCGCTGCCGCCCACGCAGTCCGGGTCGCCGGCGACGCCCGGGATCCCGCACGCCCTCGGCATCCAGGAGGTCTCGCTGGTGACGAGGACCTCGTTCCCCTCGCGGGTGACCTCACAGGAAGACTCTACAGGGCGGCGCTCACGCTCAGAAGCGCGGCTCGGCGGTGCAGGGAGGGGCGGTCGGCTCGGAGGGAACGGTAAAGGTCAGCGAGTCCGCCCCGTGCTTCACCGTGTAGGTCCCCGCCGCGAGCGCTGGGGACTGGCAGGTGGTGGAGAGGATCCCGCAGTCCTCGGTGCAGCCGCCGATCGTCTGTCGCACCCAGCTCGCCTCCGTCTCCACCGTGAGCACGTCCCCGTCCCTCTGGACGCTGCACCGGACCTCACGCTCGGTGTCGCAGCTCGAGCTGAGGCACTCCTTCGTCTTGAACACGAAGAAGACGGGCGCGCCCTCGGCGAACGGCTGCGGGGCGTCCTGCGAACTCCGGTGCTCTGCGGCGAGTTCAGCGGTCCCGAAGAGGCACACCGAACCTTCGTTCTTACGCTCTTCGCGGTTCGAGCAGCCCCAGAGCGCAATGGCTGGGAGCGCAGTGGCGAGGACGAGAGCGTGCCGGAGGGTCATCCCCTCATGGTGCCGCATCCGCTCGATGCCTGTCGATGAGGGCGAGCAACTCTTCGTCGGAGAGCGCTTCGTGCCACCCCTCTTCGAGCACGAGGTCCACTGTCCGCGACGCCTTTGACGGCGTGCAGACCACGCGGACCTCTGCCCCCTTCCCCGTCACGGCGTCGCCTTCGCTGACCCGGCCCGCGTCCTCCGAGACCGCCGCCAGCGCCTGGATGAGGGTCCAGCGCACCCCGTCCCCGTCCGTCACCTCGCGTTGCATGGGGGGAAGATGGGCATCCCGCGGCGCGGACGGGGGCGTGCCGTCCGTTGACGGGAGGGATGTCCAAGTGCCCGGAATGACGGGCGCTTCACGGCGGCACGGCCCCTGCGATGCGCGTGGCGAACACACTCCGCCGGACCAATCAGATGGCCGGCGCTCCCCGGAGAACACGCCATGCACCGCTTCACCGCCCTCTTTCTCGCCGCCCTTGTCGCCACCGGTTGCGCCTCCTCCACCGTCATCCGTTCGAAGCCCAGCGGCGCGACGGTGATCAACGAGTACGGCCAGGAGGTCGGCAAGACGCCGTACGTCCACGAGGACAGCGAGATGCTCCAGCACCGCGAGCGCTTCACCCTCAAGGCGCCGGGTCACCAGGAGCAGCAGGTGACGATCAAGAAGAGCAAGGTGAACGCGGTCCGGGCGGTGGGCTTCGGGCTGCCGGGCATCCTGTTCTTCCCGCTGCTCGGGGGCCTGCTCTGGGCGACCGAATACCCCGAGGAGTACAACGTTGAGCTGAAGCCGCACGGGCGGCCCGCGGTGGCAAAGGACGCGGACCGCTGAGCGGCGCGCTGCCGATCGCGCGACGGAGGATTAAGTGTGAAGACTTCTACCCGGCGCGCGGAGGCAGTCATGGACCCCATCGATCTCGTGGCCCTGCAGGGTGGCCGCCCGCTGGTGGCGGTGGAGGCGAAGAGCCGCCCCGTCCCGGACGACTTCCGCGGCCCCGTGCTCGAGCAACTGCGCGAGGGATTGGAGGCCACCCAGAGCCGGTGGGCCGTGCTCGCCGCGCCGGACAGGGTCGAGTTCTACCGGCACGACGATCTCGAGCAGCCGCGGGCGAGTATTCCCAGTGAGGAGATTCTGCGCGCGGCGGGGCTCGAGGACAGCCCGGTGGTCGGCGAAGCGCTGCTGACCACGGCGATGGAGCGCTGGCTTCAGCGGCTGCGAAGCGACCACGCCTTCGGCGCACGCTATCCGGCGCTGAAGGACTTCTTCGAACTCGCGCGGCGTGCAGACGACGTCGTCAGGGACTTCCATGCGTAGCCGCGTGATCGTGGACACGAACTGGCTTCTCGACATCGCGCTCCGCCGCGACGGTGAGGCCGAGCGGCTGTGGGACCGCGTCCGCACCGGAACCTTCGAGCTGCTCGTCCCCGCCTTCTGCCTGATGGAGGCGATCAAGACGGTGGAGACGATGCGCGGCCACTGGACGGATACCCGCAACGCACTCGCGCGTCATGCCGGGGATCTGCGGAGGTCCGCTGCGCTCGGAGCCCATGTCACTGCGCTGGAGGCCGCCGCCCTCGCGTTCGACGACGTGAAGGACCGGGCGGAACGTCAGGTCTACTCGACGCTCCAGGAGGTGGCTGCGGCTTCGGGTTCTCTGGTGCTCGACGTCGAGGCGCTCGCGCGCATCGCAGACATCCGGACCCAGCTGAACCCTTCCCCCGCCGACGCGGCGGTGCTGGCCACGGTGGTGGTGACGAACGAGCGCGAGGCCTCGGCGGTGCCCTTTCTCTCCCGCGATGCCTGGTTCGGCCGCGCGGCGCCGGCGCGGTTTCTGCGCGACCGGCAGATCCCCCACTTCGCGGATGCGGGCGCGCTGCTCGCGTGGGCGGGGGCGTGAGGGGGTCTTCGGACGCGGCTACTCGTCCCGCGCGTCGATGAGCCGGTAGAGGGTCTTCCGGTCCACGTCGAGGATCCTCGCGGCCTCGCTCTTGTTCCCGTTCGCGTGCTGGAGCACGTGCACCGCGTAGCGGCGGGAGAGCTCCTCCAGGGACGGCATGTCCGCGGCCAGGCCGGTGAGCTTCGCCGCCGCGGTGCCGATGGGGGCGGGCAGATCCTCCGGCCCGAGCACGCCGGTCGTATTCAGGGCCAGCGCGCGGGCGACGACGTTCTCCAGCTGCCGCACGTTGCCCGGCCAGTCGTGGGCGCAGAGCCGGTCGAGCGCCTCGCGGGTGACCACCGGACGGACGCCTCCTCGGGCGTGGCGGGCGGCGAAGTGCTCGACCAGCGCGGGCACGTCCTCGCGGCGCTCGCGGAGGGGAGGGAGGTGCAGGTGCACCACGTCCAGCCGGTAGAGGAGGTCCTCGCGGAACTTCCCCTCCGTGGCCAGCGCCGCGAGGTCCTTGTTCGTGGCGGCGACCACGCGCACGTCCACCTCGACCGGCACGCTCTCGCCCACGCGTCGGACCTCGCCCTCCTGCAGCGCGCGCAGAAGCTGGGCCTGGATCTTCGGCCCCACGTCGCCGATCTCGTCGAGAAAGAGGGTGCCGCCGTGCGCCTCCTCGAACAGGCCGCGCCGTCCGCCGGTCGCGCCGGTGAAGGCGCCGCGCGCGTGGCCGAAGAGCTCGCTCTCCATCACCGACTCGGCGATGGCGCCGCAGTCCACCGGGATGAAGGGCGCGCGCGCCCGCGCCGAGCGCTCGTGCAGCGACCGCGCGACGAGCTCCTTTCCCGTCCCCGTCTCCCCGGTGATGAGCACCGGCACGTCCGTCCCCGCCGCGCGCGCGACCTGCTTGTAGACCTCCAGCAGCGCCGGCGAACGGCCCACCAGCGCCACGGAAGCCTTTGCCCGGCGCAGCGACCGGTTCTCCTCCACCAGCCGCTTCTGCTCCAGCGCGCGCTGGGCCACGCGGGTCAGCGCGTCCACGTCGAACGGCTTGGAGAGGTAGTCGTAGGCGCCCTGGCCTATCGAATCGAGCGCGCCCTCGATGTTGCCGAACGCGGTGAGCACGAGCACCGGCGCGTCCGGCCAGCGCGCGCGGCTCTGGGCGAGGACCTTCAGCCCGTCGCCCGGCTCGGGCATCGCCATGTCGGTCACCACGAGGTCCACGCCCTCCTCGCGCTCGAGCACCGCCAGCGCGGCCGCGGGACCGGAGGCCTCCGTCACCCGCCCCAGCGTCCCCAGCAATCGGCGCAGGAGGTCCCGCGCGTGCGGGTCGTCGTCCACCACGAGGATGTGTCTGTCCGCCACCTACGCCGCCCTTCGCGCCGAGCCGCCGACGCCGCCGGTCCCGCCGGCGCTGCCCGGTCCGTTCACGTGCACTCCGGCCACTCCCTCCGGCGCGCGCGGCAGCCGGACCGTCACCCGCGTTCCCTCGCCGGAGACCGACTGCACGAGCAGCGTCCCGCCGTGGGCCTCCACGATGCGCCGCGCGGTGCAGAGCCCGAGGCCGTAGCCGGGAAGCGCGCGCGCCTCGGCGGCCCGGAAGAAGGGCTGGAAGAGCGAACGCTGCGCCTCCTCCGAGATGCCGATCCCGTTGTCCGAGACCTCCAGCACCGCGCCACCCGCCTCCTGCGCGACCCTCACGGTGACGCGCGCGTCGGGCCTGCCGGCGGTGTACTTCACCGCGTTGCTCACGAGGTTCTGCGCCACCGACTGCAGCAGCTGCAGCGGGCAGGAGACCCACAGGCCGGCCTCCACCGAACGCTCGAGCCCCACCCCGTCGCGCGCCGCCACCTGGTCGAGCTCCAGCAGCACCGTGCGCACCGCGGTGTCCAGCTCCCCCGGCTGCAGCTCCTGACGGCCGGCGCGGCAGAAGCGGAGCAGCGCCTCCACCAGCCCCACCGCGCGGGCGAGGCCTCCGTCCACCCGCTCGAGCATCTCCCGCGCGTCCGCGTCCGCACCGGCCTTCGTGCGCCGGATGAGGGTGAGGTACCCGCGCAGCGGCCCCAGCGGGCTGACCAGATCGTGCGCCACCCGGCTGGCGAAGGCGTCGAGCTCCGCGTTGCGCCGGTCGAGCTCGCCGAGCTGCGCCTGGATCGTCTCCTCCTGCCGCCGCACCGTGTAGCGCAGGTGCAGCGCCACGCCGAACGCCGCCAGCAGCGCCACCAGCGCGCCGGTCACCGCGAAGAGCGCGCTCTGCCGGCGCAGCCGCTCCACCTCGCCGAGCAGCTCCACGGTGAGGTCCGCGTTCTCCTGCGACAGCTGCGCCGCGAGCTCGTCGAGCTCGGTGGCCAGCGGCCGGATCCGCTCCTCCAGCGCGCGGCGGGCGCGTTCGGCCTCGCGGCGGTTGGACCAGGTGCGGGCGGAGAGGACCTGCTCGCCGAGGGCCTCGGAGCGCTCCACGAACCGCGTCCACACCGCGCGCTCCCCGGCGGGCAGACCGCTCGTGTAGTCCGCCACCGCCCGGGCGATGTCCTCCAGCGCGACCTCTATCTCGTCGCCGGCGGCCTGACGGCTCTCGTCGCTCTCCGCGCGGATGTGCCGGGCCACCGCCGCGTCGAGGCCCACCGCGTTCACCCGGATCCGGCCGATGAGCGCGGCCCGCTCCAGCGCCTGCACCACGAGGGCGGAGGTCTGCGCGCCGGTGCGGTGCTCGTTCCAGAGCGCGAAGGCCAGCGCGGCGGCCAAAATGAGGAGCACGAGGGCGAACCCCCCTCCCAGACCCCGGATGGCAACGCGCTTCGACACGCGGCCGGAGTGCTAGCACGGGGCGGTCCGTTCCGCGCTCTGCCGGGTGCCAGACGGGCGGCTGGGGAGGTGCTCCCCACCGGCGTTCAGGTGACCGGGGACTGACTCCCCAACCCCTCTGGTGCCCTTGACGGAGGGCCGGAGAGGGCCGGCGGTGGCACGGCCGGTGCTCACCCGCCCGCCGCCCGGCACGACGCACACACCCAACGCCGGATACGCAAGGAGCCTCCCATGAAGTCGTTCATCGCCGCCGCCCTGCTGCTCGCCCCCGTTGCCGCCCTCGCCAACGAGCCCGCGCCCGCCGCGGAGAAGCCGGTCGCCGAGAAGGCGAAGAAGGCGGAGAAGAAGACCGAGACGAAGGTCGAGACGAAGACCACCGAGACCGCTCCGGCGGCGCAGCCGGCCGGCGGCACGGCGGCGACCCCGAAGAAGTAGTCGCTTCGGCAGCACCGCTGCACCCGTCCGCCCGGGTCCTCCCCCTCCGGAGGATTCGGGCGGATTGTTTTGCGCGGTGGGGGACGAACGCCGAGAGTAGGGGCCCCCTATGTCCGCGCCGACAGTCCTCTTCGCCATCCTCCCGGAAGGTGGGCACCTCAACCCGACCTGGAAGGTCGCCCGGGGCCTGCGCGCGCGCGGCTTCAGCGTGCGCTACCTCCTCCCCGAGGACCTGCGCGCGACCGCCGAGGCCCAGGGGTTCACCGTCGACGGGCTCTTCCCCGACCTCTTTCCCCGCGGCTACGCGGCGGCAGAGGAGGCGCTGGGGACGTTGGACCGGCGCCGGTCGATCACCTCGCGCTACGCGGCGGTGCTGCAGAGGCTCGAGCGGGCGCCGACCCTCGTGCGGGGCCAGCCCCTCCCGGACCTGCTGGTGGTCGACGTGACGCAGCCCCAGTTCGCCTTCTGGGCGCGGAAGAACGCCGTCCCTTTCGTGTACCTGAACACCTCGCTGCCGCAGACGCGCGACCCAGGCATTCCTCCGCTCCGCAGCGCCACCCTCCCCGCGACCGACCTGACCTCGAGGCTCCGGGTGGACCTCGAGTGGCGGCAGTTTCTCGCCCGGCGCACCTGGTCCGCGCGGGCCGCGCAAATGGGCGGGATGCAGCCGCCCTACGACCTCGCGCGGGCCGCGGCGCCGGCGTTCGGCATCCGCGCCGACGAGCTCGACTGCGACACCGTGTACATGCCGCAGCTGAAGGGCGTGAAGGAGCTCGTGCTCTGCCCGAGGGCGATCGACTTCGCGCGGTCCTCGGACGGGGACGGGCGACGCGAGTACGTGGAGTCGGTGGACCTCTCCCGCGGCGAGCCTCCCTTTGCCTTCGACCGGCTCCGGGAGGACAAACCGCTCGTCTACTGCGCGATGGGAACCACGCGGTACCGCGCGGAGGACGTCACGCCCTTTCTGCAGCGGCTGGTGCGGGTGTTCCGCGCGCGCCCAGAGTGGCAGCTGGTGCTCGCCTGGAACCGCTACGGCCGCGCCGAGGACTTCCGCGACGCGCCCCCGAACGTGCTCGCGGTGGAGCGCGCGCCGCAGCTGGGCCTGCTGAAGCGGGCGCAGGTCATGGTGACGCACGGGGGCCTGGGCAGCGTGAAGGAGGCGCTCGCCCACGGGGTGCCGATGCTCGGGCTCCCGCTGGCGGTGGACCAGCCGGGAAACGTCGCGAGGGTGGTGCACCACGGCGTGGGCCTGCGCGAGGACGTCGTCCGCAGCAGCGAGGCCGACCTCCGCGAGGCGCTCTCGAGGCTCCTCTCGCAGCCGCTCTTCTCCCAGCGCGCGCGGGCGATGCGGGCGGAGATCGAGCGCACCGAAGCGGGCACCCGCGGCGTCGACGCGCTGGCGGCGGCGGCCACCGAGGCGATGGAAGAGAAACAGCGGGGCCTGGCCGCACGCTAGAGCCCACACTGCGAGTGTGGCATGGCATGTTGCGAACCCTGTGAGCCTTCACCGACGGGCCATGGCCGACGACCTCCAGAGCGCTCCCGCCGAGCTTCCGCTGCCCGACCGCTGCCCCCAGGGCATCTCCGCCACCGAACCGGACTGGGAGCGGGAGCGTCCGCGCAAGCTGTGGGATCCGAGCCGGCGCCTGCTGCGCAGCATCCGCCGGTATCAGCGGTGGCGGGGAAGGGGCGGTCCGTTCGGGCGCCTGGTGCAGCTCGTCTCTTCGGCCGACCACAAGTTCTGGAGCGTGGTGACCGGCGCGGACATCCCGCTCGACGCGCAGATCGAAGGCGGGCTCCAGCTCACCCATCCCAACGGCGTGGTGGTGCATCCGCGGGCGAAGATCGGGCCCAACTGCCTCCTGCTGCAGCAGGTGACGCTGGTGGCAGACGTGGTGCTCGAGGGCCACGTGGACGTCTACGCGGGGGCGAAGATCGTCCAGGGCGTGCACATCGGCCGGCACGCGCGCATCGGCGCCAACGCGGTGGTCATCGAGGACGTGCCGGCGGGCGCGCTGGCGGTGGGCATCCCCGCGAAGGTCGTCCGCCGCGCACAGTGGCCGGAGACGACGCCCGAGGACCCCTGAGGGGGCTCGGGGTTACTCCCGCGCGCCCGGATCGTCGGACGGGAGGAGGTCCGGGCCGATGGGCCGGAGGTCGTCGTCGGGCCGCGCGGTGTACTCGCGGTCTTCGTCGTCCGGGTCGCTGAAGCCGCGCTCGAGCTTGTCGGGGACGATGTCGTCGGGCGCGGAGGGGTCTCCCTCGAGCGCGTACTCCTCCTCGAACTCGGGCTCCTCCCTCACCCCGGTGCGGTCCGCGCCCCACGGGGAGGCGCCGTTGCCCGCGCTGCCCTGCTCGGCCTCGTCGCGGGCCGCGTCGTCGCCGGTCAGCTCCCGGGTGACGTCCGACTTCCGCGCGCCGAGCGAGTCGTTGTCCGGATTGCGCTGTCTCATGCCCGAAAGGTCCGTCCTCGGAGGGTGGGGGGCAACGGTGGGGCCGGGGGAGCGCACGCGGCAGGAGGGCGGGCAGGCGGAGCACGGTCGGGGCCGACGCGCACCGGGACCCGCGGGCATTTGTCGGCCCGTGCGCGCTGCTGATCGTTGACAAGGGGGGGCCTTTGGGGGTTAAGGCGCGCCGCCATGGCCAGCCTCCGCGACATCCGCAAGCGCATCCGCTCGGTGAAGAACACCCAGCAGATCACCAAGGCGATGAAGATGGTCGCCGCCGCGAAGCTGCGGAAGGCCCAGGACGCGATCACCGCGGCCCGGCCCTACGCGGTCGCGCTGGATCAGATGATCGCCGAGGTCGCCTCCCGCGCCGAAGGCGGCGAGGGCACGCCCTCCCACCCGCTTTTGACCTCGCGCCCGGTGCGCCGGGTGGACGTGGTGGTGCTCTCGTCGGACCGCGGCCTCGCCGGCGGCTTCAACTCGAACATCATCCGCCGGGTGAACCGGTTCCTCTTCGAGAACAAGGGGACCTACGAGTCGATCCGGCTCGTCACCATCGGCCGGAAGGTGAACGACTTCTTCCGCAAGCGCGAGGTGGAGATCCTCCGCGACTATCCCGGCCTCTACTCGCGGGTGAACTTCCAGACCGCGCAGGAGATCGCCGAGACGGAGACGAAGCGCTTCCTCGACGGCGAGTGCGACGCGGTGTTCGTCGTCTACAACGAGTTCCTCTCCGCCATCAGCCAGCGGGTGGTGGTGAACCAGGTGCTCCCCGTGCAGTCCGCGCCCTCCGAGGCGGGCACTGCCGCGGCGGCTCCGGCGGGCAGCGCGACCGGCGCGGAGTTCGAGTTCGAGCCCGGCCGCACCGAGGTCCTCGAGCGGCTCCTGCCGCAGGCGATCGCGATCAAGCTCTACCGGGCGCTGCTGGAGTCGGTGGCCTCCGAGCACGGCGCGCGCATGAGCGCGATGGACAACGCGACGAGCAACGCGTCGGACATGATCGGCCGGCTGACGCTCTTCTACAACCGCACCCGCCAGGCGGCGATCACCAAGGAGCTGATGGAGATCGTCTCCGGCGCCGAGGCGCTGAAGTAGCGGCGTCGCTGCTGTAGGGTGCCCGCATGTCCGTCGGCACCCGCCTCCTCTCCGCGCTCGCCTGGGGCCAGATGCTCGGCGTGGCGGTGGGCGGGTTCTTCGTCCAGGCGCCCGTCTTCGCCGCCACCGCGCTCTTCGACCGGGGCCGCCGCATCAGCGGCAGGCTCTTCCGGCTGGAGGCGGTGGCCACCGCGAAGCTGTCTCCCTTCTGGAGCTTCGCGATCCACGGCGACTACCCCGCGAGGCTCGAGCGCCCGACGGTGGTGGTGGCGAACCACGAGTCCAACGCGGACGTGTTCCTCATCTCGCACCTGCCGTGGGAGATGAAGTGGCTGGCGAAGGCGTCGCTGTTCAAGGTCCCTTTCGTCGGCTGGAGCATGGCGCTCGCAGGCGACATCCCCGTCCGGCGCGGCGAACGCGGCAGCGGCCACGAGGCGCTGGCAAAGTGCGGCGAGTGGCTCGACAAGGGCGTGCCGGTCTTCGTCTTCCCCGAGGGCACGCGCTCGAAGACCGGGGAATTGGGCCCGTTCAAGGACGGCGCGTTCCGGCTGGCGATCGAGAAGGGTGCGGACGTGCTGCCGCTGGCGGTGGCCGGCACCCGCCGCGCGCTGCCGAAGGGCTCGTGGGTCTTTGCGCCCTCGAAGGCGCTGGTCACCGTGGGCACGCCGGTCTCCACCGCCGGGATGACGCTCGCGGACGTGGACCGGCTGAAGGACGAGGTCCGGGCGCAGATCGAGCGGATGCGCGACGGGCTGCGGCCGCTGGTGGCAGACGTCAGCGGCCGGTGACCTTCACGAGGGACCGTCCACGAGAGGGCGGGCTCCCCCCGCGACCGGTCGATGGGCGGGAGCTCCTGCAGCGGGTCGACGGGGTCCGCGCCGGGCCAGACTTCCGCGGTGGTGGTGAAGACGCGCGAGAGCCCGTTGAGGAACGACTGCACGAGCAGCGACGCGATCGGCGCGGCGAGGCCACGAAGCCCGTCTCTGTCGGCACCTGCGGAGGACACGCCCGCTCCTTTACCAGCGCCGGGTGGGCGGCGAACTGGCTACAGCCTGCTACGTGGTGAATGATCGGCCCCGTGAGCTACCTCCTCATCGGCGCCTTCGAGCCGGCGAGCCGCACCGCCGCGGTCCGGCCCGCGCCGCGCGAGGGCGCCCACCTTCGTCTTTCCCGCGGTGCAGGTCAGCGGGCGGCGTTAGACGGGGCCCCAACGGAGGGCTGAAAAGCGCGGGGACGGGCCGTATGTTGCTCGCACGACCATGTCGCGCGACGACCCCAACCGCAGCCTCGACGAAGGACTCCGCCGGATGCAGGACGCGCTGGGACGGGCGCTCTCCACCGGCGCCACCGAGCTCGATCGCTGGGCAAAGGGCGAGCCCACCCGTCAGGAGCGTGAGCGGATGGAGCGTCAGCGTCGCAAGAAGGAGAAGAAGCTCGAGGAGCTGCGCGGCCGCTCTCCGGCCACCGGCGGCGTGATGCTCGTGGCGGCGGTGGTGCTGGTGGTGCTCGCCTTCATCACCCCGCTCTGGTGGCTGGTGTTCGTCGCGCTGGGCCTCGGCATCGGCGGGGTGAGCCAGTTCGGCGCGGACAACGAGATCGCGCGGCTCGAGCGGGAGCTGGGCCTCGCGCCGGATCCGGCGGAGGAGGCGCGGCGGCTGGCGGAGAGCAACCCCTCGCTCGCCCGGCTCAAGCGCGTGGACGAGCTGGCGGCGATGCTCTCCCGCGAGCTGACCGAGGGCCCCGAGGCGCTGCGCCTGCTCGTCGCCCGCCCGAAGGAGACGGTGGAGAGCATCCGCAAGGGCTGTCACGCGCTGGCGGAGCGGGAGGGGCAGCTGCGCGCCCTGTCGAAGGAGGGCCTCGCGCGGCTGGAGGGCGACCGCAAACAGCTCACCGCGCGGCGGGACGCGGAGCGCGATCCGGTGACGAAGGAGCGGCTCTCCGCGGCGCTGGCGGCGATGGACGAGCAGCACCGGCAGCAGGCGGAGCTCGAGTCCCGCGCCAACCGCCTGGAGGCCGAGCAGGTGCGCCTCGCCTGGAGCCTCGAGGGCCTCTACACCCAGGTGGTGAAGGCGCGGACCTCGATCGGCGAGGGCGGTGCGGCGCCGGTGGAGGAGGCGCGGGTGCGCAGCGAGCTCGAGCGGCTGACGACCGAGGTTTCGGCGGTGGCCCAGGCGCTGGAAGAGGTGTCGGGCGTCGACGCGGGGACCGAACGGCTCGGCGGCCCGGCGCGCGATCGCACCCGCTGATCGGCGCATCAGTTCCTCTTGTGCCACCCGCGCGCCTTCCTTCCTTGACCGACCGGGGTCCTACCTCTAGGTTGCGCGCGCTTTTTCGACCCCCCTCGAAGGACGTACAGAAGATGGCAACCGCACACGTACCTGGCCGCATCACGCAGGTCCTCGGGCCGGTGGTGGACGTGGAGTTCCCGCCCGGCGCGCTCCCGGAGATCCTCACCGCCCTCACGGTGACGAACGCGAACGTCTCCTCGGAGAAGGACAACCTCACCGTCGAGGTGGCGCAGCACCTGGGCGAGAACACCGCGCGCTGCATCGCGATGGACTCCACCGAGGGTCTGGCCCGCGGGCAGGTCGTCACCAACACCGGCGCGCCCATCCAGGTGCCGGTGGGCAAGGCCACGCTCGGCCGGATCATGAACGTCGTCGGCGCGCCGGTGGACGAGAAGGGCCCGGTGAAGGCGGAGAAGTACTACCCCATCCACCGCGCGCCGCCGCAGTTCGTCGAGCAGAGCACCAACGTCCAGATGTTCGAGACGGGCATCAAGGTCATCGACCTGCTCTGCCCCTACACCCGCGGTGGCAAGACCGGCCTCTTCGGCGGCGCCGGCGTGGGCAAGACGGTGCTCCTGATGGAGCTCATCCGCAACGCGGCGATCGAGAAGGGCGGCTTCTCCGTGTTCGCCGGCGTCGGCGAGCGCACCCGCGAGGGCAACGACCTCTACAAGGAGTTCCAGGAGGGTGGCGTGATCAACCTCCAGGACCTCACCAAGAGCCAGGCCGTGCTCGTGTACGGGCAGATGAACGAGCCGCCCGGAGCCCGCGCGCGCGTGGCGCTCTCCGCGCTCTCCATGGCGGAGTACTTCCGCGACGAAGAGGGCCGTGACGTGCTCCTCTTCGTGGACAACATCTTCCGCTTCACCCAGGCGGGCTCCGAGGTGTCGGCGCTCCTCGGCCGTATCCCCTCGGCGGTCGGTTACCAGCCGACGCTGGCCACGGAGATGGGCGGTCTGCAGGAGCGGATCACCTCCACCGTGAAGGGCTCCATCACGTCCGTGCAGGCCATCTACGTGCCCGCCGACGACCTGACCGACCCCGCGCCGGCGACGGCGTTCGCCCACCTCGACGCGACGACGGTGCTCTCCCGCGCCATCGCCGAGCTGGCGATCTTCCCCGCCGTGGACCCGCTCGACTCCACCAGCCGCATCCTTGACCCGGGCGTGGTCGGCGCCGAGCACTACGCGGTCGCGCGCAAGGTGCAGGGCATCCTCCAGCGCTACAAGGAGCTGCAGGACATCATCGCCATCCTCGGCATGGACGAGCTCTCCGAGGACGACAAGCTCGTCGTCGCGCGGGCGCGGAAGATCCAGCGCTTCCTCTCGCAGCCGTTCTTCGTGGCGGAGGTCTTCACCGGCAAGCCGGGCCGCTACGTGAAGCTCTCGGACACCATCAAGGGGTTCCAGGAGATCGCGGACGGCAAGCACGACGACATCCCCGAGTCCGCCTTCTACATGGCCGGCGGCATCGAAGAGGTCCTCGAGAACGCGCGCAAGGCGGCGGCGGCCTAGGCCGTCAGCCCTCTTGGAAAGGAGTAGCGGATGGCCAGGCTGACCGTGGAGATCGTCACCCCGGAGAAGCGGATGCTCCAGGCGAGCGCGGACGAGGCGATCGTCCCCGGCGCGAAGGGGCTGTTCGGGGTGCGTCCGGGGCACACGCCGTTCCTGTCGGTGGTGGAGCCGGGCGCGCTGACCGTGCGCGAGGGCGGCCGGGACACGGTGTGGTTCGTGGCCGGCGGCTTCGTCACCGTGGCGGCGGACCACGTCCGGGTGCTGGCGGACTACGCCGAGCCCGCCGAGGGCATCGACGCGGCGGACGCCCGCCGGCGCATGGAGGAGGCCCAGGGCCGGATGCGCGGGATGACCCCCGACGACGCGAAGTTCCAGCTCGAGGCCTCCACCGTGAAGCGCGAGACCGCCCGCATGGCGCTCGCGTCGCGCCGGTAGTCGCGGTCCCGAAGCACAGACACCGCTGAAGTGCCCAGCCGCCCCTTCCCGGACACCCGGGAGGGGGCGTCGGCGTTTGGGGGCGACTGGCTCCAGCCGCGCGTGCGCCTACAGCGGCCGGCGCGGGTTCACGAGGTCGTTGGAGAGCAGCAACCCGGCCACGAGGCCCACCGCGACGAGGACCATGGTGAACGCGGTCTGCACGCCGGTGAGGACGTCGTGGGCCATCAGCGAGGAGAGGCTGCGGAAGCCGATGCTCCCGGGCACGAGGAGGATGATGCCGGGGAAGAGCGGCACCACCGCCGGCCGGTCGAGGAACCGCGCGTAGGCGTTGGAGGCGCTGCCCACGAGCACCGCGCCCACGAACACGCCCAGCTCCGGTCCGAGCATCGCCGAGCCCGCGCGCGCGCCCCAGAACCCGAGCGTGGCCACCGCCATCACCCAGGGGAGGTCGCGCGGGTTCACGCTGAAGAGGACGGCGAAGGTGGAGGTGGCGACGAGCAGCGCGGCGAGGCTCACCCACGCGGGCAGCGGCGCGGCGACCGCCGCCGGCACCGGCCCGAAGGCCAGCTCCACGCAGCGCGTCCCCAGCGCCACCCCGAACGCGAGCGTGAACAGCGCCATCAGCGCGGAGGTCAGCCTCGCGGAACCCGACGCGAGGTGTCCGGTGGCGATCTCGGTGATCGCGGTGGTCAGCGTGTAGCCGGGCAGCAGCGCCACCAGCCCGGCGAGCACCGCCACCGGGACGATGACCGGGCCGGCGAAGCGCGCGGCGAGCGAGGCGATGACCGCGGCGCACACCGCGGCAGCAGGCTCGAAGGCGCGCCAGGGGCGCTGGCTGTTGCCGGCGAAGAGCGCGAGCAGGCCGGTACAGAGGCCGATGAGCAGCGCCACCGCCACCTCGCGGACGCCGGCGCCGAAGAATACGGAAGCGGCCGCGGAGTTCAGCGCGAAGCAGGCGGTGATCAGCGCCGGCCGGTACTTCGGCGGCGCGGTCTCGATCGCCTCCACCCGGCGGAGGCCCTCGGCCGGGGTCACCGCGCCGTTGGCCACGCCGGTGGAGACCGCGTCGAGGTCCGCCAGCCGCCCGAGGTCGGTGCCGCCGGAGCCCACCCGGATGAGGTGCACCTGCGAGCGCGTGTCACCCGTGAAGGAGGCGAACATCGCGGTGGGGGTGGAGAAGAAGGTCCCCTCGAGGCCCAGGCGGCGGGACAGGCCCTGCATCGCCTCCTCGAGCCGGTAGGAGGGGATGCCGCGGGTGTGCAGCGCGCGCCCCAGCCGCAGCACGAAGGCCGCCGAGTCGGAGTCGGGCGGCGTGACCGTGCGGAGCACCGGAGAGGGGAGCGCGGCACCCGCGACACGAGCAGAGGAGCTGGAGGACGGCACGGCCATGGAACGCCGCGCGAGTACCCCGTGCTCCCGCATACCGCCAGTGCCATCGAGGTGACGCGCTCGGCTCGCCTGCAAGGCCGCTTACCGGCCGGTCGCCTCACCCGCCCGGCCGTCAGGAAACTCGCCTGCGGAGTGAAGGTGGCTACGATCCTCCCGTGAGCATCGCCGCCCTGAGAGAACGCCTGCGGACCGCGCGCGAAGACGAGCGCATCACCCTCCCGGAGGTCGAGTCGCTGCTGCGCGCCGCGTTCGCCGACCGCTCGCTGAACGAGATGGAGGAGATGTTCCTGCGCGCGGCGCTCGAGGCCCACGGGCCCTACTTCGAGGACGACGCGCGCGAGGCGCTGCAGAAGTTCCTCGAGGCGAACCCGCCGCGGAAGTTGCCCTAGCCTCGGCCTCGGGAACGCCCTTCACCAGCGCCGTCCGAAGCGGGCGCGCCAGGCGTCGGTGGTGCGCGGCCTCGTCAGCCAGTCGGTGAAGGTGTCGAAGGCGCGCCACAGCGCGAGCGCCGGCGCACTCTGCGCGCTCTCCTCGAGGTAGCGCTCCGGCCAGACGAAGCGGCGCACGCCCTCCGCCGACGCGAAGGTGCTCCAGCAGCCCTCGCAGGCCCAGACCCGCACCGGACGGTCTCCCCAGCGCATCGGGTTCATCGGCGCCGCGCACACCGCGCAGGGCGGCTTCCCCTCCGGCTCCGGCGAGACGAGCGACTCGGGCGCGCTCCACCCGCCGGGCCTTCCTGAGAGGAACTGAGGCAGCCCACCGCGCGAGAAGAAGAGGCCTTCGCACTTCGTGCAGCGATGGAAACCCTGGCCCTCGTGCGACACCGCCTCGAAGAAGCGCGAGCGGCAGGCGGGACAGGCCCCGGTCGGCGCCTTCGGCTGGGCAGCCCTTCGCGCGAAGCCCGCGTGCGGGGCCGGAGGGGGCAGTGGCGCGGTCGATGGACGGGCAGGTGACTCGCGCACCGCTGGCGGTGAGGGCGGCTCAGCGGGCCGCGCAGAGGCCTCTGACGCGACCTGCGCGGGCGGGGGCTCCAGCCGGACCGCGGGCACGCCGGCCGGCGGCGTGGGCAGCAGATCCGGTCGCTCGCCGATGGGACCGCCCGCCTCCGCCAGCGACTCCAGCTCCTCGAGGTCCTCGGGGATGTCCTCCACCGAGAGGATGTAGGAGAGCAGCGTGCCCGGCACCCACGCGCCGCCGCAGCGGGCGCAGCCGGCGAGCAGGTGCCCCGCCTCGTCGCGCTCGACCAGCCGCCCGCTCACGCACCGAGGGCAGGCGCTGCGCGCGGGGATCTTCTCGTCACCGGTCGGCGGCAGGTAGCGCTGCTGCATCCCGCGCGTGGCCTGCAGCGCCTCGCCCATCAGCCGCTGCAGCTCGCCGGGGTCGAACCACATCCCCAGGCACCGCGGACACTCGTCGAGCTCGAGCCCACCCACCTTCAGCTCGATGAGGAGGGTGGGGCACGTCGGACATTGCATGGGGCGATTCTAGCCGCACGTGTGTGCAGACGCGGTGGCCGAGGCACGGCAGGCCGTCGCCTCCCTCGCGGCGCGGGAGGGGCTACCTCGAGCTGCAGGCGCACCCTCGCGCCGCACGGAAGGGAGCTGGCGATGAAGGCGCTCGTCTACGAAGGCCCCGGAAAGAAGCAGTGGAAGGACGTCCCCGACCCGAAGCTCAGGCACGTGCGCGACGCGATCGTCCGCATCGACACCACCACCATCTGCGGCACCGACCTGCACATCCTCAAGGGCGACGTCCCCGCGGTGACGCCCGGGCGCGTCCTCGGCCACGAGGGGGTGGGGACGATCACCGAGCTCGGCGAGGCGGTGACGAACTTCAAGGTCGGCGACCGGGTGATCGTCTCCTGCATCAAGTCGTGCGGACAGTGCCCCTTCTGCCGGAAGGGGATCTACGCGCACTGCCTCGGCAGCGAAGGCACCTCGGGGATCGGCTGGATCTTCGGCCACCTCATCGACGGCACCCAGGCGGAGTTTGTCCGCGTCCCCTACGCCGACACCTCGCTCCACCCGCTGCCGGAGAACGTGCCCGGCGAACAGGGCGCGCTGCTGAGCGACATCCTCCCCACCGGGTTCGAGATCGGCGTGCAGTACGGCCGCGTGGCGCCGGGCGACGTGGTGGCGGTGGTGGGCGCAGGACCCATCGGCCTCGCGGTCATCACCACCGCGAGCCTCTACGGCGCGGCAAAGGTCATCGCCATCGACCTCGATCAGAATCGCATCGAGCAGGCGCAGCGCTTCGGCGCCACCCACGGGGTGAACTCGAAGGACGCGGACTGGAAGAAGAAGGTCCTCGCCGAGACCGACGGCTGGGGCGTGGACGTGGCGGTGGAGGCGGTGGGCATCCCCGCGACCTTCGACATGTGCACGGAGCTCGTGCGCCCCGGCGGCAGCGTGGCCAACGTCGGCGTGCACGGAAAGCCGGTGGAGCTCCCGCTGCAGAAGCTCTGGATCCACAACATCAACATCTCGATGGGGCTGGTGAACACGAACACCACCCCGATGCTGCTGAAGCTCGTCTCCAGCGGGAAGCTCGACGTCGGCGGCTTCATCAGCCACCGCTTCGGCCTCCACGACATGATGAAGGCCTACGACACCTTCGGCAGGGCGGCGGAGACGAAGGCGCTGAAGGTCATCCTCGAGCGCTGACGGTCCACCGCCGCGTGCGTCGTCCCGTCGCTCTACGCCGGCTTCGCGCGCGCGTTCTCACCCGAGGTGGAGAGCCCGCCCGCCGAGGCCTCGGCGCTCGCCTGAGCAGTAGCGGTGGCCGTCGCGGTGGCGTCGGTGCCGGTGCCCTTGCCCGGAACGAGCAGCCCCGGCTGCGGCTTCGTCGTCTCCATCGCGTCGGCGACGAGCTCCACCACGTCGAAGACCTTCAGCTTCTCCTCGCGGCCGGTCTCGTTCACGCCGTCGCGGAGCATCGTCATGCAGAAGGGACAGGAGACCGCGATGATGCCCTCGCCCTCGTTGCCCTTGTAGTCGCCGACCATGCCCGGCTTCTTCTTGTCGGTGGCGTCGGGGAAGGGGACCGACGGATTCGCCGCGTGCGCGAGCGTCAGCGCCGCCTCGTTCACGCGGTTCTGGTTGATGCGCTGGCCGATGTGCTCCTCCATCCACATCCGACCGCCGCCGGCGCCGCAGCAGAAGCTCTCGCGCTTTGCCCGCTGCATCTCGATCACCTCGAGCCCGGGGATGCTCTTCAGCGCCTCACGCGGCTCGGCGTAGATGCCGTTGTGCCGGCCCTGGTAGCAGGGGTCGTGGTAGGTCACGCGCTGCTTCTGCGCGACCGCGTTGCCTGCGCCCGCGCCCGCCGAAGCGCCCTTGCCCAGCGCCGCCATCGCCTGCGAGACCTTGATCCGCCCCTCGTTGAGGAGCTGGCTCACCAGCTGCGAGTGGGTGATGACCTTGTAGTTGCCGCCGAAGTCCGGGTACTCGTTCTGGATGGTGTTGAAGCAGTGGGGGCACTGCGTGATGATCGCCTTCACCCCGAGGCCGTTGAAGAGCTCGACGTTCGTCTTCGCCAGCGTCTGGTAGAGGTACTCGTTGCCGATGCGGCGGGCGCTGTCGCCGTTGCAGGTCTCGTCCGTGCCCAGCGTGGCGAAGGACACGCCCGCCTCGCGGAGGATCTTCACCATCGCCTTGGACACCTTCTTCAGGCGGTCGTCGTACGAGCCCGCGCAGCCGACGAAGAAGAGGTACTCGTAGGGCCCGTTGCCGTCGTTCCAGTGCGGCAGCTCGAGGCCCTCGGCCCACTCGCTGCGGCGGTCCTGGCCGATGCCCCACGGATTGCCCTGGCGCTCCATGCCCTCGAGCACGCGCTGGGCCTCGGGCGGGAAGTCCGCCTCCACCTGCACCTTGTAGCGGCGCATCTCCACGAGCCGCGGCACGTTCTCGATGAACACCGGACAGGCCTGCTCACACCAGCCGCAGGTCGTGCAGGCCCACACCGTGTCCGGCGAGAGGATGTTCGGCACCACCGCCGGCATCTCCCACGCGTTGCCCTGCGCGTCGCGACCGTCCGCGAGCTCGGTCTCGTGGTTCCAGAGCCAGCGCTTGATGTCCTGGTTCACGCCCTTGTGCGTGAGCGGCTTGCCGGTGATGTACGTCGGGCAGTGCGTCTGGCAGCGGCCGCACTCGGTGCACGAGTACACGTCGAGCACGTTCTTCCAGTGCAGGTCGGTCGGCTTGTTCGCACCGAACTCCTCGGCCTCGAGGTTCGGGGTGGGCAGCTTCCCCGTCGAGTGCAGGCGCTGGAAGAACACGTTCGGCAGGCCGGTGATGACGTGGAAGTGCTTCCCCACCGGGAGGAAGTTGAGGAACGTCAGCACGATCACGAGGTGGGTCCAGAAGCCCACGTGCCCGAGCACCGTGACCAGCCCCTTCGGCAGCGCGCTGAAGAGGATCGCCACCGCGGAGGTGACCGGCTCGTAGGGCGCGAAGCCCTGCCCGAGGTGCACCATGTGCGCGGCCCCGAACATGAACTCGGTGACCATCAGCCCGCCGATGAAGCCGAGGATCAGCAAGGCCTCCTTCGAGGCGGTCATGCGGTCCGGCTTCACCTTGACGCGCAGGTAGAAGTAGTAGGCCACCGCGCCCACCGCGAGCAGCGCGACGATGTCCTTTGCCAGCAGGTAGCCGCGGAAGATCGCGGCCCCGGTGGGATGGTCGTCCCAGAACCAGTGCGTGGGCGAGCCGAAGATCTCCAGCGCGCTCTCGCTGAAGCCCATGGCGAAGAGCATGATCGTCCGCGCCTGCACCACGAGGAACGCGGCGAAGATGAGGACGTGCGCGAGGCCCGGCTTGAACTCCTCCGGGTCCACCATGCGCTTCTGACCGAGCCCGAAGCGGAGGAGGCGGATGAGCCGCTCGCCGAGCTGGTCGAACCGGTCCACCTTCTTCGTCTTGAAGAGCGCGGTGAGGCGGCCGGCCATGGTGTAGCCGAACAGGGAGACGCCCACGAGGAGCAGGGCTGCGGTGATGTATGGATTCATGGGTGCGCGGAGGCTCGCGGAAAGACGGATGCCGCACTGCGGCAATAGGAGGGAAAGCTAGCAGAGGAGGCCCGCGCGGCAAGGGAGGATTCGAGGGCTCCGCGCTGCACCGTCAAGTGCAGTTGAAACCAGCGGGCGCTGACTGTCACATAGGGCTGTGCCGTCGCGTCTGCTCAACCTCACCGCGCTGTGGCCCGAGCTCCTCGGGCGCCGGGCGGACCTCGATGACTCCGCGCTGGTGCGCCGCGTCCGTCGGGGCGACAGCGAGGCCTTCCGCGTCCTCTTCGACCGGCACGCGCCGCCGCTGTGGCGGTTCCTCCGCGATCTGCTCGGGCAGGAGAGCGCGGCGGACGAGGCGCTGCAGGAGACGTTCGTCCGGGCCTTCTCGCGCTTCGAGCAGCTCGTGCACGACGAACGGCTGCTGCCCTGGCTCTTCGGCATCGCGAGGCACGTGGCGCTGGAGGCCCTGCGCGCGCGTCGTCGCGACTTCCCGTCGATGACCGAGCTCGAGGGTGCGGGCGGCCAGTCGGGTTCAGCGGACGAGGGCCGCAACGTGATGGCGCAGGCCCAGCCGCTGGATGGCGCCGACGATCCGGAGGCGGTGCTGCTCGGGCGCGAGGCCGAGGCGCACGTGGCGCAGGCTCTGGCTGCGCTCTCTCCTGATCGCCGAGCGGCGCTGGTGATGCGGGTGGACCACGGGCTGCCCTACGAAGACATCGCCCGGGCGATGGGCTGGAACATCCCGAAGGTGAAGAACGAGATCCACCGCGCGCGGCTCGTGCTGCGCGAGCGGCTGGCGGAGCTGCGGGGAGGGGACGAATGAGCCGGTTCGACCTCGACAGTGACGTGGAAGTGGACGCCGAAGCGAGCGACCCGCTCTGCGCCGCGGAGAAGCGGGCCCTCCGTTTCCGCGGCGGTTCCCGCGAGCCCTCCGCGATGCGCCTCGCCGCGATCCGGGAAAAGGCGCACGCGCAGTGGCGGGCCGGGCACGAAGAGCGGGCACGTGAGCGCCGCCGCCGCGGGACTGCCGGAGGAGCGCTCGCGGCCACGGTGGCGATCGCCGCCGCGCTGCTGCTCACGGTGGCGCCGCAGCAGAGCCACGAGTCGTCACAGCCGGAGCCCGGCATGTTCCTCGCGGACGCGTGGAGCTGCGGGCCCTCGTTCCCGGTGGGCGCCTACTGCCCGCCCGGCACCGCCGCGTCCTTCGCCTCGTTCGACGCGCTGGCCTCGTTGGGTGAAGAGAGCCGCGACGACCGGCTCGCCTGCCGTCTCTTCTCGCCGAACGCGGTGAGCTGCTTCTAGAACGCGAATTGCGGCCTCGGCACCGAGGCATCGACGTTGACGTCGATCTCCTCGCCGCCCACCGCGCCCATGGCCACCAGCGCGCCGATGAAGCGGAGCGCCTGGTTGTAGTCCTGCGCGCGGTCGAGCACCGAGCCCACGCCCTGGCCGGAGGCGAGCTGGCGGAAGTAGCGGAGCTCGGCGCCGGTGAGCTGGAGGGCCTCGGCGCTGACGAACTGTTCCAGCAGCCGGTCGTGGCGCGGCATCAGCCCCGCGACGAGCGCCGAGGCGGTGGCGACGGGCAGGCGGTCGCGGAAGGCGCGGACGATCTCCGGGCCCAGCGGGCGGCGCACGACGATGCGACCCGGCAGCCTGGGCGTCACGGTGACGGTGCCGGTCATGGTCAGTGCGCGGTCGAAGCGCTGCAGGCACTGCTTCTCCACCGCGCTGTTCATCGTCTGCGGGGTGATGAGGCCCTCGGCGACGAGGTGTTCACCGAGGGTCCTGCTCTTCACCCGCGCTGCGCTGACGAGCTCCTCCACCTTGCGCGCGTCGAGGAGCCAGTCCGCCACCAGCTGCACCCCGAGCCGTTCGGTGTGGACGTCGCTTTCCACCCACACGAGCTCGCCGCGGACGACGTGCACGACCCGGCGGATGCGACCGCCGTCGATCGCCACCGACGCCTCGCCACGCGCGCGCCAGAGATCCGCCAGAATGTGGAGGAGCTGCGTGTTCACCGCACTCACGGCCGATCCTTGTGCGCTCGCACCTGCGAAAACTTGCCGATGATAGGGAGTTTGGATCCCCCCCCGCAAACGGCCGCCGGTAGAGCGCAAGTGTCCCGCAAGGCGAACGGAATTCGCACAACAGCAGCGGATCACAGCCCGGACAGAACGGGAATGCAGAGCAGTCGGGCGATCAGCCGTCGATCAGGACGGGTGCAAAGCCTGCCGCGTCACAGGACGCCAGCACGTACCGGACGCCGTTCCGGTCACCGACGAATCCGGCAGGGATCCCGGGCCCATGTAGGTGTCCGTACACGCAGACCTTCGGCGCGAACGCCTCCACCGCGCGCGAGAACGCAGTCTCTGCTCCGTGCGCGTAGAGCGGCGGGAAGTGCACCGCGACGATCCGCGTGAGCGGCTCGCCTCCCGCTTCGTCGTGCGCGCGCGCCCGCTTCTCCGCGTCGGTGATCGACAGCCCCAGCCTGATCGTCTCGCGCTCCACGTAGTCGGTCGAAGGGGCCTCATCGCCCATCTCGCCGCCGGGCATCGGCGGTGCGCCGGGCGCGGTCCACAGACGAGACCCTGCGATCACCCAGCGGCCGGCGATCACCGCGCTGTTCTGCAGGAAGCCCGCGAACGAAGGGTAGGGCTCGAAGAGCTTGCGCAGCTTCGCGGAGGAATCTCCCCACCAGTTGTCGTGGTTGCCGCGCAGGAGGACCTTGCGACCCGGCCGCGCGTCGAGCCACTGGAGGTCCTCGGTCACCTCGTGCGCGCGTGAGGCCCAGGAGATGTCGCCGGCGACGATGACCACGTCCTCCGGCCGCACCATCGCGTCCCACGCGCGGCGAAGAGGCTCGGGGTGTTCGAGCCAGCCGAAGCGGTCCATGCCCTTCCCCCGCGTGGAGGGAAGGTGGGTGTCACCGATCGCGAAGAGGCGCATGCGCGCCGAGTACTACGGCGCCTGCGTGCCGGGGAACACGTTGATGAGGAGGCCGGCGCCCACGGCCGCGCCGCCGTTGCGCGAGAGGTACTCGCCGCGGTCCTTCACGCTGAAGGTGAACCGCGAGGGCTCGTCGGTGCCCGGGTGCACGTACACGAACAGCCCGTGCGCCGAGGTGCCCACGCCCTTGCCCGCGCCGGTGAAGGTCTCGTTCGGGTACCAGATGCGATCCGCGTACTGCATCTCCGCACCGATGACCGCGCCCGCCACCGGGTTGCCCGCCGCATCGACGACGCGCCCGAGCATGAAGCCCGCGTCGATGAGGGTGACCTTCGTGCTGTCGCCGGTGACCGCCTGGATCGCTGCCTCGCCGATGGAGACGGTGAGCTGATCGTGGAACTCGGTGGGCAGTGCCCAGGCGCGCGCGTCGCTGATGTCGAGCTCCGGCTTGCCCTGACGCAGCTGCACGTCCCAGATGGCGGTGGAGGTGCGGACCACGACCGGGTTCGGTCCCATGCGCTCGTCGAGCACGCCCGCGGCGATGCCGGTGTTCACGCGCGCGGTGTCCACGCCGTCCACCGAGAACGCCGCGTCCGCGCCGAGCGTCACGCTGCCGAAGACCGCGCCCGGATCGTTGAGCGCCACCCGCAGCGGCTCCTGCACGCGCAGGGTCAGTCCCTCCAGCGACGGCAGCGGCTGCGACTGGCCCTCGAGCCAGGCCTTCGCCGACGGATGGACCTCCGCGGTGCCGCTGACGCGGATGACCGGATCCTCGAACGGGTCGATGTCCGCGTCGGTGCCGCCCGCGTCCGGCGTCCCGTTGTTGCCGTTTCCGGAGCAGGCCGCCGCGGTGAGCAGCGCGAAGAGGCCAGTGAGCGAGAAGAGGAGCTGTCTGTTCATCGAGTGGTGTCTCCGGCGCCGAAGCTTCCGCGGACGCCGAGACCCAATATCCATCCGCCGGAGCGGTACGTCCCGTTCCCGATGACCGAACCTTCCACTTCTGTATCAGTGGTGGACTGACGCACCTGACTGTTCGTCACCGTCTTCTCCTGCGTCGGCGTCCACGCGCCGGTGACGAGGAGGCTCACCGGTCCCAGCGCGTACTCGAGCCCGCCGGTGGCGAAGACGCGGTCGAAGTGGGTGAAGTCGAGGTTGAGGTACTCGTCGGGGATGCCGGACTGCTCCCACATCACGCCGGCGCGCGCGGTGAGGCCGAAGTCGAACGCCCAGGCCGCGCCGAACCTCGCGCCCCACGCGTGCGTCCACTTCTTCGGGATGACGACCTGCGGGACCTCGCGCTCCTCGCCGAGCACGGTGAGGCTGAACTGCGGCTCGAGCACGAACGCCTGCACCGCCTGCCAGCCCTGGTACTCGAGCTCCGCGTTCAGCGTGAGCGGGCGGATGGGCCGGTACATCGCGCCGAGCTTCACCTCGTGCGGCAGGTTGATGATGAAGGTCGAGCCGTTGCCGGAGACCTCTGCGCCCGCGTCGCGCGCGAACTGACCGAGCTCGATGTCCATCGTCCCGTCGGCCTCGACGCGGATCCTCGGGCGCCACGACGCGCCGAAGTGCAGGTTCTCCGAAGGCCGGTACTGCACCCCGAGCACGCCGGTGAGGGTGGGCTTTCCCTTTTGCTCCACGAGGACGACCGAGTCGTAGAGCGGGTCCTCGCGGCGCATGGAGTCGGCGGTGAAGGGCGCGGAGGTCACCGACTGGCGGAACATCAGCGTCGCGTACACGTACTGCAGCGACACGCCGACGCTCACCGTGCGGTGAAGGTCGTACGCGGCGGAAAGTCCCGGGTAGGCCACGAGGATGTCGTTCTCGATGAGGCCGTAGCGCTGCGCGGCGATGCGGCGCGGATCGTTGTTGTAGGGCGAGGTCGCGTTGTTCGGATCGCGGCGCGTGTAGTCGGGCTCGGCGTAGCGGTAGCGGCCGACGGTGGGCGGACCGTACGCGCCGATCGCGAGGTGGAGGTTTCGTCCCGCGACGGGAAAGCCGTAGCCGGCGCCGAGCATCGGCAGCGGGAAGAGGCCCGCGTTGTTGCTGACCTCGGAGATGTTGTTCGCGCTGCCGTCCGGATCGCGGCGCTGGAACGTCACGTCGTGGTTGAGCAGCTGCAGGTCCGCCAGCAGGTGGAAGCCGCGCAGCTGCGAGAGCCCCGCGGGGTTGTGCTGGATCGCCGAGAGGTCGTCTGCCTGCGCGACGAAGGCGCCGCCCTGTGCGAGGGCCCTCGTGCCGTTCTCGCCGAAGAGGAAGCCGCTCGCGCGCGCGGCAGGTGCGGCCAACAGGACGAGCGCCAGGGCAGCAGGCAGCAGAGCGTTCATGGCCGAACTTCTGCCAGAGAGCCGAGCGCGGCGCCAATCCGCGCCCAGCGCTGCCCGCCGTGACTAGAAGCTGTAGCGCGCGAAGAGCGAGAGCCGCGTGTCGAAGAAGGGCACCTCTCCGGCACCGGTCGTCATCAGGGTGCGGACATTCATCAGCTCGGCGCCCACGAGGCCTCCTTCGGTGACAGAGAAGGTGGCGGTGCCGCCGAGGACGCGGTTGTGGCGGATGGGGATCCATACGTCCGCGCGCTCGTCTTCCGGATCGTCGAGCCCGGCGTAGAGGCTCGCGGCGAGGCGCTCGGTCACCGCCCACCTGCCGGAGAGCATCGCGCCGCGACTGAGGATGGGGTGCGCGGAGCCGTCGTCGCGCATCGCCACCGACTGGCCCACCGCCGAGCCGAGCCCGCCGCCCCGTCCGGTCCACAGCTTGGTGGAGAAGGTGAGGGGACCTGCAGCGATGTTCGCCCCCGCCTCCGCGTAGAGCGCCGTATAGCGCTGCGTCCGCAGCTCGCCCCCGTCCGTCCAGCCGACCGTCGGCCGCCACGCGCCGCCGGCGAGCGAGACCGTGCGCTTCGGCCCGAACTGCCACGCGAGCTGAAGGAAACCCGCGGGCAGCGCGCTCTCCACCACCGAGTACTTCGTCGTGTCCTCCGCGCGCTGGACGACCGTGCCGGTGAGAGAGCCCGCGGTGGCGGCGGTGAGCATGGCCTTCACCGGACCGAAGGTGCGGAAGACGGTCAGCTGCGGCGTGCGCGTGTACGTGTTCCCCTGACGCACGAGCCCGTTGGGGCTGAAGGTGTCGCCGGAGATGGGCAGGTTCGGCAGCCAGTACTGACCCACGAGCACGCCGAGGTTCCGTCCTTCGATGGAGACGTACGCATGCCGCAGCCGCGGCGTCGCCACCGAACCCCAGTCGAGCTCCACCACGCCCTTCGCCTTCGCTTCCGCCGCGGCATCGAGCCTCGACTCCACGCCGAAGGAGAGCCGCGAGCCGTAGGGGTCGAGCGAGAAGCCGCCGCGTCCCGTCTCCTCTCCCACCGTCACCAGCCACGGCCTTCCCGCGGCCGCGTTGGTGTCCGCGTGCGCGGCGCCGTGGAGGAAGCCTGCGACCGTCAGCTTCACCCGCGCGTCCGGAGAGGTGAGTTCGACCGCCGAGGAGACGGTGGGCAAGGCGAAGAGAAGGAGGGCAACGACACGGCAGGACATGGACGGGCTCCGGGGAGCAGCGCCCGGCTGCAACGCATACGCCACCGCGGCTCTCTGCGACGAGCGCGTGCCCGTCGTCGCGCGGCGCCTTCGTGTCGGTCCCACTCGCACCGGGTCACGGGCGGTGGTGGGTCGATTTCACCCGCGGTCAGGGTCACCGGAAGCGAGGCGCCCGACCGAGCCCGCCTCTCTGAGGACGCGCAGGAATTGCACTGGCACTCGCAGTGCACAGACGGGCGCCGGACCACGACCATGAACTTCCTCCGATCGATCAAAGGCCGTCTCTTCGTTCTCCTCCTCAGCCTCTGCGCGGCGCAGGTGACCGTCGGTGGGCTCGGGTACCTCTATCTCGAGCGGATGGGAGGTCACATCGGCGAGCTGGCGGAGGACGTCGTCCCCAAGCTCACCGCGCTCAACACGTTGAACGAGTCCGGCACCGCGATGATCTGGCAGACGCAGCGCTCGCTGCACGGGCTGCTCGAGGGCCAGCTCGGGCGGGTGAAGCGCGGCCGCGAGGCCTACGAGGCGGCGCGGAGAGACTTCGAGTCCGCGTGGGCCGACTTCGAGAAGCTGCCGCGCAACGCGGAGGAGGAGGCGCGCTGGAAGGCCTTCGTCGCCGCGCACCGGACGTGGAAGGCCGGCATCGACGCGGTGTGGGCGGAGCTGGACCGGGGCGCCTCGCACGACGTCGTCTATCCCATCTGGGCGGAGCGGGCGCTGCCGGAGAACACGCGCTTCCAGGAGGCGACGGAGGCGATGGTCGTCGCGGCCTCGCAGCACGCGAAGGAGGTCTCCCAGACCGGACAGGCCGACCAGGCGGCCGCGCAGAACTCGCTCAACGGCGTGGCCACGGTGGTGCTCCTCTTCGCCGTCGTGTTCGGCGTGCTGGTGGTGCTCTCCATCATCCGTCCGCTGAAGAAGGTCACGGCCGCGGCCGACGCGGTGGCGCAGGGTGACGTGGCGCAGACGATCGACCACAGCTCGAAGGACGAGCTCGGACAGCTGGCGGAGTCCTTCCGCGGCTCGCTGGCGTACCTGCAGGGCCTCGCGGGCGCGGCGGGCGCGATTGGCCGCGGCGACCTCTCGGTGCGGGTCGCGCCGCGGTCGGAGCGCGACGTGGCGAGCCGGAGCCTCGTGGGCACCGCGGAGGCGCTGGAGGGCGTGGTGAAGGAGACCCAGCGGCTCATCCGGGCGGCGGAGGGCGGAGACCTCTCGGTGCGTGGCGACCCTTCGCGCTTCAGCGGCGCCTACGCGGAGCTGGTGAGCGGCTTCAACCGGATGCTCGACGCGGTGAGCACGCCGATGGGCGAGGCCGCGCGGGTGCTCGACCGGGTGGCGGCGCAGGACCTCACCGCGCGGATGGAGGGCGAGTTCCGCGGCGAGTTCGCTCGCATCCAGACCGCGATGAACAGCGCGGTGAAGAACCTCGACGAGAGCCTCTCCGCGGTGGCGATGGCGGCGGACCAGGTCGCGTCGGCCTCGGCGCAGATCGCCTCCACCTCGCAGGCCGTCGCGCAGGGCGCCTCCGAGCAGGCGCGCTCGCTGGAGGAGACGTCGTCGAGCATCGAAGAGATGAGCTCGATGACGAAGCAGAACGCGCAGTCCGCCGGGCGCGCGGACGAGCTCGCGGCGGACGCCCGCACCGCGTCCGGTGAGGGCAGCAGCGCGATGACCCAGATGAGCACCGCCATGGGCCGCATCCGGGGCGCCGCCGAGGGCACCGCGGCGATCATCCGGGACATCAACGACATCGCGTTCCAGACGAACCTCCTCGCGCTCAACGCCGCGGTCGAGGCCGCGCGCGCCGGTGCCGCGGGCAGGGGCTTCGCGGTGGTGGCGGAGGAGGTGCGGAGCCTCGCGCTGCGCTCGAAGGAGGCGGCAAGGAAGACCGAGGCGCTCATCCAGGAGTCGGTGCAGCTCTCGCGCGAGGGCGAGTCGCTCTCCGGCCGGGTGGGGGAGAACCTCTCGCAGATCGTCGGCTCGGTGAACGCGGTGTCGGACCTCATCAAGACCATCGCCACCGCGTCCGGCGAGCAGTCGCGCGGGGTCGATCAGATCAGCCGCTCGGTCGCGCAGATGGACCAGGTCACCCAGCAGAACGCCGCCTCCTCCGAGGAATCCTCCAGCGCCGCCGAGGAGCTCTCCGGCCAGGCCCAGGAACTCTCGTCGCTGGTGGCGCAGTTCCGCATCTCGCGGGCCGGAGGGAACGCGGTCGCGACCCGCAGGCCGGCGAAGTCGCGGGCCCAGTCGCAGTCGCAGTCGCAGTCGCTGGTGCGGCCCCTCACGCCGCCGCTCCCCGCGCGCGCGCTCGAGGCGGAGCAGTTGTTCGGGGACTTCTGAGTCCGGCACGATCCGAGGACACACGCTCCGTGCCTTCGGGCACGGGGGCATGCCCGGGTAGAGTGCGCCGCCAGCCATGCTCCTCACCCTGACGACGACCCACGCGCCCGCGACGGACCTGGGCTACCTGCTTCACAAGAACCCGGAGCGGCCACAGTCGTTCGAGCTGCCGTTCGGACGGGTCCATGTCTTCTACCCGGAGGCATCTGCAGAACGCACCACCGCGGCGCTGGTGCTGGACGTCGATCCCGTGGGCCTCGTGCGCAACCGGCGTGGCCCCTCGGGTGAGGCTGGGGCGCTCGGCCAGTACGTCAATGATCGCCCCTGGGTAGCGTCTTCCTTCCTCAGCGTGGCTCTCGCGCGCGTCTACCGATCCGCCATTTCGGGCGCGTGCAAGGACCGGCCGGAGCTGGCCGAGGCACGAATTCCCCTCGTGGCGAAGCTGTCGGTGGTCCCCTGCCGCGGTGGCGAGGCTCTTCTTCGACGACTCTTCGAGCCGCTCGGCTACCGCGTGACCGCAGAGCGCCACCCGCTCGACGAGACGGTCCCGCAGTGGGGTGACAGCCGCTTCTTCACGCTCACGCTGCAAGCCGAGGCCAGGCTGCAGGACGTGCTCGCTCACCTCTACGTGCTCGTGCCGGTGCTCGACGACGACAAGCACTACTGGGTGGGCGACGGCGAGGTGGAGAAGTTGCTGCGTCATGGGGAGGGCTGGCTCGGTTCACACCCGGAGCGCGAGCTGATCGCGCGGCGTTACCTGCGTCATCAGAAGAGCCTCGCTCGCGAGGCGCTGGAGCGGCTGGCGGCCGACGAGGGACCGGGGCTGTTGTCTTCGCCCGAGGCGCAGAGCGACGTGGAGGAATCGGCGCTGGAGGCGAAGGTGAGCCTCAATGAGCTGCGGCTCGACGCGGTGGTGAAGGCGCTGGAGGAGTCCGGCGCCTCGCGTGTGCTCGACGTGGGCTGCGGCGAGGGAAAGCTGCTGCGCGCGCTGCTGAAGAAGCGTCAATTCACCGAGGTGGTGGGGATGGACGTTTCCGTGCGTTCTCTGGAGATCGCGTCGGAGCGTCTGCGCCTCGAGCAGATGAGCGACGCGCAGCGCAAGCGGGTGACGTTGCTGCACGGGTCGCTCATGTACCGGGACGCGCGGCTCACCGGGTTCGACGCCGCAGCGGTCGTGGAGGTCATCGAGCACCTCGACCCTCCTCGAGTCGCCGCGTTCGAGCGCGTGCTCTTCGAGTTCGCTCGTCCGCAGGCCGTGGTGCTCACCACCCCGAACGCGGAGTTCAACGTGCGCTTCGAGTCGCTGCCGGCGGGCACCTTCCGGCACCGCGACCACCGCTTCGAGTGGACGCGGGCAGAGTTCGTGAGCTGGGCGAACGGCATCTGCGTACGCTTCGGCTACTCGGTGACCTTTGCTCCTGTGGGTCCGGTAGATGACGAGGTCGGAGCGCCGACCCAGATGGCGGTGTTCACGCGATGAGCCAGACGAACGAACGTGTGTCGGCGCTGCCTGACGAGACCCTCAACGCAGTGCGGAAGGTACGCGCAGTCATTCCAGAGCTCTCGCTGGTGCTGCTCATGGGCGCCTCCGGCTCGGGGAAGAGCACGTTCGCGCGAAAGCACTTCAAGGCGACGGAGATCCTCTCGTCGGACGCCTATCGCGCGGTCGTGTGTGACGACGAGCTGAACCAGGAGGCGACACATGACGCCTTCGAAGCGCTGCAGTTCGTGGCGGCGAAGCGGCTCGCGCGCGGCCTGCTCACGGTCATCGATGCGACCAACGTGCAGCCGGAGGCGAGGCGTACGCTGGTGGAGCTCGCGCGGCGTTTTCACGTGCTGCCGGTGGCGGTGGTGCTCGACGTCCCGGAGCGCACCTGTCACGAGCGCAACCGCCTTCGACCGGACCGGCAGTTCGGACCGCACGTCGTGCGCAACCAACTGCAGCAGCTGCATCGGTCACTGAGGGGCCTGCAGAAGGAGGGCTTCCGCCACATCCACGTGCTGAAGGATGACGCCATAGAACGCGTGGAGTTCGAGCGCCAGCCGCTCTGGAACAACCGCAAGCACGAACACGGGCCCTTCGACATCATCGGCGACGTGCACGGCTGTCGCGCGGAGTTGGACGCGCTGCTCCTGTCGCTCGGCTACGAGGTTCAGGGCGATCGCGTTCGCGCACCGGCCGGGCGTAAGGCGCTCTTCGTCGGAGATCTCGTCGACCGGGGGCCGGACACACCGGGCGTGCTGCGTCTGGTGATGGGCATGGTGGAGGCGGGGACCGCGCTGTGCGTGCCCGGCAACCACGAGATCAAGCTGATGCGGAAGCTTCGCGGGAAGGACGTGAAGGTCTCGCACGGCCTCGCCGAGTCCCTCGAGCAGCTCGCGCGGGAGAGCCCCGAGTTCCGTCAGAAGGTGGTGGACTTCATCGACGGCCTCGTCTCGCACTACGTCCTTGATGACGGCCGGCTGGTGATCGCCCACGCAGGCATGAAGCAGGAGATGCAGGGCCGCGGGTCAGGCAAGGTCCGGGACTTCGCGCTCTACGGCGAGACCACCGGTGAGACCGATGAGTTCGGTCTGCCCATCCGCTTCAACTGGGCGACGGAGTACCGCGGGCGCGCAGCTGTCGTGTACGGACACACCCCGGTCGTCGAGGCGGACTGGCTGAACAACACGCTCTGTATCGATACCGGGTGTGTCTTCGGCGGGAAGCTCACCTCACTGCGCTGGCCGGAGCGTGAGCTCGTGTCCGTTCCCGCGCTTCGCGCGTATGCAGAGCCGGCGCGTCCTCTCGGCACGGGCGTCGCGAGCACCACGCTGAGCGCGCAGCAGCAGCACGACGATCTCCTCGATCTCTCAGACGTTCAGGGCAAGCGACTGGTGTCCACCAGGTTGCACCAGAACATCACCATCCGGGAGGAGAACGCGACCGCGGCGCTGGAGGCGATGAGCCGATTCGCCATCGATCCGCGCTGGCTCATCTACCTCCCGCCCACCATGTCTCCCTCGGAGACGAGCCGCCGCGAAGGGCTGCTCGAACATCCCGCCGAGGCCTTCGCGTACTACCGCAGCGAGCGCCTGACGAAGGTCGTCTGCGAGCAGAAGCACATGGGTTCGCGGGCGGTGCTCGTCGTCTCGCGTGACGAGGAGTCCGCACGGCGCAGGTTCGGTGTGACCACCGGTGAGACGGGCGCCTGCTACACGCGAACAGGTCGCCGCTTCTTCGGTGATCTCGATTTGGAGAGGGGCCTGCTCGCACGCCTTCGCGCGGCGATGGAGGCGACGGGATTTTGGGAGGAGCATCGGACGGACTGGGCGCTGTTCGACGCGGAGCTCATGCCGTGGACCCTCAAGGCGCAGGAACTCGTGCGCGATCAGTACGCCGCGGTGGGTGCTGCAGCGCGCGCGGCATTGCGTGAGGCGAACGAGGCCCTTGCGCTCGCGGCGGCGCGCGGGCTCGACGTCGGCGCACTCGCGCAGCGCTTCGCCGGCAAGGCGGAGGACACCGAGCGCTACGTCCGCGCCTACCGGAACTACTGCTGGCCCGTCAGCTCCCTCGATGATGTGCGGCTCGCGCCGTTCCACCTGCTCGCGACCGAGGGCGCGGCGCACGTGGACAAGAGCCACCTCTGGCACATGGAGTCGCTGGCGCGACTCTGTGCCGCCGACGAAGCGTTGCTCGTGCGCACCCCGTTCCGCGTCGTGGAGCTCGAGGATGAAGCCCAGGTGGCGGACGCAATCACCTGGTGGGAGGCGCACACGGCAAGCGGAGGCGAGGGCATGGTGGTGAAGCCGTTCGAGTTCGCCGCACGCGGCCGCCGAGGACTGCTCCAGCCTGCAATCAAGTCCCGTGGTCCGGAGTACCTGCGGATCATCTACGGCTTGGAGTACCGCCGCCCGGAGCACCTGGAGCGGTTGCGTCAGCGGGGCCTCTCCACCAAGCGTTCGCTTGCGTTGCGCGAATTCGCTCTCGGCGTCGAGGCCGTGGAGCGTTTCGTGCGCCGGGAGCCGCTCCGGCGCGTCCACGAGTGCGTGTTCGGAGTGCTTGCGCTCGAGAGCGAGCCCGTCGACCCGCGCCTGTAATCGCCAGCCGCGTTCTTGAAGCTGAAACGCCCCTCCCCGCGCGATGCGGAGAGGGGCGGCTGACCAGATGCGACTGCTACCGGTGCGCCCTATCGCCGCGGGCTGGGCGGCTGCGGACGGACGGGGCCGTTGACCGGGGTCTGCACCTTCGAGGGCTGCACCCGACTCGGCCCGTTGCCGCCGCCCCCGTTGCCGTTGTCCTTGTCGTTGCCCTTCCCGTGACCGCCACCCGAGGGCGGGCCGCCGCGAGAGGGGGGAGGGGTGGCGGGCCGGCCGACCTGACCCGGAGGACCACCGCGGTTGCCGTTGTCGCTGCCCACGCCGTTGCCGCCGCGGGAGGGGACGGTGCTCGGGGGCGGGTTCCCGCGCTGGGGCGGGGTGTAGCCGCGTCCGCCGCCGTTGTTCGTGTCACCCCGGCCGATCTGACCGTTGCCGTTGCCGTTCCCCGGCCCGTTGCCGTTCCCCGGGTTCCCGACACCGCCGCGGCCGACCTGGCCCGGCGGGGTGCCGCCATGACCGGGGGTGGGGCCCTGCTGCGGAGGAGGCGTCCCGCCCTGGCCAGGCGGCGTGCTGCCGTGACCCGGCGGGGAGAAGCCACCGCGGCCCGGGTTCACGCGCCCATTGCCGTTTCCGTTCCCGTTCCCGTTCCCCGGCCCGTTCCCATCACCGCGGCCGATCTGCCCGGGCGGCGTCCCTCCATGTCCCGGCGGCGTGCGCCCGTCGTCGCGACCGATGCCGTGCCCGTTCCCGGGCCCGTTGCCGCGGCCGGGGTTCGGCCCACCGTGACCCGGCGGAGGGTTCCCGCCCAGCCCCGGCGGACGCGGCCCACCCGGGGGCGGCGGCGGGTTGTGCATCTGCCCCGGCGCGCCTCGGCCCGGCGGAGGCGGCGGCGTGTTCACGTAGCCCTGTCCCTGACCGGGGGGAGGCGTGGGCCGGTTCACCCCGCTGGCGGGATGGGTGCCGGGGCGCTCGCGATAGACGTAGTGCCGGCTGCCGCGGTCCCAGTCGTAGTACGAGGCGTAGTGGCCCGGGTGGTAGTGGTGCGAGTGCCGCCCGTGCACGTGGCAGTCACCGCCCGCCGGCACCGGGTGGTAGCCGAGGTACCAGACGACGGTGGGCCCCGAGTACACGTAGTAGCTGTCCCGGTAGGTGTAGTGCGAGTAGTCCGGCGCGTAGTCGTGGTCGTGCGGCTGCTCGTAGAAACACCAGCCGTCGCCCATGTGCGAGGGGATGGGGTGGGCGCCCGCGTACCGGTAGTTGACGACCTCCTGGGTGTAGACCGTCCGGGTCTCGGTGGTGCCGTGGTGGTGGTGGACGCACCCGGAAGCACCGAGGAGCGCGACCGCGGACGTGAGCAGGAGCGAGCGCATGATTCCCATCCTTTCCGGAGGCCTTTGAAGCCTTCGGGCTGGCAACACACCGACTGACGCAGCCGGCCGCAGAAGATTCATTCCCGGCCGGCCGCTGCCCGATCAGGGCCCTTCAGACGAGACGACGGCGCGGCTACTGCGCGCCCTCGAGGAAGGCGCGGTAGGCCTCGAAGCCGTACTCGCGCCCGAGGAAGTCCCGCACCAGCTCCGCCGCCGGCTTCGACCCGCCGGGCTCGAGCACCGCGCGGCGGTAGCGGCCCGCGGTCTCCGCATCGAGGTACCCCGCCTGCTGGAACTGCGACTCGAGGTCCTTCGCGATGACCATCGACCACACGTAGGTGTAGTACGCGGCCGAGTACCCATCGAGGTGCCCGAACGCGAGCTGGAAGTGGGTGCCCTCGCGCTGCTCGTGGCGGAACGGGGTGAACTTCGTCTGCAGCTCGCCCAGCGTCTTCGCGAGGTCGAACGGAGGCTGGCGCCGGTAGTACTCGAGCGACACCGCGGCGAGGAACATCTGCCGGCGCACCCACAGGCCCTTGCCGAAGGACTTCGACGCGCGCAGCTGCTTCACCATCTCCTCGGGGAGCGGCTCGCCGGTCTGGTGGTGGCGCGCGAAGACCGCGAGGACCTCGGCGCTGTTCGGCCACTCCTGCAGGAGCATCGACGGGGTCTCGACGAAGTCCCACTCGGTGCGGATGCCGGTGATGCCCGTCCACTTCTGCCGGCCGGCGAAGACGTGGTGCAGGAGGTGGCCGAACTCGTGGAAGAACGTCTCCACCTCGTCGTGGCTCATCAGCTCACCGGGCCGCGGGAAGTTGCACACGAGCACGCCCTCCGGGAGGCGCTTGTCCTGCTGGCCCGCCGCGAGGTCGAACTGCGCCGCGTGCTTGTACTTGTCCGCGCGCGGATGCATGTCGAGGTAGATGCGCCCGAGGAGCTTGCCCTCCTCCAGCACGTCGTAGCCCTCGACGTCCTCGTGCCACACCTGAACGTCGGCGACCTTGCGGTACTCGATGCCGAAGATGCGCGAGGTGACGTCCATCACGCCCTGCTTCACGCGCGCGTACTCGAACCAGGGCCGGATGCTCTGCGAGTCGAAGCCGAAGGTCTCCGCCTTCAGCCGGTCCTCGTAGAAGTCCTGGTCCCAGGGTTCGACCGCGGTGGCCTTCGGGTGGTCCTTCCGCTTCCGCGCGAGCAGCGCGTCGTACTCCTTCTGCGCCCGTGCCTTCGAGACCTGCGCGACCTTGTCGATGAACTCCGCCGCCGCATCGTCGGTGCGGGTCATCTTCGTCTCGGTGGTGTAGGCCGCCCAGTTCTTGTAGCCGAGCAGCGTGGCCAGCTCGTGCCGCTTCGCGATGAGGGCCGCGAGCACCGCTTCGTTCTGCGGATAGGCGCGCTGCCGGTACATGCGCCACACCGCCTCACGCGCCTTCCCGTCCTTCGCGTACATGAGGAAGGGGAAGTAGTCCGGGTAGTTGGAGGAGATGACGACCTTCCCGTCCGGCCCCGGCGGGTGCGCCTTGACGTAGTCCGCAGGCAGTCCGTCGAGCTGCTTCGGGTCGAGCTTCACCGTGCGCACGTCCTCGCTGATGTTGCGCCCGAACTGCTGCCCGAGCTTCACCAGCTCCTCGTTGAGCGCCTTCACCTTCGCGCGCGTGGCCTCGTCGCGGTCCACGCCGGCGCGCCGGAAGTCGAGCAGGGTGCGCTCCATCCAGTACTTCGTCGGCCCGTCCGCGTTCGAGAGGTCCACCGCCGAGAGCCGGTCGTAGAGCGCGCGGTCCTGCGCCAGCGACACGGAGAGCTCCTCCACCTTCTGCTCGCAGGACCGCGCCGCGTCGCGCATGCCCGCGTCCGGATGGACCTCGCGCGCCAGCGACGCGCGGGAGGAAGCGGCCGCGAGCGCACCCATCGCCTCGTCGTAGGCCTGGAGGATCTCGTCGCCCTTCTGCGCCGCGTCGAGCCCCTTCACCCGCTCCACCTGCGCCCGCGCGGTGGCGAGGTTCTCCTCGCAGGCGGCGGTGAAGGCGGCCTCACCGGAGACGATGAGCCGCGCCGCATCCGGCGGCGGGAGGGACGGGCGGGTTTCGGCCGCGTTCGTGGTCGATGACGTGGTCATGGCGTTCTTCGCGCACGCGCCGAGCGCGAGCAGGGGGAGGAAGAGGAGGATTCTGCGCATGGGTGAGGAGAGTAACGGATGAGCCCGGGCTGACGAGTCCGGAGTGCGGCTGCCTGCTCCGGGAGTCTTCCCGGCCACGCGAGGCGAAGCCCGGTACACTGCGCACTCCCCGCGAGGCCGGCGAGGCGCATGAGTCGAGGTCCACCGTGCAACGCACTTCCACCCGTCGAACTGCCGTGCGGCCGCTGCTCGCGCTGACGGCGGCAGTTGCCGTCTCCGCGTGCCTCACCGAGGAGTGGCCTCCCGCCGCGGATGGCGGCACCGCGGATGGACTGGGCTTCGTGGACGGGGATCCACCGGACGCGGGCGACGCGGGCGACGCGGGCGACGCGGGTGACTCGGGTGACCCGGCGGGTGACCCGGATGGTGGCTACGCTCCGGGCTGTCACTACGACTGCTTCGGCAGTGGCACCTGCTTCGGCGGACAGGTGGTGGTGACGATCAACGCCCCGGTCCCGTGCGAACACTGGAAGGGCGCCTGTCCCACGCGCGAGCCGTACGCCTGCGAGAAGGGCTGCGCGGAGGAGGGCCACTTCAGCGGCCTGTACGAGAACGACCCGGCGGTGCTCTGCGTCGAGGGCGCGCCGAAGAAGGCGGGTTCGCCGTGCGAGTCCGCCGCCGACTGTCTCCCCACGCCGGCGGTGATCGATTGGGACGCGGGCGGCACGGTCCACAACGTCTATCTGCAGTGCGACACCGACGCGGGCGTGTGCGTCGAAGCGGCGCCGGCGGAGATCGACGGCTGGCTCTCCGACTGCGGCCTCTCGGCGCCGGACTCGGGGGTCACCGCGGGCAGCGGCGCGTACGGCTTTGTCTCCACCGCGGCGTGCCCCGGGGGCGCGTGCGCCTTCTACGCAAAGAGCGACGAGACATGCATCCGGCAGGGGTGCACCGGGCCGTGCGAGGGCGACCACCAGTGTCCGCCCGGTGCGATGTGCTCGGGGACCGTGAAGCTCGGCGACGGAGGCCTGCAGCGCGTGTGCAAGGCGGGCCGTCCGAACGTCATCGGCGACGGCCTCACCTGTCGCTGAACGGTGCGGCTGCGGGCTACGTCCCGCACACCGGCGCGATCGTCACCTCGTTCGAGCAGCTCGACAGCGAGGTGTCACAGACGCGGTAGCGGAGCGCGGAGTTGGGCGCGGTGGAGAACCTCTCCGTCGCCTCTCCAGAGTTCTTCGTCGAGCCCACCACCTTGCCGTCGCGCACGATCGCGACCCTGTCTCCGCCGATGCCGTTCCAGCGCAGGGCCACCGTGCGCGCGCCGCCATCGACCGTGCTGCCCTGCGCCTGCAGCTGCACCACGTCGAGCGCTCGCGTCCACGTCGCCGTCGCGCCGGTCGAGTCCGTCGCCTCCACGCTCACCCGATGCGGTCCCGGCCCGCCGAAGGTGTGCTTCGCGCGGCGCTTCGCATCAACCGGAAGCCTTCGTCCCTCGACGAGGAAGGCCCGCTCGCGCAGATCGCCATCCGCGTCAAACGACGCGTCGTAGAGGGTGCACTCCAGCCCCGTGCAGCTCGCGAAGTAGCCGGGCTCCGGCGCGCTGCTGCCGCTGCCGGACGTGCCCAGGTGCCGAAGCGCTTCATCCGCGCGCAGCTGGCCGTGTCCGTACGCATCGTCGCGCCCGAGCGTCCCCGCCTCCTGCGCGGTCTCGAGAAGCGAGCGCCGCACGTCCGCGTTGCGCCGCTCCGGATGTTGTCCCCAGATGAGCGACGCGGCGCCCGCCACGTGCGGCGAGGCCATCGACGTCCCGCTGAACGCGGCGTAGCCGCTGCCCGGCTTCGGAGGCTCGTTCACCACCGTCACCCGCGCGCCCACCGCCGCGAGCAGCGCCGCCTTGTCCTCGCCCGGCACCGCCACCGCCGGCAGGCTCACCCGCGCGTCGCCGAGCGTCCCCTGAAACGGACCGGGCGCGCTGTTGTAGAGGACTGCCGCCACGCCTCCGCCGCGCGAGACCGCATCCAGCTTCTGCGCGAAGGTGTTGCCGCCGCGCTCACAGGCGACCACCCGGCCGGTCCAGCTTCCCGGGCTCTCGCAGCGCCCGCCGTTGATCAGCAGGCCCGAAGCGCCGCTCGTCGCCGGCGCGTGCTCGATAGGCCCGCCCTGCAGCACCTTCGACGGGAGCGAGACCTCGTGCCTCGACACGCGGCCCACGGTGCTCTCGATCTTCACCCCGGGCGCGGTGAGGTCCACCTGCCCGTTGCGTTGCGAGAACGACGCGACCCTCTTCATGCCGTCCACCGCGCCGACGGAGAGGACGCTCGGATAGGAGGCCGGATATTGCAGGTCGGTGGTGCCCTCGTTGCCCGCCGCCGCGACGAGCAGCAGCCCTCGTCCCCACGCGTTCTCGAACGCATCCCGCTCGAGCTCCGACGGCTGGTTGCCGCCGAGGCTGAGGTTCACCACCTTCGCGCCCGCGTCCGCGCAGCGCTTCACCGCGTCCGCCAGCTCCGAGGCGTAGCTCCAGCCGCAGTCGTCGCCGAACACCTTCACCACGAAGAGGTCCGCGCCCGCGGGGCTGAGGCCGACGACGCCGGTCGCGTTGTCGAGCGCGCCCACCGTGCCCGCCACGTGCGTGCCGTGCCCGCAGCTGTCGGTGTTCCACCCGCTCGGGTACCCGCTCACGCCCGAGCGCGGAAGGTCCTCGTGCGGCGCGTAGAGCCCGCTGTCGATGATGCAGGTCTTCGCGCCCTTCGCCACCGAACCGCGCTGCGCCACCGCCGCGGACCAGGCCTCGGGCGCGCCGGTCTGGGCCACGCCGTAGGGGATCTTCTGCGACTGCGCGAAGAGATACCGACGCGCGTCCCGCTCCACCGCCGCGACCTCCGGCTGCACCGAGAGCGCGTCCGCCTGCGCCGGCGTCAGCTCCGCCGCCACCGCGCCCATCCCTTCGAACCGGCGCAGCACCCGGCCGCCCACGCGCTCCACCGCCCTCGCGCGGGCCTCGAGCTTCGGATGGGTGATGCCGGTGGCGAGGCCCGCGTACCCGCCCGCAGCTCCGTCCTCTTCGTCGGTGAGGTGCACCACGTAGCGCTGCGGCTCGTTCTCTTCCGAGGACGCGTCCGAAGCGACGAACTCCTGTTGATCGAACGGCTCGACCCACGCCGCGGCGACCGCTTCAGGCGGCTCGCACACGCCGCCCGCACCGCCGAGCCCACCGCCGGGGATGAAGTCGATGGGCAGGTCGCACGCGGGCAGCAGCAGCAGCGTCGACGCCAGCGCGCCGACGAGGAGGAGAGGCTTCCGGGGAGGGGACATGGCGAGGTGCAACGGCCGCGCGCCCGTCCTTCACTCCCGCGCCGTCACGAACGCCTGATGGGCAAACAGCCAGTCATTGCGCCCGGTTGGCCTGTCTGCCCATGGACCGGCCGCGACGTAGCACTTCTGCGATACGCGGAGCGCGTCGCTCAGTGCATCGCGTGATCGCCGCCGGACTCCACGTCACCGCGCGAGCGCTTGCCCATGCAGGAGAGGATCTGCTCGCGGTACTCGCCGAGACAGCGCAGTCCGGAGAGCATCCACTGCCCGCCGATGACGAGCGTGGGCACGCCCTTCACGCCGCGCCCCGCCGCGAGCTGGTACTCCTTCATCACCAGCCGGCGCGTCTGCGGGCTCTCCAGCGCCGCGGTAAAGCGCCCGAGGTCGAGCCCCGCCGAAGACGCGAGCTCCAGCGTCACGTCCGGCCGCGCCACGTTGATGCCCAGCTCCAGCGCCGCCCGCTGCATCGAGCGCATGAGCACCTCGCGCGCGTCCTCACCCTGCAGCCGCGCCGCCTCCAGCGCGATCAGTGAAGGCAGGCTCGAGCGCGGAAGATCCTGCTGCGGCGACATCCACAGGTCCTTCTGCAGCCGCTCGCCCTCGGGCTCCTTGCGCGCGCGCTCGATGGTGCTGACGAGCTGGTGCAGCTCGCGCGACGTGGGCACGGTCTCCTTCACGCGCAGCGCGTAGGGACGGAAGCTCCACTTCACCGTGGGGCCGAACTCACGGCGGAGCAGGTCCATGCGCGCGGTGGCCACGTAGCACCAGGCGCACAGCACATCCTGATAAACGACGACCTCGAGCGGCTTCGTTGGGCGGTGCATTCGAGCGGCGACCACTTTAGGGATCAGCGCCCGTTGACGACAATCCCCCCACGAAAACAACTCGTGGGTGTCGCAAAGACAGACGTGTGGCCGTCAAGCAGACGAGCGTGAAGCAAGCGCCGCGGCGTGCTCCACGATCGCGCCCGCCACATCGAGGCCGGTCGCCTTCTCCAGTCCCTCGAAGCCGGGAGAGGAGTTCACCTCCATCACCTTCGGCCCGCTCTCCGCCTCGAGCATGTCCACGCCGCACACCTCGAGCGAGAGAGCACGCGCGGCCTTCAGCGCGGCCTTCGCCCACGCGGGCGGAAGCTCGATTGGCCGGCCGCTGCCGCCGCGGTGGATGTTCGAGCGGAACTCACCCTTGCGCGCCTGCCTGCGCATTGCGCCGACCACGCGGTCGCCCACGACGAGCGCGCGGATGTCGCGGCCGCGCGACTCCTTCACGAACTCCTGCAGCACGATGTCCTGATCGAGCGCGCTGAAGGTGTCGAGGATGCCCTGCACCTCCGCCAGCGACGACGCGATCATCACGCCCACGCCCTGCGTCCCGCGCAGGAGCTTGATGATCGCCGGGAGCCCGCCGACTTCTTGCAGCAGCGCGCGGATGTTCTTGCGGTCGCGCGCCATCACCGTGCGCGGAACGTCGATGCCCTGTCCCGCGAGCACCTGCAGCGCGCGCAGCTTGTCGCGGCTCTGCGCGATGCCCGCGGTCCCGTTCACCACCGGCACGCCCATCATCTGGAAGTGGTTCACCACCGCGAGCCCGTAGTGCGTCACCGACGCGCCGATGCGCGGAATGACCGCGTCGATGCCGCGGACCTCCACGCCGCGAAAGGTCATGCGCGCCAGGCCCGGCTCGAGGATGAGGTTGCAGCGCAGCGTGTCGAGCACCAGCGCCCGGTGTCCCCGCGCGCGCGCCGCCTGCACCAGCCGCGAGGTCGAGTAGAGCGACCGCTTGCGCGAGAGGATCACCAGCGTCTTGCCCAGCCGCTTGCGCCGCGCGTGGGTGGGCTCGTCGGCGACGGACTGGAGGAGCGCGACGTCCGCTTCGTCCTGCGCCTTCTTGCGCCTCTTGCCTTTGAGCGCCATGGGGACGCGGGACCGTAGCACCGCCTCGCGATTGGCAACGCCCCGTCTGCGCCGGGTAGAGTCGCCGATGCGCGATGACAGTCAAAGACCGCCACCAGGACGAGATTCTCACCTCCCCCGGTGACGTGCCGATCGTCGATCCTCTCGACCCCTTCGGTCCGCTCGCCGCCGAGCTGCACATCACCCACACGCGGACGATGATCGTCCCCGGCGACAAGACGACGCTGAAGCTGCGGCGCTCGCGGCTGCGCGTCACCGGCGGTCCGGACAACGGCCGCGAGATCGTCTCCGAGAAGGAGATCGTCCGCGTCGGCGGCCACAACACGAACGACCTCGTGTTGCAGGAGGACCGCACCGCGTCGCGGCACCACTTCGAGATCCAGTACACCGAGCGCGGCTACCTGCTGGTGGACAAGGAGAGCACCAACGGCACGTTCCTCGACGGGCGCCGGGTGGAGCGCGCCTACCTCTCCCCCGGGTCGCAGATCCGCGCCGGTTCCTCGACCATTACGTTCGCGCCGGTGGACGAAGAGGTCACCGTCGAACCGGACAGCATCGGCCAGCTCGGCGGGATGGTCGGCCAGAGCGTGAAGATGCGGCAGATCTTCGGGCTCGTCCGGAAGATCGCGCCCATGGACGTGTCGGTGGTCATCCAGGGCGAGACCGGCACCGGCAAGGAACTCGTGGCGCGCGCGGTCCACGAGAACTCGAGCCGCAAGGACGGGCCGCTGGTGGTGCTCGACTGCGGCGCCATCCCGCCGGAGCTCATCGAGAGCGAGCTCTTCGGCCACGAGAAGGGCGCCTTCACGGGCGCCATCAGCCAGCGGCAGGGCGCCTTTGAGCGCGCGCACGGCGGCACCATCTTCCTCGACGAGCTGGGCGAGCTGCGGCTCGACCTGCAGCCGAAGCTCCTGCGCGTGCTGGAGAACCGTGAGGTCCGGCGCGTGGGCGGCAACGACGTCATCGAGGTGAACGTCCGCGTCATCGCCGCCACCAACCGCGACCTGGTGAAGGAGATCCAGGCGGGCAACTTCCGCGAGGACCTCTACTTCCGCCTCAGCGTGATCAACATCTCGCTGCCTCCCCTTCGTCAGCGCCGCGAGGACATCCCCTGGATCCTCAAGCGCGCGCTCGCCGAGCCGGAGGTCCTGCAGAAGTACGGACGCAAGCGCTTCAGCCCCGAGGCGCTGAGCCTGCTCATGGCCTACGCGTGGCCGGGCAACGTGCGCGAGCTGATGAACGTGCTCTCGCACGTGCTGACCTTCAGCGAGGGCGAGGAGATCCTTCCGAGCCACCTCCCCGCGCGCGTGCAGGGCCAGCAGAAGGAGGCCCCGGTCCCCTTCAACGAGCACCTCTCGTTCAAGGAGGCGAAGGAGCAGCTGCTCGAGAACTTCGAGCGCGAGTACATCGGCTCGGTGCTCAAGCGCTGCGAGGGAAACATCTCCCGCGCCGCGCGCGAGAGCGGGCTGCACCGCAAGAGCATCGAGCGGCTGGTGAAGAAGTACGCGCTCGACGCCCGGGCGATGAAGAATCGCTGAACCTTTGAATCCATCCCCTCTCACCTCGTCGGAAGCCCCGCCATGCGCACTGCACTCGCCGCCCTGACCGTCGCCCTCTCGCTGCTCGCCGCGCCCGCGCTCGCGCAGCGCAAGAACCTCCCGCCCACGCACGGAGGCCTGCCGCCGGACAAGATGCCGTGCGCGCAGAAGTGCATCGCCCAGGCGGATGACTGCACGAAGAAGTGCAAGAACCAGACGACCTGCACGAGCAAGTGCGCCGAGGCGCTCGGTCAGTGCGTGGATCGCTGCGGCATCCAGGCGCCGCCGCCGCCCCCGGAAGGGCAGCAGTAGCGCCCTGCTCAAACGGGGCTACGGACCGGCGGTGCCCGCGGTCGGTGCGATCTCCAGCGACTTCGGATCGTCCTCGGGCAGCGGCGTGTTCACCTGCACCAGCGCCACGTCCACGAAGCCCGCGCGCGCGATGCTGTTGGTGATGGAGAGCTGCATGCTCTCGGAGCCGCGCACCCAGAGGCCGCCCTCCTTCTTCCAGCCCTGCTGCGAGAGCGCGCCCGAGTAGAAGGTCTCCACCTCACCCAGCGTGGCGCGCACCATGTACTGCAGCGAGCGTCCGCCCTCGAGGTCCTGCGTCAGCAGCGCCTCCGCGTTCGCGTACACCGGCGCGAACGCGTGCGAGGGCGCGAAGGTGCGATCCTTCCAGAAGGCCTCGCCCATGATGACCGTCGTCCGGGTGGGCGACTGCGGCGCGAGGATCACCGAGTAGGAGATCTCCAGCCCCGGATGGAAGCCGGTGAGCATCACCTGCCCGTCGCCGAGCTTCATCTGCTCGTGCGGCGGCGCGACCCAGAGGCCGCTCTCGGTGAAGTGCTTGAGGAAGTGGCTGTAGGCCTCGGCGAGCGGCAGGCCCACCACCACCACGTGCATCCGGTTCGGGATGCCGTTGGTCTCCATCACCGCGGGGACCTCGACCTCGGTCAGCACCTTCGGGATGTCCCAGTTGAAGGGCTTGTCCGGCGGGTGGTAGCCGCCTTCCGTCTGCGCGGACTTCTGCTCCAGAGGGGCGGGCGCCGTCGCCTTCGCGTCGGGCTTCTTCTCCGCCTTCGCGGATGCGGCGGTCTTCTTCGGCTGCGGCTTCGGCTTCTGAGCGCTCGCTGCAGGGGCCGGCGCCGCGTTGGGCTCACCGGCTGCCCCCGCCACGCCCGCCCCGCCGACGACCAGCGCGAGACAAAGCCCGCGCAGCGAAGACCGCCCGCCCATCACCAGCCCCGGTCCACGCCCAGGTAGGTGCGGTTGCGGTTGCTCATGTCGCGGCGGCTGTTCGTACCGCCGGTGAGCCACCGGGTGGTCCCGGTGTGCGCGCTGCGGATGTTCTGCCGGTAGTTGTTCTCCACGCCCTGGTAGCTCATCTGGAAGGAGCACGCGCCCGGCGCCGCGGTGAAGGCGATGGTGCCGGAGAGCGCGAGCGCGGCCGGGCAGGACACGAGCCCCACCGCCTCGCTCACGAGGTCGCGGTACGCCGGGTTGCCGTTGGAGAAGAGGTCCACGCTGCGCGATTCCTGCGGTCCCTGGAGGGAGAAGTCACCGGTGAGGATACCGAACTGGCCGCAGGAGCCGTTGGCGGCGCGCGGGGTGGCGCACACCTGGTAGCTCGTCCGGCTGCCGGCGTAGTTCGCGGTCTGGAAGGACCAGCGCCCGTCGAAGAAGTTCCGCGGGAAGGCCGGGGTGAGGTTGATCGTCGCCTGGGCGCTGCACTGGATGCCGCCGCGCGAACCGTCGAACGGGTTCGGCACCAGCAGGCCGAGCAGCGGCACGTCGGTGGTGTACCGCATCGAGTTCTCGTTGCGGCACTGGATGTTCATGTTGTCGATGCTGGTGAAGACGTGCGTCACCGGCGCCGCGTTGTGGTCCGCGCCGCTGAGCGCCTCGAAGTCGCGGAAGCGCTTGCGGGCCTCGGAGGTGGAGAGGCCGGCGATGGTCGAGGTCCGGCTCATGTTGTTGCCGCGCTCGTGCGCGCGCTGGCCGGTGGCGTCGTAGATGGCGAACGCCGCCGCCTGCTGCACCCGCATGGAGAGGTAGCTGATCTCCGCGAAGTGGATGCCGAAGGCGAGCACCGTGATGAACACCAGCATGGAGAGCGCGAGCTCCACCGTGGCCTGACCGCGCTCTGCCCCTGCGGCGCGACGACGGTGGGAGGCGGCGACGGCAGCGTGGAAGCGGCTCATTGGATCCCCCGGAACCCGCCGAGCGTGCGCAGCAGGAGCATGCCGGTGGCGAGGTTGGCGTCCGACGCGGCCGCGACGAGGTTCGCGTGGGCGAGGTTCGCGTCGTCGATGTCCGCGGGGACGAGCGTGGCGCGCCAGAACGGGTTGAAGAAGTTCGGCGGCTCCTGCCAGTCGAGCCCCACGTTGTCCATGTGCCGGTGGTAGTAGGTCATGCCCGCGGCGAAGGCGAGCTGCCGGTTCATGCCGCCCGTGTTCTGCCGGCCCACGTCCACCTGCGCGCCGCTGCCGCCGAGCGCCCGGAAGTTGAACGCGAGGTTCCAGGGATCCTGCACCCGCCGCGCGCTGTAGTTGCGCTCGAGGCCGACGAGGTGCTTCGGCTGCCGCCACTGGTCGCGCGGGTTGTTGTTCTCGTTCACGTTGTCCGGGTTGATGTTGAACTCCTGCCGGACGATCCACACCGACGGGCACGACGAGCCGCAGTTGCCGAGCGAGTGCACGTTGGCCTCGCTGCCGTTGTGCTGGCTTCCGCCCGGGCTCCAGCGGTGCTGGTCGCTGTTGTCGCCGGAGTGGGTGGAGCGCACGTGCGCGGTGGTGGGCACCGGCGGGATGAACCAGGGGATGCAGCCGCCGAAGACGAGACCGGAGGAGGAGACGCCGTGGTCGCAGGCCCATGACTCGCGCGCGTCGCGCTCGTTGGTGTTGTGCCGGCCGGTGCCGAAGTAGGCGCCACCCGAGGCGATGGGCGGGACGCCGAGGCCCTGGTTCTGCGCGAAGAGCATCGTCGGGCGGACGGGCGGGATGACCGAGGAGATGCCGCGGTCGCGGATGAACTCGCTCTCGCGCGAGCCGTGCGCGGCGGGCAGGGACGGATAGGGACCGCGGCTGCCGCTCTGCCGCGCGCGGGTGCCGAGCTCCAGCGCGGTGACGCCGATGTCCGCGGCGCGGAGGAAGGAGTACTCGCCGCGGCGGCCTGCGTCCGGCACCGCCAGCCGCAGCACTTCGGGGGAGAGCAGGCCCTGCGCGGTGTTCACCAGGTGCAGCGCGTAGAGGCCCTGGCCCATGGTGCCGTAGAGGCGGGCGCGGGTCTGGAGCACGCGTCCTTCCGCGCCGGCCAGACTGTCGAGGCTGCGGTAGCGGTTGCGGACCTGGTTGAACTCGCGTTGGAACGCCAGCGCCACGCGGCCGGTGTTCACGCACGAGGGACACATGCAGGCGAGCCACGGGTTCGCGCACGCGAGGCCACACGCGGTCGCGGCGGCGGCACCGGCGATCGCCGTGGTCTGCAGCGAGGCGAGGTACCAGGACGAGTAGCTGATGTGGCTCTGCGCGCCGGCCAGCACCACCATGTGGCTGACCTGGGCGCGGTTCCACACCGAGATGGTGTTGTACACGCGCGCCGAGGCCACCGCGTTGGAGTACGCCGCGGCGTCCGCCATCGTCTGCAGCTCGATCTTCTCGCGGGCCCTCATCCCGATGGAGAGGGTGATGGTCACCATGATCACCAGCAGCAGCATGGTGAGGGCCATCAACAGCAGTGATTGTCCGCGTCTCTTTCGCATCATGGCGGCACCCTTCGGGCGACGGTGGGAGCGCATCGTCGGAGAGGATACTCGCTGATCGGGGGCCGCTCGTCGCATCGGTCAGGTGGACGGAATGGAGAGGCCCGGTGTGCGACGGTCTCTCACACGGTCGCGAGGTTCATCGCTGATCCGCGCGGCGATCCTGCCATAGAGTGCCTCTGCCTGCCCTTCCGACTGCCTCGCGGCGGACAAGGGGGGACGGGCAGTGGCTTCGGAGGGGTTGTCCAGACGGGCCGGACGCAGCAGCCTCTCGCGCAGCCTCACGTCGGAGGGACATCTATGCGGTTCGTGAAGGTCGTGTCGGCGGTGGCGCTGGGGGCGGTCCTAGGGTGCGGCGACGATGGTCCGGTGGACCCGGGCAACCCGGACGAGCAGGCCTGCACCGGTCAGATCAGCGGCGCGGGGAGCGGCGTGCTCCAGTCCTGCACCCTCGAGGCCTACCGGGTGGGGACGGAGCTGCACCACGACTTCAAGTTCACCGTGCGCTGGAGCGACGGGCAGCTGACCGACGGCTCCATCACCATGATCGGCGAGGGGGAGCCCGCGCCTGGCCAGTACGGCCTCAGCGGCTTCCAGCAGGTCGCAGGATCGGTGGAGGCGCCGGAGGGGCTGCCCTGCTCGCTGGGCGCGGGGCTGGACGCGGATCACGGCAGCCTGCTCATGCGCGTGAACACCGTGCCCGAGGGTCAGGACAACGCCGGCGTCACCATGTACCAGTGGATGGGCGGCACCCTGAAGGCGACCTTCACCGACCCCGAGGGCGGCGGAGACATCTGCCCGGGCGAGCTGCAGCTCGACGCGGAGTTCGGCCCGGCGAAGAAGTAGGCCGGCCTAGTTGATGTTCGTCGGCGAGTTCGGACAGGCCTGACCGTTGAGCATCGCCGGCGTCATCATCCGCATCCGGTACGAGGTGCGGATGGGCGCGAGGTAGTCGCCGATCAGCGCGCGGGTCCGCATGTGATTGCCCATGGCGCCGGTGAGCGAGGAGCCCTCGCGGGTCCACATCGCGTTGCGCTCGGCCGGCATCAGCGGGTTGTTCGCCACGTAGGGCATGAGGCCGTAGTAGGCGAGGAACATCCGCGACATCACCCAGTCCGCGAAGGGGATTCGCAGCGGGTACCAGAACACCATGTCCACCTCGAGCTCCGCGCGCGAGCCGGCGTGGAAACGGTCGTCGAAGTTCGCGTTGTGGTTGGTGACGGTGCGGTCCAGGCGCTTCACGATCCAGACGATGGGCCCGGTCCGCGGCATGCCGGTGGACGACCGGTCGAAGACGACGCTGTAGCGGTTGCCGGAGCGGAAGCGGAAGGCGGTGGCCAGTCTCGCGCCGTCGTCGGTGCGCGCGCCGATGGCGGGCAGGAGCGCCGCCACCGCCACGTGCGTCATCACCCGGCAGTCCGCCTGGTTCAGCGAGCCGGCGCGGGTGGCGCGATAGACCGCGTACTCCGCCATGATCCGGCCGTGCAGCATCATGAAGAGCTGCAGGGTGCCGAGGATGACGAACACCGCGAGCGGCATCGTCAGCGCGGCCTCGACCGCGGCCTGACCGCGCTGGCGGCGGAAGCGGCGGGCGCGTTCGGCGGAGCGGGCGCTGGGGGCGTTCGTCACGGTGTGGCCGGTGGGCTGCTGCATGGAGGTCTCCATGATCGGCGGGCATTGTGGCCGATCTGGCGGCGGCGCACGCATCGGTCAGGTGGACCGGCGTTGTGGGCGGGTGTCGTACAGCGAGGGCGCGCGGGCGTTGTTGAAGGGCCGCGGCTCCGGTGTTACGCGCCCCTACATCATGTCCGAGTACAAGGACTCGCTGAACCTCCCCCGTACCGAGTTCCCGATGAAGGGGAACCTCGCGCAGCTCGAACCGAAGATGCTCGCCTGGTGGGCGGAGCACAAGACGTACGAGGCGCTCGTCGAGAAGACGCGCGACGCCGAGCCGTTCGTGCTCCACGACGGCCCGCCCTACGCGAACGGGCACCTCCACGCCGGCCACGCGCTGAACAAGATCCTCAAGGACATCGTGGTGAAGTTCCGGAACCAGACCGGACGTCACACCGAGTTCGTGCCCGGCTGGGACACGCACGGCCTGCCCATCGAGCAGGCGGTGGAGAAGCGGCTCGCGAGCAAGAAGATCGACAAGCGCACCCTCTCGCGCGAGGCCCTGCTCGAGCAGTGCCGGGCCTACGCGCTCGAGTTCGTGGACGTGCAGCGCGAGGAGTTCAAGCGGCTCGGCGTGTTCGCCCGGTGGGACGAGCCGTACGTCACGCTCTCCTTCGACTACGAGGCGCAGCAGATCCGCGAGCTGGGCAAGTTCGCGAAGCGCGGCCTCATGTACCGGCGCAAGAAGCCCGTGTACTGGTGCATCACCGACCAGACCGCGCTCGCCGAGGCCGAGGTCGAGTACGCCGACCACGAGAGCCCGTCGGTGTACGTGGCGATGGACGCGGTGGCGGGTGAGCAGAGCGCCTCGTCGCCGAAGCTGCCCGAGGGCGTGCGCGGCAAGCGGGTCCGCTTCGTCATCTGGACCACCACGCCCTGGACGCTGCCCGCGAACCTCGCGATCGCGGTGCACCCGGAGCTCGAGTACGTGTTCTACGCGCTCGGCTCGGATTCAGTTTTGGTCCTCGCGAAGGAGCTTTTGCCTTCGGTGCTCGCGGCGATCGCGCCGGGCGAGCTGAAGGAGAAGCAGGTCACCGCGGGTGGGGCTTCCTTTGATGCGGCGGTGCTGGCGGATCCCTCGCGGGTGCTGGGCTATGCGCTGGGCCGGGACCTCGAGGGGCTGCGGTATGCGCACCCGTTCCTCGACCGCGAGTCGCCCGTCATCCTCGGCGAGCACGTGACGCTGGAGGCGGGTACCGGCCTCGTGCACACCGCGCCCGGACACGGCCAGGAGGACTACGAGGTCGGCCTGCGCTACGGGCTCGACGTGTACAACCCGGTGAAGAACGACGGGCGGTACGACGAGACTGTCGGCGCGGGGCTCGCGGGGCAGAAGGTGTGGGACGCCAACGCGACGATCTCGCAGCTGCTGCACGACAAGGGCGCGCTGCTCAATGCGCTCGGCGAGAAGCTCAAGCACAGCTACCCGCACTGCTGGCGCTGCCACAAGCCGATCATCTTTGCCGGCACGTGGCAGTGGTTCATCGCGCTGGACAAGCCGATGGCCGGCGCTCCGGGCGACAAGACGCTGCGGCAGAGCGCGCTGCACCAGATCGACCACGCGGTGCAGTGGATCCCGAAGTGGGGGCGCGACCGCATCTACAACATGCTCGAGAACCGGCCGGACTGGACGATCAGCCGGCAGCGCCAGTGGGGCGTGCCCATCCCCGTCGTCTATTGCGAGGCGGACGGGTGCGGTGAGTCGGTGGTCTCGCACGAGCTGATGGACCGCGTGGCCGCCGAGGTGGAGAAGCAGGGCGTCGCGGTCTGGTACTCGGAGCCGGCGGCGAAGTTCCTGCCGGAGGGGTTCGCCTGCCCGAAGTGCGGCGGTCGTTCGTTCCGCAAGGAGACGGACATCCTCGACGTGTGGTTCGACAGCGCGTGCTCGTTCGCCGCGGTGGCGGAGAAGCGGCCGGGGATGCGCGTGCCGGTGGACCTCTACCTCGAGGGTTCGGATCAGCACCGAGGCTGGTTCCACTCGTCGCTGCTGGTGGGCGTGGGGACGCGCGACATCGCGCCCTACAAGGCGGTGCTCACCCACGGCTTCGTGGTGGATGGTCAGGGCCGCAAGATGTCCAAGAGCGAGGGCAACACCGTCGCCCCCGAGCAGGTCATCAAGCAGTACGGCGCCGAGGTGCTCCGGTTGTGGGTCGCGTCGTCGGACTACCGCGACGACGTGCGGCTCTCGGACCAGATCCTCAAGGGCCTGAGCGAGGCCTACCGGAAGATCCGCAACACGCTGCGGTACGCGCTCTCCAACCTGTACGACTTCGATCCGGCGCGGGATTCGGTGCCGCGCTCGGAGCTCTTGCCTTTGGACGCGTGGGCGGATGCGCGGATGGACGGGCTCGTCGAGCGCGTGCGCAAGGCGTACGAGTCCTACGAGTTCCACCTCGTGCACCACAGCGTGGTGGACTTCTGCGCGATGGACCTCTCGGCCATCTACTTCGACATCCTCAAGGACCGTCTGTATTCGTCGAAGCCCGCGTCGCATGAGCGGCGCAGCGCGCAGACGGTGCTCTACCGGATCGCTCGGGACCTCATCCGGCTGCTCGCGCCGGTGATGAGCTTCACCGCCGAGGAGGCCTGGCAGAACCTGCCCGGCGCGACCGCGGAGGCGAAGAGCGTGTTCCTCGCCGGGTTCCCGTCGGAGAAGGAGAGCGCGGCGTCTGCGGAGCTGATGGAGCGGTTCGAGAAGCTGCTCGCGGTGCGCGAGGGCGTGCAGGGCATCCTCGAGGTCGCGCGGCGGGAGAAGCAGATCGGCTCGTCGGTCGAAGCCCGGATCGTGCTGCACGCGGAGGGCGCGCTGGGTGAGTTGCTCCGGAAGCACGCGCGTGAGCTGCCGGCGCTGTTCATCGTGTCGCAGGTGGATCTCGTCGAGGCCGTACCGGAGGGCGCGCAGGCGCTGTCGGGCGCGGCCGGGAACTTCAGCGCGAAGGTCGAACCCGCTCGCGGTGAGAAGTGCCCGCGCTGCTGGACCTACAGCGAGGCGGTCGGGAAGAGCGGCCCGGTGTGTGAGAGGTGCCAGGCGGCGCTGGCGGCGTAGAGCGATCGCGTGCCACCGCCCTTCGCTTTCGAGGATTGGGTGCGGTGGCTCCGCCTCGGGCGCGGGCTCGCGGTGGTGCACGCGCAGTACGTGGCGCAGGTGGAGCCGGAGCGGACACGCGAGGCAGTGCTCGATGCGTGTGTCCATTTCACGGGCTACGACCCTCAGGGCGAGGACGGACGGGCGCCCTTCCTCTTCGACGTGCTCGTCGCGACCGGTCTGCGGGATGCGTTGGAGCCCGCGCTCTTTCGAGCGCTCGAAGCGCCGGCCGGGGATGAGCGCGACCTGCAGCAGCTCATCGACCTCGTCGAACTCTTCGCGTTCGATGGCAGCGCGGATGCGGTCCCGGCGCTCGCACAGTGTTTCAGGCGCCACGGCGGCGGAGCAGATGAAACGGGGTCGCGGGAGTGGGTGAGGGTCGGCGGGCCCGAGGCGCTGCTCGAGGTCGCTCGCGTCGTCGGCTGCCGACTTCAGGGCGAGGGCACGTGGACGGACGCGCAGGTGCTGGACATCGCGGAGGCCCACTGGGGCCTGAGCCCCGATTCGGAATTACTCGCGTCCGCTGCCCGCCGGGAGCCGGTCATCCGCCGGTACGTCGACTCCGTAGCCGCGCAGCGCGAGCGCTGGAAGCGGGTCGAGCAGAAGCGTGAGCCCGACCCGCTCCCGTTCCCCGCGACCCTTGAAGGCCTGGTGGGCGCGCTGCCGATGATTGCGCGGACGCGACGGCGGTTCCTGCTCTGGTGGTGGTGCCGTGAAGCCGCGGAGCCTGAGCGGATCCGCGCAGCCGAGGCTCTGTCGACGACGACCGACACGGAGCTTCGTCGAGGCCTCTTGCGCGCCTTCGCCCACGAAGCGTTCCCAGGCAGGCCGGGTGTGCTCCTCGAGGCGACCCGCTCCGATGACGGGGAGACCGCCGCCGCGGCCTGGCGCGCGCTGATGAAGGTGCAGTCCGAAGAGGTTCGCGCGTTCTCCCTGGAGAGGCTGCAGCGTGCGCCTCCAGACCTCGATGGTCTCAAGGGCCTCGTCCGAAACATGCGGCCCGAGGACGTGCCAACGGTCGCCGGGGCGCTTGCGGCTTCGGACGAGCGGGAGGACCTGCACGACGCTTTCATGCGCGTGCTCGATGTGGCGGACGAGCAGGAGGGTGCGGCGTGGCTCTCCCCGCTCCTGTGGGACGCCTTCGAGCGGGAACCGTGCAGCAGCTGCCGGCACAGCGCCTTCCGCCACCTGCGGAAGCTCGGGGCGCTCACGCCGGACGTCGTATGGGAGAGCCGCTTCGATGCGGAGCTCGACCTGCGCGCGGATGCTCACGAGGCCATGCGCTTGTCGTCGCCGTCACGTTCGGGGCCGTAAGCGGTCGCAGCCGTACCCGGGCGAGGCTCCTCAGCCGATCAAGCCGGCAGCAGGTCCGCGAGGCGCAGCGCGAGGTCGGGCAGCACGGCCGATTCGACCCGCTCGCTCTCGGCGTAGAGCCGCGGTGCACCGTAGCGGTCGCCGACGAGCACGAACTGCGTCACCGTCCGCGCGCGCACGTCGATCAGCCAGTACTCGCGCACGCCGTTGCGCTCGTAGATGGCCTTCTTCTCGCCGCGGTCCCGGGATGCGGTGGATGTGGAGAGCGTCTCCACGATGAGGTCCGGTACGACCTTCAAGAAGCGGCCGGTTTCTGGCGGCGGGCCGGCCTGAAACCGTTCTGTCGAAACGAAGGCGTGGTCCGGCTCGACCACATCGCCGGAAGGGAGTTCGAAGCCCTGGCTCGAGTCACAAGTGAGTCCGAGCCGTCGCTGGTTCACGTGGGTGAAGAGCGCGCTCTGCAATGCGCTCCCGAGCACGCCGTGTGGCCAGCCAGCAGGAGGCGTCATGACGATTCGCCCATTCAGCAACTCGTAGTGGTTCGGGTCGCCGGAGCGCGCAGACGTGTCGACCCAGCGCGCGAACTCTTCGCCGCTGACGTACGTGGTCGACTCGAAGCTCACCTGGCTCATCGGCTTCGAAGTTAAGCACGTCCGAGCGCCTGGACACGCAGAAGCCCTCTCCTCCGTGGTGGGAGGAGAGGGCCGTCTTGCGTCACGCTGCGCCGAGGCGCGCGTTCCTAGTGCCGCGTCGCACCCCCGTCATCGAGCGGCGCGAACTTCGGCAGCGGCTCCTCGTCGTCCGGGGAGGCGGTGACGATGCCGCGGTCGCCCACGCCCACCGAGCCGCCGCCGTAGCCGGCCTGCTCGCTCGAGCGATCCACCTCGGCCTCGAAGGAGCTGCCGTAGGAGCCGCCCTCGCTCGACGCGTGGTAGGTCGTGCCCGAGGTCACCGTGTCGTGCTTCCACTGGGTGTTGCCGCTCTCGCTCGACTCCTCGCTGGAGCCGGCGCTCGAGCCCGCCGAGACGCCGCCCGTCTCGCTCACCACCGCGGCCTTGATCTCACCCGCCGCGGTGCCGACCTTCGCGCCCACCTCGTGCGCGAGGTGCTCGGCCCGCTCCTCCACCTGGCCCCCGAGCCCCTGCAGCCGGTCGCGCGCCTTGTCCTTCAGCGGCTGCAGCGCCTGACGTTCGCGCTCGGTCACCGGCATCAGCGACCCGAGGAACGCCCCCGCCGCCATCGCCGCGAAGGCCCAGATGCCGGGGTGCTCGTCCGCGTTGCGCCGCACGTCGTACCGCGAGGGGATGTGGTCCCACGCGTTGGAGAACGCATGGCCCGCCTTCGAGCGGAACTGGCCGAGGTTCTCCTTCATCCGCCCGGACTGCTCGTGCATCCGGCCGCCCATGTCGCCGCGCCGCTGGTCGAGGTTCTCCTTCAGGTGGCCGGCCCGCTCCTGCACGCGCTCCTTCACGTTGCCCGCCGCGCCCGCCACGCGCTCCTTCATGTGCAAGGCCTTGTCCGACAGGCGCTCCTTCAGCCCCGGGCCCTCGTCCTCGTTCGCGCCGGCGTTGAAGTCCGCCGACGAGGAGGTGTCCACCTCGGAGGAGCTCTCGTACCGCGTGCCGTAGTCGTAGTTCTGGCCCGCGGTGTAGCCGCCGGTCCCGTAGAACTCCGCGCCGTACTGCTGACCGTACCCGCTGCCGTACTGCTGTGCGCCGTAGCCGGTGTAGCCGGGGGGCGCGTGCGTGGCGGTGTACTCGTCGTAGGGCCGGTCGAAGCCGCGCCACTCACTGTCGTGACGCGCGTCGCGGGTCTTCTTGCCGACCATCCGTCCGGCGATCGTCCCCACCACGCCGCCGATGAATCCGAGCGCCCAGGGGCTGTCCAGCAACCTGTCCTTCATCACGTCCGTCCTTTCTCGCACCTCGTGCCTGGCGCGCTCCTTCAGCACCATCGCCCGGTCCTTCGCTTCGTGACGCGCCCGGTCCTTCAGGTCGTCCTTCCGCTCCGTCAGCCGCGCCTTCACGTAGTCGCCGGTCGCCCGCCGCGAGAGCTCGAGCGCGACGTCCGTCAGGCGTGACCGTGCCGTTCGAATTTCACGCTCTGCATCGTTCCTTTCGCCCATTCCTTGTCCTCCTTGAGGGTTCGAATCGTCTGCTCGGGGTAGATGGTCTGCGCCCGCTTCTTCGCCCACAGCCCGGCGCCCGCGGCCACGGCGCCGAAGAGCACCGTGACGATCAGCGCGGAGAGCCACACCGGCATCAGCAGCGCGCCCACCGCGATGAGGAACGCGCCGAACGCCAGCAGCGCCGTGTGCGCGAACAGGCCCGCCGCGCCGAAGCCCGCGCCCGCCTTCGCCGCCTTCTTTCCTTCGACCCGCAGCTCCGCCTTCGCGAGCCGGACCTCCTCGGCGATGAGCAGCTTTCCGTTCTGCACCAGGTCGGAGATGAGCTCGCCCGTGCTCTTCGCGGAGAGCCCGTCACCTTCGGCGCGGCCGGTGGGCCGGTGCACGCCGTACTCCTCGTCTTGCCAGTTCATGCACCCCTCCTCACTTGAGCAGCCGCGCGCCGAGGAACCCGGCCGCGAAGCAGCTGGCGAGCAGGAGGCCCGGCCGCTGCTTCAGCTCGTTGAACGCCATGCCCGCGAGCTCGTCCGCCCGCTTGCCTTCGATCATCCCCTCCGCGCGCCGCACGTACCCGGACAGCTGGGTGAAGATCTGACCCTCCGGTCCCTCGCTCTTCTGCCCGAGGTCCTCGAGGTTCTTCGCCAGCTGCTCGAACCGCGAGACGAGCTGGTCCTTCTGCGCGTCCGCCTTGTCCGCGAGCTTCCGCTTCGCCGCCTCGCCCGCGTGGTGAGCCTTCGCCTTCACCTCGTCCAGCCGGCCACCGCCCTGATCGGCCGAGCCGACAGTCTCGTACGCCTCCTCCATCGCTGCCTCCCTGTGTTCTTGGAGATTACGGAGTGAACGTTGGGCACCTTCCGCCCGGCGAACAGACGACGCGGTGAGGCTGCCTGCCCTGCGCACGAACGGGACTGCGCCTCTGGTTGTTCGCCTGCGCGGGTCCGGGTTACACGGAACGGCGATGAAGAAGACGGTTCTCTGCCTCGGGGTGGCGCTCGGCGCGCTCGTGGCCGATCAGGTCACGAAGTTCCTCGCGGTGGCGCACCTCACCCGCGCGCTGGACGGCAAGAGCGGCCTCTCCGCGTGGCTCTCCTTCTTCCGCCCCGAACGCCAGGTCCGCGCGCGCGGCCAGATAGAGGTCGTCTCCGACTACTTCCACCTGCGCTACGTGGAGAACCCCGGCGCGGCGTGGGGGATGTTCGCGGATCTGCCCGAAGCGTTCCGCGCGCCCTTCTTCGTGGTGGTCACCGTGTTCGCGGTGGGCTTCGTGCTCTGGATGATCCGCCAGACCGAGCCCGATCAGCGGACCCTGCAGCTCGCGCTGGCGCTGGTGCTCGGCGGCGCGCTGGGCAACTTCGCCGATCGGCTCAGCCGCGGCTACGTGGTGGACTTCCTCGACTTCCACTGGCGCAACCAGCCGGGGATGCGCTTTCCCACCTTCAACGTGGCGGACATCGCCATCAGCGTGGGCGTGGGCCTGCTGCTCTTCGACGCGGTGCTGCAGACGATCGCGCAGCGACGCGCAGCGAGGCTTCGTCCCGTCGAAGCAGAAGAGCCGCCCTCCACCGGCGCGTGACGGAGCGCGTGACGCCGAGCGGTCGTGGGCTATAAGGCCCGCGTGTCCCGGCGCTGGGTGTTCTTCATTGGAGTCGTGCTCGCTCTCGTCCTGCTCGATCAGTGGACGAAGTATCTCGCCGTCGAGCACCTGACCGACCGGTTCGACGGTCACGAGGGCCTCGGCGCGGAGCTCGGCGCGCTCTACACGCGCTCGGACGAGACCGGTCCCTACGGCTACCACTTCATGCCGTCCGGGAAGACCGAGGTCATCGACGGGCTCTTGCGCTTCCGCTACGCGGAGAACCCGGGCGCGGCCTGGGGGATGTTCCGCGCGGTGCCCATCTCGCTGCGCATGCCCCTGTTCCACGCGGTGAGCATCGCGGCGATCGTCCTCATCACGTACCTCTTCCGGAAGCTGCGCGGCGTGCCCGGGGAGACGTGGGCGGTCGTCGGCCTGCCGCTGGTGCTCGGCGGCGCGCTGGGCAACTACATCGACCGCATCTCGCGGCAGTTCGTCATCGACTTCATCGAGGCGCACTGGTTCGACAAGGCCTACTGGCCCACCTTCAACGTCGCGGACATGGCGATCGTCGTCGGCGTCATCGCGCTCCTCATCGACTCGGTGGTGCGCAAGGAGCCGAAGCCCGTCGAGGCGGCCCGGACGTAGGCCGGCCTGCCGGACGGGTCCTGTACGGCAGGCGTGCGTGCGCGCATGTGGGACGCGTGCTAGGGGTTAGCGCCCCATGCTGCCCGTCCTCTACAAGTTCTCCTTCGAGACGCTGCTCGACCAGATCATCCTGGTGCTCGCCTCGCTCGCGCTGGTGGCGTACGCCGCGTACGCAGGCTGGCGCGGCGCGCACGGTCCGAAGAACGCGAAGACCGGCGAGTACGCGCCGCCGACGAAGAGCGACCAGCAGACGCGCGCGCTCCTCTTCGGGCTCGGTGGCCTCGTGCTCGTCGGCATCGGGCTCTGGTACGCGCTGCCCTCGTCGGTGCTGCCCGGCGCGAAGGGCGAGGGCATCCCCATCCACACCTACGGGCTGATGCTGGTGGGCGGGTTCCTCGGCGCGGTGATGGTCAGCGGGGCGCTGGCGCAGCGCGAGTGGCGCGGCGAGACCGGCGAGCTGCGGCGGGACCAGATCATGGACCTCGCGCTCTACGTGCTCATCGCGGGGCTGGTGGGATCGCGGCTGCTCTTCATCATCGTCAACTGGGAGCAGTACGCGAAGCGGCCGTCGGACATCTTCTCGCTCTCCGGCGGGCTCGTGTTCCAGGGCGGGCTGCTGCTCGCCATCGCGGTCTCGTGGTGGTTCGCGCGCCAGAACAAGATCGAGTTCTTCCGGCTCGGCGACATCGCCATGCCCACCGTGTCGCTCGGCGCGGCGTTCGGGCGGCTCGGTTGCTGGAGCGCGGGCTGCTGCTGGGGTGACGTGGCGCCTGAAGGCTACGCGCTCGCCGCGCACTTCCCCGGCGCGAAGCTCGCGCAGAACCTCTTCGGTCAGACGAGCGGCTTCGGCTCTTTGGCGGCGCAGTCGCAGGCCACCGACGCGAAGTGGGTGGTGCCGGCGACCGGTGAGATCCTCCGGAGTCCCGCCGAGGGCGCGGTGCAGATCTCGAAGTGGGTGGCGGAGCACGGCCACACGCTCGGCGTCTACCCCACGCAGATCTTCGACTCGCTGGGCAACTTCGCGCTCTTCTTCGGCCTGCTCTACCTGCGCCGGTTCCGCCGCTTCCACGGGCAGATCCTCGGCATGTGGCTGATGGCCTACGCGATCCTCCGCTCGACGGTGGAGCTCTTCCGCGGCGACGCGGAGCGCGGCACGCTGCACGGCCTGCTCAACTCGCTGGGGATGGGGGGCATGGCGGAGTCGGTGCCGCTGACCGCCTGGTACAACATCTCGACCGGCCAGCTCATCTCGATGTGCATGTTCGCGGCGGGCGCGGCGATCCTCTGGAACCGCGGCCGCGCGGCGTTCGCGGGCGGCTCCAACGCGGATGGCGCGGGCTCGGGCGGCGTCACCCCCGCGGCGGCCTAGCGAACCCACCAGGCGGACAGGCGTCCCGCCCGAGGGGCATGGCGTTGATCCGAGCGCGCAACGCTGGGAAGCTCTCCCCGACTGATGGCCGTACCTTCGGAGCGCAAACAGCTCGGTGATGCGCAGGGGGTGATTGCCCTTTGCGAGCGCATCGACGCGCAGATCGCAGAGCTCCGGGCGGCCTACGAGCAGTACTTCCTCGGCCTCGAGCGCCGCCCGCCCACCGGGCTCCACAAGGAGCTCACCGCGGAGATGGCGAAGCTGCGCGGCACCTTCGTCCGGCACACCGGCGCGAACTTCCGGGTGCAGGCGGTGCAGCAGAAGCTCACCACCTACGAGCGCCTGTGGAGTCGCACGCTGGCGGAGATCGAGAACGGGACCTACGTCCGCGATCTGAAGAAGCTCAAGCGACGGAGCGGTGACGACGCGGCGGCAAAGAAGAAGAAGCCGTCCGAGCGCGAGAGGGGCGACGACTTCTCCATCGACGAGATGGACCCGGAGGAGGAGGCCGCCCTGCGCAGCGGCGCCGCGTTCGAGCGACCCCAGCCGCCGCAGCCTCCCGTCTCTCCACCGCGCGTTCCCACGCCGCTGCCGGTGCCCGTCGCCGCCGCGCCGATCTCCACGCCGCCGCCGGAGCCGCCGCGCCGCCCGAGCCTGCCGCAGCTGCCGGTCGTCACGCCCCCGGTCCCCGCCTCGCCCCCGACGGGCCTGCCGCGGGTGAGCGCGCCGCAGATGCCGGCCGCCGCCGCCTCCCACCCCGGGCTCCCTCGGAT
>JAFAFL010000064.1 GCA_023423535.1 Pseudomonadota bacterium
ACCGGGTCTTTTTTAACGAGACGATTGTAAGCGTGGCCCAACTGTCCGCCCAGCGCCTTATAGCTGTCGGGACGGAACCAGGCTGGATTCTCACACTTTGGCTTAGTGGAATGTTCACCACGGCGGCGCTTCGTGCTCCGTTTTTCCGGTTCAACCAGAAATGACGTGGCCCTGCCCGATTCGTAATCCTCCCAGAAAAGGATTTGCTCTTCGGGAGACAGTTCACTCCAGTGTAATGAAGGCCTGTTCAGGGAAGCCATAAGCAATCGCTTATGGCAGAGCTTGATTCGCACAGTGCATTTTTACACCGGACGATATTGAATAATGAGGAAAGCATCATGTATACTGTCTTCCAAGGGATTTCCCCTGCCCCCATTAAACTTTGATCGGCCTCTGCCAAGAAACGGATGCAAAGTTAATGGGGGTTTGTTTTTTATGGCTTCATGGAATCTTTCAACTCCTGCCATACACCTGAATGCCTTATGGCGCATCCTACCTTTATCCCCTATGACGGGGACCAAATTTCTCAAATTTAAGCGAAGATCAAAAAGGATCAACACCGAATGCCGCTTAATATACCTGTAGCCCTCCGATTTGAAAAGTGTTTGTCGTGACGCTCATTCCACCAATCTCGCCAAATCAGCACATCCGGCACTGCCGATGAAACAATCAAAAAGTATTTTTTTTCGCCACTTCTTTAATTTTTAGAATATTAGATCGTGAATGATCTATTCAACGATCTATCATACCAATATAAAAGCTGATTTTAGAATTTTATACTTTTTATTTTGATTTATGCGGGATAATAGATCGCCTAAACCACCTTGAACGATCTATTGTACTGGTTTAAAGTCTCCATGTTGAAGTTTTCCGCTATCAGCAGAACGCCCGAACAAGGCGTTATTCGTACGCTCTTTAACACCCCTGGACAGCGGTAATTGCCTGAAGCCCTGGCATGAGGAGGATTAATTGTGTGCAAAAAACAGCACTTGCTGACAATGTTCAGTGTGGGCTACGTATAGAGTGACGTGCCGCGCCATCTGACAGGTAACGACTCATTTTTACAATTTTCAACATAGTTAATTCCCTTTATCAAACTCGATTCCCTGAAAGGGGGATTAACTGTGTACGAAAAGTACAGGAGATAATAATGAGAGATGATAATTATCTTGATGGATTAATTGCCGGAGGTACTGTTGCAATTTCTTTTGCGGGACTGATTCTGTTAATCGTGAGTAATTTGAAAAACGAAGCTGAGACAGAAAAAACTGCATTTTATGAATGGGCCGATTCACACTGTGAAAAAATTGAAAAACATTTTAAATGTTACTGAAAATTCGAAAACATTTAAGTGTGATGACGGAAAAATTTACACAATAAAATGGTGAAATAGATTAACATGTTATGTCACAAGCAAAAGCAAACCTGAAGAAATTACGTCATCACTGTTATATTCCACCAAAACAAAAAATATCCAGACTGTATTATGTTGAAAAAGCCTTAAGTTCTCCCTGGATATATCGTGAACGGCCTGCATACAGAGCAGAGTTGCTACTTACACATGACACACTGCTTGTTATTTATGGCCTGGCAAAATCCGGCCTGATTGACCGTTCTGAGGAATCACTCAACAGAGAAATCAAAGGGGTCCGAAAAGCGCTCGCAGCCGGACGTTTCCGTTGGTCGTGAGATGCCGCGCCAGCGGCATGTAAGGCGGCACTCTGTACTTAAATATGGCTTTGCGGGTTATCCGCCGAAGCCCCGCGCCAGCGGGTACTGTCTTCTATATTCTCTGGAACTGCGCTCGCGCCCCCTGCTAAGCCCAAAACGCACGGAACCAACAGCTACACGGTTGTTTCTGGTCGAAGACCGACACTGCTGAAGCGATATTATTCGAAAGTTATCCTACTGCGCAATGCCCCTGTTTTATTTGAGGAAAATGGCATGAAGCATAAAAATTTTATTCCGAAATGGTATGATTCAACTCTTGAGTCAATTTCCCATCAAGATGTTAACACGATTCACAGTATCATTGATGAACACCACAAATTATGGAATATCCAGATGTGCAACAGGAACTATTTAACAGACTGTTATCCGGTAAAAAACTGACGATTCATGATGAGCGAGAAATAATTGATATCTGCTCACGAAGGAGCGCAACATATCATTTAACCAGAAGTAATATCCCTAAGTAATCTGACGCTGCCAATAATCCGTTAAATTAAACTTTCATCGTTACCTGTCAAAAAATGTCTATATCCGCAACTGTGCTTATGACACTGATCAGTCAGTGCGCACCTGGTGTTTCTCCTGAAACCATGCGTGCCATTATTATGACTGAATCCGGTGGGAATCCCTACGCTATAGCAAATGTCACCGACGGTGGCAGTAAATATTTTACCACTGAAGAGGAGGCTGTTAATCACGCAAAAAAACTGACTACAGATAAAAAAAATTTCAGTGCTGGCCTAGGGCAGATAAACAGCCGTAACTTCCAGACTTTAAATTTAACTCATGAATCCGTTTTTTCTCCCTGTGCGAATATTCGCGCTGCTGCGGCAGTGCTGAAAACGTGCTGGGATAAATACGAAACAAAAGGGGGGGACCAACAAAAGATACTACGTGACGCTATGAGTTGTTATTACTCCGGTAATAACAAACGGGGTTATGTGAAGGAAAGCAATGGCAAAAGTTATATCGATATAATTGAGGAAAAAGCCGGAATACATACTCATTATGATATTCCGGCAATAAAGTCATATTCAGAAACATCCAGCCATTTAATGGTATCCAGTGATAACCATGATAAATGGGATGTTTTTGGTGATTTCGGAATACAGGATTTTAAGGAGTAACACACAGCCATTAATTTAATTATTCCTACCATCTTTAACTACAATCTAATTAATGTTATCTAATTATGTATGGAGATAATCGTGAATAAATCCATTGCATTATACAGAACGTTCTTTTTATTTTTACTTTGTAGCTTTATTGCTACAAATCCGGCTCTGGCAGCGGGTGTTGGTGGGCTTGATAAAGGCACAAACTTCATCGGTGAACTGCGCCTCTGGGCGTATGGTTTTGTTGGTGGTGTGGCCCTTTTACACATTCTCTGGAAAGTATTCCAGGCATACACGGAAATGGACTCCTGGGCTGGCGTTCTCAAATCACTGATGTATGCCGCAATTGCCGGTGGTTGTGTGGTAGCTGCTGAAGCCTGCTACCAGATTTTCAAATAATTACCTAATCACCGGAATACATGATGTATTCCGGTTCATCATGAGGATCAAAAGTTGGATAAAGAAGAAATTAAAGCAGCCGAAGAGCTTAAGGCAATCTTTCTTACCTACAATGGCCTGAATCGTCCTGCAATGATCAAAGGTATGCCCATCATTCCTTTTATTCTGTGTCTGCTGGCTCTCATGGTTTCTTTTTTTGTTGGCATACTGACTATTGATTTTTACGGGCTTATTATTCCCTCCATTATTATCGGCGTAATGATCGCCATCAAACAAATGTGTGCCGATGACCCGAACGCCATGTCTGCCAGGGCACTAAAATTTAAAGGTCTGTGCCTTAAGGGATTTCGTTCGAATAACGTTCTGAAGGTTGAATAATATGTCGATAAAGAAAATAACTAATAATTTCATTCCTCCTTATCACTCACATATTCATGAAAATATCATCTGGCTTGAAGATAAAAAACTACTGCTCACTTTTCTTATTGAAGGCATTCCCTATGAAAGCCTGACAGATGATATGATTCTGAACAACTTTAACGGACAAAAAGAAACACTTCTTGGACTCTGTAAAAGTGAAAGAGTTTTTCTGTGGAAACATCTTGTAAAACGCGAATCACCTATGGATGCCAGATATAAATTTCCTGGCAATCCTTTTCTTCAGCGCTTAGGTGATTTCTACTGTGATACTTTTAACGGAGAAAGATCATTCAGAACAGATTATTTTCTCACAATAGGCATTCCTTATGATGATATCGATGCTGGCGAAAAAAAAGCTAAAGATATCATCCGGCAGATTGAAACAGGTTTTAAAGACTACAATATTTATACGCTTGGGATCAGTGACGGCGGTATTTCCGATATTTGTTCAAACTATCTGAATTATTTACTCAATCATGATTTTGAGAAAATACCGTTATCTGCAACGAAGATTTCAGAGAGTATTAAGAACAGCAAATTCTATTTCAGCTTTGATACTCTTGAAATAAAAAATCGCACAGGACACGATAATAAATTTTGTTCCAATTATATCGTAAAAGATGTACCCCGAGGCTCGCAGATTGGTCAGTGGAATTTTCTGTTATCCCTGCCATTTGAGTTTATCCTGACGCAATCCTTTATTCCCGATTCGCTATCAAAATCCAGCAAGAAAATTGAGCAACAGCTTAACAAACTCACTTCCGTAAAGGACGCTGGTAAGACGCAACACACCGAACTCCATATGGCCCAGGAAGCTATCATCAACCAGGAAACCGTTTTTGGCTCCTGGCACAGCGTCCTTTCCGTCTTCGGAAACACACCTGATGAAGCCAGTGATAACGGTTCTGAAGTCGCGGCGGAATTTGTCACCAGTGGGCGGGGATTTCGTTTTGTTCGTGCAGCGTCTGAAGCACCTTATGCATGGTTCAGTCATCTGCCAGCCTCAAAACTGCGCCCCCTTGCCACACAACGCACGCTCACTAATGTCTGCTGCCTGATGCCGCTTCATAATCACAGCTATGGCAAAAAATCAGGAAATCCAATTGGTGATGGCTCTGCCATAATGCCGCTGAAAACCGTCACTGATGGTCTTTACTGGTTCAACACTCACTACAGCGCACCAGGGCGTAATGTAACAGGACAGATGATCGCGGGGCACGGAATGCTGCTGGGTGCGACTGGTGCGGGAAAAACCACGTTTGAAATGATGGCCGCCGCGTTTATCCAGCGTTTTAACCCAGATATGTTCGTGATTGACTTCAACCGCTCTACCGAACTGGCAATCAGAATGTTCGGTGGTCAGTATTTCTCTCTGTCTGAGGGTGTGTATTCCGGCCTGAACCCCTTCCAGATCGGAGACAATGACGATCCTGAACTGATGGCATTCCTGAAAGAGTGGGTCAAACGTTGTGCTGTTAATAACGATGGCAGCGACTGTAGCGACAGTGAGGCTGAAGAGATTGACCGCGCCGTTGAAATGGTGATGAAACTTGAACGTCGCCAGCGACGTTTCGCTCGTCTGCAATCCCGTATACAAAGCCCCGAACTGAACGTCCGTCTGTCTAAATGGTGGGATAATGGCGCTCTTGCCTGGGCTACTGACAGCGAAGAAAATAAATTCGATCCCAATCAATACAGCAAAATCGGTTTTGACACGACTGTAATCCTGGAAACAGTTAATCAACGAGATCATCCTGCGTGTGAAGTCATTCTTTCTGTTCTGTTTTTCTACAAAAAACGAATGCAGAAAGGCGGTAAGCTCATGCTCTCCATCGTTGAAGAGTTCTGGAAACCCTGTAACTACCCAATGACACAGGCTTTAATCAAGGCTTCGCTCAAGGCTGGTCGTATGAAGGGGGAAATGATGTGGCTCACCAGTCAGTCACCGGAAGACGCGATTAACTGTCAAATTTTCGCGGCTCTCGTTCAGCAGACACCGACAAAAATCCTGCTCCCTAACCCTGATGCCAAATACAGCGGCTATAAAGAGATTGGGCTGACAGAAAAAGAATTTCGCCAGCTTAAAAAGCTGAAACTCGAAAGCCGAACAATGCTGATTAAGCAAAGTGGCTCAAGTGTCTTTGCCAAAATGGACCTGGTGGGATTTGACGATTTTCTGCCTGTTATTTCCTGCTCAATGAAAGGGATTAAATTGTGCGAAAAAATCAGGGAGGAAATAGGCTCTGACGATCCTGAACTCTGGTATCCCCCGTTTATCGAGGGGATTTATCAGATAGATGACGTTATACGGGAAGCTAACAGCGATATCCCTGAAGTCTGGCTGCCCTTCATGATGAAACGGCTCAAAGACAAATTGCCGGAAAAATAACTGTCTCTGTAGCATGCCGCACAAGCGGCATGTAAGGCGGCACTCTGTACTTTAATATGGCTTTGCGGGTTATCCGCCGAAGCCCCGCGCCAGCGGGTACTGTCTTCTATATTCTCTGGAACTGCGCTCGCGCCCCCTGCTAAGCCAAAACCGCACGAAACCAACAGCCACGCGGCTGTTTCTGGTCGAAGACTGACAATCTTAAAGCGAGAGGAAAATTCAATGAAAAAGACTCTGACAGCCCTGTTTCTGGGTGCCACCCTGACCGGATACAGTTCTGTGGCAAGTTCTGTAGGCGGTGTCATCGTTAAAGACCCTGGCAGCATAGCTAAAACCGTCGAAGTAATTAAGAAGGCTGCCGATCAGATTGCTGAACTGAAAAAACAGGTTGATCTGGCAACCAGCCAGCTTGAAGCCTATAAGCAGGAAGTGCTGGATACCAAAAGACGACTGGAAGGTATAACCGATTATTCCGCCATTTTTGGCAGTGCTGAATCCTACATGAAAGACTTCTGGGAAGATATGAAGAAGGAACTTACCGATGCTGATATTCGCAGTATGGCAACTAAATACGGCTTTGATACAAAAGAGTACGACCGGATCAAACGCCAGTACGAATCAAAGTTTGAGGAAATCACGAAATACGAAGCGATGAGTAAGGACCTGGAGAAAAGCGCAGAAAAGATAAAGGCAACTCAAAAGGCTTTCAGTAAAGCCGATACGCCACAAAAACGCGAAGAGCTTCAGAATAACATTCTTCTCGAAACTGCCGCCATGCAGTTAAAAATTGCACAGAATGAGGCAGAAATCAATCGTATGGCCCGTGAACGTAAATTACGTGAGGAAGCGGCACTGATAAAATATACAGAAGATAACTTTTCCTTTAACTGATAAGAAAGTCACAAATTCTCTCCTAATACATACACTTTTCCTGTACTATTTGATAGCATATTTAATTAATATATGCTATCAGGAGGTAACTTATGTTCAAAAAACTACTTGGCGGTTTTATCCTTGCCTTTGCTTTTTTATTATCCGGTTGCGGTGGTGATAATGGTGAATTAGCCGGGACATATATAGAAAAAAATCCTGACTCTGGTGATGCACCTCAAAAATGGATTATCAAATACGACAAAAAGGATAATTACTACACTCAAATATGGATAGAAAAAGATAAGAAAGGTAATGAGCATAACGGAACAACCAACTCATTCCTTATTAGAGATGGAGACTGGCTTGCAGGAAAAGAAAAACATTTTATTCGAGTGATTGATAAAAACACGCTTCAGTTAAGAGATGATGAGAACGCTTTGTATATCCGTACAAACTGAATGCTCTCTGATTAACCCACAACGCCTGTCCCTGTGACGGGCGTTTTCTTTTGCAGGTAATAACGATGGCTTCAAATGACTCCGCTTTTGCAAAAGCGAATTTCGAAATCGTCCAGCCGATGTTCAATGAATTATCTTCGATTATTCAGAACAGCGTAACCACAAATTTTCAGACCATTATGCAACTTGTGACTCCATTGTTCGGAGCCGCCGTCATTCTCTACGGTGTTTTCTTTGCGTGGGAAATCATGTACACACGCAAGGATGATGTGATGATGGAATCCGTAAAGCGTATGGGCGTTCTGACGCTTGTTTTTGCCATGAGTACCGCCGGAGGTATGTACCTTAGCTATATCGTTCCTTTCGTACAGGGAAGCGGTCAGGAAGTGGCCTCCAGGCTTATTGGCCAGGACGGAGCCAGTACCGGAGCCGTTATCGATGGCCTTCTTAACAGACTGATAGATTTAGGCCATGAACAATTTAAGGTTTTTCAAAAAGCTGATGGCTGGTTTGATTCAATGGGGGCATGGATTGTTTTTATTCTTAAAGCCATTCTTCTTGCTCTTGCTGGCGGCGGATTTGTTATTTACTGCGCAGCTTATTTATTAATGGCCGAAATGATGGTCGGCATACTGCTTTCCATTGGCGGTGTGTTTATCTTATTTTCTGCGTGGCCTACCACGCGCAATATGTTTACAGCGTGGGTGGGATCATGTTTTAACTATATATTTCTCAATATTGCCTATGCCTGTCTGTTCAAGGTTCTGATTCAGTATATTAATAACTATATCAATACAAACAGCGATGATATTACTAAAAATATCTGGAGCGTCCTTTGTGTTGCGGTTGTATTCCTGATTGGTAAATTCCTCCTTGCTCAAATATCAACGCTGATAAGTACATTAACAGGCGGTGTGGGTATTAACGGTCTGACAAGCGCTACCGGAGATGTTATAAAATCTCTGCGTGGGGCTGGCAACAGCACACGAAATCAGCTTGGGCTTGGCTTTAATAAAACAGCACAGGATGCACGGGCGCGTAACAGTGAATATGCTGCCGCAGCAAAAGATTATTTATCTTCCCGCTTTGGTGGAAACATCAAGGCCGGATAATTCCCCCTCTTTACTCAATCAATATCTCTTATTTATCCGGCTTAAAAGGTATGTTTTATGTATAAATATATCATTCCGGCAGTTGTCTGCTTATTTCTTTCTGCATGTACCGCAACGAATCCCCCTGAAGCACCTGAAGCTACAGGAAAATGGGAGCCATTATATACCAGCGTCGATAACATTATGAAGGGATATAAATAATGGGTTTGAAAGAATATTTTAAAAGATCCAAAGCGGAAGCACGTAAAACACCCGCTCAAAAAGAAACCGATAAAAAAATTGAAAAAAACGTACTGGACGCAGCAAAAGAATTTGCGCGTGATCGTGATAACGAACTGAAGCGCTCACTGCGGATCACGCGTTTTGCGCTTTTCTTTTCGTCCGCTTCTGCGGCTGCAATGGCGGTTGCCCTCGCAGTCATGGCCCCGCTGAAAACAACAGAACCGTTTCTGTTACGGGTAGATAAAACAACGGGCTACACGGATGTGATCACCCCGTTCAGTCAGGATTCCGGTACATATGACGAGGCGGTAAGCCGCTATTTCCTCACGCGCTATCTGGAGAACCGCGAAGGTTACGAATGGTACACAATTCAGAACATGCTGAATACCGTTGAACTGATGTCTTCCTCCCAGGTATTCGCCGAATACAACAACATGATTCACGGCCCGTTATCTCCGCTGTATAAGCTGAAGAAAAGCTACAAAATTCTTGTTCGCGTGCAGTCCATCACCTTTCTGGATGAAAACACGGTACAGGGACGTTTTGTTAAAGCAATCACCGATCCCGATGGCAAACCCGCACCTGGATACACGCCAACACAATGGATTGCCACCATCAAATTTGTATGGCTAAAAGACAAGATCGCGACTGAAGCTGAGCGCCAGATAAACCCGTTCGGGCTGGATGTGCTCTCATACCGTGTTGATCCAGAGGTGGTGAAATGATGATGCGAAAACTCCTTTTATCCCTGGTCATATCCGGTATCACCATGACCTGTCATGCTGCAAAAACGCCAGCGTCCGCAGGTTTTGACAGACGCGTACAACAAATCGTCTATAACCCCAATGACGTAACCATTGTCAAAACAAAAGCGGGAGAAGTAACCCTTATCGAGCTTGAAGAGGGAGAAATCATCAAGAGCGAAGATACTGGTCTTGCTATTGGTGATCCTGAAGCCTGGGATCCGGCTGTCAGGGGTAACACTATTTTTCTGCGTCCCAAAGCAGCAGAACCTGATACCAATATCGCAATTGTGACAAACAAACGGATCTACTCCATCCAGTTAGTCAGTACCGACCAGAACCCGACCTATTTATTGCGATACATCTATCCGAAACCGCCGGAACCCGTGAAACCCAATGTCATGACGGGCCGGAGTCGTGTTGTCGCGCCCTGTACTGAAGGGAATATTGTAAACGGTCGTTATGAGGTGCGTGGTAGCAGGAAAATTAAACCTGAAGCCATCTGGGATAACGGTCGTCTGACCTGTTTCCGCTGGACTGGCGCAGCTGACCTTCCGGTTGTGTTCAGGATCTTACCGGACGGTAAGGAGCAACTGGTTAATTACCATATGGATAAAAACATCATGGTTGTGCACGAAATTTCGCCAGCTTTTGTACTGCGTCTCGGAGGTGAGGTGATGGAAGTCAGAACAAACCGTCATATACCGCGAGCCTGGAACGCCAGCGGAACACTGACTGGCGAAACCAGAGTGGAGATTAATAACGATGAAAAATAACAACGATATTGTGATTGAAAAACTCGATAAAATTGACACGCAGGAGGCGGATACCGACGCACAAAACCGGAATTTCATCCACTCCGGTAAAAAACAGGGAAACAAAAAGGCAAAAGCGGTCCTTATACTTGCAGGTTTTGCTTTTGTTACCGTAGTCATTCTGACAGCCGTTTTATCAAAGGTGTTTTCATCCTCGGGAGAGGAAGAAACTACCGAAACTGCGACCACAAAAGCACAGGCAGAGGTCTATGCACAAAATACCCAGGCAAAAAATCTTGATGACCTGAAAGAAAGCGTCGCCAGAAGCATAGAGGAAGTCAAAAACAACGTTAATTCAGAAGAGGAACAAGCCAGGGAAGAAGCACCACCGGAAAACAAGGAAAATAAAGGTGTCACTCTGCCAGCAGAAAACGAAGCTGATACCGGATATACACAAAGTAATGGCGATGCCCCACCCACACCAGAACAGCGTCGTCTGATGGGAAGCGTAATGGTTGATGACAGCCGGATCACACAGTCACAGCCTGGAAGTTCCGGTCAAAAAACGGCAGGCGCTACGCCAGCGTCAGACAACACAAATGTTTCTGGTGATGGTGATTTTTTACAGGGTGCTGACTTTGCTGATGGCTCTGTATCCCGCATAAAAAATCGTCGCTTTCTGCTTTCGGCTGGAACAACTTTTCCGTGCGTCCTGAAAACAATGCTTGTCACCACATATCCTGGTGTAACGCTCTGCCAGTTAACCAAAGATGTGATCTCGGATGACGGGAAAACGGTATTAATCCGTGCTGGCGCACAACTCCAGGGAGAACAGACAAAAGCCATTACACAGGGAATGGCACGCGTGTTTGTCAACTGGACAATGGTTAAGGACCGCAATGTCAGAGTGCGGATTAATGCTCTCGGTGCTGACAGCCTCGGCGCGTCGGGGCTTCCGGCGTGGGTGGATACACATTTCTGGGAGCGCTTTGGTGGCGCATTAATGCTTTCTCTCATTGAAGACACTCTGGCTGCCGGAACCTCACGTCTTTCCCGCGAAAACAACAGCGACTTCACTATGAACAATACCACCGGAACGTCCAGTGAACTGGCGAAAACCACGCTTGATAATTCAATCAACATTCCGCCAACAGGTTACGTGAATCAGGGCGAAATGCTGACTGTCATTGTGCCACGCAACATTGATTTTTCTTCTGTATATAAGGTCCGCTGATGGAAACAATCAACATGTTTCTTGAAAGTACAGGCGTACGCCCCTTTCTTCAGGCTGAGGGGCTTACGGAAATTATCGTAAACCGCCCGTTTGAAATTATTACCGAAGGCGTTAACGGCTGGGAATACCATGAAGCGCCAGGGGCTTCATACAGTGATCTGCTTGATCTCTCTATTGCAATCAACAAATACAACAACAGCGCAGAACCCCTTGATGCCCTGCACCCTATCAAGTCGCTGGTTATGCCTGGTGGTGAGCGTATGCAGATTATCATGCCTCCGGCCTGTGAAGAGAGATGTATCTCATTCACCATACGTAAACCTTCCCTGAGGCGCTTCACTCTGGAGGATTACGTTAGCAGCAACCGGTTCAGCAATGTTCGCATTGTGAATCAGGCAAACCTGAGCACTCTGAGTGCCTCACAACAAAAACTGCTTGACCTTCTCGATAACACCAGGTGTGCCCCCAGAACCTGGATCAGTTTTTTAGAAGCTGCTGTGGCCGCCAGAATGAATATTCTGGTTGTGGGTGGTACGGGATCAGGAAAAACCACCATTGCAAAAACCATTGCAGACCTGTTTCCCCGTGATCGCCGCATTATCACCATTGAAGATGTGCACGAGATGACGCTGCCAAACCATCGTAATCACGTCCATCTGTTCTATAAGCAAGGCGGCGTACAGCCCCGATACCTGATTGAAGCGGCAATGCGTATGAAACCGGATCATATCTTTCTGGCAGAATTACGTGGTGATGAGGCATGGAGTTACCTGGAAGCACTGAATACAGGACACGAAGGCAGCGTGACAACCATTCACGCCAACAGTGCCTTAGACGCCATTTCCCGTCTTGCGTCGATTGTCAAACAGTCCACAGTGGGGCTTACCCTGGACCACAGCTTCATACTGAAAACCATCAAAACCTCCATCGATATTGTGGTGTTCTTCAGACATACCCATATGACGGAGATCTACTACAACCCGATGGAGAAAAATCAACTACTGGCAGCATGATGTTTTCGTCTGCGCCAGCAGACAGAAGGGGCGAACGAAAACTCCAGGGTAGCACAGGAGCCACATCGCCCCGAAGCGCGGCAACGCCGCTACTGTTATCGACCGGAACCAGGTCCACCTTCCCGCCCTGCCAGGCCCGACTGACTCACCGACAACGATGACGCTGATTTGCGCCGCAGAATGCCGCAGTTAGCGCTCGCGCCAGCGAGTTTACGCCGTCCAGGGTTTCCCTGGACGGGGCGCTGTACTGCGCGTGTGAGCGCCAGCGAGCTACGGGTGCAACTCTCCGGTGAAAAACCTCACGACAACGGAAAAGCTGATGAAGAAAAAGAAACTTGTCCTGCCTGTACTTATAGTCTGGCTGATGGCCCTGACAGCCTCCGGCTGGCTGGGAAGTTTTATACTGGTGAAAATCGCCTCACTACCGACTGACAACCTGCAATGGAGTACGTACTTATCCACGCTGGCCTATTATGGCTGGCAACCATCCCTCAAAAAATACCTGTTTGCAGGACTTGCGGGGACTCTGCTTCCGTTCCTGATTGCACTCATCCTGACTGTCGTGATGTTTGTCGCCGTTCGGGAGAAAAAAACGGTGCACGGTAACGCCAGGCTGGCAAATGATCGTGACCTGGCAGACAGCGGTTTTTTTCCCGACGAAAAAGAACTGAAAAATAAGAAATACCCGTCACTGCTCATAGGAAAAATGCCTGAACATAAAGGACGTTTTAAATCACGCTATCTGCAATACAGCGGTCAGCAGTTTCTGATGCTGTACGCCCCGACACGAAGCGGTAAGGGCGTCGGGATCGTTATCCCTAACGGCATCTGGTATACCGACTCGATGGTATTCCTGGATATCAAACTGGAAAACTTTCTTGAGACGGCGGGATACCGGAAAAATGTGTTAAACCAGGAAGTCTATCTCTTCAGCCCTGACGGCTACGCACGAGAAATCAGCGGTGAAACAGTACTGACAACTCACCGCTACAATCCCCTTTACTATATTCGCCGTGATCCTGTATATCGCTTTGGCGACCTGGAAAAAATCGCGGTGATCCTGTTTCCGATGACCGGAGGTGAAAACGACACCTGGGTGGAATCCAGTAAAAACGTCTTTATCAGTCTGGTTCTGTGGTTACTCGATACTGAACTCGAGGGCAAATTTAAAGTTAATATGAACTCGGTGATGAAACTGAGTATTCCGGCTGATGGCTCAAGCCTGGCAAAATGGATGCTGAACGAGATCAGAAGTCGGGGTAATGAAGTTCTCACTGAACGCTGGAAGGCGTACCATGCTTTACCGGAAGAGGAGAAACAGGGCAAAACGCCCTCCACCTATCCGTTAAGTGATGACACCATCCGCCTGTTCCGCCAGTTCGCAGCCAAAGAACCCGAGCAACAGGAAAGCATCATGCTCGACTTTAACCGCACCATGTCAATGTTCGCCAACCCTGTCGTTGCTGCGGCTACGGAAGATAACGATTTTGATATGCGTGATGTGCGCCGTAAAAAAATGACAATTTACTACGGCATTTCTCCTGGTGCATTAAAGCAATATCAGCGTCTGACTAACCTGTTTTTTTCACAACTGCTTAATGAGAACGTGCGTACTCTGCCAGAACATGACGCAACACTGAAATATCAGTGCACACTCATGCTGGACGAGTTTACGTCAATGGGCCGCCTCGACGTGGTTCAGGTGTCCCTGGCATTCACGGCGGGCTATAACCTGCGTTTTGTGTTTATTCTGCAAAACAGGGAGCAGTTATTTGATGAAAAACATGGTTACGGGAAAATGGGGGGAAACACTATTCTGAAAAACTGTGCGGTTGAAATTTTCTATCCACCTAAAAAAGTGGATGAAAGTGTAAAAGACGTATCAGAAACAATCGGGTATTATGATTTTGTCCGCACTCAAATAAGCCGGACAACAGGGAAAAACCCTAGTACAACCCGCAATAAAATTATTGAAAAACGGGCTGTTATGCTACCGCAAGAAATTACTGATTTACGGGACCAGAAATTTAAAGTCAAAGGAAAGAAAACAAGTTTTTCTTTACCACAAATCGTAATGAGTGAGTTTTGTCGCCCGTTTATTGCACATAAAATTGTCAGTTTCGATCAAAACAATGAGTCTTTTTTTGTTAACGCAAGAAAATATTCCCGAAAAAATATCATAGACACACCTGTACTTGATATTCCACAGGATGAAGTGGTTCGTCAGTTAATGCTCCAGCGGGAAAGGGAGGAAGCGTGGAAAGCGACGCAACCTGCTTTTGATAAAAATGATTTTGATGATGATAAGGAATATTTTCCTGGTGATGGTGGTGGTGATTAACCATGATGCCGCTTTAAGCGGCATGGAAGGCGGCACTCTGTAGCTCAATATGGCTATGCGGCTTATCCGCCGAAGCCCCGCGCCAGCGGGTACTGAATCCAATATTCTCTGGTACAGCGCTCGCGCCCCCTGCTAAGCCCAATTGCACGGAACTTACAGCCACTCGGTTGTTTCTGGTCGAAGACTGACAAAATCAAAGCAATTGTTCAAAAAGCCTGTCTGTGGGCTTCCTCACGGAGATATAAATATGAAACCTCGTTTACTCATATCAGTCACACTACTTTCTGCGCTTACTTTCATACTACCTGCCAGTGCCAAAATAAAAGGACTATCCGCAGCCGGAGATCCTTGTGAAGTGCTTGTCTGTATGGCTGAAAAAGTACAGGGAGCACCACAACCTGGTTGTATTCCGGTGAATCAGAGATTCTTTAACATCCGCGTCTACACTCCTTTTTATAATCCCGGTGCAACCTACGGCGCAAGACAGAATTTTCTTTATACCTGTTCAGGTTCGGCTGTTAACCAGGCAACCTTAAATATGATTATGCAACGTTATGGCAGTCTTTTTTCTGGTTAACACGGATAATGACTCATTTTTACTTTTTCAAAGAAAATATTTGACGTCACTCTGTCAAAACTGAAGGAACCATAATGAGCTTTATAAAAATAAACAGGCAACGTGAATTTATGGAGCGAAGTAATTCACCACGTCTTGTACTACGAAAAGAAAAGAGAAGAAACGGTATTGTAAATTGTTATCTTTCCAAGACGGTAAGAGGCGACGATACATTCATTACCATAGAGTTAAACCCTGAACACAATAAAATAAGATTAAAAACAACCAATTCACCAGAAGGCCATAAAATGAGTCGTGGTTGTTTTTCTCTTACTAAAGTTTTCGAATATATTTTTCATGAAAACCTTCACGAAGACAGAATTATTATTGAACTGGAGAAAAAAGAAAATGGGTGGTGGTATGGAAATTACTAAAAACAGAGAAACCCGATTTGTAACTCTTGCATCAGACTTTAACAATATTAAAGAAATTTATTCTGATGACGAGTTAAACCGTTTGCTGGAAGCTGTTAAGAATTGCCCGACCATAATTGTGTTGGGTTGCGCGAACAAGGGGAAAGAAACGCCACTTATGGCTTCTTGTTTAAGGACTACACCAGAGCGTATTTCAGTTGAAGAATTCAATGAAATTAAAGCTATTTCTTCTAAACAGAAATGACAAGTAAACGCCACAGATTCCAGATTTTAATCTGGAATTTGTGGGGTTGAACAACCGAAGGGCGTTAGTGCACATTTTGGGTAATGAATTATCAGCTCAGGAACAAAAACGCGGTTTGTGGGCCGATGCAAATCCGGTTCCACCGTGGGAGTGGCGATACAAACATAACTAACTGATAGAGGTTTTTATGGCTTTATCCCCCAAAGAAAAGAAAGAGTTACAACAACGCTTCGAAAAGCAATTACTACCTGACCTTGATCTGTCATTTGAACTAAATGGCGAAGTATATAAATTTAATTTTGATAAAAATAAGTCAGGTGACTATA
>JAFAFL010000103.1 GCA_023423535.1 Pseudomonadota bacterium
GGGGGGGGGGGGGGGGGGCGGGGGGGGGGGGGGGGGCCGCCCCGGGGGGGGGTGGGCACCGGCGGCTCGGGCCGGGACGCGACGCCGCAGGAGAGGCGCGCGCCCGACACGACGCAGAGGCCCGCGCCACCTGCCACGGAGAGCGGGACGCCGCCGAACGGCGACGCGACGGGCGGGTCGGGGTTCCAGGCGCCGCTCGAACCGGGAGAGCTCGACCCGCGCGACTCACCGGCGAGCAGCCCGCCGGGTGACGTGATGCAGGACGACGCCTCGTCGCGCGACGTGGACGACCCGGCCTACGGTGGTCGGGGCGGCTCTGGCTTCGGGGCCGGTGACGAGGCGAGCGACGACGGGAGCGACGACGCCGACGCGCGGCCGACAGGGCAGGAAGAGCAGGCGCCGCAGCAGTAGCTGGACGGGCCGCAGACGGGGAAGACGACGACCCGTCGCCGGCGCTCGCTTCGACGGGGCGCCGGCGCGGTGCTTCGTCAGGGGTAGTTCACCACCGGCGGTTTCGCGGGCGGCTCGGGGTCGCCGGGGAGGGGGATGAACTCGGTCTCGTCGGGGATGGTGCCGAAGCGTTGGGCCCGCCAGTCGGCCTTCGCCTGCTCGATGCGCTCCTTCGACGAGGAGACGAAGTTCCACCAGATGTGGCGCGGGCCCTCCAGCGGCTCGCCGCCGAAGAGCAGCAGCCGCGAGGGTTCGCACGCGCGCAGGAGGACCTCGCCGCCGCGCTCGAACACCGCCAGCTCCGAGGGGCGCAGCGTTCCGTCGCCGGGAGACACCGAGCCGTCCACCACGTAGAGGCCGCGCTCGTCGTACTCGGGGGGCAGCCGGAAGACGGCGCCCTCCTCCAGCTCCACCACCGCGTAGAAGAGCGGCGAGTGCGCCCGCACCGGCGAGCGCAGCTCCTCGAGAGTCCCGGCCACCAGCCGGACCCGCGCGCCGCCGTCGTCTCGCTCGGGGATCTCGCTCGCGGCGTGGTGATGGAAGGTGGGCGCCGTCTCCTCCTGCGCCTTCGGCAGCGCCACCCAGATCTGGATCCCGAACATGCGGCCGCCCTCGCGCGCGACGGCCTCGGGGCTGCGCTCGCTGTGCTGGATGCCTCGGCCCGCGGTCATCCAGTTCACCTCGCCGGGGCGGATGCTCTGCACGGTGCCGAGGGAGTCCCGGTGCATCGCCTCGCCCTCGAAGAGGTAGGTCACCGTGGAGAGTCCGATGTGCGGATGCGGTCGCACCGACATCCCCGCGCCGCCGCCCTCGCCGGCCGGCTTGAACTCCGCCGGGCCCATCTGGTCGAGGAACACGAACGGTCCCACCATCCGCCGCCGCGCCTGGGGAAGGGCGCGGAGCACCGTCAGCCCGCCGCCCAGATCCGCGCTGCGCGCCGCCAGCACGAGCTCGACGCCGGTTGGCAACGGCTCGCTTCCACGCCTGTCCTTCGAGTCACTTCCGTCGTCGGAACGCATTGCGAAGAGCGTAACGGCATCTGCTACAAGGCCGCGCGAATGACTTCGGACAGACGTTCGCAGTTGGTCGCGCGACCGGGTGCGCGCTTCGAGTGCTTCAGCGACGGGCTCTGCTGCTCGGACATCCACGCGCTGGGACCGCTCTCGAAGAAGGAAGTGCGCCAGATGCGGGCGCTGGTGAAGAACAGCGTCATCCACCAGGAGAACGTGGACGCGCCCTGCATGCGCCCCGGCGAGAACGGGCAGTGCGCCCAGCGCGAGGACGGGCTGTGCGGCGTGCACAAGCACCACGGCCACGCGGCGAAGCCCGAGGGCTGCCGGCGCTTTCCCTACGGGCTTCTGGCCACGCCGGATGGCGCGCGCGTGACCACCGAGCACCGCTGCCCCTGCAGGACGCTCGGGGACCGGCGTCCGCTGAACCTCAAGGAGGCGCGCCGCTCGCTCTCCGACGAGAAGGGGAACCTCGAGGTGGATCGCGTGGCGCCGGAGGAGGTGCCGATCAGCGCCGGCGCGCTGATGCCCTTCGACGAGTACCGCAAGCACGAGAAGGAGCTGATCCGCCGGCTCCTCGCGGGGGAGCGCGCCGAGGACGTGCTCGCGGCCGAGGTGCTGCCGCCGCTCGCCGAGGATGCCTGGCCCAATCTTGCGGTCGGCTTCTACGACATGGACGACCAGTCGGCGGGCGGCATCGGCCTGTCGTGGTTCGGTGACGCGCTGCTGCACCTGCACAGCGGGCACACGCCGCCGAAGCGCCCGCGTCCGTGGGAGTGGTCGTTCGACAAGGCCATCGCCCGGTCCACGAAGCGCGACGACCCGGAGAAGGTGATCAACGACTGGATCGCCGACGAGCTGTGGATGATGCGGTGGAACAGCTGGGACTGCACCTTCGACGTGGGCCGCGCGGAGCTGGCCACCCGGCTCGCGGCCGTCCGCTACATGGCCGAGCTCATCCGCGCCCGCCGCGTCCGCGCCGACCAGGCCGTCGCCGAGGCGATCATGGCCGCGGAGATCAGCGCCGCCAGCGAGCACTGGTCGGACATCGTCGGGTACATCGCCAACGACCCCAGCCCCGCCCAGCCGCTGCCGTAGCGGCCAGAGAGCCGTCAGCGGCCGCCGGAGTTCTCGGGGACGCGCGCAGGGCTCTTGCTGAGGTGCGCAGGGGCCTTGCTCGCTTGCGCAGGGCTCTTGCTCGTGTGCGCAGGGTTCTTGCTCGTGTGCGCAGGGCTCTTGCTCGTGTGCGCAGGGCTCTTGCTGATGTGCGCAGGGCTCTTGCCGACGTGCGCAGCAGTATTCCTCGCGTGCGCAGGGCTCTTGCTGAGCTGCGCCGGATTCGCCCTGAACCGTGGGGTGATGGTGACGAAGCGCGCGGCGATGGTGACGGAGCGCGCGGCGATGGTGACGGAGCGCGCGGCGATGGTGACGGAGCGCGCGGCGATGGTGACGAGGCGCGCGGTGGTCGTGACGAAGCGCGCGGCGATGGTGACGAAGCGCGCGGCGATGGTGACGGAGCGCGCAGCGATGGTGACGAAGCGCGCGGTGGTTCGTACGGCGCGCGCACTGATGCGTACGGCGCGCGCACCGACGGGGACGGCGCCCGCAGTGATGCCGACGATGCGCGCATGATGTGTGCGGCCGGGACCGTGGGTGACTCCGGCTGCGGAGACCGGGTTCTGGGCGCCGGTGGCGGGCTGCTCGCGCGCGCTGAACGCCTCGTTGCTTCACGACGCGCAGTGATGCCGATGACGTGCGCAGCGGTCGGGCTGCCGCGTGCGCTGTTGGTGATGATGCGCGCGGAGGTCCATGCCGGCGGTTGCACCGCTCCGTACGGCGATCGCGCGCCGCGCCTCTGACGAGGGGCAGGCAGCCTGCCTGTCCGGGCGTGGGCAGGCGGCGGGCACTCCGACCCGTGCACCGGCGGGCGCCTCCGGTTAAGTCTCTTCCCCCGACGACTCCCCCGGAAGGACCTCATGAGCACGAGTCCCGTCAACCGTCGCGCTGCCCTCAAGGTTCTCGCCACCGCGGGCGCAGGCCTCGCTGCAGGCACCGTCGGCTGCTCGCGCTCGGGGGCCTCCAACGCGGCCACCCCGTCCACCGCACCCACCGAAGCCAAACCCACCACGCCCTCCGAGGAGACCGCCGTGCCCGCGCAGAACCCCATCGTCTCGATCCAGCCGCTCGGCTTCCCCTGGCAGACGCTGGACCCGTTCCTCTTCTGCGTGCACCACGACGACCGCTACCCGGCCGGCAACGAGAAGATGGGGCCGGATCGCGCGCTGCTCGCGGGCCGTCAGCTCGGGCAGGACTTCGAGGTGAAGGACGGCTGGCGCATGTACCACGGCCTCGAGGTGCCGGGCTTCCCGCACCATCCCCACCGCGGCTTCGAGACGGTGACGGTCGTCCGCCGCGGGCTGCTCGATCACTCGGACTCGCTCGGCGCGGCGGCGCGCTTCGGCGGGGGCGACGTGCAGTGGCTCACTGCGGGCAAGGGCATCCTCCACTCGGAGATGTTCCCGCTGCTGCGCCGCGACGCGCCGAACCCGGTGGAGCTCTTCCAGATCTGGCTGAACCTCCCGCGCGCCGACAAGATGGTGGAGCCCTACTTCTCCATGCTCTGGAACGAGGGCATCCCACGCCACACCGATCCGGATGCGGGCGTGGAGGTGACGGTGGTGGCCGGTTCGCTCGGCTCGTCGAAGGGGCCGAAGCCGCCGCCGAACTCGTGGGCCTCGCGTGACGAGAGCGACGTGGCGATCTGGACGATCCGCCTCGCGCCCGGTGCTGCGTGGACGCTGCCGTCGACGCGCAAGGGCACCAACCGCGTCCTCTACTTCTTCAAGGGGAATGGGCTGCAGGTGGCAGGTCAGACGGTGCCCACCTCACGGGCAGTCCAGCTGCGCGCGGAGGAGAACGTCCCGCTGCAGGCCGGAGGAGAGGAGCTCGAGCTGCTCTTGCTGCAGGGCCGTCCCATCGGCGAGCCGGTGGTGCAGTACGGGCCCTTCGTCATGAACTCGCGCGAGGAGATCGCCCAGGCGTTCAGCGACTACCAGCGCACGCAGTTCGGCGGCTGGCGCTGGCCCTCGGATGCGCCGGTGCACGATCGCGACGAGGGCCGCTTCGCCCGGCACGCCGACGGCCGCATCGAGCGGCCCGCCTGACCCGGCCCCAAAAAGGCGCCCCGTCCGCAGGGAAGGAGAATCCGGACGGGACGCCCTGGCCGGTGACTTCACCTCGCGCGCGCTAGAAGCTGCCGCCGAGGTGCAGGAGACCCGAGTACCGGCCGTCGCCCGCGTTGCTGTCGACCGGGCTGAACTCCTGATCGAACATCACGTCGTAGTTGAACCGCAGGTCCGCGGTGAGGCCGGCGAACTCGGAGCGCAGACCGACGCCCAGCGGCACGGAGCCCGAGGTGTCGTCCTGGAACCCGAGGTCCCCTTCGGTGCCGCGGAAGTTGTACCGGTCGATGCCGATGCCGGCCATCGCGTAGGGCTGAACCCCCGGGGTGGGCGCCATCACGTTCACCGCCGCGTGACCGCCGTTGCGGACGAGGTCGAGGCCGCCGGTGGCTCCCTGGTCACTCCCCGAGAAATCCGAGTCGATCTCGTTCATGCCGCCCGAGTAGCCCAGCTCGAAGCCGACGATCTTCGTCGGCTGACCGCGGGCCACAACGCTCCAGCCGAGGCCCGGGTTCACCTCGCCGCGGAACCCACCGAGGTAACCCTCCACGCCGCCGCCGGCCATGATGTCGAGGCCGCGGTTGTCGCTCGGCGACCGCGAGGAGGTCGCGCTCGAGCGCGCGTCGTCCTCGTCGATGATCACCGTCGTCTGCTCGTCGTCCCACTGCACCGGTGCATCCGTCTGATCCTGCGTGCCGCCCTGCGCGAAGGCCGGGGCCGACAGCAGCGCCGCGAGCGCCGTCGCGGCAAACAACGTCTTCTTCTTCATGTGCATTGCCTCCTGTGTGCTCAGAACTGGATGTAGGAGCGCGTCGTACGAGGGGGAACCCGAGCCGCTCCGGGCGCTCTTGTGACGGCCCGCGGAGAGGGCAGACCCATCGCGCCCCATCCGAGGGCGAATGGGGGCTGTCGGGGACGCGACGGGCAGGAGGCCATCCGTGCGCGTGGGTGAACGGACGCCGCGCGGAACCGGAACCTCGGCGCGGGAGAGAGGCCGGCAGAGGACAGCGGGGCCCTCCCGGCGGACAGGTAGCGGCTGTGGGCGGGCACGTCAGATTCGCCGCCCAGTCGTCCCCCAGGAGGTCACACACCCATGAAGCGTTTCGCCCCCGCAGTCTTCACCGTCGTCGCGCTCGTCTCCGGCGCCGCGTTCGCCCAGGGCCAGGCCGGCCAGATGGGCCAGAAGGGCCAGCCGTCCGCCGCCCAGGCGAAGCAGACCGGCATCCAGCTCCCGAAGGAGGAGCAGAAGTTCGTGCAGATGATGCACGGGGCCAACCAGAAGGAGATCCGGCTCGGGCAGCTCGCCGAGCAGAAGGCGCAGAACCAGCAGGTGCGCGACTTCGGCAAGATGATGGTGCAGGACCACCAGCAGGCCGACCAGCAGCTGCAGCAGATGGCGCAGAAGCAGAAGTGGAAGATGCAGATGCCCAGGCCCCAGGACGCGCGCGAGCGGGCGGACAAGCAGTACGACGACGCGCTGGAGGCGAAGCTGAAGGTCCTCGAGGGCGCCGCGTTCGACCAGGCCTACATGGCGGCGATGGTCGCGGACCACGACGAGACGGTGGCGAAGGCGGTGATGGCGCAGCAGCAGTACACGACGCCGGAGCTCACGCAGATGCTCGGCCAGATGACGCCGAAGCTCGTGCAGCACCGCGAGCAGGCGTACCGGGTGCTCGGGCAGATCGGCTCGCACCAGCAGCTCGGCGTGGGCGGCTCGGGCATGGGTCCCGGCGGGGGCTCCGGCCCAATGATGGACGGTCAGGGACCGCACGGTGCGGGCAACCGGGCGCCCATGCGCGGCGGCGGCTCGGGAGGCCCGGGCTCGACGAACCGCGAGGGCACGCTCTCTCCGGGTGGCCCGGGCTCCGGCACGACGCCGGACGCGCGCGGCGGGTCGCGGTAGCGGCGGCGCTCCTCAGGCACGCAGGTCAGGCGCCCCGGTCGACTCGGCCGGGGCGCTTTTTCTCGCTTGCACGGCGGCGCGCGCGAGGGTCTAGGGTGCCCCCATGGCAAAGGAGATCGTGATCTGGCCGGACAAGGTCCTGAACACTGCCACCCGGCCGGTGACGGAGTTCGGAGACGAGGCCCTCGGCCCGCTCTTCGCGGAGATGGACGCGTCGGTGCGCGAGGCGGAGGGCATCGGCCTCGCCGCGAACCAGATCGGCGTGCCGCTGCGGGTGGCGCTGGTGGGCCGCGGTGACGGCACCTTCCTCGAGGTGGTGAACCCGCAGGTCCTCGAGAAGAAGGAGAAGATCACCCTGCGCGAGGGCTGCCTGTCGGTGCCCGACGAGTGGGAGCAGTGCCCGCGGTTCAAGCGGGTGAAGGTCCGCTACCAGGACCGTCACGGCGGCTGGCACGAGGAGGAGGCGGAGGGCCAGCTCGCGCACGTGTTCCAGCACGAGATCGACCACCTCGACGGGACCGTGTACGTGATGCACCTCTCGGCGCTGAAGCGCGGGCTCATCCGCGAGCGGATGGAGAAGCTCAAGCGGATCATCGCGCAGGACAAGAAGCAGAAGCAGGACGGAGAGCAGGGTTAGGCGCGTGGAGATCTTCCGCGAGTTCACCTTCGAGGCGGCGCACCGGCTGCCCAACGTCCCCGAGGGCCACAAGTGCGCGCGGCTGCACGGGCACTCCTACCGGGTGGCCGTCCACGTCCGCGGACCGCTGGGCGAGAAGTCCGGCTGGATCATGGACTTCGCCGAGCTCGACCAGGCGTTCGCGCCGATCAAGGCGCGGCTCGACCACTACTACCTCAACGAGATCGAGGGCCTGCAGAACCCCACCAGCGAGCACCTCGCGCGGTGGATCTGGGAGCGGTTGAAGCCGGGCCTGCCGCAGCTGTCGCAGGTGACGGTGCGGGAGACCTGTACCTCCGGCTGCATCTACCGCGGCGAGGACTGACGGGGCGGCCCGCTGCGCGCGACTCGCTACTCGCGGAGGAGCAGGCCGCCGTCCACCACCAATTCGGTGCCGGTGGTCCACGGCGCCCCCAGCAGGTGCAGCACCGCGGCCGCGATCTCCTCCGGCCTCCCGAGCCTGCCGAGCGGGTGCAGTTCCACCAATTGCTCGGCGCGGCCCTTCACCATGTCGGTGTCCACCACGCCGGGCGAGACCGCGTTGAAGCGGACGCGCAGCCCGGTGTTCGGTCCGGCCGTCGCGGCGATGGCCAGCGTCTTCATCACCGCCAGCATCCCGGCCTTCGCCGCGCTGTAGGCCGCGCTGGTGGGGACGGGGCGGTGGGCGAGGGTGGAGGAGACGAAGACCGCGCCGCCGCCGGGCTCGAGCACGTCGAGCGCCTCTTCACCGAGCCGCAGCGGCGCCACGAGGTTCAGCTCCAGCTGCGCGCGCAGGCTCGCCTCGTCGATGTGGCCCGGCGGCTGGTGCATCACGAGGCCCGCGGAGAAGACGAAGCCGTCCAGCGAGCCTCCCAGCGCCTCGCGCGCGCGCCCGAGCAGGCCCGAGCGGAAGGACTCATCGGCCACATCGCCCGGCAGCACCGCCACGCGGCCTTCGTGTGCCGCTGCGAGCTCGCGCAAGGGCGCCTCGCGACGACCGCACACCGCCACCCGGCCACCGGCCTGGAGCACCGCCTCCGCGACCGCGCGGCCGATGCCGGTGCCTCCGCCGGTCACCAGCACCCGGCGAGCGCCCAATGGGGGAAGGGCGGTGCTCACGGCGCGTCACCGCCCGAGAGCGCGCTGACGCTGGCGGGCGCGGGGTAGTAGGGCTTGCCCTTCACCTCGGCGAGGCCACCTTCGGGCGCCTCCACCTCCACCTCGTCGTCGGGGATGAAGGCGGGGCGGTCCACGCAGAGCACCGTCTGCTCGACCGCCGTGGGGTTGTCGTAGCGGTGTGGAAAACGGTGCGGCCAGCGCAGGCCGGTGCCGGCGGGGACGGGGCGGCCCTGGAGCAGCAGGCCCTGCCCAAGCACGAGCTCGCTCTCCTCCATCTGCCGGTGCTCGTGGGTGACGATCGCGCCGCCGGGGCGCACGCGCAGGCGGTAGATGCCCACCTGCGGATCCTCGTAGACGATGTCCACGCGACCGAACGGCTTGTGCTCCTCGCCGAAGGTGTACTCGTCCGCGCGGCGGTGCACGGTGAGCGAGGCCACGCCCAGGTCCGCGAGCGCGTGCGGCTTGCACAGGCGCAGCGTCACCGCCTTCACCTGCGCGCGCATCCCATCGCCGGTCGGCGGCGCGAGCACGTAGCGGCAGAGCGCGTCCGCGGCGGACTCGAGGAGCAGGAACGAGCACGACTCGAGGAGGAAGCGCAGCTCGCCGGAGAGCCGGGCGTAGTCCACCGTGTGCGCGAGCCCGCCCTTCGCCGCGGCGCGCGCGTCGAGGAAGAGGGCCACGTCGAGCTCCAGCGGCTGCACCCGCCCGCGCTCCTCGGGATAGACGCCGACGATGCAGTCCACCGAGAGCCCGCGGATCTCCACCGCGTCGAGCGGACGGCCCCTCTCATCGAGCGGATGGGGACCGCCGTGCACCGCCTGGGTTCCTCTGCCCGGAGTGGCCATGGCTAGAGCACCCCTTCGTCGAGCTCGACGCTGACCGGGCAGTGGTCGCTGCCGCGGACCTCGGGGTGGATCTGCGCGCTCTTCACGAACGGCATCGCGCCGGGGGAGGCGAGCACGTAGTCGATCCGCCAGCCGATGTTGCGCTCGCGCACGCCCATCCGCTGGCTCCACCAGGAGTAGTGGCCGCCGGTCTTGTGGAAGTGGCGGAAGGTGTCGCACCAGCCGGCCTTCAGCCAGCGCGCGAACTCGCGGCGCTCCTCGGGGCGGAAGCCGGACGTCTCCTTGTTCTCCTTCGGCCGCGCCAGATCGATCTCCTCGTGCGCGGTGTTGAAGTCGCCCACCACGAGCACCGGCTCGCCCGCCGCGCGCAGGGGCTCGAGGCGCTGGAAGAGCCGCTTGTAGAAGCGCAGCTTGAAGGGGATGCGGCTGAGGTCGCGGTCACGGCCGTTGCCGTTGGGGAAGTACGCGTTCACCAGCGTGAGCCGGCCGAAGCGCGCGATCTGCACCCGGCCCTCCGCGTCGATCGTCCGCACGCCGAGCTCCGTCTCCACGCGCTCCGGCTTTTCGCGAGCGAAGAGGCCCACGCCGCTGTAGCCCGGCCGCTGCGAGGCGACGATGTGGTTCCGCCAGCCGCGGGCCTCGCGCAGCTCTTCGGGGACGGCATCGACCGGGGCGCGCACCTCCTGCACCGCGACGATGTCCGCGTTGGATGACTCGAGCCACGGCAGGAAGCCCTTCCGGTGCACCGACCGGATGCCGTTCACGTTCCAGGAGACGATCCGCACGCGGCTTCTATAGACCGTCGGCGCTGATCCTGCGCCCTCTACGGCACGTCCGCCGCGAGGCCCTCCTCGTCGAGCTGGACGAGCGCGCTGTCCGCCTCCATGTATTCCGGGTCCAGCTCCAGCGCCGCGAGGTAGTCCGTGCGCGCGCTCGCGTACTTCTTCTGCTGCACCCGCGCGTGCCCTCGCCAGGTGAGCGCCCAGGCTTCGTTCAGCCCGTCATCGATGGCGCGGGTGAGCGACGCCTCCGCTGCCGATGCCTCGCCGCGATCGAGCAGCCAGGCGCCGTACTGTCCCCGGCGCTCTGCGGTGGGCGCGGCCTCCACTGCGTCGCGGTACGCCGCCTCCGCGTCCTCCGCGCGGTCCTGTTCGTCGAGCAATTCGATGAGCAGCGCGAGGCCCTCCTCGTCGGTGGGGTTCTTGCGCAGCCGCTCGCGCAGCGCCTCCTCCGCCTTCTGGTCCCGCTTCGCCAGCGCCGCGCGGTGCCTCTCCGCGACCTCCTGCTCCCGCTCGAACTCGCCGCCGAGCCGGTAGGCCCGCTGCAGCTCCCGCGCGAGCTTGCGGTCGGTGGGGTCGCGGTCGAACTGGTTCTGCAGCTTGTCGCGCTTGAGGCGCTCGGCGTAGTCCGCGCGGTTCTCGCCGGGCGTGCGCTGCGTGAGGCTCCACGGCAGGCCCACGCCGAGCCCGAGCAGCACCACCTCCGCGATGACGAGGTTGCGCACCCGGCCGCGGCGGTCGCGCAGGGCGTCCTGGCGCTCGTCCTCGTCGGTGGGCAGCGGCCGCGGCACCCGCGTCACCACCACCGTGCGCGCGACGAGGTCCGCGAGGCTGCGGCGATCCGGGCGCGTGAACACGAGGAAGTGCCCGAGCGACGTCGCCGCCAGCAGCACCGCGGACACCACGAAGAGGATCCCGCCGATGCCCGACGGCATGGCGAAGCGGAGGATGCCCAGCCAGCTGGCGATGACCGCCGCGGCCATGGTGGAGAGGTACGCGGCGGGGAAGAAGCCGCGGCCGATGAGCTCGCGGAACACGAGGTCGATGATCTGCGCCGGGTGCCCGTTGCGCCCGAGGATCTCCACCCCGAACAGCCGCATCCCCAGCGTGGCGCGGAAGAGGATGAGCGGCGTGACCGAGTAGCCGAGCACCGCCGCGAACACGCCCCACATGGGCAGCGTCAGCCCGCCGGTCAAGAGCGGGAAGGCGAAGTAGGCGACGACGAAGAGGACCAGCAGGAGCAGGTCGAAGCCGCCGGCGAGGAGCCGCTTCTCCAGGGGCGCGAAGGGCGGGAGTCGCGGCGAGGCGAAGTCGGCTTCGGAGTCCATGCGGCTCCTTAGCCGACTGCGCGAGGCGGGGACAAACCGGGGCCCTCAGCAGGGCTTCGAGTCGCAGAACCCCCACAGGCCGCGGCCTGTGTCACGCGCCTCGCGCTCGAGCTCTTCGAACTCCGCCTTCCGGTCCGCGCCGTTGGGCGGGATGTGGAGGACGCAGGCCATGCCGCGCTGCACGAGCACCGTGTTCACCTCGCGGCCGTCCACCGTGACGTAGGCGAGCAGCCGGTCGTACTTGTCCGTACACTGCTCGTCGTAGCGGAGCGTGACCTCGCGCTCGAGCACGAGCTGCTGGTTCAGCGAGCGCGCCTCGGCGCCGTAGCACTCGGCGGTGCCGCTCGTCTCCGGTGCATCCACCATCAGGTAGCGGATGCGTTCGCCGGAGCGGAGCACGATCGTGTCGCCGTCGAGCACCTGCTCCACGGTCCCGGTGGTGGGGCCGCAGCGCGAGGACTCACCGCCGCCCTCGCCGCTGCAGCCTGCGAGGCCTGCGCCGAGGCCGAGCATGACCCCCACTACGAGACCGAGCCGCACACTCACGGGCAGACGGGGTTCTGCGCGCGCGGGGTGCCGCGGTTGCCGTCGCCGTAGGTGGCGGAGGCGGGCGCGGCGCAGCGGTTGGTCGTCACGTCGTTCGCGGCGGGCGTGGGCGTGACCGCGCCGCTGAGCTGGTCGGACGCGCCGAGCGTCGAGGTCGCGTACGGGTACCGGTCGAGCTCCGTCCCCTGCGAGCGCACGACGATCGCGCGCTCGGGGTTGGCGCCGGTGCCGGTGTTCGCGAGGTCGAAGTCGAACACGAAGTCCGGCGCGGGCAGCCCGCCGTTGAGCGCCGCGTTGGCCGACTGCGCGAAGAGCACGTGGGTGCCCGGGTTCAGCGCGAAGCACGCCGCCTGGCTGACGGTGAAGCTGCTGCCGAGCTCGTTGGCGACCTCGACCTCGTTGAGATCGACGGTGCCGGTGGAGACGACCTCGAACCACTCGCGCGGGCGCTCGTTGGAGGCGCCGGGGAGCATGGTGGGCTGCGCCATGACCTCGGTCACCACCAGCTGTCCCGCCACCGGGCGGACGATCGTGCGGGGCTGACCGGAGACCGTGTCACGGCACTCACCGGGCGCCACCGGGGACGGACAGACGCCGTTCGCCGAGCCGGGCGTGCCCTTGCCGCCGGCGCCGTAGGAGGGCGTGCCCGCGCACCAGGCGTAGGGGCTGTCGTTGACGAACGCGGTGAGCCGGTCCGCGGAGAGCTCCTGGGATGCGCCCGCCGGGCCGGTGGGATAGCGCGCCAGATCGAGCACCGTGCCGTCGAGGCTGACCACCAGCGTCGCGGCGTTCGGCAGCGAGAAGTTGAAGGTGGCGACCGGCGAGGCGATGCCTCCGTTGATCTCCGGCGTGGCCTTGCGCGCGAGCACCGCGTAGTTGCCGGCGCGGACGGTGATGCACTCCTCGCGGTTGAGGGTGACGCGCGTGCTCGAGGTCGGCGTGTCGCGGGAGATGATCACCCCGTTGAGGTCCATGTCGTCGAAGGCGTAGAGCTCGAACCACTCGCGGTCGGAGTCGGTGCCGTCGGGGCTGGCCATGACCTCGGTGACGATGAGGCGGCCCACGCCGGGCGCCATCCGATTGCGCAGCTGACCGGTCGTGCCGTCCACGCAGCCGGCCGTGCCCGAGCCACACGCGGCGTTGGCGTTGCGCGGGGTGCCGAAGAAGTCGCCGCTCATCACCGACGCGTCACACCAGGCTCCCTCGTCGTCGTTGGCGAGCGCGTCCGGCGCGAGGCTGCCGTCGAAGGAGCGCGAGGCGTTGTCCTTCACCCGCGTGTAGATGATCTCGTCCACCAGCGTGGTGCCGCAGTAGAGCGAGATGTTCCCGTCGGTGTTGCCGAGGGTGATCGCCGAGCCGTAGCCGTAGTCGATGTGCGCGGGCAGCTCCGTCGCCGGCGCGTCGCCGAGCGTGAAGTACTTCTTCGAGGGCACGAGGGCCGCGCTCAGCGTCACGCTCTTCGCGCTCGAGCCATCCGCGCGCGAGTAGCGCAGGCTCAGCCCCTCGAGGTCGATGGCCGCGCCGGTGGCGTTGTAGATCTCGATCCACTCCTTGCCCGAGTCGGTGCCGCCCGGGTTCGCCATGAACTCGGTGATGACGAGGTCGCCCGGGTTGCGGCCGGTGCACTGGTTGGGGATGACGGCGCCGCAGACGTCGTTCGCTTCGCCCGGCGTGCCCTGGTCGCCGCCGCCGTAGCTCTTCGTGGAGGCGCAGAACGCGGTGGAGGTGTTGTCGCCCGGCGCGAACTTGTCGCTCGAGAGCTGCAGCGACGCACCGCTCTTCACCGTCGTCCAGGAGACCTCGTCCAGCGTGGTGGTGCCGGCGAGCATCGTCAGCGTGGAGTTGCTGTTCGGCAGCGTGGTCCCGTAGGTCGCGTGCACGACGGGCAGCCCGCCGTTCTTCGCCGGGTCGTTCGAGCGCGCGAGGACCGCGTACTGGCCGCCCTTCAGCGGGAGGCACTCGGTCGCCTTCACCGTGCTGCGGCTCGAACCTGCCGCGAGCGTGATGCCGTTGAGGTCCACGTCGGAGCGCGCGTACACCTCCACCCACTCGCCGTCGGTGTCGGAGACCGCGGCGGGGTCCGGCATGATCTCGGTGAGGATGAGGCTGCCCTGCGTGGGGTAGCTGATGGGCCGCGACTGCTTCGTCACCGGGTCCACGCAGTTGCCGCTGGAGGTGTCGCCGCAGGCCTGGTTCGGCGCGCCGGGGGTGCCCGCGTTGGTGCCGTCGTACTTCGGCTGGGTCTCGGCGCTGCACCAGTTGATCTCCTGGTCGTTGAGCACCGCGTCCGGCGCCACGTCTCCGGTCAGCTGGCGGCTGCGGCCCGCGGCGAGCGTCTTCGTGTACTTCGTCTCGTCGAGCAGCTTGCCGCCGCAGCGCAGGCCGAGGGTCCCCGCCGTGTTGCGGATCGCGCCGAGCGAGCTGCCGTAGCTGTACTGCACCCACGCCGGCAGCGCGTTCCCGCGCACGTCGCCGACCACGAGGTAGCCGCCCGCGGGCACGGTCACGCTCTTGAAGGTGTGCTTCTTCTCGCCGCCGCCGTTCGCGTCCGCGTTGTAGAGCGTCATCCCCGCGAGGTCGATGTCGCTGCCCGAGGCGTTGAAGAGCTCGATCCACTCGAGGCCGATGTCGTCGCCCTCCGGGTCGCCCATGAACTCGCTGATGACGAGGTCGCCCGGCAGGCGGCTGTCGCACACGCCGTCGAGCTCGGTCGGATCGTCGCCGCCGCAGGCGGAGAGCACGAGGCCGCCGGCGAACAGCGCGCAGGCGATCCGCGCGCGGGCGGAAGGGAAGGGGTGGGTCGTGTTCATCGTGTTCCTCGTCGCGGCCGTGAGCGCCGCGGCTGTGTGCAGGGGGCCCGGCCCGAGCCCTTCTGAGAGTCGTTATCCGTCTTCGCCGTAGATCCCGCCGGTGGGATCCGGCTCCTTCGTCGCGTCGTCCACGAGGAGCTTGTCGAGCTCCTTCGACGGGGAGAGCACCTGCCCCGGCAGCGTGACGACGATCTGCAGCTTGTCCTGCCCCGTGTACTGATTGCGGTACTTCCGCACCGTGCCGCGCACGCGGACGAACTCGCCCTTCGCGTGCTGGATGCCGGAGGAGATGAGCACGTCCTTGTCGAAGAAGACGACGTCGAAGTCGTTGCCCCGGCTGCGGCTGAGCTTCACCACCGTCGGCCCCTTGTCGCCGAGCCTTATCTCGTTCACGCCGCCGAGCAGCACGACCTCCTGCCCCAACCGCTGCTCGAGCTGCAGCAGCGCGTCCCAGCGCGTGAGCACCACGTGCCGGCTGTCCTCCTCCATCTCCTTCTCGAAGCGGTGGATCGTCTCCGCGCGGCCGTTCCACCAGGGCAGGCGCTTGTCGTAGTCGCCGTAGCCGCGCTTCTCCGGATCCCAGATCCCCAGCCGCGCCTCCTGCGCGTGCTGCTGCGCCTCGAGGAACTCCTTGTGGAAGCGCCGCGAGCGTCCGTACTTCGTGAAGTAGGGCGACAGCCCGGCGCGGACGATCTCCACGTTGTAGTTCAGCCACTGCCCGTTCCTCTCCACCATCACGTAGGAGAGGTAGCGGCCGAAGTAGTCGCGAATCTCGCCGGGGTGATCGCGCTCGAGGCGGACGGTGGTCACGCCCTCGAAGAAGGCCATGCCCCACTTCTTTGCCTCTTCACCGAGCGGCGTCGCCAGCTTCACCGGGCGATCGCTGCGCGACTGCATGATCTCCTTGTACTTGTCCCAGCCCTGCGCGAACGCCTGGCGCTCGGCGGCGGTCTTGAAGGTCTCTTCGGTGTCGATCGCCAGCAGACGCAGCGACGAGGTGAGGCCCTTCACCCGGATGGTGTCGCCGTCGATCACCGCCGCCGATCCCGCGATGGGGAAGTCGCCGATGACGAGGCCGACCTTCTCCAGCGAGCCCAGCGCCGCGGCGGCCTGCGCCTTCGAGTAGCGCTGCTGCGACTTCGTCTGCGCGCAGCCGGCGGTGAGCCCGAGCCCGAGCGCCAGCGCTGCGGCGAGGAGCGTGTTGAGGAGGGCGCGCATGATCAGAACCGGCTCTCCAGGCGGAGCCAGAAGCGGTGCTCCGGGTTCGGCTGTCGGCTGAGGGTGGAGGGGCGCTGATCGAGGTACGCGAGCAGGTCGTAACGAAGCCGCGCGGCGAAGATCTTCGAAGGCATCCACCCGACCTCGGCCGTGGTCCAGCTCGAGCGCTCGCCGTAGGCGTCGTCGGAGGGATCCTCCACGAGGTACTTCGTGCGCGCGCGCAGGCGAAGCTGCGGGAGGGGCTGCGAGGTCACCTCGAAGAATCCGGCGAGGTCCTGGCGGAAGCGGCCGTCCGGCAGGTCCTCGGTGCCGGCCCTGTAGCGGAGGTCGTCCACGAGCTCGTGCTGGTACTGGACCGCGAGCTTGAGCAGGCGGCCGAGCGGAGCGACCTCGGCGCGGCCCGTCGCGCGGTAGAGCGAGCCGCGGCACAGTTGCGTGTTCTCCAGGTCCTCCTCCAGCAGCACGGTCCCTGGTTTGTCGTAGCAGTGGGCCCGGCCGTTGTTTCGGACGTCTTTGTTCACGTGCTTTACCCACGCGCCGAATTTCATGTCGCGCAGGCCCACGAAGTCCGCACGCGCGAGGAGATCCACGCTCGTCATGCCCGCCGAGGCCGTCTCGCCGGCGAAGCGCGCGGGAGAGGGCAGCGTCCAGAGATCGCCCTGCACGCGGAACCGCCAGTCCGGGTGCTGCCGGTCGAGGTAACGCAGCCGCAGGCCCGCCTCGTTGCGCGCCCGCTGTCCTTCGTACTGATCGGATGCGCTGATCGGTCGCGCGTAGGGGTTGGCGAAGCCCGCGTCGTAGTAGCGCACGGAGCCTTCGAGCTCGCGCTTGCCGACGGAGAACACCGTGCGCTGCACCGCCGCGAAGCCTCCGTTGTTGCCGTTGGTCATGCTGTCGAAGGAGCGCGCGCCTTCTGCGAAGAGGCGGAAGGGACCTGCGACGGTGGAGCCGAACACGCCGACCGCGCCGAAGGGACCGCCGAACGGGTAGTTCGCGGAGGGCGTGAAGTCGACCTCGGCGCCTTCGACCCGCCAGATGGGCGCGGCCCAGTAGCCGGTGAGGCCCACGCGGATGCGCTCGTCGAGGATCAGCGTCGCGTTGCCACCGCCGGCGACCTCGTCGAAGAGGTGGGGGAGGGTGGAGAACTTGAGGCGGCGCTCGTCGGTGGAGTCCTCGTAGACGGGGAAGCCCTCGCAGTCGCTCGACCGCGCGTCGTCGCAGGTGGACGCGTCGTACACGCGGTACTGGTAGATCGAGCGCGCCTGGTAGGAGCCGAAGCCGTGCAGCGCGAGCCGCGCCGCCGTCCCGAGCTTGAGGTCCTCCACGCTGCCCGCCACGCCCCGGAAGCCGTCCGCCCAGTCGAAGTCGCGGGTGACGAAGAGGTCGTTGAGGCCCTCGTCCTCGCACACGTCGTCCGCGCCGCCCGTCTTCGAGTAGCGGCACAGCCCGCCGAGCTCTCCGCCGAGATCCACGATGTCGTCCGGCACCACGCCGTTGGGCGTCTGCCGTCGCGTGTTGTCGAGCGTGAGCCGCTCGCCGAAGCCGAGCCGGAAGGTGCCGGCGGTCACCTGCCGCTGCGGCGTCTTCCACTGGAGAAAGAACTTCGGCAGCTCGAGGCCGTACTGCGCGGGCTTCGCGATGAGGCGGCCGGAGTTCGCGTCGTAGGAGACGTCGCCGAGGCGCTGCCGCGTGGACATGAGCACGAGGCCGGCGGTGAAGTCGTAGGGGAGCTTCATCGTCGCGCGGAAGAGACCGGGCGGCGCGAGCGTGTCCTCCGATGCGTAGCGCGTGTGCAGCTGAAGCCTGCCGCCCACCGGAAGGATGGAGGCGCGCTGCGAGAGGATGATGAAGGGCGCGAGCCGCTGCAGCTCGTCCGCCGAGAACACGCCCGCGTCCACGAGCATCTTCGGATCCGTGATCGGGCCCGCGAGCTTGCGGTACTCGAGGATCGACTCCACCTGCGCGTAGGTCACGCCGGGAAGGACGTAGAGCTCCTCGCGCGTGGCCGTGGAGAGATCGACGCCATTGCGCAAGAGCTCGAGCAAGGTCTCCAGCGTGTCGTCGGAGATCTGGCCCTCGCTGTGGAGGTCGTAGAGGTCCGCCTCCGTCTCGACCTCGATCTCCGTCTCGTACTGCTCGGCGAGCGCGGGGAGCGGGAGGGCGAGCCACAGGAGCGCGGGGAGGGATGCGGCGAACAGCCGCAACGAAGAAGAGAGTCGAGAAGAGAAAATCACCGCTCCTGAACGGTACCCCGACAGGCGAGGCCGCGTCGTGCCACGCAGGCAACTTTCTCGTCTCGGCCGCGCACATCCGCGCACCTGAACGGCGATGCAGCGTGGGTCGGTGGGTCACTCCATCCGAGGCAGCCGCGGCGGCTTCGTCTTCCGCCGGTCGCCGATCACGCGCGCAGGGACCCCGGCCACGATCGACCAGGGGGCGACGTCCTTCGTCACCACCGCGCCCATGCCCACCACCGCGTGGTCGCCGATGGTCACGCCGTCGGTGACGCACGCGTTGGCGCCAATCCACACGTCCTCGCCGATGGTCACGCCGAGCGATCGCACCGGCTGCTTCCGGATCGGACGGTCCGGCGCGGTCTGGTGATCGAAGGCGTAGATCGCCGCGCCGGTGGCGATGCGAGAGCCCGCGCCGATGCGCACGCCGGCCGCGCCGCCGTCGATGCTCACCCGCGCGTTGAGGCTGACCTCGTCGCCCAGAGTCACCGGGCCGTGCACGAACACGTCCGCGGCGATCGTGCACCGGTGGGCGATGACGATGGGACGGCCGGGCTCCGCGAAGAGCCGCGCTTCGGGCGCGATGAAGCCGCCCTCGCCGATCTCGATCGTCTCCACCGCGCGCAGGTGATCCTGCACGGCGCTCTGCCAGGGCACGGCCCACTCGAGATGCTTCGGCTTCAGCGAGAACCAGAGCCACGGCATCCACGAGAGCCGCAGCTTGTGCTGCTCGCGCAAAGCCTCGTCGCGATCCATGGGCGCGGAGGATAGCGTGCGCCGCATGATCCGCATGGGCGAAGGCACGCGGCCGACGGTGTTGCTGCACGGGTTTCTGGGACAGGCGAAGAACCTCCGCTCGTTCGCGCAGCGCTGGTCGGAGCGGGATCCGTCGCGCAGGTTCCTCCTCCTCGATCTGCCGGGACACGGGCCGGACGGTCCGCCGCTGACGGAGGAGACGGACCTGCGCGCGATGGGACGGGACGTGCTCGCGCGCGCACGCGGGGCGGGATTCGAAGGACCGCTGGAGCTCGTGGGGCATTCGCTCGGCGGACGCGTGTCTCTGGCGGCGTCGCTCGCGGAACCGCAGAGCGTGAGCGCGGTGTCCGTGCTCGACATCACCCCGGGCCCCATCCCCACCGAGAGCTCGGAGAGTCACTCCGTCCTTCAACGCCTGCGGCAGGCGCCGGACGGCGTGGCGGAGAGACGCGAGCTGCGCGACTTCCTCATCGGGACGAAGCTGTCTGCGCCACTGACGGACTGGCTGATGATGAATGTGGAGGAGCGAGAGGGCCGCTACCACTGGCGCTTCGACCGCGAGGCCCTGCACCGGCTCCACCTGCGCGTGAACCCGGAGGACCTGTGGGCCGCCGTCGAGCGTCCCGGTGCGCGCGTGCAGTGCGTGCGCGGCGGGAGATCCGCTTACGTCAGCGAGGGCGATGTCGAACGGATGCAGCGCGCGGGGTGTCCGGTCACCACCATCCCCGGCGTCGGTCACTTCCTCCATGTGGAGGCGACGGACGCGGTGCTGGATGCGGTGGTGGGATTCCTCGGCTGACGGCGGCATTGAAGTCAGCGGTCAGCGTTCAGCGCTGCTGCGCGCCCGCGGCCCTTTGCCCCGAGTCGACCTGAGACGTGCACGCCGATTGGAGGATGCGCGCGCGCGACCGCGTGGAAGCCATGCGCGGTGAGGTTGTCGCGGGCCTCGTGGATGTACCTCTCCGCGTGGGCCCACCCGGGCGTCTCGAAGAAGAGGTGCAGCTCGCCTCCCGGCACCAGCGAGGCCTTCACCCGTTCCAACTCCTCGTCCGCGTCCGCGAAGAGCCGGACGTTGATCGCGAAGACGAGATCGAATGTGGCGACCTCCAGCGGCACCTGTGCGAGCTCGCCCTGAAGGAGCGTCACTCGAGCTTCCGCGATCTCCCGCGCGCAACTGCGCCTAGTGGCCTCGATCATCTTCGCCGAGCGATCGATCCCGACCAGACGGCCATGCGGACCCACGCGTGCTGCGACCTCGGCCAGCGCGATGCCGTGGCCACATCCCACCTCCAGCACGGTCATGCCCTCGCGGAGGGGAAGGTGTGCCAGCGCCAGCTCGAACCTCGGGGCCAGCTTCCGTGTCGCCGTCACGACCCGCGAGATAGCACCGGGGACGCTGGCGTGGCCGGGCGGGTCCGATCCAAGTTCGCGACCGCATGGAGGCGCGCATGGGGAAGTGGCACCGAAGCACAAGCAGGGCGTGGGCCGTGCTCGCCACGCTCGCCCTCACCGCCTCCGTCCTCGGCTCGGCTTCGGGCTGCGCGCGGCGCTTCGAGTTGAAGGACGTGGCTGGACCAGATGGGCGTGTGCCGGTGCTCGTCGTCATCGAACCCTCTGCGTTGCCGCGCTTCGAGGCGCACCACGAGGTGTCGCCCGGCGACGTCGTCCGTGAGGCCACGGCGATCTCGCGCGGGCTGCAGTCGAAGACCGGCGAGCGCCCGCAGTGGGGATCGACGCTGGAGAAGGTCGTGCCCGCCCCGGCGCTGGAGGATCTGTCGGATGCCAGCGCGGTCCTCGCGGACCACCTCTCCGGCAGATGGTCGAAGCAGCGGACGCTCAAGCCTCCGCCGTCCACCGCATGCGTGCTCGAGGGTGCGGCGCCGGAGGTTCCCGCCGAGTGCTCGGCGCTCCCGCTCACGTTGCGCGTTCAGGTCCGCGCGCTGCGTTTCGACGCGATGCCGGGGGAGCTGCTGCTGCGGACCTTCATCGCCGACGCGAGCCTCGAGAACCGCGCGAAGAAGGGCAGCACCGTCTGGACGGCGCGGTGCGATCTGAAGTCGCTCGACGTGCCGGAGATCCCCGGCGCGCGCACGGCCTCGGAGGTGAACCAGATCCTCGAGCGAGCGGCGCAGGTCTGCGCGGAGAAGCTCGAGCTGTCGCTGCGCACGAAGCTCTTCTAGGGCAGCTTCGGCCGGATGGGCTTCGGCGCGTCGGGGTTCACGTCGAGCAGCACCACCGAATCTCCCTCGCGGATGACGCCGCTTCCGATCACCCGCGCAAGCTGCCCTCGGCGGCCCCAGCTCTCCTTCAGCAGCCCGGGCCGGATGCGCTCGAGCTTGTGGCAGGGCACGCACTGCTCGGTCAGCTCGACCACCGCTTCGCCGAGCCGCAGCCGCTGACCGGGCGGCAGCTCCTCCAGCGGCACCGGCATCGCGTCCACCACCACGTTCTCCTTCAGCACGCCCTCCGGCAGCCCCAGTGCACGCAGATTCTGCGCGTCCATGAGGAGCACCTGCCGCTTGCCGCCGCGCCGCTGCTTCTTCGCGTGACGATCCCCTTCGAGGCCGCGTCCCTCGACGGCGAGCGCCTCGTCTACGCGCTTCATCGGCGTCTCGCGTTCTTGCGCGAGGAACACCGCGGTGACCCTTGCTTGGCTCATGCGTGCCTGCGGCTTCCGTGGTACAGGCCGCGCCCTCGACACCAGCTTCAGGGAGGACACCGTGAGCGACAAGAACGTTCGGATCGAGAAGGACACCTTCGGCCCCATCGAAGTCCCGGCGGACAAGCTCTGGGGAGCGCAGACGCAGCGTTCCCGTCAGAACTTCGCCATCTCCACCGAGCGCATGCCCATGGCGCTCGTGCGCGCGCTGGTGCTGGTGAAGAAGGCCGCGGCGATCGTGAACATGGAGAACGGCACGCTCAAGAAGGAGAAGGGCGAGGCCATCGTGAAGGCGGCGGACGAGGTGCTCGCCGGCAAGCACGACGACGAGTTCCCGCTGATCGTCTGGCAGACCGGAAGCGGCACGCAGACGAACATGAACTGCAACGAGGTTCTCGCGAACCGCGCCAGCGAGCTCATGGGCGGCGAGCGCGGCGAGTCGCGCAAGGTCCACCCGAACGACGACGTGAACAAGGGCCAGAGCTCGAACGACGTCTTCCCCACCGCGATGAGCGTGGCGGCGGTGGAGGCGGTGCAGGAGCGCGTGCTCCCCGAATTGCAGAAGCTCCGCGACGTGCTCCAGGAGCGCGCGGTGGCGTTCCGGGATGTGGTGAAGGTCGGCCGCACGCACCTGCAGGACGCGACCCCGCTGACGCTCGGGCAGGAGTTCTCGGGCTACGTGGCGCAGCTCGATCAGGCGAAGCGGCACCTCGAGGCGCAGCTGCCGCACATGCTCGAGCTGGCGCTCGGTGGCACCGCGGTGGGCACCGGCCTCAACGCGCCGAAGGGCTACGCGGAGCGGGTGGCGAAGGAGATCGCATCGCTGACCGGCCGCGCGTTCGTCACCGCGCCGAACAAGTTCGAGGCGCTCGCGGCGAACGACGCGCTGGTGCACGGCCACGGCGCGCTGAAGGGGCTCGCGGCCGCGCTCTTCAAGATCGCCAACGACATCCGCTGGCTGTCGTCCGGTCCGCGCTCGGGCCTCGGTGAGATCACCATCCCGGAGAACGAGCCGGGCTCGTCGATCATGCCGGGCAAGGTGAACCCCACGCAGAGCGAGGCGATGACCATGCTCTGCTGCCAGGTGTTCGGCAACGACGTGGCCGTGACCATGGGCGGCGCGTCCGGCAACTTCGAGCTGAACGTCTTCAAGCCGCTGATCATCCACAACTTCCTGCAGTCGTGCCGGCTGCTCGCGGACGGGATGAAGAGCTTCCGCGAGAACTGCGCGGTGGGCATCGAGGCGAACCACGAGCGCATCGGTGAGAACCTCCGCCGGTCGCTCATGCTCGTCACCGCGCTGAACCCGCACATCGGCTACGACAACGCGGCGAAGATCGCGAAGACCGCGCACAAGCAGGGCAAGACGCTGAAGGAGGTCGCGGTGGAGCTGGGCCTCGTGACCGCGGAGCAGTTCGATCAGTGGGTGCGGCCGGAGGACATGATCGGCACGCTCGAGGTCGGGAAGTGAGCGGCGCTTCGCTGCAGGGCAAGACGCTCTTCATCTCCGGCGCGAGCCGCGGCATCGGCCTCGCCATCGCGCTGCGGGCGGCGAGGGACGGCGCGAACGTGATCGTCGCGGCGAAGACCGCGGAGGCGCACCCGAAGCTGCCGGGCACCATCTACTCGGCGGCGGAGGAGATCGAGAAGGCGGGCGGCAAGGCGCTGCCGCTGGTCGTGGACGTGCGCGACGAGGCGGGGGTGCAGGCGGCGGTGGAGCAGGGCGTGGCGAAGTTCGGAGGGATCGACATCCTCGTGAACAACGCGTCCGCCATCAGCCTCAGCGGCACGCTGCAGACGCCGATGAAGCGTTACGACCTGATGCACCAGATCAACACGCGCGGCACCTTCCTCTGCTCGCAGGTGTGCCTGCCGCACCTGCTGAAGGCGCAGAACCCGCACATCCTCAACCTCTCGCCGCCGCTGAACATGAACCCGCGCTGGTTCGGTCCCCACGTCGCCTACACCATGGCGAAGTACGGGATGAGCATGTGCGTGCTGGGGATGGCGGAGGAGTTCCGCGACGAGGGCGTGGCGGTGAACGCGCTGTGGCCCCGGACGGTGATCGCCACCGCGGCGGTGCAGAACCTTCTCGGCGGTGACGAGACGGTGAAGCGCAGCCGCACGCCGGAGATCGTCGCGGACGCGGCGCACCACATCCTCACGAGGCCCTCGCGGGAGACGACGGGGAACTTCTTCCTCGACGAGGACGTGCTGCGCGCGGCGGGCGTGACGGACTTCTCGAAGTACCAGGTCGATCCGTCGGAGGAGCTCTTCCCGGATCTGTTCCTGGACTGAGATCAGGCCAGCCCTTCGGGCGGGTTCCAGGTCTCGAGCATCGTCTGCGTGGCGATCCACTCGATCGCCCCGCGGAGCTGATCCATGGACGGCAGCGCGAGCCCGGTCGGATGTGCGTGTTCGATCAGGTGCTCGTGCCGCCCGTGCACCACCATCGACTGCTGCGGGAGAAGGATGATCGCGCCGAGCTGAGGATGCCGCTTGCGCAGCAGCCCGAGGAACAGCAGGTCGTCGTCGTCGCCCTGCCGCAGGTCGAGCACCGCGACGAGTGGCCGCAAGTGCGCGATGGCCGCGAAGGCCTCGTCACCGTCCGAGACGACGGTTGTCTGGTAGCCCTCCTGCCTCAGGAGGTGCCCAAAGAGCTCTCGCACTGCACGCGCGCTGCTCATCACGAGCACCGGCCGCGCACGCGCCAGGACTGCGGTCATGGACGAAGGGTAGCAAGCGCATCACGCGCCGGCAGCAGGTCCAGGTCGGCGACGATCGGGTAGTGGTCGGAGGCTCGCTCGCGCACGACGAACGCGCGCTTCGGCGTGAAGTCCTCGGAGGCGAGCACGTAGTCCAGCCGCAGATCCGAGAAGGGGAAGGGCAGCGGGTAGGTCGTGGCCACGCCTTCGCCCGCGCGGTTGAAGACGCAGGGGAGATGGCGGCGGAGGAGGAGCACCGCGGGAGACTCGGGAGCGTCGTTGAGGTCGCCCATCAGGAGCGCCGGACGCGGGTCGCTGCGCACGAGGCGGAGGATCGCCTGGGCCTGCTCCACGCGGACGCTGCTGCGCTGCGGCAGGTGGCTCAGGTGCGTGACGTACACGCTGACCTCGGTGCCGGCGACGTCGAGCACCGCGCGCGCCACTGCACGAGACTCGTCCATCCGCGGCGTGGGGAGCGCGAGCCGGCGCGCGTCCACGACCGGGAAGCGCGAGATGACCGCGAGGCCGTACTCGCCGCCGAGCAGACGCGTGGCGCGGAAGTAGGCGTGGTGCTCGAGGCCGGTGAGCTTCGCCAGCTCTGCGGCCTGATCCACGCCGCGCGAGCGCCAGGTGCCCTTGTCCACCTCCTGCAGCGCGACCACGTCGGGATTCGCGCGACGGATGACCTCGGCGATGCGCTGGAGACCGTGTCGGCCGCTCTGGATGTTGAAGGTCATCACCCGCAGCGCCTCGGGGGCACGTTCGCTCTCGAAGGCGGCCTCGGCGCTCACGCGCTTCTGCGAGGTGACGCAACCGGTGGAGACGAGCAGGACGTGGACGAGGATCGCGAGCGCGGTCTTCATTGGAACCGCGAAGGATACGTAGGCTCGCGGTCCATCCCCAAACGCGCGGGGCCTCTGCGCCGCGTCGCGACGTGTGTCAGGCCGGAGGGCGAGCGTGCGGCGGTGCCCAGCCGTCTGCACTGCGAGCAGCTTCAGCGACATCCACGATGAGGTGCTCGATCAGCGAGGCCGCCACGCGCTCCGGCGCCTCGATGGTCGCGAAATGCCCGACGCCGGGGAGGTAGTCGACCGCCAGCGGCTGGACGAAGAAGGGCTCCAGCTCGCGCGTGAGGCCGATGGAGAGCGCGACGTCCTCCGTCCCCCACACGAGGCGGAAGGGCGCTTCGATCCGCGGGTAGCTCGAGAGCAGCCGCTTCATGCCGGCGGGCGTGAGAGCGCCGCGGATCATCGTGCGGTAGTAGGCGAGGGCGCAGCGCGCCGCGTGAGGGTCGGAGAAGTTCTGCGCGTAGGGCAGGGCGCGGGACTGCGTGAGGCGCGAATCGTCCTTCATCGCTCGGCGCATGATCGAGGTCACGCGGTGTCCTTCGTCCGAGGTCAGCACGCGCTCGGGGAGGAAGGGGAGCTGGAAGAAGAACATGTACCAGCTGCGCGCGAGCTGGTTCGGCCGCCACAGCTTGCGCGCCATCACCGAAGGATGCGGACAGTTCACGACCGCGAGCCGCTCCACGCGATCCGGATGGTGCGCGGCGGTGTGGTACGCGATCGCGCCGCCCCAGTCGTGGCCGACGACGTGCGCGCGCCCGCCGCCGTGCTTCGCGCGGAGGTGATCGACCAGCGCCACCACGTCGCCCGCGAGCGAGTCGAGGTCGTAGCCCTCGCGAGGCTTGTCGGTCTGGCCGTAGCCGCGAAGGTCCGGCGCCACCGCGTGAAGGCCCGCGGAGGCGAGCAGCGGGAGGATGTCGCGCCAGCTCTCGGAGAGCTCTGGGAAGCCGTGCAGGAGCACCACGCGCGGGTTCGAGGGATCACCGGCCTCCAGACCACCGACCTTCAGGTGCGGGAGCTGCGCGGTGAAGTCGCGAACCAGGTGCGTGGTCATGCAACGCACCATAGCCGCACGATCTCCGACGAACGCGCGGCGTGCAGCGGATCGTCCGGATCCGACGATCGCTTGTGCTTCGGTTGCACCTCGCGCGTCCACTTCACGGCAAGACCCGCGTCGCGGACCATCGCTTCGAACTCGCCGGCCGCACGCAGACCGATGCGCTCCGCCAGATCCGAGAGGATGATCCAGCACTCGCCGCCCGGCGTGAGGTGTGAGCGCGCGCCCTCGAGCAGCCGCTTCAGGAAGAGGCCTTCCGCGTCGTACACGGCTCGGTCGATCAACGTGCGCGGCTGCAGCGGGAGCCAGGGCGGGTTGCAGACGATGAGGTCCGCTTTCGCTTCCTTGACGGGCGGAAAGAGGTCCGCTTCGTAGACGGTGAAGCGGTCCGCGAAGCCGAGCCGCTCTGCGTTGTCGCGCGCGCAGGCCACCGCGCGAGGTGCCACGTCGGTCGCCACGACCTCGCGCGCATCCCGCGCAAGCATGAGGAAGCCGAGCACGCCCGTCCCGGTGCCGAGATCGAAGACGCGCTTGCCCGTCGGCGCTGGCGCGAGTGCGAGCAGCTCCGGGTATTCGCCGCGGGTCGGGGTGAAGACGCCGTAGTGAGGATGCAGCCGGCCCGGGAGGCCGGGGATCTCGATGCCCTTCTCCCGCCACTGCGCCGCGCCCTGCATCCCGAGCAGCTCGCGCAGCGGGGCGACGGTCAGCGCAGTCACCTCCGACGACGAAGAAGAAAACGACGACGAAGGCGGGGGCCCCCACACCGGCTCGCAGGCCGCGCGCAGCTCGATGCCTCGCCGCAGCGCCACGCGGTACTCCGCATCGAGCGGCACGAGCAGGCGCGTCAGCACCCGATGCTCCTCCGCGCGAAGGTCCCGCTCCTGCCGGAAGATCTCCGCCGGACTTCGCGCCGCTGCCGGGTTCACGCGCCCGCGCTTCGCCAGCCTGCGTCCGAGCGCGGAGAGCAGCTGCCGCGCGTTCACGAAGTCGCCCGTATAGAGGAGGAACTTCCCCTGCCGGAGGAGCCGCATGGCTGCGTCCGCGGTAGTGCGGTCGTCCGCGGTGGCGATCGACTCACGCGAAGGTGGCGGCAGGCCGCTCTCCGAACGCCACGTCGCGACCTTCTCGTGGAGTTCGCCGCTGCTGCTCCGCTCGCGCCACGTTACGACTGCCGGCTCATCCACCATGCGGGCGCTCATAACGCGGCTTTCGCAATCGCCCCAAGCCGTTACAGTGCCGCCCGTGCGGTCCCACAGCGGTCCGGACCTCAAGGGCCGGTGCAAGACGTGTCGCGTGATGGAGGACTGGTGCCTCTGCGCGCTCATTCCGAAGGTGCACAACCGCACGCGGATCGTCGTCCTGCGCCACCACATGGAGGAGCCGAAGACGACGAACACCGCGCGCATCGCCGGGCTCGCGCTGCAGCGCTTCGAGCTCGCCGACTGGTATCCGCGCCATCCGCTCGACGTGGACGCGCTGCTCGAGGGGAAGGGGCGCTCGTGGGTGCTCTATCCCGGGGGCACCAGCGGAGATCCGTCGCGCGAGAAGCCCGACACGCTGGTGGTGCTCGACGGGACGTGGAAGCAGGCGCGCAAGATGCTCCACCACCACGCTCCGATCCTGCGGTTGCCGAGGTGGGGAGTCCCCGGTCCCGCGCCGGCCGTGCTGCGGCTGCGCACCTCCGCGGATCCGCACGCACGCTCGACGCTCGAGGCCATCGCCGATGCGCTGACCGTGCTCGATGGTCCGGACGTCGGCGAGCCACTGCGCGAACTTCATACGGTGATGGTCGAGCGGATCCTCAAGGCGCGCGGGATGTATCCGAAGTCCGCGCCTCTGCATGAGGCCTCAGAGCCCGAGTCCGAGTCCGAGCCTGGGCCCGAAATCGAGGCCGCCCTTACGCCGCCGCTGCTGGACGCTCCTCCGGCAATGCGAAGAGCGTCCGGTTCCACGCGTTGAGGAAGGTGCCTTTCGGATCGGCCACCGCGCGCAGGGCGAGCACCCGAGGCAGATCGCACCGCTCTGCCCACTGCGCGTGATCGTCGAAGCAGTACTTGCCCGGATGCGCGCGTCCCTGATGCTTGCGTCCGAGCGCCGCGAACGCGCGCATGAGCTCCTCGCCGTGCGCGGTGCCGGCGGTCAGCGTGTAGTTGATCATCACCCACAGCCGCGCGGGCCGCTGCTGGCCCTTTGCGTTTGTCCACGTCGTACCCTGCACCGCGAGCGGCGCGTCGCTCGGCTTCACGAACCGCACGCCGATGGGCGAGGTGAGCGACTTCATCCCGTCCGCGAAGAGTGCTCGCGCGAGCGCGAAGGCCTCGTCGAGGTACGCGTCGAAGTTCTCCGCGGGAATCGCCGTCTCCTGCACCAGCGTGCCCACGAGGTTGATCGACCCCATGTCGTACACGCGGTCCGCGCGGTTGGCGTACGTCTCGTTCAGCTGCTTGATGCTGAAGGCCAGTGCGACGGGAACCAGCTGGGGCACGAGCCGGAAGATCGAGGAGAGGAACCGTCCGGGGTCGATCCCGAAGAAGCGCAGGAAGCGGAAGACCTTGTCGTCGAACGTGTTGCGCTTCGACAGCTGTGACGGCTTCGGGATGAGCGTCCGCGTCACGCGGGTCGCGAGCATCTGCGCCTCGGGCTCCTTCGAGTAGAGGTTGAAGTAGAACTCGGCGCTCCATGCGCGTTCGAAGACGTTGCCCGGCCGGCCCTCGATCACCGCGCGCATCTCGTCGCGGACGGTGGAGAGCGGAACGGGCTCGCGGCGCTCCTCGAGGAAGTAGCGGGGCGCGACCTCGATCAGGTACGAGAAGACCACGCCCATCGTGCCGTAGCTGATGCGCGCCGTGTGGAAGACCTCGTCGTCCTGCAGCAGCAGCCAGCCCTCATGCAGGCGGCTCTGCGCGAAGGCCTCCGGATCGGTCGGTCCGTCACGAGGCTCGACCCGCACCGGCACGCCGCGCCACACCACGTCGAGGCTGCGGACCCAGTCGCAGATGGGACCGGAGAAGATGCTCGAGCCGTGCGTGCCGGTGGACATCGCCCCGCCCACGCGCTCCCCGCCGTAGCCGCCGAGCGTCTTGAGCCCGAGGCCGCGTTCGGCGAGCGCCTCGCTCAGCGCCCACAGCGTGGAACCGGCACCGACGCGGATGAGGTGCTTGCCGTCGCGAACCTGCGCGTTCTGGAGCGTCTCCTGCGCTTCAGGGGGCGGAGGCGCCTGCGTGATTCGAAGCAGCGGCCACTCGGGATCGGCGACGCCATCCAGCGCTTCGGTGATGAGCGCGTAGCCACCGTCGTCGGGCCTCGCCGCGGGCGACCAGGTGCACAGCGAGCCGATCGCCTTCAGCGACCGGCCCTCCAGCTCCGCGAGCCGTACGCACTGCGCGAGCTCCGCGACGTTGCGCGGCCGGAGCCAGCGTTCGGTCTCGATGCGGAACGTCTTCCCGAAGCTCACCCGGAACCGCTCGGGGACCTGCGCCGGCGTGAGCAGGACCCCGGAGGCGGTGAGGGTGTCGGCTGTCACCGGTGCGAGCCGCGCGACGGCCGCCTCCAGCGCGTGGGCGAACGTCTCGAGCGTGTGACCTGGCATTGCGCTGCTGGATAGCCGAGGTCGGACCGCGCGTTCAACCGACCGGCTCCCTCGCACGGCCAGGGAGACGCGACGAGCACGCCGTCGATGCTCACCTGCGCGGTGACGAGGTGATCGACCACGAGGGAGCCAAACGGCGAGACGCCACAGTTCCGTGAGCTCAGCGGAGCGTGCGCACTTTCGCCCATACACCGGAAAGCTTCGCCTCGGCGGCGAGCGCCTCGTCGTAGGCCGGCCCGTCCGAGACCCAGCGCTGCGAGTCCTGCAGCACCGCGCGCTCGAGCAGCACGTCCTCCATCAGCACGTGCAGCGACGCGTCGTCGAGGCCCAGCACACGAAGAAACGCCTCCACCGCATCGTCGTCGTCCCGCTCTGCAGGGGTCAGGCGCTCGTCGAGCCACTGTGCTCGCTCGGCCGCCACTGCCGCGGGATCGATCGTCAGGCCGCGAGAACGCGCCCAGGCGGAGAGCAACATCCTCCGCAGCCCTCGCGCCGCCAGCTCGTCCGCATCGCTGCGCGCTCGGAGTGACGGCATGACCTGAGCGGCATTCGCAGATCCCTGCAGCCGCCGCAGCCGCACCAGCGAAGAGCCCTGCGCCACGCGAGGGGGCACTCCCTCAGCTCCCGAAGTCGAACGAGAAGAGCGCCTCGTCCTCGGTCGCACCGCCTTCTCCGCGAGCTTCAGACACGCCCGCGCGTCCTTCGCCTTGAGGTCCACCAGCGGCAGGCCCTTCGAGTCCTTTGCGGTCGGTGACAAGCCGGCCGTTTCGAGCACGTGCCGCCACGTCCGGTCGCGGAAGGACATCGCCGCCGCAACCTGCACGAGCCGCCGCGCCTTCGCCGGAGAGAGCTTCTGCGCGCGCAGCGCCTCCTGCGCGGTGTGCCGCACGTTCACCAGTGGGACGGTCATCCCGCGCCACCCGAACTCTGCGTCCGCGTGGAGCAGCGCCACCTCGTCGTCGCCGGTCAGCCGGCCGTCACGGAAGGCGGCGAAGATCTCGCCCACGCCCTCCATCCCGTAGGTGTGCAGCTCCGCCGCGCGCAACGCGCCCATGCTCGAGGCCCCGAACACGCGCACGCCCGCACTCAGCGCCGCGAGGATCTCGTGGTGCCACACCGAAGGCTCGGATTCGAAGACGCCGTCGATCAGCGCAATGACCTTCGGCCGCGCCTCGAGCGCCCGCCAGAGATCACCCTGCCTCGCGGGACCGCGGATCTCGAACGAGGGCGCGAGCACGCGCGCTTCATCCGCCGGCAGCGACGGCCCGAGGAATGCGATCCCCCTCACGGTGCCGGCACCTGCACGACCGAAGCCGGCTTGGTGCGCTCCTCTTTGCGCAGCTCGTTCCAGAGCCAGCTCGCGCGCGCGAGCCCCTTGCGGCTCTCCTCCGAGTCGTATGCCACGAGGCCCTTCTTTCCCTGCGCGCGCACGACGATCTCCGACGGGCCCACCGCGACGAGCGAACCGTCGGTGTCGAATGCGGTCGCGAGCAGCAGATGGACGACGCGGTCGAGCTGCACCTTCTCGAAGCCGGCCTCTGATCCGCGAGAGGCCAGCCAGAGCGGCTGCCCCAGGTCACCACATGCGATCGCCACCTCGCCCTCGTGCTCCGCGAACCGGATGCAGTTGCGGACCTTCAGCGCACGCCTCCACGTGTCGCCGCCGTCGTCCGACTGGAAGACGCCGCTGAGCGAGGACACGTAGAGCTTGTCGCCCACAGCGAGCACGTCCTGCAGCGAGTCGTCCGGCGTGGGCAGCGCGGCCCAGGTCGTTCCTCCATCCCGCGTGGCGAGCAGCGTGCCGCACTGGCCGACCACGTAGCCTCGGCGGTCATCCGCGAAAGACGCGCTGAAGAAGGTCGCGCGGCGGGGAAGGGTGACCGGCAACCACTTGCCACCGTCCGTCCTCCGGTGCGCGCGGCCGCGATCATCGAACACGAACAGGGTGCGTCCCGCGTACGCGGCCGCGAAGACCGTCGCGCCCTCGGGCGTCTCCTCAACGCGCCAGCTGCGACCACCGTTGATCGAGTGCGCGAGCTTCCCGAAGCCGACCACCGTCAGCTGCACGTTCTTCGCGTCCGCCGCCACGCCGAGCATTGGCACGCCCGTCTTCACCAGCGTCTCCATCTTCTCGCCGCGATAGCGACGCACCGTGCCGTCAGCGCCCGCGAGGATGAAGCCGTCGCTCACGCGCTCGATGTCCACGAAGCCCGGCCCGCGCACGCCATCGAGCTGGATCGGCTGGCGGCACGACGCGGGCGTCTCCGCGGTTGCCGGCTTCGCCTGCACGGGCTCGAGCTGTGGCCCAGGCTCCTTCACCGGCGCCGCAGCGGCGCTCGGCTTCTCCTGCGCGACTGGCTTCACCTCGGGCTTCTGCGGCGCTGCGGCAACGCGCGGAGGCTGCACCGCACCCTTCGGAGGTTCACGCACCTCGAAGCGCTCGATGGCGCCGTCACGCCCGTAGAGGAAGAAGAGCGCCTTCGTCACCGGCGCCGCCGCGAGCCACCCGCTCTTGTCGAACCGCGTCCACGTGCGCCCGCCGTTCCAGGTCACGAGGACTGAGCTCTGGCCCACCGCGATGCCCGTCTCATCGTCGGCGAAGGCGAGGCGGAGGAAGACCTCGCGCTCGTCCTGCCACATCTGGGTGAGGCCTCGGCCATCGCCGCGCCAGAGCCCACCTTCACCTGCGACGACGATGCCCCCGTCTGCGCGCGCGTGAACCGCGAGCAGCGTGGCCGAGGTCTGCGACGGAATGGCCTTCCAGCTCGTTCCGATTCCGCTGCGCGTGACCGCCCGCTGCAGGACCGTGCCCTTTGCTCCGACCGCAGTTGCCCAGCCGCTTCGGACCGACACGCCGTAGAGCGGGACCGCCGGGACGTCCTTCACCGCCCGCGCTGAACCCGCCGCGACATCGAGCTGCCAGATGCCCGCGTCACCGACGACGACCACATCCGCGCAACCGTCGCTGGCGGCGTCCCAGAGATCCGAGCCGCCCGCTTCACGCGACTCCACCTGCGCGCCCTTCACCACGCGCAGCAACCCGCGCCGTCCCGCGATCACCACCGTGTTGGCGTCACATTGCGTCAACGAGGAGGCTGCTCCACCTGCACCCGCGACGAGCTGCAGCTCCCCGCCCTTCGACGAGCGATAGATCCATCCACCCGCGGCGAGCACGTGTTGCTCCGCGGCGCCCGTGCTTCCTTCGGCATCCACGAAGTCCGGCGACTGCGACACGGCGACTGCGGCAACGAGAGCGAGCAGGGGAGCCATGCGCCCACCTTACCCGCGTCAGAGCAGCAGCGTGGAGAGGAGGAACGAGGGCACCACGACCTTCACCACCTGCGCGGGCACGGTGCCTTCTGCGACGTCCACCGCGACGACCTGCTCGCCGCCTGCGCGCCGGATGCGTTGAAGCACCCGAGAGACCGCGGCTTCGGGCGTCAGGGCGCGCACATCCTTTGGCAGCTGCGAAGGCAGACGCACCGCCCCGGAAGAGCGGAGGAGGGCAGCGACCTGAAGCGACTGCTCGCGTCGTGCCTGTCCCTCGTGCGTGATGTCCTCGCGCGCGCCGTGGATGTCGGTGAGCCGTGACTGCGCCGCCTCCAGCACCGCGGCGAGGAACGCTTCGTCACGCGACAAGCGGCACGCGTATCCGGCGGTGAGGGGGATCGGACCTGCCTCGCGATCCACCAGCAGCGCGCCCGCCACCGGAAGATCCAGGGCACCCGGCTCGTCACTCTCCGGCGCGAGGTCCAGCAGCGCCACGTCGAAGCCCGCCTTCTCCAGCTTCCGGACGAGCTCCAGCGTTCGGGGCAACACCCGCGCATCCGGCGCGAGGCGGCGCTCGATCAACAGCTGCGCGTCGAGTCCCTCCGTTGCCACCCGCGCGAGCTGATCGCGCTCACACGCCTCGAGCAGCGCATGCAGCAGCGCCGCATCCCTGCTCGTCGTGTGCGCGCCCATTCCGTTCGTCGTCCAGCCGATCGCAACCGCGCCGAGGTCCACACCCTGCGGCGGACAGTGGACCGCCTGCGCCGGCACGAACGCGCGACCGCCCCGCAGCAGCTCGACGCCCTCGCGCCAGGCCATCCGCGTCTCCAGATCCGCGAACACGGCCGCGCCCGCCGACAGCGCCTCGTCAGCGACCGCGCCCGCCGATCCCAGCTCGTCAGCGCGGACCACGAAGGTGGACTCGGCCTCCAGCTCCTCCGCGCTCGCCCAGCGCAACGACGCGGCGCGCACGGTCTCGGCAGCGTGAAGCTCCACCGCCTCCATCACCGCACCGCGCTCGGCGTCCTCCCAGCTCAGGCCCTTCCCGTTGCTCACCTGCAGCACGTGTCCCGTCGGACGCACCGCACACGCGACCTCGATCCCCGTCCGGTCGAGCCCGGTCACGCGCGCCACACGGGTCACGCCTGCTGCGCGCCGCAGCGCCTCCAGCTCTCTGCCCATGAGCGTCGTTCGCTACGGCGTCTGCGGCCGCTTCCAGGATCTCGCCACCGCACGCACGCGTCCCTCGCGGCTGCGGGTCGGCTTCGCGGAAGGCGCCGAACGCGCGGGGATCGCGGCGCCCGGAGGGAGGCGGAGCACCATCCCCGGCGCGAAGTTCGCCGGGTCCTTCAACAGCGCGAGGTTGTAGAGCTGCAGCTCGCGCCAGCGACCGACGGAGCCGAGCAGGGCGCGCGCGACGCTGGCGAGGGTATCGCCCGGCTGCACCGTGTACGTGGACATGGCGTTCTCCCGGTCGTACCCCCGTCGACCGAACGTGGACCAGCCGCCATGTTACGCGCGGGCACCTCGGAAAGGAAAAGCCCAGGCGAGCAGGCACACATTCGCGCCCTATCGCGCGGGTCGCCGCGTGCCGCACCGCAGCGAACTTCCGCTGGCGACCTTCCGTCCGCAACGTTAAGCGCCAAGACCGGTACACACGCACACACCACGCGCGCACGTCGCGCACAGAGGCACGCGGAGGACGGATGGCTGGCCCGATCGATCTGACGGTGGAGAAGTTCGAGGAGACGGTGACGAAGGAGGGGATGGTCCTCATCGACTGGTGGGCGCCCTGGTGCGGTCCCTGCCGCGCGTTCGCGCCGACCTACGACGCGGTGGCGGCGGAGAACACGGACGTCGTCTTCGCGAAGATCAACACCGACGAGCAGCAGCAGCTCGCGGGCGCCTTCAACATCCGCTCCATCCCCACGCTGATGGCCTTCCGCGACGGCGTGCTCCTCTACGCGCAGCCGGGCGCGCTGCCGAAGCCGCAGCTCGAGGAGCTGGTGAAGAAGATGCGCGACCTCAACATGGACGACGTCCGCAAGGAGATCGCCGCGCAGAAGGCGAAGGCCGGCGACGGGCCCGCGCAGGCGTAGCGCCTCGGGCGGGGTTCAGCTCACCGCGGCAACGAGCGGTTGCCGCGGTTCTTGTTCATCGCGCCGGCGACGAAGAGCAGCACCACCGCGCCGATCACCGAGCCGATCCACCCGGCCGCGCGCAGGTTGAAGAGCGGACCGCCACTGAGGAGGTTCCCCAGGAACCCGCCGGTGAACGCGCCCGCGATCCCCAGCAGCGTCGTCGCGATGCAGCCCATCCTCTGCTCGCCCGGCGTGACCGCCCGCGCGATCAGGCCGACGATGAAGCCGAAGGTGATCCAGCCGCACAGCCCCAGGTTCTCCATCTCGCGTCTGCTCCTCTCTCGCGGCACTACGCCGTCCGTCCGCGATCATTGCACGCGTTCGCCGCCGCGGCCTCACGCGTTGCTGGCCCGTGCGCGGGACACTTGATACGCCGCAGCGCATGAGCCGTGCTCCCCTCGCAGCGCTCCTCCCGTCGGAGGCAGACCGCGCCGCCACCTCCTCCGACGACGTGCTCGACCGCTTTGTCTCCTGGGTCGCCTCCACCGGGCTGTCGCTCTATCCGGCGCAGGAGGAGGCGGTCCTCGAGCTGCTCTCCGGCAAGCACGTTGTCCTCGCCACGCCCACCGGCTCCGGCAAATCGCTCGTGGCCACCGCGCTCCACTTCAAGGCGATGAGCGAGGGTCGCACCTCGTATTACACCTGCCCGATCAAGGCGCTGGTGAACGAGAAGTTCTTCGCGCTCTGCGACGTGTTCGGCGCGGAGAACGTGGGCATGCTCACCGGCGACGCGAGCATCAACCGCGAGGCGCCGATCGTCGTCTGCACTGCGGAGGTCCTCGCGAACCTCGTGCTCCGCGACGTGGCCCCGAAGGTGGACTACGTGGTGATGGACGAGTTCCACTACTACGGCGACAAGGAGCGCGGCGTGGCGTGGCAGTTGCCGCTGCTCGGACTGCCGAAGACGCAGTTCCTCCTCATGTCCGCCACGCTCGGCGACACCACCGCGATCGAGGGGCAGCTCACCGCCTTCACCGGCCGCGACGTCGTCTCCGTCCGCAGCGGCACGCGCCCGGTGCCGCTCGACTTCGAGTACGCCGAGACGCCGCTCCACGAGACGATCGACGAGCTGGTGAAGCGCGACAAGTACCCGGTCTACGTCGTCAACTTCACCCAGCGCTCGGCGGCGGAAGAGGCGCAGAACCTCATGTCGGTGAACTTCTGCTCGAAGGAGGAGAAGGAGGCGATCCGGCAGGCGCTGTTCGGCTTCAAGTTCGACACGCCCTTCGGCAAGGACGTGGAGAAGTTCGTGCGCCACGGGCTCGGGCTGCACCACGCGGGGCTTTTGCCGAAGTACCGCCTTCTGGTGGAGAAGCTCGCGCAGCAGGGGCACCTCAAGATCATCAGCGGCACCGACACGCTCGGCGTCGGCGTGAACATCCCCATCCGCACCGTGCTCTTCACCCAGCTGTGCAAGTTCGACGGCGAGAAGACCGGCATCCTCGGCGTGCGCGAGTTCCACCAGGTCGCCGGCCGTGCGGGCCGCAAGGGCTTCGACGACGAGGGCAGCGTCGTCGTCCAGGCGCCGGAGCACGTGATCGAAAACCTCAAGCTCAGCGCGAAGGCCGCACAGGGCAAGAAGGTGGTGAAGAAGCAGCCCCCGCAGAAGGGCTACGTGCACTGGGACAAGAGCACCTTCGAGCGCCTGGTGAAGGGCGTGCCCGAGCCCCTGCAGTCGCGCTTCGACATCAGCTTCGGGATGCTGCTCAACCTGCTGCAGTCGGACCCGTTCGAGATGGGCGACGGCTACCGCCGGCTCGTGGGCTTCATCCTCCGTTCGCACGAGCGCGAGTACAACAAGCGCCGGCACCTCAAGACCGCGGCGCAGTACTTCCGCACCCTGCGCAACGCCGGCATCGTCGAGTTCTTCCGCCGCGGCGAGGGCGAGAACGGCGTGCGGGTGCGCGTCTCACCGGATCTGCAGCGCGAGTTCTCGCTGAACCAGACGCTCTCGCTCTACCTCGTGGAGGCGCTGCAGCTGCTCGATCCCGCGCAGCCCACCTACGCGATGGACGTGCTCTCGCTGGTGGAGTCGATCCTCGAGAACCCGGACGTGGTGCTCTACGCGCAGCTGAACAAGCTCAAGGGCGACAAGGTCGCGGAGCTGAAGGCGCAGGGGATGGAGTACGACGACCGGATGGCGGAGCTCGAGAAGCTCGAGTGGCCGAAGCCGAACCGCGAGTTCATCTACGGCACCTTCAACACCTTCGAGGCCGCGCACCCGTGGGTAGGCCAGGACAACATCCGGCCCAAGTCCATCGCCCGCGACATGGTGGAGCGCTTCTATTCGTTCAACGAGTACGTGCGCGAGTACGGGCTGCAGCGCTCGGAGGGCGTGCTCCTGCGCTACCTCTCCGAGGTCTACAAGACGCTCGTGCAGACGGTGCCGGAGGCGCACCGCAACGAAGAGGTGGAGGACATCATCGCGCAGATGCGGGTGATGCTGCGCGCGGTGGACTCGAGCCTCCTCGACGAGTGGGAGCGCATGAAGGACCCCGCGCGCGTCATGGCCGAAGCAGCCGCGCACGCGGAGGCGGTTGCATCCGGGACGGCTCCCGGCGAGGCGCGGCTGGGCGGACCTGCGCACTTCGATCCGCAGCGGGACATGAAGAAGTTCAAGGCCCGCATCCGCGCGGAGCTGCACCGCTTGCTGAAGGCGCTGGCAACGAAGGACTGGGAGGAGGCGGCGAACGCGCTCTACCAGCCGGAGCCGGAACCCCTCTGGACGCCGGCGAAGCTGGAGGAGGAGATGGGCCGCTACTTCGCGGAGTACGCCTCGGTGGACCTCACGCCGCGCGCGCGCACGAACGACATGACGGTCCTCTTCGAAGAGCGGCCGCGCGTGTGGACCGCGCAGCAGAAGCTCATGGACCCGACCGGCGAGGTCGACTGGATGATCGACTGCGAGATCGATCTGACCCCGACCCAGAGCCCGCGCGACTTCAACGGGCCGCTGATCGCCCTGCGGCGGATCGGGACCTAGGCAAGAGGATCGCTAAGCCTCTCCCGCCGGCACGTAGCCGACCTGGAGCGACGTCCCCTTCAGCTCCACGTGCGGCCTCGAGATGAGGCGGCAGGCGACGCAGCAACCCGCTGCGCCCGCCGGCGTCACGCGCACCGCGAGCGGCCCGCCACAGGAGAGGCATCCCCCGGGCAGCTCGAAGTCCGCCGAGTCGTCTGCGTTCCGCGTGATGGTCAGCTCGGTCATGCTTTTTGCTTAACGCGCGCATCGACCGGCGCAAGCGAGGCCGCCGGCAGCCTCCGCTCTCGCCCAGTGAAACGTGAACCCTCGCCCGCTCGCCGGTCAGGCTCGGCGGCTTGCCGACAGCCGGTCACGTTCACGACTCAACTCGCACCGCAGAGACGGGCCTCACGCGCACGCGGCGCGGCTAACTCGGGGGCATGGACGCTGAGCTGCGCAGCGAGGTGCGGTACCTGACCACCCGCCTGGGCGACATCGTGCGCGAGCAGGAGGGGTCGAAGGTGTTCCGCGCGGTCGAGGACATCCGTCAGCTCTCGCGCGACGTGCGAAAGGGCGGAGGGGACGCGGCGCTGCGCCGGCTGCGCAAGCGGGTCGCTGCGTTGAGCGACGCGGAGGCGCTCTCCGTCGCCCATGCGTTCAGCCTCTTCTTCCAGCTGGTGAACCTCGCCGAGGAGCGTGCGCGCGCCAGACACCTCGAGGCCCGTCCCGCACCTGCGCGCTCGCTGGCGGCGCTCTTCTCGGAGCTGCGGCGAAGGCGCGTGCCGAAGGAGAGGGTGGAGGCGTGTCTGCGCGCGCTCTCCATCGAGCCGGTGCTCACCGCGCACCCCACGGAGGCGAAGCGGCGCACGGTGCAGAACCACGTCCTCCGGCTCGCGCGGGATCCGGACTCGACCGACGAGGTGCTCGAGACGCTGTGGCACACCGAGGAGGTCCGCGACCACGCGCTGACTCCGCTCGACGAGGTCCGCAACGCGGTCTTCTTCTTCGAGCACGCGATCTTCGAAGCGGCCACGCGCTTCTACCGCACCTTCGATCGCGAGCTGGCGAAGGCCTATCCCTCCGTCCGCCGCGAGCGCGCCTTCCTCACCTTCGCGAGCTGGGTCGGCGGCGACAGAGACGGCAACCCGTTCGTCACCCCCGACGTGAGCCGCGAGACCGCGGACATGCACGCGCGCACGGTGCGGGACCACTATCTGAAGGAGCTGCGCGCGCTGATCGACGAAGTCTCGCATGCGGTGCCCACCCTCCCGTGCGCGCCGGAAGACGAGGTGGACGCGCAGGGTCAACCGGACGAGCACCTTCGGCACGCGGTGGGCCGGGCGATGTCGCTCGTCGCAGCACACGAACTACCAGACCGGGACGGCAGCGCGGACGCACAGACGCTGCTCGCCGAGCTGGAGGAGGTGCGCGGAAAGCTCGCGGCGCTCGGCGCGGAGCGGGCGCGGCAGGGGAGGGTGGCGTCGCTGGTGGAGAAGGTGCGCACCTTTGGGCTGCACCTCGCGGAGCTCGACTTCCGGGAGGACGCCGGCAAGCTCGACGACACCCCCGAGGACATCGACGCGCAGCTCGAGGCCCTGCGCGACATCCAGCGCCGTCACGGCGAGGCGGCCGCGCACCGGTTCGTGCTGAGCATGACCACCCGCGAGTCGCAGCTGCAGGGGTTGCTCGCGCGCGCGGAGGCGAAGGGCGTGACCGCGCTGGACGTCATCCCGCTCTTCGAGACCGTCGGCGACCTCGAGCGCTCCCGCGCGATCATGGAGGCGCTGTGGAGCGACGCCTCCTACCGCGCGCATCTGAAGGAGCGGGGCGGGGTGCAGGAGGTGATGCTCGGGTACTCCGACTCGAACAAGGACGGCGGGTATCTCGCGGCGAACTTCTATCTCTTCCGCGCGCAGCGAGAGCTCGCGGAGCTCGCGGATGCACACGGTGTCCGGCTGCGCCTCTTCCACGGCAAGGGCGGCTCGATCGACCGCGGCGGTGGCCAGAGCCATCGGTCGCTGCGCGCGCAGCCCCACGCGTCGCACGGCGGCTTGATCCGCATCACCGAGCAGGGCGAGGTCATCTCGCTGAAGTACACGAATCCGGTCATCGCGCAGCGCAACCTCGAGCAGCTCGCCTCGGCGGTGATCGCGGCCTATTGCCTTCCGGAGACCGCGCCGAAGGAGAAGCTCGCTCTGAAGTGGGAGGGCTGTCTGGAGCGGCTCGCCGAACGCAGCCGGGAGGCCTACCAGGCGCTGGTGTACGGCACGCCGGAGCTCCCGCTCTACTTCCGCCAGGCCACGCCGATCGACCTCATCGAGCACCTGCGATACGGCTCACGCCCCAGCCGCCGCAAGAAGACGAACGACCTCCGCCAGCTGCGCGCGATCCCGTGGGTCTTCTCGTGGACGCAGTCGAGGCACCTCATCTCCGCCTGGTACGGCCTCGGCACCGCGCTCGGCGATTTCAGCGAGGGCCGCAGTGAACGCGCGCTCCTGCGTGAGATGTACGCGCGCTGGCCCTTCTTCGCCCAGTTGGTGGACAACGCGGAGATGTCGCTGGCGAAGACGGACCTGCACATCGCGCGGCAGTACGCAGGCCTCGTCGAGGACCCGAAGGTGCGCGACGCGGTGTGGCCGCGCATCGAAGAGGAGTACGACCGCGCGGTGACCTCGGTGCTCGCCATCAGCGGACGGCGCAAGCTGCTGGAGAACCAGCCCGTGCTCGCGGAGAGCATCCGGCTGCGCAACCCCTACGTCGATCCGCTGAACCACCTCCAGCTCCGCTACCTGCCGGAGTGGCGGCGTGCGCCGGACGACGACAAGCCGAAGGCGCTGCGCCGGCTCCTCGCGCTGACCGTCACCGGGGTTGCGTTCGGGATGAAGAGCACGGGCTGAAGCGCAGGAGCCCACACAACAAAGAACCGTCACCCGTGAGCCGCCTCCGCCAGCTCCGGCGGATAGGTCACCTTCAGCCCGCGGATCCGCGCGAAGGCGGGCGGCTGGTGTGGCCTCGTGCGAGTGCGGCTCTCGATGTGCTCGACGACCACGCCGCGCGCGAAGAGGGCATCGGACACGAGCGACCGGTGACAGCGCCAGCGCAGGGCCTCGGCGCACATGATCGCGGTCGGTCCCCGCTGCGCGGTCTGCCGCAGGATCTCGAGCCCGCGCGCAAAGGTCTCGGTCTGCATGTGGTCCGCGTAGCCCTGGAAGCTCCTGTTCCGCCACGCGCCGTTGGGCGAGTCCGGCATCCGCTTCCGCAGTCCGCCCAGCTCGGCGATGTGCAGGTGCTCGATGCCCGCGCGCCGCAGCGTGCCTCCCAGCACGTCCACGTTGAACTGGGGGTTCGTGCGCGAGCGCGGCACGGTGCGGATGTCCGCGAGGATCGCCACCCCGTGCGACTGGAGCAGCACGATGAAGTCCTCGATCGGGTGCGTGGAGTGGCCGATGGCGAAGATCTGCAACCCCTCCCAACCCGGAGCGACCTTGCGTTTGCGGTGCATGCCCGAAAGATGAGCGGCAGGGACATGCCGCGCATGCCCTGCCGGCTCCACCGTGATGACGTGGGGCGGTCCCTACCGCAGGAACCGGTTCAAGAGCCCGAGGCCGATCCCGCCGCGGCGGTACCTCGCGCGGCCAAAGCCCCCGCGGTAGCGCCGGCGTCCCCCACCATTCAATGCCCGAAGCAGCTGTCGAAAGAGCATGCCCATCCTCCCGTTGTGAGTGGTTGCGACAGGGTCAAAGGTGGGGCCTGCCGGGCGTAATGCGAACCCGTGTATGCTCCCCGGCATATGCGGCAGCCGAGCGGCGCGCTGGGTGGAGGCGTGGCAAATCCTTCGGACAGGCGGACGAGCGAGCGGATCGCGGCGCGGATCGAAGTCCGTTTCACCGAGCCCGGGCACGCGGCGCGCGCCCTTCGCGCGTACTCCTTGAACCTCTCCGCCGGAGGGCTCTGCCTGCGCACGCGGCGCCGCTACGAGCTGGGCGCGGTCCTCGAGCTCCAGCTGGACGTGGCGGGTGAGGCGTGGCGGCTCGAAGGCGCGGTGGCCTGGGTCCGCGACGGCGCGATCGGCGTGCGCTTCGAGAACGTGAACCCGGCGGATCGCGCGCGCCTGCAGGCGCTGCTGCAGACGTCGCTCGGAGGCCGCTGAGCCCGCGGCCGGGGGGCTACTTCAGCACCAGCCGCAGCTCCGTGTGCCGGAGCACCGCGCCGTCGATCTGCTCGAAGCCACACGCCAGATAGAAGGCCTCGAGGAACTCGCCGCGGCCCTTGTGGGTGACCATCTCGAGCTGCTTCACCGAGAGTGACCGCGCGCGCTCCACCACGCGCTTGAGCAGCTCCCGTCCCACACCGCGCCCGCGCCAGGACTCGGTCACCACCAGCTCTTCGATGGTGGCGATGCGGCCCTTCGCGCGCAGCTGCGGGCGGTGCGAGAACGTGACCATGCCCATCGCCTTGTCGTGGTTGTCCGCGGCGACGATGACCTCGATCTCCGGATGGCTGATCACCCAGTGGATGGTCGCCTGATCCGCGGACCCCGGATACCCGAGCTCGGCGAGCAGCGAGGCGAGCGCCTCGGCATCCCCGCGACGGGCATTGCGCACCCGGAACGCAGGGCGGGAGTCCTGAATGGAAGCGGGCGCGCTCACGACCGGCAGAGCTTACCGGCGTGCGCGCGCCCGGACCAGCATTGCCGTGAGGTGGGACTAGGCCTTCGCGCCCTTGTCCGCCTGGCGGCTTCCTTCGCTCTTCACGTCGATGCGTCGCGGCTGCGCCTCCGCGCGCTTGCCGAGGCGCACGGTGAGCACGCCGTTCTCCAGCGCGGCATCACACGCGTTGGCGTCTGCCTCGCGCGGCAGCGTGAAGCTGCGGCTGAAGGAGCCGAACGACCGCTCGTAGGCGTACCAGGTGTCGTTCTCGTCGCGCTTCTCCTCTTCGCGCTTGCCGCTGATCGTCAGCCGGTTGTCCTGCAGCGACACCTCGAGGTCGCTCTCCTTCACGCCCGGCAGGTCCGCCTTGAACACGAACGCGTCCTTCGTCTCCTTCACCTCGAACTGGGGCGTGAAGTCCGCCAGCGCGCGGCCGCCCGTGCGGCCGAACTCGGTGAGCGGATCCCAGCTCAACATCTCCCTCATCATCTCGAAGGGATCGATCCCGGCAGTGCGGGTGGGCGCCGGAGCGCCGGTGCGACGGATGATGGCCATGACTTCCTCCTCTGGTTGGGGCGCGGTGCCTCCGCGCCGTCTCGCGTTTGCTCTCCTCCGTACGACTTTGAGGTAGCGCAGGATCGCGACCGCGCAAGACGGTCGATTTGGACGGCCTGGGCAGGCGGGCGAACGCAGAGCGCGCGCCGCTGAGCACTGCGGCGATCGCCCTCCGGCGCATGCATTGGGGGGCAGCTTGTGGCCGACGCGACGCGGCGTGAGAGTTGCCCCGAATCGCGCCACATGCGCGTTCGTGTACCGGGGGGTCACGATGATGGAGAAGACGTCGGTGGCGGCACGGGTGCTGCTCATCGAAGACGACGCGGCCGCGGCGGAGATGCTGGCGCACATCCTTCGCCGGCGCGGCTTCGAGGTGGAGGTCCGGCTGGACGGGCGCGAGGCGTTGGAGCTGGCGCTGCACACGGACTACGACGTGGTGCTCACGGATCTGGTGATGCCGGGCTGCAACGGCCTCGAGCTGTGCGAGCGGCTCGCCACCAACCGTCCGGACACCCCGGTGGTGCTCGTCACCGGTCACGCCACGGTGGACACCGCGGTGGCGGCCATCCGCGCGGGCGCGTGGGACTTCGTGGTCAAGCCGTTCGACGCGGATCAGATGGGCATGGTCGTCGAGCGCGCGGTGCGCCACCGGCTCCTGCGCGAAGAGGTGAAGCGCCTGCGCCGCGTGCTGCACCCCGAAGGCGCGGGGGACGAAGAGCTCGTCGGCGACAGCCCGGCCCTGCGGCGCGTGGCGGAACTCGTGGAGCGGGTGGCGGCGTCGGATGCGTCGGTGCTCATCACCGGCGAGAGCGGCACCGGCAAGGAGCTCGTGGCCCGCGCGCTGCACCGCAAGAGCCGGCGCAAGGACGGACCGCTGGTGGCGGTGAACTGCGCGGCGATGCCGGAGGCGCTGCTGGAGAGCGAGCTCTTCGGCCACGCCCGAGGCGCCTTCACCGACGCGCGCACCGCCCGCACCGGCCTCTTCGCGCGGGCCGAGGGCGGCACCCTCTTCCTCGACGAGATTGGCGAGCTCCCGCTCTCGCTGCAGCCCAAGCTCCTGCGCGCACTGCAGGAGCGGCGGGTGCGCCCGGTGGGGAGCGATCAGGAGGTCCCGTTCGACGCGCGGCTGGTGGCGGCGACGAACCAGAACCTCGAGCAGCTCGTGGCGCAGGGCCGCTTCCGCGAGGACCTCTACTACCGCCTCAACGTGATCAGCGTGGAGCTGCCGCCGCTGCGTTCGCGCGGAAAGGACGTGCTGCTGCTCGCGCAGCGCTTCATTGCCCAGTTCGCGCAGCGCACGCGGAAGAACGTCGTGGGCCTCTCGCCGGCGGCGGCGGAGCGGCTTCTGGCCTGGCACTGGCCGGGAAACATCCGCGAGCTGCACAACTGCATGGAGCACGCGGTGGCGCTCACCGGCTTCGAGCAGATCATGGTGGAGGACCTCCCCGAGCGCATCCGCAACTACCGCGGCTGGCAGATGCTCACCCAGCGCGCGACGATGGAGGAGCTGGTGCCGCTCTCGGAGCTCGAGCGCCGCTACATCCTCCACGTGCTCGAGACCGTGGGCGGCAGCCGCACCGTCGCTTCTCGCGTGCTCGGGGTGGATCGGAAGACGCTCTACCGGCGGCTCGAGCAGTACGGCGTTCCCTCCGAGCACGTGCGCCGCACCCCGCGCAACGACGTGCAGGATCCCTTCGGCGGAGGTGGGAACGGGGCCGCGCCGGTGGTTGCGACGGGTACAGCCGAATAGTCGAGCCGCACTGTCCGGCGTGCCGGGGTGACGGGGCGCGCCGCGGGCGCAAGACGAAGTGCCCCACGGTGCAGGCGCTCCCCGTGCTCCCGCCACAGTGAGAGCGGGCAGTTCCGGAGGGCGGGACCGCGGCACGCCGTATGCGAACAGCTCCTTCGGCCGCGGGGCTTCGGCCGACGACCCGGGGGGGTTGGAGATGTTCGAGACGACGTTGGAGACGAAGCGCACGCTGGAGCGCGCGCGACGCGGAGGGCTGGACAGACCACGACGCATCTTCGTTGCCGAAGGCGATCCGCGGATGCGGGACCTCATCTGCACCACGCTGAGGCTCGACGGGCACGACGTGGTGGAGGCCGGTGACGGGGCGGAGCTCGTCGCAGGCCTCGTGCAGAGCCTCACCGGGCCGCAGCCGCGCGCGCCGGATCTGATCATCCTCGAGGTCTGTCTGCCGCGCTGGAGCGGGCTGAACATCCTCCAGCGCCTGCGCCGGTTCGATCAGGACACGCCGGTGATCCTCCTCTGCGGAAAGGACGACCACGCGCTGGTGGAGGAGGCGGTGACGCTCGGGGTGGCGTGCGTGCTCGAGTTCCCGTTCGACTACGCGGAGCTCCGGCGCTGCGCCGCCGCCGTGCTCGGCGAGTAGCCCACGGGTCACCAGCGCCCCGTTGACGGGCGAGGGGCGCTGCGAGAGAAGGGCAGGCGGTAGGACGTCCGATCCTGGTGGTCGGCCCGGTCTTCAAAACCGGCGGGATGCTGCGCGAGCAGCGTTCGGGAGGTTCGATTCCTCTGTCCTACCGACCGCCGAACGCTACTCCAGCCCGCGCTCCCAGAGGTCGTGCTCGTCGAGCCCGATGAGGTGCCCGACCTCGTGCATGATCGTGATCCCGATCTGCTCGAGCAGCTCCTCCCGCGTCCTCGCGAAGCGCTCGAGGTTGCGCTGGTAGAGGCAGATCTGCGCCGGCACGTGATCGAACGCGTTGGTCACGCTGCGCTCGCCCACCGGCGTCCCGCGGAACACGCCGAGGATGGTGGGGGAGAGCGGCGGCTCGTCGGAGGTCAGGTCCTCGTCCGAGGGCAGCGGCTCCACCGCGATCGTCGTGTTGTCGAGGTACTCGCGCACGTTGTCCGGCAACCGCGCAATGGCGTCCTCCACCGCCGCGTCGAAGTCTCCGTCCGGCAGCGTCACCGGGGGCGGGAAGTCGTCCGGCGCCAGCCGCTGCGCGCGCTCGAAGTGATCCTTTGCCGCGGCCAATTCTCCGCGGCGCTCGGCGAGCAGCCCGAGGTGATGGAGGGCGAAGGGATCGGCCGGCTCCTTCTGCAGCACCTCCTCGAACACGCGCTTCGCGTCGTCGAACCGGCACAGCTCGAACAGGGCGATGCCGCGCTCCAGCGCCGCGTCGGTGGACCCGGGACAGAGGGCCTGCGCGCGGTCGAGCACCTCGAGGCCCCGCTTGCACTCGCCGAGCTGGTTGAGTCCCGTGCCCGCGAGGAGAAGGAACTCGAACTCCAGCTCCACGTCGTCCGCCTTTGCCGCCCGCTTCGCGCCGCGCTCGCAGAGGCCCAGCGCCTCCTCCACCCGCTCCCGCTCCTCGCCGTGGTGGACGAGCAGCAGGTCGCACAGCCCCAGCAGCACCTCCAGATCGTCCGGCGCGAGCTTGTGCGCGGCGCGCCAGTCCTCCAGCGACCGGTCGAGCTCGCCGGCCTCGAAGTGGGCGGCGGCCCGCAGGTGGAGCGCGTCGGCGTTCTTCGGCTGGGCCTTCAGCGCGTCCGTCGTCAGCGCCACCGCGCGTTCGAAGTCGCCCTGCTCGAAAGCCGTGGCCGCCTGATCGATGAGGGGGTCTGCCCGCGGGTTCATGCGGCGACCCTGTAGGGATGCGGCCCCCGCTTGTCAACGCGTTGCACCGTCCGGAAGGGGACAGGACCGCCGGCGTCCGCAGACAGTTCGGGGAGCGCATTGACAAAAAGCGCGCGTCCCTTAGGTTGGCGCTCGCTTTGGCCGAGTGCTAACGGCCATTCCCCCAGAAGTCAGAGCAAAATCAGGAGGTTGGACATGGCAGCGAAGGAGATTCACTTCCACCAGGGCGCCCGCGAGGAGATCTTGCGCGGGGTTCGGATCCTGGCGGACGCGGTGGCGGTCACCCTCGGTCCGAAGGGCCGGAACGTGGTGATCGAGAAGTCGTTCGGGTCGCCCACGGTGACGAAGGACGGCGTGACCGTGGCCAAGGAGATCGACCTCGAGAACCGCTTCGAGAACATGGGCGCGCAGATGGTGAAGGAGGTCGCGTCGAAGACCTCCGACAAGGCCGGTGACGGCACCACCACCGCGACCGTGCTCGCCCGCGCGATCTACGAGGAGGGCCTCAAGCTGGTGGCGGCCGGCCACAACCCCATGGACCTCAAGCGCGGCATCGACGCGGCGGTGGAGGTCGTCGTCGGTGAGCTGAAGAAGCTCTCCAAGCCCACGAAGAACAAGCAGGACATCGCGCAGGTGGGCATCATCTCCGCGAACGGGGACGACACCATCGGCAACATCATCGCCGAGGCGATGGAGAAGGTCGGCAAGGAGGGCGTGATCACGGTCGAGGAGGCGAAGGGCCTCGAGACCACGCTCGAGGTGGTCGAGGGCATGCAGTTCGACCGCGGCTACCTCTCGCCGTACTTCGTCACCAACCGCGAGCGGATGGAGGTGTCTTTGGACGACCCGTTCATCCTCATCTCGGAGAAGAAGATCAGCGTGATGCAGGACATGATCCCGCTGCTCGAGCAGGTCGCGCGCGCGGGCAAGCCGCTGCTCATCATCGCCGAGGAGATCGAGGGCGAGGCGCTGGCCACCCTCGTGGTGAACAAGCTCCGCGGCGTGCTGAACGTGGCGGCGGTGAAGGCGCCGGGCTTCGGTGACCGCCGCAAGGAGATGCTCAAGGACATCGCCACGCTGACCGGCGGTCAGGTGGTGGCGGAGGAGCTCGGCATCAAGCTCGAGAGCCTCACCCTCAACGACCTCGGCCGGGCGAAGCGGGTGGTCATCGACAAGGACAACACCACCGTCGTCGACGGCGCGGGCAAGAAGGCGGACATCGAGGGCCGCATCAAGCTCATCCGCGCGCAGATCGAGGAGACGACGTCCGACTACGACCGCGAGAAGCTCCAGGAGCGCCTGGCGAAGCTCGTGGGCGGCGTGGCGGTGATCCACGTCGGCGCGGCGACCGAGACGGAGATGAAGGAGAAGAAGGCCCGCGTGGAGGACGCGCTGCACGCGACCCGCGCCGCGGTGGAGGAGGGCATCGTCCCCGGCGGCGGCGTGGCCTACCTGCGCTGCGCGATGGCGCTCGACGGCATGAAGGCCGAGGGTGAGCAGAAGTTCGGCGTGGACATCATCCGCCGCGCGCTGGAGGAGCCGGCGCGGAAGATCGCCACCAACGCCGGCATGGAGGGCGCGGTGGTCATCAACAAGATCCGCGAGGGCAAGGGCGCGTTCGGCTTCAACGCGCGCTCGGAGGTCTTCGAGGATCTCGAGGCGGCCGGCGTGATCGATCCGACGAAGGTCTCCCGCACCGCGCTGCAGAACGCCGCGTCGGTGGCGTCGCTGCTGCTCACCACCGAGGCGATGGTGGCGGAGAAGCCGAAGAAGAAGGGCAAGGGCGGCAACGGCGGCGGCATGCCGGAGTACGGCGGCGAGGACATGGACTACTAGTCCACCGTCGCAGCATCCCCCTGCTGTGAAGAGCCCCGGCCAGCGCACACCGCGCGGCCGGGGTTCTGCATTTGAAGTTGACCGCGCTGGGGGGGCCAAACATTCTCGCCGGGTCTCATCACCCGCGAGGACGCCATGCCGCAGACGCCGCCGTTCCACTCCATGACCCCGCCGCGGAAGCTCACCGACACGGAGCTCGCGCGGGCGATCCGGTTGAACATCGAGGCGGAGCTCGACGCGATCAACCTCTACGCGGCGCACATCGACGCCACGGACAACGAAGAGGCGAAGGCGATCATCCGGCACGTGATGGACGAGGAGCGCGAGCACGCCTCGCTCTTCTGGCAGCTCATCCGCAGGCTCGATCCGCAGCAGGCGAAGCACGACGACGAGGCGCCGACGAAGTACCGGCTCATCGTCAGCGGCGCCTCGCACGACGAGGTGGAGGCGGCGGAGGGTGGCGGCGGCATGGAGGACGTCCCGCCGCCGAAGACGCTGACGGTGGGCGGGCTGCGCTGATGCTGCGGAAGTCAGTGCTCACGGTGGCGCTCGCGGTCGCGGGCCTGTCGCTCGGCTCTCTCGGCGCGGGCTGCGGCCCCGGCGAGGAGAACGGCGGCGAGGGCGGCGGAACCGACGCGGGCAAGAGCGAGCTTGCCTGCGGTGACGGGCACGCCGAGGTGACGGCGGAGCAGGTGTACACCGACGTGTTCGCGGACAACTGCGCGAGCTGCCACACCACCGGGCAGATGGGCACGACCTTCTTCGCGGACGACGCGGCGATGCTGCGCGCGGCGGTGGGCGCGGACAGCGCGTACCCGGGCACGGTGAAGGTCGTCGAGGCGAACAAGCCGGAGAACAGCACGCTGTTCATCAAGATCAGCGGCGGCTCGCCCCGCTACTCCGCACCGGACGGCACCCGCGTGGGCGGGCCGATGCCGCAGGGTGGCGCGCTCAGCGACGAGCAGCGCAAGCTCTTCAAGGATTGGATCTGCACCGGCGCGAAGTAGCGCCGTCGCTGCCCGGCGCTCTCCTCTCTCACCGCTGTCCGCTCACCGCTCGTCGTCGGGCGGCCCGCCGGTCTGCTCGCTGTGGCGCTCGGGTGGCGTGGCCTCGAGTCCCCGGGCGGCCATGTACACCACGTTCCGCGTCGTCTTCTTGCCGCGGTACATCGCGCGATCGGCGAAGTCGATCAGCTTCCCCTTGTCCTCCGCGTGCTCGGGGAAGGTGGCCACGCCGATGCAGGTGGTCAGGTGCAGCCCGAGGCCCTCGCGAGAGAGGAAGGGGTGCGCCTCCACCGTGCGCCGGATCCGCTCGGCGACCTTCAGCGCGCCGCCGCTGTCGGTTCCGCGGAGGAGGACGACGTACTCGTCGCCGCCGTAGCGCACCGCCACGTCCTGCTCGCGGACGCAGCCGCTGATGAGCTTCGCCACCTCCACCAGCAGGCGCGAACCGGTCTGGTGCCCGTGCGTGTCGTTCACCGCCTTGAAGCGGTCGAGGTCGAGGAAGAGGAGGCTGAAGCTCCCGCCCTGCGCGCGCGCGTGCTCGACCTCGCGTTCGAGGACCTGGTGCAGGTAGCGCACGTTGAAGAGGTGGGTGAGGTCGTCGAGGTACGCGAGGTCCTCCACCTCCGCGAACCGACCGAGGTTGCGCGCCGCGAGCCCGAGGTAGCGCGCGAGGAACTGCGCGGTGGCGATCCCCGAGGAGAGCGGCGGGCCGTCGAAGAGCAACGCGGCGTGGCCCCACAGCTCGTCGCCCTCCGGCGCGGCGAGGACCACCGCATGGGGAAAGCCGGCGAGGTCCCGCAGCGCGAGCGGCGCCTCCGCGGTCACGCGCGCGAGGTGGGGCCGCAGTGCGTGGGCCGCGGTGCGTGCGGAGGGCTCGTCGGAGAAGCCGTGGGAGCCGTCGGCGCGGAAGCCGTCTCGCACGTGGCGCAGGAAGACCACCGCCGCGCGAGCGCCCGCGTGGTGGGCAATGGCGGCGGCCGCGGTGGCGCCGAGCCGGGCGCGATCGAGCGTGGTGGCGATGCGCCAGGCGGTCTCGAGCTGCGAGACGTGATCGCGCAGTTGTTCGTTCTCGCGCAGGAGCTGGCGGGTGGTGAGTGCGCGCTCCACCGCGTGCTGCAGCGCTTCGGGCGAGAGCGGCTTGACGAGGTACTCCGCCGCGCCGCCCTTGATCGCGCGGACCGCCGGATCGACCTTGCCCAGCGCGGTGATGACGATGACCTCGGTGCCGGGGCACCAGTTCTTCACCCACTCGAGGACCTGCATGCCGTCGCCGTCGCCGAGGAGCAGGTCGGTCACCACCGCGTCGAAACACTCCGGGCCGGACAGCAGCGCGAGCGCGCTCTGCACGCCCTCCGCGGTCGTGACCTCGTGGCCACCCTGGACAAGGAAGTCGCCGTAGATCGCCCGCGCCACCCGGTCATCGTCGACGAGGAGGATGCGCGCCATGGCCGCGGCTTAACAGGATGCGCGGGGCCATGTCTCCACTTGAAGCATGTGTGGCAGGACCCTAAGCTCCGCAGCGATTTTCGCTGAGGTTTCGCAACCTTCTGCCGAGGCTCACACGTGCCCAAGAACGTACTGGTCGCCGACGACTCCGTCACCATCCGCAAGGTGATCGGGATGATCTTCTCCGTCGAGGACTTCCAGCTGACCACCGTCGACAACGGCGCGGATGCGATCGCGAAGGCGCGCGACCTCAGGCCGGACCTCGTGCTCGCCGACGTCACCATGCCGGGCAGGAACGGCTACGAGGTGTGCGAGGCGATCAAGGGTGACCCCTCGACGGCGCACACGAAGGTGATGCTGCTCGGCGGGACCTTCGAAGGGTTCGACGAGAACCGCGCGCGCGCGGTCGGCGCCGACGATCACCTGATGAAGCCGTTCGACAGCCAGGCGCTGCTCGACAAGTCGCACGCGCTGCTCGGCACCGTGGGCCCGAAGCCGGTGGCCCCGCTGCAGTACCGGCCGCAGGGCGCGCCGACCACGACCTCCACCTCCATGCCCGCCGTCGCGGCGCCCGCTTCGGTGCCCACGCCGGCGGTGACCACGCCGCGCGCGGGGATGCCGCAGCCGGGTGCGCGCGCGTTCGGCAACGC
>JAFAFL010000132.1 GCA_023423535.1 Pseudomonadota bacterium
GGCGGCAGCGTCTGATGTGTATAAGCGACAGGCGCACGGGCATCTCGCGCGGTTCGAGTGGGAGCGGGGAAACCACGACGCGGCCCTCGACCGGATGGAGCGCGCGCTCCTCGTGCAGCCCGAATACCTGTGGGGTTGGGACACGTACGCCGGGTGGACGGAGGAGCGTGGGACCCGCGCCCGTGCGGTGGAGCTCGCGCGCCGGGTCACCCTCGAGCACCGCGGTCTGCCGACGTCGTGGATCGCCCTCGCGCGCCTGCTCGACCGGAGCCAACTCGAGGAGCGTCTGCGCAGCCTCGAACGCGCGCTGGCGCTCGACCCGCGTGAGCTCGACGCGCACGATCTGCGGATCGTCCTCCTCGCCGAGGCCGGCCGCTTCGATGAGGCACACGCCGCCTGTCGCCCGCCCGTCTTCGCCGACGCACCTCCGCTGCCCCTGCGCGGGCGTGAGGCCTGGGTCCACTGGCAACAGGGCCGCCGCGAGGAAGCGGTGCGGCTGCTCGCGGAGATCACGCTGCACTCGAACGGCTACGAGTGGGGCTTCGACACCCTCTTCGACTGGTGCCTCCAGCTGGGCGCATATGCGGAGGCGGAGTCAGTGGCCGAACGCGCGGTGCAGGGCCCGCTGAACTCGACGCTGTGGAAGACACGGCTGGGGCAGGCGCGCCTGACGGGAGGTGACGCCGCCGCGGCGATCCCGATGCTCGAGGAGGCGAAGTCGGAAGGGCACGAGGCCGAGCTCGCCGGGGTCCTCCTCTTCGACGCGCACTGGGCGCTGGGGAACTTCGGCGCCTGTCGCCGCGCGCTGGAGGGACTCGATCGCGAACGACCTTTCGTCGCCGCGCGGTGGATCCAGGTCATCTGCCGCGGCGGCACCGAGGAGGAGCTCGACGCCGTCCTTCTTCCTGCTTTCCGCGCGGACGAAGGCTGGCCGCGCAGGGCCGCCGCGGACGCGCTCCTCGAATCGCCCTTCCGCCGGCGCGCACTGCACTCGCTGCTCCGGGTGCTCGAGCGGAGCGAAGGTCTCCAAAGCGCGGCGCAGTTCATCGGAAGGCTCTTGCCCGCGTGGCTCGTGGTGCAGGGCGCGCGCGTCGCGTCGTTGATCTCCGGCGGCACCTGGGGCCCCGGCCTCGTCGCAGGACACCTCGATCAGCTCGGTCAGCGACGGGCGCGGGTGCGGCTCTGGGGGTGGCACTGGCGTCACGCCCACTTGCTCGCGCCGCACGACGAGACGTGGCTGTCGCTGGGAACCGGACTCTTCCTCGGAGGATTTCGGGCGATGGCCTGGCGCTGGTTGTCGAACTGGAGCGAGCGGCGTCGCGTCAGCGCGGAGGCGTACGTGCAGTTGAGCCTCGCCGCGTTGGGCGCGGGGCGCGTCGATGAAGCGGTCCGCATCGCCGAGTGCGCGCGAGGAGGAGATCAGGGCAACGAAGGCCCGTACTTCGCCGCGCTCTGCGCCTGGGGCAGCGCGGAAGAGGGCTCCGGTGAGAGCGCGGGTTCGTTCGCGGCCTTGCTGGATGAGGCGAAGCGCGGCCGGGACAGGCTCGACCAGCTGCTGAGTCACTGCGCGGAGGCGTTGCGCAGGCACGCCGACGGAGAGTCCGCGTCAGCGGCGTGGGCGCCGGTGGTGCAGTTTCTCTGGACCTGGTCGAACTGGCACACCGACCCCGTCTCGAGGCGCGTCGTCTTCGTCACCGCGCGCCGGCTGGGGCGCACCTGGTGGGGTTGGCGGGTCTGGCTGGCCCGGGTGCTGAACCCCTGAGGCTGGGGGCGCTCTCTAGAAGAACCGGTACCCCAGGCCCACCCGGAACGAGAACGCGAAGCGGCTGCGCGAGACGCCGAGCGGCTCCTTGATCACGTCCGCGCCGAAGAGGGCCACCGCCGCGGCGGAGATGTCCTCGCCGACGTAGATCTCTCCGCCGCCGCCGATGAGCGGGTTCACCCGCCAGCCGCCGGTGGGGGAGAGGGAGAAGTCCATCGGCACCGTCGCCTCGCCGATGAGGTTCGCGGTTTCGGCCACGCGATACGAGAGGAGCGCGCCGGGGATCACGCGCGCGCCGACGTAGGAGAAGTTCTCGTCGTCGATGTAGCGCGCCCCGGTGTTGCCCACGATGCCGAGGCCCAGCGACGGCGCGAGCTGCAGCTTCTCGCGCTGGAGCACTGGGTAGCGCAGGTGGCCCTCGAGCGCGCCGGCGAGCGAGAAGTAGTCGAAGCGCACCCGCGCATCGATCTCGAGGCCGCTGAAGCCCATCCGGTAGCCGCCGCCTACTTCCGGCGCGCCGATGAACGCGTAGGCGGAGGTGGCGCCCGAGGGCAGCGCGGCGGGCGAGGCGAACGCGCCGAAGGTGGCCTTCTTGTCGGGGAGCGTCTGCGCGCGCGCGGCGGTCGTCACGAGGAGCGGGCAGAGCAGGGCGAGGGCGAGAACGAGCGGATGACGCATGGCCCCGCGAAGCTACCGTCTGCCGCGCAGGGGGCACCTTTTTCGTCGCCTGCCTGCTCTCCGCCGCGCGAGGGGCTCGACGTTTGGGAGGGCCTCCGCGCTGACCTACACTGCCGCCATGTCCGCCGCCCCGCTGCTCGATCCGCCGCAGCCCGCGAAAGCCTCTCCCCGGATCCGCCGGCCCCTGCGCGCGAGCGACACCGCCGACGATCACCGGCCGATGGTGCTCGTGCTCGATCCCGACGAACGCACGCGATCGGTCCTCTCGCTCGGCCTGTCCCGCGAGGGCTTCGACGTCATCGGCGTGGCCTCCGCGCTCGAGGCCGAGCGCTACCTCACGCCCGAGTACCCGCTCCCCGCGATGGTCTTCTGCGAGGCCGAGCTGCGCGGCGGCGACGGCTTCTCCTTCTGCGGTCACCTGCGCCAGCAGCCGCGCACCGCGGACGTTCCGGTGGTTCTCCTCGCGCGCCACGCCGAGGACTGGCACCGAGAGCTCGCCGGTGGCGCGGGCGCGGACGAGTTCCTCCAGAAGCCGGTGTTCCTCGGCGACGTGGTCGCGCTCGCGCTGCTGCTCGCGGGCCGCTCTTCCACGGCGTCGCGCTACGAGGCCGACACCGAGCGGCTGCCCCTCCACAAGACGCTGCGCGCGTTGCTCAGCGGCGTGCGCTCCGGCCGCGTGGAGATCGCCGAGGGGTGGGTCGCCTTCCGCAACGGCGAGCTCGTGGAGGCGGCGTGCGGATCGCTCACCGGAGAGCCCGCGGTGGAGCGTCTGCTGCGCTGGGGCCGAGGGGAGTACGCGGTCGCCTTTGGTGAGGTGACGGCGGAGCAGGGGATGCAACTCGGTGCGCAGGAGTACTGCCGACGCACGCTGCCGAGGCTCGAGCAGTGGCTGGCGCTCGCCGCCGGCACCGTCCCCTTCGATGCCGTGCTCGCGGTGGACTTCGCCCGGCTGTCGGAGCTCCTTCATTCCCTGCCGGAAGGAACGGACGCGGTGCTGCGCCTCGTGGACGGCACCCGGGATGTCGAGAGCGTGCTGCGCGCTTCCGAGGGAGATGAGCTCGCATGCCTGGAGCTGATCTCGAAGCTGCACGCGGAGGGCGCGCTCGTCCCTTCCGCTGCGGCCCTCGCGCCGGCGCCCGCGTTCACCGAGCCGGTCGAGCCTCCGCGCGCGCTCGACGATGATCTCCGCCGCCAGCTCGAGGCCTTCCGCGTCCGGGAACGCGCGCTGCACCTCGACGGACGGGGTGGCGAAGACGGCGTGTGGGACGACGCCGGGTTCGCGGACGCGCCGGAGCAGCCGGCCAACGCCCCGCAGCCGCCCGCGACGCTCGCCGCGACGACGGAGGAAGAGTTCCCGCCAACCGCACAGCTCTCCCCGCCAACGAAAGGGCTCTCCCCGCCAACGGAAGTCTTTTCCGCGCCAACGAAAGAGCTCTCCCCGCCAACGAAAGGCCTCTCCCGCCCAACGAAAGGCCTCTCCCGCCCAACGGAGGACGACGATCTCGCCGCGCTGATCGCGCCGCGTGGCTCGAGGCTGCCGCTCTATGTAGGGACCGGGGTGCTGCTCCTCCTCATCGGTGCGTTCGTGTGGTCGCGTGTCGGCGTCCGCGAAGAGAGGGCACGCCGCACGCCGGTCGCAGTGGTCGCCGCGCCCGCGCCGGAGGTCGTCCCTCCGGTGGTCGTCGCCGAAGCGCCGCCGGCCATCGCCGAGCCCGCGCCTGAAAGCCCTGCCGAAGAGGCGCTGCCGACCCTCGGGCCGGAGCTCATCGAGGGCATCGGCCACTATGAGAACGGGCGCTTCAAGCAGGCGGTGGCGGTGCTCGAGCCGGTGACGGTGCGCAACGCGGAGGCGGTGCAGGCGTGGCTGTTCCTCGGGCTCGCGCGCTACGACCTCGGCGAGCGCGCGGCGGCGGAGGTCGCGGTGCAGCGGGTGCTCTCGCGCGATCCGGAGAACGGCCGCGCGCTGATGTTGCTGGCGACGATCCACCTCGATGGCGGGCGCAAGGACGAGGCGCGTGCGCAGCTGTCGCGGTACCTCGAGCTCTACCCGGAAGGACCCTGGGCGCGGGACGCGCGCGAGCTGCTCAAGCGCGGCGCGAGGTAGTTCGACAGCACGCGCGTTCAGGGGTACAAGGCGACACGGAACGGGTGTTCCGTACGGAGGGGAGCGCTTGCGCGTCCTGGGAGTGGACCCTGGCAGCCGGTTCACCGGCTACGGGGTGGTGGATCAGCTCGGCGGCCGTCTGACTCACGTCGCGCACGGCGTGCTCAAGCCGCACGCGGACTCGTCGCTGGAGGTGCGGCTGGACGTCATCTTCCGCGGCCTCGAGGCGGCGGTGGAGAAGTACCGGCCGGACGCGCTCGCGGTGGAGGGCGTGTTCACCTTCAAGAACGCGCGCAGTGCGCTGGTGCTCGGTCACGCGCGCGCGATGCCGCTGCTCGTCGCGGCGCAGCGCCTGCTCCCGGTGCACGAGTACCCGCCAGCGAAGGTGAAGAAGGCGGTCGGCGCGAGCGGCTCGGGCGACAAGGACGCGGTGGCGCGGATGGTGCGCACCTTCCTCGGCCTGCAGCCGGAGGACATCGAGCGCGCGGACGCCTCCGACGCATTGGCCGTCGCTATCTGCCACCTCAACCACTGCCTCAAGAGCGCGGTCATCCCGCTCCCTGTGGCCGGCGCGGCGAAACGGAAGAGCGCCAAGTCGAGCGGCTTCGCCTCGCTCGCGGACAGGCTTCAGCCCTCGTACGCCCGACCTGCGCGTGCGGCCGGAGGTGACGAGTGATCGCAGCGCTGCGCGGCATCGTGCTGGAGAAGGACGGCCAGGACGTGATCGTGGACGTGAACGGCGTGGGCTACCGCGTGACCACGTCGCTCCTCAACCTCGCGCGCCTGCCGGAGGAGGGCCAGCCGGTGCGCCTGCGCATCCACACGATCGTTCGTGAGGACGCGCTGGAGCTCTACGGCTTCCTCTCGCTCGTGGAGGAGCAGCTCTTCAACCTCTTGATGACGGTGAGCGGCGTCGGCCCCAAGGCGGCGATGAACGTGCTCTCCGGCCTCGAGGTGGAGACGCTGGTCGCCTGCATCTCGCGCGGCGAGGTGGGCCGGCTGACGAAGATCCGCGGGGTGGGAAAGAAGACCGCCGAGCGCCTGGTGCTGGAGCTGAAGGACAAGGTGAAGCTCCTCTCGCTCGCGCCCGGTGAGGCGCCGCCGCCCGCGACCGGCACGTCGAAGCACCGCGACGACCTCGTCTCCGCGCTGGTGAACCTCGGCTACAAGGGGCCGCAGGCGGAGAAGGCGGCGGACCTCGCGACGGAGAAGGCCGGCGGAGAGGCCTCTTTCGAAGCGCTCTTCCGCGAGGCCCTCAAGTCGCTCCGGCAGTGAGCTCGCGTCGTGCACCGACACGCTCACTTGCTCTCAGCGGGCGGCACTTCGTCACGGACGGACGTCCTCGAGCAGCGGCAACCGGCGCCAGTGCCCTTCGAGTCGTTCGATCAGGAGGGCCGACACCGGCAGGTTGGTTCGAACGGTCGGCCATGCGTCGAGCGCTCGGGTCACTGTCTCGCGAACGATCTCTGACACCGTGCCGGGTTCGGCACCGATGCGCTCCGCCAGCCTGACGAAGTGCGACAACCGGACCTCGCTCCAATCCTTGTTTCTCGCGAGGTTCAGGGCGAGGTAGTCCTGCTCGATGAACTCGATGGTCGAGACGAGGTCGTAGGCCGGCGACAGTTCGGGGTGACGGCCGTCTGGATAGATCAGCGACCAGTTCTTGATGTGTGCGTCCGCGTTGGCGATGACGACGATGAAGGCGAGTCGCCGGATGAACTCCTCGAAGGAACGTGTCCCGGCGATGCGCAGGATCAACTTTCCCAGCGTCTCGTAGTTCGTGGACAGGTATTTCCCACGGTAGTCGGGGTACTGGTTCCGGACCTGAGCAAAGTCCTCGATGTGCACCCGAAGTCCACGCTCGACGCGGTCGAACCGGCGGATGGCGAACGCGTTCCCCTCCGCTGCGTCGAGTCCTGGTGGCAGGCCCGCGACTGCGCTCATGGGAAGGAGGTCCACCTCAGGTACCTGGATTCCGGCCAGGCCCGCCCACCTCATCGTCGCGAACTCGTTCTCGGGAACGCCCACGTAGTGCGTACCGGGAAGCTTCACTATCCAGTCGCCCCCATGTCCGCTGGCAGGGAGCGTCATCCCTCTGCCCTCGCGCACCATCGACAGCTTGAGCTGGACGCCGGCCAGGGAGAACTTCAGTGGACCAGGCCGAGGGCTGATCGCCGAGTTCGCCGAACCCTCGTCTCCCGGCGTCAGTGACCCTTCCGCGGGAACGGCACGAACCGCTCCGGGCAGGTCACTTCCCAGGAGCCCGAGCAGGAAGAACTCGCGGTCGGGCGCGACCTCCGCGCGACCCGCGACCAGCTCACGAAGGCGTCCTTCGGGAAGGAGGTTCGCGAAGAACGGCGGCAACCGCATCCTGCTTCTGTGTACCGCCGTCAGGTCGTCTTCGAAGACCTGTCCGAGCACTGGCCGCTCCACCCGCTCGAGGTAGCCGCGTGACAACCTGAACTCAGTGGAGTCGTTGTCATCGAGGACGATCCGGCCGAGCTCGACGTCATGAAGAAGGATGCGGAGCTCGAGCGGAATGCGCGAGGGAGTCATGGTTCGTCCTTCACCTCGAGCGATGCCAACGAAGGACGGTCGGAGTCGTCCCACCTGGCCCGGCGTGCGAAGAACTCCTCCACGTGAGTCTTCAGTCGTTGATGCCGGCGGATGGCGAACGGCCTGGCCACGTCACTGAGGATCGCGTGAACGTCCTCGCGATCCAGACCCACGCTCGCCAGGGTCTCCTCGTCGAGGAACATGTTGTCGAGAAGCGAGTGCAGTCGTTCCTGCGTCATCGGCTTCTGGAGGACTCGGCCGAAAACCGACGCGCGCATCCTGTCTTCGTTCGGTTCGCCGAAGCTTCGGGGATCGAGGGGAATGACGGCCGCGGAGCCTTCGTCTGCGATGAGCGCAGCAGCGTCGAGCGGCGCTCCGGTGGCGAGATCCCGCGGGCGGAGATCGATCATCGCGAGCAGGTGAAGTCGGGTTTGAGCGGACCGGAGGCTGTACTCCGCGGGCTCCAGTCGGATCGGCTCCTGCGGCAACGCGCGAAGCCAGCCTTGAACCTCGGCTTCCTCGTCCCTTCCCTGCACCTGCTCGAGGGTTTCGCGGAGGTACTTCTGTTCGTGGGTCCAGTGCTTCTGGGTCAGCGCGCCGCGCCAGACCCAGCGGGAAAGCAACTCCCGCGACCGTGGGCGCGGTTCCGGATGGAAGTGGAAGAACCTCGTCAGCGCGACGATGGGGAATCCGTAGGGGAGCAGATCCGCATGCGGGATGTGCGCATCCATCTTCAGGAACGAGAGCGCCTTTCTCAGCGCGGAGGCCGCGTCCGGCAGCGCGGCGCCGAGCTCAGGGCGCGAAAGCGCCTCGTGGTCCATGCGCGTGACGTCCAGACCTGCGACCGCCGCTGCCGCCTGGAGGAAGAGGTTCTCACGGAGCGAGCCGAACTGCAGGTCTGCGACGCTCTGCTGCAGCCCCTCCAGCGAGTTCGGGCGCTGGCTGCCGATGCCTTCGTGCAGGGCTCGGAAGACGTCTGCCTTGGAGAGCGGCTTCCCGGTCGTGTTGGTGCGGTCGAAGATGAGGCGCGCCGTCTCCGCGTCGTCGGCCACCACGATGTACCCGGGAACCCGGTACTCGCGGATGGACTTGCCCACTTCGAGCGCCCGCCGCTGTTCGCGTTCGCTGAGCTCGTTCCGCCGCGCTCCGAGCCACGTCATCAGGTTCACGGAGTCCAACGTGTACGAAAGCGGCAGCGTTCTCGGCGGCCAGGCGTCCGCAGCGCGGACCTTGATGAGGGCATCCGCATCGAAGTCGAACGCGATTCGATAGCGGTCATCGGTGGGATCGTTCGGAGAGAGGAGCACGCCCGCGAGCGAGGTCATTCGCTGCTGGCCGTCGAGTACCCAGAGGAGCTCGGAGCCTGCGGAAGCCAGATGTTCCGGCGTCGTCTCCAGGGAGCGCCCTCCGGCGTTCGTCGCCGCGGCGCCCTTCCAGAAGAGAAGGGTGCCAATGGGGAAGCCCCGGATGATCGAGTCGAAGAGCTGGAGCACGTCATCCGGGCCCCACTTGAAGAGGCGTTGAAACTCGGGAAGCCGGATGAGACCCGCTCTCACCTTCTCGAGGAGATCCTCGATGCTCCAGGCGATCGCCTCGGGCTTGCGGGATAGCGAGAGCTTCATCGGGCGGATCCTAATCGTCGCATCCTGGGGATGCGCGACAAGTTGCCGCGCGGGCACCGGCTCAGTCCTTCCGCTTCAGCGACAGCCCGACGGTGAAGCGCGCCACCGGATCGTCGCCGTACTTCGCGGGAACGGTGGCGAGGATCTCCACCGGCAGGGTCACGCGCTCGCCCGTCTGATCCGCGCGGGCCACGGCCTCGTTGATCTCGCGGCCCTGGCGGGTGGTGAAGTGCACGTGCCCGTCCGCGCGCTTGAGGAACTCGGCGTGGAAGTCCTTGAAGATGAGGTTCACCTTCTTGTGGCGGGTGCGGATGGCCACGAACGCGTTGAGCCCGCCCGCGAGGTCCGCGCCCGCCGCCAGCGCGGCGAAGTACATGCTCCCCCAGTGGTTCTTCGTCCGGTACCCGAGCGGGATGAGGATCTCCGCGCCCTCGTCGTCCACGCGCACCACCCGCGGGCCGAAGAAGAACAGCGCGGGGATCTTCGTGAGCCCGAGGAGCTGGACCATCGCCGTCTCCTTGAGGTCCACCCCGCCCAGAAGCTTCGACGCCCGGTCCATCACCTGATCGACTGCAATCATCCGTGTCACTCCTTCAGCTGTAACGAACATGGGTCACGCCACCCGGTGGGCGGCGGTCTGCGCCTCGTCGGGCCGGCGCACGGTCCCGAAGCCGATGTCGCCGTGCGAGAAGGTCGGCGCGAGGCCCGGCGCCGTCAACGACGGGGTGAGCTCGCTCGACGGGTAGAAGTTCACGAACGAGGGATCCCGCTTCGACGGCCCGGCGACGGTCTTCTCGAGGATCATCGACGAGTACTGCTCCAGCGAGTGCTCGCGCGTGTTCCCGTTGAGGATGACCTCCTGCCCGAGGTGCTCCGCCGCGGTGCGCAGCCCGCCAATGCCGGAGGAGAGCGGCGAGAGGCTCTCCGTCGCCACCGCGTTCTCGCTGATGACGAAGGGGCCGTCCGGCGTCACCACCGCCAGCGACATGTTCCCCAGCGTGTGCCCGGGCGTGCTGAGGATGGCCACCCCCGGCCCGAGCCGCACGTCGCCGTCGAGGAGGACCACGCGATCCTCCGGCACGCCATCTGTGCCGCCGGGCACGTACCAGGCCCTCTGCATCGGGTGCAGGTCGCGCGCCCCCTCCCACTCGGTGCGCTGCACGAGGAGCTTCGCGCGGGGGAAGAACGCGGGCGTCCCCGGCGCGCCGAGCCAGCCGCGGACGTCCTGCACGTGCAGGTGATCGAAGGCGATGAAGTCCACGTCCTCCACGCGCAGCCCGAGCGAGTCGAGGTGCCGGGCCACCGTGCCGTGCCGCGAGCTGAGCAGCTTGTCCGAGACGAAGCTCCCGTAGCGCTGGCGCAGGTTCCAGTAGAAGGGCGCCCGCTGTCCGCGTTCGTAGTCGGTGGGGTTGAAGAGCAGCGTCCGCAGCGCGCCTCCGCCGGGGCCCTCCTCGCGCCACTGCACGACCTGCATCCGGTTCGTCATCATCACGTACGGCGCCACCGAGCGCGCCGCGCCGCTGAACGCGTAGAGCGTGGGGTAGGGGAAGGTGACGAGCGGGCACGTCGCCAGCGCGAGCGCCGGGCCTTCGGCGAGCAGCGCTTCACGGGCCGCCTCACCTGCGCGCCGCAACAGTCGCAGGCGCGTCGCCGGATGCTGCTCGCGCCGCGCCTCGGCGAGCTCGGGGAAGTCACGCATGGGCATGGACATGGAGTGCTCGAGGACCCGTCCGTTCACGGCCCCGGGCTCTTAGCACGCACTGCGTCAAATGCGCTCGACGCCACCGTCCGGGGGGATGAGTGTGAACTCTTTTGCCCACCTGTGGGGCGCGGGCTCCCCTGCCGCGTGCGGTGGGACCGGAAAGAGTCCGCGGCGCCTGTACGCGGGGGTGGTCCGACCCCTGCACAGGTGCCTTCGCATGCGGTGGAGCGGGGGCGGGGTGGCGGCGGCGGTGGTGGTGGGACTTGTGACGGCGCAGGTGGCGCGCGCGGAGGAGGGCGGCTGGGAGACGGTCTCGACCGGCCAGCTGACGGTGAAGTCGAGGGTGGCGAGCGAGTCACGCGTGTACGAGTACCTCGTGGAGGGCGTGATCCCGGCGAACGCGTTCGATCTGCAGACGGCGCTCTCCACGCCGGAGCGCTTCCCGAAGTTCATGCCGCACGTGGAGGAGACGCAGCTGCTCCACCGCACGGACGTCATGCACCGCGTGTACACGCGCATCAACCCGCCGGTCGGTCAGCGCCGCGACATGGTCACCGAGGTCCGCGTGCACGAGCGCGTGAAGGCGGACGGCACCGGGACCTTCCGCCAGACCTGGCGCGCGCTGCCTGACGCGGTGCCCGAGCGCGACGGGATCACGCGGGTGAGGATCAATGAGGGCTCGTGGGAGATCGCGCCCGATGCGTCCGGCGGCAGCCGCGTGAAGTACCGCTTCCGCGTCGATCCGGGCATCCGCGTGCCGCGCTTCATCGCGGACATGGCGAACGAGAAGACGATCCCCGAGACGGTGTCCGCGGTGGTGAAGGAGGCGAAGCGGCTCGAGCACGAGCGCACCTCCCGCGCGCAGGTCGTGCCGCCGGTGGAGACGAACTGACTACTGCTGCGGCGTCGCGGGCAGGCCCTCCGGCAGCCCGTGGTCGAAGTACCACTGCACCATGTCGTGGCAGCGATCGATGAAGCGGTCGCCCTGCATTGATACGCACATCGCGACCTCGCCCTTCCCTGGATCGTAGATCGCGATCGCCTCCGCGGAGGCGTTCGGCACGTTGTTCCACCTGAGCGTCGCGGAGCGTCCGGGGAAGCGGCGGCCGCGGTGGTCGAAGTCGGTGGTGCGCACCTGGGTGGTCAGCTGATCGCGCGGGGCGAACAGTGCGTCCAGCTCGGCTTCACCGCGCTCGGTCCGGCCGAACGCCGCTCGCAGCCGGTCGCACTGCAGCTCCACGCCGCCGGCCGAGCGCTTCGCGGTGCAGCCGCCGAAGATGAGCTCGCGCATCCGGGCCTCGAGGGCGCCCAGCCGCGCCTCGAGCACCTCGGTGCGCGTGGAACCGAGCACCGGATCGAACTCGCCGTTCTCGCGACGCGACACCGGCCGCTGACGGCCCGCGGTGAGCTCGGTCACGCGGCGGGTGACGAACTCGCGCAGCTCGCCGAACTGCACGATGCCGTCGCCGTTGGCGTCCGCCTCGAAGTCGCGCAGGCCCGCGAGCACCGAGTGCGTGAAGACACCGTTGCGCCAGCGCGAGGACTCCAGCGCGTACTCGGCTCCGCCCGCCGCGGCGATCACCGTCGCCCCCGAGCCACGCCGCAGATCGAGGAACGCCTCCGGCCCGAGCAGCGCGGTTCCGGTGCGCTTCGCCTTTGCGCCCGATGCTTTGGAGGAGCCCCCGCCGCCGCCCCCTGCGCTGAGCCGGACGGCGCGGTAGCTGCGCGCGGTGACCGTGTCGCCGCCCGCGTTCGCGACGACGACCTCCTCGCCCTCCAGCTCGCCGGCGTGGCAGGTATCGAGAAGGAGCAGCTTCTGCCGCGCGGGGATGCCGTCGAGCAGGTCGTCGAGCTCGTCGAAGGCGATGCCCCGCGCCGAGGGCTCGGCCATGTCCATGTCCGTCGGCGCGAAGTAGTAGGCGCCCGCGTCACCGAGCACGCCGTGGCCGGCGAGGAAGAGGACGACCAGATCGTCCACCTGGGTCTTCTCCAGCCCCGCGCGCAGCGCGAGGATCCCCGTCCGCGTCGCCGCCTCGTCGAGCAGCGTCACCGCGCGGACCTCGCCGTAGCCTTTCGGAAGGCCCCGGAAGTACGCCGCGATGTCGCCCGCGTCCTTGGCCGCGTACTGCAGGTCGTATTTCGCGTTCCGGTACTTCGAGACGCCCACCGCGAACACGTGCACCCGCCGGGGCTTCGGTTCCGCCAGCCGCGTGAGCTCTCGCGTCCAGCGCAAGGACTGCCTCCCGGCCGCGTCCTGCGCGTAGGCCTGCAGCTTGTTCCTCCCGCTCCCCAGCGCCACCGGCAGTGTCAGCTCCACCGTCGTTCCGGGCTCGCCCTGAAGCGGCTGGCCCGCGCGTCCGTGCAGCGGCACGTCGTTGACGAAGAGGTGGAGGCGCTGCAGCGGCGCGTCCCCGGCGGTGACCTTCAGCGTCAGCGAGACCTCGGCGTCGCGCGTCACCGTGGCCGTTGAACCGGTCGCCACGGAGAGCCGCGGTTCATTGCCTGCGGGCGCCTCCGCGCGCTCCAGCCCGAGCCGGGACAGTCGCCGCGCATGCTGCGAGCGATAGACCGCGAGCACCGCCTCCGGCGCGTAGCCGAGCGCGCGCAGCACGAGGTCCGGACGGTTCATCTGGAGATCGAACTGCTCCATCGGAAGGAGCTCGCCGCTCTTGCGGAAGCCCACGCCGCGGAAGGTGCCGCGGGTGGCGAGATACGCGCCCGGCGTCGCGAGCACGTAGTCGCTCTCGCCCACGAAGGCGAGCGTCGCGCCCGCGCCGTCGCCCCCGAGCGGCGTGAGCTTCACCGCGCGATCGTTCGCCGTCGTGACCGCCAGCCGGTTGTCGTGCGTCAGCCCGACGGTGCGGATCGCCGTCTCGTGCGGACGTGCCCGGTGCACGATCCGGCCGGTCGAGAGCTCGTAGCTTCGGAGTCCACCTGCAGCGTCGCCCAGCAGCGCGCGCTTGCCGTCCCGCGTGATCGCCAGCGCGGTGATCGGCCGCACCGAGCGCGCGATCCTCCGCAGCGTCCGGCCACTCCCTGCGTCCACGAGCTCCAGGTGCTCGCCGCCACGGCCCTTCTCCCGTCCGACGACGAGCAGCGTCCGCGCGTTCACGAAGAGCGCATGGCCCCGTTCACCGGGAACGAGGAAGAGCCGGCGTCCCGTCGCCGCGTCGAACACCGCGAGGCCCTCGTCGCCGTGGACCGCCACGCGCCGGCCGTCCGGAGAGAAGGTCACGCCCGCCGCGGCACCGAAACCGGACGCGCTCCGCCAGCGCTCGCGGCCTTCGCGGAGGAGCACGAGCTCGCCCGACACGCGCAGCACCGTGGCGATGTCGCCCTGACGCGAGACCACGGTGAGGTGACGGTCCGAGGGCAGGTCGATGGAGCGGTTCGTCGAGGCCTGTCTCAGCGCGTCCCTGCTCTCGAGCCAGAGCCCGCCGCCATCCACCGTGTAGTGCGGACGCAGCGTTCGGCTCCCTTCGCTCATCCTCTGGAGGACGCCGGTGCGCAGGTCGAGCGTGGCGATGCTCGATTCGAGTCCGAAGGAGATGACCGGTTCGCTCGGATGGATCGCCACGCTGGTGACCTGGGCCGTGGCCTCGCCGAACGGCGCGAGCGCGATGCCGGTGCTGCCGTCCCAGCGCGGCAACGTTCCGCTCGCGGTGCCCGCGGTGATGACGCCGTTCGGGCTCTCGGCCACTGCGGTGATGAGGTTGAAGCGGGCATCGGACGGACGCAGCGTCTTCGCCTCCACGAGCTCCTCGTCGCGCTGATCGAGCGACTCCAAACGCCGAGCGATCGAGAGGCTCTGGCCGTCGGCGGAGAAGGCGAGGTCGAGGATCGCCCGCCGGGGTCCTCCCAGCCGCTCCGAACGCACGAGCCGCCGCGCCGCGAGATCCCACAGCTCCAGCTCACCCTTCGCCGATCCCGCGACGAGCAGTGGCTTCGCTGGATGGAGCCCGAGCGCCGTGTAGCGCACGCCGCGACCTGGGAGCTCGACCGGCGTGCCCTCCGGCAGCCGCCACGCGAAGAGCCGGCCCGAACGCCCGGTCGCGGCGAGCAGTGTCCCGTCCGCATTCACCGTGCCGTTCCAGAGCGGCTCGGGCGCACGCAGCGTGAGCACCTCGCGCGCGCTCTGCCGATCCACCAGCACCACGTCCGAGTGCCGGCCCTTCAGCCGAACGCGCAGCTGCAGTTCCTCGAGCTGCAGGGACTTCTCCGCGTCGAGGTCCGCCATCGCCGCGAGGCGCTCCTCCAGCGTGAGCCCCTTCGGCAATGACCAGGGCGCGTTCTTGACCGGCCCGTCCGCGTCATCGATTTCCCCCTCTGCGTCGTGGCGGAAGCTCGCCAGCCAGCGCCCGCCGTGGACGAGCGCCGCGAAGCCGGAGCCGCACGAGCCGGCGTAGGTCCGCAGCGTCGCGCCCGTTCGAGCGTCGAGCGCGGTCAGCGTCTCGTCGGTGCACACCGCGAGCGACTGGCCATCAGGATCGAACGCCACCGTGCGCGCGAACCGCAGTGGGCGGCTCCAGGCCTGCTTCCCCGTCGCCACGTCCCACACGCGCAGATCTGCCTCGCCCTTCGAACCCTGCAGGCCGCTGAGCGATGCCATCCGCTCGCCGCGCGCATCGAAGGCGATGTCCATCACCTCTTCGGTGTGCCCCGCCTGGAGCACCAGCGTCGCGCCGTTCTGCGACTCGTCCGGAGCGGGCGCGGCAGCCCCGAGCAGTTGGAGCAACAACGCCGGCGTGCGCTGGAGCGGAGGTCCCTCGACCGGTTCGTCGCCGCGCACGGGCACCCGCCACCGGTCGAGGGGAAAGGAGCCATCCACCCGCCCGTCGTCCGCGAACACCGCCCACGACCGCTCGTTGAACCAGAGGAGACGACCCAGCGGTCTGCCCGTCCGAAGCTCCCACAGGTGCACGAATGCGTCGGTGCCCACGGTGGCCAGCGCCGGCACCGGTCCGTCGATGAGCGCGATCCGCCGCAGGCCCGGCGGCGTCTCGAACACGTGGAGGGCCTCGCCGGTCGCGCGATCGACGAGGCCCACTGCGCCTTCCGGTGAGGTGACCACCACGCGGTCTTCGTCGCGGGTTAGCGCGATCGCCCGCAGCGGCCCGAGCCCGGAGGCGACGATCCTCGGCTTGCGCGTGCGGACGTCCCAGTCGGTCACCGTGCCGCCGTCATCGGACGCGAGCAGATGGTCGCCTGCGCGATCGAACGCGAGGCCGCGGACGGTTTCGCCCTCATCGGTGCCCATCGTGATCGGGCGTCCGTTCGAGACGAGATCCCGCGCCACGATCCGAGAGCCGGAGGCCGCGGCGATCCGCACCCGCTCGAGATGGAAGGTGGCCGCGGTCACTCGCCGGCCCTCGTCGAAGGCCCTGAAGCGGAGCCGCTCGCGGCCGGTGTCCACCTCGGTGGCGGTGAAGGTGAGCCCTCTGCGCACGACGAGTACCGCGCCTTCGGAGGAGAGGAAGGCCTCGTTCACGTCCGGGCCCTCACCGTTCGCAGCGAAGGAGATCTGCCCGCCCACTTCAGCGTCGTAGAGCTGCGTGGAGCGATCCGAAGTCGCTGCGAGGAGCAGCCCGTCTCCCGACTGCGACACCTCCGCGCGTTGCCGCAGCGTCCCGGGCACGTCGAGCGCGCGCGGCACGCCGTCACCTCGCAGCGGCCACACGCTGGGGAAGCCGAGCGCCGTCCCCACCGCGAGCTGCGTCGAGGCCGCGTCCATCGAGATTCCCGTCGCCGCTCGCACCGGCGGGTCTTGCGGGAAGCGCTTCTCGCCCGTCGCTGCGTCGAGCACCGCGAACAGGCCGACCTCCGCCACATCCGGCCACGCGACCGCAACGAGCCCTCGCTTCGAAGAGGAAGCCGCCAGCGCGTTCGGCGCGGCGGTGCCGTGCCGCAACACCCGGGGCTTCGCCGCCAGTGACTGCGTCTCGTGCACCGTGACGGTGCCCTCGGCTTCCTTCGCGGAGCTTCCAATGAGCAGCCGGCCGCCATCTCCGCTCAACGCGATGGAGGAGACGCTCTTCGGCGCACCGTTCGTCTCCGAGATGATCCCGAGGTCCGAAGTGCGCAGCAGCGAGATGCGCCCGCCGGCGGTGACCAGCGCGAGCACCTGGGCGTCCGCAGAGAGCGCGACCCGCGGCGACGCGTGGCCTCCGAGCGCCACGGTGCCGAGCACCTTCGCCGGCCCGAGGTCCTTGCCGTCCGCTTCGTTCGCCGCGCTTGCAAGCGCCCAGCTGCGCACGGTGCCGGCTGCGTCCACCGTCAGCGCGTCGTCGTTGGGGAGCGCGGCCGCGAAGATGACCGGCGCGTCGTGCCGCATCACCCGGTGCCTGCCGACCTTCGGCACGGCCGGCACCACGGTCGCGAGCCCATCCGGCAGCGCCAGGGCCAGTCGTCCATCGTTGGAGATCGCCGCGTGCGAGATCCCGTCGAGTGACACCGAGCCCTTGCGCTCCCAGGTTCCGGTCTTCCAGACGGCGACTTCGGAGGTGCCCAGACGCACCGCCAGGAACGCGCCGTCCGGCGAGAACGCGAGCTGCGTGACCTTCCCGGTCATCGGCAGCGCACGCACCTCCTTGCCGCTCTTCACGTGCCAGAGGCGGACGCTGTGGTCGGGCGCGCCCGTCGCCAGCAGCCGGTCGTCGGGTGAGAAGGCCACCGCCTCCAGATCCGCCTGGTGGCCGGTCTGCACGTGGAAGCGGACGCCGTCCTCTGCCTCCGCGACAGTGGGGACCACCCCGAGCGCGAGGGCGAAAAGCGTCAGCAGCAAGGGGCCGCGGAGGGGGGGCATCGCGCGGGAGCTTCCCACGTCCGGTGGATGCGGCCGCGCTACCAGGAGGCGGGCCGGTAGTCCTTGAAGAAGTTCCCCCACACGCACTCGCCGGTCCGCGCGGCCTCGAACACCGGATCGACGATCCGCGACGCGCCATCCACGATGTCGAGCGGCGGCTGGAAGTCGAGCTCCTTCACCTTCCGCTCCGCGTGCTGCGCCGGGTCCTCGTCGGTCACCCAGCCTGTGTCCACCGCGTTCATGTAGAGGCCGCTGCGCGCGTAGTCGGGCGCGGACGTGAGCGTCATCATGTTCAGCGCGGCCTTCGCCATGTTCGTGTGCGGGTGCTTGTCCGTCTTCGTCCCCCGCGAGAACACGCCCTCCATCGCGGACACGTTGACGATGTGCCCCGGCCCGTGGCGCTCGCGGTCGCGGAGCATCAGCCCCTTCAGCTTCGAGCAGAGGATGAACGGCGCCACCGCGTTCACGAGGTGCACCTCCAGCATCTCCGCCGTCTGCACCTCGCCCAGCGTCAGCCGCCAGGAGTTCACCTCGCGCAGGTCCACCTGCTGCAGGTCAGCATCGAGCCTCCCGGTGGGGAAGAGCTGCTCCACGTCGCCCTCCTGCTCCATCGCGTAGGGCAGCTGCGAGAGCGCCGCCGAGGCCCGGATCCCCAGCGACGGGTCGTGCGACTTCCATGAGGCGGTCATCGCCGCGTCCACCCGCGTTGCCGCGCCCTCGTGACCGGACTGGCCCGCGCCCAGTTGCCGCACCTGGTCCAGCGCCTCCACGCACTCCTCGTGCGCCCGGAGCAGCGAGCGCGCCTGCGCGTCGAGCCCGGCGGTGGGCTCGAGCTCCGCCTGCAGCAGGTGCCCGTAGAAGCCCGGCGGCCGCCGCACCGTCTGCGCCGCGTTGTTGATGAGGATGTCCAGCCGCGCGTGCTTGCGCTCGAGGAACTTCGCGAACAGCTCCACCGACGGCGCGTGCCGCAGGTCGAGCCCGTGGATCTCCAGCCGGTGACCCCACTCCTTGAAGTCCGGCTCCTTCACGTAGCGAAGCGCCGCGTCGTGCGGAAAGCGCGTGGTGGCGATCACGTGCGCGCCCGAGCGCAGGAGCAGCAGCGACGCCTGGTAGCCGATCTTCACCCGCCCGCCGGTGATGAGCGCCACCTTCCCGCGCAGGTCCGCGCGCTGGAACCGCTTCGCGTAGTTGAAGTCGCCGCACGGGGTGCACATCGAGTCGTAGAAGAAGTGCACGACCCGGTATTCGCCCTTGCACACGTAGCAGTTGCGAGGCTTCTCCAGCATCCGCTGCTCGGTCTCGGCGGGGCGGGGGATCTCTCCGGGCGGCAGCGCGGGCGCGGTGAAGACCGGCGCCTTGCGCAGGGTGCGGATCTGCGCCGTGTTCCTTATCTCCCGGTCCTTTTCCCGCGAGGTCTCCTTGCGGAGCTTCATCGCCGCGCGCGCGAGCCGCTGCTTCGCGTCGCGCTCGGGCATCGCCACCATGCCGCACGCGCGCAGGAGCGCCTTGCGGTCCTCCTCACCGAGCGGCGCGAGCAGCGCGCGGTCCTCGATGATCGCTTCCAGAAAGCGGGTGACGCGGTGGACCTCCTCGAGGTCGAGCGGGGCAGAGGAGGGGAGCTGTTCGGGCTTCGGCGACGGCGACGACATGCGCACCTCCCTTACCCGCCCGGAGCCCTCGGGTGGTAGCGCGCGTTGTTCTTCCACCGCACCCGGCCGCGAAGCAGGCGGCCGGTCACATCAGCGCGGACCCTCTGCGCGCTACGCGGCGGGCGAAGCGGGACCCGGACCGGACTGCGCCTCCGCCGCCTCCGTCCGCTGCAGCCACCGGTCGAAGACGATGGGCCCGGCCGGGAGCAGCGCGGCGAGGAACCCGAAGGCGAGCTTCTTCACCGACCACTTGTGCTCCGCCCACACCGCGAGCAGCGCCGCGAGGTACGCCATGAAGAGCACGCCGTGCGCCCAGCCCGTGTACTTCACCGCCAGCGGCATCCCCATCGCGTACTTCAGCGGCATGGCGACGAGCAGCAGCGCGAGGAACGACGCGCCTTCGAGGAGACCAATCAGACGGAAGCGGCCGAGCGAAGTGGTGAGCACGGCCCCGTGGTAGCGAAAGGGGCGGGGGCGCGGCAACCTCAACCGGCACTCCCCTCTCGTCGAAGGCCCGCCCGGCTGCCGGGGGACGGGCCTCGCCGCGGACGGCCGCTACTCGTTGCTCGCGTGCTGGTGACCCACGGCCAGCCGCAGGCCCGGCCCCACGAGGAAGGCCTGCCGCACCTTCTGATCGTCGAGCGCGCCCACCACTTCGCTGCGCAGCTCGCCGACCTCGAACCGGTCCCTCTTCACGGTCCCGGACGCTGTGTGCAGCGCGCCGTCCCGCGACGAGTAGCCGCTGAAGAGCTTGCCGTTGCTCAGCGCGTACGCGCCCGCCGAGCCGCTCCACTTCCAGTTCATCGTCCGCCACGTCAGGTCGTACGCGTGCGCCGCATTGGCGCCGAACTGCCAGTTCACCTCGTCGACGAAGTCCGCCTTCACGTCGCCGCACTCCGCCTGGGCACGCGTGTCCTGCTGCAGCGAACTCTGTGCCTCGTTCGGCCCCACCGAGACGCGGACCGCGTCGAGCGTCCAGTCACACCCGGTGCCCGGCTCCCGCGACTTGCCGTCGACGCTGCGCCAGATCTCCCAGCCCTTGCGGCGGGTCTTGATCTCGAGCGAGACGACCTCGTTCTCCACCTCGAACGCGAGCTCGTGGTCGTTCTCCAGGTACGGAGACTCGAGCCCCGGCGCGAGGTCGAAGGCGTGGACGCGGAAGGTCGTGGTCACCCGGTGGGTGCGCACGTCGAGCCGGTCCGACGGCTCCGGATCCCAGCGCCACGCCGGCTCGAAGCGCGTCGGCGCGGTGAGCGTCCCGGTGGTCTTCCACGACTCCGAACCCGACAGCTCGGTGGCGAGGTACACCGCGTCCACCACGAACCGGCCCCACTGCTCGGGCATCGCCTCGAGCTGCGTCACCCGTTCGAACGCGATCATCGCCTGCAGCTGCGCCGCCTGGGCGTGGGTGTCCAGGCCGTTCTTGAACGCGTCCGGCAAGGGCAGCGGCCGCGAGAGCCGTCCCTCCACATCCGAGATGGACGGAGCGTTGTGCGGCACGCCGCGTCCCGGGCGGGGAGCGTAGGTGGGCTCCGGCGGGAGCGGCGGCTGATGGGGCGGCGGCAGCTCGTCGGTCCCGCAGGCGGTGAGGGTGAGGGCCGAAAAGACGGTCAGGGGGAGCAGCAGGGCACGGGACACGCGGTTCATGGGGTTCCTCCGAAGTGGAAAAGCCCGCCGCCGCAGTGCCGCCCCCATGCCGCCGCCAAGTCCCCGAGATCATTGAAATGGGACGCTGAACGCCCGTCCCGTTCCGCGGACACCGTCTCCCGCGCGGGATAGGCGTCGGGGCTCTGGAAGGCATGGTGTACCTTGCGCCGCCATGGGCAGGCCGGAGGACACGCTGTCGCGCGAGGCGAACGGAGACGAGCTGAGGGTGGAGGCCACCCTGCGTCCCGGCTCGTTCGGCGAGTACGTGGGACAGACGGAGGTGGTGGAGAAGCTGAAGGTCTACGTGAAGGCCGCGCGGAAGCGGAAGGAGGCGCTCGACCACTGCCTCTTCTCGGGGCCGCCGGGCCTCGGCAAGACCTCGCTGGCGCACATCATCGCCACCGAGCTGGGCGTGGGCATCCACGTCACTTCCGGCCCCGCCGTCGAGCGCAAGGGCGACCTCGCGGGCCTTTTGACGAACCTCGGACCGCGCGACGTCCTCTTCATCGACGAGATCCACCGGCTGAACCCCGCGGTGGAGGAGTACCTCTACCCGGCGATGGAGGACTTCCGGCTCGACGTGACGATCGACAGTGGACCTGCCGCGCGGGCGATGAAGATCGACCTGCCGCCGTTCACCCTCATCGGCGCCACGACCCGCACCGGCCTGCTGACCTCACCCCTGCGCGACCGGTTCCAGATCCAGGAGCGGCTCGACTACTACGACCCGAAGCACCTCGAGCAGATCCTCGAGCGCAGCGCGGGCATTCTCGGGGTGCGCCTGGACAAGAGCGGCGGGGCGGAGATCGCGCGCCGGGCCCGGGGAACGCCGCGCATCGCCAACCGGCTCCTCCGCCGGGTCCGCGACTTCGCCGAGGTCGAAGGCGATGGCCGCATCTCCAAGGAGGTCGCCGGCACCGCGCTGGACCGGCTCCAGGTGGACGCGATGGGGCTCGACCTCATGGACCGCCGGGTGATGCTCACCATCATCGAGAAGTTCGGCGGCGGGCCGGTGGGGGTGGAGACCATCGCCGCCGCGGTGGGAGAACAGCGCGACACCCTCGAGGACGTGTACGAGCCCTTCCTCCTCCAGCAGGGGCTCCTCAACCGCACACCCAGGGGGCGGGTCGCGACCCACCGCGCGTTCACCTGGTTCGGCAAGACCCCGCCGCCCTCCCCGCAGGGATCCCTCCTTTAAGGAGGCTTGCCGCAGGGCCGTTCACAAGACAGTCAAAGGATTTGCCCCTTGTTTCTCGCTGCGCTATGGGGCCAGACGCACCGCGCCATTTCTGGCCCATAGAGGAGGGGCGACGCGGAGTGGGACATGGGTGTCGTGGTTCCGTGGCAAACAGAAGCCTGCGGCGCCCACACTGACCGGCGGATCATACTTTCCGGGCTGACGTCTCGCTCCAACCCAATGATTTCCAGTGCTTGGCCCAGCGGCAAAGGCGGGCTCGATGGGGCGGATCGCCACTTTCGTGGCACATGCCTTGCTGAGCAACGCGCCGCGGCACAAACAGGAAAACGTCCGCGTCGCTCCGGAGGGGGCACCACCCGAATGTCCGACTCGTCCTACAACCAACGCACGCTGAAGGAGCCCATCTCCTGTGAGGGGATCGGGCTGCACAGCGGCGCCCCGGTGAAGCTGAATCTCATCCCCGCTCCGGTGAACAGCGGCATCGTCTTCGTGCGCACCGACCTCGACCGCCCGGTCAGCATCCCCGCGCTCTCCGAGTTCGTGGTGGACACCTCGCTGGCGACGACGCTCGGGCGGGACGGCGTGCGCGTGGGCACCGTGGAGCACCTGCTGGCGGCGCTGGCGGGCCTGGGGATCGACAACCTGCGGATCGAGCTCAACGGTCCGGAGATCCCCATCATGGACGGCAGCGCGGCGCCGTTCGCCCTGCTGGTGAAGACCGCCGGCATCCGCGTCCAGTCGGAGCCGAAGAGCTTCCTCGTCATCAAGCGCCCGGTGGTCATCCAGGACGGCGACAAGGAGGCGGCGTTCCTCCCCGCGTCCCGCTTCCGGGTGGACTGCACCATCGACTTCAAGCACCCGCTCATCTCGGACCAGGTGGCCTCGTTCGAGTTTTCCGACCGCGCCTTCCAGCGCGAGATCGCCCGCGCGCGGACCTTCGGGTTCCTGCGCGACGTGCAGATGCTCCAGAAGATGGGGCTCGCCCGCGGCGGCTCCCTGGAGAACGCGATCGTGGTGGACGAGTTCTCCATCCTCAACCCGGACGGGCTGCGCTTCCCGGACGAGTTCGCGCGCCACAAGCTGCTCGACGCGGTGGGGGACGTGTCTCTCTTCGGCCGGCCGGTGGTCGGTCACCTGAAGGTCGTGAAGAGCGGCCACGCGATGAACCACAAGCTCGTGCAGAAGGTGCTCTCGGACGCGGCGAACTACGAGATCGTGCACGCGCGTCGCCCTGCGGTGCAGGACGTGCGCGGGTTCGAGATCGAGGGCCAGCTCGAGCCGCGCGTCGCCTGAGCTTCGCAGTCCGCAGTCCCTCCCGCGGGGAACGTCGTCCGCACAGCGCGGCCGGTGTCCCCGCGTTTCACGTTGTTGCGCCGCCCGGATCGGGGCGGCAGGATGCCCGACCCTATGAACAGCCTCCGCCTCTCCACTTTCTCCGCCGTCGCGGTGCTCGGCCTCGCGTTCAGCGCGGGCTGCCCGCAGCGCACGCAGACCGGCCAGAACGCCGGCGCCGGTGACCAGGTCGTCGCCACCTACGCGGGCAAGAAGCTCACCATGAAGGAGCTCGACGAGCGCATCAGCAACGAGCTCTTCGAGGTCCGCCGCCAGCAGCTCGAGCAGATCGTCATGCAGGACATCGTCCGCATGGAGGCGGAGAAGCAGGGGCTGACCGAGGAGGAGTACCTCCGCAAGGAGATCGAGTCGAAGGCGCCGCCCCCGTCGGAGGAGGAGATCCAGGCGTTCTGGCAGCGCATCCAGGGCCAGCTGCCGCCGGGCTCGGACATCGAGCAGTTCCGCGCGCGCATCGTCCAGCAGCTCTCCGGCCCCGCGCAGCAGGAGCGCGCCCGCCAGCTCTTCACCGAGCTGCGCGAGAAGGCGAACGTCCAGATCGAGCTCCAGGAGCCGCTGCCCCCGAAGGTCGAGGGCGTGGAGGCCACCGGCCCGTCGAAGGGCCCGGAGAACGCGAAGGTCACCATCGTGGAGTTCTCGGACTTTCAGTGCCCGTTCTGCGGCAAGGCGGCGGCGACGGTGGACGAGGTGATGAAGCAGTACGAGGGCAAGGTGCGGCTGGTGTTCCGCCACTTCCCGCTCGACTTCCACACCGAGGCCCCGAAGGCGCACGAGGCGGCCATGTGCGCGAACGAGCAGGGCAAGTTCTGGGAGTACCACGACGTGCTCTTCAAGAATCAGCAGCAGCTCCAGCCGGACCAGCTGAAGCAGCACGCGCAGACGCTCGGGCTCGACGGCGCGAAGTTCAACGAGTGCCTCGACAGCGGGAAGTACGCGGAGGCGGTGAAGAAGGACCTCGAGGCGGGCAAGAAGCACGGCGTGTCGGGTACGCCGGCGTTCTTCGTCAACGGGCGCATGCTCTCGGGCGCGCGGCCGGTCGAGGACTTCAAGCGCCTGATCGACGCCGAGCTCGGCGGCGGCGCGGCGGCGAAGAAGTAGGCCGCGCAGGTGACCGCCGAAGAGGCACGCGGACGCATCGCGCTGGCGCTGGACCTGCCGCTCCCGGAGGGTGAAGCGCTCTGGGAGAGGGTCTCCGCGCACGTGGGCTGGGTGAAGGTGGGGCTGTCGCTCTTCGTCGAGCACGGCCCCGCCGCCGTCCGCCCGTTCACCGAGCGCGGCGCGAAGGTGTTTCTCGACCTCAAGCTGCACGACATCCCCAACACCGTCCGGCTCGCAGCGGCGCGCGCGGGTGAGCTGGGCGTGGGGCTCTTGACCGTCCACGCGCAGGGCGGCGGCGAGATGGTGCGCGCTGCCGTCGAGGGCGCTGCGGAGGGCGCGGCGAGGAAGGGACACGCGCCGCCGAAGATCCTCGCGGTGACCGTGCTGACCTCGCTCGATGCGGAGGAGCTCTGGCGGATCGGCTACGCGGACGGCGTGGCGGAGGTTGCCGGGAAGCTCGGGCGCTATGCCGCGGAGAGCGGTGCGCACGGGCTGGTCTGTTCGCCGCGTGAAGCGGGGCCGCTTCGGAAGGGTGACGCGACCCGCGGGCTCTTCCTCTGTACGCCGGGCATCCGTCCCGCCGGTTCCGTCGCGGGCGATCAGGCTCGAGCGGAGACGCCCGAGTTCGCGGTGAAGGCCGGCTCGGATCTGCTCGTGGTGGGGCGGCCCATCTACGGCGCCGCGGATCCGGAAGCGGCCGCGCGCGCGATCCGGGATGAGGTCGCGGCTGCCGGCTGAGTTCGGCCTGCGGTTCAGGAAACCGTCGCGCCGGGCGGCGGGCCGTCTCTGCTCCACGCCCCGTCGCCACTGCCGCTCTTTGATGTCCGGCCGGTGAGCGAGCCGCGAGGTGTCCGCGCTGGAATCTGCCGCTCAACGGCGCGAGACGGCGCCCGTCCACGGCCAACTCCGCCGCGCGGACGCCCGCTCCCGTCCTCCGCCGGACAGGGCTCGGGGACAGCGCGCTTCCGCGCTTGCCTTCGCGTGCGCACCGTCACTCGCCATGGGCGCCCTCCGTGCGCCTGGCAAGGAGTGGCGGGATGCGGGCGTGGGGGATGGCGGTGGTGGTGCTGGTGGCCGCAGGAGTGGGTTGTGCGCGGAACGGGAGCACCGTGCGGGCGGATGGATCCCGGCCGGGTGAGCCCGGGGATCCGGGCGCGGCGAAGGCGCAGAGCGGATCGCAGAACGGCTCGCGGTACGTGGACGAGGCGCTCGGCTTCGAGGTCACCCGTCCGAACGCGGCGTGGACGATGGACGTCTCCGACGACCTCTCCGCCGAGGGCGTGGCCACGCCGGTGGTGATGCGCAACGCGGAGACGGGCGCGCAGATCGTCATCCAGGTGGCGCCCGCGGTGGCGACGCCGGTGGCGCTGGCGGAGCGCCTGACCGAGGGCATGCGCAGCCATCCCGGCTTCGTGACCAGCGACCCGGAGCCGCTGCCGCTCGCGGACGGGGCGGTGGGCTTCCGCTTCGCCATGGGGGACCGCGTGCTCGGGCGCGTGGCGGTGCGCGAGGGCGCAGAGGGCCGCGTGCTCATGCTGCTCGCGACGTGGCCGGCCGGCTCGCCGGAGGAGACCTCCAGTGGCGTGGAGGAGGTCTTCCAAGGCATCCAGCCGGTGATGACCGGCACCGGCGGAAGTGGCAGCGGCGGCGGCGCGGGAAAGTCCACGCTGCAGTAGCCCCACCACGCGGCGCGCGCTGAATGGAAAGAGCCCATCGCGAGATGGGTGATCCGAGGCAGATGCCTTCATCCATCGTCGCCGCAGTGGTGTCGCTCTTGCTGCTCGGAACTCCGACCGCCGCGGAGGCCTGTCACGCCCGTCGATGCCGCCGGCAATCGCGGCGAGCCGTTCACCGAAACTCTCGGCGCGTCGCCCGGCTGCACTGCATCCGGCGCGGGACTCGCTGGCTGGATGGGGCTCCTGCTTCCGGCGCTCGTGCTGAAGCGGAGGAGGTGTGGCAGCGGGACCGTCAAATGAAACAGCCGCGAGCCACTGAAGGCCCGCGGCTGCAATGACTTCACGCACGCGCAGATGAGCGCGCGCGAGCTTCGAGGCTAGGCCTGCTGCGCTCCACCCTCGGCGCGGCGGCGCACGAGCTCCACGAGGGTCCGCACGCCGACGCCGGTGGCGCCCTTGTTGTGGTACCCGCGCTCCTTCGGGCTCTGCGATGGGCCGGCGATGTCGAGGTGCACCCACGGGGTGTCCACCACGAACTCGCGCAGGAACATGGCCGCGTTGATCGCGCCGCCCCAGCGCTCGCCCGAGTTCTTCATGTCCGCGATCTCCGAGCGGAGCGCGTCCTTCTGCAGGTCGGAGAGCGGCATGCGCCAGAACTCTTCGCCCGCGCCCTTCGCGGCCTCGAGCACCGCCCAGGCGGCCTCGTCGTTGTCGCTCCACGCGCCGCCGATGTAGTTGCCCAGCGCGATGATGCAGGCGCCGGTCAGCGTGGCGAGATCCACGATCAGCGCCGGCTTCTGCTCGCTGGCGTAGGTCAGCACGTCGCCGAGCACGAGGCGTCCCTCGGCGTCGGTGTTGGTGATCTCCACCGTCTTGCCGCGGCGCGAGATGAGCACGTCACCGGGCCGGTAGGCGTGGCCGGAGGGCATGTTCTCCGCCGCGCCCACGTAGCCGACGACGGGGAAGGGCGGCTTCATCGCCGCGATGACCCGCATGGCCCCGAGCACCGCAGCGGCGCCGGCCATGTCGGTCTTCATGTCCACCATGCCGTCCGCCGGCTTCAGCGAGAGACCGCCGGAGTCGAAGGTCAGGCCCTTGCCCACGAACGCCACCGCGGGCTGCTTCTGGGCCTTGCCGCCCTTCGGCGAGTAGTTGATCTCGATGAACTGCGGCTCGCGCACCGAGCCCTGCGCCACCGCGGCGAACATGCCCATCTTCAGGCGCTGGATCTCCGCCATGCCCCGCACGGTGACCTTCAGGCCGAGCTTGGAGAGGCCCTTCGCCTCGTCCGCGAGTTTCTCCGGCGACAGCGTGCCGGCGGGCTCGTTCACCAGATCGCGCGCCCAGTTCACGCCCTCGGCGACGGTCTCCGCCAATTCGAGGATCTGCGCGTGCCCCTTCGACTTCTCCTGTCCCGGCGGCAGCAGCAGGGTCACGCTCTGCACCGACAGCCCGCCCTTCTCGTCCTTGCCCACGGTGCGGAAGCGGTCGTAGCGGTAGTCGCCGAGCAAGAGGCCCTCGGCGGCGGCGCGCAGGCACTGCTCGAAGTCGCGCGTCACGGGCAGCGAGACCGCCAGCTTCGTCACCCGGCCCTTGCCGGCGCTCTTCACCGCCTTGCCCATCGCCTGGCGGAGAACCTCGGGCTCGAACTTCGCGCGCGCGCCGAGGCCGAGGAGCATCACCCGCGTGGCGGGGAGCTTGCCGTGCGTGTGCACGGTCCAGGTCTGCTCGGCGCGGCCCTTGAAGCCCTCCTCCTGCGCGAGCTCGAGCAGCGAGCCCACGGCGGCGTCCACCGCAGAGAGGAGCTCCGGACGGTTCTTCTTGTCGGAGAGGTCGGTGTCGAAGAGGGGGAGAACGAGGAGCGGCGTCTTTTCACGGGTGGCGTCGCCACCGCTGAGCGTGATCTTCATGGCGCGCGGAACCTAACCGACAAGGTCCACCGTTGCGGATCCATTTCGACTGTCGATTTGCATCAGCGCGGCCGCGTGCTTACGTCCCGCGCGTATGCCGGCCCTGCTGCTGCATCTCACCGCGATTGAACGCCTCGCCGCCGACGGTCGGAAGCTCCCGCCCCAGCTCGCCCACGCCCTCCACGAAGATCTCGCCTACGCGCGCTTCGGGACCGCGCTGCCGGATCTGCCTCGGTACAGCGGCCTGCGCGGAGCGGTGAAGCCACTCTCGGGACAGGAGGTTCCCCGCTTCGCGAGGCTCTTCCACGGGCACGCGCCGGTGGCGATGGGCCTGAAGATGGCGGAGCTGGTGGCGATGGGTGCGCTGGTGGGCAAGGAGCCCGGGCTCGCGGTCGTGGCCGGCTACTTCGCGCACCTCTGCCTCGACCGGACGCTGCACCCGCTGGTCGGTGGACTCGCCGCGCGTCACCGGCAGCCGCACGAATCGTGGGAGGAGGCGCACGCGCGCGTGGACTGGCTGCACGCGCTCTTCTTTCTGCGCGACCTCCACGGGCGCGACATGGTGGGCAACCCCTATCTGCGTTCGAAGTTCCAGGTGACGAAGCGCGAAGGACTGCCGGCGCGCGGCGTGGGGCGCGGTCTCTACGAGCTCATCCGCGTGTCGTCGCAGGAGGCCTTGCGGCAGGCGCCGGAGAAGGCCGAGGTCGATGCCTGGGTGCGCGGGCTCTACCTGCACGGGCTGTGGCTCTCGAGCCCGGTGGGCAGGCTGCGCGGGCTGCCGTCGTACTCGAACCTCACCTACACCGAGCTCTACCAGGGCCCGGACGTGGACGTGCCGGCGGCGATCAAGCGCGCGCAGACGATGACCCGCGAGGTCCTCGAGCGGGTGATGCAGCTGATGACCCGCACCCACTTCACCACGCGGGTCCGCGCGCGGTTCCTCGACGAGTTCCCCGAGGGCTCCTTCGAGGCCTGCGCGGCCTGAGCCTGAGCCTCAACTTCAGCTTCAGCTTCAGCGCACCACCTTCTCGTCGCGCCGGATCCGGCCGTCGACGATCTCGATGATCCGGTCGCAGCGCTCGGCGAGGCGCTGGTCGTGGGTGACGATGAGGAAGGTGGTGCCGTGCTCGCGGTTGAAGCGGCGCATGAGCTCGAACACCTGCGCGGAGGTCTCGGTGTCGAGGTTGCCGGTGGGCTCGTCGGCGAGCACCAGCGGCGGGCGCATCACCAGCGAGCGGGCAATGGCCACGCGCTGCTGCTGACCGCCGGAGAGCGCGGTGGCCATGTGGTTCATCCGCTCGCGCAGGCCCACTGCCTCCAGCAGCTCCTCCGCGCGCTCGCGCATCGCGTCCGTCAGTCGTCCCCGCGCCGCGGCCATGGGCATGGCCACGTTCTCCAGCGCGGTGAAGGCGGGCAGGAGGTGGTGGAACTGGAAGATGAAGCCCAGCGTCTGCGCCCGCAGCGCGGCGAGGCCGTCGTCGTCGAGCCCGGTCGTCTCGTGACCTGCGATGCGCACGCTGCCGCCGGTGGCGCGGTCGAGCAGCCCGATGATGTTGAGCAGGGTGCTCTTGCCCGAACCGGACGGGCCGATGAGCGCGGTGAACTCGCCGGCGCGGAGCTCGAGGTCCACGCCGTGGAGGACGCGGGTGGGGACGGGGCCCGGGTACTCCTTCACCACCTTCGACAGCTGGAGGACGGGCTCAGCCATTGCGGATCACCGTCGCCGGCTCGAGCTTCGCCGCACGCCTCGCGGGGGCCACCGCCGCCAGCAGTCCCACGCCGAGCGCCACCGCCGCCGCGCCTGCGTAGACGCCAATCCCGAGATCCGCGGGGAAGCGCGGTGTGCCGTCGGGGTTCGAGACCAGCGACTCGAAGAACTTGGCCAGCGCCCAGCCGAAGGTGCAGCCGACAATCGCGCCGGCGATGCCCACGATGCCTCCCTGCAGGAGGAAGATGCGCATCACCTTGCCGGTGCGCGTGCCCATCGCCTTGAGGATCCCGATCTCCTTCGACTTCTGCACCACCGAGACGATGAGCACGGAGGCGATGCCCAGCGCGACGGCGAGGACGACGAAGACCTGGATCATCGACTTCGAGCTGTCCTGGCTGCGCAGCGCCACCAGCAGCTGCGAGTTGAGCTTCATCCACGAATCGGCGGTCAGCCCGGTCTGGCGCTCGAGCCCCTTGGCGACGTTCTCGGCTTCGAAGATCTCCTCCACCTTCAGCTCGATCGCCGAGGCACCGCCGACGAGATCGAGCATCGTCTGCGCGGAGCGGAGCGGCACGAGCACCCAGCGCCCGTTCACGTCGCGGTTGCCCAGCTCGAAGATGCCGGTGACGAGGAACGATCCCGCGCCGCTTTCCGGCGTGGTCACGCGGATCTTGTCGCCCACCGACACGCCGAGCTGCGTGGCGAGCTCGGTGCCGATCACCGCCTCCGCCCCGCGCAGCCGCCACTCGCCCGCGACGATGGCTTTGGGCACGTCTACGATCCGCACGTAGCTGTCGGGGTCGATCCCGCGCAGCACCACCGATCGGCTGGCGTTGCCTCGCGCGGCAAAGGCGGCGCCGGCCGCACTGGGGGAGACCGCGGTGACGCCGGGGGCCTTCTCGAGGAGCGAGACGACCTGCTGCCACTGATCGATCGCGCGCAGCCGCTGGCCCGGCGGATCGAAGCGGCGGAGGATCCCGTCACCTTCGACCAGCGGGCGCGCCGCCTCGTCGGGAGGACGAAGGGTGATGTGGGACTGCGAGCCGAGCGTCTGCTCGATCAGCGTGCGCTGCAGCCCGCCGATCAGCGCGGAGAGGAACACGATCACCGCCACGCCCATGGAGACGCCGCCGAGGATGAGCCCCGTCTGGGCGCGGCCCTCGCGGAGAAATCGCAGCGCGACGAAGAGCTCGAAGGGCACGGGTCACCGCCCCTTCGTGTCCGGCCGCACGCGCTTGCCGGCACTGATGCCCTTGCTCTCGAGGAGCACGACCTGGCCCTCGCGCAGGCCGTCCGCGATCTCGACCTGCTCCTTGCCGCTGAGGCCCAGCCGCACGTCGGCGCGGCGTGCGCGTCCGTCTTCGAGCACCCAGACCCACGGCTTTCCGCTGTTGAGGTCCTGCACCGCGCGCACCGGCAGCGCGAGCCCCGCGTCCACCGAGGCGACCTCGATGTCCACCGACACCGTCATCTCCGGCCGCAGGTAGTCCGGCGGCTCGGGGACGAGCAGCTTCACCTCCACCGTGCCGCGCTCGGGGTTCACCGACGGCGCGATGGTGTCCACCTGCGCGGCGAACTGCCGGTCTCCAAACGCGTCCGCGGAGGCCACCGCCTTCTGCCCTCGTTCGATGAAGGCGAGGTTCTTCTCGTCCGGCTCGACCGACAGCCGCGTGGCGCCCACGCGCGCGAGCACCAGCAGGGTCCTCCCCGGAGAAACGCTGTCACCGGGCTCCACGTCGCGCCGCAGCACCTGCGCCTTCACCGGAGAGGTGAGGGTGGCCTGATCGCGCCTCGCCTTCGCCGCGCCGAGCTGGGCCTCCGCCTGCGCCACCTGCGCCTCCGCCGCGCGGACCTCCGCACCGCCGCGACCGGTCGCCGAGGCCTGCGCCCGCGCGCTCGCGAGCCGGCTCTCCGCCACCTCCAAACCGTTGCGCGCATCGTCCAGATCCGATTCGGAGACGCCGCCCGCCGCGGTCAGCGCGGAGAGCCGATCCATCCGGCGCCGCGCCTGGTCGAGCGTGAGCTCCGCCTGCCGAACGGCCTGCGCCTGCGAGGGCGCCGACACCTGGAGCAGCTGCGCCAGCCTCGCCCGCGCGCCGAGCACCGCGGCCTCCGCCTGGGCCACCGCCGCGCCGAGCTCAGAGGCCTCGAGCTGAAGGAGCGTCTCGCCGGGCTCCACCACCTGGCCCTCGTCCACCTTCACCTCGGTGACGGTGCCGGAGAGGGTGGCGCCGATCTGGATCTCAGAAGGTGGCGTGACCCGCCCGCTCACCACCACCCGCTGCGTCAGCGGCATGCGCTGGACCGCCACCGCCGGCATCAACGGACCTCGCAGCGAACGCACGGTGAACAACGCCACCAACGCGAGCAGCACCGCCCCTGCAAGGGCCCACTTCAGACGCTTCTTCTTTCCACCGCGGTCCATGTGCACGACCCGTCTGGAGAAGACTTGAACTCTTGAGTACAACCTTGGACGCATGAGTTCAACCCGTCAAGGACGACCGCCAAAGGCGCCCAAACCGACCAGCCCGAAGGTGGAGCGGAGGCGGCTCGCGGACCGGAAGCGCATCCTCGAGGTCGCGGCGGCGCGGTTCGCGGAGTCTGGGCCGGAGGCCGTGCGGCTGGACGAGATCGCCGAGCTGGCGGGCGTGGCGCGCGGCACGCTCTACAGCCATTTCCCGTCGAAGGAGGCGCTCTCCATCGAGCTGATGCGCGCGGTGTTCGACGACGCGCTGGCGGAGCTGCAGAAGGCGGAGAAGGCCCGCAGCGCGCGGGACCGGGTGACGGCGCTGCTCGGCGTGTACCTCGTGTTGTGGGAGCGCCACGCGGATGCGCTGCGCATGTCGCACCGGATGATGCGTGCCTCGCGAGGGGGCGCGACGGGCGTGATGGTGGTGCCGTTCGTGCGCGGGGTCATCTCGCTGCTGGCGGGCGCGGGAAGGGCGGGGATCCTGCGCGCGCCGTCGGCGGAGGTCGCGGGGAGGACACTCGCGCGCGTGGCGGTGCCGCTGCTGGAGCTCTACGCGCCGCTGCCCGGCGGCCCCGAGCTCTTCGTCGAATCCGTGAGGGCGCTGCTCCTGAAGGAGGAGCGGAAGCACGACGCGTAGGGCACGCGCGCCTGTCGGCACGGAGAGCAGCCTGGCGAGTGTCCGAGGCTCGGGAACAGCTTCTGCTCGTGCCGATGCACCCCTAATCTGGCCGTCAACATGAACCTCGCAATGCTCATCGCCGCAGGAGGCGCCGCCGGCGCGCTCGGGGCGATGTTCGGGATCGGCGGCGGGGTCCTGCTGGTGCCGCTGCTCGCGCTGGTGTTCGGGGTTCCGCTCGCGGATGCGGTGCCGGCGAGCCTGATGTGCGTGGTCGCGAACTCCTGCGCGGCCGCCGCGAACTACGTGGACAAGGGGCTGGTGGACGTCCGGCTCGCGCTGACGCTGGAGATGGCGACGGTGGCGGGCGCGATCGCCGGAGGGCTGGTGGCGGGCTTCATGTCCGCGGCGGGGCTCGCGCTGCTCTTCGGCTGCTTCGCGCTCTACGTGGGCACCCAGATGGTGCTCGTGCGCTCGCGCCGGGACGAGGTCGAGCTGGCGGGGGGAGACGGCTATCAGCCGAAGAACCTGCCGCTGGGGATCGGCGGCTCGGCGGTGGCGGGCGGGCTCTCGTCGCTGCTCGGCGTGGGCGGCGGGCCGCTGAAGGTCCCGCTGATGGCCTACGGCATGGGCGTGCCGTTCAAGGTCGCGACCGCCACGAGCAACCTGACCATCGGCATCACCGGCGCGGCGAGCCTCTCCATGTACGCGTGGCGCGGACAGCTGAACCTCGCGCTGACGGCGCCGCTGGTGGTGGGCGTGCTGCTCGGCGCGCAGGTGGGATCGCGGCTGATGATCGTCGCGCCCACCGGGCTGTTGCGACGGCTCTTCGGGGTCATCCTCATCTCGATCGCGCTGCAGATGCTGATGAAGGGAGGGCAGTCGTTTTGGCCGGCCGCGTGGATGTAGAGGTGGAGGTCGAAGCGAAGCCCAATGCCGCGGCTCCGGCGCGCGCGCTGCCCTCGGCCCGGCACTTCGACGGGGAACGCCAGCTCGCGCGGGTCCTGCGGACGGGCGCGGCATTGGCGGGCGGCGCGTTCGTGCTCTCCATCGTCCTCGAGCTCATCCCCTTCGCGGCGGACCGCGTGCAGTGGCAGGCGCAGGTCATCACCGCGCTGCGCAAGGCGGGCGTGACGCTGCTGGTGGTGACGCCGATCCTCCGGCTCGTGGCCGCGGGCGTGATCCTCGGGCTGAAGGGCGAGTGGAAGTACAGCGCGTACGGCGCGGTGGTGCTCACCCTGCTCGGCGTCGCGGTGTGGCTGGGGTTGTCGGGGTGAATCAATGGCTGACGGTTGACGGCTAACGGCGCTCTCGCGCTGCGCCGAAGCCGCCGTCGGTTGCCACGCCCAGCGTGATCCGCAGCCCGTCCGCGCCGAGCACGTTGCGTTCGCCCGCGGTCTCGCTGCGCTGGAAGGTCACCGGCGCCTGCAGTCCCAGCACGAGGCGCCGCGAGAGCATCACGCCCACCTCCGCGGTGAGGTGCGTCGTCGCGTCGAAGCGGCCGATGGGCGCGGTCCACACGCCCGCCACACGCCACCGCCGCAGGTGCAGCCCGAGCATCCCGACCTCGCGACGCACTGCGCGCATGGAGAGGAGCAGCCCGGTGCCGGGCCCGAGGAGGTAGTCGCGTCCCTCCGCCGCCTCCGGATCGACGACGCCGCTCGCCGCCGCGCCGAGGAGCGAGAGCAGCGCGGTGCCCTGCAGCGACCACTGCCGGCCCAGCTCGCCGTCGAGCTCCGTTCCCAGTCCCAGGCCCACGCCGCTGATCCGCGCCGCGTCGTTCATCGCCAGGTCGTACTGGCCGTAGAGCCCCCACAGTCCGCGCAGCCCGTCGCGCGCGGTGCGGAAGCCGGAGCCGGCGATGAGTCCCCGCAGGTGCAGCTCCACGCCGGACGCGACCGGCGCGGCGCCGGCAAGCTCGAGCTCGTGGTGCTCCAGCGGGCGGTAGGTCTTCGGCTCCGCGAGCGCAGGTCCGCCGTAGCGAAGACGCATCACCAGCCCGCCCTGCACGGGCGCGGTGTCCTCCGGCGTGAGCAGGCGCGGCCCCACGGAGAGGCCCAGGCCCGCGTGCGCGTAGAGGCCGCGAGGTCGTTCCGGTCGCGCGCCGAAGCGGTCGTCGAAGAGCCAGCGGTTCAGCGCCGAGGTGGGGCTGAGGACCGCGGCGGTCAGCTCGCGCAGGGTTCGCGTGGAGGGATCGTCGCGATCGACGAGGATCCGGAAGAGCCGGTGCATCGCCTCGCCGAGCAGCACGCCGCCGAGCGCGGTGGTGATCTGATCGTTGATCGACGGCCGGTCGGGCTCGAAGAAGAGCTCCCACGCGAGGCTCGCCGCGAAGGTGTAGGCGCCCGCCTCCCAGAAGTCGAGCCCGGACGAGCGCGCGGCGGCGTGCACGAGCATCCCCTGCACCGGATGCCCGAGCTGGTTGGTGAAGAAGGTGTCGTGATCGAAGGTCCAGGGCCTCGTCCCGTCGAACGCGCCGCGCGTGCTCTCCCACGTCACCAGGCCGAACTCCTGGCCGTTGGCGTTGTTGAAGGCGAGGAAGCCGAAGTGCAGCGCCGCCGTCTCGAGCGCGGGCAAGAGGTAGCTCCGCTGCGAGCGGAGCCGCGGTGCAGTTGCCTTCGACTCCGACTCCGCTGCTTCGGCGCCCGTGGAGAACGCCGAACAGAGAAGGCTCGCGACGACGAGCAGCGCCATCCCCTGTGCGCGCATCCCCTTCATCTAAACACCTTCACGTTGGTTGGCGATCATTGGAACCTCCGAACATGACCAGCAACGAGAACAGGCCGGTCACGGAATTTCCTGAACGTGCCGCGGAGCGCGCCGTCGCGCTCTGCGGTCGTTTCAT
>JAFAFL010000008.1 GCA_023423535.1 Pseudomonadota bacterium
AATAAAGAATGGATATTTCAAAATTTGACATTGCAGATTATTTGGACAGCAACGAAATGATTGCTGAATATCTTAATGTTGTCCTTGAAGAAGGCGATGATTCTGAAATTGTTGTAGCAATTGGTAATATTGCAAAAGCAATCGGAATGACAAAAATTGCAGAAGAAACTGGAATGAGCAGACCGAGTTTGTACAAAGCACTATCTGAAGGTGCAAAACCACAGTTTTCAACAATTATGAAAGTTTTGAAAGCAGTTGGCGGACAAATAAGAGTTAATCCTGTAACTGCATAAAAAAAAACGTCGTACAACATCGTATTGCTAAAATGCGGGATTGAAGGCTCTTGCGTTGAAAATTTTGTGAAATTTAGTCGCAAAAAATGTTTCCGCCTCCATTTTTTTATTAATTTAGTCAGCGGTAAACATTTTTTGCTTCGTGCAGTTTTTAGTAGAAATTTCAGGTGTAAAAGCCCGCACTTCAGCAATACGTTTCCCGTTGGCAGAAATTTTATAAAAACACATCCCAAATGAATGACGAAATAAAAAAATTCTTAGAATATCATAAAATTGACGACCGTGATATTATTGATGCGAATGGCAAAACAATTAACGATATCAAAAGTATAATGAAGCAAAATGATAAATTATTTGCTTACAATACTACACCTTGTCAAAATGGACACACAATAAGAGATAGACATTCACACTGTATAGTTTGTAATACCGCAAATATTGCTTTTATGAAAAGGAGCAGAGAAACTGGCTATCTTTATATTGCAGGAAGTCTAACAAAACAATTCATAAAAGTTGGAATGTCAACAGTTAGAATTACCGACCGTTTGAGTAGATTAAATTCAAGAAGAGTTGGAAATGCAAACGATTGGGTTGTTATTAAAACTATCAAATGTGATTTTGTTAATAGACACGAATTTGCAATCCATAATCTTTTGAGAAAATATAAAATCAATGGAAATTTTGCTGACGAGACTGAATCAAATGAAATATTTCGGTGCAGTTACGAAAAAGCAAATGACACTATTGAAAAATATTTTGAAGAGAATCAAATACCCAAATTAGAAAGCAAAACATATTTATATAATCCAGAAAAATATTATTTTAAAAATTTAATTAATCCATTATTCAATTAAAAATTATGAAAAAGATTTTATTTATTTTCGCTTTAGCATTGCCTACCCTGTATTTTTCTCAACAAGCCGAAAAAAATTCAAAGTGTGATTTACCTGCAAATTTCCAAGAACCGCAACCTGACAAAAAAATACAACGTTTTTTAAAAATCGGAGATGCAACTATTGAAGATTTAAGAAAACATATTGCTGTGGAAAACGAAGTTGAATTATCAGACATTAAATTTTTAAGAATTTCTGAACAAAAAGGTAATGGAATGTATCAAGTATGTGTGAAAGGTCAAGAAATGAAATATAAAAGAATGGGAACAGTTTTTATGAAAAACGATGAAAATCCTTTTGACACATTAAATCAGAAAAAATAAAAAAACTTCCGCCAACATAGTATTGGCAAAAGACGGGGTGAATATTGTCTTTGAGAGTTCGGTTAACAAAATCCGCAAAAATGCTTTTCATATTTATTTTTTCCGTAATTTAGAAATTTGAAAAAGCATTTTGCTCAGGCTCGGTTTTTCCTTTGAAATTGTCAGCAAAGTAGCCCGTCCTTCGCCAATACTTTTTCCGTTAGCTGTCACCCTAACCAACGACACTGCAAAACCCGACTGACAAACAAAACATCGACAATTGCCAACGCTTCGTAAAATTAAAAGAGGTGCAAGCCAACACACAAAGCCAACGCTTTTGCACCACATTTAATTTTACCCAACCGCACAAGAACCGACATCAAAACAAATCACAAAAAGTTTGCAGGGTTAAAATATTTATCGTAATATTGCAATATTAAATTTGATAACAAAAATGGGAGCGACAAAAACTGACCACTTTACTGACCAACAAAACCAAATTGCGACCATCGCAAAAGCTTTGGGACATCCTGCAAGAGTGGCGATTATCGAATATCTTTTAACGGTTGACACTTGCATTTGTGGCGACATTGTAAACGAGTTGCCGTTGGCACAAGCTACCGTTTCGCAACATTTGAAAGAACTGAAAAATGCTGGACTAATTAAAGGAAATATTGAAGGCAACGCCATTTGTTACTGTATTGACGAAAACACTTTTAGCATTTTAAAAACATATTTCACAAACATCATTACAAAAGTTATGGAACAAAAATGCTGTTAACTTTTTTTTTAAAAACAACAATCGTAATATTGCAATAAAACAAATTAAATTCTCAAAATAATGAAATTATCAAACGTCAAAGAAATTTTACCAACATTGGAAAATGTAGAATTTCAACTCGAAAACGGAGCTTTTGTACCGGAACATTTTCACGTTACAGAAGTAGGACAAATCACTAAAAACTTCATCGATTGTGGTGGCGTAATTCGTACCGAAAAAGTAGTAAACTTTCAACTGTGGAATGCAGACGATTTTGAACATCGTTTAAAACCTACTAAACTTTTGAACATCATCAAACTTTCGGAAGAAAAATTAGGCATTGAAGATGCGGAAATTGAAGTGGAATATCAAAGCGAAACCATCGGAAAATACGATTTGGAGTTCAACGGAAAAACATTTGTACTGAAAAGCAAAACCACCGCTTGTTTGGCACAAGATGCTTGTGGCATTCCGTCTGAAAAAGAAAAGAAAAATTTTGCTGAATTGAATGTAAATCAAGCCAATGCTTGCACACCTGGTGGAGGTTGTTGCTAAATTCAAAACAATAAAAATTAATTCAAAATTATATCAAAATGAACATTGCATTATTCAGCGACATTCACGCTAATTTACCTGCATTAGAAGCCTTTTTTACAGATGTGGACAAGAGAAATCCAGACAGTATTTATTGTTTGGGCGATTTGGTGGGCTATAATATTTGGCCAAACGAAGTGGTAAACGAAATCCGTAAAAGAAAAATCCCAACCATTGCAGGAAATTACGATTTTGGCATTGGAAGGATGAGCAACGAATGCGGTTGTGCTTACAAAACGGACAGCGAAAAAGACAACGGAAACATTTCTATTTCATTTACCAATTCTTTGATGAAAGATGAAGAAAGAGCCTATTTACGTACACTTCCAGCCCATATCAAAGTAGAATTTCAACTCAATGAAGATAAATTGAATTTGCTTTTGGTACACGGAAGTCCGAGAAAAATAAACGAATATCTTTTTGAAGACCGTGAAGAAAAAAGTATGCTTCGCATTATGGAGCAAGCTGATGCAGACATTATGTGTTTCGGACATACACACAAACCGTATCACAGAGTTTTAAATTCGGGAATTGATGGACAAAATCATTTCAGACACGCCATCAATATTGGTTCGGTAGGAAAACCAAAAGACAGCGATGTAAGAGGCGGTTATGTAATGCTTACGATTAATGAAAACAGTTCTGTGTTGGATAAAGATAGCATTAAAGTAGAATTTATTCGATTTGAATACGACATTGAAAAAGCGGCGAAAGCCGTAGAAGATAGTCCGCTGCCTAACGAATATGCGGAAAATTTAAGACGTGGTTATTAATCATTAAAAACGAAGAAATGAACATTCCAAACGATTTATACTTTTCCAAAGAACATACTTGGGTGCGTATAGAAAATAATATTGGAACAATTGGTATTACAGATTTTGCCCAAAGTTAACTGTGCGAAATCGTGTATGCCGATGTGCCGAATGTTGGCTATAATTTTAAACAAGACGAAGTTTTCGGTTCTGTTGAAGCTATTAAAACCGTGAGCGATTTATTTATGCCTTTGTCTGGAAAAGTAATTGAAACCAACAAACTTCTTTTAAAAGAACCCACATTGGTAAACAGCGAACCTTTTGCAAATGGTTGGATGATAAAAATAGAAATTGAAAACAGCCAAGAAATTGAAAATTTATTAACAGCTGAACAATACGCTAACCTCACAAATTCATAAAAGATGCAACCAAAACTAAAATTTCTTGACCGATACCTCACGCTTTGGATTTTCCTCGCAATGCTTTTAGGTGTTGGTTTGGGCTATTTTTTTCCAAATATTTCAAGCGTTACCAACTCACTTTCGGTTGGAGCAACAAATATTCCATTGGCGATTGGACTGATTTTAATGATGTATCCACCTTTGGCAAAAGTTGATTATTCATTATTACCTATGGCGTTTAAAGACAAAAAAGTAATGTCTGTTTCGCTATTGTTGAACTGGATAATTAGCCCGATTATAATGTTTATTCTCGCCATTATTTTCCTAAAAAACGAACCCGATTATATGGTGGGTTTAATTTTGATTGGCTTGGCAAGATGTATTGCAATGGTAATTGTATGGAGTGATTTGGCAAAGGCAAATAGAGAATATACAGCAATGTTAGTGGCACTAAACAGCATTTTTCAATTGGTATTTTATAGTTTTTATGCTTGGCTTTTCATCAATATTTTACCGCAGAAATTAGGTTTGGGAAATTTCAATATTTCTGTGCCAATGAAAGACGTTGCCGAAAGTGTTTTCATTTATTTGGGCATTCCGTTTTTGGCTGGTTTTTTAAGTCGTCATTTTTTAATCAAATCAAAAGGCATTGAATGGTTCAACAGGAAATTCATCCCTGCAATTTCGCCTATTACTTTGTATGCTTTGCTTTTTACGATTGTACTAATGTTCAGTTTAAAAGGCGACAAAATTTTAGAACTTCCAATGGATGTGGTAAAAGTTGCCATTCCGTTAGTTATCTATTTTGTGTTGACATTTTTTGTAAGTTTCTTTATCAGCAAAGCATTAAAAGTGCCTTACGACAAAAACGCATCGATTGCATTTACCGCCACAGGAAACAATTTTGAGCTGGCTATTGCGGTTGCCATTGCCGTTTTTGGCTTACATTCGCCACAAGCATTTGTAGGAGTTATTGGACCTTTGGTAGAAGTACCTGTTTTGATTTTATTGGTAAGAGTGAGTTTCTGGTTGAAGAAAAAATATTATTCAGACAATGTGAGATAATAAACAAACCAAAATCCCACGCTTATGGTAGCACATTTGCATTTTTAGCCAACGCACAAAGCCACAAAAAAATGCAAAAGAGCTACCAATCCAACGCACCACAACCCGACAAAATAAACTGACAAACAACGATGCGAAAAGAAGGGCGAACAGCTAACAAGGTATTGCCAAAAGCGGGGCGAAACGACTTCGATTCAACATTTGTGCAAGATTCAACAGCAGTAATTCTATTGAACTTTTGTGCTAAAAATCCCCGCCTTCGGCAATACCCGAAACGTTAGCAGAAAGTTTATAGAGGAGCGCCAGAATCAAACAGCAAAAAAATGTATAACCCAATTTATTTAAAACTAGTTCTTCTTTCAACTCTGATGAATGCTCAATTCTTTTACACGCAAAAAAGTA
>JAFAFL010000032.1 GCA_023423535.1 Pseudomonadota bacterium
GTCGTGGGGAGGGGCGGTCCCCGGGATGCCGGCGAACGCAAACCCGGCGAGAGTGCTCAACCTGAGCCTCGGTGGGGCCGCGGGCCCCTCGCCGACCTATCAGGACGTGATCGACGCGGGCGTGGCGACGGGAGCGGTCTTCGTGATCGCCGCGGGAAACGAAAACGAGAACGCCTCCACGTCGAGGCCCTGCAATCAGAACAACGTCATCTGCGTGGGTTCGACGCGGATCTCCGGCGCGCGCTCGAGCTTCTCGAACTACGGCGCGGCGGTGGACGTGATGGCGCCCGGCGGAGAGACCGCGGAGGACGTCAACGGGGACGGCTATCCGGACGGCGTGCTCTCCACCACGCGCAACGGGAACGGCCAGTACGGCTACCAGTTCGAGCAGGGCACCAGCATGGCGGCGCCACACGTGGCCGGCGTGGTGGCGCTGATGAAGGCGCGCAATCCGTCGCTCGGTCACGCGCAGGTGGAGAGCATCCTCAAGAGCACCGCGAACGCGGCGTTCAAGTGCTCGCAGGGCTGCGGCGCGGGGATGGTCAACGCGCACGCGGCGGTGCTCGCGGCGGGAGGCCAGGTGGCGACGGGGCCGGCGAAGCTGTCGGTGTCGAGCTCGGAGCTCTTCCTCGCCACCGCTTCACCGGAGGCCTCGGTGCAGCTGGCGAACACCGGCGGCGCGGCGCTGACGGTCACCGCGGCGGTGAGCGGGGCGCAGGCATCGGTCGTCTCGTTCCCGGAGGGCAACACGCTGCAGCTCGCCGGCGGGCAGGGAGGCGCGCTGAAGGTCCGGGCGGACACCTCTTCTCTGGCACCGGGCACCTATCCGCTGACGCTCACGCTGACCTCCGGCGGCGGCAACGCGCAGGTGGCGCTGCGGATCCGCGCGGGGGCGACGCAGGAGAAGGACGCGGCGGTGGTGGCGGTGTACCTCGACGGTGAGGAGTGGAAGGTCGGGGGCGAGGCCTGGGCGCGCGCGGCGAAGGGGCACGCCTACGACCTCAACACCGGAGCGGGGACCTTCTTCGTGCTCGCCGCGGTGGACGACGACGGTGACGACGAGTGGTTCGAGGACGGCGAGCGCGTCGGCTTCTGGCCCACCACCTCGGCGCCGGAGTTCCTCGAGGTGCCGGACAACACGCGGCTCATCGATGCGAACTTCGCCCTGGTGCCCTTCAAGCCGGTGGAAGGCGGCGAGGGAGGGAAGAGCGGCATCGGCGGCGCGTGTGGAGGCAACGAGGCCTGCCAGAGCAACGACTGCATCACGACCTGGCCGGGCGGCTACTGCAGCCAGCTCTGCACCCAGAGCTGCCCAGGTGGCTCCACCTGCTACACGCTGCAGACGGCGGAGGGGCCGGCGTCCATCTGCCTCGCGGGGTGCGCGGCGCCGGGTGGAGGCCGGAGCTCCTGCCGGCAGGACTACGTCTGCTATCCGGACTCGGCGGGAGGCGGGTACTGCTGGCCGCGGTGCACCTCCAACGCGGACTGCACGAACAGCTGCAACACCCAGACGGGCTACTGCCAGTAGGGCGCGGAGACGTGGGGCGCCCCCCACTGCTCCGGGGGACACGCTCCTCGTCGCCTGCCGGACGGTTGCCGAGGGCTGCCGGTGGGCGCGCCGCATCGCCATCTCCACCTTCCGCATGGGGAGGGGTGGGCGATGGGGAAGCTGACGAGACTGACGCTCGTGGTGGCGGGCGTGGCGGGTGTGTTCGCCGCGTGCCATGGCACCGACCGGCTGAACTCGCTGGAGGAGACGCCACCGCCGCCCTATCCGCCGCCGGTGGTGACGGTCGCGCCTGACGGAGGGGTGCTCGACGACGAGGGACCGTTCGACCACACGCCGGTGCCGACGGACATGGGTGTGCCCGGTCCGCAGAAGACGCTGGACGGCGGGTGGGTGTACCGGGATCTCGGCGAGGCGGACCCGGACGACGCGCTGCGCGGGCTCATCTCGTTTCCCCTCCGCGACCGACCGGCGCTCGACGCGCGGATCCGCGAGAGCTACGACCCCTCCAGTCCGCGCTTTCGGCAGTACATGACGGTGGAGGAGTTCATGGCCGCCCACGCGCCCACCGAGCGGCACCTGGACATCGTGGCCGACTGGCTGGTGTCGCGCGGGCTGGCGGTGCCGAGGCGGGCGACAAACCGGCTCTTCCTCCAGTTCACCGGCACGGTGCGGCAGTTCAACGAGGCGTTCGGGGTGACGGTGCACGTGCTCGAGCGCAAGTCGCCGCAGGCAGGGAACCCGCCGCACCCGGTGTACGGCCTGCTCGAGCCGATTAGGGCGCCGCAGTTCGTGAAGGATCGCATCCACGCGGTGGTGGCGCTGGACCTGCCCGCGGACACCCGACCGCTGCCGCCGGAGGGCGGTCAGCCCGAGCCCTTTCCCGAGAGCGAGATCGCCGGCGCGCTGACGCCGGAGCAGGTGGCGCACGCGTACGGTTTCGCGCCGATGTACGCGAGGGGGCACCGGGGCGAGGGCGTGCGGCTGGGGGTCACGGTGGGCGCGGCGTTCCGCTTCCGGGACCTGCGCGCGTTCTGGGCGCAGTTCGGCGTGCAGCGCGAGGACCCGCTGGTCATCGAGACGATGGAAGCGCCCGCCACCCGCTACAAGGAGAGCCAGCTCGACGTGGAGTGGGCCACGGTGATGGCGCCCGCCGCGGAGGTGCGCGTGTACATGGGCCCGGACGCGCGGAACACGTCGATGATCTTCACCTTCAACGAGGCCATCGCGCGGAACGAGATCGACGTGCTGACGGACTCGTTCGCGCACCGGGAGGATTCGGAGCCGGTGCCGGTGCGCGAGGCCTACGACATGAGCGCGGCCATGGCCGCGGCGCTGGGGATCACGGTGGTGGCGGCGAGCGGTGACTCGGCGGGCGTGGACACGCCGTCGTGCAGTCCGTACGTGACCGCGGTGGGCGGCACCGAGCTCTTGATGAACGGCAACAGCATCCACCTCGAGCGCGCGTGGACGGAGTCGGGCTCGGGCATCAGCCGCACCTTCCCGACGCCGTGGTGGCAGGAGGGCGTGCACCCGGAGCTGCAGGGGAAGCGCGGCGTGGCGGACGTCGCCCTCAACGCGAAGAACGGCTACTGGTTCCTCTACCTCAACCGGTGGACGAGCCTGAACGGCACCTCGTTCAGCTCCCCGGTGTTCGCCGCGATGATCGCGGTGGTCAACGGCGCGCGCCTGAAGGAGGGCCGCCCGCGCGTCGGCTTCCTCAACCAGACGCTCTACACGGAGCCGGCGGTGCGCGAGACCTTCCGCGACATCACCGAGTGGGCCACGCCGAAGTACAGCGCCCACGAGGGCTGGGACTTCCCCACCGGCTGGGGGGCGCCCGACGCAGAGGGACTGCACCGCACGCTGCCGTAGCGAGCCGGCGGAAGGCCGCGCTACTCCTCGTCCTTCGCCCCGTTCTCGCCGAGCAGCGCACCGAGCTGCGGCATCGCGCCCGTCTGCAGGCGGCGCACGCTGGAGAGGTGGTGCAGGAGCAGCTCGCGGTTGTCGTTCACCGAGAGGTTCTGCAGCTCCAGCGCGCCGATGCGGTCCTCGGGCGTGAACGCCGGCTCCTCCACCTTCTCCATGGAGAGCTTGTCCGGCGCGTAGGTCATGTGCTCGGCCTGCGTGGCGACGATCGTGTAGTCGTCACCGCGGCGCAGCTCGAGGGTCACGCTGCCGGTCACCGACGGGGCGATCCACTTCGTCAGGCCCTCGCGGAGGAGCAGCGCCTCGGGGTCGAACCACTTGCCCTCGTAGAGCAGGCGGCCCAGGCGGCGGCCGAGGCTGAAGTACTGGTCGAGCGTGTTCTCGTTGTGGATGGCGGAGAGCAGCCGCTCGTACACGAGGTGCAAGAGCGCCATGCCCGGCGCCTCGTAGATGCCGCGGCTCTTCGCGTCGATGACGCGGTTCTCGATCTGGTCGCTCATCCCCAGGCCGTGCCGGCCGCCGATGCGGTTGCACTCGAGGAAGAGCTCGAACACGGAGGCGAAGCGCTTGCCGTTGATCGTCGTCGGCAGGCCCTGCTCGAAGCCGATCGTCACCTCTTCGGGCGCGATCTGCACCTCGGGCTTCCAGAACGCGACGCCCATGATCGGCTCGACGATCCGGATGCCCTTGTCGAGGTGCTCGAGGTCCTTCGCCTCGTGCGTGGCCCCGAGCACGTTGGCGTCGGTGCTGTAGGCCTTCTCGGTGCCCATGCGGTAGGGCTTGCCGATCTTCGCGAGGTACTCGCTCATCTCGCGCCGGCCGCCGAACGCGGTGACGAACGCCGAGTCGAGCCACGGCTTGTAGATCTTCAGCCGCGGGTTCACGAGAAGCCCGTAGCGGTAGAAGCGCTGGATGTCGTTGCCCTTGTGCGTGCTGCCGTCGCCGAAGACGTGCACGTCGTCCTCGCGCATGGCGGTGACGATCGCGGTGGTGGTCACCGCGCGGCCGAGCGGCGTGGTGTTGAAGTACTTGCGGCCACCGACGGAGAGGTGGAACGCGCCGCACTGGATGGCGATGAGGCCCTCGCGCACGAGCAATTCGCGGCAGTCCACGAGGCGCGCGGCCACCGCACCGTGCTCCTTCGCGACGGGCGGGATCTCGGCGGGATCCTTCTCGTCCGGTTGGGCGAGATCCGCGGTGTAGGCGTGGACCTTCATGCCCTGCTCGGCGAGCCAGGCGACGGCGCAACGGGTGTCGAGGCCCCCGCTGAAGGCGATGCCCAGCGCGGTGCCCTTCTCGGGGAGGGTGCGGTAGATGCGGCTCATGCGGGCGCGACCTATCAGCCCTGCGCGTGCGGCACCAGAGCGGAGGGAAGGGCGGTGGCCGGCGCTGGGATGCGGTGCTTGCGAGGCTCTCCTGCTTGAGGTCCCATCGCGCACATGTCCCGCGTCCACGCCATGCTTGCCGCCGCCGCGCTCGTGCTCCTCGCCTCGGGGGATTCGCACGCCAACGCCGCCGCGCCGACGACCTACACCGTGAAGGTGGAGGGCAACCGGGTGACCGTGTGCCCCTGGAACTTCGACGACCGCATGTGCCCGGATGAGGGCCTCGTGCGGAAGAAGGCCGGGAGCCGCGAGGCGGTCCGACTCTCCGACTGCGATGCCGAGCGCTGCTTCGTCGATGAGTGCGTGCCGCCAGGCGAGTACCAGTACGGGTTCGCGAAGCCCTACGCGTGCGTCCCCGCCTCCGCGAGCACCGACTACTTCGTCGAGGTGGAGGTCGCCGCGGAAGGTGAGCCCGGCGCCTGTCAGCGCACCGAGGGCTTCGCCGGTCCCGTTCCACATCCCGACGGCGCACCGTGGGGGCTCGACAGGACCGTCTGCGAGTACGGGCCGATGGGCTGCAGCTGCAACGAGGGCGCGGCGGTGGTCTCGGTGAACGCGCTGGTGCTCGGGGCGGGGCTGCTGCTGCTCCGCCGGCACCGCCGCCAGCGGCGCGAGGGGTGAGTCCGTACCTGCTCGCGATGGCGCTGACGCTGGCCGTCGAGGTCCCGATCGTCGCGCTCCTCTTTCCGCGTCAACGGCTGCGCCTGGCCCTCGTGTGCGCGGCGGCGACGGTGGCGACCCACCTGACGATGCACTTCGCCCTGCCGCGGGTGCTCGGGTCGTGGGGCGCGGCGGTGTTGTGGGGAGAGCTGGGCGCGCTGACCGTGGAGGCCGCGGCGTATACCACTGCGAGCCGGCCGCGCGATCCGGGTCGGGCCCTCGTCGCCTCCGCGCTCGCGAACCTCACCAGCTACGCCGCGGGGCTGGCGCTGTTCTGAGAAACCTCCCGAACGCGCGAAGGCGACGCCCGGAGCCTGTCCGGACGCCGCCTCGCTCTCAGTTGCTCTCAGTCGGTTGCGGTCTCAGCAGCGCACGGCGCTACTTCTGCTCGATGTGCTCGAGCTCCTGGGTGCTGAGGTCCGTCGCGTCCACCGGCTCGTTCGGCTCGTTCGGATCGCGGAGCTCCACGCCCTCGTCGTGCGCGCCACCCCAGGCGCCGCGGTTGCGATCCTCCTGAAGCTCGCGCGCCTCTTCGCGGACGTCCTGCTGCGCCTCGCGGACCGCCGCGTTGCGCTCCTCCACGGAGTCGTACTGGCGCCCCTGCACCTCGCCCAGCTCGCGCTGCGCCTCCTGCAGATCATTCTCGGCGCCACGCTCGTTGCGGCTCTCACACCCCGTGAGCCCGAACACCGCCATCGCCGCCACCGCGGCACCTGCGAAGAGCTTCTTCATGTCTGGCTCCCTCCCTTTCGGCCGGGCATTCACCCGGCGGCTTTCGGAAGGGTGGGGCGCGCCGCCTCATTTGGCAGCCCGCTCGGCACCGATGCCCGGTCGGCCGGCTGCTCACTGGGCGAGGCGGGTCCGCGCGTGCCGGGTTAGAACCTCGTCACCGTGAATCTCGTCGATGAACTTCAGCGAATCGTCGCAGCACTCGAAGCGGCCCGGATTCCGTACGCCGTGTGCGGGGGCATCGCGGTGACCATTCATGGCGTAGTGCGGGCGACGAAGGACATCGACCTGCTCGTTCGGCGCGCGGATCTCGAGCGGGTGCTCGAGGCGATTCGACCGCTTGGCTACAAGTTCGTCGCGTTGCCGATGACTTTCGAGCAGGGAACGCCTCGCGAGCGGCACCTTCAGCGCGTGACGAAGATTGAGAGCACGGACCACCTGATCATCGACCTGATGCTGGACGAAGGTGCGCTGGCGGGATTCCTCGCGGAGTCCATGCGGATCGAGCTGCCCTCGGGGCCGATTCGCGTCGTGACGAGAGAAGCCCTCGTGCGGATGAAGCGTCTGGCAAATCGGAGCCAGGACCGCGCGGATCTGGAGAAGCTGGACGGTGGCTCATGACGGCCCTTCTCGATCCGCGCGAGGTCCAGGCGCGTCTGGAACAGCTTCGCGTTCTCTGGCGGCCTCTCACGGAGGCCGAAGCGCGAGCACGGATGGAAGATCCCGCTGGGCTGGACCGCCAGCAGTCGTTCGAAGCCGCCGTGGCACAGCGGCTCGAGGAACTTCGGGCGCTGTGTGAGCTCTCCGCAGCGCTTCGGCGCCAGGAAACAGGTTCGACGTCAACCGACGCCGTGTCCGGCTCCCCCATATCTTCGGGAACATGATCCCACCCTGCCCGAGGCCGATGCCCGAGGCCCTCGTCGAGCCCCTTCGCGTTCTTGCCGCCGCCTGGTTGACGAGCCCCCTACGACCTCGCGTAGCAGCCGGAGTGAACGCAGCGTGGTCCAGGCTCGTCGAAGACTGGATCCGGACCTCCTCGCTGCCCCTCTACATTCGCAAGAGTTCCGTAGAGCGAGGCGTGGCGCTGCGGCACGAGTCGGGGCGGCTGCTCATCCCGTGCGACAACACCACGGCCGTCTGGGCCTACACGCTGGCGCTCGAGAGCGAAACGCCGACGCTCGAAGAGGTCACCGCGACCGTGGCTGCAGGAGGGATCCCCTTCACGTTCAGGGGGCTACGAGGCCGTTTCGCGCGCTTCTACGCCATGGGATGGAAGCTCGCCCACATCGAGGACGTCGGCCTCAACACCCGAGCACCGTTGGAGAGCCTGCCCATCGCAGTCCTCGAGGCGCACTTCCGAAAGCTGGTGATGCCCTCGAACATGTTCGCGGTCCCGAAACACTGGGCGGGACTCGGCGAGGTCCCGGAGATCATCGACGCGTTCCGGGCAGCGGCAGCGCGGGAGGGGCAGAACCTCAACGCGCCCGAGGCGACGCAGGGCGACGAGGTACTCGTCGAGAACGTGGCTCGGGACCTCGCGCGCGCAGCCGTGGTCCCACAGATTGAAGCCTCGAATGAGGCCCGGCCGGTCGCGAGCTATGAGGCATCACGATTGCTGTTCAAGTCTGCGATCATCGATCCGCTTGAAGACGACGAACTCTTCCAGGTGGTGACGCCGCAGGGCGTCTTCGCGATGACGAAGCGGCAGTTCCTCACGACCTTCAGGAACGTCGTCGAGACCTCCAGTTATCGAGACGGCGGCGTGTACAGCTACAGCACGACGCCGGCGAAGGCGCTCCAGTACCTGCGTCCGCGGCGCCCATAGCCCGAGATGCGTGCGCGGCCGTCCGGCCGTCTCAAGGCTGCACCGATCCGGAACACCGCGACGCCCCACTCTGGCGCGCATAGCTGCTCCATCTCGGCGCAGGTCGTTCCCGGCCCTCTCGCACGCGCCGCATGGTCCACCCGCTGCACTGGCCCTCTCCGCGGCACCGAAGGGGAGGCGCACGACATGGGCAACGAGCTTTCACTGGCGAAGGCGAACGAGAGCGGTCACGGCCGGCGCCACGAGCTGAGGAACGGGACGAGCCCGGCGCTGGTGGCGTCTGGCTCGGCAACGGGCGTGTCGAGCGCGGCGCGGCACACGAGCGGCTGGCGCGCGGGAAAGCCGGAGGAGGATCCGGAGAAGGTGAAGGGTTGGGGCTTCGTCACCGCGCGGCCCTCCGAGTACCTCATCCAGATGCGCGGCGGAGAGGTGCGTCGGGCGGAGCAGGGCGCGTCCTGCTTCAAGCTGCCGTGGGACAGCGTGGCGGTGGTGCCGACGACGGTGCAGCGCCTGCAATTCGTCGCCGACCAGGTGACGAGCGAGAAGGTCGGGGTGCAGATCACCGGGCTCGCGGTGTACCGGATCGCCGAACCGCTCATCGCCTTCCGGATGCTCAACTTCTCCTTCCCCGAGCGCGCGCAGGAGAAGCTCGAGGAGCTCTTGATCGAGATGTTCGTCGGCGCGGCGCGCAGGCTCGTGTCGAACCTCACGGTCGAGGCCTGTCTCTCCAGGCGCAAGGAGGGCATCGCGACCGAGCTGATGCGGGAGATCGCGCCGGTGGTGGCGGGCTCGGGGCGGCCGGAGGATACGACCGCGCGCGGCTGGGGCGTGGTGCTCGACACGATCGAGATCCAGGACGTGCGAGTGCTCTCCGACGCGGTCTTCGCGAACCTGCAGGCGCGCTACCGCAACGAGCAGCAGCAGAAGGCGCGCGAGGCCGAGCTCTCCCGCGAGCGCGCCGTGCGGCAGACGGAGGCCGAGGCGCGGCGCGCAGGCTCGTGTCGAACCTCACGGTCGAGGCCTGTCTCTCCAAGCGCAAGGAGGGCATCGCGACGGAGCTGATGCGGGAGATCGCGCCGGTGGTGGCGGGCTCGGGGCGGCCGGAGGACACGACGGCGCGCGGCTGGGGCGTGGTGCTCGACACGATCGAGATCCAGGACGTGCGCGTGCTCTCCGACGCGGTCTTCGCGAACCTGCAGGCGCGCTACCGCAACGAGCAGCAGCAGAAGGCGCGCGAGGCCGAGCTCTCCCGCGAGCGCGCGGTGCGGCAGACGGAGGCCGAGGCGGAGCTGGAGCGCATCCGGCTCGAGGCGGAAGCGGAGACGGCTCGGCATGCAGCGCGATTGCAGCGGGCGGAGGAGGAGGCTGCGCGCTCTCTCGCCGAAGCGGAGGTGGCACGGGCGAAGGGGAAGATCGCGGAGGCGGAACTCGCGGCGTTCGAGCTGGAGCTGAGGCGGCAGAGGCTCGCGCAGGAGCTGGAGCTCGGGCGCACGCGTACGCTGCGGGAGATCGAGAACGTCATCTCGCCCGAGGCGGTGCAGCTCGCGCTGGCGCAGCGGCTGCCGGAGCTCGCGCAGGCGTTCCAGCAGAAGATGGGCGAGGTCCACGTCACCGCGGTCGATGGCGCGAATCCCTTCGGCTACATCGCCGCGGCGGTGGAGGGCGTGATGGGGATCGCGCGCTCGGTCGGGCTCGACCTCAAGCGGCCGCCAGCGCCTCCCGCTACGTGAGCCCTCGCACCGCGCGCAGCAGCCGGTCGATCTCCTCCGGCGTGTTGATGTACCCGGGCGCCGCGCGCACCGCCTCGCGGCCGTAGGGAGACTGGGTGAGGACGAAGCCGCGCTCGCCCAACGCCGAGACCACGCGCGAAGAGGAGAGGCCCTCCAGCTCGAAGGAGACGATCCCGGCGGAGAGCTCCGCGCTGCGCGGGGTGAGCACGGTCACGCCCTTCAGCTCCGCCAGGCCCTCCTTCAATCGCCCGGTGAGCTCGCGGATCCGCGCGGTGATCCGCGCCTGGCCCACCGAGCGATGAAAGCGGAACGCGTCGGCCAGCGCCCAGCGGTGCTCGAACGGATGGAAGCCGCCCGGCGTCATCACCTGGCCCGGAGTGCGCCGCAGGCCGAAGGGCGGAACGGTGGGCACGAGCTCGTCCCATAGCCCCTCGTCCGCCGCGTAGAGCACGCCGGTCCCTCGCGGCCCGTAGAGCCACTTGTGGCAGCCGGCCGCGAAGGCGTCGCACCCCAGCGCCTTCAAAGACGTGTCCTCCACGCCGAAGCCGTGCACGCCGTCCACGCAGAGCAGCAGCGGCCGCCCTCGCTCCCGTGCCGCGGCCTTCAACGCCTTCGAGATCTCCGCGATGGGCAGCTTCACGCCCGTGTCCGAGTGCACCCACGTCAGCGCCACCGCTCGCGTCGTCGGCCTCACCGCGCGCAGCAACCGCTCCACGATCTCACCGGTGCCGACCGCCGCCGGATCGTCGAACAGCGACACCCGGTCCACCTCACCCTCTCCCTCTGCCGTCTTGAACCCCAGCGACTGCCAGGTGGAGTAGTAGCCGCCCTCCTCGACGAGCACGCGGTCGCCGGGCTCGAGCTTCAGCCCGTTGTAGAGCAGCGCCAGGCCCTCGGTGGTGCTGCGGGTGAGCGCCACGTGCTCCTCGGGCGCGTCGAAGTGGCGGGCGGCCTCCGCGTACACCTCCAGCAGCGCTCGCGTGTTCGTGCGGAGCAGATAGCCGGCGGGGTCCCTGTCCAACGCCTCCGCGTGTCGCGCGATGGCCTCGCGCACCGGACGGGGATGCGTGGCGATGAAGAGGTTCGAGAGGTGCACGCGCGAAGGATCGAGCCGGAACTGCGCGCGCACGGCCTCCCAGGATTGAAAGCCCGGAGAGTCGCTTCCCAGCGCGCCCGCGAGCGCACCGACCGCTGCGCCCGCGCCCGCCGCGAGCAGGACGTCGCGGCGGCGCAGCATCACTTCTTGATGTTCCAGAGGTAGAGCCGGGCGCCGGAGACCTCGCGCTCCTGGTCCGGCTTCCACGCGCCCATGTCGAACGAGTGCGAGACGATCCGCGCGCCATTCTTCAACTGCCGCTGCAACTGCGGGCGCAGCTTCTCGTTGAGCGACGGCAGCAGGTACAGGGTCACCACGTCCGCATCGCTGAAGTCCGTCTCGAAGAGGTCCGCCTGGCGCACCTCCACGAGGTTCTCCACCCCGTTCTCCTTCACGTTCGCGCGAGCCTCGGCGATGCGCTGCGGATCGATGTCGATGCACACCGCGCGGGCGCCGTAGTCCCTCGCCGCCGCCACCGCGATGCGGCCATCACCGCACCCGAGGTCGTAGAGCTTCTGGCCCTTCTTCAGCTGCGCCATCTGCAGCATCGCCTGCACGCGCTCTTCGGGCGTGGGCACGTACACCACGTCCGGCGTCCGCGCGGGCGCCTGGGCCGCGGCGGGGATCGCCGCCAGGGGACCGGGCGCGTCCGCGGCGCGCGTCTGCTCCTCCGTCGTGAGCGGGCGGGTGCTGCTCTGCTCGAGGCGCGCGTTCGACTCCACGCCCTCGCCGGTCCGGGAGGTGGACGCGCACCCCGTCACCCCGAGCCCCGCCGACAAGACCCCTGCCGCGACCGCTGCGATTGCCCTTCTCATGCCTGTCCTCTCCTCTCCTTCGTGGTCTGCACTGCCGCCGCGCGCGCGCCGTGACGCGCCTCGAGCCAGAGCGGGATCGCGCCGAGCAACAACACGCCCACCCCCACCGCGGCGCCGAGCTTCGTGTAGGTCACCGACGAGTAGAGGAGCCACGCGCAGCTCGCGCAGAAGACGATCGGCGTCACCGGATAGAGCGGGACCTTGAACGGCCTCGGCACGTGCGGCTCGCGGCGCCGCAGCACGATCAGCGCGATGCCGGTGAGGAGGAAGAAGGCCCAGAAGACCGGCGCGGTGTACTCCACCATCGTCTCGAAGCCGCGGCGCGAGACCCCGCCCACCACTACCAGCGCGAGCGCGAGAGCGCCCTGCACCCACAACGCCCTCACCGGCGCGTCCGCCCTCGCGTCCCAACGCCCGAGCATTCGAAACACGCGGAAGTCTCGGCCGAGCGCGTAGCCGGTGCGAGAGCCCATCACCACCGTCGCGTTCGCCGACGTCAGCACCGCCGCCGCGATGAGCACCGTGAGCAGCGCGGTGCCTACCGGTCCGCTCACCCCGCGCATGATGTCGGAGGCCACCGCCACGCTGCCCTTCAACCCGTCGAGCCCCAGCGCGCGCACGTAGGCGAGGTTCGCCAGCACGTAGAGGACCGTCACCGCCGCCACGCCCGCCACCAGCGCCAGCGCCACCCGGCGACGACCGCCGCGGACCTCGGAGGAGAGGTAGGCGGCCTCGTTCCAGCCGCCGTAGGTCAGCAGCACGAACACCATCGCCAGCCCGAGGTTCACCCCGCCCGGTGGGCCCTCTGCCGCAGTCTTCGCGGGCGCGACGGCATCCAGCGCCGCGCCGCCGAAGAAGAGGCCCGCGACGATGAGGCCGAGCAGCCCCACCACCACCAGCGCGGTGAAGACGTTCTGCACCCAGGTCCCGAACTTCAGCCCGAGCACGTTGATGAAGGTGAGCGAGAGGACGAGCAGCCCCGCGTAGAGCACGTTCGAGTGCGCGCCGAGCGGGAGGAGCTCCGAGAGGTAGTCCCCGAACACGAAGGAGAGCAGCGCGATCGACCCGGTGGGGATGACGGTGAGGCGCGCCCACGCGAAGAGGAACGCGACCTTCTGCCCGTAGGCGCGGCCGAGGAAGTGGTACTCGCCGCCCGCGTCCGGGAACGCGGTGGAAAGCTCCGCGTAGCAGAGCGCGCCGACCACGGAGACCACGCCGCCCAGCGCCCACAGCGCGATGAGCCCGCCCACGCTGTCCACGCCCTGCGCGACCACGCCGGGCGCCCGGAAGATGCCGGCGCCGACGACGATCCCCACGATCATCGCCACCGCGTCCCCGAACCCCAGCCTGGCGGCCGGCCGGGCACCCTCTGCGTCGAGCTGCGCCATTTGTGCGGCGAAGGTGGGGGGCGCGCGCATTCTGCGGAACCCGCCCTGATCGACCGGCCATGCGGGCCTGCCGCGAATCGGACGGCCCTAGCCTCGCGATTGCACGGCAACCGACCGGGACCGGCGTGTATAAGTCCCGCCGTCAACCACAGCCGAACCGGAATGGCAGCAGGCCGGCCCGGGTTTCGCAGGTCCTTTTCACCGGATCCCGAATGAGCAAGAAGAAGCGCGACACCCTCTCCGCCTCGACCGAGCCCTCAGCGCGTGGCACCGCAGCCGAGGTCCGTCCTCTCGTTCCGGCACTGCTGATCGGCATCTCCGCGGTCGCCTCGCTCCTCGCCCTGTATCAGTGGATGGAGCTCCTCATCGTGCGCGCCGGCGGAACCGCCGCGTGTGCGGTGAACGAGGTCCTCGACTGCCAGAAGGTGTGGGACAGCCCCTTCGCCTCCGGCATCCACAACCTGCTCGGTGTGCCGGTTGCGGGGCTCGGTCTCGTCTGGGCGGTCGCGGCCTTCGCGGTGAGCCTCGTGTGGACCTACCGGCTCCTCTCCGGCGGTGAGGCCCGGGGCCCTGCCGCGGCCCTGAAGGTCGTGGCCTGGGTCGGCGCGGCGAGCATTCCGGTCTTCGCCGGCGTGGCCTTCGGCGCGGGCGCGGTGTGCCTCGCGTGCCTCGCCACCTATCTCGTCGTCGCCGCCTTTGCGGTGGTGGCGCTGAAGATGGTGCCCGGCGGCGCGCTCCCCCAGGGCGAGGCGATGAAGTCCGGCGCGATCTGGGCGGGCGGCCTGATCGTCGCGGCCTACCTCGTCGCGCTCGGGCCGGGCATCGCCACCCCGAAGTCCGGCAGCGCCGCCGAGGGTGGGGCGCTGTCGAAGCTGCCCACCGCGTCGAACCAGACCGGCTCGCCCACTTCGCCCACCGCGCAGAAGGGCCCCAACACCACCGTCCCCGCGCACCAGACGCAGAGCCAGAGCACCGCCGCACTCTCTGCGGAGGACCAGGCCATCGCGCAGTTCCTGCAGAGCCTGTCGCCGCAGGAGCGCCAGATGGTGAGCAACGGGATCGCGATGTACGCGGGCGCCTCCACGCCCACCCAGTCGCCGCCCTCCGCGCGCCGCATCTACGGCAACGCGAACGCGCCGGTGAAGGTCGTGGAGTGGGTGGACTTCCGCTGCGGCGCCTGCCGCTACCTCAACGACACGATGAAGGAGCTCAAGCGCGTGGCGCCGGAGGGCTCGCTCTCCATCGAGGCGCGCAACTTCCCGCTCGACAGCGAGTGCAACCCGAACGTGCAGATGAGCGACAAGCTCGGCATCCGCTGCACGGCGGCGAAGGCGACCATCTGCCTCGAGCAGTCGAAGGACTACTGGACGCTGCGCGACCGCATCTTCGAGAACCAGCAGAGCCTGTCGAAGGACAAGATCCTCGAGATCGCGTCCTCGGGGAGCGTGAACCGCAAGGACCTCGAGGCCTGCATCGCCAGCCCGGAGACGAACCGGAAGCTGCAGGAGGACATCGAGTACGCGATGCGCTTCAACCCGCAGGGCACGCCGCTGCTGGTGGTCAACGGCCGCGAGACGATGGCCGGCGCCGCGGGCCCGCTGCTCTACGCGCTGTCGCTCACCGGCGGGAACCCGAACTCGCCTGCCTTCCGCACGCTGCCCCAGGCGCGGGCGATGGATCCGCACGCCGGCCACAACCACGGCCCCGGCGACCACGCGGGCCACAACCACTAGCCGCAGGGCAGGGCAGGTCCGGGCGTGGGCTGGAAAGAAGACCTGGAGAAGATGCGCGGCGCGGTGCCCGAGGGTCAGTCCCCGGCGCCCGCCGCGCAGTCGTCTGCTGCGACGCCCGCGAAGGGCCCGGCGCGCGCGGTCGTTCGCTACGAGCGCAAAGGCCACGGCGGCAAGGAGGTCACGCGGGTGGAGAAGCTGGAGCTCCCCATGCGTGAGCTCGAAGTGTGGCTGAAGGCGCTGAAGGGCGCGCTCGGGTGCGGCGGCCGCGTCGAAGAGGACGCGCTGGTGCTGCAGGGAGATCAGCGCGACCGGTTGCCGCCGCTCCTCACCGCGAAGGGCGTGCGGAAGGTCACCGTCTCCGGCTGATCGACTCGCGCACCGCTGGAGCTCTGCCTGCGGTGTGGTGGTCCCTCGCCACCGAATGGTGGTGGAGCGGTCGCCGGGCGTTGGTGGACCAGTCGCCGGGCGGTGGTGGAGCGGTCGCCGAACGTTGGAGGGGCACCTACCGGGCGCTGGTCCTCCACCTGTTGCGCGCTTCAGGGCACCGACCGGGAGCTGGTGACCCGCTGACCGGGCGGAGGAAGGGCGCTGACGGAGAGGTGGAGGGCCACTCGCCGGGTGGTGGAGGAGCACCTGTCGCGAGCACCCCTGTCCGAAATCGGACAGAGGCGATGACTACGCCCCGAAGTACTCCGCCAGCTGCCGGTCCGCCTCGCGCTCGCCGCCGAAGAGGATGGCGCAGGCTTCGCGCAGGCCCTTCGCGCGGCGCAGGTCCGCGTCGCGCACCACCAGCGAGATCTTCGAGCGCCGGCGGAGGAAGTCCTCCAGCTTCACCACCATCTCGCGCCGGGCAATGAAGGGGAGCTCGCAGCGGAGGTACTCGGTCCCTTCGATGAGGATCTCCGCTTCGCGCGGGTCGGTACGGATCTCTTCCAGAAGGCGCAGGGCCTCGGCGCCGTAACGCCGCCACAGGCGGGTGGAGAGCTTCTCGCTGAACCCCGGCGCGGTGCGCGCGTCGAGATCCATCAGCCGGGCCTGGTGGAAGAACTCGCGCCGCGTCTGCTCGGGCGCCTCCCCGTACCAGCGCGCGTCGGGGAAGGGGACCGCGATGCCCAGCCGGCGGACCGCGTCGAGCACCTCCTCGCCCACGTTGAGGCAGTCGGTGAGCTTGCCGCCGAAGATGCTCACCCGCTTGTCGGCGACGTCCGTCTCCACCACGTGCTTGCGCGACAGCTGCATCCACTGCGTGCCCGCGCTGACGCCGCCCTCCACCACCAGCGGGCGCACGCCGCAGCGCTCGGCGATGACGTCGTCCAACGTCAGCGGGCGCTCCAGCCGCAGCCGCTTGTTGATGTTGTCGAGCACGAAGCGCCGGTCCTCCGGCGTCACCTTCGCCTCGGGGTCCTCCACCCGCGTGTCGGTGGTGCCGATGCAGGTGCGAGGGCCCATGGGGATGGCGAAGAAGAGCCGGCCGTCGTCGGCGAAGAAGGTCAGCACCCGGCGGTGCTCGGTCAGCCGCGGCACGATGAGGTGGATGCCCTTCGAGAACACGTGCCGGTAGCGGCTCTGCCGTCCCCACTTCCCGTTCAGCGCATCCACCCACGGGCCGCAGGCGTTGACGAGGGTCCGCGCGCGCAGCTGCAGCGTCCTCCCGGTCACGACGTCACGCGCCGTCACCCGCCACAGGCCCTCCGAGTCCCTCTGCGCGCCGGTGGCCTCGACGTAGTTCGCCGCGATGCAGCCGTGGTCCAGCGCGCCGCGCACGAAGTTCCAGACGAAGCGCGCGTCGTTGTCGTGCAGGTACGCGTCCGAGTACTCGAAGCCGCCGTCCGCGTTCTCCAGCGAGACGATGGGCTCCTCGCGCGAGATGGTCTTTCTCGTGAGCAGCCTCGGCGCGCGGGTGAAGAAGCCGCCGATGAGCCAGTAGAGCAGCGTGCCCATCAGCAGCTTCCACAGGCCGTGGCGGAAGCCCTTCGGGTGCAGCGCGAAGAAGCGGATCTCCTTCACCGTGGACGGGTAGGTCCGGATGAGGTGGTTGCGCGAGACGCAGAGCTTGCGCACCAGCGGGAACTCCAGCGTCTCCATGTACTTGATGCCGCCCCACGCGAGGTTCGACGACTCCTGGCTCGTCGCGGAGGCGAAGTCCGCCCGGTCGATCAGCGCCACCCGCACGCCGCGCGCGGAGAGGGACGCCGCGGACACGGCCCCGTTGATCCCACCACCCACCACCAGCACGTCGAAGACCCCGTCCTCGAGCTGCCTGAGATTCGCGTCGCGAAGCCTGCTCACGGTCCGGCGTCCTACCTCAATGGCGGACGGCTTTCGCGCTCGGCGGCGTGAGGCTCTTTCAGCGTTCGAGCCGATTCAGCTCGGCCCGCGCCCGCTCGACTGCGGTCTTCGCCTCCCCGGCCCGCTCCCGCGCGGCCCTCGCGTGCGCCTCCGCGGCGGCGGCGTTCTTCTCCTGCAGGGCGAGCTTCTCTTTCGCCTCCGCCAGCGCAGAGCGGGCGCGCTCCAGCTCCCGCTCGTGCAGCTTCTGCGCGGCGGCGGCCCGCGCCTTCTCCTCGCGCTCGGGCTTCGCGTCCCCAGCGGCGCCCCCCTCGAGCACCTCGAAGGGAGAGACGAAGCCGAAGCCGGCGGCGCCCACGTCCTCCTCCAGAGTGCCCTCACGCAGCGCCGCGCGGACTTCGTCGCCGCCAGTCGCCGCCGCGAGCAGCGTGTCGCGCATCCGGTCCTGCACCGCCGCCGCGTTCGACTCCTTGTGCTCGCGCAGCAGCGCCACCGCGCTCTTCAGGGCACGCGTCACCGCGTCGTGGAAGGCCCGCTGGGCCGCGCGCAGCTCGTCCGCGCCACCGCCACTCACCGCGCGCCGCTGGGTCCGGCGCACCGCCTCCGCGCGATCGAGCAGCTCTCCCAGCGCCGCGTCGCCCTTGCGGGCCAGGGCGTTCAGCGCCCACACCGAGGGGCTCGGCTTCCGATCGCCTTCGATCGTTTTCGCCGCGGCCGCGAAGCCCGCCTCCTTCAGCGCCCGCGCGCGCGCCTTGCGCTCGGCGACGAAGGCGCGAGGCGGGACCTCGGCGAGTGCTCGGCGTTCCCGCTGCAGCGCCTCCGCTTCCGGATCACCTTTCGAGGCGCGCTTCGCCATGTCCTACCCACCGTCGCCGGGGCCGAGCCTCCGGGGCTGCGCGATGGGCGGCGTCCCCTGAGTCCCCTGCGCACTCTGAGACCCGGCCCCTTTCTGGGCGCGCGGCTTGCGGCTGCGCCGGGCCTGCGGCGGGGCGACGCCATAGGGCCGGAACATGACCTCCCACAGCGCGAGCCGCTGCGACCTCGGCCTCGGACGGAGCTCGCCCATCGGCGGACGCGAGACGAGCGCGCTGACGAAGGCGGTGAGGAACGCGGCCGCCACGAGGATGACGAACGCGAGCACCACCTCGCCCGGCACCGGACCGATGTGCGCGCGGTGGAAGAGCTCGTCCATCGACTTCGCCGGGCCCGGGTGTGAGGTGATCTTCACGAACCAGGCGATGAGCAGCACGAGCATGATCGGCCCGTAGGCGCGGTTCATGCGGGTGGCGATCGCCGCGAAGAGGCTCAGCTGGATCTGCGGCCGCGACATCTCCGCCGCGAGCTCGCGCATCGCGTCCGGGTCCACCGGTTCGTGCCGGAGCAGCGGGGTCCAGTAGCCGCCCTCGATGAGGCGCACCCGCCGGTTCCAGAGGTCGTAGTAGCGGTAGCGCCGCGCCTCGAGCAGGAGGAACGAGGTCACCATCCAGAAGCCCACCAGGAGGATGACGTGCGACGCGGTGGCGGACGCGAAGCCGAGCGAGATGACCGCTGCGGTCGTACCCAGCGCCCAGTTGGTGGTGGTGTCGAGCCGCGTGCGCCACGTGTCGGAGCGGGAGAGCTCGCCGCGGAAGAGGTGGGCCATCACGGTGGGAGAAAGACCGGGTCCCCCGCTCTGGCGCTTGCCGGTCTCGTCGGTCATCGCAGCCCAAAGGTGGGAGCGAGGGCGCGTGGGGGCAATCCGGCTGGTCGGGCCTCCGGGTGATGAACACATTGGGAGCCGTATGCCGCGCTCGTTCGACCCCATCTCGCAGCTCGCGTCCGTCGTGCTCGAGGAGAAGGAGCGGATCGCCCGGCTCTGGAGCAAGCGCCTGAAGCTGGAGCTGCACGAGGTGGAGGTCCGCACCCGCGACATGCGGCGCCCCCTCATCGGCATGCTCGCCGAGCTCGGCCGGCTGCTCCGCGACCGAGGTGAGGACGCCCTGCGCCTGTGGCCGGAGTCCGTGAGGCTGCACGGCGCCGAACGCTACGAACACCACTACGGCGCGGACGACGTGGCGAGGGAGCTGAAGGCGCTGCAGCAGGTGATGTTGCGCGTCTATGCGCGGCGCCGCGGCGGGGTGGAGCCGGAGGTGGCGGAGCTCATCGCGGAGCTCATCGGCGAGGCGAGCGCGGCGATGCAGGCCTCCTATGCCCGCGTGCTGCGCGCGGAGGAGGTCCGGCTGCGCGAGACGGCGGTGATGGAGTCGCTGCTCGAGCACATCGACGTGGGCGTGCTGCTCGCGGAGGAGGACGGGCGCATCTCGTATGCCACCCCGCCGGTGTCGCGGCTCTTCGGCATGCCGGCGCGCGCGCTGGTGGGTGTGGACTCGGAGAGCATCCGCGCGGTGCTCCTGCAGCTGCACGCGCGGCACCTCGACGGCGAGCCCTTCCGCACCCACGACCTGCCGCACCTGCGCGCGCTGGCCCAGGGACGCGAGGTGCGCGGCGCGGTGATGGTGGTGGACCGGATGAGCGATCAGAAGGAGATGATCCTCGAGCTGCACGCGCTGCCGGTCCACGAGGGGGATGGCTCGGACGTGTACGGCGTGGTGGTCACCGTCGCCGACCGCACCGAGACGATGCAGAAGACGCGCGAGTTGCGCGACGCGTACGACGAGCTGCGGCGGCTGCAGGGCCGGCTGATGCAGCGCAGCCGCTCCGAGGCGCTGGGGCAGCTGGCGTCGGGCGCGGCGCACAACCTCAACAACTTCCTCAACGTCATCCGCCTGCGGGTGACGCTGCTGCGGCGCGGGTTCAAGCCGGAGTACCTCGACGCGCTCGACCGCAGCGTCTCGAACATCGGCGAGCTGGTGGCGCGGCTGCAGGACTTTGCCGAGGCCCAGGCGGGCGACGAGCTCTCCTGCGCGCACGTCAACGACCTCGTCCGCGAGGGCCTCGAGCTCGCGCGCGCCGAACCGGCCGGCGAGGGCCGCGACGTGAAGGTGAGCCTGGAGCTCGAGAGCGATCCGATGACGATGGTGGACGCGCTGTCGCTGCGCGATCTGGCCGCGAACCTCGTGCGCTGGTCGAGCGCGCGCGCGGACCGGGGCACCACCGTTCGGGTGACGGGCGCGGAGGCCGACGGCTGGGCGGAGCTGCGCTTCGAGCACCTCGGCGGCGCCTACGAGCAGGAGGAGCTGGTGAGGCTCTTCGACCCGCTGAAGGGCAAGAACGCGGCGCCGGAGCTGGCGCTGCTGCTCGCGGTGGGGCGCGGACACGTGCAGCGTTGGGGCGGCGAGCTGTGGGCGGAGAACCTGCCGGACGGCCGCGGCGCTGTGTTCCACCTCAAGCTTCCGGTCGCCGCCGAGGCGAACGCGGAGGTCGAGGAGCCGGCGAGGGCCGCCCCTCCCCGGCCGCAGATCGAGGCGCAGACGGTGCTGGTGGTGGACGACGAGCCGGAGAACGCGCGCATCCTCGCGCAGGTCCTCACCGACGAGGGCTACGAGGTCCGCACCGCGCACTCCGGCGAGCAGGCGCTGACGATGTGGGAGCAGGGCAACTTCGACGCGGCGCTGCTCGATGCGGTGATGCCCGACCAGTCCGGCTGGTCGGTGGCCCGCGCCATCCGCCAGCGGACGCCCTCCGCGCTCATCGCCATGGTGACCGGCGCGGACGTGAGGGGACAGAACCGCGAGAACCTCGCGCTGGTGGACGCGGTCTTCCGCAAGCCGATCGACGTGGAGGCGCTCGACGACTTCCTCACCCGCTCCGGGCGCGAGGAGCGCGAGGACGCCAGCGCGCCCACCGTGCACTGAGCCCGCGAGGGGCGCCTTCTAGTGGAGCTTGTTCGCCGCGTCGTCGTCCGCGCCCGCGAGGCCGACGTTCTGGAGGTTCTGCACCGGCGCTTCGACCCGCGGGAGGGTGAAGCGGAAGGTGCTGCCCTCGCCGAGCTCGCTCTCCACGCTCACCTCGCCGCCGTGCGCGACGACCAGCGACTTCACGATCGACAGGCCGAGCCCGGTGCCTCCGCCGGTGCCGGTGTTCGCCTCGGGGTCCCCCAGGCCCGGCTTCCACCGGTGGAAGAGGACCGCCTTCTGCTCCTCGGAGATGCCCGGCCCGCGGTCGATCACGCTGAACTCCACCTTGCCGTCGAGCGGCTGCACCTCGATGACCAGCGGCGCGCCCTGGGGCGAGTAGCGGATGGCGTTGCCGAGGAGGTTGGAGAGGATCTGCAGCACCCGCTCGCGGTCGCAGTCCACCCACACCCGCGCGTCTCCCGCCACGCGCAGCTCGAGCCGCTTCTCCTCCGCGATGGGCTGCACCATCTCCGCCGCGGTGCGCGCCACGTCCATCGCCCGGTGCGTGCCGCGCTCGAGCCTCAGCGCGCCCGCCTGCGCCGCCGCGAGATCGAGGAGGTCGCGGATGAGCCGGTTCATCCGATCACCGGACTGCCTTATCCGTTGAGCGAGGCGCCGGATCCTCTCCGGTTCGAGCTTCTCGTCCGGCGCGCGCTCGAGCTGCTGCGCGGTCAGCCGAAGCGCATTGAGCGGGCTGCGCAGGTCGTGGGACACCACCGCCAGCACGTCCTCCCGCGACCGGATGGCCTGGCGCGCCGAGGCGTAGAGGTAGGCGGTCTTCATCGCCATGCCCGCGCGGCTGCCGAAGTCCTGCGCGAGGATGAGGTCGCGCTCGTCGAAGTTCGGCCGGCCCTTGCACCGCCCGAGCACGAGGCAGCCCAGCCGCTGACCGGCGGTCATCATCGGCACCCGCATCAGCGAGCCGATGCGCAGCGCGGAGAGCCGCTTGCGCTGCTCGAGGTCGTGCGCCCAGGCGTCGAGGTCGGACGAGGTCACTGACGCGATGAGCTCGCCGCTCTCGTCCGAGGGGTCGTGCGGGTGTTGCGGCGGCCACTCCGGTCTGCCGATCACCGCGTCGCGCAGCAGCGGCTCCTGGGCCTCCTCCGAGTGCGCGTACTCCGGCTGCGACGGCCCCACCTCGGGAACCGGCCAGAGGACGGCGAAGTCCGCCAGGCCGGCCAGCGGCACGCGCACGCTCTTGCGCATGACCTCCGGGAGATCGAGCGACGCGCCGAGCACCGCGCCCGCCGCGGAGAGCAGGCGCTGGTGGGACTCGACGCGCTTCCGGTCGGCGATGTCGCGGAAGTAGACCGACAGCCCCATCGGGTTGGGGAAGAGGTGGATCTCCAGCCATCGGTCCATGCCGGGGATGAACTCCTCGAGGTCCGCGCGGTGGCCCTGCTCGAGCGAGCGGCGGAAGACCGCCTCCATCGGCGAGTCCACCAGCTCGGGGAGGAGCTCCCACATGTCGCGGCCCTCGATCTGCGCGCGCGGCATGCCGAAGAGCCGCTCCGCCTCGTGGTTCGCGTAGGTGAAGCGCCAGTTGCGATCGATGGCGAGGAAGGCGTCGCTGATCGACTCGAGGATGGTGACGACGCGGTTGCTCCACTCGCGGAGGTTCTCCTCCGTCTCCCAGCGCTCGGTCACGTCGCGGGCGCTGAGCACCACCGCCTCCACCCGGCCGCCGTCGAGCACGGGGCTGATCTCGTAGTCGTAGCAGGCGTATCCGGCGGGCGTGCTCTGGAAGGCCTGACCGTGCGAGGCGTTGCCGGTGCCCACCACGAGCTGCAGGTCGCCGACGATCTGCTCCGACGCATCGCCCATGATCCCCAGCGCGGCCACCGGGCGGCCCACCACCTCCGCAGCGCTCCGCCCGAGCCCTCGCAGCGCCGCCGCGCTGGCGAACTGCACGGCCAGCCGGCGGTCGAGGAGGAGGATCCAGTTCGGACTCGCGGAGAGCAGCGCGTGCAGCTGCCGCATCCGGCGCTCGGACTGTGCGGCGGAGTCCTGCAGCTGCTCCTCGAACAGACGGATGCCGGTGGCGAACCTCCGCGCGATGACGGCGCCGGCCACCAGCGCGGCGACCGCGAGCAGCGAGAGGACGAGGAGCAGGCGCCGGGAGGTCTCGCTGTGGTCGCTCTGCTCCGCCTGCATCCGCTCGCCCGCGCTCTGCGCCAGCGACGCGGCGATCTCCTCCACCCGGCTTCGCGCCGGCAGCACCTGCCGGTTGTAGAGGTCGTAGGCGGCGTCGAGCTCTCCGGTGCGCACGAGCCGGATGACCTCCAGGCCGGACTCCCGGAGCGCCTCCTCGCGCTGGGCGAGCTGATCGAGCAGCTCCACCCGCGCCTCCGACGTCGCCCGCTCGCGCAGCTCTCCCATCAGCCGGTCGAACTCGAGGCGCAGCAGCTCGATCTGCTCGAGCTCCGTCAGCTCGCGGGTGATGAGCATCGTCAGCGAGGCCTGCGACCGGGAGAAGAGGTTCGCCCGCAGCCGCTCGATGAGGAGGATGTCCTCGCCCACGTCGGAGACCCAGCGCCGGTTCGTCTCGCTGACGTAGCGAAGCGCCAGCAGGCTCGCCAACGCGACCGCCGCCACCATCAGCAGCGCCAGCGCGAAGCCGAGCCCGGGCCTGCGAACCATGAAGCGCCTGCCTGGCATGAATCCCCCGGTCGTCCGCGAAGGTGGGCACCGATCGCCCCGAGGGAACCTGCCCGCGCGGGCGTGGTCCCCAGCCTCCGAGGCAAGAGCGCCGTTCGCTGCCGCGGGGCGGTGGGGCGACACTCCACTGATACGCTCCGCACCCACATGAGCAGCGCAGAGCTGGACCGGATTCGGACGAAGGTGGAGCAGGGCGAGGCCCTGACGGACGCGGAGCTCGACAGGCTCCGGAAGGCGGCGCACGCACAGCCGGGGCCCACCCTGCGGCTGGCGGTGGCCCACGCGATGATGAACGCAGGAGAGGAGCGCACCGCGCTGCCGCTGCTCGAGGCGCTGGTGCGCGACTTTCCGCGTGACCTTCAGTCGTGGCTGGGGCTCGCGCGCGCGCTGCTGAGCTCGGACCGCAAGGCCGAGGCGGAGCGGGCGCTGCGGGAGGCGCTGCTCCTGTCGCCGAACGATCCGGAGGCACTGAAGGCCCTGGCCACGCTCGCCATGGGAAGGGGCGAGCTCGCGCGGGCGAGGCAGTGGGTGGCGGACGTGCTGCGCGCGGACCCGTTCGACTCGGAGGCGCGGCTGCTGAAGGAGGAGCTCGACGCGGTGGACGCGAGCCCGGCGGGGGAGGTGCGCGGTCCGGCCACTCCGGGGTCGGCCGGCTCTTCGGCATCCGCCGGCTCTTCGGCATCGCCGGGACAGGAGTACGCGCTGCGGCCGGAGTTCATCCGCGCGCTCGCGGCAGCGCTGCGCGGACGGGGCGCCGCGGTGTCGCTGAAGGACGACGCGCTCTTTCTCAAGACGCCGAAGGGCGGGCTCGGTCGCGCGGACCTGCGGTCGATGTACGCGTCCTATCTCTCCGGATCGCAGGCGCTCGGGCCCTTCGTGGCGGCCGCGGCGGACGGGCTCATCGCGGCGGCGCGGGGCATGGCGGGCGGACGCGAAGAGCTGCTCGCGCGCGTGCTCCCGGTGCTGCGGCCGGAGGGGTTTGCGGAGGTCGCGCGCGGCGCGCTGTGGCGAGAGGGGCCCGCGGGCCTGGGCGTCTTCTACGTGCTCGAGGATCCGGAGTACGTGCGCTACCTGCCGGCCGGGCTGGTGAAGGAGCGGGGGCTGTCGTTGGAGGAGGTGGACGGGGCCGCCTTTGCCGCGCTCGGGCGAGAGGCCGCGCCGGTGCGCGCGGTGCAGGTCGCCGAGGGGCGGCTGCTCGCGTCGATGGGTCGGACCGGCGTGTGGGCGGTGTCCGGCGAGGACGGGCACGACGGCGCGCGGCTGCTCACCGAATCGCAACGCAAGGCGCTGCGCGAGACGGCGGGACCGGGGCCCTGGCGGGTCGATCTGGGAAGGCGCGAGGTCGCGATCGTCGCGCGCGCAGACGATGCCGACGCGGTGGACGATCTCGAAGGGCTCACGCCGGAGGAGGACGGGATCCGCGCGAGGCTGCTGTTGAGGGAGGACGGGACGCTCGAGCGGGTGGCGTGAGCGCCGGCCGCGGGTTCACGCTCAGCCGAACGCGGCGAGTCCGATGACCGCGAGGCTGAGCAGAAGCTCGATGCCGCCGAGCACGATGCCGATCCACGCGTGCGCGGTGCCCGGCAGCGACGGGTCCCGCTTGATCGCGCTGAGGCCCGCGAGCCCGAGGCCAAAGGCCACCGGCCCGAGGATCGGCGAGACGCAGGGGATGAGTCCGAAGATCGCGCAGTAGTAGGCGAACAGCGCCTTCGGGTTCTTCGCGGGGATGATCTGGTCGACCGCGCTTGGCTGCATGGGTGGGTCCCTCCGCGGAAAAGCTATCGCGTTGACAGCATTGCGTGCGGCCGCTAGTCGGTGGCCCGTGCGCGCTCGCCGGCCGCAGACGCTGTTCGCCCTCTCGGCCCTCCTGGTCGCGTGGCTCGGCGTGTCCTTCGGCTCGCTCCTGCACGTCGACAGTCACGGTCACCGCATCTGCGTCGAGCACGGCACGATCGAAGAGGGCTCGGCAGCCTCGGCGCACGATGCGACGACGACGCTCTCGTCCGAAGCGGATGGTCTCGCTGGCCTCTTCGCGGATCCCGCGGCGCAGGATGCGGACCATGCGGAGTGCCCGCTCGCCACGTTGCCCGGCCGCGATGCGCTGAGGTCCGGTGCGCCCTCTGTGGTGGACGACGTCGAGCGCCATGGCGCCACACGCATCCACGTTGAGCTCGCAGCGCACGCGACGCTGTCGCAGTTGGCTGTCGCACCCAAGGCCTCGCCGCCCGCAGTCTGAGCCGTCGTCGTCGTTAGGCTTCGCTCTCGGCTGAGGCAGGCGCCTCGGCCCGTGTTCTGACTGCGGAAAGTGGTGCGTCGTGTCACTCGTTGATCCGCTCCTTCGGCGCGCTGCGCTGCGGGTGCTTCGAAGTGCGTTGTTCGCCGTCGCGTTGTCGTTGCCGCTGATCGCCTCCGCGCAGGAACCCGACGGGGACATCTCCGATGAGGAGCGCCGTGCCCTGGAGGAGGCGCTGGGGAGGGACGCGGAGGAGGCCGCGAAGACGCAGGCGCGTCCGGGGACGGGCGACGCGCAGGGCTCGACGAGCGGCGTGAGCGCGGGCGACGCGCGGACCGGAGCAGGCGGGCTCGTCGGTGCGTTGCAGTCGATGAACCCGGACCTCTCCTTCGTGGCGGACGTGGCGCTCGCGTGGTTCAGCGCGGAGGCGCCGCTCGCGGGAGGCGCGCACGATCCGGCGCGAACCGGCTTCACGCTGCAGCAGCTCGAGCTGTCGGTGGGGCAGGCGGTGGATCCCTACTTCCGCTTCGACGCGAACCTCGTCTTCAGCCAGTTCGGGGTGGAGATCGAAGAGGCCTACGCGACGACGCTCGCGCTGCCGCACCGCACGCAGTTGCGCATCGGTCAATTCCTCACCCGCTTCGGCCGCATCAACGGGACGCACCCGCACGCGTGGCACTTCGTCGATCAGCCCTTCGCCATCACCCGCGTCTTCGGCGGCGAGTCGAACCGCGGCCTGGGCATGGAGGGCTCGTGGCTCGCGCCGCTGCCCTGGTACGTGGAGGTCATCGGTTCGGTCACCGACGCAGGCGGCGGCGCCACCGCACGCAGCTTCATGGGAGGCGGCGACTTCAGGGTGACCTCTCCGCTCGACTTCCAGTTCACCGGCGCGGTGAAGCAGTTCTTCCCCTTCGGCGACGACGTGTCGCTGCTGTGGGGGCTCTCCGCCGCGAACGGCCCGAACGCGAGCGGCCCGGGCAACCGCACGGATGTGTGGGGCACGGACCTCTACCTGAAGTACCGGCCCATCTCGCGCGCGGCGGACAGCACGGTCGTCTCGCTGCAGGCCGAGGCGCTCTACCGGCGCAGGCAGGTGCCACGCGACGTGCTGGAGGATGTGAGCGGCTACGCGCAGCTCTTCTACGGGTTCGATCACCGCTGGGGAGTCGCCGCGCGCTACGAGCTGGGGACGCCGGCGCGAGGACGCGACGGAGGCATGGCGAGGGACCCGCTCGATCCGGAGTGGACGGGCGCTCGTCACCGCGCCGCGGCGAACGTGACGATGTGGCCCACCGAGTTCAGCCGCGTACGCCTGCAGGGGAACCTCGACCGGCCCACCTGGCGCGAGAAGCCCGAGTGGTCGGTGGCCCTCAACTTCGAGTTCTCCGTCGGCGCGCACGGCGCGCACGCGTTCTGAGGAGAGGGCGATGACTTCGTTTTCGTGGACCGCAGCTCTCTGCGCGGCGGTGCTGTTGTCCGGCTGCGCGTTCGGACCCGGCAGTCCCTTCGGTGAAGTGAAGGGAGATCTCGACGCGCGCTACACGGTGCCCGCCGAGCGCGAGCGGCCCGAGGGCTTCGCGCGACTGGCGTCCGACTACGAGCTTCGCATCGACGCGGCGACGCTGCGGATCGAGAGCGTGGAGCTGCGCACGTTGCAGGGCGTTGCGGGTGGAGGCGGTGGTGCCGGTGCAGCGTTCGATCCCGCGAACCCGCCGCCGGGCTACTCGCTCTGTCACGGTGGTCACTGCCACCGGTCCGACGGAGCGCTGGTGCCGTACGCGGAGGTCGAAGCGGAGCTGGCGAGCGGTGGCGCGGTCTCCGAGGCCGCGGTGGTGCGCTTCCCCATCGCGCGCACGGTGGACCTGCTGGAGGGACTGACGCTTTCTCTGGACGGCTCCTGCGAGCCGGACTGCGATCTCGAAAGAGGAGTGATCTCCTCCGCTTTCGGACGGGTCAGTGCGCTGCGAATCGAGGGCGTCGTGCGCGACGGCCGGCCGCAGCCTCGCATCGAGGGACTGCAGCCGTTCGTGCTGGAGGTGGACGCGCTGACGATGCGCGCGCCGCTGGAGCTGGAGCTGAACCGCGACGAGCCACCGAGGGTGGCGTTGCGGCTGAACTTTCATCCGTCGCCGCGGAGCTTCGACACCGCGGACTGGGCGACGGACATCGGACTGACCGGGGAGAGTCGGGACGAGGTGATGGAGCGGCTGGCGACCCAGCTGCTCTCGGTGGAGATCTCCCGTTCACGATGAGGACGCACACGATGACGAATGCATGGATGAAGTGGATGGGCGCGGCAGTGGCGGCGGCGGCGCTGGCGGTAGCCGGTTGCGGAGACGACCACGGCGAGCACGACGCAGACGAGGAGCTCTGCACGCACCTGAAGGGCGGCGAGTCGCGCGCGGTGACGGCGACGGCGGAGGACACGGGCGCGCCGGAGATCGGCAGCGACCACACGCGGTACGAGATCTCGCTGCCCGAGGCGAACGGCCAGCGCGCGGGCCGGGTGACCTTCGTCGTGGATCACGGCGGCGAGTTCATCTTCGGCCTCAGCCGGGACGTGCCGATGCAGCTCCTTCCGGCGGCAGGCGGGGAGACGCCGGCCACGACGAAGGCGAGCTCGGAGGCCTGCTCGGAGCTGGCGGTGAAGCACACGGTGGACCTCACCGTCGGGACGTACGTGGTGCGCTTCGGCCCCACGAGCGAGCAGACGGTGAACGTGGTGGTCGAGCACGAGTCGCACGAGTAGCGCACGGGTGTACGGAGCTGTAGGAGCGGAGGCAGGACGATGACGGGTCGAACGAGTCTGACGCGCGGGCTGCTGCTGGCGGCGCTGTGCCTGGGCGGTGTGGCAGCGGCGAAGGTGACGGTGGTGGCGAGCGTGCCGGACCTCGGTGCGCTGGCGAGGGAGGTGGGCGGTGACGACGTGGAGGTGCGGGTGCTGGCGCGCTCCACCCAGGACCCGCACTTCGTGGACGGCCGGTTGAACCTCGTGCTCGACATGTCGAAGGCCGACCTGCTCGTCTTCAACGGGCTCGGCCTCGAGGCCGGCTGGCTGCCGGTGCTGATGACCAACGCGCGCAACGCGAAGATCCAGCCCGGCCAGCCGGGGCACCTCGATGCCTCCACGCTGGTGACGCTGATCGACGTGCCGCAGGGAAAGGTGGACCGCTCCATGGGCGACATCCACCCGGGCGGCAACCCTCACTACACGCACGATCCGCGCAACGGCGTGAAGGTCGCGCAGGGCATCGCCGAGCGGCTCGCGAAGCTCGATCCGGATCGGGCGGAGGCGTACCTCGGACGGGCGAAGGCGTTCGAAGAGGCGATGAACGCGCGCATCGCACAGTGGCAGCAGCGTCTCTCGAAGTTCGAGGGCGCGCCGGTGGTCACCTACCACCGCAGCTGGGGCTACTTCACGCGCTTCGCCGGTTTGAAGGAGGTCGCGTACGTGGAGCCGAAGCCGGGCCTGCCGCCGAACGCGGGACACGTGTCGCAGGTGCTCGGGGCGATGAAGCGCGAGAAGGTGCGGCTCATCCTGCAGGAGGACTGGTACCAGTCCGCGACGAGCGAGCAACTGGCGAAGCTCACCGGCGCCACGCTGGTGCGGGTGCCGGGGCAGACCCGCGAGGGCACGCGCTACGCGGACCACATGGCAGCGCTGATGGACCAGACGGTGCGCGCGCTCGAGAAGGGCGCGGAGAAGGGCGCGGCGCCGAAGCCATGAAGGGCCAGAACCCGGACTGTCCCTGCGGCTCCGGCGCGCGCTACACGGCCTGCTGCAAGCGCTTCCACCGCGGAGACGAGCCGGCGGACGCGGTGACGCTGATGCGCTCGCGCTTCTCTGCGTACGCGCTCGGGGAGGCGGAGTACCTCTGGCGGACGCTGCATCCGGAGCACCCGGATCGGCAGGACGCCGGTGGAGAGCCTGCGTACCTGGCGTCAGTGCGAGCGTCACGGCGGACGATGCGCTTCGTCCGGCTGCGGGTGCTCGATCACGACGAGACGCGGGTGCTCTTCCACGCGGAGATCTACGAGGGCGGACGCGAGAAGAGCTTCATGGAGCGCTCGCAGTTCAAGCGCGACGAGCGCGGCTGGCGCTACCTCTCCGGCGAGCCGCGAGAGCTGAAGGCCGCGGCGCTCGAAGCACGGCGGCCGGCGCCGAAGCTCGAGGACCCGCTGTAGCGGACCGGCGGTGTCGACAGGAAGGCCAGCGGCGGTGCCGCTCCCGGATCGGGCGAGGGCAGAGCAGGGAAAGAGGTTCAGGTCTCGTCGGGCAGGTCGAACGCGCCCGAGGTGACCTCCTGGCGCAGCCGTTCCAGCAGTAGGCGTAGTGCGTGCGCGACAGAGGCCATCTCCGCCGCGGGTGGGCCGGGCTTCCTCGTTCCCGTGGGAGTCGGATAGCGGTACGCCGTTGCATACGCGCCGAGGCTCACGAACGACTCGAACTCGACGCGCCACCTGTCGTCCTCCGGCAGGTCGTTCAGCAGGATCTCGAGGCGATGCTCCTTGGTGGCCTGAAGCCCTCGAGCCAGTCGTACTGCCTTCACCAACTTCTCAGCCGCTTGCTGCAGGTGGAAGGCTGCCAGCCGATTCGCAGGAGGCGCCAGGAGCCGATCGACGGCGACGAGTTCCTGTTCGGCGTCCTCGAGGTAGGCCACCACGACGCGAAGCTCCGGCCGGATCTCACCGCTCATAGACGCGAACACCCTCACTCGTGGCGATCTGCGCGAGGGTTCCGAGGAGCCGTCTCCCACTCTGAAACTCTGACTGCTTCACGGGAAGGACGTCGACGCGCTGGAGCCGCAGGTCACGAAGCCGTCGCCAGACGGAAGCGAGGTCCAGATCCGCATCTGGCGCCTCATCCGGAATCACCGCGATGAGGTCCCAGTCACTCGCGCCCGTGAAGTCGCCACGCGCGCGACTGCCGAACAGCCAGATCTCGAGCGGATGAAGTGTCTCAACGATTCTCGAGACGAACTGAGCGGGGACCTGGTCTTGCTCAGATGCAGCTGTGCGCGAGCTCGAAGCCATCCCTACGCGACTATATGCACGCGCAGCTCTCTGCGCACTCGGCTGCCTGGCTGGTCGGCTGCAGGGGTGGCGCTTCGTTTCGCGCGCGTCTCCCACCCGCTCTAGCGCTCGCGGCGCCGCGTGATGATCCGCACGACCACCGCCACCGGCCAGTACGCGGCCGCGCACGCGACCATGGTGGGACCGGTGGGCAGGGACCAGGGAGCGATTTCGGGCGTGAGTGGATCCGGCAGTCCGCTGATGAAGGAGAGGTAGAAGCCGGCACCCGCGGCCAGCACCGCGCCCGTCACCGAGAGGATGACCACGCCGCGCACCGTCTGCGACACGAGCAGCGCCGCGCCGGTGGGCAGCACGAGGAAGCCGAACACCGGCAGCGCTCCCACCGCGCGCGTGGCCACCGCGACCGAAAGTCCGATGGCGAGGTGCAACCAGAGGTCGAGCCTCGTCACCGGCAGGCCCAGCGTGCGCGCCATCTCGCGATCGAAGGAGATGAAGACGAGATCCTTGAAGAGGACGAGCACGGACGCGACGACGACGAAGGCCACCACCAGCAGCTCGATGAGGTGTTCGCGCCGCACCGCCACGGTGTTGCCGAAGAGGAGGTCGCCCACCTCGTGCGCCTCCTGCACCATGCGCGGGTTGGCGAGGACGATCAGCGCCAGCGCCGCGGCGGCGAGATAGGCGAACGCGACGACGCTCTCCGGCGTGGTGCGTTGGATGCGCGGGACCCAGGCGAAGGCAGCGGCCACCAGCGCGGTGACGAGCAGCGCGAGGATGACCGGGTCGAGCCAGAGCGGCGTGTGCTCGTGCGGGTCGTGACCGAAGAGGCTGCCGACGAGGAAGCCCGACGCGACGACGAGGCCGGAGACCTGTCCCAGCGCCGCCGACACGAAGGCGATGCGGCGGGTGACGACGAAGAAGCCGAGCATCCCGGAGAGCGCGGCCGCGGCGACCGACGCGATGATCGCGCTGCCGAAGAGCTCCCACAGCTCGGCGATGCTCAGCCCGCTCACGGCGCGCCCCCCGAGGTCTCGACGAAGACGACGGTGCGGTCGCCGCGGCGCTCGATGTGGATCTGCTGCCCGTAGAGCGCGGCGAGGTGCTCGCCCGTGAGGAGCGTGTCGGCCTCACCGTGGCGGAAGAGGCCCCGGTGCCCGTCGATGAGCGCGACGTGCGTGGCCCACTGCGCGGCGGCGCTGATCTCGTGGGTGACGAACACCACCGGCACGCTCTCCTCGCGCGCGAGCCGCGTGACCTCGCCGAGCAGCGCGGTCGCGCCGGCGGGATCGAGCTCGGAGGTGAACTCGTCGAGCGCGAGCAGCTCCGGATCCGCGGCCAGCGCACGCGCGAGCAGCACCCGCTGGCGCTGACCTCCGCTGAGCGAGCGGAAGAGCTGGCCTGCCTGCAACGCGAGCCCCACCTGCTCGAGCCGGCGCGTCGCCGCGAGGACATCGTCGCGACCTGCTCTCCGGCCGACGCCGATGCGCCCGAAGCGGCCCTGGAGCACGACCTCGCGCGCGGTGAGCGGGAAGACCGGATCCGCTCGGTGCGCCTGCGGGACGTAGCCGATGCGCGGTGGAGGCGAGCGCAGCGTGCGCGCACCGGAGAGGGGAGGGAGCAGGCCCACCAGCGTGCGCAGCAGCGTGCTCTTGCCGCCGCCGTTGGGCCCGAGGAACGCGACCCGCTGGCCCGCGCTCACCGCGAGATCCACCGGTGGCAGCAGCGGCCGGCGGTAGCCGACCTCCACCCTGTCGAGCCGCACGAGCTCCACGTGGCGTGTCCTCTCCGCCTGCCGCCGCTAACGGGGCCGGCGCGAGCCCTTCGCGGTCCCCATCGGCTTCACGCTCGGGCGGCGCGTGGCCTTCGCCGGCGCAGGAGCCGACGCCGGAGCAGCCTTCGCCCCGTTCTTCTCGAACCGCGCGGTGACGATGGTGCCGATCCCGCCGCGCACCCAGAAGTCGCCCTTCACCTCCATGAAGCGCGGCTGGGTGAGCTTCACCAGGTCGTCGAGGATCCGGTTGGTGACGGCCTCGTGGAAGTGGCCCTCGTCGCGGAAGGACCAGAGGTAGAGCTTGAGGCTCTTGAGCTCCACGCAGGTCTCGTCGGGCACGTAGCGGATGCTGAAGTGCGCGAAGTCCGGCTGGCCCGTCTTCGGGCAGAGGCAGGTGAACTCGGGGCAGTCGAAGGCGATCTCGTAGTCGCGCTGCGGTGCGGGGTTGGGAAAGGTGTCCAGCACCTTGCTGGGTCGCGTTGCCATGCGCGGGCTCATAACCCACACCCGCACGGTGCCCAAGGACTCCGCGCTCGGCGCGCGAGGCCCGTCAGAGCGCCCGGAAGTCGGCCAGCCGAGCGCCCGAAGCGGTCACCCACCCACGCGCCTCCTCCGAGGTGAGCGTCCGCAGCTCCGCTTCGCGCTGCGCCGAGTACCCGCTGCGCACGAACTCAGGCGCATGGCCCGGATGGCACATGAGCTCGGTGACGCCCTCCTCCAGCGCGCCCTCGGAGAGGTGCTCGCGCAGTCGCTCAGGCGTCCAGTACGCCTCCGCGCCCGCATCGCCGATGAAGTGGTCGTTCGTCGGAATCCCGCGCGCTCGCAGCGTGCTGCGCATCTGGGCATCCGTGGATCGAACCGGCAACACCCGGCCGCCGTGCGCATCGCGGGCCTCGCGCGAGCTCAACGCGGTGCAGAGGCCCTCGAGCACGTTCGGATGCCGGTGCAGGTGCTTGTGGACGTCCACGTGCGTCGCCGGCGCGCCGAGAAGGTCCCGGTGTCGAGCCAGCTGCGCGAGGACCTCCCGCATCACGGCCTCCGGTGGGAGCCGCGCCGCGTTCGCTTCCACCAACTCGTCCGACGTATCGAGAAGCCCGGACGGGATCGCGTCCGAGCAGGGCCGCCAGCGCGCGAGGTTGAGGTGCAGTCCCAGCGCGAGCGGTGCGCCACGCTCGCTGCCCAGCGCCCTCGCCCGATTCGCTGCGTCCTGCGAGTGCGGCCCGTTCACCATGAAGGTGGCGGAGGTGACGATGCCGTCTCGCATCGCCTCGAGGATGCCGCGCGTCACCGCCGGGTCGTAGCCGAGGTCGTCCGCGTTCACGATGAGCAGGCGCGTCATCGGCCGGCGGTCTCCGAAGCAGGGGCGCACTCACGCAGGTGCCGCGAGGCCTCTTCCGGGTCGGCGAAGCGCTGCTCGATGCGCGCCTTCACCGCGACGTGCTCGGCCTCGCGGCCCTCGCGCGCGAAGAGCTGGCAGAGCGCGACGAGCGGTCGTGGATCCCCGGGCGCGAGCCGCTCCGCTTCGGCATACGCCTTCACCGCGCCGGCGGTGTCTCCCTGCCGGTAGAGCACCGCGCCCATATAGAGGTGGGACGGCGCGTGGTCCGGTGCCTTCGAGATCGCGCGACGCAGCAGCGGGAGCGCTTCGGCGGCGCGGTCCTGACGGAAGCGCACGAACGCGAGCTCGGCCGCGGCTTCGGGATGGAAGGCGCGCGCCACGCTGGCGGAGAGAGCCTCCTCGGCCTCCGACAGCCGGCCCGCACGTGAGAGCAGCAGCCCGCGGCGCAGCTCCAGCGCATGTGCCTCGAGCGGATCGCTCTTCGCCACGCGCTGCGCCGCGTCCCCGAGCGCCACCGCCGCCCCGCCGAGATCCCCCTGACGCTCGCGCAGCTCCGCGAGCACGGTGTCCGGCCCTGCGCTCTCCGGTGCGAGCTTCCGCGCCGCGACGATGGCCGCCTCGGCCCGCTTTCCCCGACGCAGCGCCACCGCGGCACGCGCCTCGAGCAGGTGACCCTCGGCTGACGGTTCGAAGCGCGCCTGCCGCGCCTCCACCAGCGCCAGCGCCTCCTCCAGCGCGCCTTGTGACAACAAGCGCTCCACGCCCTCTTCCAGCTCGCGCGCGGTCGCGTCCTTCGCCTTCGCGAGCCTCACCAGCGCCTTCACCTTCGCCGCTCGCTCCGCATCTGCTGCGTCGGCGGTAGCGAGCAGCTCGGCAGCGGTCGGCACCGCACGCAGCGACCACCAGGCGGCTCCTCCGCCAACGAGCAGCGCGCAGACGACGAGCGCGGCCGCAGCCTTCCCGAACTGAAAGGGCCGCACGGGGTGCTCGGCTCGCGGAGGGTTGGACGGCGCTCCCGCGTCGGGCGCACGGTGCGAACCGGACGGATCGATCCTCCGCGCCTCGCGAACCTTCAGCCGGCGCTCGTCCTCTTCGGCGGGGAAGATGCGCTCCACCCAGGCCGCGACCTCTGCTTCGCTCGCGAGCTCCGCGTTGCCACCGAGCGACTCGATGGCGGCGATGAACGCATGCAGGCTCTCGAAGCGCTTCGCCGGATCCCGTTCGAGGGCGAGGAGGCAGATGCGCTCCAGCTCCACCGGCAGCGACGGGTCGAAGTCGGTGGGCCGGCGCACGGTGGCGAGCGCGATGCGTCGCACCACCTCGTCCGGTGTGGTCCCGGTGAACGGCCTTCGTCCGCAGAGCTGCTCGTAGAGCATCACGCCCGCGGCGTAGAGGTCCGCGCGGTGATCGACGGAGTGGCCGGCGATCATCTCGGGCGACATGTAGAAGAACTTGCCCTTCAGCGTCCCCGGCTCGGTGCCCACGCCGAGGTTCGCGGCCTTGGCGATGCCGAAGTCGATGACCTTCGTGCGCCCGTCCACGCCCACATGCAGGTTGTCCGGCGTGAAGTCGCGGTGAACGATGCAGAGGGGACGCCCCGCCTCATCGACCGCGCGGTGCGCCGCGTCCAGACCGCGGCAGGCATCCGTGAGCACCTTCAGCGTGATGTGCAGCGGGACGCGCTCACCGCGATGCGCGGCCGCCTCGCGAAGCTCCGCGAAGGAGTGGCCCTCGAGCAGCTCCATCGCGATGTACGGCGCGCCCTCGTGCTGCCCGAGGTCGAGCACCTTCACCACGTTGGGGTGGCGGATCTGCGCGGTGATGCGCGCCTCGTTGAGGAACATCCGCACCACGTTCGAGTCGCGCGCCAGGTGTGGGAGCAGGCGCTTCACCGCGACCATCGGCCCGACGGCGCCGTCCTCAGACACACGTCGCGCCGCGAAGACCTCCGCCATCCCTCCGGTGGCGATGCGCGTGGCGACTCGGTAGGGGCCGAAGAACAAGACGCGCGCAGTCTAGGTCACTTCCCCGGAAGCAGAAGTCGGAGCCGCACGGAGCCCTCGCCTGCCCGTGTGTGGGGCGCGATCGGCCAGTGCGCTAGCGTGAGCGGACATGAGGACGCTCCTGCTCGCGCTGCTCTGCCTGCTGCTGACGACGCCACTCTCGGTGAGCGCAGCGGAGCCGGTGATGACCGCCACCTCCACGTTGGGAGCGGACGGCTGCACCACGGTTGCCGCAAAGAACCCGAAGCAGTGCGCGACGCCGCTCGAGCTGTGCCGCGGCGAGTCCCTGGAGGCGAACGGCTCCGGCTTCAGCACCCAGCGCGTGTGGCTCTACCTGAGGCCCCGGCCTCTCACGGATGGCGACGGCAACGGGATCAGTTCCTCTCCGTCGATGCCCGATGGCGCGTTCGTGCTCCTCCACACGTCGGGGCTCTCGGAGGTGGGTGTGGAGATGGAGGCCTTCAGCACCTGCCAACGCGGAGGCATCGGGTGCACCACCTCTGCCGCCCCGCTCGGCGCGACGGAAGCGGAGCTGGCCGCGCTGAAGGCTGAGGACGAGCGTCGCTGCAAGGAAACGGTGCGGCGCGCCGAAGAGGAAGAGAAGGCCTGCACCGACCGCGTGGCCGCGCGTCACGCGGCAGAGCGGCAGGAGGTGCGCTGCGAGGTGCTCTCGGCCGATGCCTGTACGCGCCGGCTGCAGGTGCGCTGCCAGGGGAAGAACCCGCCGGAGGGTTCACCGCCCCTGAACCGGACCTTCGAGCTCACCTGGGACGACTCGAAGTCACACCGGCCGCTGCGACCGGTTCAGCGGCCCTGACGGAACCGCGGCGTGTTGAAGCCGCCGGTGGGACCGGAGCCGCCGTGGCCTCCTTGTCCTCCCTGTCCGCCGCCGTGCCGTTGCCCGTGCGTGGTTGCCGAGGCGCCACCCTGCGGCCCGGGCTGGGGCTGCTTGATGGAGAGCCCGATGCGCTTCCGTGCGCTGTCCACGGTGAGGACCTTCACCCGCACGCGGTCACCGACCTTCACCACCTCCGCCGGATCCTTCACGAACCGGTGCGCGAGCTCGCTCACATGCACGAGCCCGTCCTGGTGCACGCCGATGTCCACGAACGCGCCGAACGCCGCCACGTTGGTGACGATGCCGTTGAGCACCATCCCCTCGCGCACGTGCGACAGCTCGGTCACCTCCGGATCGAAGCCCGCGTCGCTGAACTCGGCGCGCGGATCGCGGCCCGGCTTCTTCAGCTCGGAGAGGATGTCCTGCAGCGTCGGCAGCCCCACGCCCGCCTCGGGGTCCGCGTAGCGCGTGAGCTGCAGCCTGCCGGCGAGCGACTCGTTCCCCACCAGCTCGCCGCGCGACACGCCGAGATCCTTCGCCATCTTCGCCACCACCGCGTAGCGCTCGGGGTGCACCGCGCTCGCATCGAGCGGCTCGTCACCGCCGCGGATCCGCAGAAAGCCCGCGCACTGCTCGAAGGTCCGCGCGCCGAGCCTCGGCACCTTCTTCAGCGCCGCGCGCGTCTTGAAGCCGCCGTTCGCCGCACGGAACGCCACGATCGCCTGCGCCAGCGCCGGCCCGAGTCCCGCCACGTAACGGAGGAGGGTGGGGGACGCGGTGTTGAGGTCCACGCCCACGCGGTTCACCGCCGCCTCCACCACGCGGTCGAGCGCCGCCGCCAGCGCCTGCGGATCCACGTCGTGCTGGTACTGCCCCACGCCGATGCTCTTCGGGTCGATCTTCACCAGCTCCGACAAGGGGTCCTGCAATCGCCTGCCGATGCTCACGGCGCCGCGCAGCGACACGTCCATGTCCGGCAGTTCGGTGCGAGCGACCTCGGATGCCGAGTACACCGAAGCGCCCGCCTCGCTCACGCTGACGAGCTTCACCTCGCGCGGGATGCCCCCTGCCGCCTGCACCTTGCGCACGAAGGCTTCCGTCTCGCGCCCCGCGGTCCCGTTGCCGATCGCGATCGCCAGCGGCGCGTGTTTCTTCACCAGCTGCGCCAGCGCTGCGCCGGCCTCGGACTCGCGCCCGGTGTGCGGAAAGATCGTCGCCTGCGCGAGCACCTCTCCGCGCCCATCGAGCGCCACCACCTTGCACCCGGTACGCAGGCCGGGGTCGATGGCCACCACCGGAATGGGCCCGAGCGGCGCCGCCAGCAGCAGCGACTCGAGGTTCTGCGCGAACACGCGGATCGCCTCTGCATCCGCCTTCGCCTTCAGCTCGCGGCGGTACTCGCTCTCCAAAGACGGCAGGAGCAGCCGGTCCACCGCCTCGTCGAAGGCCAATGCGAGCTGCTGCGCGATCCCCCTCGGCGCGCCCGGCTTGCGCACGCGCCGGTCGAGCACCGCCACCGCCTCTTCGCGCGCGAGCTCCACCGAGACCTTCAACACGCCCTCCGCCTCGCCGCGCTCCGCCGCCAGCACGCGATGCGACGGGGCCAGCGCGGCCCGCTCCTGGCGGCCCACGTGCTCGCGGAACTTCTCCAGCTCCGGGGCCTGCGCCTTTCCGCGCGCCACCGCCACGGTGAGCAGTCCCTTGTCGGCGAAGAGCCGGCGCACCTCGCCGCGCACGTCCGCGCGTTCGGCCACCACCTCCGCCACGATGTCGCGCGCGCCCGCCAGCGCGTCCTCCGCATCGACGACCTCCTTCGACGCGTCGATGAACGGCTGCGCGAGGGCCTCGGCGCTCGTCGCGTTCGTCTGCGCCTGCGCGAGCAGCAGCTCCGCCAGCGGGCCCAGCCCCTTCTCCCTCGCCACCTGCGCGCGGGTGCGGCGCTTCGGCTTGTACGGCAGGTAGAGGTCCTCCAGCTCCGCGCGCGTCGCAGCCGCCCGGATGCGCCGCTCGAGCTCCGGCGTGAGCGCGCCCTGCTCGCGGATGCTGTCGAGGATCGTCGTCCGCCGCGCCTCGCGCGTCTTCACCACCTCGGCGTGGTCGCTGATGCGCTGGATGTTCGCGTCGTCGAGCCCGCCGGTCGCCTCCTTGCGGTAGCGGGCGATGAACGGGACCGTCGCGCCCTCCTCGAGCAGCGCGAGCGTTGCGCGCACCTGGGGCAGGGGCAGCGCGAGCTCCTTCGCGATCAACTCCGCGGTCTGCGTGGCGTGCTCGTTCGACGAGGAAGCGGTGGTGGCCATGGCGGCCGCAACATACGTCGCGCGTGATACCTGTCTGCCATGAACGCGAAGCCGGTGGACGCAGCGACGATCCGCGCATGGTGGTGGACGCGGCAGGGGCTCGATCGCTCCTTGGTCGGCGCCGCACCCGAGGCCGTGCTGCAGCGCTCCGGTTGGGCCCGCAGCGTGGGCGGTGTGAGTCCCTATCTCACCCTTTTCTCGCGGGCCGGCATCACCCGAACGGTGGCCGATGAAGCGGTCGCCGCCGCGGACATCCACGAGCTCCCCGCCGCGCGCGGCTGCACCTACGTCGTGCCTTCGGAGGACTACGCGCTGTCACTTCGCGTGGCCGCTGCCGCGGGCGATCCGGAGGTGAAGACGGCGCTGAAGCTCGGCGTGACGGAGGAGGAGCTGGAGCGCGTCTGCGAGGCGGTGCTCGGCGCGCTGTCGAAGAACGCGAAGGATCCGGAGGACCTGCGCGCGGAGCTCGGCGGCATCGTGCGGAGCCTCGGCGAGGCGGGGAAGAAGAAGGGCGTCACCACCACGATCCCGGTCGCGCTGGGCATGCTGCAACTCCGCGGTGAGATTCGGCGCGTGCCGTCCAACGGCCGGTTCGATCAGCAGCGCTACCGCTACGCGCTCTGGCGTCCGAACCCGCTGAAGGGCCTCCGGCTCACCGACGAAGAGGCCTTCACCCGCCTGGCGGAGAAGTACCTGCGCTGGATCGGCCCGGTCACGCTCGAGGAGGTGTGCTGGTTCACCGGGATGGGCAAGCGCGTGGGCGCTTCCATCCTCCGTTCGCTCGGCGCGGTGCCGATCGCGGAAGGTGACCCGCGCGTGATGTTGCCCGCGGACCTCGACGCACTGCGGAGCCACGAGCCGTCAGGGGAGCCCGCCTTCGCGCTCGTGGGCAGCATCGATGCCATGACCGCACACCGGCGTGACGCGAAGGCGCTGCTCGACGAGGCGGATCGCGCACACCCGCTGCTCACCGAGGGCGCTGCGTTCGCGGACCTCACCAGCCACGCGATCCTCGACCGCGGCCGGCTCGTGGGCCTGTGGGAGTTCGATCCGGCGGAGAGCGTCATCGTCGCCGCGACCTTCGACCGCAAGCTGCTCCGGCACCCCCAATTGCGCGAGGCCATCGCTCACACCGAACGCTTCGTCCGCGACGAACTTGGAGATGCGCGCGCCTTCAGCCTCGACTCGCCGAAGTCACGCGCCCCGCGCCTCGCCGCGCTTCGGGCCGCCGCGGGCTGAAGGTTCGACCACATGCCTCCCGCACCCGACACGAGGCTCATTGGCCGCGACCGCGAGCTCGCCCTCCTCGGCGAGCGCTTCGAGAGTGGTGCGCGGCTGGTGACGCTGCTGGGGCCCGGCGGGGTGGGGAAGACGCGGCTCGCGTTCGCCTTCCTCTCGCAGCGTCCGGAGGGCGCCTGGTCCTGCGACCTGTCGAGCGCGCGGACGAAGGCGGACGTCATCCGTCTGGTGGCGCAGGCGCTGGAGGTCTCTTCCTCTTCTTCTTCTTCTTCTCCTACTGACCCGGACTCGCTGGATGCTGCGCTGGACGCAGCGCTCCTGGATCGCCCTGTACGCCTGCTCCTTCTCGACGACTGCGAACGTGCGGTCGAGGCCGTCGCGGCATGTGTCACGCGGTGGCTGGGCGTCGCGCCCGGGCTGCAGGTTCTCTGCACCAGCCGGATCGCGCTCCGAATCACGGAAGAGTGGCGGCTTCCTCTGGACGGCCTGTCACCCGAGGACGCACTGGCGCTCTATCGCGTGCGAGCGCTGCAGGGCGGCGTGAACCTGGGAGACGACGCGCTGCCCGTCCTGCGCCAGTTGGTGGAGCGGCTGGACCTTCTCCCTCTCGCGATCGAGCTCGCGGCGGCGCGTGCGCCAGTGCTCCCGCCGGCGCGGCTCATCGAGGCACTCGACCGCCGGTTCGAGCTCCTTCAGCACCCGGACACCTCAGGCCCCGCAGACGTCAGCGCTTCCGCGCGGCACCGCAGCCTCGAGGCGACGCTCGAGTCCTCCTGGGAGCTGCTGTCGCGCGAGGAGCAGCAAGCGCTCGGAGCGTTGTCGTGCTTCGAAGCACCGTTCGACGTCGCGGATGCGGAGGCAGTGATCGGCTCGGCGGCAGTCGCGCTCCTCGAGCGGCTGCAGGCGCGATCGTTCGTGGCTCCGGCCGGGGAGGGAGGACGCCTGCGCCTCCTCGAAACGGTGCGCGCCTTCGTCGCGTCGCGGATGGGCAACGCGGAGCGCCTGGCCGCCGAAGTCCGGCACGCCGAGCACGTCGCGCGGCAGGGCATGGCCTGTCGTGAGGCACAGCAGGGCCCGGATCCCGCGAAGGCGAACACCCTTCTCCGTCGGCTCGCGCCTGAGCTGCTCTCGGCGTTCCATCGAACTTCTCCGCGCACGGACAGCGAGCAGCGTTCGCTCACCGTTCGGCTCGCCCTCGCGCTCGATGCACTGCTGGTGATGCAGGGCCCCGCGGAGCTCCACGCCGAGGTCCTCGATACGGCGCTCGCGCACGCACAGGCCGGGTCTCCCGCGTTGCATTCGGACGTGCTCGTGGCGAGAGGTCGCTCCCGCGCGCTCCGCGGCTTCAACGAAGACGCGCTGGTCGATGCGGATCGCGCGCTGGCGATCGCGCCGGACGACAGGGCGAGGTCGCTGGCGGAGATCGCGCGCAGCTTCGCGCTCCGGCAGCTCGGCCGCTTCGACGAAGCCATTGCCGCGGCCCTCCGGGCGCTGGAACTCGCCGGAGAGGATCCCGTCCGCGGCATGCACCAGGGACACCTCGGTGCGGCGCTCTACCTCGCGGGCCGACTCGACGAAGCGGCCGAGGCCTACACCCGCGCGGTGGCGTTGCAACACCAGGCGGGGATGCGGCGGCTCGAGGCGCTGACGACGGGAAACCTCGGACTGCTGCGCGCGGAGCAGGGCCGCATCGCCGAGGCGGAGCGCCTTCTCCGAGCCGGAATGGAGGCGATGGACGCGATCGGCGACCGGATGATCTCGTCCCGCTTCCGCTGGCACCTCGCTCGGCATCTCGATCCCGTGCACCGAGCGGAACACGTGCGCGCGCTGCTCGACGAGGCGGACGCGGCGGCACGCGCGCTCGGCGATCGGGAGCTGCGCACGCTGGTGCTCATCACCCGCGCGCGGCTCGAACCGGATCTCGCGGAGAGACACCTCGACGAAGCGGAGCGGCTGGCGGTCCCCTTCGGCGAACGGTTGCTCTCGCGGGTCTCCGCTGCGCGCGCCGGGGGCGAGGCCGTGCTCACCGTCTCCCACGATGGCGCCGCCTTCTCCTTCGCGCCCTCCGCGCACGCCCGAGAGCCGACTTCGCTCCACCGCCGCCCGACGCTGCGGCGAATCCTCCTCAGGCTGGTGGAGGAACGCGAGGGCAGCCCCGGCAGCGCGCTGGACGTCTACGCCCTCCTCGAGGCGGGCTGGCCCCGAGCGGCGGTTCATCCGGAGAGCGGCTCTCAGCGCGTCTGGACCGCCATCCGCACGCTGCGGCGCATGGGCCTCGAAGACGTGCTGCTGTCGAGAGACGGTGGCTATCTGCTCGACCCTGCCGTGCCGCTGCGCCGTCCTCGCTGAAGCGCCGAACGCATCCCCCTTCGTTCAGGAAGTTTCAGGCCCACACCGTGGTCCCCTGCCGCGCCTCGCTTCAACCTCCGCCGCCTTCGACGACGACGAGGCCGACGTTCGTACGACAGCGGAGGAGACGGCATGAAGCGGTGGATGTGGAGCATGGTCGCGTGCGCGCTCATCGGCACCGGCGGCGCAGCGGGATGTGGCAAGACCCCGGAGCCCGGGCAGGTCGATGGCGGCGCACCCGATGTCACCGACGCGGGTGGAGGAGAAGGGAGCGACGGCGGTGAGACACCGGAGCCGTTTCAACCTCAGATCGTCTGGAAGCCGTGCAACCTCTTCACCCAGGGCCCGGCGTCGCCCGCGGAGTGCGCCTCGTTCCTCCTGCCGCTCCGGTGGGACGAGCCGAAAGGGCGCACCTTCCCCTACTTCCTGAAGAAGAAGCCGGCGACGAAGCCGCGGCGTGGCTCGCTCTGGCTGCTCGATGGCGGGCCGGGCTTCGCAGGCATCTCTCTGGAAGGGCTCGCCTACGCGGTGGGGACCATCCGGCTCGCGGACTTCGACATCTACATCCCGAGCCACCGCGGCACCGGTGACTCCTCGCGGCTCGGCTGCGCGGTGCAGGAGGCGGAGGAGAGTCCGGGCGGCACGGACATCCTCGACGAGGAGTGGGACGCGTGCCTCGACGCGGTGCTCGCGCAGTGGGGCGCGGACGGGCTCGCCGCGTTCAACGTGACCGAAGCCGCGAACGATCTGGCGGGGCTCATCGAGGCGACGCGCCAGCCCGGCGAAGAGGTGTTCGTCTATGGCGCCTCCTACGGCACCTACCTCGCGAACCGCTACCTGCAGCTCCATCCCGCGCAGGCGACCGGCGTGGTGATGGACTCCGTCTGTCCGGGCGAGGGCTGCTACCTCGCGGAGCAGGACGTGCTCTACGACGAGGTGGCCCGCGAGTTCCTCGCCCGCTGCGAGGCCGACGCGTGGTGCGGCGCGAAGGTGGGGCAGGGGCTCTACGCGCGCTACGCGGACGCGGTCAGGGCCCAGGAGGAGGGCACGCACTGCAGCGCGCTCGAGGCCGCGGGCATCGGCAAGCACGAGCTGCGGGTGGCCATGGGGCTCCTCCTCAACCAGCGCCACCTGCGCCAGTTCGTCCCGGCGATCGCGCACCGCTTCGTGCGCTGCAACCCCGCGGATGTCGCAGCGCTGGAGCAGCTCGTCTCGGTGCTCTTCGGCGACGGAGGCGGAGGCGCAGGCCCGGACCCGGTGATGCAGGCGCACTCCTGGGTGCTGGGGGAGAACATCGTGCTCTCGGAGATGTGGCCGCACCCCGCGCCGTCCACCAGCGTGCTGCAGGCGACCGCGGACGCCGCGCTCATCTCGCTGGGGACGAGCCTCCACTCCATCTCGCTCTTCGACCGCTGGCCCCGCTATGCGCGCGACGCGCACGCGGACAGGTTCGCCAGCACCCAGGTGCCGATGCTGATGATGAACGGCACGCTCGATCCCGCGACCGCGCCCTGGCTGGCCGCGAAGGTGAAGGCGCAGTTCGCGGCGCCGAACCAGCACTACATCGAGCTGCCGGACGTGCCGCACGGCGTCCTGAACAACAGCCCGATGACGACGCCGAACAAGCAGTGCGGGATGGAGCTCTTCCTCCAGTTCATGGCGGACCCGCGAGCGGAGCTGGATCTCGCCTGCATCGACCAGATGCTGCCGCTCGACCTGCAGGGGGATCCGGGCCTCTCGCAGCAGCTCTTCGGCACCGCGGACCTCTACGACTGAGCCACGTCAGCGAAGCGGCGCGAGCGGACGTCCGAGGAAGTCGTACGCCTCGACGTTCCCGCGCGCCGCAGCCGTCCCCTCGAGCTCCCGGTCCAGCAGCGAAAAGACGCTGAGGTCTCCACGGTCGTGGTGCGGCATGAGCTGGCGCGAGCGCAGGGTGCCTTCGAAGGTGAAGCCCAGCCTCCGCGCGATGGCGGCGCTCGGCGCGTTGTCCGGCGCGCAGAGGAGGTCCACGCGCACGATGCGGTCGATCCGGAACGCGCACCACACCAGCGCCGCGGCCAGCTCGGTGCCGTAGCCGCGTGAGGTCCGGCTCTGCCTGACCCAGTAGCCGAGCTCCAGCGCGCCGAGCCCCGCGCGTCGCAGCAACGCACCCTCTCCGACGAGCGGACCCTCTGCTCCGGTCTCGAGCCGCTCGAAGGCGCCGTAGATCCGATCGCCGTCCGAATCGAACTGCGAACGCGCGCGCCGCACCGCCGCGAGGTGCTGGTCCAGCGAGAGCGCCGAAAACGAAAACGCGCGCAGGTGCTCGCCGCTCTCGTCCACCGCCGCCTTGCGCGGAAGGACGTCCTCCGGCCCGAGGCATCGCAGGAGCAGCCTCGGCGTGCGCAACGAGTAGGCGACCGGAGCGTCGTTCATCCGCGCCACGCTAACCGCGAATCACACCGGCAGCAGGCACCCGTTGAGCAGCTCCGGCTCCGCGTCGGACCGCCCGACGCCGTCCGCGCGATGGATGAGCCCATCGAAGTGCGTGGCAAGCCCCGCCGACAGCGCCTCCACCAGCTCCTCTGCCTCCGCGGTGAGGTCCCTACCTGTCTCCAGCTCCAACACGGTCCGCGCCTCCGCCACGCGTGCGGCCGTGCGCTCCGACACCCCTCGCTCGCGAAGGCGCCACGCCGTTCGCGATGCGCTCTCCAGCTCCACCCGCCGGACCGTCACCGGCGCGCGCTCTGTGTCGTAGGTGAAGTGGATCGCGCTCCAACCGATGCCTTCGCTCTCGCCCTCGATGCGCACATCGGGCCAGTCGGCGAAGAACTCGCCCATCAGCGCGAGCGTGGTCACGTCCTCTGCCTCCACGGGCTCCGCCGACCTGCAGAAGAGCTGCAACCGCATGAGGAGAAGGTAGGCCCGAAACGCTCTGCCAGCCCCTTCACCGCGCCCGCCCGACCGCCTTGCTAGCATCCCCGTTCACGCATGCTGAAGGTCAACCCGCTCGCCGTGGCCGTCCCGTTCTTCTTCCTCCTCATCGGGGTGGAGCTGGCCGTGGCGCGAAGGCGCGGCGTCCGGGTGCACCGCTTCTCGGACAGCCTCAGCGACCTCTCCTGCGGCGTGCTGCAGCAGCTCTCCGGCGTGTTCGTCAGCGGCGCGCTGCTGGCCCTCTACTCGCACGTCCACGCGAACCACGCGCTCTTCGAGCTGCCCGCCTCGAGCCCCGTCACCTGGCTCGTCGCCTTCTTCGGCATGGACTTCGTCTTCTACTGGTGGCACCGCGCGAGCCACCGCGTGTCCTTCTTCTGGGCGGCGCACGTCACGCACCACTCGAGCGAGGACTTCAACCTCGCGGTCGCGCTGCGCCAGTCCGCGTTCACCGGGCTGACCTTCTTCCCGTTCTACCTGCCGCTCGCGCTCGTGGGCGTGCCGGCGCCGGTGTTCGCGCTCATCGCCGCCTTCAGCCTGCTCTACCAGTTCTGGCTGCACACCGAATTGCTCGGGCGCTGGCCGCGTTTCGAGCGCATCTTCAACTCGCCGTCCGCGCACCGCGTCCACCACGGCGTGAACCCGGAGTACCTCGACACGAACTACGGCGGGACGCTGATCATCTGGGACCGCCTCTTCGGCACGTACGTCCCCGAGCGTGCGCCGGTGGTCTATGGACTCGTGCATCCGTTGAGATCGTTCAACCCGGTCTGGGCGCAGGTGCACCACTACGTCGCCCTGGCGAAGCGCTCGCTGCAGGCGCCGCGGCTCGGCGACAAGCTGCGCGTGTGGGTGAAGGGACCGGAGTGGAATGTGCCGGGGCTGCCCGCCGAAGGCCCGCCGCCCGAGGTCGATCGCGATCGGGTGGCGAAGTTCGACGTGCCGCTTCCGCGCGCGCTCGTCGCCTACCTCGCGGCCCAGTTCTTCACCTTCGTGCTCGTGGGGACCACCGCGATGATGCAGTGGGGCCCTGGCCTGCCGCTATCCGCCAAGGTTGGCGCCTCGGCCGCGCTGCTCTTCACGCTCCTCACCTTCGGCGGGCTCCTCGACGGCAGCCGCTGGGCGCTTCCGCTGGAGCGATTGCGCCTGCTCGTGCTCGGGGGTGCCGGCGCTGCGCTGCTCGCACCACACTCGCTCACCGCCGCGCTGGCAGCAGGCATCCTCTCCACCCTGCTTCTCCTCGCGACCTTTGCCCTGCGACGTGCCGGCATGCCCACCGCGGCAGCGAACGCGGCCACCTCCAGCTGATCGGCCCTGCACCGAGCCGCTCGTCCGCCCGCACGCACGCACCGGCCCCACACGCGCACACTTTCAGCAGAGGAGGTGCGCCATGCCCGCCGTCACCGTCGAAGATCCCACCCGCCTGCCACGCATCACGCTCTCCACGGGCGGCACCACGCCCCCCGCGAAGGACCGCCCGGTGAAGGGCGTCTCCACCGCGCCACGGGGCTTCGAAGGCGAGGGTTTCCCCGTCCGCCGGGCCTTCGCCGGCGCGGACCTCGCGGACCTCGAGCTGCTGCTCCTCGGCGGCCGGCCCATCCGCGAGCCCGTCGCCTGGATGGGGCCCTTCGTGATGAACACAGAGGAGGAGATCCACGAGGCCATCGCCGACTTCAGGGCCGGTCGCCTCGGCGAGGTCCCCGCGGTGCACGGCGCGCCGAAGGACCTCGTGATGCAGACGGACTCCTCGCTCGACTGACCGCGCGGAAGAGCCCACAAAGAGAGAGGCCGGGCCCTCCTCGCGGAAAGCCCGGCCCCGACTCGACTCACTTCACTTCGGCGCTACGGCGCGAGCTTGTGGCTCTTCGCGATGTCGTACGTCTTGCCCGGCCCGTGGCAGGTGGCGCAGCTCTCCACGAGCTGACCGGTGGGCAGGGTCGTGGTGTTGACGTACGCGTGGGCCTGCGTCGCGTAGCTGTCGTGGCACGAGGTGCACACGGCGGTCTCCGGCGGGACCTGCCACGTCTGCGTGACCTTCCAGGCAACCGTCTCACCCACGCCCGGCTTGTCGCAGAAGTCGTTGGTGTCGAGCGCCGGGTCCTCGGTGCAGGTCCGGACCTCCATCACCGTGCCCGCGAGGCCCTGCGGCATCGGGAGCTGGAACGTGTTCGGGAGGTGGCAGGTGGTGCAGTCCTGCATGAAGCCCGGCACGTGGATGGCGTTGAAGTCCAGGATGGTGCCCGCCGGGTTCGCCGCGGACGGGGCCGGCATCGCGCCGAGCTGGTACGGCTGGGTCAGGTGGCTCGCCATGTGGATCTTGTGGGCCATGACCTTCAGGTCCACCGACTCCACGAGCACCGGCGTGCTGCCCTCGAACCGCGAGATGCGGCCCTGGTTCGTCAGCGGCGCCGCGTGGCACTGCACGCAGCCCTGCGTCCCGCTGCGCGACCCGTTGCTGTGGAACCCCAGCTCCTTGTGGCAGTTGTTGCAGCTCGCGTCGGAGACGATCTGCCGGCGCGGCACGGTGACCGAGTCGGTGATGGCGTAGAACGCGATGGGCTGCCGGCCGACGATGACGAAGCTCTTCGCGTTGGCGCCGATGCCCTCGGTGTGCGTGAAGTAGCCCTCGAGCGTCAGCGCGCCGCTGCCCGTCTCGTTCGCCGGGATGTTGCCGGTGGGCGGGAAGGTGTAGACGTACTCGTTCCCGTCAGCGACGAGCGTGGCGCCCGAAGCGGTGGACCAGCCCTGCGTGTTCGTCGCCGACTGCACCACCACGATGTTCTTGTACCAGCGGTAGTCCGTCGTCGGACCGGAGAGGGTCGCGTTGATGCGCGGCACCGGCGTGGCAAAGATGTTCCGCGGCGCGCCGTTGGTGCTCACGCGGAAGCGCAGCACCGGCGACTGGCCCGGCGCGGTGTTCGTCACGCTCACCACCTCCATCACCAGGTCGTCCTTGAACGCCGGGTCGTTCTTCGCGGTGCGGTGCACGTTGAAGATGCTGTTCGTCGCGCCCGTGCCCGGGTGGCAGACGCCGCAGGCCTGGTCGTTGGGGAACGCGCCGCCGGTGTGCTGCACGAAGCCCGCGGGAGGCGTGACCTCGTAGGAGATGCGGTCGTGGCAGGTGTTGCAGGTCTGCCGCGTCGCGATCTGCATCGCCGCCGCGCCGTCCTGTGCCTCGGACACGTGGCAGGTGGTGCAGTTCTTCATGTCCTGCGGGATGTGGATGCCCGAGTAGTCGTGCACCGCGCCGCCGTAGCCGATGATCTTGTACTGACCGCCGGCGAGGTTCGACGGCAGGTTCGCGCCCATGTGGATCTTGTGGACCATCTCGCCCATGTCCACCGAGTTGCCCGTCTCCGGATCCACCGACTGCGGGTTGTGGCAGGTGATGCAGAGCTCCACGCTCCGCCGCGCGCCGCCGTGGAACTCGAGGCGGTTGTGGCAGGCGTTGCAGGAGTCGTTCGTCACCATCTCGCGCTTCGCCGAGACCGCGCCGCCTGCGGGGATGAAGTTGAAGACGCCGTCCGCGGTGTAGCGCAGGCCCTGATAGGTGCGCTCCGCCTGGAAGCCGACCGAGTGCGTCCGCGTGTCGCCCGCCAGCGTGATCGGCGCCTGGAAGCGGTACTCGTACACGCCCTCGCTCACCAGCGTGTAGTTCGCCGCGTTGTTCACGCCGGGGTCGTAGGTGGCCTGACCCTGCGCGTTCACCGTGTACACCGTGTACTTGCCCGGGTTGCCGCTGACGTCGTCACCGAGCCAGGCGAGCAGGAAGCGCGTGGCGACGGCGCCCTCCGTGAACTTGCCGCTGCGGTCGAGGAGCACGCCCTTGTCGTCGGTCACCTTGAACACGACCCGCGCGACGCCGTTCTGCACCGTCGCCGACTGGACCGTCACCTTCAGGCCCGGGCCCGACAGGTAGGCGTTCTTGCCGTCGGTGCCGTTGTTGCCGTTCTGCCCATTCTGGCCGTCGGTGCCGTCCTGCCCGTCGGCACCGTCCTCGCCGTCGGCACCGGGCGCACCCGGAAGCCCGTCCTTGCCGTCCGCGCCCGGCGCACCGGCGGGACCCTCCGCGCCCGCGGGGCCCTGCGCGCCTTCCGGGCCTTCGGGGCCTGCACATCCCACCAACATCAATGAACACACTGCCGCCGAAACGATGAGTTTTCTGAACACGGGGCCTCCAGTCGCCGGAAGCGCCTTGAGCATGAACCGTGCCCTGAGTGTTTACGGGTGCTTACGAGAGGCGAACGCAGTGGCCGAGCGCAACCGCTGCGGCGATCTCCCGGATCAGGACGCAACGCCTGCGTTCGTTGACGGTCCGAACGTCCAGCCGGCGCCGCGCTCAACAGCCCGTGCTGCGCAGCATTCCGGCCAGCGTGTGTCCGCCGCGCGAGAGGTGCACGCGGACCTCGCGCACGTTGTAGTGATCGCTCGCCTGCAGCACGAGATCGAGCTGCCCGTCGCCGTCGAGATCGCCCGACCACAGCAGCGACCAGTGCCCGTCGTCCGCCTCCGGCGTCTCGAAGAGGGTCACGTCCGAACCCCCTCCGCGCTCGCGCAGCACCAGCCGGAAGCCGCCATCGCCCAGCGGCTCGCGGACGATCTCCGAGATCGCCGCGCCGAGCCGCAGCTCCACCCGCGAAGGCTCCCACCTCGTCGGACGCGTCGCGTGTGCCGGTGTGCGCGCCTCGTCGAACGGCGCCTCCTCTTCCATCGCACCCACTCCGGCGTCTTCGTGATGCTCGCGAACGTCCGCCTCGCGCACGCGTCCCTCGAGGAGCCCGGCGTTCTCGGCGAGGAGCACCTTGGCCGCGCACGGGGCGACGACCTCCCACCCGGTCTGCTGATCGTCGGCGTCGAGCAGCGGGTCGTGGACGCGCCGCGCCTCGACGGTCACGCGCTCCAGCCGCTCTCCACACAGCGCGAGCCAGCGGCTCTGCGTCGGCAGCGAGAGCTCGTCCGCGTGGTACAGGCCCGGCTCGAGCACCTCTACATGCGGCAGTGAAGACGCGGGGACGTTGGCGGTGACGAGCAGCGCCGCGAGGGTGGTGAGGGCAGAGAGGCTCATGCCCCCCTCCATCGCAACCGCCATGCCCGGGCAGACCGTGGTCAGACGGCCGCGCCTGCTCTCCATGCAGGGGAGCCGCTCCTGCCGAGCGCGCTCTGCTACATTCGTCCGTCCCACATGGATCGCCTCCGCTTCTGTCTGAACGATCGGTGGGTGGAGCTGGCGGACGCGTCGCCCACCACCACACTGCTTCGCTACCTGCGCGACGCCGCGCACCTCACCGGCACGAAGGAGGGATGTGCCGAGGGTGACTGCGGCGCCTGCACCGTCGCCGTCCGCGAGACCCTGCCCGACGGCCGGGCCACCTACCGCGCCATCAACGCGTGCCTCCTCCTGCTGCCGATGGTCCAGGGCAAGCACGTGTACACGGTGGAGGCGCTGAAGCGGGACGGGCGTCACCACCTCGTGCAGGAGGCGCTGGCGGACCGGCTCGGCTCGCAGTGCGGCTACTGCACGCCCGGCGTGGTGATGGCGATGTTCGAGGCCTGCTACCGCGACGACCTCGACCTCTCCGCGGCGCCCTGGAAGGCCGACGCGCAGATGTGCGGAAACCTCTGCCGCTGCACCGGCTACCGCCCCATCCGCGAGGCGACCAACGCGGTGGCCGGCGCGCGTCCGGACGACCACTTCGCCCGCGCCCTGCGGGGCCCCGACGCGCAGCGCCCGTCGCAGGGCGAGGGCATGGCGCTCGACTACCGCGCGGGTGAGCAGCTCTACGTGAACCCGACATCGGCGGACGCGCTGTGGGAGGCGCTGGAGGCGCACCCGAAGGCGCGCTTCGTCGCCGGCGGCACCGACCTCTCGCTGGAGATCACCAAGCGTCACGCGGAACCGCGCGCGCTCATCTCATTGGAGGCCCTCAGCGCCTGGCGCGGGGTGAGCGAACTTCCCGACCGCAGCGGCTGGCGCATCGGCGCGGTGACGGCGCTGACGGATCTCGAAGACTGGGCCGAGCGCCACCTGCCGCCGCTGGAGCGGATGCTGCGCTACTTCGGCGCGCGCGCGATCAAGAGCCGGGCGACGGTGGGCGGCAACCTCTGCAACGCCTCGCCCATCGGCGACCTGCCGCCGGTGCTCATCGCGCTCGGTGCGACCGCGGTGCTCGCCTCGCGTGAAGGGGAGCGCCGCGTGCCGCTGGAGGCCTTCTTCGTGGACTACCGCAAGACCGCGCTGCGCCCGAAGGAGGCCCTCTGCGCGGTGGAGCTCCCGCGTCCCGACGCGCAGAGCCGCATCGCCGCCTACAAGGTCTCCAAGCGCCGCGAGCTCGACATCAGCGCGGTGTCCGCGGGCTTCAGCGTGACGTGCGATGCGGAGGGCCTCGTGCAGAGCGCTCGTCTCGCCTACGGCGGCATGGCGGCCACGCCGGCGCGCGCACGTCGCACCGAGGCGGCGCTGCTGGGCAAGCCGTGGAGCGCACAGACCGCACGGGAAGCGGTCGCGTTCCTCTCTGAAGACTTCAAGCCGATGACCGACCACCGCGGCAGCGCGCGCTACCGGATGACGGTGGCGCGAAACCTCCTGCTCGGCTTCTTCGAGGAGACGCTGAAGGACCGCGCGCCGCGCCTTCGCCACCTCCACACCGCGACCGTGGAGGTGCGGTAGCCATGCGGAAGATCGAACCGGTCGCACCCGTCGCGCCCGAGGGACGCGCTGCTCAGTCGCCGGCGGTCCGGGGCGGGGCAGCGCGCTCGCCGCTGCACCAGCCGCTGAAGCACGAGAGCGGCCTGCGCCACACCACCGGCGAGGCCCTCTACGTGGACGACCTGCCGGCGCCCGCGGGCATGCTGGTGGTGCACCTCGTCACCTCGCCGCACGCGCACGCGCGCATCGTCCGCCGCGACGTCTCCTCGGCGCGCGAGATGCCCGGCGTCCACGCGGTCCTCACCTGTGACGACGTGCCCGGTCTCAACGACGTGGGCGCGGTGGTCCACGACGAGGAGTGCTTCGCCTCGCGCGAGGTCCACTTCCACGGCCAGATCGTCGCCGCCGTCGTCGCCGAGAGCTACGCGCTCGCCCGCCGCGCCGCCGCCGAGTGCGTCATCGACTACGAGCCCCTGCCGGCGATCCTCACCGTGCAGGACGCCATCGCGCAGGGAAGCTTTCTCGGCGAGCCGCACGTCATCCGCACGGGCGACGTGGACGCGGCGCTCTCCGGCGCAGCGCTGCGCATCACCGGCGAGCTGGAGACCGGCGGTCAGGACCACTTCTATCTGGAGACGCAGGCCACCCTCGCCGCGCCGGAGGAGGGCGGTGCGCTGCGGCTGTGGTCGTCCACGCAGCATCCCTCCGAGGTGCAGGGCATCGTCGCGCACGTGCTCGGCTGGGGCCGGCAGCGGGTGAGCGTGGAGGTGCCGCGGATGGGCGGCGGCTTCGGCGGCAAGGAGACGCAGGCGGCGCACTTCGCGGCCATCGCCTCGCTGGCGGCGGTGAAGACCGGGCGTCCGGTGAAGGTCTGGCTCGACCGCGACCGCGACATGATGTCCACCGGCAAGCGGCACCCCTTCTTCACCCGCTTCGACGCGGGCTTCAGCGAAGACGGGCGGCTGCTCGGGCTGCGCGCGGAGATGTGGGCCAACGCCGGCTTCAGCAGCGACCTGTCGCGCGCCATCCTCGACCGCGCGCTGTTCCACCTCGACAACGCCTACTTCCTGCCCGCCGCCGAGCTCACCGGTCACGTGGTGCGCACGAACCTCCCGTCGAACACCGCCTTCCGTGGCTTCGGCGGACCGCAGGGCGTGGCGGTGGTGGAGGAGATCCTCAACCGCGCAGGTGAGCGCCTCGGCCTCGACCCTGCGGAGCTCCGCGCGCGCAACTTCTACGGCGAGGCGCCGCGGAACCGGACGCACTACGGCCAGGAGGTGAAGAGCGCCGACAACCGGCTCGCGCGGCTGCACGACGAGCTGCTGCGCACCGCCGGCTACGCGCACCGCCTGGAGGAGATCCGCGCCTTCAACGCGCAGAGCCTGCACCACAAGCGGGGCCTCGGGTTCCAGCCGGTGAAGTTCGGCATCTCCTTCACCACGAGCTTCCTCAACCAGGCCGCGGCGCTGGTGAACGTGTACCAGGACGGCACCGTGCAGCTCTCGCACGGCGGCACCGAGATGGGGCAGGGCCTGCACACGAAGATGCTCGCCATCGCCGCGCACGAGCTCGGCGTGCCGCTCTCCGCGATAAGGGTGATGGCCACCGCCACCGACAAGGTGCCGAACACCTCCGCCACCGCGGCGTCGTCCGGCGCGGACCTCAACGGGCAGGCGGTGAAGGCCGCGTGCGAGACGATCCGCGAGCGCCTGCGTCCGGTCGCCGCGCAGCTTCTCGGCAACTGCCCGCCGGAGCGCGTGCGCTTCGAAGACGGCTTCGTCACCGTCGACGGCGCTGCACACCGAGCCTCACCCGACGAAGCGCCGGTGCCCTTCGAGCGCGTCACCCAGGCGGCCTACCTGCAGCAGGTCTCGCTCGCGGCGACGGGCTACTACCGCACGCCGGACATCCACTACGACCGCGTGGCGGGCCGAGGAAAGCCCTTCCACTACTACGCCTACGGCGCGGCGCTGGTGGAGGTGGAGGTCAGCGGGCTCACCGGCGAGCACCGGCTGCGGCGCGTGGACATCCTCCACGACTGCGGACATTCACTCTCACCGGCGATCGATCTGGGCCAGATCGAAGGCGGCTTCGTGCAGGGCTGGGGCTGGCTCACCTGCGAGGAGGTCCTCTTCGATGCGCAGGGCTTCCTCCGCACCCACTCGCCGGACACCTACAAGATCCCGGCGATGGGCGACGTGCCGGAAGCCTTCCACGTGCGCCTGCTCCAGAACGCGCCACAGGACGACGTGGTGCACGGCAGCAAGGCGGTGGGCGAGCCCCCGTTCCTCCTCGCCATCGGCGCGGTGACCGCGCTGCGCCAGGCCATCGCCGCGTTCGGTCCGCCCGGCCGCGAGGTGCGCCTGCGCATCCCCGCCACGCCCGAAGCCATCCTCTTCGCGGTCGAAGATCAGAGGGCCTGACCCGCGCGAGGGCTCCGACCGCCGTAGCATGCGCGCCGCTGTTTCTCGCGCCTCGCGCAGCCGGAGCCCATCGTGGTCAGAAACATCCTCGCCGTCGTCGTCGGCATCGTCGTGTCGTCGGTCGTGAACATGGGGCTCATCGAGCTCGGTCACGTGCTCGTGCCTCCACCCGCGGGCGTGGACTCGAGCTCGATGGAGGCCTTCGCGGCGACGATCCACCTGATGGAGCCGAAGCACTACCTCTTCGTGTTTCTCGCCCACGCGCTGGGGCCTCTCGTCGGCACCTTCCTCGCCATGCGGATCGCGGTCAGCCACCGGATGAAGCTCGCGTTCGGGATGGCCGCCTTCTTCCTCCTCGGTGGCATCGCCGCGAGCGTGATGCTGCCGGCGCCGAACTGGTACCGCGCGGTGGACCTCCTCTTCGCCTACGTGCCGACGACGCTCCTGGGCGCCAGGCTGGGGATGAGGCGCGCCGGGCAGAGCGCGGGCCCGCAGACGAACGCTGCTTGACGACCAATAAGCATCGGCTTATTGATTGCCCCATGCAGGGGCAGAGCGGAGCCGCGGCCGAAGACCGGATCTTCCACGCGCTGGCGGACCCCAGCCGGCGGGCGATCTTCGAGTCGCTCACGCGGGGCGAGGCGGCGGTGAAGGAGCTGACCGAGCGCTTCGACATCTCGCAGCCGGCGGTCTCGCAGCACCTCGCGGCGCTGAAGGAGGCGGGGCTGGTGTCGGGCCGGCGCGAGGGCCGCTGCGTGTACTACCGCGTGGAGCCGCGCGGGATGAAGCCGCTCATCGACTGGATCGCGCACTACCGCGCCTTCTGGACGGAGCGGGTGGACCGACTCGAGAAGCTCCTGGAGCGAATGGACCAATGAGCCTGAAGGACAAGACCGCACCGAAGCAGACGGACGCCATCACTTTCGAGTTCGACCTCGGCCACCCGCCGGAGAAGGTCTGGCGCGCGCTGACGAACCCGGTGCTCCTCGAGGAGTGGCTCCTGCCGGTCACCGGCTTCAAGCCCGAGCCCGGGACGAAGTTCACCTTCCAGACGCAGCCCTTTCCCGGGTGGGACGGCAAGGTGGACTGCCGCGTCCTCGAGAGCGAGCCGCAGCGCAGGCTCAGCTACGCCTGGTGCGTGGGCGGCGAGCTGGGGCTCGACACGGTGGTGACCTTCACGCTCGAGCCGACGGAGGAGGGCACCCGCCTTCACCTCGTGCAGTCCGGCTTCAAGCCCGAGCAGAAGCAGAACTTCGGCGGCGCGCGCTACGGCTGGAAGATGATGGGCGGGAAGCTCGTGGACGTGCTCGCGCGGCTCGCGTGAGCGCCTCCGTTCCGGCCCTCGACAGAAGGAGAGAGGAGAAGTCCATGAACTGGAAGCAGGGGATTCGTCAGCTCCACAGGTGGGTGTCCGTCGTCTTCACGCTCGCGGTGATCGCGAACTTCGTCGCCATCGGGATGGGGGGAGGAGAGGAGGCGCCGCCGGCGTGGGTGACGTACTCGCCGCTTCCGCCGCTCGCGTTCCTGCTCTTCACCGGGCTCTACCTCTTCGTGTTGCCGTACCTCTCGAAGCGTCGCGACCCGAAGCCGCTCACCGACGCACAGGCGGGTCGCTAGATGCCGCGCGCGACGAAAGCTGGCCCGAAGCCCGCCGCGAAGAAGTCACCGGCAAAGAAGTCGACGACGAAGCGCGCGGACTCTACCGACGCGACCGCCACCGACGCCTCCCGGCTCATCGACCAGCGCATCGCGGACCTCGGTCCGTGGCGAGGCCCGGTGCTGGCGCGGATGCGAGCGCTCATCCGCGAGGCGGATCCGGAGGTGACGGAGGAGTGGAAGTGGGAGAACCCCGTCTGGTCGCACGACGGGATCCTCTGCACCGGCGAGGCGTACGCGAAGACCGTGAAGCTGACGTTCGCGAAGGGCGCAAGCCTCCCCGACCCGAAGGGCGTCTTCAACTCCAGCCTCGAGGGCAACACCCGCCGCGCGATCGACCTCCGCGAGGGCGACGAGGTGGACGCCGCCGCGTTCAAGGCGCTGGTGAAGGCGGCGGTGCTCCACAACCGGCAGTCCCGCGACGCGAAGCCCGCCGCTGCGAAGACGAAGCCCGCGCAGAAGGTGACGCTCCTCTCCGGCGGCAACCCGCAGATCCCGAAGGGCGACGGCGACGCGCCGGTGCAGGCGTACATCGCGGCGATGCCGGAGTGGAAAAGGGACCTCGGCCGGCGGCTCGACGCGCTGATCGAGCGGGCGGTGCCGGGCGTGCAGAAGGCGGTGAAGTGGAACACGCCCTTCTACGGGCTCGACGGGCGGACCTGGTTCGTCTCCTTCCACGTCTTCGCGAAGTACCTGAAGGTGACCTTCTTCCGCGGCCAGTCGCTGAAGCCGGTCCCGCCCGAGCCGAGCAAGGTCGCGGACACGCGCTACGTCCACCTCACGCCGGACAACTTCGACGAGGCGCTGCTCACCTCGTGGGTAGAGCAGGCGGCGGCGCTGCCCGGCGAAAAGCTCTAGCTCAGGCCCACATCCGCCGGGCCTGCTCGCCGCAGCGTTCGCAGAGCGGATGTGCGCCCTTCCCACCTCGGCGCTCGACGCAGGCCAGGTGGAGGGGCGCGGCGCACCCCGGGCACTCCACCGCGAAGAGCCGCAGCGCGCAGTGCCGGCACGCCAGCAGGTCGCAGCACTCGCAGGGCGCCGCCGACTCCAGGCAGGCCACGCAGAGCGGCCTCGCGCACCCGTCGCAATACGCGAAGAGGCTCTCGCCGCTCACCGCCGCCCCGCAGTCCCCGCACTCCCACGCTTCGGCCGTCACCACCTGCATGTCTGCCTCCGTTCGACGTTCTTCAGCGTTCGTGCGGACAGGGTACGGAATGGCGCTGACGCTCCCGCCGGTGCCGGGCCGGGGGGCGGGCAGGGCGCCGTCCGGCGTGTGGCACTTGTTTCAGAGGAGCGTCGTGCACCGGACCGAAAGGGGACCCCCAAGGGCCCCAACAGGCCCGCGGCTGAACATCCCGAGCGCTCGCGGGGCACGGTGCCTCCTACCCCGGTACAGCGCGCCACCGCCGCGAACGAAGCGCTTCAGCTCCCGCGTGAGCCCGGAGGCGAGGCGCCGAGCGGCCTCGAGGCGAGGTACTCGAGGAGGAAGTCCCGGAAGGCGGTGACCTTCCGCGGCACGTGCTGGGCCTTCGGGTACACCATCGCCAGCGAGGAGCTCGACCAGGTCAGCCCCGGCACCACCCGCACCAGCTCGCCGGAGGCGATGAGGTCCGGGGTGAGGAAGACCGGCAGCGTGCCCACGCCCATGCCGCCTCGGATCATCTCGCGGAGAAAGAGCAGGTCGTCGCCGAGCACGCGCCCGCCTGTGACGAGGTCCTTCAGCTCCGGCGGCATGAGGAAGTTCCGGAAGCGCACCCACTCGTGGCCGGCGAGGTCCTCCACCGTGCGCGGCGTCCCCTTCCGCGCGAGGTAGAGCGGCGAGGCGAAGAAGCCCACGTCGATGGGCGTCAGCCGACGGATGACCAGCGAGGAGTCCGTCAGCTTCCGCCCCGCCACCCGCAGCGCGAGGTCCACGCCCTCGCTGACGATGTCCACCAGCCGGTTCGTCACCAGCACGTCGAGCCGCACCGAGGGAAAGCGCAGCAGAAACCGCGACATCACCTCCGGGAGAAAGGTCGCGCCCATGTCCGCGCTGACGGTGATCCGCAGCTCGCCGGAGGGTTGCTCCTCGCGCTCGGGGAGGGTGCCCACCGCCTCGCGCAAGGACTGCAGCAGCGGAGCCGCGCGCTCGAAGAGGACGGTCCCCGCGGTGGTCAGCGAGGCCTGCCGCGTCGTCCGGTGGAGCAGCCGCGTGTCCAGCGACGCCTCCAGCTGCGCCACGCCCCGGCTCACCGAGGACTTGGGGAGCCCGAGCCTGCGCGCTGCCTCGCTGAAGCTGTTCGCCTCCGCCACCGCCACGAAGAGGGTGAGGAGGTTCAGATCCATCGTTCCGGACATGGAACGGTGTTTTATCTGGCCGAAGAGTGGTGCGGAAACAGCAACGCTTGCAGAGTGGTTCCACGAAGAACGGCGGCTGCCTCCCGCGGCCGCCCACGCAACACCAACCCGAAAGAGAAGAGATAAGACATGAACCTCAAGCCCCTGTTCGCCGCCGTCGCCCTCGTTGCCCCCGGCCTCGCCTTTGCGGCGCAGTACGACATCGACCCGTCCCACTCGCAGGCGCAGTTCACCGTGCGCCACATGATGGTGACCAACGTCCGCGGCGAGTTCGGCAAGCTCCAGGGCGCGCTGACCCTCGACGAGAAGGACCTCAAGGCGTCGAAGGTCGAGGCGACGATCGACACCGCGTCGATCAACACCCGCGAGCCGAAGCGCGACGAGCACCTCAAGTCGCCGGACTTCTTCGACGTGGCGAAGCACCCGCAGATGACCTTCAAGAGCACCCAGTTCAAGAAGGCCGGCAAGGACAAGTACAAGGTCACCGGTGACCTCACCATCCGTGGCGTGACCAAGCAGGTCGTCCTCGACGTCGAGATCCCCGCCACCGAGGCGAAGGACCCGTGGGGCAACGTCAAGCGCGGCGCGGTCGCCACCACCGAGATCAACCGCAAGGACTACGGCCTCAACTGGAACCAGGCGCTCGAGACCGGCGGCGTGATGGTCGGCGACACCGTGAAGGTCCAGCTCGACCTGCAGCTGACGAAGAAGGCCGCCGAGCAGGCGAAGAACTAGCTGTCGCCCCGCCGCGCTCGAAGGGCGCGCCCGAGGCACATCGGCCGCTGGACCTGGGATCCCCCCTCAGGTCCGGCGGCCGTCTCGTTTCCGGCTCACAGGCTCACCGGCTCAGAAGACAGCCAGGTACGCCCAGCCCTTGCCGAAGCCGCCGCGCCACACGGCCTTTGCGCCGCTCTTCACCGCGGCCACGCCGGCCACGCGGTGGGCAAAGGGCTCCTCGCAGGCGTAGCGCTCGCGCCACAGCGGGGCGAGCCCCGGCGTCTGCGCGTCCGGCGAGAGCGCGGCCTCCACTCGCTTCGTGCAGGCAGGATCGACGGTGCTGTTCGCCCAGGCCCAGGTCCAGCTCTCGTCCTCGGAGGTCCAGGTCCCCAGCAGCTCCGCGTCCAGCGTCAGCGGCGGGCGGCCGGGCAGTTCGAAGGTCGCCTTCGCCGCCGCCTGGTCGAGCTTCCACCCGGTGGCGCCGGACAGCCGCACCGCGAGCACGTCCTGCTCCTCGGGCAGCACCTGCTCCGCGCGGTCGAGCTCCTCGAGGAACGGCTCGGCGAGGAAGAGCGCATCGATGAGCCCCTTCGGCACGCTGATGGAGGCGGCCGGCGGACCCGAGCGCTCGTGCAGCGTGAGCACCAGCCGCCCGGTCGGCGTCCCCTCACGCGTCACCGTGGCCCGCGCGCCGCTCCACTCCACGCCGCGTCCGTGCAGCAGGTGGAGCGCGTCGGTCAGCGCCGCCGCGAGCCCCGCCATCCGCGCGCCCGGATCCATCCCCAGCGCCGGCATCGGCTTCGGCTTCTCCGGAAGCTCGGTGTCCACCTTCGCCACCCGGAGCGAGTCCCCGTGACGGTCGAGCGAGAGGTCCGCCCGCGTCCACCCGCGGGGGGCGACGACGCAGAGCGCATCGGTCACCTCGAGCGCGAGGTGCGCGAGCAGTTCGTCCGGAGTGGGCTTCGGCGGCTGGGTGCTCATGCGCGCCGCATACCGGTCCTTCTGCCATCCGTCGAGCCGTCCCTCCACGCGGGCTTCACCGCCACGAGACCTTTGCCCTCGCGCAGGACACCTTCACCGGCGCCAGGAGCCCACATTGCGCGGGGCGGGCGCTCGCGGATGATCGGCGCATGAAAACGCTCAGGGCGCTCTTCGCCGCCACCGCTTTCCTCACCGCCTCGACGGCGTTCGCGCAGGTGGAGGTCCGGGTCGGTCTGCCCTCCATCCGCTTCGAGCTTCCGCCGCCGCTCGTCATCGTCACGCCCGGCGTGCAGGTGGTGGAGGACTACGGCCACGAGGTCTTCTTCGTCGACGGCCACTACTGGCACCGCGACGGCGACCGCTGGTACCGCGCCCGCGACCACCGCGGCGGCTGGGTCGTCGTCGAGCGCAAGGTCGTCCCCGTCACCCTCGTCGAGCTGCGCGCGGGCAAGTACAAGCACTACAAGCACGCGAAGCACGGCCCCGGAAAGCACGGGCACAAGGAGAAGGGCGGCCACGGCCACGGAAAGGGCCACGGCAAGGGGAAGGGGCGGGACTAGCCCCTTCGCTACGACCGCCGGCGCCGGCGCACCCGGCCCAGCGTCAGCGCGGCAACCCCGAGCAGCCCGAGCGGTCCGCCGGGCACCGACGCGCAGCTTCCCAGCGGCCCGTTCGCCGACGGGTCGGCCTCGTAGTCCGACTGCAGCGCCGCCACCGTGACCGGCGGCATCCGCGGCGTCTGACAGAAGCGCACCCAGTCCTGACCGAACTCGCAGGTGGCCTTGCCGCTGCACTCGCTGTTCGAACTGCAGCTGCGCAGGCACGTCGTCTGCTCGCCCTCGCGGCCGCTGCAGTGGGTGCCGTTGCGGCAGAACGTCTTGCCGATGGTGCAGGGCTCGCCCTCGTCCGCCTCCGGCTTCTGCAGGTAGCGGCAGGCACCGTCGTAGCAGGCCATCCCGGGACCGCACTGGGGGTCGTCGGTGCACTGGCGCGAGCAGTAGTTGCTCGTGCGCTGCGGGTCGGTGGTGCAGAGCCGGCCGTAGCAGACCATCGGGCTGTTGCAGTTCAGCCCGTCCGGCACGCAGTCCGGGTCCGGCACCGGGCACTGCTGCAGCGAGCACACCCCGTTGAGGATGCAGTCCGCCGGGCAGTCCGGATCCATCAGGAGGTCCGGGCAGCGCGCGTCGCACACGTCGTCCGCCACGCAGTAGCAATCCGCGTCCACCGGGTTGCACCCCGCCAGGCAGCGCCCGTCGTTGTCGCAGGTGGTGGTCTCCTTCTCGTTCAGCCACTGGTCGATGAAGGAGACGTACGCGTCGGTGCGGATGTCGCCGCCGTAGGTGCACACGCCGTTGCCGTCGAACGAGTGCACGCCGATCTGGCGCTCGCGTCCGTCGGCGAAGACGTGGAAGGTCGGCCCGCCCGAGTCCCCGCTGCAGATGCCCTTGCCCATCTGATCGCCGAGGAACAGGTGCGTCTGCTGCAGGCCTGCGACCGTCAGGTTCACCTGCCGCTTCGTCCCCGAGTCGCTCTTCTGTCTCGAGGTGATGCCGTAGCCCACCGCGCGGATGGGCGCGCCCTGCTTGCCGAACAGCGGCTCCCGGTTCCACATCTTCGGCTGCACGCCCGGCGCCCGCTGCAGGAGCGCCAGCGCGATGTCGTGCTCGAGCGAGTCGCCCCCCGCGTTCCAGCCCGGGTGCATCCGCGTCTCCACGATGCGGATCCACTGCTGCTGGGTGGTGTTGTTCGCGTAGGTCTCGTTGGTGGCGAAGATCGTCACCGCTTCCGCGTTGTTGATCGCCGGGTCCACGCAGTGCGCCGCGGTCAGCAGCGTGTGCTCTCCGATCAGCGTGGCGGTGCAGCCGGACGCGGTGCCGTTGCTGTAGATCATCCGGAGCATGAAGACCTCCGGGTCTCCGGTGCTCACCGACCCGCCGACGATCTCCGCCCGCTGCGTGCCGGTCCCCTTCGACTCCGCGAGAAGGTCACCCTCACCCGCCTGCGTGGGCCCGCACCCGCCGAGCGCCGCCGCGCCCACCGCCACCGCCGCGGTCAGTAAGCGCCGGCCCTGTGGAAGAGACCTCCGGCGAAAGCCGAGCAGCGCCAGCAGGCCGAGCCCCAGCGTGCCGCCGAGGCCGCCCATCCCGCCGCCCGCCGCCTGGCATCCCGAAGCGATGCCCACGTCCGCCTCGCGTCCCTCGGTGCGCACCTTCGGCAGGTCCACCACCTGCCGCGGGGTGCCGGTGGTGTTCGTGCCCGTTCCGCCGTCCGTCCCGCCGGTCGAAGCGCCCTTGCAGTAGAGCTGGCCGTCGTGACCTGTGACGCAGCTCTGCTGGGTGCCCGGGCAGGTCCCAGGTCCGCTGCAGGGGAGGGCGCACGTCCGGTTCTCGGCGCTGTCGCCGGCGCAGACGCCGCCGAGCAGGCAGTACGAGCCGTCGTCACAGGGCTGACCGATGTTCGTCGACTGCTTCTGCGGGAAGCGGCAGGCCCCCTGCGAGCAGACCATGCCCTGTCCGGCGCACTCGGCGTCGGTGCTGCAGGGCCGCGAGCAGTAGTTGAAGCTGTGCTGCGGATCGCCCACGCAGCGGCGCCACACGCACTGCAGCTCCGAGGTGCAGGAGAGCCCCTCCGGCCGGCAGTCCTCGTCCGGGCGCGGGCACACGTCCTGCGCGCAGACGTTGTTCGTGCGGCAGTCCACCGGGCAGTCCGGATCCTTCGCCACGTCCGGGCACTCGGCGGAGCAGACGTTGTCCTTCGCGCACACGCAATCGATGTCCGGCTGCGCGCAACCCGACGCGCACTTGCCGTCCTCGGCGCAGGTCGGCGCCTCCCACGCGCCCATCGTCTGCTGAATCCACGGCGCGAACCAGGCCACGTTGGTGTCCACGCCGAACTGGCTGCAGTTCTCGTCGCCGTAGGAGACCACGCCGGCGACGATCTCCTCGGTCGTGTTCGGGTACACGATGAAGCCCGGCCCGCCCGAGTCCCCGCTGCAGGTCTGCTTCAGCGGGTTCGACTGACCGCTCTCGATCTCCAGCTGGCTGATCTGCCGGATGTTCCAGGTCCCGTGCCGCTTCGTCCCCGAGGTGTTCGTGTCCGGCGCCGTCACCCCGAACCCCGAGTGCCGGATGGGCCTGCCCACCCAGGTGTTGTTCAGCTGCTGGGTGTTGATCTTCATCGGCACCGTGTGCAGCACCGGGTTCTCCAGCCGCATCACCGCGATGTCCGACTGGTAGCTCTGGTTCGAGTAGCTGGGGTGCCGGATCTGCTGGACGATCCGCGTCGCGGAGGTGGGCTGCGACACGTAGGTGCCGAAGACCGCGAAGTACTGCGCGTTGGGCCCGTAGGAGTTCACGCAGTGCGCGGCGGTGAGGATCGTCTTCGGGCCGATGAGGGTGCCGGTGCAGAAGGGGATGAAGCCGCCGCCGTACTGCACGCTGAGCGAGACCACCGCCGGGCTCCCCGTGTCCACCGTGCCGCCGATGATCGGCGAGCGCCGCTGGCTGAACTCCTCCGTGGGCTTCGGCTCGTCGCCCTCCACGGACTCCAGGTCGCCGCCGCAGCCGGCGAGGCCCGCGAGGATCGAGAGGGACACGAGGGCGCCCAGGGCGTTCATTCGGGGATGACGGTGCATGTGGGCGGTGCCCTCCGCGGCCCCAATGAGGCCTGGCTGTGCAGGGCGCTGTCTCTACCACGCGCCCCTCCCGCTCGCACTGCGGGTGCGCTCGCCGAGCAAGCTGTATGCCGTGGTGGGATACCCAGCAATGACGGGTGCTTGCGCACGTTCGGCCGGCTGGTGACGCGATGCGTTGCGACAGATCGGTCGGGAGAGTGACCGAAAAACGGACACCCTCTCCGTTTGAGGATCCCCGCTCTTTCCCCCATGCTTCCGGCCTCGTGGGAACCATCCTCAAGGGCGCCACCCTGATCGACCTCGAGCCTGCCTCCGTGGAGCGGGCGGATCTGAGGATCGACGGCTCACACATCACCGCACGCGCGCCGGAATTGGAGCCGCAGGAGGGCGACGAGGTCATCGACCTCTCCGGCCACCTGGTGATGCCGGGCCTCGTGTCGGCCCACCACCGGCTGACGCAGAGCTTCGCCCGCGGGCTCGACCGTCCCTTCGAGCGCGCCCCGCTGGAGGACGCGCTCGACCCGGACTCGACCGAGTGGGCCGCGGCGGCCGGTGCGCTGGAGGCGCTCAGCGCGGGCACCACCACGGTGATCGACCGTCACGCCTCGACAGGCTTCGTCATGGGCTCGCTCGGGCGCGTGGCTCGCGGGGTGGACCGGGTGGGCCTTCGGGCAGCGCTCGCGTGGGACGTGACCGACCGCGCCGGTGAAGATGTTCGCGAGGACGCGCTGGTGGAGACGGTGGCCTTCCACCACCAGCACGCGGGGCACCGCCGCTTCCGCGCAGTGCTCGGCGCGGCGGCGCTCCACGAGCTCTCCGACGAGGCGCTGGAGGGGCTCGCGCAGGCCGCCGCGGCGATCGGCGTTCCGCTGAGCGTGACCCTCGCGGAGACGCCGGACGAGGGCCGGCTCTGCGCGCAGCGTTTCGGTGAGGGCCCGGTCACGAGGCTCCTCGCGGTCGAGGGGCTGCTCCGGCAGACGACGTTGGTGGCCCACGCGGTCCACCTCTCCTGGCCGGAGCTGTCGCAGGTCATCTCCAGCGGCGCCTGGCTCGTGCACACCCCGAGCGCCGACGCCGAGCGCGGAGAGGGTCACGCTCCCGCCGGCAAGTTCGGCCCGCGCGCGGCCCTGGGCACCGCCGGCTACGGCGCGGACCTCTTCGCCGAGGCGCGGCTGGCGCGGCAGAGGGCGTTGGACGCCGGCCAGCCGGTCGCCGTGCTGCGGATGCTCGCCAACGGCCACCGCATCGCCTCCGAGCTCTTCGGCGAGACGATCGGCCCGTTGAGCGAGGGCGCGGTGGCGGATCTGCTGGTGCTCGACTACCGGCCCCAGACGCCGCTGACCGCGCAGACCCTGGAGGCGCACCTCGCGCACGGCTTCGGCGCGCGGCACGTGCTCTCGGCGATGGTGGATGGCGCGTGGCGGCTGTGGGAGCGACGGCCGGTGGCGGTGAGCCCGGAGCTGCTCGCGGAGGGCGCGGCGGCGTCGGCGTACGCCGTCTGGTCGCGGATCTCGCAGGCCATTGCCGCGCGCGAGGGCGCCGGTTAACACGGGCGCATGATCGCGCTCTCGCTCGCCGCCGTGCTGCTCGCCTCCGCCCCGCAGGTGGGTCAGCCCATCCCCGACTTCAAGGCCACCGACACCGAGGGCAAGGAGCGCTCTTTGAGCGAGGCGGTGCAGAAGGGCACCGTCGTCGTCGCCTTCTTCCCGAAGGCGTTCACCCCCGGCTGCACGATGCAGATGAAGGCGTTCCGCGACCAGCAGACGGAGCTCGAGGGCCGCGGCGCCGAGGTGTGGGCGGTCTCCATGGACGACCGGGAGACGCTGGCGAAGTTCAAGAAGGACCTCGGCGCGCAGTTCACCTTCCTGCCGGATCCCGAGGGGAAGATCGGCCGGCTCTTCGGCGTGGCGAAGGAGGGCAGCAAGACCGCCTCGCGCGCGAACTTCGTCATCGGCGAGGGCCGCAAGCTCCTCGCGGTGGAGGAGGGGATGGGCGCGGTCAATCCGGACGAGGCCATTGCCGCCTGTCCGCTGCGGAAGAAGTAGCCGTTCGGAGTCGCTGTTCGAAGCAGCTGCTCGAAGTGGCTATTCGAGGACCGGAGGCCCGCCGCGGATCGCCGCGTCGATCATCTCGCGCTGGCCCATGGCGAGCTCCTCCGGCAGTTCCTCGACGGAGAAGAAGCGCACGTCGGTGATCTCGGTGACGTTGACCGGCGGGCGCACCGGCGCATCGACCGTGCAGCGGGCCACCGTCGTCACCGCGTGGAAGCGCACGTCGCGGTCCGGATGGGACCAGACGCCGACGAGGCCCTCGAAGGTGAAGGACTCCACGCCGGCCTCCTCGAGCAGCTCGCGGTGCAGTGTGGCGCGGAGCGTCTCGCCCCACTCCACGGTGCCGCCGGGCAGCGCCCAGGTGCCGGTGTCCGCGCGCCGGATGAGCAGCCAGCGCCCGTCCTTCCCCTGCGCCGCCGCACAGATGCCGACCACCGGGCGCTTGAGGATGTGACGGAGGATCTCCTTGCCGGTGAGCAGCACGCCGCGGGGAAGACGGGAGAGGAGCATTGGGCGCGCCTGTAGCACGAAGCGTGTTAGGGAGTGCGGCCCGATGAGCACTGGAACGCCCACGCCCAAGAAGCCCGACGCGAAGGAGCGCCTGAAGCTCCTGTGGAAGGAGTACGGCACGCTCGCGATCATCGTCTTCGTCGTGCTGTGGGTGGGGACGCTGAGTGCCATCTACATCGCGGTGAAGATGGGCTGGCGCCAGGCCGAGGTCATGGCCGCCGCCGAGTCCTCGGGCGAGAGCGCGGGCAAGACCGCCGGAACCTTCGGCATCGCGTACGTGGTCTTCCGGTTCACCATGCCGTTCCGCGTGGCCGCCACGTTCATCCTCACGCCGCTGATCGCGAAGATCCTCGAGAAGTTCGGGTGGCGGAAGCCGGAGCTGAAGGCGTAGCAGGGCGGCCGGGCCACCGAGAGCGCCACGTGCGTGGTGCGTCGGTGGTTCGGTGCGGCGGCGCGAGCGATTCCGGCGGGAAGTGCCTCAACGTGGGCATCGTCGCGCGCGTTGAGCGGAGGGCTCCTCATCCATCCCGCGCGATGGGACCAGTGGCTTCTGCGCAGCGGGTGTCGGCTGCTGCTGACTGAGTCGCTCAGGTTCGCGTTCGACCGCTCAGCACCGAGGTATTCGTCGCCGGGGCGGTGCACGCGCCGAGGCCGGCGAATCACCGCGATCGCGGCGGTCAGCGACGTGGTCTGGGTCGACGAGGCGGTGCACGTGCCGTTCAGGTTCGCGTTCGGCCGACGAGTCATCGTGACTGCGCCGCTCAGCATGGAGGTCTTCGTCGCCGGGGCGGTGCACGAGCCGAGGCCGGCGAATCACCGCGATCACGCCGATCAGCGACGTGTCCTTCGTCGCCTGGCCGTGCACGACGCCGCTCAGGTTCGCTTTCGGCCGGCGAATCACTGCCATCACACCGCTCAGCACCGCGTTCCGCATCGCCGCTCGAGGTCCTGTTGTGCCCGCGAATCGCCTTGGTCGCGACGGTCGGCGCCGCTTCCGCGTGCCGTGCGCTGCCTGGCGCGAGCAGGGGGAAACGCGGCCACCGTGTGCGTGCAGTTGCCTGGGTGGGCGAGCAACGCCGGCGCATCACAAAACCGGACTGGCCTGTTGAGCAGCAGACTTTCCTCTTGTCCCGAAGTGCCCGGTCGCGGCGCGACGGGTTTTGAAGGCCCCGCCGGGGAACCCTACCGGGGTGACAAAGCTCGTCAGGTTCTCCAACCAGATCGGGCACTTACCCATCCGGATCGTCACCCCACCGAGGTTCCCCAGCGGAGGCTTTTTCGACTCGCGCCGGCGCGGTTCCTCCTTCAGGGCGAGGGCTTCGTCCAATCTTCGACATCTTCGGGGCTGGAGCAGCCAGTACACGCGCCGCCGCGGACGCAGTCACTCCGCGCCGCGAACGGCGGCTCATCCCTGCTGAGTCCACCGCGCGAGCCGCGGCCAGGCTGCGCAACTGCCGCAGCGTTGATCGGACGCGGCACGCTCCGGTGGAGGCGACGCGAGTCGGAGCTTCGGGCCTCACTCCGCGCCGAGCGAGACCGTCAGCCGTGCCAAGCTCAGCGTCCCTTCTCGGAACGGGGAGACCCGATTCGCTGCGCAGGCAGCGCTGACCCTACACGCGTTCACGGAGTTCGCCGCCGGTACTGTGTCGTTCTTTTTCTCCTCGCGAGCGAGGACGGCGCCCCACTCTATTGGTGCAGGGCCGACCCGCTGAGCGAGACCAACGTCGCCGGCGACGTGTGCCGCCAGCTCCGGGCGTGTGTCGCGTCCGATGAAGCGGAGCTCCGAGCCGACCGGTCGCAGAGGTCCGCGCCCCATCGGCAACCGGCAGCGGCCGCGAGTGGAGGCCATGGCGCCGGCAGTCCGGACTCGATGTGTGCCCGCGCCGCAAGCAGAACTCTCCCTCAATCCTCCTGCTCGCCGGCGTCGTCCTCCTCTTCATCCTCGAGCAGCATCGTTCCGTGCTCCGCGTAGAGCGCGTTCGATCGCGCGAACAGCTCGAGGAAGGACGCGGCCTGCCACCAGAGCGAGTCCGGGTCGTGCTGGAAGGCGATGAGCTGACCTGCGGTCCCCGAAGAGCCCGGCGCGCCGTCGAGCATCAGCGCGGTGCCGAGCCCGTTGAACTCGGCGAACGGAAGCCACTTCGGATGACGAAGGAAGGGCGCGATGCGCGGGTCGCTGTTGAGCCTGCGCCCCTGCCACTCGATCCGGTCTTCCTCCTCCACCGCGAGCGGCTGCACGCCGGCGAACTCGAGCGACTCCTTCGGGTCCATCAGCGTCAGCAGCGCCAGTTCGTCGGTGCGCACGCAGAGCCAGGGCGTCGAAGAGCGCGAGCCGCGGGTGAAGCGGTAGAGGTCGCGCAGGTCCCTGTCCAACGACAGTCCGAACGCGCGCTCCCACGCGTCGAGTTCCGCGTCAGGGACGCCCGGAAGCGGATCCACCGGCAGTCCGAATCCCTTCAGCACCCGCTCGAGGCGCTGCCACTCCGCCTTCAGCTCGGCGCGCACGGAAGGTCCTAGAACCGCCGGTCGCGGGGCGTGGTGCGGCGGTCGGGCGCAAGGCCGCTGCTGCGGAGCCAGCCTTCGTGCGCGTCGGCGGCGGGGCCCACGGGATCCCAGCCGGCCTCGGCCAGCAATCCGCCGAAGAGCGGGGCCTCGGGCGGTCCCTGGCGGCGGTCGCCTTCGCTGCGCGGTCGCAGGTCCTTGAAGATCGTCCCCGACCCGTCCCGCTTCGACTCGTCGTTCGTCGCGTCCATGAGGGCTGATTTCGACCCGCGTTCGTCACCGGTCAAGAATTCCGCCGCCGGGCGTCCTCGATGAAGACAGAGGCAACTTCGGGCCGCCCTCTGCCGATACACTCTGGGCAAGGGGGGCTGTTCGGGAGGCAGCCAATGTCGATTCAGATTCGGTCCGGTGACACGCTTTCGGGCATCGCAGCGCGGCACGGGACGACGGTGGCTGCCCTGCTCGCGGCCAACCCGCAGGTCAAGAACCCCAACCTCATCTACGCCGGCCAGCGGCTGAACCTCCCCGGTTCGCGCGACAGCTTCGAGCCCGCGCCCCAGGGTGGCGGCCAGCGCTACACCGTCCGCTCCGGCGACACCCTCTCCGGCATCGGCGCCCGCTTCGGCGTCTCGTATCAGGACATCGCGCGCGCGAACGGGATCTCCAACCCGAACCTCATCTACGCCGGGCAGCAGCTGACCATCCCCGGCCGCGCGCCGGCCGCGCCGACCCCGCCCTCGCCGCCGCCCGCCCCGAGCGGCACCGTCCGCCACGTGGTGCAGCCGGGCGACTCGCTCTCGGTCATCGCGCAGCGGTACGGATCGACGGTGAGTGCGATCGCCTCGGCCAACGGCATCGCCAACCCGAACCGCATCTACCCGGGACAGGTGCTGACCATCCCCAACGGCCGCGCGCCGAGCGGCCCCGCGCCGGTCACGCCCACCCCGCCGGTGCCGGGCAACACGAGCGGAGGCGTCTCGGTCGATCAGCTGGTGGCGATCATGCCGAACCTCTCGCGGTCGCGGGCCCAGCAGCTGTTGCCCCATCTGAACCAGGCGATGGTGCAGGGCGGCATCAACACGCCGCGGCGGCAGGCGGCCTTCCTCGCGCAGCTCGCGCACGAGTCGGTGGGCCTCACCGCGTTCGAGGAGTTCGCCTCCGGCGCCGCCTACGAGGGTCGCGCGGATCTGGGCAACACGCAGCCGGGCGACGGCGTCCGCTACAAGGGCCGCGGTCCCATCCAGCTCACCGGGCGGGCGAACTACCGCGCCGCGGGCAAGGCGCTGGGCATCGACCTCGAGAACAACCCTCGTCGTGCGTCGGACCCGGACGTGGGCTTCCGCATCGCCGTGTGGTTCTGGAACAGCCGCGGGCTGTCCTCGTACGCGGACCAGGGCCGCTTCGACGACATCACCTACCGCATCAACGGCGGGTACAACGGCAACGCGAGCCGCCACACCTACTGGGCGCGCGCGCGGCAGGTCCTCGGGGCCTGATCCACCGAAAACGCGTCCGCGCTGCACTGGAACGCGCAAAACGTGCGGGGGTGCGCATAAGCTGCGCCCAGCCGTGCGACTTCAAACAGCAGAACGGGCCACCGGGCGTGGCACACAATCTGTAGTCAGGTCCGACATCCCTTTTCGGAGTCGCACCATGACGATGACCGCCCTGGCCCTGCAAGCCCGCCGAAACTTGATGAGCCGGCGCCGCAGCCTGCTTCGCCTCGCCCATCCCGAGGGTGCGAACAGCGTGGCCGGCGGGCCGGACGTGCTCGACCGCGCGGAGTCCATCACCCTCGAGAGAATGCGGAAGCAGCTCGCCGAACGCGAGCTGGAGGAGCTCTCCGAGATCGAAGCCGCGCTCGCCCGGCTGGAGGCTGGCCAGTGGGGCCGGTGCCAGACCTGCGGCGGGCCCATCGGGCGCCAGCGGCTGCAGGCGCTCCCGGAGGCGCGCGAGTGCCTCGGGTGCCGCACCGAATCCGAAAAACAGGTCCACACCCTTCGCACCGACGTCCGCTAGCGCGACGACCGCAACGGAGCCCTATCCCATGATGGAAACGAAGAAGCAGCGCATCCTGGTCATCGACGACGAGCCGAACGCTCGCAGCGGCCTTGCCACCCTCCTGCGCGAGGAGGGCTACGACGTCCACGAGGCGGCGGACGGCGAGGAGGGCCTCGAGAAGCTGCACGCGCACGCGCCGGAGATCGTCCTCAGCGACGTGCGGATGCCGAAGATGGACGGCATCACCCTGCTGAAGAAGGCGAAGGAGCAGGGGCTCGACGCGGCGTTCGTGATGGTCACCGCGTTCGGGAGCATCCACTCCGCGGTGGAGGCGATGCGGGCGGGCGCGGAGAACTACCTCGTCAAGCCGGTGGACGCGGAGGCGGTGAGCGTCGTCGTGCAGCGGGTGCTGGAGAAGCAGGCCCTGCGGCGCGAGACGGCGAGCCTCAAGGCGCGGATCCAGGAGCGCTACCGCTTCCACAACATCGTCGGCGACTCGCCGGAATTGCAGTCGGTGTTCGACGTGGTGAAGCGCGCGGCGCCGTCGAAGGCGACGATGCTCATCCTCGGCGAGAGCGGAACGGGCAAGGAGCTCATCGCCCAGGCGCTGCACGAGGAGTCGCCCCGGCGCGACAAGCCGTTCATCAAGGTGAACTGCGCGGCGCTGACCGAGACCCTGCTGGAGAGCGAGCTCTTCGGCCACGAGAAGGGCTCGTTCACCGGCGCGGTGGCGCGGAAGGAGGGCCGCTTCGAGCTCGCCGACGGCGGCACGCTGCTGCTCGATGAAGTGGGCGAGATCCCCGCGTCGATCCAGATCAAGCTCCTGCGCGTGCTGCAGCAGCGCGAGTTCGAGCGCGTGGGCGGGACGCAGACGCTGAAGGTGGACGTGCGGCTGGTGGCGGCGACGAACCGGGATCTCGCGGCGGAGGTGAAGAAGGGCCGCTTCCGCGAGGACCTCTACTACCGGTTGAACGTGGTGGCGGTGACGCTGCCGCCCCTGCGCTCGAGAAAGGGCGACATCCCCACGCTCTTCAACCACTTCGTGGAGAAGTACGCGGACATGTACGGCAAGGAGATCCGCGGGCTCGCGCCGGGGCTGATGAACGCGCTGCTCTCGCACGACTGGCCGGGCAACGTCCGCGAGCTGGAGAACGTGACCGAGCGCGCGGTGGTGCTCTGCCGCGGGCACGAGCTGACCGCCGACGACCTGCCGACGACGCTGCGCGGGCCGAGGCCGGAACGCAGAAGCGCGGATGCACTCATCCCCGGCGCGACGCTGAAGGAGATCGAGCGCGAGGCCATCCTGCGGACGCTGGAGCTGGTGGGCGGCTCGAGCTCGCGCGCGGCGGAGATGCTCGGGATCAGCGTGCGGAAGATCCAGTACCGGCTGAAGGAGTACGCCAACGGGCACACCGGGACGGACGGGCACGAGGGCGAGGAGGGCGAGGAGCGCGGCGAGCCGGAAGGGTCGATGGAGCACTAGACCCGGCGGGTTGCGGTGGGTGACGGGGCTCGGCAGCATGCGCGCGCATGTGCCGGGCCCCTTCTGCTTTTGCATTACCGCTGCTGGCGAAGGACGACGGGCTCGACCGCAAGGGGGAGGAGATCCTCGAGCGGCTGCTCGAGCGCGTCGGCGGCTCCGGCGGCCGCCGCATCCGCTGCCCGAAGTGCCGGTGGGAGCCCCGGAAGACCGACCGATGGATGTGCCGGTGCGGGCACTGCTGGAACACCTTCGACACCGCCGGCCTCTGTCCCGCGTGCGGGTACCAGTGGGAGATCACCGCGTGCCTGCGGTGCGGGGAGTATTCGCCGCATCGGGATTGGTACGAGGACGAGCCGGGGGAGGGCGGCGTCTGATCGCCCGCCGGTCCAGGGAAACGCCACGGCCCCCTCCTCGGGTGAGGAGAGGGCCGCGCTCTTCTGTGTCAGCTACCGCCGCGTGGCGGTGAACTGGTAGGTGGCGGAGCAGGGGACGGTGTCGAAGGCGGTGTTGTCGCCGCTGCACTGTCCGGCCTCGGTGGACACGGAGAAGTCGAGCGTCAGCGCTGCGGTGTCCGGCCCGGTGACGGTGCCGGTCACGGTGCGGTGCACGCGCACCACGCAGGTGTCGTCGAAGGCGACCGTGTAGCTCGTGGCCGTGTACTGGTCGATCGCGTTGCCGGTCAGCTGCGCGCGGTCGAGCGACTGGGCCGGCGCGGTGGCGCTGTTCGACAAGTTGAAGGTCACCTCGCTGCCGGCGACCTGGATGCCGATCCGCTTGTCCGGATCCGCGTAGGCGCCGAAGAGGCCGCAGGCATCGGTGCCGGAGGCGATGGTCGCGTTGGAGACCGCGTAGGTGCCGCTGCTGATCGCGTAGGCGTCGCCCTCTTCGGCGCCGGGCACGCCTTCACCACAGGCAAAGATCAGAGCCGAGAGCGAGAGCAGCGCGAGGCGAAGGGCCGTCGTGTTCGAGTGGGTCATGGTCGTTATCTCCTGGAGGCTGAACGTGAGGGGTCAGAAGCCCGCCGCGCGCGCCTTCTCCTTCACCGGGAGCCTCGACACCGGCTGCGCGACCTTCACGTCCGCGCGCTGCACCGCCTCCGCGACCACCGCCTTCTTCGCCGCCGCCTCCTGCCGCTGCTGCGCGAGTCGCTGTGCGGCTGCCCTGTCCGCCGCGGCCTTGCGCTCGGCCTCGGCGCGCGCGGTCTCGTCCGCCGCCTGCTGCAGCCCCGCGAGCTTCGCGTTGGCCGCATCCAGCTGGGCCTTCGCCGCGTCGAGCTGCACCCGCAGCTCACTGGCGTTCTGCACCGCCGCCGCCTCCGCAGCCTTCGCCGCGGTCAGCGCCGACTGCCCGTGCGCGAGGTCCGACCTGCACACCGCGAGGTCGATCGCCTCCTGCTGATTGCAGCCGACGAGTCCGGCGAGAGAGAGGGCCGCGAGCGCACCGATGAGAGCCTTCATGTTGTCCTCGTGTGGTGAGACAGCGACACGCGGTCCTTGCTGCGTTGCGTGTCGCCCACTCGGACCGGACCGGCGCGAGGCGAATTCACGAACGCTCTGGAGCGCCCGTGGCCGCCTGCGCCCGCCTCCCTGCTCAGCGCACGATCTTGAAGTTGAAGTCCGGCGACTGGAAGTGACCGTAGAGGCGCACCCAGAGGGGCAGCAGGCTCTCGGTGGCGCGCGCATTGGTGATGTCCCCGAGGTCGATGACGTGCCGCCACCCGAACCACCCGCGCAGGATCTCCATCACCCGCGCTTTCGCGCCGCCGTCGTTGCCGCAGAGGAACATGTGGTGGTCGCCGTCCGCCACGCGCCGCGCGTCCACCATCAGGTGGCAGTTCACCGTGTTGAGCGTCTTCACCACCTGCAGTTCCGGGAACTCGCGCTGCAGCGTCTCACCCAGCGAGTCGGTGTTGCTCACCGTCAGCGTCGGCGGAAACCCCTTCGAGAAGTCGAGCGGGTTGCTCACGTCGATGAGCAGTTTCCCCTTCAGGTTCTCGCGCCCCGCCTGCGTCAGCACCTCCACCGACGCGCTGCCCAGCGTGCAGTTGAAGAGGAGCTCGGCGCCTGCCGCGGCGTCCGCGAACGTCCCCTCCGACGCGAGCGGCCCCGCACCTTTCGCCCACGCCACCGCCTTCTCGTTGCCGCGGTGACGCGAGCCCATCACCACCTCGTGCCCCAGCTGCACGAGCTTCGTCCCGATGGCGTTGCCGACCATGCCCGTTCCCAGCACTGCGATCTTCATCTGTCTCTCCCTGTCCGTCCGACTGCGTTCGCCCACAGTCGTAGCGGCCGCTGCGGGCGGTTGACAATCGCGCCTCCGGGCAACGCTTCGTCAACCGAGAGGAAACGATGGCAGGCTGCGGCCATGGACCTCTTCGACGGCATTCTCCCCTTCGTGCAGGTGGCTCGCACCGGCAGCTTCAGCCGCGCGGCGGAGGCGCTCGGGGTGACGAAGGCGGCGGTGAGCAAGGCGGTCGCGCGGCTCGAAGCAGGGCTCGGCGCGCCGCTCTTCCTGCGCACCTCGCGGCAGGTCGCGCTGACGGAGGAGGGTGCCCTCTTCCTCGAGCGTTGCCGCGCGGCGGTGGATCACCTCACCGCGGGCCGGGACCTGCTCGCGCAGAAGAACGCGGCGCCGGAGGGCGTGCTGAAGGTGTCGCTCTCACCGGTGCTCGGGCGGTGGGTGGTTTCGCGGCTGCCCTTGCTGCGGATGAGACACCCGAAGCTCTCGTTCCGCATCAGCGTCACCGACCGGCTCTCGCGTCTGCCCGAAGAGGGCGTGGACGTCGCGCTGCGCATCGGCGACCTCGAGGACTCAGCGCTGGTCGGCCCGACGATCGCGCGGCCGCGTTGGAGCACGGTGGCCTCGCCCGCCTATCTCGCCCGGGCGCTGAATGGCAGACCGCAGCCGAAGCGGCCCGCGGACCTCGAGGCGCTCGACTGCCTCGCCTTCATCACGCCCGCGAACGCGCCGAAGCCGTGGCGCTTTCTCGCCCGCCGTGGCTCCGCGAAGACCGTGCGCTTCACCCCGCGTGGCCCGCTCTCGCTCGACAACGGCGAGCTGCTGGTGGAGGCCGCGGTGGCGGGCGCGGGCGCGGTGCAGGTGTTCGACTACCTCGTCGCCGAGCACCTGCGCGCGGGACGGCTGGTGGAGCTGTTGCCGGAGCTGGCGGCAGACGGCCCACCCATCCGGGCGCTCTGCCTGCCGGCGCGGCGCCAGACGCCGAAGGTCCGCGCCTTCCTCGACTTCGCCCAGGAGCTCTTCTCCCAGGCGACAGCGACAACCACAGCGACAGCGCCAGCGACCGCTACCGCAGCACCGGCAGCTTCAGCTCGAATCGCGCGCCGCCCTCGGCCGACCGCGTCACCTCCAGCGACCCGCCGTGCTGGGTGACGATGGCGTGGCAGATGGGGAGTCCCAGCCCGGAGCCCTGCGCCTTGGTGGTGAAGAAGGGCTCGAAGATCCGCGAGGCCAGCTCCTCCGGCACGCCCGGCCCGTTGTCCTCCACCGTCAGCAGCACCCAGTCGTGCGCCGGCCGCGTGCTCAGCCGCACCAGCCCGTCCTTCGCCCTCGCCGCATCCAGCGCGTTGAGGGCGAGGTTCATCACCACCTGCCGCAGCCGCTCCTCGTCGCCGCGCGCCGCCGGCACCTCACCGAGGTCCCGCACGAGGTTGATGTTCCGCCGCTGCGCGTCCTCGCCGAGGAAGTCCGTCACCCGCGTCACCAGCCCGTTCAGATCGACCGGCCGCGCGCGCAGCTCCCTCGGCCGCGCGAGCTGGAGGAAGTCCTCGAGCAGCTGGTCGAGCCTTCGGATCTCGTCGCGCACCAGGGTCACCGGCTCGAGCAGCGGCGCGTGCAGCTCCTCCGCCAGCCGCTTGATCCGGCGCTCGAGCACCGACAGCTGCAGCGACGCGGAGTTCAGCGGGTTGCGGATCTCGTGCGAGAGCCCTGCGGTCATCGTGCCCACCGCGGCGAGCTTCTCCGCCACCATCGCGCGGCGCGAAAGCTCTCGCTTGTCGAGCTTCAGGCGCACCTGCCGCATCGCCTGCTCCACGGTGAGCAGCAGCTCCGGCGTGGCGGTGGGCTTGAGCAGGTACGCGCACGCGCCCGCGCGCACCGCGGCGGCCGCGCTCTCCACCGTCCCGTAACCGGTGAGCAGGACCACCTCACCGTCCGGGTTGTCGCGCTTGAGCTCGGCGGCGAGCTGCGTGCCGTCGCCATCCGGCAGCTTGAGGTCGAGCAGCGCCACGTCCCACGGCAGCTCCGCGAGCACCTTCGCCTGCTTGCAGGTGCCGGCAGTGGAGACGGTGTAGCCCGCGTCCTCGAGGATCTCGCGCAGGTTCTCCGTCATGCCCACGTTGTCGTCGATGACGAGCACCCGCGGCGGCGTGGGCGCCACGACCCTCGGCGGTGGCGTCCCCGGGTTCACGCTGGTCACCGCGCTCCCCATCGTCTCGCTGGTCACGTGCGTGCCTCCTGGCCGTAGAGGCGCTCCAGCTCCGCGAGCAGCGCTCCGGTGTCGAACGGCTTGTGGAAGAGCTTGCCACCCTCCAGCGGCGGTGCGGCCGTCGGATCGTGCGCGGTCACCACCAGCTGCGGCATCCTCGGGAAGCGCGCGCGCAGGGTCCTCGCGGCCTCGCCGTCCGGCCCGCCCGGCACGCGCAGGTCCACCACCGCCGCGAAGGGCCGCAGCTCACCGAGCCGCTGCGTGTCCGCGACCGAGTGCGCGCTCACCGAGGTGAAGCCCCTCTCGCAGAGCGCCTCGCTGAGGTTGTCCGCCATCATCAGGTCGTCCTCCACCACCACGACCAGCCCGTCACGCCGCGCCCGCTGCAGATGCCCGAGCAGCCGCTCCACCGGCACCGGCTTCTGCAGCACCGCCAGCAGTCCCTCCTGCCGCGCGAAGGAGAGGTCCTCGTCGCCGATGTACGCGGTCACCACCAGCGCCGGCAGCCCCGGGTCCGCGCGCCGCGTCTGGTGCACGAGCTCCGCGCCGCTCATCACCGGCATGCGCATGTCGGTGAGCATGGCGTCGAACCGCGTCTGACGGACCCTCGCCAGCGCGTCGATCCCCGAGTCCACCACCGTCACCTCGTCACCGAGATCCCGGATGATCTCCGCGAGGTTCTCCGCGAACGCGCGGTTGTCATCGACCAAGAGATAGTGACGCATGGGCTTCAGCCTGCCGCGGGGAGGTTGACCACGAACGACGCCCCGCCGCCCGTCCGAGGTTGGTAGGTGATGGTGCCGCCGTGGCGCTCGACGATCCGCTTCACCAGCGCCAGCCCGAGCCCGATGCCCTTGTCCTTGCCCGTCACCAGCGGCTCGAAGAGGCGCCGCCGGATCGTCGGATCGACACCTGGTCCGGTGTCCTCCACCGCAATGGTGATCCGCTTGTCGTGGACCTCACCGCGGACGACGACCTCGCCCTTCGGCGACGCGGCGTGCACCGCGTTGTCCACGAGGTTCACGAACACCTGCCGCAGCTGCACCGGGTCGCCCTCCACGTCGGGCAGCCAGGCGGGGAGGATGAGCAGGATCTGCACGTCCTCGGGCCGCGTCACCGCGTTGCGGACCTCGTCCATCAGCGAGCCGAGGCTCAGCCGCTCGCGCATCAGCGGGCGGTCGCGGATCATGTCCAGCAGCCGCGTGATGATGCTGTTGGCGATCTGCAGCTGCTCGCCGATCCGGCCGAGGTGCTTCGTCGTCCGCTCGTCGCCGCCGCTGATGCGGTTCTTGAGGATGAAGAGCGAGGTCTCGATCACGCCCAGCGGGTTGCGCAGCTCGTGGCCGATCGATCCGACGAGCTGTCCGAAGGTCGCGAGCCGCTCGGTGCGCGCCTGCGCCGAGAGGAGGTCCTCGCGGTAGGTGTGCAGCATGATCGCCAGCTCGAGATCGACGATCTTCCCCAGCGCGCCGAGCACCTGGATGCGCTCGGCCTCGGGGACCTTCTGCGCGATGATGAGCTTCATCTCCTCGCGGATGACGTTCATCGCGCCAAACATGTAGTGCTGCGGGAGGGCGATGCGCACGTGCACCCGGCCGATGCGGCAGCGGGCCTCGTAGTAGTCCTCGTCCCAGGGTCCGGAGAGCAGCCGGTCCATCCACGCCATCAGGGTGATCTTCAGCCGGCCCACCACGCTCTCGCCGCCCTCCAGCGCTGCGCGCGCCTGGTCGTGCGTGAGGATGCGCTCGTAGAAGACGTGGGCGATGTCCTTGAAGTGGGGGGAGAGGACCGGGTGCAGCGCCCGCAGCGAGCGCTCGTCGGTCTCGCTCCAGGCAACGTAGCGTTTCAACTCGTCGAACAAGGTCTCGGACATTCGCTCTAGGGTAGCGGGCGATGAGCACGACGCGAATCGCCTTCTTCGACACGCACCGCTTCGAGCGCGCCGCCTTCGAGGGCGCCAACGCCGCGGAGCGCTTCGGCTTCGAGATCACCTGGCTCGAGCCCCGCCTCACGCCGCAGACCGCGGTGCTCGCAGAGGGCCACGGCGCCGTCTGCGCTTTCGTCAACGACCGCGTGAACGCAGAGGTCCTGCGCTCCCTCCATGCCTCGGGCGTCCGGCTGGTCGCGCTCCGCTCGGCCGGCTTCAACAACGTGGACCTCGAGGCGGCCTCCGCGCTGGGCCTGCGGGTGGTGCGCGTGCCGGAGTACTCGCCCTACGCGGTGGCCGAGCACACGGTGGCGCTGGCGCTGATGCTCAACCGGAACCTCCACCGCGCCATCGGCCGGGTCCGCGAGCTGAACTTCTCCCTCGAGGGCCTGGTGGGCTTCGACTTCCACGGCCGCACGGTGGGGCTGGTGGGAACGGGCCGCATCGGCGCGGCGACGGCATCCATCTTCCGGGGCTTCGGCTGCCGGGTGCTCGCCTACGACCTGCGCGAGGACGACGCGCTGCTGAAGCTCGGCGTGGAATACGTGCCGCTCGACGACCTCTTCGCGCGGTCGGACGTCATCAGCCTTCACGTGCCGCTGACGCCGCAGACGCGCCACCTCATCGACGCGAGGGCCCTTTCCCTGATGAAGCGGGGCGTGATGTTGCTGAACACCGGCCGAGGCGCCCTCATCGACTCGAAGGCGCTCGTGGCCGGACTCAAGAGCGGGCACGTCGGCGCGGCGGGGCTCGACGTGTACGAGGAGGAGGAGGGCATCTTCTTCCACGACCTGTCGGACCAGGTCCTTCAGGACGACGTGCTCGCGCGCCTGCTCACGTTCCCCAACGTGGTCATCACCGCACACCAGGCGTTCCTCACCCGCGAGGCGCTCCACAACATCGCGGAGACGACGCTGGAGAACGTGCGCGCGTTTGCGGCGGGCGAGAGCCTCGCGAACGAGGTCCTCCCGCCCCCTCGCACCTGACGGTCCCCGTCACCCGGCGCTGAGCAGCTCCAGCTCCTCGGCGGTGGGCACCGGCATCTCCTTGCTCTCCGTGCGCTGGGCCACCCGGCGCCCGTTGAGCTCGCTCAGCATCCGGCGCGCCGCGCGGAAGGTCTCCTCCACCAGCGCGTGCGGGTTCTCGAGGTTCTCCTCGTGCGCGCGCGTCACCGCCAGCTCACGGCCGGGGATCTTCAGCGAGAGGTGGACCTGGAACTCGCGCCCCTGCCGCTTGTGCCGGTGCGGCTGCTCCACGGTCACGTGGCAGCTCTGGATCCGGTCGTTGAAGCGGAACAGGTTCTCGTACTCGGCCTGGATGTGCTCGGTGAGGGCGTCGCTGACCTCCATGCCGCGGAAGGTGATCTGGGCGGGGTTCACGTGTCTTTTCCTCCGGTGTGACTGGTTGCTGCGATCAGAGCACTTGGAAGACGCGTGCCAGCGCGCTCCAGAGGCAGCCACCCGAATGGGACACGCAGTTCGTGCGCGGCCCGTGCCCCATGCGCAAACGGTGCACGTCGCGCGCGCAGGACGCACCTTGAGGGGGAGAGGAGGCACGTCCGGTGCACGATCAGAGCGACATGAGCGAGTCGCGCTTCAGCCATGTCCTGGTGGCGATCGACGGGTCGGACGAAGCGCAGCGTGCGTTGCGCTTCGCGGGCGAGCTTGCCCAGCGCTGTGAGGCGAAGCTGACCATCTGCCACGCCTGTCCCGCCCGGCCGAAGGACGAGGAGCGCGTGTTCCTCCCCTTCGAGGAGGCGGTCGAGCACATCGCGTCACGCCTGCTCCTCGAGGCCTCCGAACACGCGCGGGTGGCGGCGTGGAACGTGGAGACGCGGCTTCTTCGCGGCGAGCCGGCGGCGAGCATCGGCGCGCTGGCGGAGGAGCTGAACGTGGACGTCCTGGTGGTCGGCAGCCGGGGCCGCGGCGCGGTGGCGAGGACGCTGCTGGGCAGCGTCTCCGACCGGCTCCTCCACACCTGCGCGAAGCCCGTGCTCGTCGTGCACTGAGGCACCGCACCGGCTGCGCTGCGTCAGCGGACCACGAACACCGGGCCGTGCGAGAGGTGCACCACGCGGTCCGCCACGCTGCCCATGAGCAGGCGCTTCATCGTGCCGTGCCCGCGGCTGCCCACGACGATGAGGTCCGCGCCCCGCTCCTGCGCGTAGGAGACGATCTCGTGCGCCGGGTTGCCCACCCTCACCTCCACCTGGGGCGTCACCTCTCTCTTGTCTCGGAGGTGCGACGCTGCGTCCGAGAGCAGGCGCGCGGCCGCGGTGCGGTGCGGCTCCACCCAGTCCACGAACGAGATCCCCGGCAGGTCCACCGGCGGCGCGTAGGGCTCCACCACGTACACGAGCGACAGCTTCGCCTCGTATTTCTTTGCCAGCTCCGCCGCGCTCTCCGCGGCCTTCATCGCGTTGTCGGATCCGTCGAACGCACAGACGATCATCTTCATGTTGCCTCCGTCTCCCTGGCTCCTCGCCCCCCAATCAGGAGCAATGTGCATGCCCGTTGCACCGAGGAGAAGTGACGCTCGTCAAGCGCAGAAAGCGCGCGGCCGGGCAGGCAGGCCGGGTTCACCGAAATGAGGCATGATGGGCCTCTTTTCCTCTCGGAAAGTTGAGGCGGGACGACACATGACGGGCACCTCCATTCGCGAGCGTTTCGCCGAATGGTCCATCTGGATCTGGGCCTTCGGATACTTCGCTGCCTACGCGCCCTACAGCGCGATGACGAAGGCCGTCTCCTCCGGAGAGGGCTCGCTCAGCGGCCTCCAGGTCCTCCCTCTCTCCACCACCGCGTCGCTCGTCTGCATGCTCCTCTTCATCGTCGTGTCCGGCTGGTGGCGGGACGCGACGCAGTTCAAGCTGGGCGGCGTCTCGCTGCCGCGGCCGGGGCGCTGGACCTTCCTCTCGGGGCTCTGCACCGCCGCGATCATCGGCACCACCACGCTCGCTTACACGTTCGACGGCACCTCGATCGTCTTCATGATGCTGCTGATGCGCGGCGGCGTGCTCGTCATCGCGCCGATCGTCGACGCGGTGTCGAAGCGGAAGGTGCGCTGGTTCTCGTGGGTCGCGCTGGCGCTGAGCCTCGGCGCCCTGCTGGTGGCGGTGTGGGGACGGGCGGACGCACGCCTCACCCTCGTCGCCGGCCTGGACGTGTTCGTGTACCTCGCGGCCTACTTCATCCGCCTGCGCTTCATGAGCCGGATGGCGAAGTCGAAGGATCCGAAGGACTCGCGCCGCTTCTTCGTCGAGGAGCAGATGGTGGCCACGCCCGCCATCGTGCTCGTGCTGGTGGTGCTCGCGGTGTGGGGGCAGGGCCCGGGCATGCTCGCCCTGCGCTCGGGCTTCACCGAGGTCGTCAGCGGCGCCTGGTTCTGGCCGGTGGCGATCATCGGCGTGCTCTCGCAGCTGACCGGCGTGTTCGGCGCCTTCATCCTCCTCGACAACCGCGAGAACTCGTTCTGCGTCCCGGTGAACCGCGCCTCGAGCATCATCGCCGGCGTGGTGGCGGGCTTCGCGCTCTGGGCGCTGGGGCAGGGCGGCTGGCCGGCCACGAAGGAGCTCATCGGCGCCGCGCTCGTCACCTGCGCCATCCTCGTCCTCGCGCTGCCGCCCATGCTGGCGGCGCGGCGCCGTGCGGCCGTCTCGTCCACCTCGTCGCTCGCGTCGTGAGCCGCTTCGGGAGCGCGGTCAGATGAGCCAGGTTCCCGGCAGCCGCCCCCACGAGGCGCGCAGCTCGTCGAGCTGAGCCGCGGTCAGGTCTCCTCCCCGTTCGTCGAGGGGAACGGACATCCGCAGCGGCTCCTGCGCACCGTCGGAGAGCGCGGGCTCCGGCGTGCGCACCACGAGCACGTCACACGGCACGGTCCGCAGCGCGTCCTCGGCCACGCTCCCGAGCAAGAGCCGCCGCGCGCCGGTCCTTCCCTGCGTCCCCAGCACCACGAGGTCCGCGCCCCAGGACTCCACCGCGGCGGCGATGGCGGTCTTCGGCTCGCGCGCATCGAGCAGGAGCCGGAAGCGTGCGCGTCCGTCGTCCAGGGGCCGCACGAACTCCCGGAGCGCCGCCTCCACCTGCGCGAGGCTCCCCCGCACGTGCGCCCGAAGCTCCTCGAGGTCCGGCCTTCCGCGCAGCACGGCGTCCCTCGCCGGTCCGTAGGCGTGCACCACCTTCACGTCCGTCTCCGGCGCAGTCAGCCGCAGCAGCGTCTGCAGCGCGAGGGCGTTCTCCGGCCGGAGGTCGGCGGCGAAGAGCGGCCTCGTCCACGGGCCGGGCTTCGCCTGCCCCACCACCAGCACCGGCGCGCAGGAGGCGCGAAGGAGCTTCTCCGCGGTGGTCCCCAGCAGCTGGTCCCGAATGGTCCGCTTGCCGTGACGCCCGAGCACCACCAGCTCCATGCGGTCCGCGCCGCACAGCTTCGCCATCGCCTCGACCGGATCGCCGTGGAAGAGCTCGGAGTGGATGACGAGGTCTTCGCGTCCGGCCTCGGCCGCGATCCGCCGCATCCGCTCCTCCTCCTTGCGCAGCGCGGTTCGCGTCACCCGCTCCAGCCGCTCGCCGAAGCGGCCCGGCGCCTCGGAGGGGAGGACGTGGACGAGGAGCAGCTCCGCTCCCGGCGCCAGCGGCAGCTGCACCGCGCGCGTCACCGCCCTCGCCGCGTTGAGCGAGAAGTCGGTGGCCACCAGCACGCGAGAGACCGGCACGAGGGGCAGGGGAGCGAGCGCTGTCGTCATGCTCCTCTCCAGAGCAACCGACGTTCCATCCCCGCTCAGGCGGCGATCTCCCCGCGCCACGCCGGGGCTCAGGCGCAGGGCGTGCGCGCCTGCGGTGGTGCCCGCACATCCTGCGCGGGCGCCGCCCGCTCCACGCGGTTCCTGCCCGCCGCCTTGGCTGCGTAGAGCGCCGCGTCCACCGCGCGAAACAGCGCCGCCGCCGACGCCCGGTTCGAGCCGGAGGCCTCACCCGGATGCACACCCACGCCGAGCGAAGCCGTCAGCTGCGCCTCGACTGCGCCCTCGCGGATGACGAGCCGCTCGAGGCCGGCGCGGATCCTCTCGGCGACCCCCGCGCTCTCGTCGAGCCCCGCGTGCGGACAGAGCACCGCGAACTCCTCGCCGCCGATGCGACAGGCGACGTCGGAGGCGCGCGCGGCTTCCGCAATGGCCCCTGCCACCGCGCGCAGGGCCCGGTCGCCGAACGGGTGCCCGTGCGCGTCGTTGAGCCGCTTGAAGTGGTCGAGGTCGATGAGGATGAGCCCCAGCGGCGCGCGCTCGCGTTCGGCGCGGCGGCACTCGTCCTCCAGCCGCTGGTGGAAGTCGCGCGTGTTGCGCAGCCCGGTCAACGCGTCCGTCGCCGCCAGCTCGCGCAGCCGGGCGTTCGTCGCCGCGAGCGCGTCCGCGAGTGCGCCCAGCGTCGCGCCGAAGAGGCTGAACGCCGCCAGCGTGCCACCGCCGAGGTACGCATAGAGCGGCCCCTGCGCGCGCAGCTCCTCCAGCGCGCCGGGCCACCCGTCCGAACCCATCCAACGCAGGAGGAGCCAGCCGGCGGGCGCACCGAGAGACAACACGGCGCCCGCCAGCGCCCACGCCGCGAGCCTGCGGTGTCGCGACATGCGGTGCCTCCACTCTCGACGCGCTGCTCCGCCGTCCCGCCCCCCGAGGCCCGGACTGCCCTCTACGCTCGCTTCGCCGCGCGCTTCACCGGGCTCTTCTTCGGGCTCTTCTTCGCGGCCGCGCGCTTCGTCACGCTCTTCACCGCCGGCCGCGCGGAAGCCTTCGTCGAGGCGCGGGCGACCGTGCCCTTCGCCGCGGCGGGCACCTTGCGGCCCTCGCGCGCGATCAGCGTGGCCAGCGCCCGGAGCGCGTCCACCGTGGTGAAGACGCCCACCACCTCGGTGCCGCGCATCACCACCGCCGAGCCGTACTTCTTCTTCCACATCTCCAGCGCCACGCGGAGCAGCGGCGTGTCCGGCCGGACCACGTACACGTCCGGGCTCATCGCTTCCTCGACCTCGACCTGGTTCGGGTCCACGCCCTTCAGCGTCTCCACGAGGTGCAGGTCCCGCTGGGTGACGATGCCCACGAGCTTCCCGCCCTCGAGCACCGGCAGGTGCCGGATGCGGTGCTGGCGCATGAGGCTGTGCGCGTCCGCCAGCGTGCGGTCCACGGCGACCGAGTGCGGGCTCGGCGTCATGTAGTCGGAGATCGTCGGGGCCTTCGTCTTCGCATTCGTACGGTTCATGTGCGCCCACTCCATCGCAACGTGCGTGCCGCGCAAGCGTCCCTCGGAGAAGGCCCTTCGCGGACGTGAAAAGGCCCGCATCCGTTGCGCGGGTGCGCAAAGGGTGCGGGCCCTGGTGCTCCAGAAAGGAACGGGCTACTGGCGCTTGAGCAGCGGCTGCGGCGCCGGGCCGGCGGAGGGCAGCGCGTCCTGCGCCGCGGCGATGGCCTCGCGCACGCTCTTCTTCCCCTTGTCGAGCCGCTCCAGCAGCTTGCCCGTCGGGTTCAGCACCAGCCCACCGCGCGCGAGCTCACGGCGCTCTTCCTCGGTGTACTTGCGGTAGGCGTGCTTCACCGCGTCCGACGGCAGCCGCAGGTCCGAGACGATGCGCAGCCAGGAGAGGACCTTCAGCGTGTAGAAGCTGAGGTCCACCTCCCACCAGAACCAGCCCTGGTTGGCGGTGTTCTGGTGGTAGTGGTGGTTGTTGTGCCAGCCCTCGCCGCAGGTGATGAGCGCGAGGAGCCAGTTGTTCCGGCTGGTGTCCGTCGTCTTGTAGCGGCGGCGGCCGAACACGTGCGACAGCGAGTTGATGGTGAAGGTCCCGTGCCACAGCAGCACGGTGCTCCAGAAGAAGCCGACCACGAGCATCTCCCAGCCGCCGAGCAGGTAGATGATCACGCCAAGCACGGTGGGCGGCACGAGGTGCCACTTGTCCAGCCACACCAACTCCGGGAAGCGCGCGAAGTCCTTGATCGACTCCATGCGGGTCGCGTTGTACTTCGTGCAGAGGATCCAGCCCACGTGGCTGAACCAGAAGCCCTTTTGCACCGGCGAGTGGATGTCGTTCACCTGATCCGACTCGCGGTGGTGATGACGGTGGTGCGCCGCCCACCAGAGCACGCCCTTCTGCGCGGACGACGTCGCCCCGAGCGCCAGCAGGAACTGGAACCAGCGGCTGGTCTTGAAGGTGCGGTGCGAGAAGTAGCGGTGGTAGGCGATCGTCAGGATCGTCATCCGCACGTAGTAGAGGCCGATGCACACCGCGATCGACTGCCACGACACGCCGGTCCAGATGGCGGCGAAGCACACCAGGTGAACGAGGAAGAAGGGGATGCTGGCCACCAGATCGATCTTCTCGTTCTGGGGCACGGCGGCGGCAGGCTGATTCAGGGTCGTGTCGCTCAAGGCTCTGGTCTCCGAATGCGCCGCAAAAAGTGCGCATCCTCAGGCCCGATCAACACCTCCCCTTGTCACGCGATTGTCAGCGCGGCGCAGATTGGAGGCGCCGCAGCCAGCCGTCGAACCATGACGCATCCCGCTGGCGCACTGCGGCGAGATCCGCGTCTGCCTGCGCGTAGGACGCATCGCGGAAACCGAGCTCCGCAGCACGCTCGAGCATGCCCTTCGCGCGCTCGGTGTCACCCGCCCGGGCCCACGCGCAGGCCGCGTTGTAGGCGAGCTCCGGCTTCGGCTCGTGGCGCACCGCGTCTTCGCCCAGCCGCGCCGCCGCCGTGAAGTCACCTCGCTGCAGGGGCACCGCCTCCGCGCGACGCCAGGCCTCCACCGGGTCCACGCCAGGAACCCTGCGCGCCGCGTCCACCCGTCCCATGCGGAGAAGCGCGCCGGCCCACTCGTGCTTCACCGTGAGGTCGTTCGTCTCGCGCGCGGCGAGCTCCCACAGGGGCACCGCCTTCGCGTCGTCACCCGCCAGCGACCAGGCCGCAGCGAGCGCGTGCGGCTCCACCTGCGCGCCGACTGCCGAGAAGTGGTCGAGCGCCTCGTCCCCGCGGCCCTCTTTCAACGCCACCCACCCGAGCAGGTGCCGCAGCCGTTGCCTCGACTCGGGAGGCACCGGCGTCTCTCCCGCCAGCGTGCGTTCGGCGATGCGACGCGCCTCCTCGAGCTTGCCGCCGTGAAAGAGCGTGGCCGCCTGCGCGAACGCGAGGTCCGCTGCATTCGGCGTGGCCATGGCGTCCGCGCTCTCGTTGCGGCCCTTGAAGTAGGCCATGAGGTGCTGCACCGCGCCCCAGCCCCACATCCCGAAGAAGACGACGAGGAGCAGGTTCCCACTGCTCGCGCCCCACGCCAGCATCGCCACGCAGAGCACGAGCGCGAGGCCCTGCGAGAAGAGGACGCCGTGCCGCCCGAAGATGCGGGTGAGCACCGCGTGCGAGATGCGCCCGCCGTCCAGAGGCAGCACCGGGATGAGGTTCAGCACCGCCCACGCGAGGTTCGCCAGGCCGAAGAAGCGCAGGACCTGCACGTGCACCGGATCCGCCGCGCTGAGGCTGAGGAGCTCCGCGTCGAGCATGCCGAGCGTGACGATCGCCGCGATGCCGAGGCCGAGACCGAAGAGCGGGCCCGCCAGCGTGAGCACGACGTCCTTCAGCCAGGGGATGGGGCCGGGCGCGTTGGGGGTGGTGTGACCGCCGAACCACTCGATGACGATGGCCGGCTGGTAGCCGAACGCCTTCGCCGCCACCGCGTGACCGAGCTCGTGGACGAGGATGGAGACGAACACCACCATCATGCCCGCCAGCAGCAGGACGACCATCTGCGTGGCCTCGAGCCCGGGACGGTTCTGCAGCATGAAGCTCCACGCCAGCCACGCCGCGATGAGCAGGTGGGTGGGCCGGACCTCCACGGGGATCGCACCAAGACGGAACCGCAACATGCGCCGAACTTAACGGCCGCAGGCCCGTCCGCCATCCCGGCAGCCGGCGAAATTCCGCACCCCGTTCGACAGGCTGCTCGGCAATGCACTCGGTGGCGACATGGGTTATCCACGCGCCCCCATGTCGTCCCGCACCATCGGCCCGTACAGCCTCTCCAATCCCTGGATCCTCGCGCCCATGGCCGGCGTGAGCGAGATGCCCTTCCGCGTGCTCGCGTTCCAGCTCGGCGCCGCGCTCTGTCCCACCGAGCTCGTCAGCTCGCAGGGCCTGATGCGCGCCACGCCGAGGACGCTGAAGTACCTGCGGCACGACGCGGAGGTGGAGCGCCCCTACTCGCTGCAGATCTTCGGCGGCGAGCCCGAGGTGATGGCGAAGAGCGCGGTGATCGGCAAGGAGTACGGCGCGCAGATCATCGACATCAACATGGGCTGCCCGGTGAAGAAGGTGACGAAGACCCAGGCGGGCTCGGCGCTGCTCTGCGACGTGCCGCGCGCGGCGGAGATCGTCTCGAGGATCAAGGACGCCACCGGTCTTCCGGTCACCGCGAAGATCCGCAGCGGCTGGGACGCGCACTCGAGGAACTACCTCGACGTCGCGAACGCGCTGCAGGAGGCAGGCTGCGCGGCGCTGGCCATCCACCCGCGCACGCGCGCGCAGGGCTACAGCGGCAAGGCGGACTGGAACGTCATCGCCGACCTCAAGCGCAACATCACGAAGATGCCGATCATCGGGAACGGCGACGTGAAGACGGTGGCGGACGCGCAGCGGATGCTCGACACGACGGGCTGTGACTTCGTGATGATCGGCCGCGGCGCGCTGGGCAATCCCTGGATCTTCCGCGAGCTGCACGGCGGGAAGGGCCCCACCGCCGAAGAGCGGCACGCGCTGGTGATGGGCCACTTCACCTCGCACCTCGCGTTCGTGGGCGACGAGCTGGGCGCGGTGCGGAACTTCCGCCGGCACCTCGCGTGGTACGCGCACGGTCTTCGAGGCGCCTCCGCGTTCCGCAGCGCGGTGAACCAGCTGGACTCTGCCGCGGACGTGCAGCGCGCGGTGGACACGTTCTTCCGCGCCGCGGAGACGGACGAGGCCGCCTCCAACGAGGAGCAGGATCTCGACTACCGCACCGCGCTCGGGTGAGCGCGGCCTTGCGCCCAGGCGTCAGGGCAGGGTGAGGATCTCCGCGCCCGTCTCGGTCACCACGATGGTGTGCTCGAACTGGGCGGAGCGCTTGCCGTCGGCGGTGACCACGGTCCAGCCGTCGTTCCAGTGCGTCACCTGCCAGGAGCCTTCGCTGATCATCGGCTCCACGGTGAAGACCATGCCGGGGCGGATGATCTCCTTCGCGTCCGACTCGTTGTAGTGCGGCACCTGGATCGGCGTGTGGAAGATCTCCGCGATGCCGTGGCCCGCGTACGCGCGCACCACCGAGTACCCGTGCTTCTTCGCGTAGGGCTCGATGGCCTGGCCGATGGCGCGGATGGGAACGCCCGGCTTCACCGCGGCGATGCCGAGGTCGAGGCACTCCTTCGTCACCTGCACGAGCTTGCGGCCCGCCTCGTCCACCTCACCGACGAGGAAGGTGGCGCTGCAGTCGCCGTGCATCCCGTCGAGGTAGATCGTCACGTCGAGGTTGACGATGTCGCCGTCCTCGAGCGGCCGCGAGTCCGGGATGCCGTGACACACGACCTCGTTCACCGAGGTGCAGAGCGACTTGCGGAAGCCGTGGTAGTTCAGCGTGCTCGGGTAGCCGCCCGCGTCGATGTAGAGCTGGTGCGCCAGCGCGTCGATCGAGTCGGTGGTCACGCCCGGCTTCACCTCTTCACCGAGTCTCTTCAGGATCCGCGCGGCCGCGGTGCACGCGCGCCGCATGCGCTCGAGGCGCTCGCCTTCGAGGATGGGGGAGACCGTTCGCCTGCCCGGCTTGCCCGTCTCCGCGTAGTCCGGCCGCGGGATGTGCGGCGGCACCGTGCGCATGGGACCCACCACGCCCGGCTTCACGCGCCGCTGCGGCGCGGTGGAGACGTTCGCGCTGCCACCGGTGGCTGCTCGGCGGCGCAGCTCCACCTGGTCCGCGCTCTTGTGGCACTTCTTGTACTTGGTGCCCGAGCCACACCAGCAGGGCTCGTTCGGTCCGGGCACGACTTCGGGAAGAGACGTCACGACTGTCATCCTAACTGCGCTACGCGCGACCCACCGGTGGGTATTCCGTGCCCCTGCTCCGCTGCCCGCCGTCCGCGCTCGCGCGCTTCGTCTGCACCAGCCGCAACACGATGAGCGCGATCGATCCCGCCGCAGTCAGCCCGCCGGCGAGGTTCATCCCCATCTGCGCCTGCGCGTGCTGCGGCAGCGGCACCGCGTTGCCCGAGTAGAACTCCTCGAAGGTGCCGATGAGGAAGTACTGGCTCCACTGCAGCCAGAAGATCGCGCCCACCGTCGCCGCGGCCAGCGAGGTCAGCGCGAACGCGAGCGGCCTTCTGCCGAGATGAAGCAGCGCACCGGTCGCCGCGCCGCCGAACGCGCCGAACGCCGCGCACAGCACCGCGAAGATGAGGAACGCGGGGAGCAGCGACACCTCACGCGCATCCTTGAGGTACGCGAGCATCCAGTCCGGCTGCGTGAAGAACATGTAGCCGACGCAGCACGCGTAGAACGCGCCCCACGCAGCGCCCCATGCAGTGGTGCGCATCAGCTCGCGATCCGGCTGCAGCGAGATGAGCCGCGCGGACACCAACGCGACCACGCTGCCTGCGAGCAACGCGGTGGGAGGATCGAGAACGACGGTGCTCAACGTGATCGGCAGCGGCATGTGATGGGGCTCCTTCGGATCGAAGTGACGATCGCGATCGGTGATCATCGATCGATGTCAACGGCGCCTTCGTTGACACTGCATGATCCGTCCCCTACCATCCTCGCACTCACTCGTTGACGAGTGATGACCTAACGGAGGGATTGAAGAATGGCCGCGAAGAAGTCGACGGCGAAGAAGGGTGCCGCGAAGAAGTCCACCGCGAAGCGCACGACCGCCACCAAGAAGACCGCCCCGAAGAAGACGGCGGCGAAGAAGTCCACCGCGAAGAAGACCACGGCGAAGAAGGGCACGGCGAAGAAGGCCGGCGCGAAGAAGACGGCCCGCAAGGCCTCCTCCGGCGGCGGAACCTCCGGCGGCGCCACCGGCACCCCGTAGCTTTCACGCTGAACGCCGCGCTCGACGCGGTCAGACGGCTCGGCGGGAAACCGCCGGGCCGTTTCGTTTTTCACGGCACCGGGTGACGCATGAGCCTCCACGCCAGAGAGCTGCAGCAGATCGTCGGCGAGCTCCGCGAAGGGCTGGTCAACGCGTTCGTGCAGAAGGCCTTCGCGCCATTGCCGCTGCTCGCGGTGCTCGAGCTTCGCGTGCCGGGCTCATCCATCACGCTCGTGCTCAGCGCCGAGCCTCAGGTCGCGCGACTCTCGGTTGCAGACGAACGTCCGCCCTCGCCGCCGAAGCCGCTCCCGTTCCAGACCGCGCTGCGCAAGGAGCTCATCGGCGCTCGGCTCGCCGACGTCACGCAGCCCGCGCCGCACACCGCGCTCCTCACCTTCGAACGCCGAGGCGACAAGCGCCGCGTTGCGCTCACGCTGCAGGGCCCTTCCGCCAACGTGCTCCTGCTGCACGAGAACGGGAACCTTCTCTCCGCCTCCGCACGCAACGCGCACACGCCGCGGCCGGGACAACCGTGGGCGCCGGAGCCGGCAGACGTCGAAGAGGCGATCCGCGCAGCTCCGCCCTCTCGGCTGAGCGCCGGTGCAGAGCCCAACGCGAGTGCGCGCTTTCCCTTCGCGGCCGCGGCGCAGGCGCTGCTGGCGGGGAAGAGTGAAGGCCAGCGCGCGGAGGTCGTGCGCAAGCGGCTCGCGGCGCCGCTGAAGGCGAAGCTCAAGCGGCTCGAGCGCACGATGGAGAAGGTCCGCGCCGAAGCCGACCGCGCAAAGGAGGCGGAAGGGCACCGCGCGCAGGGCGAGCTGCTCGCGCAGAACCTTCACCTCGTCACGCGCGGCGCGCAGTCCGTGAAGCTCACGCGCTGGACGGAGAAGGGCGCGGAAGAGGTCTCGCTGAAGCTCGATCCGAAGCGCGCGCCGAAGGAGCAGGTGGAGTGGCACTTCCACCAGTACCGACGGCTCACCCGCGGTGAGGAGCACGCGCGCAGAAGGCTGGAGGAGCTCGAGGCCGAATGCGCGCAGACGCAAGCCGAGCTCGACGCGCTGAACGAGCAGTCGGACGACGCGCTCGCCGAACAGGCGCCGGCGCTGGTGCAACAGGCGGCGAGCGAGAAGAAGAAGGGCCCCGAGCGCGGCAAGCCCTACAAGGTCTTCGTCGCCGGCAGCGGCCACCGCATCCTCGTGGGGCGGGGGAGCGAGGCCAACGACGAGCTGACCTTCCACGTCGCGCTGCCGCACCACCTCTGGTTTCACGCGCTCGGCGTGCCGGGCTCGCACGTGGTGCTCGAGCGGAAGAAGGGCGAGCCCATCCCGCCGGAGACGCTGCTCGACGCGGCGCACCTCGCGCACCACCATGGGCAGCGGAAGGACGAGCCCCGCGGTGAGGTCGCCTGGACGGAGGCCCGGTTCGTGCGGAAGACGAAGGGCGCTGCGCCGGGCGCGGTGACCTACACCCGCGAGAAGGTCCTGCTCCTCCGCGTGGAGCCCGACCGGCTTCAGCGGCTGCTCCGCTCCACGCCTATATAAAGGTAGCGGCCGATCCCCCAGCAGGCGGGAGGCCGCGACGGTGCCAACCCCCCGGGACCCTTCGTTGATCGGTTCCGGTTCAGCGTGCTACATCGCCCCCCCTTACCTTGGCGGGTTCCCGACTTTGGGGTGCCCGAGAAGTGACGGTTTCGTGTCGGTGCAGCGCGTTCCCCTGTCTCGTTCGCTAACGCCCGCTTGCGGCAGTGCCCGACCGCGTCCGGTCGCCCGCCGCTCCCCGTCGCGAAATTTCGCAATAAATCCGAATGTTTGGCGCGGCACTGGTTCATCCGTCGGGGATGGAACGCTGCTTGCTCAAACGACCCGGACCGCTGTGGAGGTGCTGACTTGAGGAAGCTTCTGGCAGCCATTCTCGCCCTGACGCTCGCGCCCGCGGCGGCCTTTGCCGACGACGCGCTGATCGACACTGCCGCGGAAGCTGCGCCCGCGTCCGCCACCGCGCAGGCCGCTCCGGCCACGCCCAATCCGAACCAGGGCGCGCTGGCGCCTCGGGCGAACGCGGCGAGCATCGCCACCGACGGTGCAAAGGAGGCCGGCGCTGCCGCCGCCACCGCGACGACCGCCGAGGCCCGGAAGGAGAAGCCGTTCCGCGTGGGCCTCTCGCTCGGCAACAGCATGGGCTCGGGCACCGTCACCGGCGATCCGTACTTCGCCTACGTCGGCTCCTCGCTCTCGGTCGCGCCGTCGTATTCGTTCGAGCTCGGCGGCGTGAAGCTCAACGCGAGCGGCAACCTCTCCGGCTCGTACGAGTTCACCAACCCGAACAACAGCCTCGGCCGTCACTGGAACTACAGCGACATCGGCCTCGGGCTCTCCGCCGGCAACCTCTACAAGGACAAGCTCACCGGCATCACCGTGAGCCCGAGCCTCGGCGCGACGATCCCCATCGGGCTCGACAGCCTCTTCCGCGGGACGATCACCAGCCTCTCCGGCGGCGTCGGCCTCGGGCGGCAATTCGGCAAGTTCAACCTCGGCGGCCGCATCGGCGCGTCGAAGACGTTCTACGGCGAGATCACCCAGACGCTCTCCGACCGGCAGCGCTCGCGCCGCGACGACATGGAGAACCTCATCTTCCTCTGCCGCACCGCGGAGTCGGAGTGCGGGCTGCGCGGCGTGCCCTCTCTGTGGGCGCTCTCGGGCGGCCTCAACGCCTCCTACCAGGTGCTGCCGAAGCTCGGCCTCTCCATGGGCATCAACATGTCCAAGCGCTGGGCCTACGCGGTGTCCGACGGGCTCGACGAGTACTCGTCGCGCGCGGTGGATTCGAACGGCAACCGCATTGTCCGCGAGCAGGGCCAGATGGACACGATGATGGGGAGCTTCGGCGTGAGCTACCGCATCACCGACACCGTGGCCGCCTCGTTCGGCTACGCGGTGGCGCAGGCCCCGAAGAGCGCGGACAACAAGTCGTTCCGCATCCCCTGGTACTCGCCCTACTACACCGGTGGCTACACGAGCTATTCGCTCGGGCTCTCCACCTCCTTCTGATCCCGCCCACCACCTTGACGACCCTTTTCACGATGCTTCGCAGCACCCAGTACGGAGGCAATATGAACCGGATGCACAACCGCTGGCTGGCCGCAGCCGCCGTCGCCCTGATGGCGGTGGGTTGCGCCCAGAGCAACGGCGACATCTCCTACGTGCAGCCGAACGTGATGAAGAAGGCCGACCTGCTGGACGGGGTCTGGTACTTCCGCAACACGGTCACCGACACGCCCCCCAACACCGGCTTCACCTTCGCGGGTGAGACCGGCGACCTCGAGAAGGTCGTCTGGGAGGTCCAGGAGCAGTTCCTCGTCGGCTACCGCTCCTACCCGATGATCCAGGGCCAGGACGGCACCATCGAGGACTCCTCGAAGCCCTCCGGCATCACCACCCGCGTCTGCAAGGGCGAGGGCGACGCGCGCGTCTGCACCGGCGGCCACAAGTACTACGGCGCTCCGGTCGTGGCGTACCCGATCGAGAAGCACTTCGACATCCAGCGCACCTACAACCCGTCCACCGGCGAGACGACGAACGTCATCACCGAGAACATGACGGACCGGGCCTGGAACGAGCGCGAGTTCATCCGCGTGAACTGGACCGCGCAGGTGTTCGGGAAGCGGCTGGGCTCGTGGGGCGTCATCAACCCCACCGGTCAGGCGAACTTCTCCACCTGGATCTACCCGAACGAGCCGGGAACCGACCCGTACGACTGGCCGCGGCAGGAGTACGACAACGTCAACGGCGAGCAGAAGCTCAAGTACTTCGAGTTCACCGGCCGCTACAACGCGCGCCCGGACACGATGTTCTTCCGCGGCTACGGCAACGTGCCGTTCTGCTTCCTGACCATCGGCTACGGCTACGACTGCACCGCGCAGCAGATCAACATGCGGACCTCGATCGCGAAGGTCGATCCGAACCGCACGCTCGATTACGAGCCGCTCATCTACGACAACTCGGCGATGGCGAAGTTCGGCTACTTCCGCACCGAGCGCCTCAACTACGACCGCCGCTTCGGCATCAACGAGTCGGACGTCATCTACCTCGGCAACCGTCACCGCATCTGGGAGTCGTCCTTCGAGCGTGACGCGCAGGGCAACGTGGACTGGTCGCGGCCCATCCCCATGGACAAGCGGCAGCCGAAGCCGATCGTCTACTACGTGCCCCCCGCGCGCCGCATGGGCGGCCAGGCGGAGTACGACAAGTACTGGGTCACGGCGCAGACGCTGGGCCAGAACTGGAACCGGGCGTTCCGTCGCGCGGTGGCGGCGGCGCGGGGCCAGGGCCAGAACCTCGACGGCGTGCCGGACATGTTCGTCGTCTGCAACAACCCGGTGACGGACGGCGACGCGGCGGCCTGCGGCCCGAAGGGCTTCGAGGCCCGCTTCGGCGACCTCCGCTACAACTTCCTCTGGACGATCCCGGACGCGATCGCCAACGGCCTGCTCGGCTACGGCCCGTCCTCCGCGGACCCGGAGACCGGCGAGATCATCTCGGCCAACGCGAACACCTACTCCGCGGGCATCGCGCGCCAGGCGCAGACCGCGCTGAACATGGTGAACATCCTCTCCGGCGACTACTCGGTCGACGAGATCATGCAGGGCACCGACATCCGCGACTACATGCTGAGCAACCTCAGCTACGCGGGGAAGAACGGCGCCATCAACACGGTGAACGGCAAGCTCGTCGCGGAGCTGCAGGGCGAGCAGGTCCAGCAGACCGGCGAGATCGCGCAGGGCCCCTTCACGAAGCTGACGCCGAAGGCGCAGTCGGTGATGACCACCCTCAAGGCCTCTGGCGGCCTGCCGGTGGCGACCGGTGACCGGATGGGCGCGGCGGCCGAGCGGCTGGCGCAGAACCCGGCGCTGGAGTCGCTGATCCTCGACAACCCGGACGCGCAGGCGGACGTGCTGGGGATGCTGCCGCAGGCGCTGCAGCAGCAGGCGGGCTTCGACTCGGCGAGCGTGCGCGACGCGATGCGCAGCGTGCTGACCCGCCCGGGCGACATCCTCGCCATGTACGAGGCGCGCCGTGAGTACGCCTCGCGGAAGAACATCTACCTCGACGACTTCTTCGAGGACCGCACCTACGTCACCCTCGCGATCAAGGAGGCCCGCAACCGTCAGCTCCGCGTCGCGCAGCTGGTGGCGGAGGGCATGAACCAGAAGGACGCGCGCCTGAAGGCGGACGACGAGCTCCGGGTGAAGTTCCAGCAGAGCAACTGGCGCGCGACCTCCGAGCACGAGGTGGGTCACACGCTCGGCCTGCGCCACAACTTCCAGGGCTCGTACGACGCGGTGAACTACTTCGACAAGTACTGGGAGCTGAAGCGCGAGACGCTGACGCTGATCCAGAACGGCCAGCCGGTCGTCCCGCTGACCCCGGCGGACCTGAAGATCGCCTCCGACGGCACCGAGCTTCAGCTCGCGGCCGGTCTGCACGACCACGAGTACTCGTCGATCATGGACTACGGCGGCAAGGTGAACGCCGACTGGCAGGGCGTGGGCAAGTACGACGAGGCGGCGATCATCTTCGGCTACTCCGGTGGCACGAAGCCGGGCTACGTCGAGGTGTTCGACGTGAACCTGCCGCAGGACAAGCGGAACTACCCCGCCTCCAACGGCCAGCAGCTCCAGGTGACCGGCGCGGGCTACGACCTGCCGGTGGTCAACGCGCTGAAGACGAACACCGCGGTGCCGGCCTACACCGAGCGCTTCCACTACAGCACCGTGCCGCTGAAGTTCGCGACGATCACCGGTGAGGATCTCGAGACGACGATCGCCTCGGGCATCGGCAACCTGAAGAAGCGCAAGCTGATGAAGTGGGCGGACGTCCAGGCGAAGCAGGAGGAGATGAAGCTCCTGCTCCGGAACAACCCGGAGCCCGCACCCGCGGCGGTGGCGGCGGTCGGCGCGCCGGCCGAGGTCCCGTACATGTTCTGCACGGACGACCACGCCGGCTACATCCTCACCTGCAACCGGTGGGACCGCGGCCCGGACATCTACGAGATCCAGAAGACGCGGCTCGAGAGCTACTGGAACGACTACTTCTTCACCCACTTCCGGCGCGACCGTTACAACTGGAACCACTTCGCGCCGATGAACCGGGCGGCGAACACGTTCATCGACGCGGCGGACGTCTACAAGCACTGGATGCACGCGGTGTACGGCGGCCAGGGCCCGAACGCGCAGAACGTGCCGAACTTCGCCAAGGGCGCCTTCGGCTACGACCCCATCATCCAGAACTACTGGACCATGGCGGTCTTCGACGGCATCAACGACCTGCTGAAGGTGATGAGCGTGCCGGACGTGGGCTTCTACCTGCGCCGCAACGTCACGCTGCGGGATCCGAACAACCCGAACCTCGCTCGCACCGAGACCCGGTGGGATCTGATCGAAACCGGTGAGGACTTCGGCAAGCTGAGCCAGGACGCGAAGGACCGGCTGCAGGAGCTCTACGGTGGGACCGCGCAGGCGGACCTCAGCCGCGGCATGGCCCGGCGCATGTACAGCCGGTACGACGTGAAGAGCGGCTTCGGCTTCTACAACCGGATGCTCGAGGCGGGTCACTACCTCGACCAGGTCGGCGCGTACTACGGCGCGGTGCTGCCGCAGGCGGACTTCATCGGCGTGGACCGGGTGGCGGACATGAACCGCTACAACATCCCGTACTACCTGATGTTCAAGGACGAGCTGAACGACGTGTTCGGGTCGCTCTGGATGGGTGACGCGATCGCGACGAGCATCCGCCCCACGCTCTATACCGACGCCACCGGCACGAGCTCGAAGGTGCTCTACCCGGTGCACGTGAACGGCAAGGAGTACATCGAGGGGTTCGACTACCCGAAGAACCCGCCGGTGGACACGAGCATCCACATCAACGCGGCGCAGACGAACATCCCCTCCACCTGGACGAGCCGCATCTACGCGCTCTACTTCGGCATGGCGCTGTTCAACGTGAACTACGACATGGACTACGCGAAGCGGAACCAGGTGTTCCGCCTCGGTGGCGGCGAGCAGTTCACGGTGCCGGCGGGCTACACGATGTTCGAGACCACCGACCCCGTCTCCGGCGCGCGCTACGCGGCGGTGCAGCCCACCACCAACACGGTGGACACGCCGGCGGTGCGCCTCATCAAGGAGGCGAACATCTGGCACTGGTACCTCGAGGACCCGCGCCGCTACCTCTCCACCTCCGAGCAGGGCAACCCCACGCTGGTGGAGCAGGCGAAGGCGGACATCACCGGGGCGGTGCGCAACCGCATCCGCGACCTCGACATCATGCGCGCGATGTACGAGGCGTACGGGAGGACCTTCTAAGCCATGGCCACCCGCACCTCCGACTCAAGCATTCTGGGAGCAATGAAGATGCCTAGCCGCTTCGTGAAGATGCTGCCGGCGCTGGTCGCCCTGGCCGTGGCCGCGGGCTGCAGCCGCGGTCCCGAGCTGATCGACCGCACGCAGCCGAACTACATCAAGAAGTCCGACCTGCTGGATGGCACCTGGTACATCCGCGACACCGTGGTGGGCGTGCCCCCCACGAGCGCGGTGACCTTCGAGGGCTACCAGGGCGACGTGGACAAGGTCCGCTTCGAGGTCCAGGAGCAGTACCTCGTGGCGTACCGCACCTACGAGTACTTCCCCGGCTCGGACGCGAAGGTGGACCGGGAGAAGTCCACCATCGGCAAGGTGGTGTCGGTGGACGGCAAGCCGTACCGCGGCGCGCCGGTGGGGGCCTGGCGGATCACCGGGCACTTCGACCGGATCCGTGAGTACAACCCGGCGACCGGCGAGCAGTCGAACGTGCTCGTCGAGAACTACTCGGACCGCCCCTGGTACGAGCGCGACTTCATGCGCGTGGACTGGGGCCGGAACGTCGTCACCAACTACAAAATGCTCGGGCCCATCGCGCTGGCGGGCTGGGGCGGCCGTCCGGGCGAGTTCAACAGCTACGTCCAGCCGATGGACCAGGAGCCCGGCGACGACGCGGTGGTGATGGACTACTCGGAGCAGAACGGGAAGCAGCGCCTCGACTACTTCGACTTCACCGTCCGCCAGTACTGGGACGCGCCGACGTACAACTACCCGGGCTACGGCGAGATCCCCTACTGCTGGCTGGCGCCGACGATGGATTGCCGCGGCGCGGTGATCAAGGTCCGCACCTCGCTGATGCGCGTGGATGAGAGCCGCGTCGCCGACTACGAGCCGCTGAAGTACGACGACAAGATGATGAAGAAGTTCGGCCTCTTCCGGAACGGCTGGGGCAACTACGGCGAGGGCCCGACCTACGACCGGAACCACGGCGCCACGCTGTCCGGCCGCCTGATGATGGCCAAGCGCCACAACATCTGGAAGCGGGCGAAGGACGCGAACGGGAACACCATCCCGGTGACGGAGCGCCAGCCGCGCCCGGTCGTGTACCACCTGTCGGAGAACTACCCGAAGGACCTCATGGAGTCCGCGAAGCAGATCGAGGAGTCCTGGGACGGCGCCTTCCGCAAGGCGGTGGCGGTGCCCCGCGGCCTCGAGATCTCGCAGATCCCGCAGATGTTCTTCCTCTGCGAGAACCCCGTTCCGCAGGGCGCGCCGGCGGCGTGCGGCAAGCCGGGCACGCTCGTGCGCCCCGGTGACATCCGCTACAACCTCTTCAACTGGGTGGACCACCCGCAGATGGCGGGCCCGCTCGGCTACGGCCCGTCCGGCTCGGACCCGGAGACCGGCGAGATCATCCAGGGCGTGGCGAACATGTACGGCGCAGGCGTGGACACCTTCGCCGGCAACACGCTGCAGATCCTCGACGTGATCACCGGCGAGCTGTCGGTGGACGACCTCATCGCCGGCAACGACGTGCGGAGCTTCCTCGCGGAGAACCGCAAGCCGGCGGACCCGCGCAAGGAGGGTGGCCCGGCGCAGTCGAAGAGCGGGCTGACGTCTGACGGGACGCAGAAGGGCGGGGCGTTCTCGCGGCTCGACGGCTCGCTGAAGACCCGCATGATCACCCAGGCGAACCTCAACGACGGGCTGCCGAAGGCGAAGACGAACAAGCGCGCGGTGGGCGCGGCGCTGATCGCGCAGAACCCGCTGCTCGAGGAGGAGCTGGTGAACCTCCCCGAGGTGCGCGCGGCGGTCATCGCGGCGGCGCCGGGCGAGGTCTGGCGGCAGAAGCTGATGAGCGACGCCACGTTCTACCGCCAGGTGGCGCGTGAGCAGATGCTGCGGATGGACGAGCTCATCAAGCTCGACGAGCAGCGGCAGCTGGTGGCGGGCCTCAACAGCCTGTGGCTGGCGGAGTTCTCGGACGGCGCCTACGTCTCGCTGGCGAAGGAGATGAAGGCCTTCTACGAGGGCAAGCGCACCGCCTACGAGGCGGAGGGCCTCTCGGCCACCGCGGCCGCGGCGAAGGCGAAGACCGACGCGTGGACGAAGATGCGGAACATGATCAACCGCTTCGTGGCGGAGCACGAGGTGGGTCACACGCTCGGCCTCACGCACAACTTCATGGGCTCGTTCGACGCGATGAACTTCCGCGACGAGTACTGGGACCTGCGCAAGGAGACGATCGGCGTGCTCGCAGGCGGCCAGCGCGTGCTGCCGCTGTCGCCGGAGGACCTGCTGGAGGCGAACCGCCGCACCGAGCGGCAGATCGACTCGAACATGCAGTCGCACGAGTACAGCACCGTGATGGACTACATGGCGCGCTTCCCCATCCACGCGCACGGCGTGGGCAAGTACGACGAGGCGGCGATCCTCTTCGCCTACTCCGGCGGCCCGGAGGTGGGCTGGGTGGAGGTCTTCAACGAGACCCGCGCGGACAGCGAGGGCCCCTCGGCCTGGGCGGATCCGACGGTGAAGGTGCCGACCACGAACATGGCGAAGCCGATGCGCGTGCGCGGCGCCCACGCCGACATCCCGCTGATGCACGTGGAGCACTACACGCCGCTCTCCGCGAACTACACGGACCGGTTCCACTACTCCACGCTGCCGTTCCACTTCGCGGACAAGGGCCAGACGTTCGAGAAGGCGCTGGATCAGGGCATCGCGCGGATCAAGAACCGCAGCTACCGGAAGTACTCGGAGCTGGAGAACACGTACAAGGCGATCGAGGTGGCGCTGAAGGAGAGCAACCTCAACCAGGACAACAACTTCCTCCTGCGCATGTACGACCGCAGCCCCGAGGACTACCAGCGGGCGGCGAAGATCGTGGAGTTCGCGGCGCGCGGGAAGCCGGTCGAGGTGCCGTACATGTACTGCTCCGACCGCGAGCGCGGCGCGAACATGGCCTGCAACCTGTGGGACTCGGGTGCGGACCTCTACGAGATGACGCGCGACTGGCTCGACCGGTACAACGAGTACTACGTCTTCTCGAACTTCCGCCGCGACCGGTACAACTTCACCCCGCAGGGCGTGTTCCGGAGCAAGTACGGCCGGTTCACCTCGGCGCTGCCGAACCTCTACCAGCAGTGGCTGCTGAGCCTCTGGCAGTACCAGGACGCGTACGGCTGGACGACCGAGCAGGTCCACGAGTGGTACAGCGGCCCGGATCAGATCTTCCAGAACTACTGGACGATGGCGGTGATCGACGGTGTGAACCACCTCACGGCGGAGATGTCGCAGCCGGCGGCGGGCTACTACGGCAAGGACGCAACGACCAACCGGTGGCAGCACCTGCGTGAGAACAACACGCAGAACACGCGCTTCAACACCACCGACGAGCAGAACCTGAAGGACGCGCTGACGTCCGGCGCGCAGCCCCGGTACACGGAGATCGTCTACGTGCCGCGCGGCCCCGGCCGCAGCATGTACACGCTGTTCGACAACGAGGGTTACGACTTCTGGCGCCGCACCAACGAGGTCGGTCACTTCTGGGACCAGCTCGGCGCGATCTACGCGCTGACCGAGACGGACTCGCAGTTCATCGGCGTGGACCGCGGCGCGGACGCCACGCGGTACTCGCTGCCCTACAGCCTCGTGTTCGACAAGGAGGTCTACGGCCTCTTCGCCGGGGTGTGGCTGCAGGACGGCGCGCGGTTCTCCTCGGGCCTCATCCGCAACGGTGATGGCACCGCGAAGATCCAGCTGCCGGACATGGTCCGCGCGGAGAAGTACGTGGCGGGCTTCATGTATCCCGTGAAGAGCGACGTGCCGCCGGTCAACGGCGACCCGATGATCAACGAGCCGGTGGAGCCGACCCCGCCCTGGACCACGCGTTTCCAGACGCTGATCAACGGCATGGTGAACTTCACCGCGCTCTACGACATCGAGTTCACCGACCAGTACAAGGTGTTCCGGCTGGGCTCGAACGAGAACCTCACCCCGGCGGCCGGCTTCGAGCCGGTGGTGTTCGCGGACCCGTTCGGCGGCGGCTACTCCTACGCGGCGCTGAAGCGGACCTCGGGCGAGGGGCAGTCGGCGGCGGTGTTCGAGCTCGAGCGCGCGATCCAGCTGAAGGCGGACTGGGACTACAAGAAGGCCCAGGCGGCGGACACCAACCTCCCGGCGGCCGAGCGGGCCTACTGGGCGGCGCAGGCGGCGGAGTACGAGGGCAAGACCCGCGAGTCGGTGCGGAGCCTCGAGGTGATGCGCGGCCTCTACAACATCTTCGGACGGGCCTGGTAGGCAGCGACTGAAGAGGGACTGAAGCAGAGGGCGGCGCGCTGGGACACCTCCCGGCCGCCGCCTTCGCCTTTGCGGGCCTCGAGCAGGCCTCGGGAAGAGGGACCGTGAGTCACGTCTGCGCGCGCTGTCCGAAGGCACTGGGCGCCTCCTGCTGCGAGGTGAAGGAGGACGAGTACCTCGCGCTGCTCACCGGCGCGGACATCCGGCGCATCGGCGAGCACGTGCGGCGGCGGCCGGAGCACTTCGTGGAGGAGGAGTGGGTGGAGCGGGACGAGGCGCTCGAGTACGAGGCGAGACGGCCGCTCTACCGCGGCTACTTCCGGCATTCGCTCCTGCGCCGGTCGCTGAAGCGGAGGGACGGCGCGTGCGTGTTTCTCGACCGGGAGACGGGGTGCACCCTGCCGGCGGAGGTCAAGCCCACCGCGTGTCTGCTCTATCCGTTCGAGCAGGTAGCGGACGGGAGCTGGTCGGTGGCGGTGGCGCGCTACGGGTCGCTCGAGGCGGCGAAGGGACAGTGGGACGCGTGCCTCGCGGTGGAGGAGGCGAAGCGGATGGCGGACGTGCTGCGCGCGTTCGGCACCACCCGGCCCGAGGTCGAGGCGCTGGGCGAGCGGCTCCGGCGCGAGGTGCAGGCAGGCGAATGACGCAGCCGGAGGGGTTCTTGAGTCCTGTCGCGCACTCTGTAGGATCGCCCTTCGCGTGAGCACCTCCTCCCGCCAGCTCACCCTCTTCGGCACCGCACCGGGTCCCACCGCCCAGGCCACCACGCCCGAGGCGCGGCGCGGTGCGTCCGATCCCAGAGGGCCCACACCGCAGCGCTCGCCGGTGCCGCGGACGCCCGTTCCTCCGACGGTCGGGCCGGCGCGGAACACGTTGCTGCCCTCGCCGGCGCAGGCGCTCTCGCAGACCGCGCGGGCGGGGAGCGCACAGCTCGAGCGGCAGTCGGACGACGGAGAGCCCCGCTACGACCGCGGCGTGATCCTTGCGCGTGCGGAGAATCTGGCGAGCCGGCTGGCCACGGACCTCGGGCTCGCGGTGCGCCTGGCGGTGACGGACAACCGCTCCACGATGGTCAGCTTCCGGCGCGCGCCTTCGTCCTTGCGCTTGCGGCTGCACCACATGTTCCTCGACGCGCCGGACCCGGTGCTGCGCGCGCTGGCGGACTACGCAGGGCGCGGCGACCGGCACGCGGGCGTGGTGCTCGACGACTACATCCGCGACCGGCAGCCGCTCATCCGGCGCACGCGGGACGCGAACTCGTCGGCGCTCGAGCCGCGCGGCCGCTGCTTCGATTTGCAGCAGCTCTTCGACGGGCTGAACGAGAAGCACTTCGGCGGCGGCATCCAGGCGGCGATCGGCTGGGGGCGCATCGCGGGACGCCGGCGACGGAAGAGCATCCGGCTCGGCGTGTACGACCACCAGACGCGCGAGATCCGGATCCACCCCGCGCTCGACCGGCCGGACGTGCCGAAGTTCTTCGTGGAGTTCATCGTCTTCCACGAGATGCTCCACCAGCTCTTCCCCTCGGGTTCGGGGCCGGGCCGCCGCGTGCACCACCCGCGCGCCTTCCGGGACCGCGAGCGCGCCTACCCGCTCTACAACGCCGCCATCGCGTGGGAGCGGGAGAACCTGCGCCTGCTGCTGCGGAGCTGATTCCCCGCGCTTCATTCCGCAGTGGTTGCTGAACGTGCCGCGAGAGCGTGCAGCCGAGTGACGGAATGCGCGTGACGCAGCGCATGACCCTTGCAACCTCGCGCACCGGGTCGGATTCTCGAAGAGACCCTTATGCGACGCGCGAAAATCGTCTGTACCCTCGGCCCCTCTTCGTACGACCAGGACACCCTCGAGCGGCTCGTCGCCGCCGGCATGGACGTGGCCCGGTTGAACTTCTCCCACGGCTCGCACGAGCAGCACGCGGAGGCGATCAAGAAGATCCGCGCCGCTTCGCTGAAGGTGCGCAAAGCGGTGGGCATCCTCCAGGACCTGCAGGGTCCGAAGATCCGCACCGGGCGCTTCACCACCGGCTCCACGCTCCTGAAGGAGGGCGCGGAGTTCATGATCACCACCGACGAGACGGTGCCGGGGGACGACCTCATCGTCTCCACCACGTACCCGCATCTCGCGGCGGACGTGAACCCGGGCGACACCATCCTGCTCGACGACGGACTGCTCGAGCTGCGGGTGACGAGCACGGACAAGAAGCAGTTGGTGCGCACCCAGGTCATCCACGGCGGCGTGTTGAAGAACAACAAGGGCATCAACCTGCCGGGCGTGGCGCTGCGCGCGGAGGCGCTGACGCCGAAGGACCGCGAGGACCTCATCTTCGGCCTCAGCGTCGGCATCGACTACTGCGCGCTGTCGTTCGTGCGGCAGCCGTCGGACCTCGATGCCGCGCGCGAGGCGATGGCGGAGGCGGGCCGGCAGGTGCCGATCATCGCCAAGCTGGAGAAGCCGGAGGCCATCGCGCGGCTGGACGCGATCCTCGACAAGACGGACGGCGTGATGGTGGCGCGCGGTGACCTCGGCGTGGAGATCCCGCCGGAAGAGGTGCCGTCGATCCAGAAGGACATCATCCGCCGGGCGAACGCGCGAAGGCTGCCGGTGATCGTCGCCACGCAGATGCTGAACTCGATGATCGACAACCCGCGGCCCACGCGCGCCGAGGCCTCCGACGTGGCCAACGCGGTCTATGACGGCGCGGACGCGGTGATGCTCTCGGGCGAGACCGCCAGCGGCAAGTACCCGCTGGAGTCGGTGCAGATGATGGACCGCATCCTCCTCGCCGCCGAGTCGTCGATGCGCGTGGCCGGGACGCGGATGATCAGCGATCCGGTGAGCATCCCCGCCTCGTTCCCCGAGACCATCGCCGGCATCGCCTGCCGTGCGGCGCGTGAGTCGGGGGCGACGCTGATTGCCGCGTTCACGCTGGGTGGCATGACCGCGCGGCTGCTGTCGCACTTCCGGCCGGGCGTGCCGATCATCGCCTTCAGCCCGAACCAGGAGGTCCGCCGGAAGCTCGCGCTCCTGTGGGGCGTGGTCCCGCGCGTGCTCGAGCCGATCAGCGACACCGAGTCGATGGTGAAGCGCGTGGAGGAAGAGCTGCTCGCGCGTGGGCTGGTGGCGAAGGGCGACCGCGTGGTGATCGTCTTCGGCGCGCCGGTGGGCCAGCCGGGGAAGATCAACAGCCTGCGGCTGCACACCGTCACCGGCTAGTCCGGGCAACAGGCCTCGGCCGTCTGGCCGGGGCTACTTCAGCCCCAACGCGCGGCGAGGGATCTCCGCTTCGACGAAGACCCGGAGCAGCTCGCCGTCCACCTGACCGGCCTTCGCCTCCTGATGGAGGATGTCGAGCGCGAGCGTCACCGGCACGGCCTTCTTGTAGGGCCGGTCGGAGGCGGTGAGCGCGTCGAAGATGTCGCTGATGGCCATCATCTTCGACTGCACGGGGATCTGCCGGTCGGGGATGGCGCGCGGGTAGCCGTTGCCGTTGAGCTTCTCGTGGTGCGCGTAGGCGATCTCCGGGACGTTGCGCAGGCTGCGCGTCCAGGGGATCTGCGTGAGGAACTTGAAGGTGTGCTCGACGTGGCTCTCGATCTCGAGGCGCTCCTCCTTCGAGAGCGAGCCCTTCGGGATGCTGAGCTTCTGAACTTCGCCCTCGGTCAGCAGCGGGCGCGGCGCGCGGCGCGAGTCTTCGAAGGTCACGTGTGACAGCTCGGAGAGGCGCTCGAAGCCGCCCTGCGCGAGCACGGTGGGACGGTTGCAGGTGAGGACGAACTCGAAGAACGCGTCGAGCTCCGCGAGTTCACGTGAGAGGCGCTCCTCTTCCTCCGCGTCCACGTCCGCGAAGGACTCGGGTCCCATGGTTCTTACGCGTTGGAGCCGCCGCTCGTAGCTGCGCAGGCGGCGGTCCTGACGCGCGAGCTCGAAGCGCGCGCGCATCAGGTCGAGCTCGTGCGGGTAGAGCTTCTCTGCCTTCACCAGCACTGGCTCGCGCACGCCGACCTTGCCGAAGTCGTGCAGCAGGGACGCGTAGCGGAGCTCCTGCAGCTCCGCGCCGCTGAAGCGGAGGTTCGCGTAGGGCCCGCGCTCCAGGCGCTCCAACGTGGTGGCCAGCGAGACGGTGAGGTCCGCCACGCGGCCGGAGTGACCGGCGGTCGTCGGATCGCGCGACTCGATGGCGACGACGGACGCGGCGACGAAGCCTTCGAAGAGCCGGTTGATCTCGTCGTGGAGCAGCGCGTTCTCGATCGCCACCGCGGCCTGGCCGCCGAGGACCATCAAGAGTTCGGCGTCGTCGTCGGTGAAGGAGGTGCCGTCGGTCTTGTTCAGCGCCTGCAGCACGCCGGTCACTTCTCCCGCGGCGTCGCGCATGGGCACGCAGAGCAGCGAGCGGGTGCGGAAGCCCGAGGCGTCGTCGAAGGAGCGGTTGAAGCGCTCGTCTTCGTAGGCGTCCGCGAGGTTCAGCACCGAGCCGGTCTGCGCCACCGCGCCGGCGATGCCCTGGCCGTTCTTCACCCGGATCTCGCTCGCGGTGCCCTGCGCGACCTTCGACCACAGCTCGTCCCGGTCGCGGTCGAGCACGAAGAGCGAGCAGCGTTCCGCCTCGACCACCCGCGCGGCCTGCGACAGGATGAGCGGGAGGAGCTGGTCGAGGTGACGCTCGGCGGTCATCGCCTGCGCGACCTCGAGGATGGACTGAAGCTTCTGCTCGCGCTTCGACGGAGAGGCCTGCGCCGGCGCGGCAGGCGAGGCGGACGGGACGGGAGCCTGAGCGTTCATGACTGACAGAGCCGAAACGGTATCACGGAGACTGCGCGCGACCCTCCGCGTGGCCCTGCCCGCGACGATGTGTGCGTTGATGCTCGCCTGTGGAGCGGGCGCGTTCCTGCACATGGAGCGCAGGCCGATCGACGACGGCGTGCGCGTGTGGCTCGGCGGTGGCGGCAACAGCACCGTGATCGTCGATGGCGGCGGCGCGCTGCTGGTGGATCCGAAGATGCTCGGCTTCTCGCGGCGGCTGCGCGCGGAGGTGGAAGGGGAGCTCGGCCGGCAGGTGCGGCGGATGGTGCTCACGCACTCACACGGCGACCACGCGGGCGGCGCGGGCGAGTTCCGGCACGCGGGCGCGGTGATGGTGCATCCCCGAACGCGCGCGCGGTTGATGGCGGAGGACGGGACCTGCGGCGCCGCGGGTGAGCGCGTGGAGGCGAAAGGTCCCCCGGGCTTCGATCCACCGAGGCAGCCGCTCTTCGAGGGCGCGCGGGGCAGCACGGCGAGGCCGCTGTGCGCGTTGCCGTACGTGGAGGTCTCGCGCGAGGTCTCGCTGCTGGTGGGCGGCGAGGAGGTGCGCGTGTGGCATCCGGGGGTGGGGCACACGGATGGAGATCTGGTGGCGCTGCTGCCCGCGCGCGCGCTGCTGGTGGCCGGAGACCTCGTGCTCAACGGCTACTTGCCGCGGATCGATGACGAGGCGGGAGGAGATCCGCTCGCGTTCGGCCGCACGCTCGATGCGGTGCTGGAGTTGCCGTTCGAGCGCGTGGTGCCCGGGCATGGAGAGCTCGGCGACCGGGAGATCGTGGAGCGCACCCGGACCTACCTGAAGGGGTTGGAGGAGGACGTGCGGCGAGCGCGGGCGGAGGGGCTCGGCGAGGACGCGGCGGCGAAGAGCGTCGGGCTGCGGCCGGAGGTCGAGGCGTGGGGCTGGCGCTTCATCCCCGGCGAGGGGCAGGCGGGCAACGTGCGACTGATGTGGCGGGCGCTCGAGCGCGAGGCGAGGGCGGGCGGGCAATCTGGAGCCGCTGGCGCTTTGGAGTCGGGAGGATAAGAAGCGCCGCATGACTGCGCGCCGTGTGATCGTTGCTCCCTCGATCCTGTCCTGCGACTTCGGTCGCCTCGCCGAGGAGGTCCGCGCGATCGAAGCCGCGGGCGCGGACTGGGTGCACGTGGACGTGATGGACGGCCGCTTCGTGCCGAACATCACGCTCGGGCCGGTGATCGTGGAGGCCGTGCGCCGGGCGACGACGCTGCCGCTCGACGTGCACCTGATGATCGTGGAGCCGGAGCGCTACGTGGAGCAGTTCGCGAAGGCGGGCGCGAGCGTGCTCACCGTGCATGTAGAGGCCTCGCCGCACCTTCACCGGACGCTGCAGCAGATCCGCGCCGCGGGAGCTCGGCCGGCGGTGGTGCTCAATCCTTCGACGCCGGTCAGCGCGGTGGAGGAGGTGCTCGACGAGGTGGACCTGGTGCTGGTGATGAGCGTGAACCCGGGCTTCGGCGGGCAGAGCTTCATCCCTCGCGCGATCGAGAAGGTGCGCAGGCTGCGCGCGCTCGCCGACGCACGCGGGCTGACGAAGCTGCACATCGAGGTCGATGGCGGGATCAACGCGCAGACCGCGCCGCAGGTGATCGCCGCCGGTGCGGACGTGCTCGTGGCGGGCAGCGCGGTGTTCGGCGCGAAGAGCTACGCCCAGGCCATCCGCGACATCCGCGGGAGCTGAGTCGTTTTTCGTCTGACCGCTGCGGCCGGGCCGCGCGTGGCTAGGCCGCGGAGGCGATCGCGCCGCCGCCGTCGTCGTGAGGACCGCGGGAGCCTCCCGCTCGCTCGTGCGCGAGGCGCGAGATGCGGATCATGAACGTCGGGTCCACCGGCTTCGTCTGGTAGTCGTCCGCGCCCAGCTGCAGGCAGAGCGTGCGGGTGAACTGATCGTCGTTTCCGGAGAGCACCACCACCGCGGTGTCCTTCGTCTCGGGATCGCGCTTCAGCTGGGCGAGCAGATCGCGACCGTCGATGCGCTGGTTGATGTCGAGAATGACCACCTCGGGGCGGTGCGCGCGGACGAGCTCGAGCACGCGCTCCGACGAGGTGTCGCTGAGGAAGTCGAGACCCTCACGGCGAGCCTGCCGCGCGAGGGCGGAGACCATCAGGGGTTCGTCGTCGCTGATCAGAACGGTGGGACGCGGGCGTGGCATGACAGGGGCGCGCCAGAGCAAAGCCTGATCCATGTGCCAAGTGTCTGACAAGACTGCAAATTCATCCTTGAGGGGGAGGGTCATCCGCGCGGATCGGGTAGGTCCAGCCTCTATCGGCCGGAGGGCGGGCGGGCGCGGCGCAGGAGTGAGGGGCGGGCAGATCCTTCGTTGACTCAGGGTGGGACGCGGGATAGATACCGCGTCCGTTTCGGCGGGACCTACAGCACCAATATCGGGGAGTGGCTCAGCTTGGTAGAGCACCTGGTTCGGGACCAGGGGGTCGCAGGTTCAAATCCTGTCTCCCCGACAGACTGAAGCCCTCGGATCCATTCATTGGGTCCGGGGGCTTCGGCTTTCGGGCGTAGAGTTCCGGCCATGAGACTTCTGCTCGCGGTCGTCTGCCTCTCGCTCTCCGTCTCCGTCGGTTGCAGCGCGCGGATGAAGGGGAGCGACGTCCCGTCCGCCTCCGAGGCCAACGATGTTTCTGCGCGGGCGCACGCGGCGGTGGCGGCCGGCGCGCTGCTGCTCGATGTGCGCTCTCCCGAGGAGTTCGCCGAGGGCCACCTCGAAGGCGCGGTGAACATCCCGGTGGACGAGCTGCCCCAGCGGATGGAGGAGCTGGGCCCGCCGGAGCGCGAGGTCGTCGTCTATTGCCGCACCGGTGCCCGGAGTTCGCGTGCCGCGGAGCTGCTGAAGGCCAACGGCCACGAGCGCGTCATCCTGCTCGGTCCGATGAGTGCGTGGTGAGGGGACGACGGGTCGCCGCGTTCAAAGCTCCACGTGCATGGGCTCCGACGGCAGCCGAGGTGCACGGAGCGCCTTGAGCTGGTCCGCCGTCCGAGTGCCGCCCTCGATCCGATCGCGGATGAGGTCACGAACCACGACCAGCGCCTTGAGGTCGATCTCCCGGCGGTCATTCTCCCAGTGCGAGATCGTCTCCGGCGTCACGTCGAGCAGCTCGGCGAGGTCGACGGCGCGCATGCCCAGCGCCTTCCGCGCAAAGCGAAGGATTCCTCCCGCCCGCAGTCCGAGCGCCATCAGCCTTTCGGCAGCCGATAGCTCGAAGCGCTCGAGATCCCCAGCCGACTCGAAGTGAGTCCCGCACTTCGTGCAGCGCCGGGAAGGAACGTGCGCGAAGACGCCCAGGTCGCGCTCGCGGCCTTCATGCCGGATACGAAGCTCCACGGTGACCTTTCGCCGGGCCCGGTCGAACTTCTCGTTGCCGCATGTGGTGCATCGCTGCATGGCGTCCTCAACTCAGTACACGGTCACGACAATTAGACCGTCTTCAACGACGACGACCACCGTGAGGTCGTCTCCATCGAGATCCGGCCCGTCGACCTTCCACCTCTCGTCGGGCTGCGCCGCGGCCGCTCGCGCGTTCTCGAGGGCATGCCGGAGATCGCCGAACTGCACTCGACGTTGCCGCATCCGCTGCGCTGCGTGGTCCACCACATCGATGCGCCCCGCCCGAGCAAGGCCCCGGATGGCCTCGAGAGCCTCCGCCCCTGTCATTGAAACAGGGTAGGGGCCACTTGATATTTCTTCAACCGGGCTGGGCGCGCGCCGGCACCGTGCGCTTTCTCACCGTCCGAGAAAATCGCACAGGGCCCGCGCAACTGGGTGGATGTGGGTCTCGATGATGCCCACATGAGCGCAGGCACCCTCTCCGGTCTCTCGTCGAAGGTCACCGCCTCCTCCACTGCGGCCGCGGCCGCTCCGGCGTCCACCTCGTCGATCCGGCAGGCGGAGAAGATCCTCCGGGCGGCTGGCTACGACCCGGGGAAGGTGGATGGGGTGCCGACCGCCGGCTTCCGCGACGCGCTGCGGACCTTCCAGAAGGCGTGGGGGCTGCCGGCGACGGGCGTGCTCGACGGGGCGTCGCTCTCGGCGCTGAAGAAGATGGCGCAGAGGCGCGAGGGCCGCAGCGAAGCGTTCGTCACGCTCGGAATGAAGGGCGCGGGGGTAGAGCAGGTCGAGCGCCGGCTCGCGCGGCTCGGGTACGACGTGGGCAAGGTCGATGGCGTGTTCTCGCGCTCGACCTTCGAAGCGGTGAAGGCCTTCAAGCGCGACACGCCGAAGCTCGGCAACGAGTCGGGGAGCCTCGGACGGCCCGGACAGGACGCGCTGGCGCAGGCGATCGAGAAGCTCGGCGGCGGGAAGGGCGACAAGGGCAAGGACGCGAACGTGCGCGCGGTCACCTTCAACTGGCCCTCCCGCTACAAGAAGGGCGGCGAGGCGGCGGACGAGAAGCTCTTCGATCGCGTGGCGGCGCAGGCGGACGTGCTCGGGTTCGCCGAGTTCAGCTGGGGCCACGAGAAGATCACCGACAACGAGAAGGCGTGGTCCTTCTACAACCCGAACCCGAAGGGCGACGGTGACGGAGACCGCGTGGGCCAGGTGCTCGCGTGGCGGAAGGACAAGTTCAACCTCGTGGAGCAGGGCACCTCGCCGCTCAGCCCGCCCACCCGCATCCAGTCGAACGCCGCGGGGCCCACGGTGCATCGGGGCAAGCACATCGTCTGGGCGAAGCTGCGCCACAAGGAGACCGGCGAGCTGTGGACGGTGGCGGTGGTGCACTTCGTTCCCTCGAAGCACCTCGGCGGCGCAGCGGAGAAGCTCTGGCGCAGGCAGCGTGACGCGCTCGCGCAGTGGATGGAGAAGCAGGGGCCGCGCACGCTGGTGATGGGCGACTTCAACGCGAAGTGGAGCGACGGGATCGCCCAGCCGCTGAAGAAGGTCGCCCGCGCGCAGCACGCGCCCAGCCACGGCAAGCGCGGCATCGACTGGGTGCTGCGCTCGAAGGATCTGCAGGCGGTGGGCGGCGGCAAGGCGCTGGGCAACGACGGTCAGAGCGACCACCGACCGGTGAAGGGCGTCGTCCGCGGGTAGCGCCAAAGGCGTAGGCTCGCGGCATGTCCGCGCTCAACTCGTTCGACGCGCTGCTCGAGTCCCACCCGCTGCTGCGCTCGGCGCTGGCGCTCGCCACAGAAGCACACGAGGGACAGACGCGGCATCACGGGCCGCCCTACATCCTCCATCCCATCTCCGTCGCGCGCCGGCTCTTCGACGCGGCGCCGCAGGGCGCGCAGCCGGACCTCGAGCTGTGCGCGGCGGGGCTGCTGCACGACGCGCTGGAGGATTCGAAGTCGGTCACGCCCGCGCGCGTCGAAGCGGTGGCGGGACCTCGCGTGCTCTCGCTGGTGAGCGCGGTGACGCGGCCGCATGGGGTGGCGAAGGCCGAGTACCTCGCCGGGCTCGCGCGGCATCCGGACCGCGACGTGCGCCGGCTGAAGATCGCGGACCGCACCGACAACCTCCGGGACCTCGTGCTGCAGTCAGACCGCCGCTTCACCGAGCGCTACGTGAAGGAGACGGAGACCTTCCTCGTGCCGCTCGCGCAGGAGGTGGGTGGAGCGCTGGAGCGCGAGCTCGTCGCGGCGCTCGAGGCGGCGCACGGGCACCTCGGTCGCTGAGACGCGCTGAAAAGAAGAGCCGCCCGAACCCTGAAGGCTCGGACGGCTCTGGACTCAACGGCGAACGCTGAGCCGCGCAGGCTACTGCGGCAGGCAGGCCCAGGGCGGGATGGGGAGGCTCTCCGCGTACGAGGGCAGCTCGCTGAACATGATGATGCCGGGCGACACGGTCATCGGCGGCAGCTCGCCGAACTGCCAGGGGCGGCCCTGCTCGGGATCCTCCACCGGGTCCACCGGGGTCCAGGTGATCTCCTTGTTGCCGTCCGCCGGGCGCACCAGCGTGACGGTGATGCCCATCGGCGAGAAGTCCTCGTCCATGTTCACGAAGAAGCCGCGCTCGCTCTGGATCTCCTCCGGCAGCAGGCCCGGCGGCGCCCAGTCGATGTTCAGCACCTCGCCGACGTCGGCGGTCATCCGGGTGCCGAACGCAGGGACGTGGATGCCCGGCGGCACCGGCTGCAGGAGCCACCACACCACCACGCCGGCGAAGCGCTCGCTGTCGATGAGGTCGTTCACCGTCGTCGGCGTGCCCTCGGCGGTGAGGTGCTTCGCCACCGCCTCGAGGATCCCGTTGTGCCCGAGCACCGACGTCTGCTGCTGCATGCACATGGTGTAGTTCGTGGCGATCGGCTTGAGGTCGAGCGTGGGCAGGTAGTTCGCGGGCGCCGGCATGGGGAAGCCCTCGAGGCCCGCGGGAGGAGGACGCAGGCCGGCGGGCGGGACCTCCGCCAGCGCGAAGAAGGGGACGTCCTCGCGGAAGGGCACGTTGCCGACGAACCACTCGCCGTCGTCACCGGTGGTCTCTTCGGCCGGATAGGCCACGTTCTCGTCGAGCGGGTCGATCACCACCACCTGCGCGCCGCGGAGGATGGAGAGCTCGTGCGCGGGGACGTTGGGGAAGCTCGCCGGATCGGCCGGGCAGGGCGCCGGCTCGCCGTCGCACATCGCGAGCAGGTACCACATGATCTCCGGATCCCAGACGTGCCCGTAGAGGTGCGCGGTGGGCTGTCCGAGATCCGCGAAGTGCTGCGCGCCGTTGCGCGGCTCGAGGTGGGGTTCGGGCTGCTCGAGGCAGCCGGGGATGAACAGGGCGGTCGCAGCGAGCGTGAGGACCGCGGCGTGGGTGCGTGCCGTCAGCATGGTGTTCTCGGGCTCTCTACTGTTGCGGGTAGATGTGGCCGGTGGGGGGCGTGTTCACGTGACACGACGACGCGCAGTTGCCGTACACGCTGCCCGGCTCGTAGTCCGTGGTGGTGACGAGCCCGTCGAAGTGACCGCCGTGCGGCGAGGGATGGCAGGCGCCGCAGACGAGGATCGACGGCCGCAGCGCGCCCGCCTTCGTCAGGTGGCACATGGTGCAGTCGTTCTTCGCCACCGGGTACTTCTCCGACGACATGTGCACCTGGTGGATGAGCGCCTGGTGCGGGAAGAGCCGCTGCGCGGGGACGATGTCGCGGTTGTGGCAGCCCTTGCAGGCCTCCACGTGGTCCACGCTCATGCCGTGCCGCACGTTCTCCAGCGACATCTGCGCGCGGTGGCAGATCTGGCAGTTGCCGACCTGGCCCGGATACGCGGTGGGCTCCTCCTGACCGACGGGGAAGTGGAAGACCTCGGTCTTGGTGAAGCGCTCGCCGAGGAAGTGGCGGTTCACCTTCCAGATGAGCGCGTAGGTGCCCGGCTCGGCATCCGCGGGGACCTTGAAGTTCCAGAGCGACGGCGGCCGGTTCGAACGCCCGCCCGGGATGCCGTTGTCGCCGTTGAGGAAGTCCGACACCCAGTTGAAGTCCTGCTCGGGGAACTGGAGGTAGGGCGGCTTCAGCTCGTCGTAGTACGTGTTCAGCTTGTGCAGCGGGCCCACGATCTTCGCCGCGGTCGCGGTGTCCTGCTCGTGCAGCGTGAAGTAGTGGTACGTGCTCGCGTACATGAGGCCGTTGGCCTTGTCCTCCGCGTACTCGTTCCAGGTGGGGAACCAGTCCGGGTGGTGCAGGTAGTTGCCGTGGCCGTCCTTCGCCGCGAGCTTGTAGAAGACCTGCTCACCGGGCTCGTAGAACTTGCCGTTCTTCGGCGTGCCCAGCTTCGCCTCCGGCTTGAGGCCGAAGCCGCAGGCCACGCGCTCGGTGGGGTTGGTGCCGCTCCAGCAGTTGCGCGCGACCTCCTCGGTGCGGAGGAAGCGGACGGGGAAGTAGAAGGGCTCGTTCGGGAGCTGGCTCCAGGTGACGCGGATGGCGCCGTCACCGGCGAGCTCCTTCGGCACGTTGAGCTTCCGGTTCGGCTGGGTGGACATCACCATCTCGAAGCGCGCGAAGGTCTTCGTGGCCTCGGGGTTGGCGGGGAAGTGGCCGGGGCCGGGATCCTTGATCGGCTGGACCTCGAGGTCGCCGGGGAAGCGCGGCGCACCGATGTTGCGGTGCTCCCAGCCGAGCTGCGTGTGACCGGCGATGGGGTTCTCGGAGAGGAAGGCCTTGCGGTCGTAGGTCTGCGTCTGCCGGACCTTGCCGTCCGCGTCGAGGATCTCGACGGTGAAGGTGTCGCCCTGGCGGGTCATCCAGTTCGCGCCGCCGAAGCCGACCTTGTGGATGAACGCAGTGGGGGTGACGAACTGGTAGTTCGGCGCCCACGCGTCGGAGGTGACGCTGAGGTTCGTCCAGTCGAGGTTCTTCAACCGCGTACCGGACTTGAACCACTTCATCACCGCGCCCATGTCGCGCGGGTCGTTGTGCACGTCCTTCACCCAGTCCATCACGGTGAACTGGTGGAGGAAGTAGTCGGTGTCGGTGAGGAGCTTCAGCGGCTCCGGCGTCGGCGCCTGGTGCGGCGGGAGCTGACCTGGATCGCAGTTGTCCGGGTAGGGGATGTTGAGGCCGTTCTTTCCGACCGGCTCACCGGTGGCGAGGATCGCGCAGCCGTTCACCATCTGCAGGCTGAGCCGGATCACGCCGGACGCAGGACCCGCGTAGGGGTCGAAGGCCTGGGCGCCGCGGCCCTGCACGTTCTCACCGTCGCTGGTGTTGAGGACCTTGCAGCCGGCGAGGGCCAGTGCCCCCAGTCCGAGCAGACCGAGTTGCCGAAGGGCTGTCATCCCGTCCCTTTCAAGAGGTTACAGGGTTCGAATGTAGTCGAATCGCTACGAGGGGATCAAAGTCCGGGCGCGGCTTCGGCCAACGCCATCTGCGCGAGGATCTGCTCGAGGTCCGCCTGGCCGGGCATGGCCTGGGGCTCGCTGGAGATCACGCGGGAGAGCAGATCGCAGAGCTCGGCGGTGCGGCCGGTGGCGTGCGGTCCGTGGGTGCTGACGAGGTGCAGCGCGTCGAGGCGGCGGATGCGGTCGATCTCGCGCTCGAGCTTCGCGGCGTCCGCCAGCGCGTGCCACGGGTGGTTCGCGCTGTTGAACCAGAAGAAGCCCTCTTCGTACTTGTCGGCGGGCGCCTCGCGGGACTCCTCGCACTCCTCGGGGACGATGGCGCTGAAGCTGTCCACGCTGAAGTAGGTGCGCGTCTTCGGATCCCAGAGCCCGCGGGTGGAGGGCGAGTCGAAGAGCGGAGGACGGATCGCGGTGAGGGTGCGGTCGCCGATGCTGAAGCTGTCGCCGTCGTTGACCCACATCAGGCGATCCATCGGCAGCTGCCACTCCTCCTGCAGCCGCCCGAGCCCGATGAAGTTCGTGATGACCTTCGCGTTCGGGCACATGTCCAGCGCCTGCATGAGGTTGCCGGAGTGATCGCGGTCGTCGTGGCTGAGCCAGATCCAGCGCACGTCCTTCGGCTCGACGATGGAGAAGGCCTGCTCGAAGTACTCGCCGCGGTGGATGGGCGAGCCCGTGTCCACGAGCACCGGCTCCTTCCCGCGGATGACCCCCGCGCGCAGGTAGAGGACGCCGAAGCCCTCCTCCTTCATGTTCAGGGGCAGGACGAACGTGTCCGGGGCGATCTCGTAGGGCTTCTGCAAGGTGACCTCGGGGGTGGGGAAAACGGGCCGGTGATTGTCCGGTGACGAAGCGCGCAGGGTCAATGCGCCCCGACCGGTTCGCCTGTCGATTCTTCTCAGCCGCCGCGCAGGTCGCGGAAGCGCTGGGCCTTGCCTTCGGCGCGGGGAAGCGTTCCGCGCGGGAGGACCTCCACGTCCACCGTGATCCCCAGCAGGCCTCGCAGGCGGCGGCCAATCTCCTCCACCTTCACCGCGAGGGCGTCGCCCGCGGGCTCGACCTGGATGCGCACGCTGTCGCGCTGGCGGCGGCGTTCGGTCTGCGGCGCATTGTCGGAGGGTGCGTCCGTTGACGTGTCCGCGGAGGCCGCGGCTTTGAGGTTCCCGGCGAGGTCACTGCCGTTGAGCGAGCTGCCCGCGAGCTCGGTGCGGACCTCCACGCGGAACTCGTCGCCGAGCCCACCGATGGAGCGGACCGCGTCTTCGAAGGTGCTGGGGAAGAACTGCAGGCCGCGGATCTTCACGCAGTGGTCGTTGCGCCCGAGCAGCCCGCCCACCGCGCGCGCCTGGGTCCTCCCGCATGCGCAGGGCTCCTCGGTGACGCGGATCCAGTCGCCCATGTCGAAGCGGAGGAAGGGCGAGCTCTCCGAGTAGAGGTTGCTGACGACGAGCGTGCCGGTCTCGCCGGGGGCGACGGGTTCGAGCGTCTGGGGATCGAGCACCTCGACGATCAGCGCGTCCTCCATCAGGTGCACGCCGACCGTGCCGTCCGCCTTCTTTGCTTCGGCTTCGCAGGAGTAGCCGAGCGGCGCCTGCGCGACCTCGGTGCAGCCGAAGTCGTCGTAGGCGACCGCGCTTCCCCAGGCGTTCTCGAGCCTCGTCTTCGTCGCGCGCACCGCGGCGCCGGGCTCACCCGCGAGCACCAGCGTCTGCACGCCGGCCTCCCGCGGATCGTGTCCCAGTTCCTCCATCCTGCGCGCGAGCGTGAGCAGCGTAGAGGGCGTGCCGAGGAGCACCTGCGGCCGCAGTTCCTGGACGAAGAGCGCCTTGCGATCGGTGGGCATCGGCCCGCCGGGGACGACGCCGCAGCCGAGCAGTCCGAGCCCGGCGTGCATGCCCCACGCGGCGACGGAGGGCCCGTAGAAGAAGCAGTTCATCGCCAGCTGGCCGGGCCGCACGCCGTAGCTCCACAGCGCGCGCGCGCACATCCAGGCCCACAGGTCGCGGTCGTGCTGCGTGTGCCGGAAGAGGCGGGGATGGCGCGTGGTGCCCGAGGTGCTGAACACCATCCATGCCGCGCCGCCGCCCCAGCGATCCGCGCCGAGCGGTGAGAACGTTCCCCACGGCGGGTGCGCCGCCATGTCGTCGATCCAGTCGAGCTTCCGCGTGACGGGGATCTTCCGGAGGTCGTCGATGCCGCGGATGTCGCCGGGTTGGAGTCCCGCCTCTTCGAAGCGGCGGCGGTAGAAGGCGCTGCCCTCGTAGAGGTAGTCGAACGCGGCGGAGAGCTTCTCGCCCTGGATCGCGCGCAGCTCGGAGCGCGGGATGCACTCGAGCGACGGGCTCCAGGAGTGCGTGGCGCCGGGGGCGCTGGCGTGGTGCTGGTACTTGCGGACGGTGGAGAGGTAGCGGTCGCGCGCGGTGCTCGGGCCGGGGAGCGTGCTCGGGTGCGTCATGCGTTCGCGGTCATCCGGAGGAAGTTGGCGAGCATCGTGGTGCCCTCGGGCGTGCCGATGGACTCGGGATGGAACTGGACGCCGTGGATGGGGAACTCGCGGTGCTCGACGCCCATCACGATGCCGTCTTCGGTGCGCGCAGTGACGCGGAGGCAGGCGGGCATGGTGTCGGGCGCGATCATCAGCGAGTGGTAGCGCATCACCTCGCATGGGTCGGGGAGCTGGGAGAAGACGCCGGAGCCGTCGTGACGGATGCGGCTCGTCTTGCCGTGCATCACCTGCGGCGCGCGCACGACGCGGCCACCGAACGCGGCGCCGATGCCCTGATGCCCGAGACACACGCCGAGCACCGGCACGCGCTTGCCCAGCGTGAGGATGACCTCGCGGCAGATGCCGAAGTAGGCGGGATCCTCCGGGTTGCCGGGGCCGGGGGAGATGACGACATGCGTGGGCTGCAGCGCCTCCAGCTCCGCCAGCGTGAGCTGATCGTTGCGGACCACGCGAGCCTCGGCGCCCGTCAGCTCGCCGATGCGCTGGAAGAGGTTGTAGGCGTAGGAGTCGTAGTTATCGACGATGACCACGCGCAGGGAGTGGGCGCTCATTTGGACTCCTTCCGCGCGAGCTCCATCGCGAGCACCAGGCCGTGCGCCTTGTCGAGCGTCTCCTGGTACTCCTCGGCGGGATCCGAGTCCGCGACCACCGCGCCGCCGACGTGGAAGGTGATCCGGTCGCCCTTCTGGATCAGCGTGCGGATGACGATGGAGAGGTCGAACGAGCCGTCGAAGTCGAAGTAGCCGATGCTGCCGGAGAAGATGCCGCGCTTCACCGGCTCCAGCGCGTCGATGATCTTCATCGACTCCACCTTCGGCGCGCCGGTCATCGAGCCGCCGGGGAAGGACGCGCGGAGGAGGTCGATGGCGTCGAGGCCTTCACGCAGCTGGCCGCGCACGGTGCTGACCATCTGGTGCGTGAACGGATAGGTCTCGACGATGCGCAGCTCCGGCACCTGCACGCTGCCGAAGCGCGAGACGCGGCCCAGATCGTTGCGGGCGAGATCGACGATCATGATGTTCTCCGCGAGGTCCTTCTCGCAGGTCTTCAGATCCTCGATCAGCGCTGCGTCCTGCTCCGGTGTCCGGCCGCGCGGGCGGGTGCCCTTGATGGGACGCGTCTGCGCCCAGCCGTCGCGATCGAGCTGCATGAAGCGCTCGGGTGAGGAGGACGCGACCTCCACTTCCGGGAAGCGCAGGTAGGCCGCGAAGGGCGCCTCGTTGACCGAGCGCAGCACGCGGTAGAGCGTTCGCGTGTCGGAGGGGGCGGCGCAGTCGAAGCGCTGCGTGGTGCAGACCTCAAAGCAGTCGCCGGCGAAGATGTGCTCGCGCGCCTTCTGCACCACGTCGAGGTACTGCTCCCGGGTGAGCACCGGCTTCACGCCGAGGTCCGCCAGGTGGCCCTCCTGAAGGCGCGGCCGCCGCTCGAGGATCTCCGCGCGGGCCGCTCGCAGCTTCGCGCGCGCGTCGCTGTTCGTGTCACTCGCGTTCGTGTTCGCGGCCGAGGCGAGCGCGTTCAGCTTCTGCATCGCGTTGCGCAGCGCTTCGTCGGCGCGCTGGCCGGCCTCTTCGGGCGAGGCGCCGAAGCCGTGCGTGAAGACCCACGACTGGCCCTCGATGAGATCGGTCGCGAAGACCGTGTCGCAGAAGAGGAGGTAGCTGTCGGGGACCGCGAAGTCGTCGCGCCCGAGGTCGGGGATGTCCTCGATGAGGTAGAGCAGCTCGTAGCCGAGGTAGCCCACCGCGCCGCCGATGAACGGCGGCATTCCGCTCTGCCAGAGGGTGCGCTCCGCCTGGGTTCCGCCGCGGCCGCCGTAGTGCCGGAGCAGCCTGCGGAGGGCCTCCAGCGGCTCTGCGCCTTCGAGCTTGCGCACGTCGCCCGGCGGTCCGGAGAAACAGTCGTCACGCTTGCTGTGGAAGACGTGGAAGGGGTTCACCGCGAGGAACGCGTACCGGCCGAGCGCGGTAGGCGTGCCGGGGTTCTCCAGCAGGCAGAGGTACGGATCGTCTGCGTACAGCTCGGAGAGCGCGTGGGCATCGAGCGGTCGGCCGAGCCGCTCGAACCGCATCGCGCGATGCGGAGTTTCGGTGGGGATCAAAGCACCGTGAGGCTAGCGGCACGCTTCGCGCGGAGCAAACACGCGGTCGGATGGGTGAGGCACGCGCATGACGCGCTGCTTCTTTGACGTCCGGCGCCGCGCATGGGTAACGATGATCGGGTGAGCGAACGCACCAGGCCCGCCCCTCCCGAACCTCCCGCTCCTCTTCGCGATCTCGACTGGTCTCCCGAACGCGCGCGCGCGCTGGCGGATCCGATGGTCAGTCTCTGGGAGGAGCTGCTGCGACAGCTGCCTTCGATGCCGCCGGATCCCGGAGGCAGGACGCGCACAGCGATCGCGGATGCGTTGCTGCGTGAGTTGCCGGAGGAGGGCTTGTCGAACGAGGCACTCGTCGAGCACGCGCGGCAGTTGGTGTTCGATCATTCGATCTATCCGGGGAGCCCGGGCTTCATGGCGTACGTCGTGGGGCCGGGGACGGTGCCGGGGGCGCTGGCGGATCTGCTCGCGGCGGGGCTGAACCAGAACGTGGGCGGGTGGCAGCTCGCGCCGGGCGCGACGGAGATCGAGCTGCATCTGACGCAGTGGTTTGCCTCCCGCTTCGGCCTTCCTGAAGGCAGCGGCGGGCTCATCCTCTCCGGCGGATCGATGGCGAACTTCACCGGGCTCAAGCTCGCGCGCGATGCGCGGGGCGGGCTCGAGGTGAGGAAGACCGGCGTGCGCGGCCAGGCGCCGATGGCGGTGTACGTGTCGGAGGAGATCCACGGCTCGGTCGTGCGCGCGGCCGACATGCTGGGGATTGGCACCGACATGGTGCGGAAGATCGGCACCGACGAGTCGCTGCGCATGCGCGTGGATCTGCTCGAGCGCGCGATCGGTGAGGACGTGCTGCAGGGAGTACGGCCCATTGCCGTCGTGGCCTGCGCGGGCTCGGTGGGGACGGGCGCGGTGGATCCGTTCGAGGCCATCGCCGACGTGTGCGCGAGGCACGGCGCGTGGCTGCACGTGGATGCGGCGTACGGCGGCGGCGCGGCGTTCTGCGATCCGGAGGGCGGCGAGGGAGAGAGCGCGTTGCACGCGTCGCTGAGGGGCATCGCGCGCGCGGACTCCATCGCGTTCGATCCGCACAAGTGGCTCTACACGCCCATCAGCGGCGGGTGTCTGCTCGTGCGCGACATGGCGGCGCTGGCGAGCTCCTTCGGCATCGGCGCGAGCTACATCTACCAGGACAAGGAGCGCACCGGTCGAGGGCCGGACTACGCGTTCCTCGGGCCGCAGTTCACGCGCGCGTTCAGTGCATTCAAGATCTGGTTCTCGCTGCTCGCGCACGGGACGAAGGCGTACTCGCGGCGCATCGCGCACGACGCGGCGCTGGCGAGGTACCTGGGGGAGCTGGTGCAGTCGCGCGAGGACTTCGAGCTCGCCGCTCCGGTGGGCATGTCCATCTGCTGCTTCCGCTACGCGCCGAACGACGTGCCGGTGGGAGAGGATCGCGAGGGCTGGCTGGACCGCTTGAACGCGAAGCTCGTCACCGAGCTGCAGCTGGAGGGACGCGCCTACTGCTCCAACGCGGTCATCCGCGGCCGCTTCGCGCTGAGGGCGTGCATCATCAACTTCCGCACCGAGGCGAAGGACGTGGAGTTGCTCATCGAGCGCGCGGCAGAGCTCGGATCGAAGCTGCACCGGGCGATGCGCGAAGAGGCCGCGAATGCCGCGCGCGTTGCCTCGGCGGAAGACGCGACGTTAGGCTCACGCGCTCCCGCTCCCACTCCCTAGGTCACAGGAAGAGACATGTACGACGTCATCGTTGTCGGGGCCCGCGTCGCCGGCGCGCCCCTCGCCCGGATCCTCGCGCTGCGCGGCCTCAAGGTCCTCGTGGTGGACAAGGCCGACTTCCCCAGCGACGTCATCAGCACCCACTTCCTGCACCCGCGCGCGAACTCGTACCTGAAGCGCTGGGGGCTGCTGAACCGGATCGTCTCCGCCGGCACGCCGACGTGGACCGCCGCGAACACGCGCATCGAGGACGTGCTCATCACCGGCGAGACCGAGGTGGAGGCGGTGCGCAACCGGCTCGCGCGCGCGCACGGCTGGCGGCGCACGGACGATCTCGACTGCGCGACGAACCTGTACATCGCGCCGCGCAGGCACGTGATGGATCCGATCCTCGCGGATGCCGCGGCGGAGGGCGGCGCGGAGATCCGGACCGGCGTGCTCGTGGAGGACCTGCTCACCGAGGGCAAGCGCGTGGTCGGCATCCGCGGACGGACGCGTGACGGACAGGTCTTCGAGGAGCGCGCGCGGGTGGTGGTGGGCGCGGACGGAAGGCACTCGTTCGTCGCGCGCAAGCTGCGGCCGGAGCGCCTGAAGGAGCGCCTCAAGTGCGGCTTCGCCTACTACACGTACTTCAGCGGCGTGGAGATCGGCGACCTCGTGTGGCCGAACTGGTGCGGGAAGGGGAGGCTCGCGTCGGTCGCGTACGACACCAGCGACGGGCTGATCATCGCGGTGGCGATGGGGCCGCGTGAGTGGTTCCACGAGTTCCGCAAGGACGTGCCGGGCAACCACATGAAGGTGCTCGAGTTCACCTGGCCGGAGCTCGCGGAGCGCATCCGCGCGACGGGCCGGCGTGAGGACAAGTTCTACGGCGCGGCCGACCAGCCGGGCTTCATGAACCGCGCCTGGGGAGACGGCTGGGCGCTCGTCGGTGACGCCGGCTACCAGAAGGACCAGTGCACCGCGATCGGCATCACCCACGCGTTCCGCGACGTGGAGTTCCTCTCGCAGGCGCTGGTGGAGGGGCTCGGCGGGAAGCGGCCGCTCGACGAGGCGCTGGCGGACTACGAGAAGAAGCGCAACGACGACTCGGAGGTGTACTTCGACTGGGTGTGCGGACAGGCGGAGTTCAAGATCCCCACCCCCGACGAGATGGCCCTCATCGGCGCGCTGCGCGGCAACCAGCGCGCGATGAACGGCTTCGAGGGCGTGATCGGAGACGCGAACCCGGTGGAGGAGTTCTTCAGCGACGAGAACATCGGCCGGATCTTCGCCGAGGCAGATGGAAGCCTGCCCACGCCGGAGCTGCTCACCCGCTACGACGAGCTGGTGAAGCAGTACAGCGAGAACCCCTTCGCGCGCTGACCTTCGAGCCATTGAGCGAGAGAGAGATTCCATGACCAGCCTCCAGCAACTGACCACCCACGAGCTGATGGACGACCAGGTGGCCGCGGCCATGCTCGCCGCCGCCACGCGAGCGCACGCGTACGTGAAGGACATCCCGTTCGAGCTCTTCGTCGAGGACGTGAAGCTGCAGGACGCGGTGGCGGGATGCGTGCTCGTCACCGCGCTCGCCCAGCGGGACCTCAGCGAGCAGCTCATCAACTGGGTGGACGCGCCCTGGTTCCAGCTCGCCGAGGGCGCGGAGTGGCAGCCGAACGGGATTCGCAGCCCGGCGCACCTGCGCGCGCTCTACGAGCACGTGCGCGGCGTCTACCCGCGGCTCATCGAGGCGCTGCAGAGGTTCGACGACCCGCCGACGGAGTAAGCAGCCGGCCAGCCGAGCCTCCTGCCGCCCCTCACTTCCCGCCCGCGCGACGCTCCCTAACTTCCTCCGCGGCACGCGTCACGCGACGCAGTGGGGGGAACACGCACATGGGGAAGGTCTTCGCGGCTACGGCCATTGCTGCATTGGGGCTCATCGGATGCGCGGGCGCGCGCGAGGTACGGGTGGAGGACTCGCGCGCGGAGCAGCAGACCGGGTCCACAGTCGTGCTGGCGTCCGCGAGCAGCAGCAGCACCGCCAGGCCGAAGAAGAAGGCGGACGACGCGACGGGCGGCTCGGGCGGCGCCGGGATCGATGAGGCGCTCATCGCGCCCATTGCCGTGAGCAACCGTGGCTGGCTTCTGGACGGGGAGAAGGTGTCCGAGCAGAAGCCAGCGGCGAAGAAGTCCGAAGCGAAGGACAGGGCCGCGCGGCGGGTGCTGCAGCCGGGCGCGGTGAAGGCGGAGCCGGCCGAGTAGTCGCGACTACAGCTCTACGCCGTAGACGAAGGTGGCCTTCGGGGCGCGGAGGGCGCGCTCGGTGATGGTGTCGTGCAGGCGCTTCTGCTCGCCCTGCACGTCCACGTACTTCTTCACCCAGCCCTCTGCACGGGCGCGGTCGCCGCGGGACTTCACGCCCGCCGCCTCGGTGAGCATCGCCTTCGCCGCCGCCGGCCACTTCTCCAGCGCGATCTCGAAGCAGCCGGTGTCGGTCCCGTTCGCCGCCTTCCCCTCCGCGTTCCAGCGCACGACCTTCGCGTCCATCAGCTGCCCGAGCTGGATTGCGGCGAGCTGCGAGTAGGTCCTCGGGTGACGCTCCTCGTCGTACATCCCGCGCGAGATGTGACCGAACGCCCAGAGCAGGTCGCGCACCGCCGCCAGCTGCGCGTCCCGTTCGGTGATGACGCCGCGATCCTTCAGCCACGTCGTGTAGTAGAGCGCCGCGCCCTGCGCCTTCAGCTCCTCGAGCATGCTCGCCAGCGGGCCGCCGAAGACTTCGCGATCCACCTTGCCCTTCACCTTGTACTGGTGCGACGGGCCGAGGTTGTGCGCCGCCTCGTGCAGCACCGTGCTCATCAGCTGCGGCGCCGGGTCGGTGGTGAAGTGCGGCATCACCGACGGGCAGAGCAGCGAGCGCGCGGTGTTCTCCGAAGCCTGGAGGCTGTCGGGGTCGGTGTAGAAGTTCGTCATCGCCACCGTGCGGCCGCGGCCCTCGTTCGCCACCGGTCCGAAGTTCGGCAGCGACTGGCCGATGGTCGCGCCGCTCGGCGAGCGCGAGTCACCCGCGTTGAGCACGATGTCGATGAAGTCCGGCAGCGCGAAGGTGACCGTGCGCGCCTTGTACGGCGGGCCCGCGAGCTTCGCGATCGCCTCCTCCATCTGCGACTTCAGCGGATCGAGCTTCGCCTGCCACTTCAGCGAGTCCGGGTTGATCCGCGCGAAGCTCATGTGGAAGAGCGCCTTCGTGTTGCAGGGCTCGGCGTAGACCTCGTCCGGTCCGATGCGCAGGTACCACTTCGAGTTCTGCGCGTTCATCTTTGCCCACGCCTCGTCCGCGCGCGGCCACAGGTTGTCGCGGAAGGACTGCGCCGCCGCGGTGAGGTACGCCTTCAGCGCCGGCTCGCCTTCCGGAAGCGCCGCGGCGGACTCGTCGAGCAGCCGCGCGAGCTCCGTCATCTCCTCTGCGTACGCCTTCGGGTAGGGCACCGCCTCCAGCTTTCCGCCCGTGCCCTCGCGCACCACCGTGAACGGGCTGGTCAGCGCCTCGTCGCCCTTCTTCTGCAAGGCCTCGCAGAAGCCCTCCTGCGCGAGCAGCGACTGCGGGTAGAGCCCGCTGACCCGCTGTGCCGGCGGCGACGGAATGGCGCTGCAGCCCGGCTCGCGCTGCGTCTTCGGCGCGGTGCAGCGGTAGCCCTGGTTGCGGAAGAAGAGCGTCTGGCTCGCGGGATCGTCCTTCGGCACCTGCGCCGCGAACGCGTCCATCCCCAGCTGCTTCGCGTAGAGCCGCTCGATGAGGTCTGCCGCGCGCAGCATGTTGCGCACGAAGAGTTCCTCTCCCTCGGTCAGCTCGCCCATCGGCGTCTTCACCAGTGTGGGCCGGCCCTGCGCGAGCTCCTGCACCACCAGCTCACGGCGGCGGCGCTCGGCCTCGCTCAGACCTTCCGGGAACGTGGGCCCGTTCTTCGCGCGATCGGCGATGGCGCGGTACGCGTCGTCGAACGCAGCGGTGAAACGTCCGTTCTGCACGTACGTGTCCACCGACTTCACCGGGCCGGGGTTCCAGAACACCGCGACCTCGTCCGGATCGAGCGCGCCGTTGCCGTTCGCGTCGCTCGTCCAGAACAGCGGCAGCGCGAGCTCCATCGCCAGCCGGTTGAAGTCCATCCGCGGGACCGTGTTCGTCTCCAGCGGCGGAGGCTTCGCGGCCTCGGTGCCTGAAGTCTCGGTGGGAGGGGGGGGCGGCTCGGCGGCGGGCGGGACCTTCTTCGCGCAGCCCGCTGCACAGAGCGCAGCGGCGACGACGAGCGGCATGGAGAGTGGATGGCGCATGCCGCGTCTTTCAGCGGAGGCGCGCGGACGTGTCAACGAGGCCGTTGCGCCGGCGCTCAGTGCGGCGCAGGGGGCGGTTCGGTGGCGGGCTTCGCCCCGTGACCCTGTCCCGGCGCGTGCCCTTTTCCCGGCGCATGTCCCGCCGCGTGCCCGTGCAGCAGCGGCGGCTTGTCCCCGCGCACTCGCCGCATCAGGCGGTCCCGAAGTCCCGCGAGCATGTCGTACGCGGTGGGAATGACGAGCAGGGTGAGGAAGGTGGAGGTGATGACGCCGCCGATGACCGCGCGCCCGAGTGGTGCGCGGAAGTCACCGCCCTCGCCGCCGCCGAGCGCCACCGGGAGCATGCCGGCGATGATCGCGATGCTCGTCATGAGGATGGGCCGCAGTCGCGTGCCTCCTGCTTCGACGATTGCCTCTCGCCGCGACATGCCCGCGCTCTCCGACCACTTGGCGAAGTCGATGAGCAGGATCGCGTTCTTCGCCACGATGCCCATCAAGAGGATGACGCCGATCATGCTCATTAGGTTCAGCGTCGAGCCCGTCACCAGCAGCGCGAGCATCACGCCGATGAGCGAGAGCGGCAGCGAGATCATGATCGGGACCGGATCGAGGAACGACCCGAACTGGATCACGAGGATCATGTACATGAGCATCACCGCCACACCGAGCGCGACGAAGATGCGGCCGAACACCTCCTGCTGGCTCTCCGTCTCGCCGCCCTGGCTGATCTCGTAGCCGGGCGGCAGCGAGATCCCCGCGATGCGCTGCTGGATGCCCTGCACCACCTGCGTGAGCGGTACGCCCTCCGTGTTCGCGCCCACGGTGACGATGCGGCGGCGATCGAGGTGGCTGATCATCGCGGGCCCGGTGCCCTCTTCGATTCGCGCGACCTGACCGAGCGGCAGCGTCGCCGGCTGATTCTCCGGGCCCATCACCACCAGGGGCAGCGAAGCGAGATCCGACGGCCGCGTGCGCGCTTCCGGTGCGAGGCGGACCATCACGTCGCGCGTCTCTCCGCCGGGATCGATCCAGTCGCCCACGTCGAGCCCCGCGAACGCCGGCCGCAGCGCCTGTGCGATCTGTCCCACCGTCACGCCGAGGTTGCCGGCGAGCTCGCGGTCCACCGTCACCTCCAGCTCCGGCTTCTGCCCCTTCGAGGAGAGGCCCACGTCCACCGCTCCGGGCACCTGCCTCGTGGCGGCGGCGACCTCGTCCGCGATCCGGTTGAGCGTGTCGAGATCCGGTCCGGTCACCTCCACCTGGATCTGCTTCTGCGGCCCGAAGCCTCCGGTCTGCAGCGACACGGTCACGCCGCCAATGCGCTTCACCCGCTCGCGCAGCGCGAAGGAGATGTCGTGCTGGCTGCGGTCGCGCTCCTTCTTCGGCTCGAGGCGCACGTACACCTCCGCCTCGTCCACCGCGTCGCCCTGACCGCCGACCGTGGTGTAGGTGTAGAGGACCTCCGGAAAGTCGCGCGCCATCCGCGAGGCCTCGGCTGCCTTCAGCCGCATGTACTCGAGGTTCGAGCCCGGCGGTGACTCGAGCCGGATGCTGAACTCGGAGCGATCCTGCAGCGGGAAGAACTCGCCGCCCACGAGGCCCGTGGCAGGCATGGCCAGCGCGGCGATGAACGAACCGGTCGCGATCGCGATCATCGCCAGCCGGTGGTTCAGCGCCCAGCGGATGACGGACTTGTAGTGGAGCGTCTGCCGGTCGAACCAGCGGTTGAAGATGTCCAGCTTGCGAGCGACCCAGGACTTCTTCCCGCCCTGCACTTCGGGGTCCGGCCAGAGCGCGGAGAGCATCGGGTCGAGCGAGAAGGAGACGAACAGCGACACCAGCACCGACGCGGCGATGGTCAGCGCGAACGGCGCCATCCACTGCTCGGCGATGCCGCCCATGAAGGCGATGGGCACGAACACCACCACGATGGAGAAGGTCGTCGCCGCCACCGCGAGGCCGATCTCCGCGGTCCCTTCGCGCGAGGCGGTGACGTGATCCTTCCCCATCTCCATGTGCCGCACGATGTTCTCTCGGACCACAATCGCGTCGTCGATGAGGATGCCGATCGCCAGCGACAGGCCGAGCAGCGACATCGAGTTCAGCGTGAAGCCGAAGGCCCACACCGCGACGAACGACGCGAGCACCGACACCGGCAGGGCGAGCCCGGTGATCACCGTCGAGCGCCACGAGGAGAGGAAGATGAAGACCACCAGCACGGTGAGCATCGCGCCCTCGAGCAGCGTCTTCTGCACGTCCGTCACCGACTCCTCGACCCGCACGCCCGCGTCGCGAACGACGGTGAGCTGAGCGCCTTCGGGGAGCGTCCGCTGCACGCCCTCGATGCGCTCGCGGATGCGTTCGGCAACGGCGGTGGTGCTCGCGTTGGTGGCCTTCTTGATGTCGATGCCCACCGCGCGCTCGCCGTTGAAGAGCGTGATCGACCGGGGCTCTTCGGTGCCGTCCTTCGCCTTCGCCACGTCGCCGAGCCGGATGACGCGGCCGCCCACCGTGGCCACGACCAGCTGCTCGAAGTCACGCGGAGTCTCCAGCCTTCCGCGCAGCCGGATGGTGCGCTCGTCGTGCGTCCCAGTGACGCGTCCCACCGGCGCCGCGAGGTTCTGCGCCTGCACCGCCTGCGCGACCTGCGCCACGGAGATCCCCGCCGCCTGCAGCGCGTTCGGATCGAGCTCGATCGTCAGCTCCCGCTCCACGCCGCCGACGACGGTCACGTCCGCCACGCCGTTGATCCCGCGCAGCTCCGACACCACGCCCGGATCCGCTACCCGCGTCAGCTCCGCCGCACTCAGGCGATCCGAAGAGAGCGTGAGCGAGACGATGGGCAGGTCCTGCGGATCGAACCGCGTGAGGATGGGCTCCTCCATCTCCGGCGGAAGGTCCGCGCGGATCTCCGAGATCTTGTCGCGGATGTCCTGCGACGCCTGCTGCACGTCCTTCTCGAAGTCGAAGAGGACGGTGATGATCGCGAAGCTGTCCATCGACGTGGAGTTGATGTCGTCCACGCCGCTGATCGCCGCGAACGCCTCCTCCATCCGGTCCACCACCTCGCGCTCCACCGTCTCCGGGGAGGCGCCGGGGTAGGGCACCGACACGTTGACCACCGGCGGGTTCACCTCGGGGAACTCGTCGGTATCGAGGATGAACAGCGAGATGCCGCCGAAGACCACCAGCGACAGCATCACCACGATGGTGACGACGGGGTTCCGGATCGCGAAGTCGGAGATCCACATGGTCGGTCTCCGCTACGGCGCTGCAGGTTTGTCCGCGCCGTTCTGGGGCGGCTGCGGCTGCGGCTGTGTCGGCACTTGCACCTGCACCGGCGTTCCCGGAGTGAGCGAACGCGCCGCGCCGGTGAGCACCACGTCACCTTCCTGCAGCCCGCCCTCCACCTGCACCCGCTCGGATTGCTCGTCGCGCAGGCCGAGCTTCACCTCCACCCGCTCGACCTTGCCGTCCTTCACCCGCGAGACCCAGGCTTCACCCGCCGCCTCCTCGACCGCGGCCTCGGGCACGACGAGCGCATTGCGCGTCTCCGCGGCGATGCGGCCCTCCGCGAAGAGCCCCGAGAGCAACCGGCCACCGGGGTTGGGGATCGACACCAGCACGGTGATCTGCCGCGTCACCGGATCCGCGGCGGGCGCGATGCGTTCGATCTTCCCGGCGAAGCGGTGGTCGCCGAGACCCCGCACGGTGAACTGCACCGGCTTGCCCACCTGCAGCGCCGAGAGTGCGTCGGAGGGCACCTGCGCGCTGAGCCGGAGGCTGGAGGGATCGATGATCGTGAACAGCGGCGCGCCCGGCGCCACCACGTCGCCTTCGTTCACCGCGCGTTCGGACACCACGCCGGAGATCGGCGCCTCCAGCGTCGTCGAGCCCACCTGCTTCTGCGTCTGCGCCATCTGCGCGCGCGCCTGATCGAGCCTCGCCCGCGCGGTCACCGCCTGGCTCTCCGCGGTCTCGAGGTTCGTCTGTGCCAGCGCGCCTGCTTCCACCAGCCTGCGCGTTCGCTGCACCTGGCGTTCGGCGAGCTGCAGGTCTCCCTCCGCCGCCGCGAGCGACGACTGCGCGGAGGAGAGCGCGTCCCGCAGCGCGCGATCCTCGATCCGCCCCAGCAGCCGTCCCTTCTTCACCGACTCACCGAGCTCCACGTTCACCTCGGTCACCGCGCCGGAGACCTCGGCTCTGACGCGCGCCTGCTGCTCGGCCTCGAGCGTGCCGGCGATGCGCGGACCGGTCTCGAGCTGCGTCTGCTCCGCGCGCGCGGTGCTCTCGGGCCCCACCAGCATCGGCCCTGCGTCGGCGCTTCCGGTCTCGGCGGGCTCGCCGTTGGGTCTGCAGCCGCCCGTGAAGCTCACCGCGACGAGACACAGCGCGAGGCCGATGCCGCGCCGCCCAGCCCAGGCCACTTTTTCGTGCGTCATCACCGCCCACTCCCCGGAAAGCCACCCTGTGCCCCTTGCGCAGCGCCGCTCGCTGGAACCGCGCTTCCCGCAGCCGAGGCGCCTTCACTCATCCCGCCCATGCTCGTTCCGGCTGCGCTGGCCCCAGCCGCTTGAGAAGAAGCCCCGCCCGCTGCCCCGCCCGATCCCGTCACCGTCAGCGGCAGGTGCGGCAGGAGCGCGAGCCGGATCCTCGCCAGCTGGAGATCGCGTGCCGCGCGGGCACGGTTCGCCTGCGCCTGATCGAGGAGGATCCGCGCATCGGAGAGTTCGAGCTGCGTGGAGATGCCCTCGCTGTAGCGAATCGTCGCGATCTCGAACGCGCGCGTGGCCTGCTCCACCGTGCCCGCGCTCGCCTTCCACGCGGACATCGCGGCGGCGAGCTGTTGGGCCGCGCTCTCGGTGTCGAGCTGCACGAACTCTTCCGTCTGCCGTAGCCGGAGCTGTGCCTCCGCGAGGTCCGCGCGCGCAGACGCGATGTCACCGGAGACGCGGAAGCCGGAGAAGATCGGCACCTGGAGGACGACGCCCACCGTCCAGTTCGTGCGCCAGTCGCCGAAGTCCGGCAGCACCGTGTCCGGGTAGTTCACGAGGCCGTAGTTCGACACGAGGTCGAGCTGCGGCAGGTGCCCCGAACGCGCGATCCGCAGCGCCGTCTCGCGCTGCTCCACCGCCTGCGCTGCCTGACGAACGGGGATGCGCGGGTCCTCGCTCTCCGCGGGAACGTCCGCCACTTCCCTCGCCACGCCGCTGAGTTCGCGCAGCGCGCCCTCTTCGAGATCGCTGGTGAGGGTGATCCCCTGCGCGGACGGGATCTCCAGCAGTTGCTTGAGCCGCAGCATCGCCAGCTCGCGTTCGACCCGCCGCTGCACCACCGCAGGCCGCTGGTTGTCGGCGGTGACGCGCGCGCGCAGCAGATCGAACTCGGGGCGGGTGCCCTCCGCGCGACCGGAGGCGATCTGGTCGGCGGTCTCCTCTGCCTGCTTCAGCGTGGCCTCGGCAATGGTCAGCAGACGGTCCGAGAGCACCGCGTCGTAGTAGGCCTGCGCCGCCTCGAGCACCGCGCTCGCCCGCGCCTGCTGCACGCCGAGCTCCGCGCTGCGCTCGCCGATACGGGCAAGTCGCATGCGCGCGGTGGTGCGGCCACCGGCGTAGAGGTTCTGCGACAGCGAGAGCCCGGCGCGCCAGATGTGCTCGCGGCCGAAGGGCAGCTCGCTGAAGACCGCGGAGCCTCCCCCAATCCCTCCGGTGCCTCCGTTCTGGCCGTCCGGCGCGCCTCCACCTTCAGGCGGCGTGTCGAAGAGCGCGTCGAACTCGGAGGCGAGGGTGCGGTCGTAGCTCACGCTGCCGTTGAGCTGCGGCAACCACTCGCTGAACGCGCGCGTCCTCTCCGCCTCTGCCCGTGCGATCCCGGTGCGGGCGATGGCCACCGATTCGCCGCGTGCCTCCGCGACCCGCATCGCCTGCTCGATGCTGATGGAGATGGGCGCCGGCGCCGGCGCCTGGGCGAAGGCGTGCCCGCCCTGCAGCAACGTGACGAACGCGATGACAGCGCCGAGCCCGAGCAGGCGTGAGCCGGCTTCCCTCACGGCGAGCCCTCCTGCGGAGCGATGCCCTTCACGAGACCTCCCGTCGTCGGACCGAAGGCGTAGGCGAGCGGATGGGGCGCGTCGATGCGGCCGGTGCTGCTGCCCTGGAGGACCGACCGGAAGAGGACGGTGGAGGCGACCGGAAGTCTCTGCGTGAAGGCCGGCGCGTGACGGACGCGGACTCTCCACCGAACGGTTCGGCCGAGCCCGCGAACGAACGAGTCGCGGCCCGGGCGCTGGCGTGGCGCCTGAGACCGCGACTCGACCTGCTCAACGAAACGCTACGGCACCATCTGCGCGCTGATCGTGAACGGGCTCACCGAGTGCGGATGGAAGCCCTCCACCAGCACGGTCAGCGTCTGTCCCGCGGTGACGGGCACGGTGACCTCTTCGATGTCGTACACGCTGGAGCACCCGAGCTCCGTCATCGTCGCCGGATCTCCGCAGCCGTCGAACACCGCGAGCACGAGGTCGGCGAAGCTCGCGGCGTCCGGCTCGAGGCGGAAGCGCACGTTGCCGGTCGTCGTCGCGGTGAAGGTGAAGAGCCGGTCCGGGCCGCTGCCCAGCACCGAGCCGGTGCAGCTCGTCTCGAAGTTCGACACCGCGCCGGTGTTGTCGCCGGTGGTGGGGGTCCCCACCACGAGCGCCGGCGCCTGCCCGCAGAAGACCGCGTACTCGATGGTGTTGCAGTCGCCGCTGCAGCCGTCGTTCGACACGGTGTTGCCGTCGTCGCACGTCTCCAGCCCCGCGATGATGCCGTCACCGCAGAGCTCCGGCGTGAACTCGGTGTGCAGGATCCACGGGCCCTCCTCGATCACCGTCACCGCGGAGACGAGCACGGAGAGCTCGCCCGGATCGGTCACCTGGTGGATGAGCTCGGTCCCGCTGAAGGGCTCGATCATCGTGCAGGACAACTCGGACGCCTCATCCGCGCAGCCCGTGCGCAGGGAGACCGAATGCGACTTGTCCGACTCGAGCGTCAGGCGCAGCCGTCCACGCGTGGGCGGGTCGTAGCGATAGACCTCGGTGCGCGCGAGGCCGAGCTGACACGAGGCCATGAAGCCGTCCCACGCCGTCCGCGTGTCGCCGGTGGTCACGCCCGGCTGCAGCAGCGCTGCGCCGCCGCAGATGGGCCCGTACTCGACGGTCTGGCAGTCCGCGCTGCAGCCGTCGCCGGAGGTCGTGTTGCCGTCGTCGCAGATCTCGTTGATCTCCCCGCGCTCGCCGTCGCCGCACACCGGCATGGGCCGGCAGATGCCGAGCCCGCTGGAGAAGCGCAGCGCGCAGAACTCGTTCGAGCCGCAGCCCGCGTCACCGAGGCACGCGCGCTCGCAGGTCATCGGCACGGTGGGATCGAAGCCGAAGCAGATGCCGAGGAACTTCGATCCATCCGAAGCGCAGCCCTGCGCCATCTGCGCGGTCTCATTGCAGGGCTCGCCGAAGTCCGCCGCGTCACCGGACGACTCCGGATCGCAGACGCCGAGCACCGTGCACGCGTGCCCCGCCTGGCAGCCGGGAGCCGAGGTGAAGTACCCGCAGGTGTTCGTGCAGGTGGAGGTGATGCCGGAGCAGGTCATTCCGCCGAGGCACGAGGTCGAGGTGTCCTCGCGCTGGCACACGCCGCCCAGCGCCGCATCGCCGTCGAGCAGGCAAATGCCCTCGGTGGGCAGCACGCCCATCTGCACGCACGAGCGGCCGTTGCCGCAGGGCAGGGGCTCGGTGGGATCGCAGTGCGCGTAGCAGGCGCCCACGGACATGGTTGAGTACTGCGTCACGCACACCGGGCGATCCGACGGGCAGCCCTGGTCCTCACCACACTCGTGGGGCGCGCAGCGGTTCGTCTCCGGCGAGCAGATCTCCAGCAGCGGGTTGCCGCAGTCCTCGGCGGAGAGGCACGGCTTGCCGGTCGTCGGCGAGGTGTCGAACTCCAGCACCGGCACGCGCGCACAGCGGCCGCCGACCACGAAGGTGAGGTCGCCCTGCTCGGTCACCTGCGCCTCGCGCATCACCAGGCCGCTCACCGTGCCCGCGAAGATCGACTCCAGGGGATCGCTCACCTGCGTGAGCGTGAGCTGGCCTTCGGAGGCGACGAAGAGCCTCGAGATCGACGACGCGCCATCCCAGTCGAGCGGCATCCACACGCAGTGCTGACACGTCAGCAGGCTGTCGTTGGGCGGCGCGCCGAGAGGAAAGGTGCCCGTCTGCAGCGGCGGCAGGTCCGGCGTGGAGGAGTCGTAGAGCTCCACCAGCAGCGTCTCGCCCTGCGCCTCGTCGAGGTTCGGCGACACGGGGAACCTCACGCCGGTGATCTGGCCGAAGAGGTTCACCTGGAAGTCCTGCCGGCCCGGCGTGAGCTCCACGCAGTCGTCGGTGAAGCCGCCGTCGTTGCCGTCGGTTCCGTCGCCCGCATCGGGGAGCTGTTCGCCCGCGTCCGGGAGGCCGGCGTCGTCTTCGACGTTGGGGTTCTCGTTCGTGTCGGGACAGCCCGCGACGAAGATCGCGAGCGCGCCGACGAGCAGTGCGGCTCGAGTGGTGGTGGGTAGGGACATGTGCGCCGGCCCTGCAACTGAGGGGCCGCGCAGGCATGAGGTCACGCTTCCTCTGAGGCTGCGCGCAACCCGCACTTTCGCTCGGACGCTGTTGGGAAAAGCGTCACGAAAATCCGTGGCCCGCGGCGAGCGCCTCCCGCACCCGCTGCGCAAGACTCTCCACGCGCGGCTTCGCGAGCATGGAGTAGTGGTCGCCGGGCACGGTGTGGATGACGAGATCCTTTGCCTTCGACTCCCAGCCGCCCCACTTCGCAAACGGCGTGGACTCTTCGCCCTGCAGCAGCACGACCGGGCCGTTCCACTGCGGCGGCTCGTAGCCCATCACCGCGCGGACGTTGGACTTGAAGACCTCCGCGGTGCGCGAGAGATCCGCGAGGTTCGCGTTGGCCGGCACCACGCCCAGCGCGCGCAGCCGCTCGACGACGTGGGCGAAGCGCTGCGAGTCGGGAAGAGCCGAGAGTTCCTCTCGCGTCACGTCCGCGGTGGCGCCCGTGCGTCCGGCGAAGTCCATGGCGAAGAGCGAGAGCAGGCTCGCGTCGTCGGTGTCGGTCACGCGCGTGTCGGTGCTGGGGACCTCGCTGTCGATGAGCACCAGCGCCGCGACCTCTTCGCCCTTCGCGCGGAGCTGCTGCGCCATCTCCCACGCGATGACGCCGCCCAGCGACCAGCCGCCGAGCAGATACGGTCCCTCCGGCTGCACCTCACGGATCGCATCGAGATAGCTCGCCGCCATCGCCGTCAGGCTCTCGAAGGTCCAGCCGTCGTGCTCGAGCCCCGGCGACTGCAGGCCGTAGAAGGAGCGCTCCGGCATCGCGCGCGACAGCTCCGCGTAGGAGAGCACGTGCCCGCCGACCGGGTGCACGCAGAAGAAGGGACGCGAGCCCTCTACGCGGCGGATCTCCACCAGCGCCGGCGAGCCCTGCTCAACCGTATCTCCCGAAGCCGCCGCGTCCGCCACGCGCGCGAGCGCCTCGATCGTCTGGTGCTGGAAGAGGTGCCGTGCGTTCAGACGAAGCCCCGCGTCGTTCGCGCGCGCGAGCACCTGGATCGCGAGCATCGAGTCGCCGCCCAGCTCGAGGAAGTCGTGCCGGATGCCGACCTCCGGAACACCGAGCACCTCGCTCCAGATCTGCGCCAGCAGCCGCTCCGTCTGCGTGTTCGGCGGCACCCGCTCGCTCAGCGCTGCGCCTCTATCCGGTGCCGGTAGCGCGCGCCGGTCCACCTTGCCACTCGAGGAGAGCGGGAACGTCTGCAGCGTGACCACCGCGGAGGGCACCATGTACTCGGGCAGCCGCGCGCGCACGTAGCTGCGCAGCTCCGTCGCGTCGAGCTCCCCGTCCTCGCGCGCGATGCAGTAGGCCACCAGCCGCTTGTCGCCGCGGCCGTCGTCGCGCGCCATCACCACCGCGTCACGCACGGAGGAGTGCGTCGTGAGCGTCGCCTCGATCTCACCGAGCTCGATGCGGTAGCCGTTCACCTTCACCTGGAAGTCCTCGCGCCCGAGGAACTCGATGTTGCCGTCCGGGTAGAACCGGCCCAGATCGCCCGTGTGGTAGAGGCGCTCGCCGGTGCGCGGGTGATGCACGAAGCGCTCGTTCGTCTTCGCCTCGTCGCCGAAGTAGCCCTTCGCCAGCCCGATGCCGCCGATGTACAGGCGCCCCGGCACCCAGTCCGGGCACTCGTCCCACGTGGGCGAGAAGACGTGGAAGGTCTGGTTCCGCATCGCCTTGCCGTACGGAATGCTGCGCCACGCGGGATCGACCTCGTTCACCTCGTAGAGGATCGACCAGATGGACGCTTCGGTGGCGCCGCCGAGGCTGACCACGCGCACACTGGGCACTCGCGCGCGGAGCTGGTCCGGCAGGGCGAGCGGGATCCAGTCGCCGCTGAGCATCACCAGCCGCAACGAATCGGGCAGCGCGTCCGGTCTGCTCCCGGCCCACGTCATCAGCATCGACATGAGCGGCGGCGCGCTGTTCCACACCGTCACGCGGTGCTCGCGCATCAGCTCGCTCCAGCGGGCCGGATCGCGCGTGGCCTCCGGCTCTGGCAGCACGATCGCCGCGCCCGCCGCGAGCCCACCGAAGAGGTCCCACACCGACAGATCGAACCCCAAAGACGAGATGCCGAAGATCCTGTCTGCGCTCTGCACGCCGAAGCGCGCGTTCACGTCGGCGCAGGTGTTCAGCGCGCCGCGGTGATCGATCATCACGCCCTTCGGCACGCCGGTGGAGCCGGAGGTGAAGATGACGTAGGCGAGGTCGTCCGGCACGTTCACCACCGGCAGCGGCAGCGCGGTCAGATCGTCCGCGTCCTCGTCGCTCACCGGCACCGCGGTGACGCCCTCCGGCCACTCGAACCCTCTACAGAAGGAGGGCTGCGCCAGCGCGAGCTTCACCCGGCCCTGCGCGAGGATCGCGTGGATGCGGTCCTTCGGCAGTGAGGGATCGATCGGCAGGTACGCCGCGCCGGACTGCAGCACGCCCATCACCGAGACGACCTGCTCCCAGCCCTTCGGCAGCGCGACCGCCACGAGCCCGTTCGGCTTCGCGCCCAGCGCCTTCAACCGGTGCGCGAGGTGACGCGATCTGCCGAGCACCTCGCCGTAGCTCAGCGTGCGCTCGGCCGTGATGACCGCGGCGCGCGAAGGCTCGTTGAGCGCCTGCCGTACGAAGGCATCGTGGAGGAGCCCGTCGGGCACCGGGGCCGCCGTCGCGTTGGCCTCCTCACGAGCGCGCAGACGCACAGGGCGCGGTACCCAGCGCACGCGATCCCGCCACGCGTCTTCACCTTCGGAGAGCCGCGTCACCAGATCGCAGTACGACTCGAACATCCCGTCCACCATGCCCGGCGGGTAGTGCGAGGGCTGGTGGAAGAACACGAGCTTCAGCCCGTCCCGCTCCTCCGCGAGCTGGTGCTCGAGCGAGATGAGCGGCGTGCGCAACACCTGGTACCCGAGCGAGATCCCCTCCGGCGCCGCGAAGCTCTGCACGAAGCGGTTGAAGACGACCGGTACCGCGGCCTGCGCCATGCCACCGCGAACGCGCGCGAGCTCGCGGAGGAAGTCGATGCCGCTGAACTGGCTCGCCTTGAGGTCCGCGATCAGCCGCGCGTTGTGCGCGTGGGCGCGGGACTCGAAGGTGTCGCCGTCGCGTCGCGAGGCGCAGTTGAGCCCGAGCAGCAGCGGGTTGGTGAAGTTGCCCACCAGTGTCTCCGCGCCCGGCACGAACGGCATCCGGCGCGCGGTGGGAAGGCTCAGCGCGAACTCCGGACGGCCGCTCCAGGTGGCGATGGTGTCCGCGAACGCGGCGAGGATCACCCGGGTGACGTTGAGCCCGCTCTTCTCCGCGCGCGCGCGCAGCCGGCTCGTGCGCTCTGCATCCAGCGCCCAGCTCAGGCGCGTGTGCTCCTCCAACCGGCCATCCTGTCCGGCCCCTGCACGCTGCAACGGTTGAGGCAGCTCCGGCGCGCCGGGGAAGGTCGGCAGCTTCTCCAGCCAGTACCTCCGCGCCGCCTCGTACTCCTCCGACTGCCGGTACGCGGTCTCGGTGAGCACGTAGTCGCGCCACGTCGAGCGCAGCTCCGGCAGTCGCGCGTCCGCGTTCTCGTAGAGCGCGAGCCACTCCTGCAGCTTGAGGTCGGTGCTGCGCGCGTCGGTGAAGAGGAGGTCGAGACACACGTGCAGCCGCGTGCGTCCTCGCGGAAGTCGCGTGGCGCGGATCTCGAAGAGCGGGAACTGGTGCGTGGAAAGCCGCGGCCGCTGCACCTCTGCGCGGACCGTCAACGACCGGGCCTCCGCCTCCGCTTCGCTCAACGCGCTCAGGTCGAGCAGGCCGATCCGGTAGCGCGGAACCTCCTCCAGCACCCGCTGCTGGCCGTCCGCGGTGACGACGGAGCGCAGCGCCGCGTGCCTTGCCACGACGCGGTTCCACGCCTCCTCCAGCCGCGCCACGTCGAGCGCGCCGCCCTCCAGCTCCAGATACGAGTGCGCCGGCTCACCTCGGAGGCTGCGGCCGACCCAATAGGCCTGCTGCACGTCGCGAAGCGGGAAGGGGGAGTGGGGGCTCTGCTCGGCACCGTGCGTATTCGACGAAACAGGCGCGCGCTGCGGGACGACGGGAGCTCCGTGTGACATGTGCGCGGGATGGTAGCACGCACGCGCGCCCCTCCCGCCGCCGCGCTGCCGCAGAGCTGGGACCGCGCTGCCGCAACGCTTGAACGCACCGCGTCGCTGGGATGGACTCGCGACATGTCCAGCGCGGCCCGAGGGTGCATGAACGTCAACGGCACCTTCTCCTCACCGGAGGAGGCGCGCCTGCCCGCGCTCGATCACGGCGTCCTCTATGGAGACGGCCTCTTCGAGACGCTGCGCACCTACGGCGGCAGGCCCTTCCGGCTCGATGCACACCTCGCGCGGCTCGCAGAGGGCATCGCGCTGCTCGGCATCCGCGGCGCCCCGTCCGACGAAGAGTTGCGCGCCGGATTGGAGGAGACGTCACGACGCGCGCGCGCGACCGGCCTCGAGGAGCTCTACCTGCGCATCACCGTCACCCGCGGCGTGGGGACCCGCGGGCTCGATCCCGCCGGCTGCGAGAGGGCAGGCTTCATGATCGCCGCGCTGCCGCTGCGCACCTATCCCGCAGCCTGGTACGCGCAGGGCGTGGCGTTGGGCCGTTTGTGGCCGCGTCACTCGCGCACCCGTCCGCCGCTCACGGTGAAGAGCACCTCGTACCAGGGCTCGGTGCTGGCGCGTGCAGAGCTCGCTCGGCAGGGCGTGCAGGAGGCGCTCTACGAAGACGAGGAGGGTCACCTCACCGAGGGAAGCGTCTCCAACCTCTTCTGCGTGAAGGGAGGCGCGCTCCTCACCCCGCCCGCGACCGACTGCCTGCCGGGCATCACCCGCGCGGAGGTGTTGGCGATCGCTGCCGAGCTCCGGATTCCCTGCGAAGAACGCCGCCTCTCTCTCGAGGACGTGCGAGGCGCCGACGAGATCTTCATGACCTCCTCGTTGGCGGAGCTGCTGCCGGTGACGCGCTTCGAGTCGCAGACGATCAGCCACGGGACGCCAGGCCCGCTCTACCGCGCGCTGCACGAGGCCTATCGCCAGCGCTGCGGGGGCTGACACCACGCGGTGCGTCACCTCCCGCGGAGGCACGACCTTTCGTGGCCGTCCACGCACTCTGGTACGATGCGCCGACGCATGCCGTTCCAGCTCCCGTCGGCGCTGCCGCTCCTCTCGCTCGCACTGCTGGTGGTGCTGACCGGTTGCCCGAGCGAGGATCCCTTTCCCTCCTTCGACGAAGAGACGGAGCTCCGCAACCTCGCGGCCGTCCGTCGTCCTCCACGCAGCGCCACGAACCGCTTCGCCGACGATCCGCGCGCCGCGTCGCTGGGCCAGCGCCTCTTCTTCGACGAGGGCCTCTCCGGCTGCGGCACCGTCTCCTGCGCCTCGTGTCACCCGACGCCGGACTACGTGGACGGCGAGCGCACCTCGAAGGGCTGCAGCAGCGGTCCTGCGCGTCACACGCCCACGCTCCTCAACGTGGCCTTCTCGCACTGGTACATGTGGGACGGCCGCGCGGACAGCCTCTGGTCGCAGGCGATGCTCCCGCTCTTCGATCCGCACGAGATGGCGGCCGATGCCGAAGCGCTGCCCGCGTACCTCTCCGCGCAGCATCCCCAGTACGCGGAGCTCTTCGGCCACGACCCGGCGACGCACGCGGACCGCCAGGAGGTCTTCGCCAACGTGGGCAAGTCCCTCGAGGCCTACGTGCGCACGCTGGTGGAGGTGGAGGCCCCGTTCGACGAGCGGCTCGCCCAGTTCCTGCGCGCGTCGGAGGAGGGGAGGGCGGAGGAGGATCCGTTCTACCTGCCGCTGAAGACCTTCCTCCGCGAGGGCCGCTGCATCGCCTGCCACAAGGGCCCGATGCTCACCGATCAGGAGTTCCACAACATCGGCCTTGCCGATCCGCGCAAGGACGAGGGCCGCATCGCCGCGCGCGCGCAGGTCGCCGCGTCTCCCTTCAACGGCGCCGGCCTGTACAGCGACGACCGCACCCACGGCCAGATCCGGCTCGACGCGCTGGCGGCCCGGAAGACCGACGACGAAGTGGGCGCGTTCAAGACGCCCACCCTGCGCAATGTCTCTCGCACCGCGCCCTACATGCACACCGGCGCAGTGCAGACGCTCGACGAGGTGATCGACCTCTACGACCGGGGCGGTGACGAGACCGGAACCTTCGCCGGCGTCCGCACCGAGAGCATCGCGCCGCTCTCGCTCACGGCCGAGCAGAAGGCAGCGCTTCGCGATCTGTTAGATTCGCTTTCCCCCGCTCCCTGAACGTCCCCAACCTGAGGCGACATGCGCCCGGATCCGCGCCCCATCCCCGTTCCCGAACCCGACCTGGATGCGTTGCCTCCTGCCGGCGAGACGATCGTCCCCGTCGGCTGGACGCCCGCGTCGTGGCGTGACCGCACCACGGTGCAGCAGCCCACGTGGGAGAGCGACCGCGAGCTGGAGAAGGTGCTCGCGCGCATCCGCCAGCTTCCGCCCATCGTCTCCATGGGTGAGGTGGACGCGCTGAAGCAGCAGATCGCCGAGGCCGGTGAGGGCAAGCGCTTCATCCTGCAAGGTGGCGACTGCGCCGAGCGCTTCAGCGACTGCAACAGCACCGCGATCCTCCGGAAGCTGAAGATCCTCATGCAGATGGGGCTGGTCCTCAGCTACGGCGCGCGCCGTCCGGTCACCCGCGTGGGCCGCATGGCCGGCCAGTTCGCCAAGCCGCGCTCGAACCCCACCGAGGTCGTGGACGGACGCACGCTGCCCGTCTTCCGCGGCGACAACGTGAACGAGTTTGCGCCGGATCCGGAGGCGCGGCGCTGTCGTCCGGAGCGCCTCGAGCGCGGCTACTTCGTCTCGGCGAGCACCCTCAACTTCATCCGCGCGCTGGTGGACGGCGGCTTCGCCAACCTGCGCTCACCGGAGCACTGGCAGCTCGACTTCATCCCCAACGGTCACGAGACGCGGCAGGTGCGCGAGGAGTACCTCGGCATCGCCGAACGCATCCGCGACGCGCTCGACTACCTCGACAGCCTCGGCATCCCGCGGCAGGCGCGGCGCGACATCGACTTCTTCACCTCGCACGAGGGCCTCATCCTCGCCTACGAGGAGGCGCTCACCCGCAGGGCCCGCGCCGGCGGCCGCTACTACAACCTCGGCGCGCACTTCCTCTGGATCGGCGACCGCACCCGCATGCTCGACGGCGGCCACGTGGAGTACTTCCGCGGGCTGGCCAACCCCATCGGCATCAAGCTCGGTCCCACCGTGCAGCCCGAAGAAGTGCTGGAGCTGCTCGAGCGCCTCAACCCCGAGGACGAGCCCGGCCGCGTCACGCTCATCACCCGCTTCGGACGTCAGCGCGTGCGCGAGCTCCTCCCGAAGCTCGCCGCGGCGGTGAAGCGTTCGGGCCGCGTGGTGACCTGGAGCTGCGATCCGATGCACGGCAACACCACGCAGCTCGGCTCGCGCAAGACGCGCAACTTCACCCACGTGGTCTCGGAGCTGGTGAACACCTTCGAGGTCCACCGCGAGGAGGGCACCGTCCTCGGCGGCCTGCACTTCGAGATGACGGGCGAGAACGTCACCGAGTGCATCGGCGGACTCGACGGCGTGAGCGAGGCGGACCTCGACTCGCTCTACACCACCGGTTGCGATCCCCGGCTCAACTACGGCCAGAGCATGGAGATCGCCTTCGTCATCGCCCGGATGTTGACCGAGGCCCACCGCAACGGGTCGGCCCAGTCACCCTGGTAGTCGCGGCACCGGCTACTGCGCGGGGAGGCCCTTCGCCATCTCCGACAGCACCTCCGGCGGGACCTTCGGCGCGGGCACCGCGTTCTTCACCGCGGGCAGGCTCTTGAGGTACGCGAAGATCGCGCGCAGGTCGTCGTCCTCCATCTGGCCGTACGCGCTCCACGGCATCGGCGGGAGGATGGGCCGGCCGTCCTTCTGACCCATGTGGCGCCCCGAGCGCAGGCCGCGGATGAACTGCTCCTCCGTCCAACGGCCGATGCCGGTCTCGTCGTCCGGGGTGAGGTTCGCCGCGTAGCTCACGCCGAAGTCGCCGCGGAAGGCGGTGGAGGTGGGCCCGAGCACGAGGTCCTGCGCGCCCTCCGCCAGCGGTCCCGGATCCGGCGCGTCGGTGGGATGACCGCTCAGCGCGCGGCTCATGTCCGGACCGGGCGCGCCGTTCTCGTCCACCTTCCACGGCGTGTGGCAGTCGTTGCAGATGCCGATCGTCACGAGGTACTGGCCGCGCTTCACCGGATCGCCGGACGCCTTCTGTCCCGAGCCCTCCGTCGTCTTGCAGCCCGCCAGCCCCAGCGCGCCCGACATGGAAAGAGCGAGCACGGCGGCCGAAAGTGAAATCCTGTTCATGTTCCCTCTCCCCTCGCGCGGCAGTGCGCGAGCGGAGGGGATCGTAGCCCGCTTTGCCGGCTGCTCAAGCTACGGCGTGAAGGTCGCCGACAGCTCGATCTGCTGCCGCGGGATCGCGAGCACGTGGCGCGTCCACGGCGCCTGGCCGGGGCAGTTCACCGAGACCTCCAGCTCCTCGCCGGCAGGCACGGTGGCGCGCACCGGGGTGGCCTCGGGATGCGTGGTGTCGCCGAACCGCACGATGCAGCCCGCCGGCTCCGAACGCACCTGCACCGTCGCCTCGGTCTTGCGGCCGGTGGTCCCCGCCGCGTCCGCGGAGACGAGCGCCCGGGCGTCGATGCCGTCCTTCGAGCTCGCGGTGCCGAAGCGCAAGAGCTTGCCGTCCTTGCCCACCGCCACGAAGAGGTGCGGCGCTTCGGTGTGGATCTGGCCGGGCGAGACGCGCACGCCGTCCACGTAGAGGTTCTCGCCGGTGCCGAGGTTGCGCACCGCCACGCCGCCGCCGTCGCGCAGCAGCATCACGCCGCCCACCGCGAGGCCCGCGAGGACGATCCCCACCGCGCCGAGCTTCGTCATCAGTCCGGACCGCGCAGGGGAGGGCGGCGCCGCCTGCGCCACCTGCAGCTCGGTGCGAGGTTCGGTCGTCGGCTCAGCCTGCGGCGGCACGGGCGCGGGCGCCACTGCCGTCGCCACTGCCGCGTTTCCGCCGCGTGCGGACACCGAGCCGGAGACCGAAGCGCGCGCCTGCGCCACCGCCGGTGCGGACGGCGCCGAGTGGACGAGGGGCGCCACCGGAGGCGGCGAGACGGCGGTGCGTCCGGTGCCCGTTCCCTCGGCTCCCGGCCCTACCGCCGCGTGAGGCCGCGTGGCGCGCTTGCCGGGGCCCAGCTCCGCGTCGTTGTGAGAGGGAGAGGCCACGGCGCCCGGCATCTTCACCGCGCCGGTGGGACCCTCATCCGCGCCGGGCCGCGACAGCCCGCCCGCTGCCGCCGAGCCGCCCTGCGCGGCACCGGAGGCCCCAGCACCCGCGCCCAGACCCGCCGGCGCGACCTCCACCAGCGAGATCGACGACGAGCGATCCGCCGGCGCCGCCGGCTGCATGGGCGGAAGGACCACGCCGGGATCGGTGGTCTGGATCGGCCCGTACTCCACCAGCTCCCGCGCGAGGTTGTTCTTGAAGAAGTCCGCCACCGCAGAGGGCGACGAGCTCATCCCGTGCCGCGCCATCACCTGCTCGATGGCCTCGCGCAGCTGCGCCGCCGTCTGCACGCGCCGCGCGGGATCCTTCTCCAGCGCCCAGAGCACGATGGTGCCCACGTCCTGGGGGATCGACGGATCGAGCTGCGAGGGATGCTGCGCCGGCTCGCGGACGATCGCGCGCAGCGTGGCGGCGTCGTTCTCGCGCTTGAAGGGGATGGTCCCGGTCAGCAGCTCGTAGAGGACCACGCCGAGCGCGAACACGTCGTTGCGCGCGTCGAGCGGCATGCCCGACACCGCCTCCGGCGACACGTAGGCGATCTTCCCCTTCAGCACGCCGGCCTGCGTCTGGTCGGACTCGCCTTGGACCTTCGCGATGCCGAAGTCGCTCAGCTTGATCGCCCCGTCCAGCGACAGCAGCACGTTGTGCGGGCTGACGTCGCGGTGGACCATCGGGTGCGGCTTGCCGGTCGGGTCCACATACGAGTGCGCGTAGTGAAGGCCCGCCGCGGTCTCCGCCACGATGCGCAGCGCGTGCTCAGCGGGGAGCTTGATCTTCTTCTTGCGCAGCTCGACCAGCGCCCGCTTCACGTCCGGGCCGCGCACGTACTCCATGGTGATGTAGGCGAAGCCGTCCATCATCCCCACGTCGAACGTCTGCACGATGTTCGGGTGGGTGAGCCGCGCGTTGGCGCGGGCCTCGGCGAAGAGCATCTCCACGAAGTCCGGCGACTGCGCGTACTGCCCGAGGATCTTCTTGAGGACGACGTACTTCTCGAAGCCCTTCACGCCCTGCTGCCGCGCGAGGAACACCTCCGCCATCCCGCCGCGCCCGAGCCGCTTGAGAATCTGCAGCCGGTGGCCGCCGGTGTTGCCGCCGCTCTCCGTCTGACGCGAAGGCGTGACGTCCGGCGAGGGCGTGGAGAGGTACTGGCTGAAGGCGCGGTGCTCGAGCAGCTCCACCTCCGGCGGCGCGGCGCCCGGCTGAAGGCCCTTCGCCACCGCGATCACGTCCGGCAGGTGCGCGAGCTGCGCCTGGCCGCCGCAGATCTGGCACACGTCGATGTGCGGCCCGCCGGCGGCCACCATGCGCACGTAGTCCGGACCGTCCACGCGGTTGTTGTAGCGGCCGCCGCAGTTGCGGCACTGCGCGGGGACGCTCACCGAGGTCAGCACGCCCGGCGGAAGCTGGCCCACGCGCGCGAGCATGGAGAGCACCGGCGGCGACACGCGCGAGACGAAGAGCTTCGCGTTCTGCGCCACGCTCTGCAGCACCTGCATCAGCCGCGCTTCGGCCTTTGGCTCCACGGTGCGGACGCCGGCGAAGTCGAACACCACGCGGCCCTCGAGACCGGCGGAGAGGCGGCGCACGTTGAGGTCGCCGGCGATGATGCCGGTCATCCGGAAGAAGGTGACGTCGCCCTCGATGATCTTCGACACCGCCATCGGCTCGGGGGCTTCGGTGGGCTGCAGCGACTCCACGTAGCGGGTGACCACCGATTCCACCGCGCTCTGCGACTGCCCCATGCGCACGAAGTCGAAGAACTCGCCGGGGATGTCCGCGAACTGCAGCGCCTCCGCGCAGACCGGGCACGCGTGCACCGGCGCCTTGCCTTCGGCCAGCGTGTCGCGCTCCTTGTGCACGTCCACGAGGCACACGCGGTCCTCGTTGCACTTTTCGCAGCGGTAGGGCGCGAGCAGCGAGAGGATCTTCGCCACGCCCGCGAAGCCCTCCACCATGTTCAGCTGATCGACGACGATCGGCGGGGCGTGGATGACGTAGAGCCCCATCGCGCCGGCGGGGAGCTTGCCGACGAACTCGATCCACTTGCGGACGCCGAAGGAGGAGATCCGCTCGAGGCGCCCGAGGTCGATGATCACGTGACCGACGAGGTCGGCGCCCGCCTCCTGCACGGAGAACGTCTCGTCGATCGCGCCCGCGATCCTCAGGTGCGTGACGGAGGCGACGCGGTGGCGGGTGAGGACGGCCCTGCTGGTCTGATTCACGCTGACTCCACTCCATCCGCGCGGAAGAAGAGCGACTTCTGCCCTCCACTGCGGCGCCGTTCGTCTCCCAAAGATATCACGGCGACGACCTCCGTCGCCCGGCCCCACCGGACCCGGACGGCGAGCAGCTCAGAGCTTTCAAGCAGGCGACGAAGCCCCAGTCCGGCCCCGCCGCCGCTGCTGTCCACCTTCGCGCGGCCGCCGATCCCGCGCAGCGCCTTCACCAGCGGACCGGGCCCGAAGCGCCCGAAGCGGTCGACCACCGACACGTAGAGCCTGTTCGCCTCTGCGCCGACCTCCAGCGCGCACGCGTCCTCGGGCGCGATCTGCGGCTGCTCGTGACGGCGGTGCGCGTAGCGGGGTTTGCCCTCCGCATCCACCGGCGCATCGAGGATCGCGTTGGCGAGCAGCTCGTGGGCGGTGTCCTGCGCGCGCTCCTGGGCCACCCGTCCGCCGCCCGCCTTCGCCGCGCACTCGGCTGCCCAGGCGGAGCCGCGCGAGATCCCCTCGAACGAGTCCACCCGCTGCCGCAGGCCGTGCGGCGCGGGAATGAGCGAGCGGTCGAGGAGGAAGTTCGCCGCGGCCTCCAGCTCCCAGTCCGCCGGCTGCGCGCCGTCGCGCTGTGCGAGCCAGAGCACGCGCGGGTGACGCTCCAGCGGATCGGCCAGCGCCTCGCTGAGACGTCCGCCGTGCGGAAGGATCCACGCGGCGGGCCCGGAGGCCAGGGTGTTCAGCCCGGAGGGCTCGGCGAGCAGGGCGCCCGGTGCGGCAGGCGAGTCCGTGAAGGCGACGCCGCGGCGGGCGAGCTCGTTGCGCACGAGCGCGAGGGAGTGGCTTTCCATGTCGTCGTCCGCCGGCGCGCCCCCTCCCGCGCGGGCGCTCTAGTAGACGTACTTCGCCTCGGCGAAGAGGCTCAGCGGGTTGCCGGGGAAGCCGTGCACCTCAGCGAAGTTGGTGTCGAAGATGTTGCTGCCGAGCAGCGACACCGAGAGCCCGTCGTACACGCGGGCGCCGATGCGCGCGTTGGCCACGAGGTACGGCGCGAGCCGCACGCGGGTGGTGGCGAGGCCGGTCGTCGGATCGACGTTGAAGCCCGGGTCGAAGCGCTCGCCCACGTACACGCCGTAGAGCTCCGCGAAGCCGATCTGCCCGAGCTGCGTGCGGCCGCGCGCGTAGATGCGGTGGGTGGGCGCGTAGTCGAGCCGGCCGGTGCTCTCGCCGTTGACCACGCTCTGCGCGTCGAGGAACTGGTAGGCCACGTCGAACGAGGAGTTGATCGCCTTCACCTGCGCCGCCGCCTCGACCTCGAAGCCGACCACGCGCGCGTCGCCCACGTTGACGAAGCGGGACGTCGAGCCGAGCGAGAACTCCTGGTTAATGAAGTTCTTCGCCACGTTGTAGAAGCCGGTGCCGGTGAGCCGGACCGCGCCGCCCGCGGGCCAGATGTCCACCGCCGCCTCCACCGTGTCCAGCGTCTCGGCGAGGAGGAACGGGTTGCCCTGCAGCGTCGCCGCGTACATCTGCTGGTTGATGGCCAGCTCCGCCAGCGTGGGCGCGCGGAAGGCGCGGCCGTAGTTCGTGCGCAGCGTCATCAGCTCCGGCACCGCATGGAAGATGATCGAGGCGCGCGGCGAGATCTGCGAGGAGCGCGAGCGCCAGACCTGCTCGGGGATGAGGTAGTGGTCGTAGCGCGCGCCACCGCCGACGATGAGGCGGTTGGTGATGCGGTACTCCGCGTCGAGGAAGCCGCCCAGCACCGTCTGGCGCATGTCCTCCGGCACGAACTCGGGGAGGATGTTGAGGTTGTTCACCGTGTCCTGCTTCGCGTCGCCGCCGAGCGTGAGCGAGAGGTTGCCCACGGTGAGCAGGCCGCGCGCCTCGCCGCCGTAGCGGTTGCGCTTGCCGAGCGTGGTGTCGAGGTCGCGGGTGACCATGTTCTCGAGCTGGACCTCGCGGCGCTTGAAGATGCCGTAGGCCTGCGCGAACACGCGGAACACGTCGTTGAGGCGCTGATCGATCTGCGCGTTGGCGTTGAAGGTCTGCACGTACTCGGCGTCGTTCGGCGTGTAGTGGCAGCGACCGCAGTTGCCCACGGTGCTGATCTGCGTGCCGCCCGGACGGCCGATGCCGGAGGAGGTGAAGTCCGCGTCGAGCGTCAGCGGGCCCGCCACCGCCTTGCCGGCGACGTGGTGCGTGTTCGCCCACTGGTTGTGGTCTTCGACCTGCCGGGTCGCGTCGTTGAAGAGCTGCGGGCCGTCGGTGTTGTAGCCGTAGTAGTGGACGAGGCCCTCCACCGGACCCGCGCGGCCGGCGGCGGTGGTCTGCACGCGGTAGGTGTTGTGCTGGCCGCCCATCAGCCGGATGTCCGCGCCGTAGTCGCGTCCCTCGTTCATCAGGTCCGACGGGTTGCGGCGGATGACGTTGATCACGCCGCTGAACGCGTTCGAGCCGTAGAGCGAGGAGCCCGGCCCGCGGATGACCTCGATCTGCTTCACGTTCGTCAGCGGCGTCGTCTCGTCACCGTAGAACTGGCCGGTCCAGGGGTCCGTCTGCGGGCGCCCGTCCTGCAGCAGCAGCAGGCGGTTGGAGAGGAAGTTCGAGCCGAGGCCGCGCGCGCTGATCGCCACCTTGCGCATCGGCCCGCGGCGGCACTCCATGCCGGGGAAGTACTGGATCGCGTCGCAGAGGTTGAACTGGCCGGTGCCCTCGAGCTCGTCGGCGGGGATCCACGACACCGTCATCGGCACTTCGTTGAGCTTCTGCGCGCGCTTGGTGGCGGACTCGAAGCGGACCTCGTTCTGCAGCTGAAGGAGGCTGTCCTCGAGCGACGTGTCACCCGGCAGCGTGAAGTCCGCGCCCGCGAGCTGCGCCGGCGGCGGCAGCGGACGGTTCGACGCGGGGCCGGTGAAGGGCGCGAGCGCGGGCACGTCCACGCGGCGCTCGGACTTCTTCGGCGCGGCGGGCGTGGGCGCGGGCTCGGTCGCGGTGGCGGCGGGAGCGGGGGCACCGCTGGAGGGCTCGGACTGCGTCGCGGCCGGCTGCGCGAACGCGGAGACCGGCGCAAGACCCAGCAGCGAGAGGGTTAGGCAGGTGACGTTCGGGAGCTGGAGGAGGCGAGCAAAGCGGCTGCGCAGTCGAGAGGACGTATGGGTGCGGGCCATGGTTCTCCAGAAAGCCAGATGGGGCGATGGGCCCCGCGGCTGTTCGAGCCCGGACACGATATTCGTTTGAATTCCCGAGTGTAAAGGCGCGCGCCGAGAAAGGGCGCGACTCGACAGGCTCGCGAGGCGTCGCCTACCATTCAGTTTCCCCCTCCGCACCGAACTGATGAGCGCACTCCCCGCGACCCCACCGCCACAGTCCCCCAATTCCCCAGGCAGTTCGTCGCAGGACAGGACGGGCACCGCCACGAGGCCGGTCCTCGCCTCGGGTGAGCACACCAGCACCCGCACCGTGATGGCGCCGGGCTTCTCCACCGCACTCGAGGTGGGGAACGTCCAGGGCCTGCGGCTCGATCAGATCCTCCTCGGCGCCGCGTCGCTGCTGGTGCTCGTGATCATCGCGCTGCTCGGCGTGGTGCAGGCGGTGACCACCGCGCGCCAGTTCGACGAGATCAGCGCCGGCTACAGCGAGCGGATCCAGAACCGCGCCCGAGAGCTCGGGCTCACGCTCTCGCACACGCTGTCGCTGACGTCGGCCAGCGCGCTGCGGGACAGCAACTACGCGTTCCTCAGCGAGGTCGCGCGCGAGATCATCGAGAAGAACCCCAACGTGCTCCGCGTGCAGGTGGCGGATCCGGAGGGGCTCGTGGTTGCGGACAGCGACGCCGCCGCCGAAGCGGGCGCGCAGCTCGACCGGGCAATGGAGCGGGCCTCGCGCGTGGGCACGTTCGAGGGCAAGCCCGTGTACGAGTACCAGGAGCCGATCGACTACGGCTCCTCCGCGGGCAAGGGGCTCGTGGTCCTCTACTACTCGCTCGAGGCGCTGCAGTCGGAGCTGCGCGAGCTCGAGGTCGCGAAGGGGGGCGCGGTCCGCGAGGTCGTCATCCGCACCGCGGCGCTCGGAGGCGGCTTCCTCCTGCTGGCGGGCGTGCTCGCCGCGGTCTTCAGCCGCCGGATCACGAGGCCCCTCAACGCGCTGACCGCGGGCGCGAAGGAGCTCGCGCAGGGGAACCTCGAGACGCGCGTGGCCCCGGGCCCGTCGAGCCGCGAGGTCGGCACCCTGGGCGCCGTCTTCAACCACATGGCGGAGCGCATGAGCTTCCTCATGGAGGACGCGCGGGTGAAGGCGGCGCTGGAGCGCGACATGATGCTCGCGCGGCAGGTGCAGGAGGCGCTGCTCCCCGGACGCGAGCCCCTTCGCGCAGGTCCGCTGCAGATCGCCGGCGTCGTGGTGGCGGCGGACGCGACCGGCGGCGACTGGTGGCTGCGCGCGGAGCTCGACGAGCACAAGGTGGTGCTCGGGGTGGGCGACGCGACCGGGCACGGACTGGCGGCGGCGTTGGTGGCCTGCAGCGCGTCGGCCGGATTTGCGGCGGCGCTGCGCACGCGCTCGGTGAGCGAGACGACGGCGGCGGGCCTCATCACCTCCCTCAACCAGACGCTGCACCTCATCGGCCGCGGCGAGCAGCAGATGTCGTCGGCGCTGGCGGTGTTCGATCTGCAGAAGGGCGAGGTCGAGTACGCCAGCGGCGGTCACCCGAGCGCGCTGGTCGTCAACCGGCACACCGGCGACGTGGGCTCGCTGCTCTCGCGCGGCTCGCTGCTCGGCGCTTCGGCGCAGAGCCAGTACGCGTCTCGCACCGCGCAGCTGAAGAACGGGGACATCCTCGTCTGGTACACGGATGGATTGACCGAGAGCGAGAACACCTCTCGGCAGCAGTACGGCACGCAGCGGCTGCTGGCCTGCGTCCGTCAGAACCTCACCCTCAGTGCCGAACGCCTGCGCGACGCGATCCTCTTCGACGTCCGCCAGCACTCCGGCACGCAGCCGCAGAACGACGACATCACCGTCGTCGTCGCCGAGTACAGCCCCCACCCCACGCAGGCCGCACCATGACGAAGACCCACGGCACGACCCTCGCGTTCGCTCTCTGCGCGGCGCTCTTCACCGCCACGGTGGCGCAGGCGCAGTTCCGCCCGCCGCCGATGACCGAGGCCGAGCGCATCTCGCGGCAGGCGGAGCAGATCAAGCTCGAGGGCAGCAAGGCGCTGCTCGCGGGAAACAAGCCGCGCGCGGCGGAGCGCTTCAAGAAGGCCTCCGAGCTCTACGCCAACGCGCTGAAGGCCGACCCCACCCACGTCGAGGCGGGCGAGGGCTTCGGCGAGTGCGCCTCCGCGCTGAACGACAACGAGTCGGTGGTGCGGATGCTCACGCCGGTGATGGCGGCGAACCCGAAGGCGGTGAACGTCGCCTACTACCTCGGCGTGTCGCTGATGAAGCTCGAGCGCGCGGCGGAGGCGGTGCCGCTGCTCGAGCTGGTGTCGAAGAACGCGTCGAGCGAGCACCTCATCGTCCACTACTACCTCGGGCGGCAGTACCTCCTGACCGGCCAGCCGGACGCGGCGCAGGCGGAGCTGGAGAAGTACCTGCGCGCGCGGCCGGAGAAGCTCGCCGCGAACGATCACCAGATCCTCGCGCTGCTCGGGCACGCGCACCTCGCCGGCGGTCGCGGAGCGCAGGCGCGTGCGGCGTTCGAGAGCGCGCAGCGGGGACGCCCGGAGCTGGTGCCGCTGCAGATGGGCATTGCCGCGTCGCTGGAGGTGGAGGGCAAGCCGGGCGAGTCGATGACGCTGCTCGAGGGCCTGGCGCAGCGCTTCCCGCAGGCGCCGGAGCCGCGCGAGCGACTGGGCTGGCTGCTGCTCGCGGACGGGAAGACCGACCGCGCGGCGCTGATGGCGGACGAGGCGGTGAGGCTCGGCGCTTCGACGCAGACGCACCACCTCGCGGGTGAGGTGGCATTGGCGCTCGACCAGCCGAAGGCCGCGGAGGCGCACCTGCAGCGCGCGCTGGAGTTCTCGCCGGACTTCCAGCCGGCGCGCTTCTCGCTGGCCCGGGCGATCCAGGAGCAGGGCCGTCACCAGGACGCGGCGGCGCTGCTGGAGCAGGCGGCGAAGGGCGGGCTGAACACGCCGGAGCTGTGGGCCGCGTTGGGCTCCACCTACCGTCGCGCGGGCCGCTACCAGGAGGCGATCCAGACGCACCGCAAGGTCATCGCCATGCTGCCGGAATCGCCGCTGGGGCACGTGCTGCTCGGCGCGGACTACTACGCGACCGGTGAGTGGGATCCGGCGATCGACGCGTACACGCGCGCGCTGGAGCTCGACGCGAACCACGCGGGCGCAAAGAAGTGGCTGGCCGGCGCGCTGGCGCACAGGGCGCGGCTGCTCGCGCGGCAGGACCAGCTGGATGATGCGGCGCGGGTGCTGCGGCGCGCGTGGGACCTCCACCGCACGGCGCCGATGGCGCGGTCGCTGGCGTCGGTGCTCTTGACCCAGCGCGAGTACAAGGAGGCCGCGAGCGTGATGGAGCGCGGCGTGGCGCTTCCGGGCGCGGGCTGGCAGGAGCACCTGCTGCACGGCTACGCGCTGCTCGGTGCGGGACGGGCGCAGCCGGCGCTGGAGGCCTTCGAGGCCGCGGCGCGCGCGACGACCGACACCGCGGCACAGGGCGACATCTACGCGGGCTGGGCGCTGACGAAGCTGGAGCTCGGCGAGTTCGACACCGCGCTGACGAAGCTGCTCGAGCCGGGCCAGAGCGGCCGCGCGGCGCAGGTGGCGGAGCAGAACCTCCCGCTCGCGCTGGTGCGGCGCGGGCTGGACAAGATTCGCGCGGGCGATCCGGAGGGCGCGGTGAAGGACTTCGACGCGCTCGACAAGCTGAAGAAGGGGACCGATCCCGAGGTGGTGCGGCTCGCGCAGTACGGCCGCGGGCTGGTGGCGATCGAGGCGTCGCAGTGGGATGCGGCGCGCGGTCACTTCAGGCGCGCGTTCGCCGGTGGCGGCAAGGGCGGCGGTGCGAAATGGCGCTACGCGTCCTCGGAGCTCCTCGCGGACGCGTACCTCGAGTACCGGCGCGGAAACATCGCGCGGTCGAAGCAGCGGCTCGCGCAGGCGAAGCGGCTCGCGGTGCCGGCGCAGGAGGAGTTCTTTGTCGCGGTGCACCGCGGTCAGCTCCGTCGCGAAGGCGAGCAGGCGCTGGCGAAGGGCCAGGCGGTGCCGGCGGAGCGCGCGCTGAAGGCGGCGCTGGCGGAGGAGCCGCTCAACGCGTGGGTGCAGGGGAACCTCGCCACCGTGGCGTACCGGAAGGGCAAGCACGCAGAGGCGGTCGCCGACTGGGAGAAGGTCTCTTCGGCGGTGGCGGAGGCGCACCTGAACCTCGGGATCGACGCGCAGCTGCGGCAGAAGGACATGGAGAAGGCGGTGCTCCACTACGCGCGGTACTCGGCGTCCGGCGGGCGGCGCGCGCGGGAGGTGCGGGAGTGGCGCGAGCGCCTGATGAGCCTGTACGGCGTGGCGGAGCCGAGCGTGTCGAACGGTCCCGCGGCCACGGCTTCGGAGACCGCACCGTGAGCGCGGGGATCGTGAAGATGAAGAGGAGCCTGGGCATGTCTCGCGCGGTGATGACGGTGGTGGCGTGTGCGCTGGTGCTGGCGGTCTCGCCGGCGGCGAACGCGCAGGGCAGCGGCGCCGGCAAGGGTGACCGGGTGACGCTCGGCGTGTTCCTGCCCACCACGATGGCGGACGGCCAGAAGCGCTTCGAGGTCTCGGAGCAGCTGGGACAGGCGCTGGAGAAGCGGCTCGGCAAGCCGGTGGTGGTGAAGAACTTCGGCCGCTACGAGGACTTCGCGCAGGCGGCGAAGAGCGGGCTCGACGTGATCGTGGTGGACGCGTGGGCCGCGGCGCACCTCGGGCCGAAGGACGAGCCGGTGGCGATGGGCGTCGTCGGCGGCGACACGCACCAGCGCTGGGGCGTGGTCACCGCGCAGCGCGGGCTGGTGAAGGACCTCAACGGGAAGCGGCTGGCGGTGCCGCGCGGCGTGCGCTCGCTGGACGCGAAGTTCGTCTCCAACGTCATCTTCGTCGGCGACCTCGAGGCGGAGCGGCACTTCAAGCTGGAGTCGGTGCCCAACGCGGAAAGCGCGCTGAAGATGCTCGAGTCGAAGGCCGCGGACGCGGCGCTGGTGCCGCTCGCGCATGTGCCGGAAGGGACGCGCGCGGTGTACCGGTCGGCGCGCGTGCCGGGCGTGGTGGTGCTCTCGCTGAAGGGTGATGGCGCCTCGGTGCGGACCGCGTTCGAGGGCATGGGTGCGGTCGGCCCGTTCAGCGGCTTCACCGCGCCGAAGGAGCGGGACCTGCGCGAGCTGCGCGACCTGCTCACCCGCGGCGTACCGAAGCGCCAGGTCGTCGTCGCCGAGTCGCCGGTCGTGCGTCCGCAGCCCGCCGCGATGGTGGACGTCCGCGAGGTGGGGCTGGTGCTGCCCACGTTCCTCGACATGATGGACAACTCGAAGGAAACGCCGGACGACTGAGCCGGCGCGGTTGTCTTCAGGAGGGGGATCTCGAGATGAAGCGTTACGCGGCGCTGCTCCGGGGCGTGAGCCCGATGAACCTCAAGATGGCGGACCTCAAGCGCTCGCTCGAGGCCGCCGGGTTCACCGACGTGCGCACCGTGCTCTCCAGCGGCAACGCCGTCTTCACCGTCGAGCGCGTGGCGTCGGAGCAGGCGCTGGCGGGCAAGGCGGAGCAGGCGATGGAGGAGACGCTCGGGCGAACGTTCATGACGATCGTGCGGCCGGTGTCGCACCTCGCGGCGCTGGTCGAGCGCGATCCGTTCGCGGAGTTCGAGCTCCCCGAGAAGGCGAAGCGGGTGGTGACCTTCCTCCCCGACCCCGCGGACGCGAAGACGGTGCGGTCGCTGAAGCTGCCGATCGAGCTCGACGGCGCGCAGATCCTCGCGGCGAAGGGCGGAGAGGTTTTCAGCGCCTACGTGCCCTCGCCGAAGGGCCCGGTGTTCATGGGGCTCATCGAGAAGACCTTCGGCAAGGACGTGACCACGCGCACGTGGGACACGGTGAAGAAGCTCACGCGCTGAAGCCGTCCTTCTCCCCCTGCACCAGCTCGCGGAAGGCGAGGTACTCGTGGAGCAGGCCGGCGAAGCGCAGCGTCGAGCCGCAGCCGCTGCAGGGCCGCGGTGAGTCCACGTCGAGCTCGCGTACCGGCAGCTCGAAGGTGAAGGCCTCGAAGCAGGACGGGCACTCGAAGGGCGCCATCACGCTGCGGACGGTGGCGCGGCCGAGGAAGCCCTCCACCTCGCACGCGGAGCGCACCACCACCTCGGGACACGCCGCGAGCTCCACGTCGCGCGCGGGGAGGACCGCTACCCACTGAAGCCAGCGGATGATGCCGGCGGAGGTGAAGCCGGTGATGCCGCTGAGGTCGAGCCGGAGCGCGCCGGCCTCGGGGAGCGGGAGGTCGAAGCGCTCGTTGATGCGGCCGGTGATGCGCTTGAGCACGCGGGTGGAGAGCTCGGCGGCGCTCTCAGCCCCGGTCGCGGCGACCGAGGTCGGGGTGGAGAGGCGCGGCAGGTCCGCGTCCTTCACGGAGAGAAGAGGCTCGCCGACGGAAAGCGGCGGAAGCGCGAAGTGGGTGAGGGTCTCGCCGCCCTCCGCTCCGGTCGAGGCGGGCGCCTGCGACTCGGGCTGCCAGAAGAGGTTGATGCTCTTCGAGACCTGGCGGAAGTCGGACGCGGTGTCCACGCGCAGGTACCAGCCGGCGAGGACCTCGGTGCGCACGCGCGGCTGCACGTTGAACACGAGCTGGTGCAGGCGCTTGAGCGACATGGCGAGCCCGAGGCCCGCGCCGCCGACCTTCTCCTCCACCGCATGACGGCGCGGCGCGAAGCCCTTGGCGAGGTAGTGGGTGATCCGCTCTCGCTCCAGCGCGCCGAAGCGGTCCGCCACCGAGAGCATCAGTCGCTGCCCGTCGCAGCCCCACGTGACGTCGACTGCGTCCTCCGGCGCCACCGCGAGCTCCGGCACCGGCCCGAGGTGCTCGTAGGTGAGCTTCCCCCGCTCGTCGCGCGGCGCGTGCAGGAGCGCGTTGACGATGAGCTCGTCGGCGACCGTGAGGACGTCCGGCACCACCGCTGGCGGGCACTCGAGGTCGGTGAGGTAGCCCTCGAAGGCCTCGAGGAGCCGCGCCTTCTCCGTCATCGACGCGATGCGGAACGGATGCAGCTTCACGCCCCACCCGCCGATGTACTTCTCGAGCCCGAAGACGTCGCCGCGGAGGACCTTCTGGCAGGTCACCTGCAGCTCGCGCTCGTCGATCAACGGGTACACCGCGCGCACCGCCCCGTGCTTCGCCACGAGGTGCGAGATGCCGTACGAGCGCATCAGCTGCAGCAGCGCCAGCTTGTCGCTGCCGAGCGAGAGCATCACCACCGGCACGCCTCCACGGCCCGCGCGCTCGAGGCAGCCGGTGACGTCGGCCGCGCTCGTGCTGTCGGTGTCGAGGAGGAGCAGGTGCGGGCTCTGAATCGAGTCGAGGTCCGCGGCGCGTTCGATGAAGCGCAGCTCGAGGCCGGCGGAGTGGAGCGCGCGGACGATCTGCCGCCGCGTGGGGGCCTGGCGCGCGAGTACGGCGACGTGGTGGGAGTGGGCGGTCTTCATCGCTGGGTCGGTGCGATAGGGGGCAGGCCTTTGACGCGGTAGAGGACGGTGGGCGCCTCGCGGCCCTTCAGCGTGACGGGCGCGAGGCGTTCGGCGGAGGTGCCTCGGGGGAGGCTGGTGAAGGTCGCTTCGGTGACGAGGATCTCGCTGCCGCGGCAGAGGCCCTGCACGCGCGCGGAGAGGTGCACCGCGTCGCCGATCGCCGTGTACTCCATGCGCTTCGACGAGCCGATGCTGCCCACCACCGCCTGCCCGGTGTTGATGCCGATACCTGCCGCCATGCCGGCTGCCGCCGCGTCCCAGGGCGGCCCGAGCGCACGCCAGCGGGCGAAGAGCTCCGGCAGCCGCGCCTGGATCCTCAGGGCCGCCCTCGCTGCGCGCTCCACGTGATCCGGCTGGTCGGTGGGCGCGTTCCAGAGCGCCATCAGCCCGTCGCCGGTGAACTTGTCGATGGTGCCCCGCGCCGCGAGGATCTCCTCGATCAGCACCGTGAACCACTGGTTGAGCACCTGGACCGCGAGCTCCGGGTCGAGCGTCTGCAGCAGGTCGCTGGCGCCGCGGACGTCGGTGAAGAGCACGGTGACGAGCCTGCGCGCGCCGCCGAGTGCGGGCGTGGCGCGGCCGGCGACGATCTCCTGCAGCACCGCGTCGGAGAAGTAGCGGGAGAGGCGCTCGCGCATGCGGCGCTCCACGAGGCTCTGGTGCTCGAGGTCCGCGCGCTCGAGGCCGGCGCTCACGTGGGACGCGACGCTCTCGAGAAAGGCGATGCCGCGCGGCTCGAACATGAAGTTCAGCGGCGAGCTCTCCGCGTAGATGACGCCGCGCACGCCGCCTTCGGGCTCGAGCACCGGCGCCGCGAGCACCGCCTTGCCGGGGAAGAGGTTCTGCGCGAGCCCGAGGTAGCGATCGTCCGAGAGCACGTTGCGGATCTGCAGCGGGCGGCCGTCGCGGCGGACGTCGGCCACGATCGCGTCGCAGAGCGGGTCGGGGACGTACTTCGTCGGCTTGCCGCGCAGGCGGTAGGCGCCCACCTGCACGACCTCGCCGGGCGCCGTGTCGTCGTCCGTGCGCGTGGAGTCTCCGGCCGCTGAGGCGGAGGTGCCGAAGAGGAAGATGCCCGCGCGGTCCGCCTCGAGCACCCGGGCGATGACCTCCAGCGAGAGCTCCACCAGGCGGGGGGGATCGGTCACCGTCACCGCGAGCTTGCCGACCTCCGAGGCGCCGAAGACGAGCCGCTGCGTGCGCTCGCGTTCTCGCACCGCCTCACCCGCCGCCTCGATGAGCGAGTCCACCCGGTCGAGATCGCCGGTGATGCTCGCGTCGCTCTGCTGGCGCAGGTGCTGGACGAGCCCGCGTACCTCCACGAGGCGGTCCCACACCGAGGTGTCGTGGTCGAACGCGTCGCGGCGGAAGAGCTGCTGCGCGAGGGAGGAGATCTCCAGCTGCTCGAGCTCCTCGTCCTCCAGGTCGCCGGGCGGATGCGCCTTCAGCAGCGGGAGCAGGTCGGGGTGGTGCTCCGGCGCCACAAGCGCGCCGCAGGTGAGGCAGGGCCGCGCGGCGACGGTCCCGTCCTCCAGCCACTCGAGGTACTCGCGCGCGGAGACTCGCATGGGCGCGCTGCGGTCGCACCGGCTGCAGGGGAAGGTGAGCCAGAGCGACTGCAGCGCCACGCCGTGACCCAGCCGCTCGTAGAGGAGGCCTCGCGCGACATGGGGAGGGACGCGCCAGAGGAACACCGCCTGCGCCGAGGATTGCGCGGTGCGCAGCACGTGCGAGAGCTGCCGGAAGCCGCCCGGGAGGACCTCGTTGACGGAGGCGAAGTCGTACACCGCGCGCCCATCGAGGCCCTCGGCGTGGCGGCGCACGTTGAGCTCGTCGGAGAGGGCGCCGCGCAGGGCGAGAAAGGTCAGGTCGCCGGAGACGAGCTTCACCGTCGGCGCGTCGCTGCGCGGTTGGCCGGTGGTGGCGGAGGCGAGGTACTGCGTCACCGCCGGGTGCGGCTCCGCCTGAGGCACCAGCGCGCCGAGCGCCGCAAAGTCGAGCGAGGAGTCGGTGAAGCGGAGGCTGCCGCGACAGGCCGCGCAGAGAAAGCGGGGAGGCTCGCCGCGGCGGATGAACTCCTCGGAGGCGCGCAGGTGGATGGAGCGCACCACCTCGTCGCCGCAGTTGTCGCAGGTGTAGGGCGCGAGCACCGAGAGCAGGTGCGAGGCGCCGCCGAAGCCGCTGACCATCAGGTACTGATCGACGAGCGGCGGCGTGGCGTTGATGACGTAGAGCCCTTCGATCTCCGGCGGCGGCCGGGACACGGCGTCCATCCAGGCGCGGATGCCCATCGAGGTGATGCGGTTCACGCCGCCCACGTCGAGCACCACCTGACCGCGCAGCCCGTGCTCCTCGAGGCGCGGCTTCAGCGGTTCGCCGAGGCTGCCGGAGAGCCGCACATGCACCACCCGCCCGATCCTCTGGTGATCGATGCTGATGGTGGGCCGGACCGCGGCGAGGGCCGGACGCGAGCTCGAGGCGCTCATGGGGAGGACAGAGGTTAGTCCACTTCGGAGCCCCGCCGGAGGCCGGGCCCGCGGTTATGCGCAGCGCGGATCGTTATGGCTCCGCTACTCGTACACGACCACGTCCAGCGTCCGCGCCGGCCCGTCGATGTGGAGGGTGTGGCCGGCGAAGAGGAGCGGGCCGGTGCCGGAGAGGCGGACGCGGGCGGGCGTGACGGAGCGGTCCACGCAGCCGCGCTGCGCCGCGTTGCTGCAGACCGGAAGTATATTGCCGGTTTCCGCGAATTCGCCCGGGCCCAGGGAGCCGCCGGAGCCGCCGTGCTCCAGCCGGTAGCGGGTGCCGTCGCGCTCGGTGAACTCACCGGAGGCACCGGCGAAGACCCAGAGCACGCGCGCGCCCTTCACGTCGTCGAGGTCCACCACCGGCGGCTCCGCGGGCAGCAGTGTCTGCACGCCCTCCGGGAGCAGCGGGACGATGCCGCCGGCGCGGCCGTAGAAGGGCAGCTCCGTCACTTCCGCCTGAGCGTCGATCGAGCCGGGGCCTGCGTGCTTCCCGGCGGCGTGCAGCCCGTGCCACAGCCCCTCGGGGAGGAGGACGCCGCGGGAGGTGGCGCCCTGTGTGAGGACCGGTGCGACGAGCAGCGACGGGCCGAGGAGATACTGGTCGTGCACGTCCCACAGGCGCGGGTCGGAGGGGAACTCGAGCATCAGCGCGCGCATCAGCGGGAGGCCGCGGGTCTCCGCCTCCACCGAGGCGCCGTCGAGGTAGGGGAAGAGCCGGAGGTGCAGCGAGGCCCAGCGCGCGAAGTGCGCCAGCGTCTCGTCGTCCTTGCCGAACCACCAGTTGTCCCTCGCGGAGAGGCCGTGGTGGGTGCGCATCACCGGCGAGAGCGCGCCGAGGGCGGTCCACCGGAAATATACTTCACGTGTGGAGGGCGGGTTGGTGGAGCTCTGGTAGCCGGCGATGTCGTGGCCCCAGGTGCTCACCCCGCCGAGGCCCATGTTCAGGCCCATGGTCACCACCGTCGGCATCCCGTCGTCGCGCTGGAAGTCGGTGCGCTGATCGCCCGCCCATACGACCGGCGTGTACGCGGTCGAACCGAGCCAGCCGGCACGCGCGAAGAAGAGGCGCTGGCGGCCGTCGCCGGCGCGCTCCTGCAGGACCTCGTGGTTGAGCTTCACCCACTCGCGCGGGTAGCGGTTGTGCGCGAGGAACGGGTCCTCGCCGGAGTGCAGCTTCGCCCACGTCGGCAGCCACTCGCCGTAGTCCGCCATCCAGCCGTCGAAGCCCTGGTCCAGCGCCCGGTGCAGGTAGGACTTCACCCACTCGCGCGTCTGCGGCCGGCTGAGGTCCGCGAGCCCGGTGGGCTTGAAGGTCACGCCGCTCCAGAGGTCCGGCTTGTCGTCCTGACCGAGCACGAAGTGACCGTCGCGCTGGGCCTCGGCGAAGACGCGCGTGTCCTCCACGAGGAAGGTGTTGAAGTACGCGTGCCACGCGAAGCCCTGGGCGTTCAGCTCCGCGGCCAGCGCCTCGGCGTCCGGATAGAGCGCGCGGTCGAGGTCCCACTCCTCCTTCAACCGATAGCCCTGTCCGCTCACGTCGTGGCCGCCTCGGAAGTCCTCGGTCCAGAGGACGGAGGAGGGGACGCCGCGTTCCCGCAGCAGTCGCGCGATGTCGCGCACGCTCTGTGAGCCGTGGATCGCGTCGTGCCACGGCGCGAAAGCCACCGGCGGCGGCTGCGGAGGCCGGCCGAGGACGCCCGCGGTGGCGCGCTCCAGCGCTCGCTTCGGCTCGGGGCCCCAGTAGAGGTGCAGCTCCAGCGCTTCCTGCCACGTCTCCATGCGGAAGACGGAGCTGTCCTTCGAGCAGACCTCGAAGACGCTGCGCGCATCCGAGGCCACCGCGCCCACGTAGCCGCGCTGCGAGAGCCAGGTGGGCAGGCCGAAGCTCGCGCCGTGACGCGCGCCCTGGAGCATCCACACCTCGGGAGGCTCGTCGCCGTCGCTCTTGCCGATGCCCGGTTCGCTCGTCCAGATGGGCACGGTGTGGCCGCGGTGATCGAGCGCGTCCGACTGCCCGCCGTAGCCGAGGAAGCGATCTCCCTCCGCACAGGCGAAGGCCAGCGCGGAGCGGTTGAAGCCGGCGCCGCCTCCCGCGCCATCGGTGCCCCGTGCGGCCGGTCGCAGCGTGACGACGAGCACGCCCTCTGAAGGCGAGTGCACCTCCAACCGGCCCACCTCCGTCGCGTCCTCCGCGTCTCCCGCCCGCGCGACGAGCTGCACGCGGCCATCGGCGTCGTCTCGTCGCTCGAAGCGGGTGCCGCCGACCCAGCCGCCGGAGGGCTCGAAGAAGCGGAACGAGCCGTACTGCATCTCCACGTTCGCCTTCGCCTGGCGGAATGCGACCGGGGCGGCGCGGGAGGGATCGGCCGACTCGAGCAGCGGGCTGCCGTCGGGCGCGCGCAGGGTGAGCCGGCCGTTGCCCACGTCCACGGTGAAGCCGCCGGGACGGAGCGGCTCGGGATCCTTGCCGCAGGCGCCGAGCGTGAAGGAGGTGAGGGCGAGCGCGCACGCCGCGACGGCGCGAGAGGAGAAGGGGAGCGGAGACGACATTCGCCGCAGTCTGCCCCGTGCGGCCGGGAGAGTGGAATCCGTGGCGCTGAAGCGCGGGAGAACCTAGAGCGGCGTGAGCGCGACACCCAGCGCGGCGAGTTCGTCGAAGAAGCCGGGGAAGCTCTTCGAGACGCACTCCGGCTCCTCCAGTTCCACGCGCACGCGGCCCAACACGCCGAGCACCGCGGCGCACATCGCCATCCGGTGATCGCCACGGCTGTGGAAGGAGAAGGGACGGACACGCTCGGGCGGATGGACCGTGAGCACGTGCGTCTTCGAATCGAGCTCGGTGCGGCCACCGGCGGCCGCGACGAGGTCTCGAATGCCCTGGACGCGGTCGCTCTCTTTCGCGCGCAACAGGTGCACGTGCGTCAGCGTGGAGGGCGACGGGCAGAGGCAGGCGAAGGCGGCGAGCGTGGGCAGCAGGTCCGGGCACTCGGCGCCGCTCGCCACCACGCCCCGGAGCGGTTTGCCGCTGACGCGCAGCCGATCCGGCGCGGTCCCCTTACCCAATTCCAGGCCCGTCTCCTCGAGGAGGCGCACCACCGCACGATCCGGGTGCGCGGCGGAGAGATCGACACCCGCGGCCTCACCACCGGACGCCCACGCCAGCAGCACGAGGTAGCCCAGCGACGACCAGTCTCCCGGAACGTCCGGCCATCGCTGCGGCGCGGCGTGTTCCGTCACCCGAAGCTCCCGGCCCTCGCGCACGACGGTGAAGCCGCAGCGCTCGGCCCACTGCACCGTCAGCGCGAGGTAGCCCGCGGACCCGGCCTCTTCTTCACCCACCAGCTCGACCGTCCAGGGGCGGCGCTCGCGAAGGTGCAGCGCGCACGCAGCGAGCAAGAGGCTGGACGCGAACTGGCTGCTCTCGCGCACGTCGATGACGAAGCGCGCCGTCTCCGCGAGGCCCGTCGCTCCCCCCACGTGCACCGGCCACGGCGAACCCTCCTTCAGCTCCAGTCCCGCCGGCCCGAGCGTCCGCTTCAGCGCTTCGAACAGCGGCCGGTGCGGACGCTCGCCGAGCCTCTTCGATCCCAGCAACTCCGTCCGCACGTCACTCGCGATCGCCGCCTGCGAGAGGAGGAGCCGGAAGGGCGCGCCGCCGTCACCGCAGTCGATGCTGGCCGCTGTCGCACCGGAGATCGCCGCGAGGCCGCCGTACACCACGCGCACGTCGTCCGGGAGCGCGTCGATGGGGCCGTGCAGCACGGGCCACTCGGAGGGCGCCGGGACCTCTACCCCTTCTGCACGGAGCAGATGCGCCAGGACCAGCGCCCGCTGCGCGTCCGACTTCGAGGGCGGCGGGTGAAGCGCAGCGGGATGCAGCGAGCCCGGATCGATCAGCAGCTTCGTCATCTCCGAAGGCTCACGGACGATGGCCGCCGCGCCACTGGCGCAGCAGAGGCTCCAGTTCCTTCAGCGCCACGGACTCGGTGCGCGTGCGGCCCACGGCCTCGAGGAGGATCATCCGGATGGCGCCGGCGGTCTCCACCTTCTTGTCCGCGGCGACCAGCGCGATCGCCTCCTTCACGGTGCCGCGCGAGAGCGTCTTCGCCAGCCGCACCCGGGCCGGCGTCCCGCTCGCGCTGGTGATGACGGAGAAGCGCTCCTCCAGCGCGTCGGCGAGCGCGGGCGGCGTGATCCCTCGCACCCGGCCCACGTCGAGCGCGCAGATCATTCCCAGCGCCACCGCTTCACCGTGACGGACGAGGTAGCCGGAGAGCGACTCGAGCACGTGCCCCACCGTGTGCCCGAAGTTCAGCACCTGCCGCAGGCCGACGCGCTCGTACGGGTCCTCCTCGCAGACGCGCGTCTTCAGTCCGCGCGCCACCTTCACCAGCTCCGCGGTCTCGGGAAGCTCTGCGCTGCCCGCCCACCGCTCCCACACCCCCGCGTCGAGCGTGACCGCCATCTTCCACGCCTCGGCGAGGCCCTCGCGGCGCTGCGCGGCGCTGAGCGTGTTCCACAGCTCCGGACACAGCCACGACTCGTGCGGATAGTGGAAGACGCCCGCCGCGTTCTTCACCGTCGCCCGGCCGCTCCCCACGTTCACCGCGCCCTTGCCGCCGAGGCTCGAGTCCACCGCCGAGAGCAACGTGGTCGGCGCCTGCACCAGCCGCACGCCGCGCTTGAGCACGTGCGCCGCGACGGTGCCGAGGTCTCCCACGGTGCCTCCGCCGATCACGAGGATCGTTCCCGTTCTCGGCAACGCCGCACCCGCGACGAGCACGCGCGTGAGCACCGAGGTGGACTTCAACCGCTCCCCCGCCGTCAACGAGAGCAGCGCGAGCGGCTTCTGCCTCTTCACCGCGCGCAGGACCTCCGGGTGCAGCTCCAGCACGCGCCGATCCGCGAGCACCAGCGAGCCCACCGGGAGCGAAGCGCAGAGCGCGGAGAAGCCGTCCCAGCGATCTCCCGGCGGACGCCAGGCGCCGGGCGCGGACGAGTCGGTCTCCACTTCGGACGATGCCATCGAATGAACACTCATGACTGGTGCGGCCTCGCGAGCAGGGAGAGCCAGAGATCGGCGAGGACCATCGAGACCATCGCCTCCACCACCGGCACCGCGCGAGGGAGGATGCACGGGTCGTGGCGGCCCTTCCTGGCGTGATCGCCGAGCGTGGCGGGCGGCTTGAACCAGGTGCGCAGGTGGATTGGCTCACCGTTGGAGAGCCCGCCCTGGATGCCACCGTAGGCGTCCACGTCGAGCTCTCCGCGGGCCTGTCGCACCGCATGGAACTCGCGGCCGGTCTTCGTCAGCGCGCGCTCCACGTCGGGCTCGCCCCACGTCACGCCGGTCACCGCGCCGATGCTCCCCAGCGCGTGCGCCGCCAGCGCCTTGAGCTTGCCGAACACCGGCTCGCCGAGCCCCACCGGCATGCCCTCCACCCGCACGTCGATCGCGCCGCCGATGCTGTCTCCCGCGTCGCGCAGCGTGCGGATGAGCTCGGCCATCTTCGCGGCGGTCTCCGCGTCCGGGCAGCGCACCGGGTTCAGATCCACCTGCTCGCGCGTGAGCCCCGCGGGCGGCACCGGCGCGTCGATCGCTCCGACCTTCGCCACCCACGCGACGCAGCGGAGAGAAGGGAGCTCGCGACGAAGCAGCGCCTCGGCCACCGCACCTCCGATGACGCGGCTGAGGGTCTCTCGTCCGCTGGTGCGCCCGCCGCCGCGCGGATCGCGGTGCTTGAAGCGCTCGCGCCACACGCGGTCCGCATGCCCCGGGCGATCCTCGGTGGCGAGCTTCGCGTAGTCGCCCGAGCGCTGATCCTGATTTCGCACCAACGCGGCGATCGGCGTGCCCAGCGTCTTGCCCTCGTACACGCCGGAGAGGAGCTCCACGCGGTCCGCTTCGTTGCGCGGGGTGACGAGATCCGACTGGCCCGGTCTGCGCCTGTCGAGCGCCCGCTGCACGTCCTCGGTGCTCATTACGACGCCCGCCGGACAGCCGTCGATCACCGCGCCCATCGCCGGCCCGTGGCTCTCGCCGAAGGTGGTCAGCCGGAACAACGTGCCGAAGGTGTTCATGTCTGCACTTCTTGCCACAGCGGCAGCCGGAGAGCGCGGCGCATCCGCTTCACGAGGCCTCGACCGCGGCCCAGAGCGCCCGCTGCACCCGCGCCTGCCGGATGAACCAGCGCGCGCCGAGCATCATCGGTTCACCGCCTCGCGCGCGGATCTGCCCGGCGACGGTGCGGCCCGCGGCGCCGTAGGAGATGACCGCCACCCTCGCTCCTTCCAACGACAGGGCCGGCGCCTCCAGCTCCGGCGGCCAGGTCCAGACGACAGCGCCCTGGAGGTGAAGGCCCTCGGCTTCGGCCCGGCGCACGATACGAAGGGCCACGTCGAGCTCTCGCGCGGCCCGCTCCAGCGCCGGCGCCACGCCGCCTCCACCGAGCACCGTCACCTCGCGCTCACGCAGGGCCTCGAGCACCGCACGCGCGCCAGCCACGTCCGTGTTCGTGCCCCGCCACTGGCCCGCGCGCAGGTAGAGCGTGTTCACCGCCTCGTCCTCGCCGCCGAGCCACTCCGCGATGCGGCGCTTGAACGGACGCGTCACCGCGAAGCCGCGATACCAGGGCGTGAGCGACTGGACCAACGGCGCAGGATCTGCGTCCTCGGGAAGATCGATCCGGTCGAACGGCGGCGGGTGAATGCGCGGCGAACGCGAGCCGGCGATGTGCGTGCCGAGGATCCCCAGGCGCGGCGACGGCGCGGCTGCACGATCGGCGCGCACCGCATCGGCGAGCAGGCGCTGTCCGGGTGCGGCGGCAAAACCCGACTCCAGCGCCAGGTAGTCCAGTGCGTTGTGCGCAGCGAGCACCGCGCGGAAGGGGAGGGCGAACGGGCCCATCCCGAGCACCGTCACCCGCTCGCGTCCAAACAGCTCTCCCAGCGCGCGCTGCGTCTCCAACAACCGCGAAGCGGTGCCGGGCTCACCGAGCGGCTCCACGTGCTTCACCAGCGCATGGGCAGGCACCTCCTGCGAGCGCCAGAAGGAGACGGCTGCCGCCGTGGTCAGCGGTGCCCCTGCATGGTGCGAGAGGAGCGGACGAAGCCCTCCGCGATCACGCTCACGCGTCGGCGGCGCGCGGGTCCCCACCTCCACGTCGGCGAAGCGCGCCACGTCCAGCCACGCGCGCGGCAGCGGCGTTCCGCGTTCGCTCACCAGCAGCGGCAACACGTCGGAGAGCGGGCGGAGGTTCATCGCGGTGTCGGCGAGATCCGTTCGGACCTCCAGCACGTCGGCGCCGGCCGTCCGGGCGCGCCGGGCAAACTCGAGAGCGCGCTCATCATCCAGCCGAGGGGGAACGGTCACGACCTTCAACGCCATGGGGACGATCGTAGCGCGGCTAGCTCGAAGTGCTGAGCGCAGCCTCCAGCGCCGCCAGCGCCTCGCCCAGCCGCAGCGCCCCGACGCGCGCGTGCAGGGCCTCACGCTCCATATAGAGGATGCGCAGCTCCTCCTCGAGCGGCAGCTCCGGGCGCAGCCGCGGACGCGAGGTGTCCCGGCGCAGGCGCTCGCAGTAGGTCTCGAACGAGATGGGGACGATCAGCAGCTCGCAGTCCGCGAGCAGGTCCGCGTGCAGCGAGAGGAAGCCGCCGCCCACCGCCACCAGCGTGTGCACCGGAAGCGAGGCGAAGGTCTCGCGCTCGGCGGCGCGGAAGCCGCGGACGTCCTGCTGCACCCACTCGCGCAGCGGACGATGGAACCGGCGGGAGAGCTCTTCATCCAGATCCACCGCCGGTCTCGGCACGCAGCGCGCGAGCTGCCGCAGCAGGCTGCTCTTCCCCGCCGCGCGATGTCCGGCGATCACCCAGCGGCGCTCGTGCGAGAACGGCGCGATCTTCGAGGCCCGCGCGCCCTGCACGTCACGCCGCACGCTGTCGCGCAGCCGCGGATCCACGCCCTGCAGGGCCTGCAGCGGGTCGAAGTGCAGCTCAGCCCTCCACCAGCAGCACCGACTTCGGCGACGACCGCCGGCGCCGCACGTCCTGGGCGCTGATGACGCTCAGCACCGAGGTCACCTTCTTCCGCGTCACCCGCGTGAGCAGCAGGTCGGAGTGCTCGAGCATCCGCCGGAACCCGAGCCCCGCGCCGCCCGCTCCGGCATTCACCTTTGCCCGCGATTCGAAGCGGCCCACCGCGCCCACCACCGGCTCCAGCGAGAGCGTCCCCCAGCGGTCGGTGGCGAGCAGGTACACCCGCGCATTCTCCACGCCCACGTGCAGCTCGCAGGCGTCCGCGGGATCGATCACCGCGTCCTGCCGCCGCGTGGCGTACTTCGGCCGGCCCTTCGCATCCACCGGCGCGCTGAGCAGCGCGTTCGTCACCAGCTCGTGCGCCACGTCCGCCACCTGCGCCTGCACCGAGTTCGGCAGGCCCGCGCGCTCGACGATCGCGTTCGCCCAGTCCGCGCTCTCGAGCATCTGCCGGTAGGAGCTCACGGTGCGCTTGCTCCACAACGCGGTGCGAGGCTTCGCGAACGTCTGACCGAGGCACGACAGCGTCATGCCCAGCTCCCACTCCGACGCGCGTCCTCCTTCACGCAGCGCGCAGAGCAGCGGGCGGTCCGGACGCTTGAGCAGCGCCGCGGCGTTCGCGGTGAGCTTGCCGTCGGTGAACACGACCAGCCGCTTCTGCGGGCCCGGCGGCACCGAACGCTCGTCGCAGAAGACCGAGCCCGCGGGCAGGTCGAAGGAGCTCGCCTCCGCCGCGAGGAGCACCTGCCTGCGCAGCGCATCCGGGACGAGAAACTGCGGCGGCGGCAGCGGCGTATTGCCGCTCGGCGAGACGACTTCGACGTCCGGCAGGGTCTCGCTTCGCACCGCGGTGACCTGGGTGCGGTCTTCCGTCTCCGCGGGCTGCTTCTGTCTGACCGTTCGGTTTCTGGGCATGGTCGTGCGGAGGTCGCCCATCATAGTCCAGCGCAGATCGTCCATTGCACCCCCCGCGCGTGTGGCGACCACTCAGAGTGATTCGCCACATCGCCCTTGCGGGAACGTTGCGCGGTCGTGGCGGACGGTCTAGGCCGCGACATTCTCTTCGGAGGTCACATGCGTTCCCTTCCGCTTCCCCTCTTCGCCGCGTTCACGCTGGCCATCGCCCCGGTCGCCTTCCTCAACTGCAGTGGTGGGGACGACGAGACCTGCGACGCGACGTCCTGCCCTGACGGCTGCTGCGACAGCGAGGGCCAGTGCCTCGCCGGCAACCAGTCCAACGCCTGCGGCACCGGGGGCGCGGCGTGCACCAACTGCCTCGGCCAGGGACAGATCTGCTCGCAGACCACGCAGACCTGCAGCGGCTCCTCCTCCGGCAACGACGCGGGCACCAACGCGGACGCAGGCACCGACGCGGGCATGAACACCGACGCCGGGATGAACGGCGACGCCGGGATGAACGGCGACGCGGGCATGAACGGGGACGCGGGCATGAACACCGACGCGGGCATGGTCACCTGCCGCGAGCTGACGACCTTCACCCGCGACGACGGCGAGGCCGGGTACGACGTCACCGGTGACGAGGCCCCGTTCGACGCCTTTGCCTTCGCGAACGTGTACGGCGCGGAGACGGAGGGGAAGCTCGACTACCTGTGGATGGAGATCTGGCGCTCGGGGGACGGCGAGTTCCCCGCCACGCCGGTGAACCGCACCCTCACGGCCTCGGTGCCCTACCAGGCCTGCGACGTGTGCGTGGGCTTCAGCGAGGGCTGCGATACCTCGACCTTCGAGTGCGACCGCCACTACTACGCCACCGGCGGCTCGGTGACGGTGAGCGAGTACACCCGCGACACCGCGGCCGGCGTCTTCCGCGCCACCGGCAACACCGTCCGCTACGACGAGTGGGACTTCTCGAGCGACTCGGCGGTGCCGGGCGGGCGCTGCATCAACATCACCACCGTGACCGTAGACGAGAGCTGGGCGCAGTAGCGCAGGCCTCGCGCCGCCATCACGGCCCAACGCAAGCAGGCAAGCCCCGGGCGCCCCGAGCGTCCGGGGCTTTGCATTTGCGGGCTCCGAAAGGCCCCGAAACGTCCGGTGATCGGCTTGCTGACCGGTCAGCGGCGGTGGCAGTGTGCGCCGCCTGACCCCACCCCGGGTACCGGAGCACCCCGCCATGAGAACTGGCCTTCGTCCCCTCGCGCTGCTCGCGACGCTGATCGCCCCTGCGATCGCCTTCGCGGCGCCTCCCACCGTCACCACCGGCACCGCGTCGTCCGTCACCGCGAGCCAGGCGGTGCTCAACGGCAGCATCAACCCGCAGGGCCTGTCGGCGACCGGCTGGTTCCGGCGCTCGACGACCGCGATTGCGACCTGCGACGACACCTTCGGCGTGCGCGTGCCGGCGAGCGGCGGCACCGGCGTAGGCAGCGGCACCAGCGCCACGAACTACACCATCACCACGACCGGGCTCTCGCCGGGCACGACCTACTGGTTCTGCGCCATCGCGCAGAACGCGGACGGGGTCTCCTTTGGCGCGGTGCAGTCGTTCAGCACGCCGGCGCTCATCCCCTCGGTGACGACGGTCGCGGCGACGAACGTGACCTCCACCACCGCCGAGGTGAACGGCGACGCGAACCCCAACGGCTCTTCGACCAGCGGCTTCTTCCGCTACAGCGCCTCGAACCCGGGCAGCTGCAACAACACCTTCGGCATCCGGGTGCCGGGCGGCAGCGGTGGGACCGCGCTGGGCAGCGGCAACGGCGTCGTCTCCTTCGACGAGACGCTCACCGGGCTCTCGCCGGGCGTGACCTACTACGCGTGCGCCATTGCGCAGAACGGGGTGGGCACCGGGCTGGGCAACGTTCTCTCCTTCACCACGCTCGTCGCCGCGCCGGCGGTCACCACCAACAACGTCACCGGCATCACCGGCACCCAGGCGACGTTCAGCGGCACCGCGAACCCCAACGGCGCGGCGACCACCGGCTGGTTCCGCTACAGCGCCTCGAACCCGGGCGGCTGCAACGACGCGTTCGGCACGCGGGTGCCGGCCTCGGGCGTGAGCCTCGGTGGCGGGACCTCGAACACCTCGTTCAGCAACACGCCGACGACGCTGGTGCCGGGCACCACCTACTACGTGTGCGCGATCGCCCAGAACTCGGTGGGCACCTCGTTCGGCGCGCTGGAGACCTTCACCACGCCCGCGGCGCCCACCGTCTCCACGCTCGCGGCGACGAACGTGACCGCCAACGGGGCAACGCTCCAGGGCAGCGCGGCGCCCAACGGTGCGCCCTCCACCGGCTTCTTCCGCTACTCCACCGTGGACCCGGGGCTGTGCAGCGACAGCTTCGGAACCCGCATCCCCTCCAGCACCGGCTCCGGCACGAGCCTCGGCAGTGGCGCTGCGGCGGTCCCCTACAGCCAGTCTCTCAGCGGGCTCCTGCCGGGCACGACCTACTACTACTGCGCGCTGGCCCTGAACACGGTGGGGACCTCGACCGGCACGGTGATGACCTTCACCACGCCGCCGCTGGCGCCCACGGTGAACACCGGCAGCGTGACGCAGCTCACCGGCAGCGCGGCGCAGCTCAACGGCACCGCGGTCCCTCGCGGCGCCGAGGCCACCGGTCACTTCCGCTACAGCGCGGTCAGCCCGGGCTCCTGCAACGACACGTTCGGCACGCGCGCGCCGGCGACGGGCGGCGCGGCGCTGGGCTCGGGGAACTCCTCGGTCGCGTTCAACCAGGCCATTGCCGGGCTGACGCCGGGGACGACCTACTACTACTGCGCGATCGCCACGAACTCCGTGGGCGTGGGGCTGGGCTCGCTGCAGAGCTTCACCACGCCGGACGTGCCGGAAGTCACCACCAACGCGGCGAGCTCGTTCACCTCGGGCACCAGCGCGCAGCTCAACGGGACGGTCACCGCCAACGGCGCCACCGCCACCGCCTGGTTCCGCTACAGCACCTCCAACCCCGGCACCTGCAACGACGCGTTCGGCACCCGGTCGCCGGGCAGCGGCGGCTCGACGATCAGCAGCGGCAGCACGAACACCGTCGCGCAGTCCATCAGCGGGCTCACGCCGGGCACGACGATCTACTTCTGCGCCATCGCCTCGAACCTCGTGGGCACGAGCTTCGGCCAGGTCCTGTCCTTCACGCTGCCGGCGGTCCCCACGGTCGTCACCAACGCGCCGACGGTGATCGCCGCCACCTCCGCCACGCTGAGCGGCACCGCCACGCCGAACGGTGCGAGCGCGGTGGGCTGGTTCCGCTACAGCACGGTCGATCCGGTGACCTGCGTCGACAACTTCGGCACGCGGGTGCCCTCATCGTCGGGCGCGGGCCTCGGCTCGGGGACGGCGCCGCAGAGCTGGCTCCAGAACTCGTCCACGCTGCAGCCGGGCACCACCTATTACGTCTGCGCGTTCGCCTCGAACTCGGTGGGGACGGGCGCAGGCGATCCCGTCTCGTTCACCACGCCGGCCACCGCGCCGATCGTCACCACCCAGGGCGCGTCCGCGATCACCGGCACCACCGCGACGATGAACGGTGCGGCGAACCCGCGCGGCGCGGCGACCACCGGCTGGTTCCGCTACAGCACCACGGCCCCGGCGCAGTGCGACGACACGTTCGGAACGCGGTCGCCGACGACGGGAGGCACGTCGCTGGGCTCGGGCAATGGTTCGCAGAGCTTCGCGCAGCCGCTCACCGCGCTCGTCCCCGGCACCACCTACTACTACTGCGCGATCGCCGAGAACTCGGTGGGCAAGACCTTCGGCGCGGTCCAGAGCTTCGACACGCCGAACCTGCCCACGGTGAACACCGTCTCCGCCAGCCCCGCGGGCACCGGCACCTCCGCCACGCTCAACGGCAGCGCGAACGGCAACGGCGCTTCGGCCACCGGCTTCTTCCGCCTCGGCACGCAGCACCCGGGCACGTGTGACGAGACCTTCGGTTCGCGCATCCCCTCCTCGAGCGGGACGGCGATCTCCTCGTACTCGCTGCAGAGCTACTTGCAGACCGCGTCGTCGCTCACGCCGGGCACCACCTACTACTACTGCGCGGCGGCGCAGAACCTCGTGGGCACGGCCTTCGGCGCGGTGATGAGCTTCACCACGCCCGCGGCGCCCACCGTCACCACCGTGGCGGCCTCGTCGGTCGTCGCCAACACCGCCACGCTCAACGCGACCGCCAACCCGAACCTCGCGGGCAGTACCGGCTGGTTCCGCTACGCGACGACGAACCCGGGCACCTGCACCGACACCTTTGGCACGCGCGCGCCGACCTCCGGCGGCACCGCGCTGGGCAACGGCAGCGCGCCGATCTCCTATTCGGTGACGCCCACCGGCCTGCTCCCGGGCGTGACCTACTGGTACTGCGCGCTCGCCTCGAACAGCGCGGGCACCGGGACGGGCGTCTTGATGAGCTTCACCACGCCGCCGCTCGCGCCGTCGGTCGTCACCTCCACCGTCACCGCGGTCACCTCGTCCTCGGTGAACCTGCGCGGCAGCGTGAACAGCAACGGCGCCGCGGCCACGGCCTGGTTCCGCTTCAGCACGACCAACCCCGGCACCTGCAACGACACCTTCGGGCTGCGCGCGCCGACGAGCGGTGCCACGAGCATCCCCGCGGGGAACTCCAACGTCACGGTGACCGAGGCGGTGAGCGGCCTGTCGCTGGCGACGACCTACTACTACTGCGCGATCGCGGAGAACTCGGAGGGGAAGACCTACGGCAGCGTGCTCTCCTTCAACACCTCGCCGGATGCGCCCACGGTGACCACGCTGGCAGCGACGGCGATCACCACCTCCGCCGGAACGCTCAACGCGACCGCGAACCCCAACGGCGCGACGAGCACCGGCTGGTTCCGCTTCAGCACCACCAACCCGACGACCTGCAACGACACCTTCGGCACGCGTGCGCCGGCGTCCGGTGGCACCGCGCTCGGCGGAGGGACCTCGCCCACGAGCTACTCGGTGACGCCCACCACGCTCGCCGCGGGCACGACCTACTACTACTGCGCCATCGCTTCGAACTCGGCGGGCACGAGCTTCGGGCAGGTGCTGCAGTTCACCACCGAGGCCACGCCGCCCACCCTCAACACGCTGGCGGCGACGGCGATCACCGGCACCAACGCGGACCTCAACGCGAGCGGCAACCCGAACGGCGCGGCCACCACCGGCTGGTTCCGGTACTCGACGACGAACCCGGGCGCCTGCAACGACACCTTCGGCACCCGCGCGCCGCTCACCGGCGGTGAGCCCCTGGGCAGCACGCCGGGCAACGTGACGTACTCGCGCACGCTGAGCGGGCTGACGCCGGGCGCGACGTATCACTTCTGCGCCATCGCCCAGAACGCCGAGGGCACCGTCTTCGGCCAGGTGCTCAGCTTCACCACGCCGGCCGGTCCGCTGGTGACCACCGGCGTCGCCTCGCCGGTCACCGCCACCACCGCCACCCTCAACGCGAGCGCGAACCCCAACGGTGCGGCCTCCACCGGCTGGTTCCGCTACGCGTCCACCGACCCGGGCACCTGCAACGACACCTTCGGGACGCGGGCGCCGGCGGGGACGGGCACGCACAACCTCGGCGCGGGCAACGCGGCGGTGAACTACGCGCAGCCCCTCAGCGGGCTGCTCCCGGGCACGACCTACTACTACTGCGCGCTGGCGCAGAACCTCGTGGGGCTCTCCACCGGCGGGGTGCTCTCCTTCACCACGCCGTCCACTTCGCCCACCGTTGCCACCGTCGCCCCGAGCAGCGTCACCGGCACCGGCGCGGCGCTCAACGGCCAGGCGAACCCCAACGGCGCGGCGACGCAGGGCTGGTTCCGCTGGAGCAACGTGAACCCGGGCTCGTGCAACGACTCGTTCGGCACGCGGCTGCCGGCCACCGGCGGTCAGGCGCTCGGCAGCGCGAGCACCGCGACGCCGTGGACGCTCAACGTGACCGGGCTCTCGCCGGGGACGACGTACTACTTCTGCGCCATCGCCTCGAACTCGGTGGGCACCACCTTCGGCGGGGTCATCTCCTTCAGCACCCCGAACCTGCCGCTGGTCACCACCGGCGGCGCGTCGTCGGTCACCGCCACCGGCGCCACGCTCAGCGCGACCGCGAATCCGCGCGGTGACGCGACGACCGGCTACTTCCGCTACGGCACCACCTCGCCGGGAACCTGCAACGACACCTTCGGCACGCGGCTGCCGGCGACGGGCGGGACCCCCGTGGGCTCGGGGAGTTCGGCGGTCTCCTACAGCGAGGCGCTGACCGGCCTGCAGATGGGGACGACCTACTACTACTGCGCGCTGGCGACGAACGTGGTGGGCACCGCGGTGGGAGCGGTCCAGAGCTTCACCACGCCGACCGTGCCTACGGTGGTGACGAACCCCGTCTCTACCTTTGCTTCGACGACCGCGACCCTCAGCGGCTCGGGCAATCCGAACGGCATCGCCACCACCGCCTGGTTCCGCTACTCGACGACGAATCCGGGCACCTGCACCGACAGCTTCGGCACCCGCGCGCCCTCGAGTGGCGGCACCTCGCTGGGCTCGGGCACCGCGGTGGTGAACTACACCCAGGGGGTCACCGGGCTTCAGGCCGGCACCACCTATTACGTGTGCACGCTGGCCTCCAACAGCGCGGGCCTCTCGGTGGGCACTGTGCAGAGCTTCACCACCACCGCGGCGCCGTCCGTGGCCACCATCGCGGCGACGCAGGTGACCACGACCTCGGCCACGCTCAACGGCGAGGCGAACCCCAACGGCGCGGCGGCCACCGGCTGGTTCCGCTACGCGACGACGAGCCCGGGGGCCTGCTCCGACAGCTTCGGCACCCGCACCCCGTCGACCGGCGGCACCTCGCTCGGCTCGGGCAGCAGCGCGGTGCCGTTCAGCCAGGGCATCACCGGGCTGACGGGCGGGACGACCTACTATTACTGCGCCATCTCGCAGAACTCGGTGGGCACGCGCTTCGGCACCGTGCACAGCTTCACCGCGCCGGCTGCACCGCTGGTCGGCACCGTGGGCGTGGACTCCACCACCGGCACCACCACGCAGCTGGTCGGGTCGGTGAACCCGCGCGGCAGCGCCACCGTGGCCTACTTCCGCTACGCCACCACCAACCCGGGCACCTGCAACGACACCTTCGGTGTTCGCGCGCCGGCGACGGGCGGCGTCCAGGCCGGCAGCGGCGGCACCTACGTTCCCTATGAGGTTCCGGTCACCGGCCTCACGCCGGCCACGCAGTACTGGTACTGCGCCATCGCGGAGAGCGCGCACGGCACCGCGTTCGGCGGGGTGATGAGCTTCCTCACGCCGGGCATCCCGCTGGTGAACACGAACACCGCCTCGAGCATCACCGCCTCGTCGATCACGCTGAACGGCAGCGGCAACCCGCGCGGCTCTCCGGCCACCGGCTGGTACCGCTACGACACGACCGACCCGGGCACCTGCAACGACACCTTCGGCACGCGGGCGCCGGCGACCGGCGGGACCTCGCTGGGAAGCGGCTCGAACGCGGTGAGCTTCTCGCGCGTCATCAGCGGGCTGCAGAGCGGGACGACCTACTACTACTGCGCCATCGCGGAGAACGACGAGGGCATGGGCTTCGGCACCGTGCGCACCGCGACCACGCTGCAGGGGCCGCTCGTCGCCACCGCCGCGGCGACGTCCGTCTCCACCACCAGCGCGGTGCTCAACGGCTCCGCGAATCCGAACGGGCAGACGACGACCGGCTGGTTCCGCTACTCGGCGACCGACCCGGGCACCTGCACCACGACGTTCGGCACGCGCGCGCCCTCCAGCGGCGGCACCTCGCTCGGCTCGGGCACCAGCGCGATCAGCTACTCGCAGACGATCACCGGGCTGCTCTCGGGGACGACCTACTACTACTGCGCCCAGGCCCAGAACTCGGTCGGGACGTCGGTGGGCCAGCTGCTCACCTTCACCACCCCGGGCGCGCCGGCGCAGGTCCAGACGCTGGCGGCCACGGGCGTGACCTCCAATGGCGCGACCTTCAACGGCTCGGCGAACCCGAACAACGCGGCGGGCACCGGCTTCTTCCGCTACAGCACCGTGCAGCCGAGCTCCTGCAACAACACGTTCGGCACGCGCTTCCCCTCCACCGGCGGCGTGAGCCTCGGGTCGGGGACGTCGCCCGTGCCGTTCGACCAGACGGTGACCGGGCTCGCCTCGGGGACGACGTACTACTACTGCGCGCTCGCCCAGAACTCGGTGGGCACGGTCGCGGGCAGCCCGGTGCAGTCGTTCACCACCACCGCGGCGCCCACCGTCACCACCAGCGCGAGCACTTCGGTGACCGCGACGGGCGCCACGCTCAACGGCAGCGCCAATCCGCGCGGCATGCCGGGTCAGGGCTGGTTCCGCTACTCGACCTCGAACCCAGGGACCTGCAACGACACCTTCGGCATTCGCGCGCCGGGGACGGGCGGCACCTCGCTCGGTTCGGGGAGCTCCGCCGTCAGCTACAGCGAGACGGTGAGCGGCCTTTCGAGCGGCACGACCTACTACGTCTGCGCCATCGCCTCGAACACCGCGGGCACCTCCTGGGGCCTCGTCACGAGCTTCACCACGCCGGGCGCGGCCACCGCCACCACCAGCGCGGCCACCAGCGTCACCGGAACCGGGGCGACGCTGAACGGCTCGGGCAACCCGAACGGCGCGGCGGCGACCGGCCACTTCCGCTACGCCACGACGAGCCCCGGCACCTGCAATGACACCTTCGGCACCCGCGCGCCGACGACGGGCGGCACCTCGCTCGGCACCGGCTCCTCGAGCATCGCCTTCTCGCAGGCGGTCAGCGGGCTCATGCCGGGGACGCAGTACTTCTACTGCGCGATCGCGACCAACGCGGTGGGCCAGGGCTTCGGCACGGTGATGAGCTTCACCACGCCGGCGGCGCCGGTCGTCACCACCAACGCGGCCACGGCGCTCTCCAGCGCGTCGGCCACGCTCAACGGTTCGGCGAATCCGCGAGGCGCCACGGGCACCGGCTGGTTCCGCTACTCCACCGTCCAGCCCTCGAGCTGCAACGACACCTTCGGCACGCGCGCGCCGACGAGCGGAGGCACCTCGCTCGGGTCGGGCTCTTCCGCGGTGAACTTCAGCCAGGGCATCGCCTCGCTCACGCCGGGGACGACCTACTACTACTGCGCGCTGGCCTCGAACTCCGTGGGCACGGGCATGGGCACGGTCCAGAGCTTCACCACGCCGGCCGCGCAGCCCACGGTCACCACCTCGGCGGCGACGAACATTGGCGGGAACACCGCGACCTTCAACGGCGCGGCGAACCCCAACGGCGGGGCGGCCACCGGCTGGTTCCGCTACGCCACCCTGAACCCGGGGACGTGCAACGACTCGTTCGGCATCCGCACGCCGGCGAGCGGCGGTACCCAGCTCGGATCGGGCTCGTCGTCCGTTCCGTTCTCGCAGGCGGTCTCCACGCTGACGCCGGGCACGACGTACTACGTCTGCGCGCTGGCGCAGAACTCGGCGGGCACCGCGGTGGGGAGCGTGATGACCTTCACCACGCCGGCCGCGCCCACGGTGAGCACCACGGCGGCGACGAACATCGGCGCGAACAGCGTGATCGCCGGCGGCACGGTGCTGGCGAACGGGGCGCAGGCCACCGCCTGGTTCCGCTACGCGACGACGAACCCGGGGACGTGCAACGACACCTTCGGCACCCGCTCGCCGCTCAGCGGCGGGACGAACGTGCCGGTGGGCACGACGCCGACCCAGTACACGCAGCCGCTCACCGGGCTTCAGCCGGGGACGACCTACTACTTCTGCGCCATCGCGCAGAACGCGGTGGGGACGGCGTTCGGTCAGGTGCTGCAGGTGCGCACGCTCGCGCAGCCGACGGTCACCACCAGCCCCGCGACGATGGTGACGGACATCAGCGCGCGGCTGAACGGCTCGGCGAACCCGAACGGCGCGCCGGCCACCGGCTGGTTCCGCTTCAGCGCGACGCAGCCCTCTTCGTGCAACGACACGTTCGGCACGCGGGTGCCGGCGGTGGGCGGAACCTCGCTCGGCGCGGGGACGACGGCGGCGGCGTTCAACCAGAACCTCAACGACCTGCAGCCGGGGACGACCTACTACTACTGCGCCATCGCGCAGAACCAGGTGGGCACCGCGTTCGGTGAGGTGGTGGCGTTCCAGCCGATGGCGAGGGCGCCTTCGGTGACCACGCTTGCCGCCACCGACGTGGGCACGCGCGCGGCCACGCTGCACGGCAACGCGACCCCGAACCGCACCGCGACGACGGCGTGGTTCCGCTACGACACGGTCGATCCGGTGGAGTGCAACGACAGCTTCGGCACGAAGATCTCGGACGAGGGCTTCGCGCTCGGCAGCGGCGTTTCTCCGGTCGCGTTCACCGCGGCGCTCGAGGGCCTGAAGCCGGCGCAGACCTACTACTACTGCGCGATCGCCGGGAACCTCGGCGGCGGGGCAGTGGGCGAGGTGATGACCTTCACCACCGGCACCGAGCCTCCGGTCTCCAAGACCGGCGCGGCGGAGGTCCTCGCGGACGGCAGCGTGAAGCTCAACGCGCTGGGCAACGGCAACGGGCTCGAGGCCACCGCGTGGTTCCGCTACGACTTCCAGGACCCGATGGTGTGCAACTACACCTTCGGCGCGCAGATCCCGCTGCCGGGCCAGCAGCTCGGCAAGGGACACGAGGAGGTCGCCTTCACCGAGACCGTGCGGTCGCTGAAGCCGGGCAAGTACTACTACTGCTCGATCGTCCAGACCTCGGCGGGCACCGCCTACGGCATCGTGGAGAACTTCACCGTCGGCGGGGAGGAGGAGGGCGCGGGCTGCGGCTGCAGCACTTCCGCGAGTGGCGGCGGGATGCTCGCGGTGCTGTTCGGGTTCGTGGCGCTGGCGCTCGGCGCGCGGCGGCGGAGGGGGCAGCGGGAGTAGTCGTCGAGCCGGTCGGATCCGTGCACCGGCTGACGCGCGCGCGTCTGGGCCGGTGACCGGTGGGTGAACGGGGCGGAGGATTGGGTCATGCGCCCACGTCCTCCGCTCTCGTTCGTCGTGCCCCTGCTGCTCGCCGTCGTGCTCGCCGGTTCCGCCAGTGGCTGCGCGAAGAACCCGGTGACGGGGAAGCGGCAGCTCGCGCTGATCAGCCAGGACCAGGAGGTGGAGCTGGGGAAGCAGGCGCGCGCCGAGGCGGTGGCGGCGCTCGGGCTCTACCCGGACGAGGCGCTGCAGCGGTACGTGGCGGGGCTGGGGATGGAGCTCGCGAAGAGGTCGGAGCGGCCCCAGCTGCCCTGGTCGTTCGAGGTCATCGACGACGCGTCGATCAACGCCTTCGCGCTGCCGGGCGGGCCGGTGTTCGTCACCCGCGGGCTGCTCACGCACATGAACAGCGAGGCGGAGCTGGTGGCGGTGCTCGGCCACGAGGTCGGTCACATCACCGCGCGGCACGCGGTGAGCCTCATCTCCAAGCAGCAGCTCGCGCAGGTGGGGCTGGGCGTGGGGAGCATCCTCCTGCCCGAGCGCCTCGCGGGACTGGCGGACGTGGCGGGCGCCGGCGCTTCGCTGCTCTTCCTCCGCTATGGACGAGATGCGGAGCGGCAGAGCGACTCGCTGGCGTGGGACTACATGCTGGAGAACGGCTACGACGTGCGCGAGATGCGGGACGTGTTCGTCACCCTCGGACGCGCGAGCGAGAGCGAGGGCGCGGGACGACTGCCGCAGTGGCTCTCCACCCACCCCGAGTCCGCCGAGCGGGTGAAGGCGATCGACGAGCGCCTGCGGAAGGAGCCGCCGCCGCCGCCGGAGAAGCTGAAGGAGAACCGGGAGGCGCTGCTGGCGCATCTGGAGGGCGTGACCTTCGGCGCCGACCCGAGGCAGGGCGTGTTCCGCGGCAACACGTTCCTGCACCCCGAGCTGGGCATCCAGGTCTCGTTTCCGAACGGGTGGCAGGCGCTGAACCAGCCGCAGGCGGTGAGCGCGATCAGCCCGAGGCAGGACGCGGCGGTGCAGCTCGGCGTGGTGGCGGGGACGCCGGAAGATGCGGCGCAGAAGTTCTTCTCGCAGCGGGGGATTCAGAGGGGCGACACGCAGGCGGGGACGCTCAACGCGCTGCCGGCGGTGAGCGCGTACTTCGCGGCGCAGACGGAGGAGGGCGTGCTGGCGGGGCTCGTCACCTTCATCGGGCACGCGGGGAAGACGTACCAGCTCATCGCCTACACCGGCGCGCAGGGGCTCTCCGCGTACGACGCCGCGTTCCGTCAGACGATGGGCTCGTTCGGCGAGGTGAAGGACCCGGAGGTGCTCAGGCTGCAGCCCGCGAAGCTGCACATCGTCACCCTGCCGGAGGCGCTCACCGTCGCGGCCGCCAACGCGCGCTTCCCCTCCACGGTGGACCTGAAGACGGTGGCGCTGATCAACGGCGTGGAGGCGGGCGCGACGCTGCCGGCAGGGAGCCGCTTCAAGCAGGTCACCGGCGGGACGCCCGCGCAATCGCAGGTGCAGCCGGTGTCGTCCGCCGCGCCGTAGAGTCGCGGAGTGATGTTCGCGAGCCTGGTTGTGCTGCGGACGACGACCTCGCAGCGCCGCTCCGGCCACGCTGGCGACCACACGCGCAGCCACGCCGAAGGCACGGCCGCGCGTCATTGCTACGTCTCGTCGTCCGAGGGCGCGTCCTCGCCCTCCTCGTCGTCTTCTCCGTCCTCTCCGTCCTCATCCGGCTCCTCGGAGAAGAAGGCGACGCTCGGGGTCAGGTCGTGCTTCCGGGCCAGGTCGTACAGCGCGCGCGCGGCCTCCTCCACCGTCTCATATTCGCCGTACGTCTTCCCGTCGCTGGCAACGCTGAGGTCCGGCTGGCCGTCGTCGTCGGAGTCCACCCGCTCCCACGCGGTGGCCTCCTCCACGGCGAACTTGTCCTCGGTGGGGTCGTAGATGCCGAGGTACCGCTCCTTGTGCTCCTCATCGAGCAGGGCGACGGTGGCGTGCATGCCGGAGTCCTCGTCGAAGAAGAGGACTTCAGTCAGCATCTGGAGGGCGAACCGCTCAGGGTCGAAGGGCATGGGCGCGCCTATACCGGAACGCGCCGCCGCCGTCGCTGACGCTCCTCCCTGTTCAGACGGGTGACCCTCCGTGCGCGGTGAAGGCGCCGCCTCGTGGCGCCCGGCGTGCGCAGCCAGGGCCTGCGACGACGTCGAGCAGCTGCCTGTAACGCCGGGCTGCTATCCTGAGAGCGGCTCAAGCTGAAAGAAAGGAAAGCGATGCGCCCATCACGGCTTCGGAGGATCCTCGGTGAAGTTCTGAAGACGTCCCTCGTGTCGACGCCGCTCCTTCCGCTCGGGGCTGCAGTGGCGCAGGCGCCGGCCATCGATACGTCGGGCTTCGTCCAGGTGAGCGACGACATCGACACGCTGAAGGGGCTCTCGCCGTCGCTGAAGGTCGACGTGATCGAGCGGCGGCAACTCCGCCACCGCCACAAGGAGATCCAGCAGCATGCCGAGGTGACGAAAGGGACACCGTGCGCGACGGCGAAGAAGAAGCGCAAGTGCCGCGCGGCGTTCAAGGAGCTGAAGCCGGAGCAGGGCTTCGGTTTCGAGTGCGCCTTGCCCCACGGAGGCTGCTTCTCGACGTACTTCGCGATCACGAGCGGCGACACGGTCAAGGCGCTCACCCGCAGCGAGGACCTGCGGTCGTTTCTCGCGCCGATCGACACCGGACATGAAGCGACGCTGCTCGTGCAGACGTACGGGTTCAAGACCGGTTCCCAGAAGAAGGGCGGCTCCGGCGTGCGCCCTGCCAGTGCCGGAGGATTCGAGGTGCTCGCGACGACCGGGCACACCTGTGGCCCGGACACCGCGTTGCGACGGCACCTCCTGCACGTGTCTCCCGAGGGCGAAGTGCGCGAGCTGTCCCAGGACATCCTCGAACCCGGAAACCCGAAGTGCATCGTCGGCCGGCGCCCGTCGGGGCTCGTGTCGCTGGAGGGGACCTCGTCCTCCGCGTCCATCGGGCGCTACCTCGCCGCCGCGGCGCAGCTGGAGGCGGCGTCGGTGGCGTCGTTCCAGAAGCTCGCGCGAGAGCTGGAGTGTCACGGTGCGCCCGCGCGGCTCGTGCGCAAGGCGATCCGTTCCGCCGCCGACGAGGTGAGGCACGCCGAGCGCACGTGGGAGATCGCCGCTCGCTTCGGCGCCACCTTCGCTGCCCCGGTGATCGCGCCCACCCCGGTGCGAGACCTCCTCGAGGTCGCGCTGGAGAACCGCGTCGAAGGCTGCGTTCGCGAGACGTACGGAGCGCTGCTCGCGCATCACCAGGCGGCGTACGCCCTCGAGGGCGAGCTGCAGGCGCTGATGCAGGCCATTGCCGGAGACGAGACACGACATGCCGCCCTGTCGTGGGAGGTCGATGAATGGGTGTCCTCGCGGCTCACGGGACCCGAGCAAGAAGCACTGCAGGATGCGCAGCGTGCGGCGATCGCGGCCCTGCGTTTCGAGGCCGCCGTACCCCTCGCCGAGGAAGTCCACGCGCTCGCGGGGATGCCTCGACCGGCTGTCGCCGTCACGCTCGTGGACGAGCTCGAACGGGCGCTCTGGAGCTGACGCGAGCAGCTCCGGCTGCCGGCTGCCGGCTGCCGGCTGCCGGCTGCCGGCTCCCGGCTCCCGGGCGCGCAAGGGCGCCGCGGGCCGCCGAGTAGTGCCGAGTGGTACCTGCACCGCTCGGGGTAGGGCAGGGCTTCCACCACGCGCGAGGTGCCCCCTCCTCGCGCGCGATGGCCCTGCAGCTCTCCCTACCTCTTCGCCGGCGCGGCACTCCCCTTCGCCGCTGCCGGCACGGGGAACCCGCGCTTGCGCATGAGGGCGTTGATGCCGGCCTCGCGGCCGCGGAAGGCCTTGTAGCTCTCGACCGGATCGACGGTGTTGCCGGTGGAGAAGATGTGCTGGCGCAGCTTGTCGGCGACGGCGCGGTCGTAGGGGCCCTTGCCCTCGGTGAAGGCCTCGTAGGCGTCCGCGGTGAGCGTGTCCGACCAGAGGTACGAGTAGTAGCCGGCCGAGTAGCTGTCCGACGCGAACACGTGGCTGAACTGCGGCGTGCGGTGGCGCATGACGATCTGCTTCGGCATGCCCAGCGCCTTCAGCGTGTCGCGCTCGAAGGCGGCGGGATCGATGGTCTTGTCACCCGCGAGGTGCAGCTTCATGTCCACCAGCGCGGAGGAGAGGTACTCCACGGTGGCGAAGCCCTGATTGAAGGTGGAGGCCTTGCGGATCTTCTGGACCAGCGCCTCGGGGATGGGCTCACCGGTCTGGTGGTGACGGGCGAAGCGGGAGAGGACCTCCGGGGTCTCCAGCCAGTGCTCGAGCAGCTGCGAGGGGAACTCCACGAAGTCGCGCGCCACCAGCGTGCCGGACACGGAGGGATACGACACGTTCGACGCGAGGCCGTGCAGCGCGTGGCCGAACTCGTGGAAGAGCGTGGACGCGTCCTCCCAGGAGATGAGCACCGGCTCACCGGCCTGGCCCTTCATGAAGTTCGAGTTGTTCGAGACGATCGTCGGCACCGCGCCGTCGAAGCTCTCCTGGCGGCGATACGCGTTCATCCACGCGCCGCTGCGCTTGCCCTGCCGCGCGTAGGGGTCGAAGTAGAAGAGGCCCACGTGCGCGCCGTTCTTGCGGTCGGTCACCTGCCAGACGCGCACGTCCGGGTGGTACACGGGCACGTCCTTCACCTGCGCGAAGTCGAAGCCGAAGAGCTCGCCGCCGACCCAGAACATGCCCTCGCGGAGCTTCTCCAGCTCCATGTAGGGCTTCACCTCGTTCTGATCGAGGTCGTACTTCGCCTTGCGCACCTTCTCCGCGTAGTAGCGGTAGTCCCACGGCTCGATGGTGAGCTTGCCCTTGCCGAGCTCCTTGTCGGCGATCGCCTGCATGTCGGCGACCTCCTCCTTCACCCTCGCCACCGCCGCGGGCCACACCGCCTCCATCAGCGTCATGGCGCGCTCGGGCGTGGCGGCCATGGTGTTCTCGACGCGCCAGTGAGCGTGCGTGCTGTAGCCGAGGAGCTTCGCGCGCTCGGCGCGGAGGGCGAGGACCTCGGTGATGATCGCCTTCGTGTCGCGCGCGTCGCCGTTGTCACCGCGCATGATGAAGTTGCGCCACACCTTCTCGCGCAGGTCGCGCCGCGACGAATCGGTGAGGAACGGCTCCACCGCGGAGCGCGTGTTGCTGATGACCCACTTGCCCTCGTGGCCCTTCTGCTTCGCCGCCGCGGCCGCCGCCGCGATCGTGGACTTCGACAGGCCCGCGAGGTCGGCCTCGGACTCGAGCACCACCATCTGGTTCTCTTCGTCCGCGAGCACGTTCTGGCTGAAGGTGGTGAAGAGCGTGGCGAGGCGCTGGTTGATCGCCTTCAGCCGCGTCTTCTTCTCCGCGTCCAGCTTCGCGCCGGCCCGCACGAAGTTGTTGTGGTACAGCCACGCGAGCCGCTGCTGCTCGGGCGTGAGCGTCGCCTTCTCCGGCGAGTTGTAGACGCTCTCGATGCGCGCGAAGAGCTCCGCGTTCTGGGTGATCTCGTCGCCGAAGGCCGCCATCTTCGGCGCCATCTCGCGCTCCACCGCCTGGAACTCGGGCCCGTTCATCGCCGACGACCACACGCCGAAGTAGGTGCGCACGTTCGAGTACGTCCGGCCCGCGCGCTCCATCGCCGCGATGGTGTTGTCGAAGGTCGGCGCCTCCTTGTTCGCGGTGATCGCCGCGATCTCCGCGCGGTACTCGTCCATCGCCGCCGCGAGCGCGGGCACGAAGTCCGCGACCTTCACCTGATCGAACGCGGGCACTCCGCCGTAGGGGCCGGTCCAGCGCGCGAGCAGCGGGCTCTTCGCCGGGATGGCGGGCGGGGCTTCGGCCGTGGTGGTCGTCTGGCGGTCGGTGCGGGTGTCGCTCACGGGAGGCGTCTCCTTCGGCGTGGTGGCGCAGGCGGTGGAGAGGAGGGTTGCGGCGGTGCCGCCTGCCAGCAGGGTTCGACGGAGGTGTCTGTGCATGGCCCCGAACCCTAACCGCTGAGCGCTCAGATGCGACCAGAAGCAGCCGGGTGCCCGCGCGGAGACCGGGTGAGCGACGCAGCGCATCGTCGCCGCCCGTGAGGTTGCGCCGCACGCACGCGTGCTCACCTGAGAAGGAGGACAGCACTCAGAGGAGATTCAGCATGAGCACCTGGAAGCTGGACCCGACGCACTCGATGGTCGAGTTCTCGGTGAAGCACATGATGTTCAGCACGGTGAGGGGCCGCTTCGGCAAGGTGGACGGCACGGTGAAACTGCCCGACGCGAGCGGTTACGAAGGCCTGGAGATCGACGCGAACATCGATGCGACGAGCATCGACACCGGCGCGGGCGATCGCGACAAGCACCTCAAGTCGGCGGACTTCTTCGACGTGGAGAAGCACCCGCACCTCACCTTCAAGTCGCGGAAGGTGGAGCACCTCGGCGCGGAGAAGCTGCGCGTCACCGGCGACCTGCACATCCGCGGCACCACGAAGGAGGTCACGCTCGATGTGACGGAGGAGGGACGCGGTCAGGACCCGTGGGGAAACCAGCGCGTGGGCTTCACCGCACAGGGCGAGATCGACCGCCGCGACTTCGGCCTCACCTGGAACGCGGCGCTGGAGAAGGGCGGTGTGCTGGTGGGCCACAACGTGAAGCTGCAGATCACCGCGCAGCTGGTGCAGCAGAAGGAGTAGGGCCTCGAAGGCCCTTCAGGGTGCGCAGACGTCGATCTGCACCGGCGGCGCGGTCGGCCGATACGCACGGCCACCCGCCACCAGCGTGAGGTCGAGCGGCCGGCCTCGCCACGAGAGTCCATCGCCCGCGAAGATCAGGCACCGCGCGCAGCCGCTGGGCGGGACGTCGGCCTCGGCGGTGACCTGGAGGATGGGGCTGGGCTCGCGCTGCGCAGGCAGCGTCGCGTCCTCCTGCAGCGAGAGGATGACGTAGCTCACCGCGCCGTTCGCAACCGGCGTGGTGGCGGCGTAACCCACCCGGCGAAGGCCCGGCGGCTCGTCCCAGCGCTCCGCGGCGCGCGTGCCGTCGGTGGTCACGCCGGTGATGCGGCAGCCCTCGGCGGTGAGGGAGAGGGACCAGGCTTCGACTCCGGCCTGAGGACTCCGCACCGCGAGCGTGGCGCCGAACTGCGCGGAGGTCGTGCGCTCCGGCGCGTCCCACTCGAGCGACAGGGGCAGGCAGTCGCCTTCCGGCCACGCTTCAGAGCCGGCGCATTGCGCTGAGGTGAAAGGCCGCAGGCGCTGGGTGCCGCTCACGAGGTACGTGCTCAGTCGCGTCGCGTCGTCCGCCTCCACCCGCCCGTCGTCGTTGAAGTCCGCGGCTGCTCCACACGAGGGCGCAGGGCCCCCGCGAAAGAGGTGGTTCTGCAGGGCGACCGGATCCGCCACGTCGAGCACGCCGTCGCCGTTGATGTCGCCGAGCACGGTCGCCGCTGCTGCGGCAGGCGCGCGGGGACAGACCTTCGCCAGGGACACGCCGGCGTCGTCACCATCGCCTCCGCCGATGCCGCCATCGGTGAGGACGATGCCGCCATCTACCGCCCCGGGCTTCTCAGTGCAGCCCGAGATCAGCCACAGTGCGGCGACACCGAAGAGGGGGACGCGGATGAAGCGCATGCAGGGCTCCTGGGGCGTGTGGGCGGCGCTGCTGCTCGTGCTGCCCGTCGCAGGCTGCAGAGATTCCACGGAACGCGCGACGCGGACAAGTCGCCCAGCCCAGAAGCTCGAGACGGCCGGGACGGCCAGCAGCGCCGCGAACCCTCCGAGGCCCGCGCAGCAGACGAACGCGACGATGCGTGAGCGCACGCTGCCCGTTCCGTTGGAGCTCGCGCCGGACTCCGCCTTCAACGACTGGCGGCCGCCTCGGACGCTCAGGGGAAGCCGCTCGCGGGCGCCGGTCCATCACTCCGCGCAGAGCCAGGCCGCGCGGCTCGTGCCCGCGATCGAGAACGCGTCGCTGGTCATGGAGGGCGGAAGCGAGCTCGCGGCGGCGCTCGCGGCCCTGCCGGAGGAGCGGCGCGCGCTCGGGCTCGAGGGGCTCACCATTACGCAGCTCTTCGGCGCCACCGGGCTTTGCGAACCGGTGAAGATCGCGCTGCAGGCGGACCTCGGTGGCCAGCGCTACGACGTGCAGTACCGCGCCGAGCCCTTCACATGGATGACCCATCCGGAGCCGGTGCTCTACGCGCTTCCGGAGGCATGCACGGGGGCGCTGCTCTCGAGCGGAGGCGCACTCCCGAGCGCAGTCGGCAACGGCTGCACGCTGGAGGATCAGGCCGCGCACTTCCCGGTCGGTAGTGCCTGTCGTGCGTGCCTGACGACGGACGGAGACCACGCGCGTTGCGTCTCGGAGAACGCGTGCAAGCCGGAGCGGACGGTGACGGTGGGGCGCACGGTGGGCGGGATGACGCGCTACCTCGACGTGCTCGAGGCCGAGGTGCTCGGCTGCGCGCCGGACCACCTCGGTCGCGCGGTGCTGCTGGCGAAGGACCTCGGCGAGAGCGATGCCGCGCCGGCACCGTTCGACCACGACGCGCTCACGCACATCTGCCAGTGGGCGTGGGTCCCTTCCGAGGGACGGAGCCTGCTCTACTGCGTCGGCGCTTCCGGACCGGTGGAGCCGGCGTACGCGGACGTTCTCGTCGGCCGCGTGGACCACATCCGACGCGAGGGGACGACGGAAACGGCGCTGCGCGATCGCACGATGATGACCTCGCGCGTGGAGCTGAAGGGCCGCACCTTCGAGGCGATGCCGCTGTTCCCCAACACGCTCGCCACCGTGTCGCTGGCGGACCAGACGATCGGAGGCTGGAGCTTCCACCCGAACACGCTGCGCCCGGATCGCGCGCAGTCGGTGGATCCTCGCGACTACCTCGCGCCGGAGTGGATCGGTGCGATCGCGCTGAAGACGACGACGCGCATCGATGGCGTGCCCATTTCCGTCTTCAACCGCAACCTCTGCCGGGAAGACCAGTGGCGAGGGCCCGACGCGGAGGGACGCTCCTACTGCCGGCCGGGCTTCTTCACCGACGAGGTGCAGCCGCCGGACGTGATGCGCTGGGCCTACGACTGGAGCTCGTTCTTCGTCAGCCTGCAGCCGGAGGTGGTGGAGATCTTCCCGTGGGTGACGCTGGCGGCGACGGGCGGGATGGATCCGAAGATCCCGGGTGGTCACGTGCCGCACGTGCTCGGCTCGCCGGTGCTCGCGGATCCGCAGTGGGAGGCGTGCGCGTGGCCCGAGACCTTCCTGCCCGACGAGATGGCCAACGTCGATACCTCGTTCCCCGGCCTCTACACGTTCACGTCGCAGACGGTGCGCTTCGGTCAGGCGAAACCGAACCGGCCAGAGCTGCGCGTGGCGTTGGCGACGAGCTGGCGGCGGGACTTCTGCTTCACGCCGCTGCCGTAGCGGTAGGGCCCATCAGGGAGCGCGAGCAGGAACGAGCGCCACGCCCGTCCGCGCGGGCAGGGTGAGTTCCAGCAGGCCCGGCGCCGTGAGCCTCACCTCCGGCGTCGTGTCACCCAGCGCGTTCTTCACCGGGCCCTCGAGCAGCGGCAACGATGCGGAGGGCAAAGCGAGCCTCAGCGTCTTCGTCTGCTCACCGAAGTTGAGCACCACCAGCGCCTGGCCTGCGCCACCTTCGCCTCCCGCATCGCGCAGGAACGCGAACGCGGACGGGTTGCCCACCACCGGCACCGGCACGTACCGGCCGTGGCGGAACGCAGGCACGGTCTCGCGCAGTTCGGCGAGGCGCCGGTAATACGCGCGCAGGCCGTGAGGGTCTTCGAACGAGAGCGGCGGCGGGTCGTCGTAGGGCTCGTACTCCGCGCCGACCTCGTCGCCGGTGAAGAGCATGGGGATGCCGGGCAACAGGTGCATCAGCGTCGCCGCCACGCGCGTGAGCTCCGGGCCGTGCTTCGTGATGAAGCGCTCGCCGGTGTCGTTGTTGTTGAGGAAACGCGCCACCTGGTGCGGCGGCGTGGGCGAAGTCTCCAGCGCAGCTGTGAGTCGCGGACCCACCTGCGAGAGATCTTCGAACGCGCGCTTCCAGGCCCACTCGCCCAGCGAGTCCGTCCAGTCGTAGGCGGCGTCGAAGCCGTGCTGCACGTAGAAGGCATCACGAGCGCTGGCCTCTGCGAGAAGGAAGAGGTCCGGCCTCTCCGCCTCCAGCGCTTCGTCGAGCCGCTTCCAGAACGCGGGATGCCGCTCGCGCGGTCCCCACGCCGCATCGACACGGAACCCGTCAACGCCGACCTCGCGCACCCAGAAGAGGAAGCCGTCGATCACCATCCGCGACGCATCCGGATGATCGAGGTCGAGGTTCTTCAGCGGCTCCCAGTCGAAGTAGTGCGTGGGCCTGCCTTGCTCGTCGCGAACGAACCACGCGTGGTAGGGCGAAGCGCTGCCGTGCTCGTCCGCGTGCCGGAAGGCCGGGTGCCCGGTGCTCACATGATTGGGCACGAAGTCGAGGATGACGCGCAGGCCGCGCGCGTGGGCCTCGCGAACGAGCAGCTGCAGATCCTCCAGCGAGCCGAAGTCCGCGCGGACCTTCTGGTAGTCCGTCACCGCGTAGCTGATGTGCGAGGGATCGTCCGTCTCGTACACCGGCGCGATCCACAGCGCGTCCACGCCGCCCTCCGCCAGCGCATCCAGTCGCGGCAGCACGCTTCGCAGCGGAGGGTCCCCGAAGAGGTGCGGGACCACGCCGTAGATCACCGCGTGGCGCATCCACTCCGCCGTCGGCTCGCGAGCGCGCGCGGTCTGCTTAGCCTGGACGACCGGCTCAGGAGGAACAACCTCCCGCCGCGCACAGGCGAGGGGCACGAGCAGGGCGAGCAGCAGCGGGGAGAGACGGCGCATGACGCCGGACAACCCACGCGGCACGCACATTCATCGAACGTCCCGCGCGCATTCCTGCGACGGCCCGCGTCCACGCCCGGAGAGCAGGAGAGCTGTCTAGGGAACGCTCTCCGGCGCAGCGGCCTTCACGCACGTGTAGCGGATGGTCACCGGGGTGTAGATGCCCAGCGTGACCAGACCGAAGAGGCCGTCGCCGAAGGTGCGCTCGGACTCGACGCGCGCGATTCCGTCCGGGCACTTCTTCCCCGTCTTCACGTGCGCCGAAGAGGAAGAGGCGAGGCCCCAGAGGAAGATGCGCCCCTTCGTCTCGTGCGTCTGACCGGGCGGCGTGTCGCGGTTGACGACGCGGGTGTGGAAGCAGCCGGTGTTGCCGAGGCCCAGGCCGAGCAGCAGCAGGCCCGCCAGCACCGCACGGTGGCTAGAGGATGGGGACTTCATACGGCTCCTCGTCCGGCGTCGGGTTCTCGATCTCGTCCGTTGGCTGCGAGTGCCCGCTGCGTCGCGGCTCGGAGGTGCGGGTGCCGCGTGCCGGTGTCTCGTCACGTCCGTCCGCCGGAGGCTCACCCGCGGCACACGCATAGGCGACGGTGATCGGCGTGAACACGTTGAAGGTCAGCGCGGCGACGAGCCCGTTGGCGAAGCTCGTGCGGCTTTCGTAGAGCGCGATGCCGCTCGGGCAGGAGGCGCTGAGCGTGCTCTTCCCCAGCGGCGCCAGCCCCACGATGACGTAGGGCTTCCACGCGTGGGTCGCGCGAGGCCCGGGCTCCTTGCGCTCGTCGCGCACCGAGTGCTTGAAGCAGCCGCCGAGCATCGGCGCCGCGAGCACCAGCAACAGCAACGCGCGTGAGGTGGATCGGGAGGAAGTACTCAGCATGCGGTCTCTCTCGTTCACGTCACTGCACGTTCACGGGCAGCTCTGCGCGGGATCGTGCGGCGCCACGATACGCGGACCTTCCGCGGTGCCAACCCCTTCGACGAAGCAGAGGTACTGCGACTGCGGCCCCGCGTCGTTGAAGACGATGTAGTGGCCGAGCTCGAACGGCGAGGTGTAGTGCACCACGCCCGCGGTCACGCCGTTCAACGTTGCGCTGACTCCGGAAGGGCCCATGGCGTCGAACGCGAGCGGCGACCGGCCGGCGAGCGACATCGCCCTCGGCAGCGTCTCCTCCACCGTCGGACCGACCACCGGTGCCCCCAGCGCCACCGCCACCGCCTGCTGCGCGAGCGGATGGAAGTAGCCGTCGGTCACGCCCGCGGTCATGAGGAAGGGACGCGGTCCTCTTCCGGGCAGCGGCTCCTGCGCCACGCGCCGCGCACGCGCCACCGGCTCGACGTTGTCCCAGAGGTTCTGGAACACGTGCAGCATCGGGTCGTCTCGGGTGAGCTGCTGTCCCTCCGGCATGCCCAGCAGCAGCTCCACGTACGGCTTGAGGTGCACCGGGTACGTCGCGCTGTGAGCGACCTCGATGAGCATCCCGCCCGAGCCGGAGAAGACCCAGCCCTGTACCCGCGGATCGACGCCCGCCGCGATGATCCCGAGCGTGCTCCCCATCGAGTGGCCCATCGCGCTGAGCCGCTTCGGATCGAAGCGCGCGGCCAACGCTCCACCGCCGTTGCCCATGGCCGCGTCGGGGACCTCGATGCTCCCGATGAGGCGGGTGAGGTAGGTGACCTCCATCACCGCGACCGTCATGTTGTCGAGCGTCTGGCGGATGTTGTACGGCTCCTCGAGTCGCCCGAAGAGCGAGTAGAACTCGAGGCCGCTCGTGTCCGGCGGCGTCTTGCGCGTGCCGTGCAGCGGGAAGTCGAAGCCCAGCATCCCGATCCCGCGCTTCGCCAGATACGACGCGGGCCCGGTGCCCGGCGCCGCAGCGGGACGCGGCGGAGGTCCGTCCTGGTTCGAAGGCCCGCGGTCGACGCCTTCGTAGGCCTCACCGCCGGAGCCGTGCAGGTACATCATCAGCGGGAAGCCACCCTCCGGCATCGGCCGCTTCGGCACCGAGAGGATGAGCCGCGCCTCCTGCCAGCCGTTCTGCACCGGCGCGCCGTCCGCGCCCCACACGATCGCGCCGTGTCCGGGACGATCACCGGCCTGCACGTTCGGCACGCGCCAGGACCCGCGATACACGCGGAAGTCTTCGTACTCCTCCGCCGCCTCCCAACCGCCCTCCACCTGCGGCGCGGGGAGCGCCTCCGCGAACTGCACCAGGCGTTGCAGGGGCTCGCCCGGATCGAAGGTGCGGAAGACCGTCGCCGACACCACCTGCGCGGGATCGCGTCCGGCCTCCTTCATCCACGTGCGCAGGTGCGCGAGCTCCTCCGCCGCGCGCGACTGCGCCGGGTCCAGGTCCTCCGCCTGCGTGAACGCGGAGTGGAACGCCGGGCTTCGTCCGAGCGGCTCGCCGTTCGCGTCCTTCACGCGCTCGGTGACGACCGCCGCGTAGAGCGTTCCGGGACGCCGCACGAACCCGAACACCGGCATCATCGCGAGGAGGTTCGAAGGCCGCGTCACGCCGCCCTGCGCGCTGAAGGTCACGTCGAGCGGGAAGCGCCGCCCCTTCTCCGGAGACTGCGGATCGATGTCCACGAGGAACACCGCTGCGTCATCCGCGAGCGACGCCTCCGCGGTCGCCGGCAGCGTGCCGGGATCGATCGCCGCGCCGATGGGAAAGAAGACACCGTTGGTCAGGCCCCAGCCCGTGACGGAGCGCTCGTTGGCGGTGCGCAGCCAGGCCTCGGTGAGCGGACTGCGCGGCGCGGGGAAGCGGTGCAGCGCCATCGTCCCGTCCTCCGCCTTTCGCAGCGGCGACGGCAGCGGCGCGGTCCAGAACTCGCGGCCCGGCGCGTCGTGCGGAACCTGCGTGGCGCGTTCGACGAAGGGCTCGGGCGCAGTCTTGTCGCCGCATCCGATGGCGGTGAAGGCGCATGCTGCAGCGAAGCTGAAGGCGAGGGCACGAACAGCGACACGAAGGGGAGGGCGAGGCCGCATCCCACATCGCATAGTGGGAATCAGAACCCGAACGCCAGCCCCGCGTGCGCCGAGCCGCGGATGTGGCTGTCGAACGAATAGACCTGCCCGCCCGCGCGCACCGTCAGCGGGCCCGCGGGGACGATGAGCGAGCCTTCCAGCCGGAAGTCCGGTCCCCGGTTGCCGATGAACACGCCGGGCTGCAATTCGAGCCCCAGCGCGCGTCCGTCGATCCGGGTGAGCGCGTAGCGGTGCGGCAGCGCGAGGCTGAACCCGTTGCGTTCCGCGCCTCCGAAGACGACGCGCCGCGCGCCCACCGCCACGCCCAGCTCCACGTGCTTCTTCGGCACCGGCCGCAGCAGCAGGTGACCATCCAACGCGCCGTAGGTGCGGCCGCCATCCAGCGTGCTCTCCCACGAGGTCTCGAAGCCGAAGATCCCCTGCGCGAACGAGAGCCGCGCGCCGGTCAGCGGCACGAACACGTTCGGATCGACCGCGCCCGCCATCGCCCCGCCGAGCACGCCCACCTGGAAGGACGGGCAGCGGTAGCGGTGCAGCGTGTCCTCGTCCGCATCGCCGTCCACTGCGTAGAGCACCAGCGGCAGCGCGGCCACCGCGATCACCGCGGCCGCGAGGAGCAGCTCTCCGCCGCCACCGCCACCACCACCGAGTCCCGACAGCGGCGCGTCCGCGCTGCTCGCTGCCTGCGTCGATCCGGAAGGCACCGCGGGCGAGACATCCGCGCCCACGGTGGGGCCTCCGACGTCACCAACTCCGCTCACGTTGCCGCCGACGTGGGCCGTTCCGCGCGCCTCGAAGCCCCAGGCGAAGCACGGCCGGTCCGCCCACGCGGGCAGCGCGACGAGCACTGCGACGACGACGGCTGCGGCGCGAAGAGAGCGTTGGGCCATGGCGCCGCTCCGGTTTGCACCGCGCGTTCCCGCACGTGATTCCGCTGCTCTGCGCATCATCGGCGCTCCTCCGCTGCGACAGCCCTGTCCCGCATGCGTAGCGCACTTCGCATGTCGCTCGCCCGGCGGCTTGCTTTCAGCTCCCACCATGTAGGACCGTTCCCGGAGCCGAGGTGACGCTTATGGACGTACGTTGGGGCCTGCTGGTCTTCTCCTTTTTCCTTGTTGCCTGCGACTCCGATCAGCTGGTCGAAGCACCGTGCCGCGAGGACTTCCACTGCGAGACCGGACTGCTCTGCGAGGAGTTCCGCTGCGTGCCGGCGGAGACGAAGTCGTGTGAGGTGGTGATCGAGGGCAACCCGATCCTCCAGCCCTCGCCGTTCAGCGCGAACTTCGGCGAGCTCGACGCGCCGGAGGCGAAGCAGACGGTGACGCTCCACAACATCGGCAACTGCACGCTGACGCTCTTCGAGGCGCAGATCGCGTCCGGCGAGGGCTCGGCGTTCGCCTGCGATCTGTGCGGCGGCAACTTCCCGATCGAGATCTTCCCCGGCCGCAAGAAGGAGCTGGAGGTCTCGTTCACCGCCAACGGGATCGGCCAGTTCAAGGACCACCTCGTCATCCTCAGCGACGACCGCGAGTTCCCGGAGATGCGCGTGCCGCTCCACGCGAACTTCCTCGGCGTGCCGGAGGTGCGGGTGACGCCGAACCCGGTGGACTTCGGTTACGTGGCGCAGGGCCGCGTGGGCAAGAAGCGCGTGCAGATCACCAACCAGGGCACCGGCGTGGCGGAGGTGACGGTGCACTCGGTGAAGCTCGAGCCGCCGACGGAGCACTTCTCGCTCGTCGATCCGCCGGGTGAGCCGGTGATCCTCGCGCCGGTCAGCGCGGACGGAATCGTGCTCGGCGTGGAGGCGCAGTACCACCCGCGCAGCACGGAGCTGCACTCGGTGGAGCTGGTGGTGGAGACCTCGCACGGCATCTTCACCGTGCCCATGGACGGCAACGCGATGACGCCGCCGCAGCTCGCGCTGAACCCGCCGGCGATCGATCTGGGAGAGGTGCCGCTCGGGCACACCAACGTGCTCCCGCTCACGCTGCTCAACGAGGGCGGCGCGCCGCTGGAGATCACCTACCACTGGGGCGGGCCGAACCCTTCGACCGACCTCTTCGCCAACCCGCTGGTCATTCCGCCGATCACCGCGGGCTCGTACATCGAGCTGCAGGTGGCGGTCACCGCGACCGCGCTGGGGCCGATCAACGGGTTCATCGTCCTCGCGACCAACGACCCGGCAAAGCCGAGCGTGACCATCCCGGTCAGCGCGACCGGCATCCCGGGGCCCGGTCCGGAGGTGGTGAAGATCGAGCTGACGTTCGACAACGGGACGGACAACGCGTTCGACAAGGACCTGCGCAACGTGGACATGACGCTCGAGCATCCGTTCGGCTACGTCTGCAACAAGCAGTACCCGAACCCGACGAACTGGGGCGCCTACGGCAACGCGAGCTGGATCAGCTTCGGGCCGAAGGAGGAGCCGGAGCGCATCGTGCTCGCGGACGCCACCCAGGACGGCACCTACCGCGTGATGCTGCAGTACATGGAGGACTGCTCGGCGCTGCCCACGGAATTGCTCGCGGGCGTGCTGGGCATCTCGGTGGACGCGCTCATCACCTACCTGTCGAGCGGCGTCATCAACATCAACGGCCAGGACGTCGGCGCGATCATCCAGAACACCTGCTTCAGCCGCAGCGGGACCTCGGGGACCGTGCGCGTGTGGGTGAACGGCCAGGTGATCAAGGAGAAGACCGTGTCGCTCGGGAAGAAGGGTGACACCGCCTACGCGCTGGACCTCATCCGGTCCGGCGGGAAGTTCAGCGCGCCGTGAGGACTCTCCACATGAACGCTCTTCACCAGGGACTGCTCAGCGCCGCGCTCGCGGGCCTCTTGTCGCTCGCACTCGCCTGCACGAACACCACGCCCGGCGACGAGGTGCCGAAGGAGACGCGCCCGCCGGGGCTGCGCCCGCATCCGGAGCAGGTGGCCTTCACCTGCGTCTCGCCCGGCTGCGACACCAGCGAGGTCGTGCAGGTCGTCGTCATCGGCACGCGGCGGGTGGCGATCAAGCGCATCCTGCTCGAGGGCGAGGCCGCGGCGGACTTCACCGTCACCCCGTCCGAGGAGGCGCCCTTCATCGTCGGGCCCTCGTCGAACTTCCTTCTCGACGTCCGCTACGCGCCGCTCGGTGCGCCGGTCCCCGGCACGGTGGAGATCCGCGTCACCTACACGGACGCGTCGCCGGAGGAGAGCGAGGACCGGCTGGAGGCAGGTGAGCTCGTCATCCCGCTGGTGCGGCGGCTGGTGGGCGAGCCGGTGCTCAGCGCGCGGCCGGAGGTGCTGAGCTTCGGCGTCGTCGCGCCGGGTGAGTCGAAAGAGCTCTCGCTCGACGCGTTGAACGAGGGCTTCGGCAACATCGCGCTGGAGCTGGCGAAGGTGGAGAGCGGCCACGGCGAGGTGAAGGCGCTGCTGCCGGAGCAGAAGGCGCTCGGGCCGGGCAAGACGCTCGCGGTGCCGGTGACCTTCGCGCCCGCGGGCGAGGGCTACGTGCAGACCGAACTGCTCCTCACCGCCACGCCGTCCTACGTCTCGCCGGTGAAGGTGAAGGTGGAGGGCACGAGCCTCACCACCGCGAGCCTCGCCGCGTTCCCCTCGACGGAGATCGACTTCGGGCTCGTGAAGAAGGGCGCGACGCGGCAGATGAGCCTGCAGCTGGTGAACCAGGGCGGCGCGGCGCTGAACGTCTCGTCGGTCTCGGTGAACGACGCGACCGGGAGCGTGAGCGTGACCGCGCCTGCGGGCGGTGGCGCCTTCACGCTCGGACCGCTGGAGCGGGTGACGGTGCCGCTGAACATCGAGGGCAAGGCCTCGGGCGAGGTGGACGCGCGCATCGTCGTGGCCTCCGACGACCCGCTCTATCCGCTCTTCGAGATCCGCGTGCTGGGGACGATCACCGAGCCCATGCTCGGGCTCACGCCGACCGGCATCGACTTTGGCAAGGTGCCGGTGGGCTGGGCGGTGACGCAGTCGGTGGAGCTGCGCAACACCGGTTGGGGAAAGCTGAAGGTGAAGCACATCACCATGGTCGCGGGCTCCTCTTCGCTCTTCACGATCGCGCGGATGCCGGCGCTGCCGCTGGAGCTCGAGCGCGAGGAGCGCGTGGCGGTGGACGTGCAGTTCCGCGCCGAGACCGCGGCGACCTTCAACGGCTGGCTCTCGGTGGAGAGCGAAGATGCGACGAAGCCGTTCACCGAGATCCCCATCACCGCGCAGGCCACCAGCTGCCTCGACGCGTGCCCCATCGCCAACGGGACCGCGAGCTGTCAGGCGGGGAGCTGCGCGGTGGGCGCGTGCAATGCGTCGTGGCACGACACCGACGGCAGCCCGGCCACCGGCTGCGAGTGCAAGGAGCTGCAGCCTTCGGTGGGAAAGTTCTGCACCAACTCGCACTTCGCCGGCGTGCTGGTGGACAACGAAGGGGACTCGGCGACCTTCACCGGGAACCTGCCGGTGGACGGCGACGAGGAGCTCATCCGCTTCTTCGCGAAGGACGGGTTCACCTGGTTCGGTGAGGACTTCAAGGTGAAGATCCGGCTCGACTCGGCGGACCCGAACATCCGCATGTGCGTGTACCGGCAGGACGGCGCGCAGACGACCGAGTGCCACCTCAACAACGAGACCTGTCCGACGAACCGCTTCTACCAGCGAAACGGCAGCGCCGGCGGCGAGGACGAGGGCAACTACTACGTGCGCGTGCACCGCGCCCCGGGCACCGGCCCCACCTGCACCACGTACACGGTGTTCATGTCGAACGGGATCTGAGCGCACGGGCCCGCGCGGAGCGAACCTGCGATGAAGCACTTCGCGCGGTAGACCCGCGGCGCAGCCCTACCTATCTTCAGGCGCATGGCCGACGACGCCCAGCAACCCGAAGGCCCGGACATGCCGGCCGGGCGGCCGAGCGCGTCGATGCAGGCGTCGCGAAAAAGGCTCGCTGCTCGGATGTCCCGGCTCACGCCGGCCGAGCGCATCCTCCTCGCGCTCGAACTGGGGCGCCGGTCCCGGACGCTCCTCGGGCCGTCATCGTCTGAGCGGGGTGGCGGAGATGGCGTCGGAACCGACTGAGAAAAGGTCCTGGCGCTGCGCGGCGATTGAGGCGAGCTGCGGCGCCGCCGTCCCGAAAGCGCCGAGCATGTCGAACGGGATCTGACCGGGACGCTGCGCTATGTCCGACCGCATGAAGCCAATGCGCACGCGGCTCGGCGGTCTGGACGCGATCGTCCTCGAGCCTTCGGAGAAGGGGAGCGTCGTCGCGAACGTGGTGCTGTCGCACGGGTTCGGCGCGCCGGGCGAGGACCTCGTGGGACTGGCGCCGGAGCTGTCGCACGTGGCGCCGGGGCTCGCGGAGAAGGTTCGCTGGATCTTCCCCGCCGCGCCGCTGTCGCTGGCGGAGCTGGGCTACGGCGGCGGGCGCGCGTGGTGGCACCTCGACATGGAGCGGCTGGCACTCGGGCGCGACTGGGACACCTACGTGGACGAGGTTCCCGAAGGACTGCCGAAGGCGCGCCGCGCGTACCTCGCGCTGCTGGAGGAGCTGCAGACGAACACGAAGGTGCCGCTCTCGCGGACGGTGCTCGGAGGGTTCTCGCAGGGCGCGATGCTCTCCACCGACGTCACCCTCCGCCTCGAGGAGGCACCCCTGGGGCTCTGTGCGCTCTCAGGGGCGCTGATCAGCCGCGCGGCGTGGGAGGAGCGGGCGCCGAAACGCAGCGGCCTGCACGTCTTCCAGAGCCATGGGAGGCAGGATCCGATCCTGCCCTATGCGGTGGCGGAGAGGCTCCGCGCCCTGTTCGAGAGCGCGAAGATGACGGTGCGCTTCGAGCCCTTCAGCGGGCCGCACACCATCCCGGTCTCGGTGCTCCAGAAGCTCGCCGTGTGGCTGACGGAGCGGGTGGAGCAGGTTCGCTAGGCCAGCGGTCTCGGCGCGAGGTTCAGGACGAGCTCGTCGATCACCGCGGACCTGCCGGCGACGTCGAACTCCGCGAGGAGGTTCGGCAACACCGCGGCGATCACCGCCAGCTGCTCGCGTTGAGAGAGCGTCTGCAGCATCTCCACCGCGAACATCATCCGCTGTTCGAGCGGGACCTCCTCGTTCCCGAACAGATCCGCGTCGGTGCCGCGCGCTCGCTCCGGCGTCGGCACAGGTGGGGTGACCTCCACCTCTTGAAGCCCCAGCGCCAGCTCCCTCTCGTCGCGGTCCCGCCTGTCCTTCGCCATCCGTGCGCCTCCTCAGCGTTTACGGTTCCTACAAACGCCGCCTGCGGGCCCTTCCAGGCCGATCGTCCGTCGAGGCCGGCTGCCTGGCCGCACCTGCAGTCATCGCCTCACCAGCGCTGTCGCCGCCGCGCCGACCGCGCCCGCCGCAGCGAGGGCGGCGACACCGAGGGTGGCCAGGCGCGCTGCCCTCGAGCGCGCGCGCAGGTGCTGCGTGTCCTGCTTGTGCGCGCCGACGAGGCCGTGCTGCGCGATGTCCTCGCTCTCCTCCTCCTGCAGCGCCGTCGCGGTGGGCAGCCAGCGGGCACCGTCCGCGACCTGCGGCACAGGCGGCGCGCTGTCGAGCACCGGTCCCTGGTGCACCAGCGGCGCGGCCGCGTCGTACGGCATCGGCGCGAGCCGGCGCACGAGCTCGGTGAGGCGGAAGTGCGAGAGCCGGTGCCACGCGCGCTGGTAGCGGCGGCCGAGCAGGAGGAAGCCGAGCCAGCTGACGAGGTTGGGGAACTCGCCGGTGCGCCAGGAGGCCTCGATGCGGAAGTGGACCTCGCCAGAATGGAGGTCCTTCTCCACGAGGAACCACTCCGAGCCAGACTCGATGTGGCCCTTCAGCGTGTCGATGCGGAAGCCCGCGAGCCCGCCCTGCGGATCGCGCATCACGTCGGCGACGTACACCGGGCAGAGGTAGCGCAGCCCCACCGCGCGCAGCTCGAGGAGGATGCGCCGGCCCTCCAGCGGCGTGCGCGGATCAAAGTGCGCGCGGACGATGCGCGGGTCGGAGAACTCGTAGCGTTCGACGGAGCGCCAGGCGCGGGCGAAGTCGCCGTCGGGCTCCAGCGCGCCGGGCGGTTCGTGGCCGATGACCGCGCGGGAGTGCACCTGGTCCCAGCCGTTCTCCGGCGTGAGCGCGTGGTTCGGCGTGTCGAAGTTCGGCGGGGTGCCCTCGTCGCTCAGCTTCGCGAGGCGCGCCTGCAATTCGTCGTCGCTCCAGCCGCGGAAGAGGCGCCAGGTGACCTTGCCCTTAGTCAGCCTCGGCCAGAAAGGTCGGACTGCAGAGAACCTCCGGATCGTCGGGCTCGTCGTCACTCTTCCGCTTGTCGGCATGGATGAACCCCACCACTCCCTCTCCCACCGTGAGCGCTACCCGGTTGACGAACTCCGTCCAGGTGTTCGTCTGCATCGGGTCGCCGGCGGTGAGAAACCCGAGCAGGTGCTGCCGCGAACCGGACCGCGCCCGGCTCCGGATGTGGAAGATGACGTCGCCTCTCCGGTTCCGGTAGGCGCCGAAGGTGATGCGCCCCGCCTCCGGGTGACCGGGCAGGGTGCCGAGCGTGAAGCTGGTAGGCCCTCGATGCAGCACGCGCACGCCGCACACGCCCACGCCGGGAATGGTGACCTCGAGCTCGTCGCCGGGCTGCAGCGAGTGCGTGGGCGCGGAGGGGGAGTCCAGGGTCTTGTCTGGAGGCCCCTGGCGCGGGTCCAGGTCTTCGCGTGCCTCCTCGCGGGCCACGCGGCGGAAGGAGGCGAACTCGCGGGGCGCGAACTCCGGGAAGCGGCGGGCCACCAGCTCCACGACCTGCGACGGCTTCAGCGCCGAGCGGTCGATGACCGCCCAGTAGTCGCGCTCGAGCAGCTTTCCGTAGCCCATCAGCGCGGTGACCAGTCCCTGGGCGATGGCGCTCGCAGGGTTGCCCGGTGTGCTGCCGTCCTTCTCCATGCGTGTGCTCCGGAGCGGGTGCACCCTGAAGTTAGGCACTGGAACGGAGCGGAGGAGGCAGCGCGCATGCACATCGACGTGAACCCTGCGGCCGAGGAGTCGGAACGCGTGTACGAGGCCGCGCCGGTCCTTCGCACCGAGCACGCGGAGGGGACGATCACCCGCACCATCGAGCAGCAGACGGCGCGCATCCCTTCGGACGTGTTCCTCGTGCTCGCCCTGACGGCGATGGGCGCCTCGCTCTTCTTCGAGTTCGGTGGCCGCGACCGCACCAGCCGGTTCCTCGGGATGTGGCCGGGACCGCTGCTGGTGATGGGCGTGTACAACAAGATCGTGAAGCTGCTCGGGCCGCGCTGAGAGGGCGGCGCGTTGCCGTCTGGTAGCGTCGCGCGGGTGAGATCGCGCTTCGCCTACCTCGACGTCGCGTTGCTGCTCGGTGCCCTCTGGCTGCTCCTTGCGGTGACCGCCGCGCAGGCGCAACCCGCGCCCATCCTGCTGGAAGGTGAGGTTCCCGAGGGCGCGCCGGAGTACCTGCTCGTGCCATTCGAGGTGCCGGAGGGGATCGTCGAGCTCGAGTTCCGTCATCGGGCGCTGCCCAGCGGCGCGGGAGACATCCTCGACTTCGGGCTCTGGGACCCGCAGCGCTTCCGCGGCTACGGCGGCGGCAACACCGAGCCGGCGATCCTCGGCGTGGAGGCGGCCTCGCGCAGCTACCTCAGCGGTCCGCTGCCGGCGGGGACGTGGCGGGTGCTGGTGGGGAAGGCGAAGCTCGTCTCGTCGCCTGCGCGCTACCGGGTGGAGCTCCATCTGCGAAGCGCGCCGTCCGGCGCCTTGTCTCCACAGCCCGAGCGCCGGACGTATGTGCCCGCCGCACCACTTCGAGGTGAAGCGCGCTGGTACGCGGGTGACTTTCACGTGCACAGCCGCGAGAGCGGCGATGCCCGCCCGACGCTGGACGAGATCGCGAGCTACGCGAGAGGGCGTGGCCTCGACTTCGTGGTGGTGACCGATCACAACACCGTGTCGCACCTCGACTTCATGAGGGACGCGCAGTCGAGGCATCCGGAGCTGCTGCTGTTGCCGGGCGTGGAGTTCACCACCTACAGGGGACACGCGAACGGGATCGGCGCGCACGCCTTCGCGGACTTCCGGCTCGGGCTCGAGGGCCGCACGATCAACGACGCCGCGCGGGAGCTGGCCGAGGGCGGCGCCGTCTTCTCGATCAACCACCCGATGCTGGATCTCGGCGACGCGTGCATCGGCTGCAAGTGGGAGCACGGGGACTCGCTGGAGCGCTCGCGGGTGGGCGCGGTGGAGATCCAGACCGGTGCGTGGTCGGTCACCGGCGCCGTGTTCGGCGAGGCCCCGCTGCGCTTCTGGGACGCGTACTGCGCGCGAGGCCTGCGAGTCGCCGCGGTCGGTGGAAGCGACGATCACCGCGCGGGTGTGGGAACGGACGCGCTGCACAGCCCCATCGGCTCGCCGACGACGCTGGTGTGGGCGGACGAGCTCTCCGAGAACGCAGTGGTCGAGGCCGTCCGCCGCGGCCGCACGGTGGTGAAGCTGGAGGGACCGGACGATCCGATGGTGGAGCTCATCGCGCTCGATGCGGCGACGGGTGAGCTGCGCGGGCGCATCGGCGACACGGTCCGGAGTGCCGTCACGCTACGGTTGACCGTGACCGGAGGCGCGGGACGCCAGTTGCGGCTCGTGCACGACGGGCGTGCGCTGCCGCCGGTGGAGGTGACCGCCGATCCGTTCGTCCACGAGCTCGCTTTCGCCGCGCCGGTCGAAGGCGAGCAGCGCGTGCGCGCGGAGGTCCTCGTGGAGGGCAAGCCGCGGACGGTGACCAGCCACTTGTGGCTCGCGCCCGCGCAAGGGGAGCCGCTGGGCGAGACCGGGTGTGGTTGCACCTCACAGGGAGCCGGGGGCGCGGGGTTTGGGCCGTGGCTGCTCCTCGGCATCGGAGCCCTGTGGACGTTGAGCTGCGCGCGTCGCGGCAGGACGGCGCGCGCGCATAGGCTTGCCGGATGCGGACGGCACCCTCCGGGGGCGTGAGCAGGCAGCGGATGGCGGTCCTCGCCGAATTGCGGCAGGGCTTCCCGGCGTTTCAGCGAGCGCTGGTGGCGGTGGACGAGGCGGCGGCGGAGGTGCTCGCGCTGGAGGAGACGGACCTGCGCTGCATCGACGTGCTGCGACAGGGACCGCTGGATGACGTCGCGCTCGCTGGGGCGCCGGCGGCGAGCAGGAGGCGCGTGGTGATGCTCGTCGCGCGTCTGGAGAGCACGGGGTTCGTTCGGACGCGCGTGGAGGCGGGCGCTCGCCTCCGCGAGCTGACGCCGCTGGCGGAGCAGTGGGTGGAGACGATCTGGGGCCCGCTTCGGGACGAGGGCGCCGGACTGCTCAGCGGTTACTCGACTCCGGAGTTGGGGGCGCTCGCCCGGTTCATGCGCGAGTGCGGCGGGCTGCAGCTCCGTCACGCCGGCCGGATCGCCGCGATGACCGAAGCGCCTCGCGCGGTGCGGTCGCGCGGTGGGCTCTCGCCCGCGGCGCTGAGACGCGTTCAGCTCTTCGTGGACGCGAACCTCGGCACGCCGCTGCGGCTCGAGGCGCTGGCCGAACGAGCCGGCGTGAGCCTCTTCCACTTCGCGCGTGCGTTCCGCGTCTCCACTGGCGAGACCCCCTCCGCGTACGTGCGCCGCCTGCGCGTCGAGCGGGCGCTGCGGCTGCTCCGCGAGACGGAACTGTCCATCGGCCGCATCGCGCTCGACTGTGGCTACAGCTCGCAGAGCAAGCTGGGCACGGCGGTTCGTGCGGCGACGCGTCTGACGCCGGCGCGGTACCGGGCGGCGCAGAGAGCCGCTCGGCAGGTTGAGATGCCAGCCCCAGCCAACCGCCGACCCTGAAGACACGACCGCAAGATTCGGACAAACGGGGCAAGGTGAGGGGAGACGGCAGAGCTTCCGGGTCCACATGCTCGGTGCATGAGAAGGAAGCTCGTCATCCCCCTCGTGTGGCTCGCCGCGGTGCTGCTCGGCATCGAGACCGGCGGCGGCCTCTTCGAACATCTCGTGCTCGACCAGGCCTGGCCTGAGAACCTCGCGCTCATCCAGCCGGAGCAGGGCGGGGTGAACCGCGGAACGTTCTGGATCCCGGTGCACTCGCTGCTCTCGCTCGTGCTCCTCGCCGCGCTGTGGGCGAGCTGGCCCGAACGTCCCCTGCGGCGACGGGTCGCGTGGGTGCTCGGCCTTCACTTCGCCCTGCGCGTCTGGTCCTTCGCGTACTTCATCCCCGCCGCGATCCGTTTCGAGGCAGCGACGGGGACGACCCGGGGCGCGCCGGACGCGACGGCGTGGATCATCCAGAGCCCGCTGCGCACGCTGGTGACCTTCGTCGCGTTCGCGCTGCTCTTCCCGCCGCGTTCGGTGGCAGCGCCTCGCCCGGAAGCGAACCCCTGAAGCTACGCGGCCGGCGTCCCTGCGGCCGGCTTCCCCTTCCCGACCACGCGCTTCACGCCCTCCACGACGAGGAGGATGAGGACGCCCGCGACGAGGCCGGCGAGCGCGTTGAGCACCGAGGGGAGGATCGCGCCGAGCACCGCACCCGCGCCCTCGAGCCAGTGGTGGATCGCGCTCTCCGCGCCCGGGATGCCGTGCACGAGGATGCCGCCACCGACCATGAACATGGCCGCGGTGCCGGCGAGCGAGAGGAACTTCATCAGGAGCGGCGCGCCCTTCAGCAGCGCCTTGCCCAGCGCCCGCGCGGGCCCGCTCTTCTGGCTGAGGTAGAGCCCTGCGTCGTCGAGCTTCACGATGCCGGCCACCAGCCCGTACACGCCCACCGTCATGATCGCGCTGATGCCCACGAGCACCGCGAGCTGCTTCGCGAACGGCGCGGTGGCCACCGTGCCCAGCGCGATGACGATGATCTCCGCCGAGAGGATGAAGTCGGTGCGGACCGCGCCCTTGATCTTCGTCTTCTCCGCGGCGACCGGGTCGACCGTGGGATCGGCGATGTTCGCCTTGTGCTGGGCCTCGAGCGCCTTCGCCTCCTCCTTGTGGAAGAGCTTGTGCGCGAGCTTCTCGGTGCCTTCGAAGCAGAGGAACGCGCCGCCGAGCATCAGCAGCGGGACGACGGCCCACGGCGCGAAGAAGCTGATCAGCAGCGCGGCCGGCACGAGGATGAGCTTGTTCTTCACCGAGCCCTTCGCCACCGCCCACACCACCGGCAGCTCGCGGTCGGCCCTCACGCCCGTGACCTGCTCCGCGTTGAGCGCGAGGTCGTCGCCGAGCACGCCGGCCGTCTTCTTCGTCGCGACCTTCGTCATCGCCGCCACGTCGTCCGCCGCGCTGAGCGACTTCTTCGCGGCGACCTTCGTCATCACCGCCACGTCGTCGAGCACGGCGGCAATGTCATCGAGCAGCGTCAGCAGACTGGCACCGGCCAAGCGGAACCCTCCGGAGAATGGGGCGCGCACCTTGCCACCGCATCCCCCTCTTGGCGAGGCGCTGTCGGTGCTCCCCGCCATCCACGGCGTGGCTAGGGCCGCGGCTTCTTCTTGCGAAGACTCAACCAGGCGCTGGCAGCCACGAGGCCGACACCCGCGAAGACCATGGGCAGCATCGCCAGACCCACGATCATGGAGGGGGGAGCATCCCGGTTGATGACGGAGCGGCTGGGGTACGTCGGGTCGACGAAGCAGCGGACGGACGCTCCCGGCGGATGTCGGGCGACGATCTCCTCGACCGCAGCCCCATCTCCGACGCTACCCACGACGAGGTCATGGCGGTCGCCGACGTAGGACCGGCCGTCGAAGTCGTAGCTGTAGGTGATGACGGGCTTGTAGGTGGACCTGGTCCGTCCTCGAACGACCCGGTGCTCGGTGTGAACTTCGCTGCTGAGAACCGTGCAGGTGGCTTCGCTCCATGTCTTCGCAGCTCGGACCTGGAGCGCCGGAAGCCCGGCGAAGAGCACGGCGGCGAGGCCCCCCAGCCCCGTCAACGCGACGCCGACGAACATCAGGATGAACCGCAACAAGCACCCGGAGGATGAGCCGGAAACCGTCGAAGAAACGCGCAGAGTCATGGCCTGGTATGATTGGCGCGTTTTGCTGGGAAAGCTAGTCCCGTCGATATGCCCTCTGCCCGCTTGCGGCATCGAAGCGGTGAAGCCGCGTCCGGTCCGGCAGCACCCACGCGGGCGCGCCGGGCTGGGCGATGAGGTCCGCCTCGGCTTTCGCCACGACCCGTGCACCACCCGGCACCTCGACCGTGACCCAGCTCTCCGCGCCCATGGGCTCGACGAGGAACACCTTCCCGCTCACCGCGCCCGGCGGCGCCTCCGCATTCAAATCGACGCCGACTGCGACGTGTTCGGGCCGGACGCCGACCTCGATGCCCGGCTCATCAGGCAATCCCAACGCAGCGGGCGGCAGCAGGTTGATCCGCGGCGAGCCGAAGAACGTCGCGACGAACGCGTTGGCCGGCGCGCCATACACCTCCCGCGGCGCGGCGATCTGCTGAACAGCGCCGGCGCTCATCACCACCACGCGATCGGAGAGGGTCATCGCCTCCGCCTGATCGTGGGTGACGTAGATGAAGGTCCCTTGCAGGTCGGCGTGGAGCCGCTTGAGCTCGCCCCGCATCTGCGTGCGCAGCGCGGCGTCGAGATTGGAGAGGGGCTCGTCGAAGAGAAAGAGCTTCGGCCTCCGCACCAGCGCCCGCCCGAGCGCCACACGCTGGCGCTGACCACCGGAGAGCTCCTTCGGCCGGCGCTCGAGAAGCTTCTCCAGCCCGAGCAGCTGCGCCGTCTCCGCCACGCGGGAGGCGATCTCGCCCTTCGACATCCCCGACAGCTCGAGCGGGAAGGCGAGGTTCCGCCGCACGTCCATGTGCGGATAGAGCGCGTAGCTCTGGAACACCATCGCGATGTCGCGCTCGCGCGGAGAGAGCGCGTTCACCTCGCGGCCGTCGATGAGGATGCGACCGCGCGAGGGCGTCTCCAGCCCGGCGATGAGCGAGAGCAGCGTGCTCTTGCCGCATCCCGACGGGCCGACGATGGAGACGAACTCGCCGTCGGCGACCTCGAAGGAGACCTCCTTCACCGCGTCCACACCGCCGCGGTACGTCTTGCCCAGCCGCTCGAGCGTCAACGTGGCCATGCCATCACTCCTTGCCCGCTCATTCCTTCACCGCGCCCGCCGTCAGCCCGCTCACGATGCGCCGTTGGAAGAGGACGGTCAGCACCACCAGCGGCAGCGTCGCCACCACCGAGGCCGCGGCGATCTGTCCCCACGGATCGCGGAAGTCCGTGGCAAAGAGGCTGATGGCGACGGGGATGGTGCGGCGCTCGGGGGCGGAGAGAAAGGTGAGCGCGTAGAGGAACTCGTTCCACGAGAAGATGAACACGAGGATCGCGGTCGTCCCCAGGCCTGGCGCGGCGAGCGGGAGGAGCACCTTGCGGAACGCGGTGAAGGGCGTGCAGCCGTCCACCCGCGCTGCGCGGTAGAGCTCGTCGGGGATCTGCCGGAAGAACGAGGTGAGGATCCACAGCGTGAGCGGCAGCGCGAACGTCGCGTACGGCAGCACCAGCCCCGCGAGCGAGTCGAGCAGGCCCATCCCGCGCAGCACGAGGTAGAGCGGGCTCACGGTGGCGATGGGCGGGAACATGGAGATGCCCAGCGCGATCATCAGCAGCGCGTTGCGCCCGGGGAACTGGAGCTTCGCCAGCGCGAACGCCGCCGATGCGCCGACGACGAGGCAGTAGAGCGTGGTCCCGAACGCGACGCCGAGCGAGTTGAGCACCACGCGCCCGAAGCCGCGCTCGCCGAAGACCGCCGCGTAGTTCGCCGCCGTCAGACGTGAAGGCCACGGCTCGGTGAGCTCCGCCTCCGGCCAGAGCGAGGTCAGCGCCTGCCAGAGGAACGGGCCGATGAAGAAGGTGAGGAACGCGACCGCGCCGAGCGCCGTCGCCCAGCGCAGGCCCCGGCCGCGTGAGTCGGACACCTCCACCGCTTCGGCCCTCATCTCGCGCGCTCCTCGCTGCGCCCGAGCAGCCGCAGATAGACGAGCGAGATCGCGCCCACGCAGAGGAAGGTCACCACCGCCAGCGTCGAGCCGTAGCCGAAGTCGCCCGAGCGCATGAGCACCTTGTACGCGTAGATGGAGAGCGTCTCGGTCGCGTTGCCCGGACCGCCCTCGGTGAGCACGTAGATGGCGTCGAACACGCGGAACGCATCGAGCGTGCGGAAGAGCAGCGCGAGCAGCAGCGCCGGCTTCAAGAGCGGCAGGGTGATCGACCGGAACGACCGCCACGGCGAAGCCCCGTCCACGCGCGCGGCCTTGTAGAGGTCAGGCGGGATCGTCTGCAGGCCTGCGAGCAGGAGCAGCGCCACGAAGGGCGTGGTCTTCCACACGTCCACCACGATCGCCGCGTGCAGCGCGAGCCCCGGCGAGCCGAGCCAGTTCAAGCCGGCGCCGAGCAGCCGGTTCACAAGCCCGAAGTCCGGGTTGAAGAGCCACGCCCACAGCCTCGCGCTGACCACGGTCGGGATCGCCCAGGGGATGAGCACCGAGGCGCGGAAGAGACCTCGCGCGGGGAAGGCCGCGTTGAGCAGGAGCGCCAGCGGCAGCGCGAGCAGCACCTCCAGCGTGACGGCGACGAGCGTGAAGTACGCGGTGTTGCCCAGCGCCTGCCAGAAGCGCGGATCGCCGAAGAGGAAGAGGTAGTTGTCGAGGCCGACGAAGCGGTCCTCGCGGAACACGAGCACCACCCGGCGCAGGCTCAGCCACACCGCCGCGAGGATCGGATAGAGCGCCACCGCCACCAGCGTGAGCACCGCTGGCGCGACCATCAGCAGGCCCTGCCGGCGCTCGGAGGCTTCGCTGCCGCGGCCCCCCTTCACTCGTCCGCTCCCATCAGGTGATCGGCCAGACCCTGCGCGCGATCGAGTGCTGCCTCGGGGGCGCGAATGCCGGAGACCGCTGCGCTGAACTCGCCCTGCAGCACGTCGGTGACGAGCATGTACCAGGGCGTCACCGGCCTCGGGCGCGCGGCCTCCACGGCGGGGAGCAGCCCGGCGATGAAAGGTGCTTCGGAGCGCAGACGCGGATCCTCGTACGCAGCGCGGCGCGGTGGGTTGCGGCCGTAGTGCACCGCCATCACCACGTTCGCCTCCAGCGAGGTGAGGTGACGCACCAGCTCACCCGCGAGCTTCGTGCGGTCCGGCGAGAGGTGCCCGTTCACCGCCAACTGCCAGCCGCCGAGCGTCCCCGCACCGGGCCGGCCATCGAGCGAAGGCAGCGGCGCGAAGCCGACCTTGCCGCGCACGAGCGAGTCCTCGCGCTGCGCCTCCGCCCACGCGTAGGGCCAGTTGCGCATGAACACCGCGCGCCCGGACTGGAACACGCGACGCGACTCCTCTTCGGCGTAGGAGGTCACCTGAGGAGGTGAGACGCCGCTGCTCACGAGCCGCTGCAGGTAGCCCAGCGCCTCTCGCATCTGCGGCGTCTGCAGCGACAGCCTGCCGCTCTCCGGATCGAGCGCCTCGCCGCCGTGGCCCCACAGCGCTTCGAACACGTTGCAGTTGAGGCCTTCGTACTGGCGGCCCTGCCACACGTAGCCGGCCAGTCCCGGGTCCTTCGCCCTCGCTTCCTGCGCGAAGCGCTCCAGCTCCGCGTAGGTGCGCGGCGCGCGCGGGACGAGATCGCTCCGGTAGTAGAGCAGCCCGACGTCGAGGAACCACGGCACCGCCCAGGTCTTCCCCTCGTAGAGCACCGCCTCCACCGGGCCGGGGAGGAAATCGCGCGAGAGCTCGGCGGGAGGGAAGTGTTGCGACAGGTCCGCGGCCCAGCCGGCGCGCGCGAACTCGGGCGCCCACACCACGTCCACCACCATCACGTCGAAGTCGCGCGAGCCGCCCTCCAGCGCGGTCAGGTAGAACTGGTGCGCGAGGTCTGACGCGTTGGGCAGGTATTCGGGCACCACCGTCACGCCGTGCGTCTTCTCGAACTCCGCCAGCAACGAGCGGAACGGCGCCGGGTCTCCCCACAACGGCTGCATCTTCAGCACCAGCCGGCGCGCCTCATCGGGGCCACCTGGGCCACCCGACTCGGAAGGCGACGACTGCCGCGGACACGCACACAACGTCAGCGCGAGCAGGGCGCACAGCGCGAAGGGGAGGGTGCGCGACATCGGGGCGATTGACGAACGCGCGCGAGAGAGGCGCAAGCGTGGCCCTCCGGGAGTGTCCGCTGTTGCGCCCGGCCCAGCCCCGGCAGCGAGGACGCGTTCTGCGCTACCCTCCGCAGACAGGGCCGCCGACGCACGCGCCAACGCCTGTGCTCCGGAGTGACATGCAGCCGAAACGACGTCTCGAACTCCTCGCCATCGCCTCGCTGGTGCTCCTCACGGGAACCGGCTGCGCGGTGCAACCGAACCTCCCCTGGGCGCTCCTTGCGTCCGCCTTTGCCGCGCTGTGGCTCTGGGGCTGCTACCTCCCGCCGTTCGAGTTCCCCGCCGCGCCGGATGGCGGAGTGGACGCCTCGGTGGACGGCGGTTGGACCGATGATGCTGGCACCGGCCACTGGGAGGCCTGCTGCAAGACCGCGGGGGACGGCGGCTACGAGATCGGCCAGTGCCTCTGTCCGCCGAACCAGTCCTGCAACTACGGCTGGTTCGCCCGCTGCTCGGACGGGACCTGCGAGCCCCACGGCAATCTGACCTGTGACCGCGACCTCGACGGCGGCGCACCCGACGCGGGCCTCGATGCCGGCGCCGACGCGGGCGGCAGCTGGGAGACCTGCTGCGACTGGCGCGGCGACGGCGGCGTGCTGAGCACCTGCTTCTGTCCGGAGGGCACCGCCTGCAACTACGGCTGGTTCGCGCACTGCACGGACGGAAGCTGCGCGCCCACGCCGGACATGTGCGCGCCGTGAAGGGACGTCCGCTCCGTCGCGAGGGCGGCATCTATCGGACGCTCGCCCGCAACGTGCTCGGAGAGCTTCCCCAGCTCCCGCCGGTGGAGCTCTCGCGCTTCTCACCCGACCTCGTCGAAGAGGCGAGGGCCGCGTGGCGCGAACGTTTCGCCAGCGAGTACCGCTCGGTGCAGATCTTCACCCGCTTCCTCGAAGAGGTGACGGGCGCGGGCGATCCCTTCGAAGTGCAGGCCGCGGTGCTCGATGCGGTCCGCGACGAAATGCGTCACGTCGCCCTCTGCGCCTCCGCCTGCCGCGCCCTGGGCACCGAAGCGCTGCTGCCCGAGCCCGTCGCACTCCGCGAGAGCCCCGCGTTCCTCGCCGGCTCGATGCCGGAGCGCGCGCTGACCACCGCGCTCTCGATGCTGGTGGTCAACGAGACGGTCAGCGTCGGCTTCATCGAGGACCTGCGCGCCCGCTGCACGGCGCCTTCGCTGCGCACGGTGCTCGACGAGACGCTGAGCGACGAGGACGGCCACCGCGACTTCGGCTGGACCTACGTGCGCGACTCGATGCAGCGCTTTCCCCATGCCGCCCTCTCGGCGTGGCGGAAGGTGGTGGAGCACGCGCTGGCGCCGCACCTGCGCCGCGCCTCGGAGCTGCTCGCCGCGCTCCCACCCGGACGCCGCACCCTCGAGGCCTGGCCCGACGAGGACCGCGCCCCGCTCGCGCTCTTCTCCCCGCAGCGTCAGGCGCTCGTCTTCGAACGCACCGTTCGCGAGACCCTCTGGCCCCGCCTCCGCGCGCTGGAGCTCGTCAGCGGCGAACCGGCGCTCGGGTGAACGCAGCACGCACGCTCCGGCGTGCACCGGCGACTGCCACGAGCATCAGCAGCCACGCGGACGGCATCGCACCGCCTGCCGCTGCACAGCCACCTTCCCCTGAAGGGCGCGGCGTCTCATTCGTCCCCGCGTCGTCCGCAGCAGCGTCACCCGCGTCACTTGCGTCACCCGCGTCCGGCCCCTCCGGTGGGACCGGCGCCTCGGGCAGGCGGACGCGGATCGTGAACGCGCAGCGTCCAACGTTCCCCGACCGGTCCGTCGCCTCGGCCACGACCTCATGCTCGCCCTCGGCGAACTGGGTCCCCGGCGGCGGAAGCTGAGTGAGCGACTCCACACCGTCGAGATCCCAGGCGGTGGCGGGCGCGAAGTGCACGGCGCGGTCGAGCTCGCCCTCTTCGAGCACCACGTCCCAATTCGCTCCGCAGCTGACCTCCGGCGGCGTGGTGTCCAGCACGCGCACGGTGAAGGTGGTGGTCGCCGAGTTCCCCGCCTCGTCCAGCGCCGTCGCGGTCACCTGCGTCTCACCCAGCGCGAGGAACGAACCCGGCGCCGGCTGGTAGTAGATCCACGGCTTGCTCGTCCGGTCATCCACCGCGCCCACGGCGAACGGCGCGTACGTTCCGCCCCGCGTCGTCAGCTCGAGCACCTGCACCGCCATTGGCGCGAACACGGGCGGCACGTCGTCGAGCACTGACTGCAGGTCGAGCGCGTAGAGCTCCGATCCGAGGAACCCGTCGTTCGCCGCGAAGAGGACCCGGTTGCCCAGCCGGCCGACGATCAGCGGCGAGCTGTCGAGCGCGCCTCGCGCCACGTCGGTGAGCCGGCGCGTGTTCCGTGCGGTGCCGTCGGTGGTCCACAGCTCCTTGCCCCAGACCCCGTCGTCGGCGACGAAGAGCAGCCGGCCCTCGGGCTCGAGCTCGAACGTGTTCGACGCCGCCTCCACCCGCTCGATCCGCGCGAGCTCGACTGGCGGGTTCGTGCTGCCGTCCGCGTAGAACAGCGCCTCGTTCGCTCCTGAGGCCGCGGTGAAGATCACGCCGTCCCGGAATGGGAGCACGTCGCGAATGCCGGACGCGAAAACGATCCTCGGCGTGGACGTCTGTGCGTCGTCGTAGACCTCCAGCCGCTCCCCGCCACCCCAGACGCCGCGCGACCAGTACCAGAGCCGGTCGCCGGAAGAGACGATGCCCGCGCCGTAGAACCCGGTGGCTTGAAGCGGCGTCGTCCCCGCGGCCGTCCCATCGGTGCGCCACAGCGTGTCGAACACGCTCTGCTTCGAGATGAAGTAGGTGTGCCCGTGCGCGGTGGCGATCGCGGAGTGGACGGTGCCCGTCGCCCCGCCCGGGTCGCTGTCCCCCAGCGTCACGGCGCCCGGCTGCACACCGTCGCTGAAGCGCGGCTCACGTCCCTCCACCGCGTCGAGCTCGAGCCACACCGCGCCCGTCCCCAGGCGCGGCATCGGCGTTCCCTTCGGCGAGAGGAACGCTCCGGTGGAGACCTTCCACGTCCCCGCCACCGTCCCGTCCGTGCGCCACACGCTCCTCTGCGCGTCCACCGCGGTGAAGAGCGCGAGCGATCCATCGATCGGCGTGAGGTTCTCCGGAAACGAGTGCGCGCCGCCCTGCGAGACCTCCGCCAGCGGGTGCGTGCCCGTCGGGGTGCCGTCGGTGAACCAGGGCTCGAAGCCGGTGGCGCTGGTGTACCAGGGGAACATCAGCCCGCTGCCCGCCGGCGCGAAGCGGACGAAATCCGGCGCCACGGGCTGGAACATGGGCGGTGGTGCGGTCAGCTCGGCGGTACCCGAGGGCGTCCCGTCGGTTCGCCACAGCGACCGCCAGTTGTTCTCGCGCGTGCCGCTGAAGATCAGCGCGCCGCCGGCGACCGCGCCCGGACCGGGAGCGCCGGAGGGCGTGCTCGCCAAGGAGTGGTAGCTCGTCGTCCCCGCCGCGGTGCCGTCGCTCCGCCACAGCCGGCGTTCGCCCTCCTCCAGCCAGACGAGGTCTCCGTCGATGCAGGCGCGCGCCTTCACCACCACGTGCCGGCCGGGGAGGGTGTCGGTGAGCACATGCGTGCCTGCCGCCGTGCCGTCGCTCACCCACGGCTCGAGGCCTTCCGGATCCGACACCCAACCGCCGAAGAAGTGGAGCCTGTCGCCGCACGCCGTGAGCCGGTCGATGACGAAGCCGTTGCCGCTCTCGCGCGCAAACACGCGCTCCGTTCCCGCGGCCGTGCCGTCGGTCCTCCACAGCTCCTCCCTCTCGAAGCCGGACGACCTCACGAAGAACGCCCGGTCGCCGATCACCGTCAGCCCGCAGTCGGTGCTCGAGCAGCGATCCGTCAGTCGCGCGGTGCCGGCCGACGTCCCGTCCGTCGTCCACAGCTCCGGCGCGGCTCCGCCCACCGCCACCAACGCGCGTCCGTTGCCGAGCGACGTGCAGGTGGCTTCGGCCGACCACTTCGATCCCATGTGCGAGATGCGCTCGGTGCCGCTCCTCGTGCCGTCGCTGATCCACAGCTCGGCGTAGTCGCCCACGTCGGGGAGGGTCCGGACGACGAAGCGATCGCCGAGGGCGACGGAGCAGACCGGAATGCCGGGCGTCTGCACCTCCCAGGTCCCCGCGGGGGTGAAGTCCGTCCGCCACAGCGAGTCCCTGCGGAAGAAGTAGAGCGTCCCATCCACGACGAGCGACGCGCCCATCGAGAGCTCCGTTCCGGTGAACGGCGGCAAGGTGAGCAGCGGCTGCGGGTCGCGGTTCGGGTCGGTGATCTCGAAGAGCGTCCGGCCGGTTCCATCGAACGCGAGGACCCACGCCGCCTCCGGCCCCACCACCAGCTCCGGCGAGCCGAGCACGGCGCCGCCCGAGTGCACGCGCCTCGTGCCGTGAAGGGTGCCGTCGCTGCGGATGAGCCCGTTCGAGTCGAAGTACGTCACGCCCCGGAAGGTCCCCAGCGACATCCGGCTGCTGTCGCCCGGCGCCAGCCGCGAGAGGGCGAAGGTGCCGTCCGTGGTGCCGTCCGTCACCCACAGCCTCTTCGCGTTCCCGCTCGCGCCGGTGGCGAAGTAGGCGCGGGGCCCGGCCGCCACCAGCGTGTCGAAGTCGTACCCGCCTCCCACGTCGCTGTTCAGGTCGCGGACGAGGCTCACGTGCCCGTGCTGCGGCAGCGTCTGCGTCAGCGCCGCGGTCCGCAGACCCGAAGGGGAGGGCGTCGCGTCCGAGCTGCCGTCCGACGCGTTCACGCAGCCGGTGAAGGCGAACACCGCGGTGGAGAGGACGGCGAGCGCGGGACGCAGGAGGGGAGGCATGAGCTGCGCAACCTATCAGCCGCCGCGAGGCAGGCGCACCGCGCCGAGCCCGCCAGCCGCGAAAGAACGGCCCCAGGCTCAGGGCCCGGGCGCCGCGCAGGTCTGGCCATCCCACGTGCTGCAGCGGAGGCCGCGACGGGTGGCCTCGGGCGCAGTCACGCCGGCGTCGGACCCACTGGCGTCCGCAGCGGCCTCCGCCCCGGTTTCCGCTTCTCCGGGCGAGCCGATCATCCAACGCACCGAACCTGTGACCCGGCTGTCGCCCTCGAGCCGCGCGCCGATGGAGCTCCCCGCGGCGCTCTCGTCTTCGGCGTCGCCACCGGCGGACGTCACCACCGTCACCGAGGCGAAGGTCACCGTGCTGTCCTTCAACAGAAGTCCGATCGATGAACCCGCCGCGCGTGTTGGACGTCCGGGCGCGCCCGCGCCTTGCGCACCTCCCGCCACGCCTCCGTCACCCCGAGCGCCCGCCGGCTCCTCCGCATCCGCGCCCTGTCCCGCGCGTACGAGCAGCGCGCGCAGGGTGAGGTGCTCGCCGCCGCCCTCGACGCGCACCGCCACCGAATCCCGCGCCTCGCCCGCCGCATCGGCGGCCTCGAGGTCCACCCCGTCCACGGATGTCGGCGCCGTCAGGTCGCGGAAGAGGAGCACGCCGCCCGAAGGGCCTCGCAGCACCGTCTGAGCCCGCGCGCGGGTGCGGAAGTCCTTCGCGTAACCCCCGTGCAGGCTCAGGCCGGACGGGATCTCCAGCGTGCGCACCAGCGTGTAGGCCCCGCGTGCGAAGAGCACCTGGTTCCGTCCGGTCGCGCGGGCCACCGCCAGCGCTCGGGCGGGCGAGGCCACCGCGGTCTGGGGCGTCAGCCCGTCGGCGAGGTCGTCTCCACCCGGCCGCACGAACACCGCGCGCTGCACGTCGCCATCCACCCCGTCGCAGTCCGCGTCCGAGAAGGTATCGTCCGGCAGGTCGGTGGCGCCCTCCGCGATGGTGCGCGTGCAGGCGTACTCACATCCGTTGCCGCCCGGCTCGTGCGCGCCGTCGAGGTCCACGAAGCCCTCGAGGCACCCGGCGAAGCGGCACTCGCCCTCGTCGCAGGCGGTCTCCGCGTGCGGGAACTCGTCGGCACAGTCGCGTCCGCAGGCGCCGCAGTGGGCCGGGTCGCGCGAGGGCTCGATCTCACACCCCCTCTCCACCTCGCCGTCGCAGTCCGCGAAGCGGTCCGCGCAGGCGGCGATGCGGCAGCGCCCCTCTCCGCACTCGGGGGTCGCGTTCTCCGGCGCGCACCGGGCGCCGCACGCCCCGCAGTGGTCGAGCGAGCTCGCGAGATCCGTCTCGCAGCCGTTGCCGCCGGGCCGCGCGAGGTCCCCGTCGCAGTCCGCGCGCTCCGCGAGGCAGACCTGCTGGCAGCCCGCCTCCGCGCAGGTGGCGGTCGCGTGCGGACGCTCGCAGGCGAAGTGCGGCTCCTGCGCCGAACAGCCGCGGCAGTTCTGCACGGTGTCGAGCGGCGTCTCGCAGCCGGTGTCTCCGCGCCGGTCGCAGTCCCCGAAGCCGCTCGCGCAGGCGCCCTGCGGCACACAGCGCCCCTTCACGCACGCGCTGCCCACGTTGGCGAGCCGGCACACGACCCCGCAGCCGCCGCAGTTCCTCGCATCGCCGAAGATGTCCGTCTCGCAGGCGCCGCCGGGGACGCAGGCCGCGAAGCCCTCGGGACACCCGCTCCACGCGCCCTCTACCGGCAGCACCGCCTCCTCGCGGCCGGCCTCGTGGGTGAGCGCGAGCGTCACCGTCAGGCCCTCCGGCAGCGGTCCCGCCACCGCCCGGGGCGGCGCACGCACCACCACCACCGCCGCCGCGCCGGGACCTACTGCCAGGGGCAGCGAGAGGGGCCGCAGCGCCTCGGAGAGCAGCTCGAAGCCGGCGGGCGCCGGGCCGAGCCCCACCGAGACGAGCCGCACCGGCACCGAACCCGTGTTCTCCAGGCGGACCGCGCGCTCGGCGGGCGCCACGTCTCCCACCAGCCCGAAGTCCACCGCCTCCGCCGGCGTACAGACGCCGGTGTCTCCGGGATGGACGCAGAGCCGGTAGCTCGCGGCGGGCCCTGCGGGCGGCGTCTGGCGGGTGTCCGCACAGCGGCAGCCGGCGGCGAGCACCGCGCCCAGCGCCATCAGGAGGAGGGCCCCTCGCATGGGCGGAGGTTGCCGGTGGAGGGGTGCGCTGTAAAGCATGGGGCCGCAAAGGGCACCGCCCCCGCGGTCACCGGAAGGGTCCGGGACGGCGGGGGCGGCGGGGCGCTCCGGTGGAGCGTCTCAGTGACCGGACTGCTGGCCCGGCGGCGTCGTCCACTCGGACGGCGGGGTCAGCTTCAGCGTGCCGCTCCGCTCGCGCTCGGGCAGCGCCATGTCGAGGCGTGTCATCAGGTCGCCGAACACCCCGAGCATCATCAGCAGCACGAAGCCGATGGTGACGACGAAGGTGACGCGGTTGACGCCCTTCTGCTCCCAGAGGTGCATGAAGAACATCACCACCAGCGCTGCCTTGGTGGTGGCGATGACCATCGCGAGCAGGAGCCCGATGGTGGGCAGGTGCATGCGCCCGGTCCAGACGGTGACCCCGGTGAGCACCAGGAGCACCGCCCAGATCACCCAGTAGGAGACCGAGCTGTGCTCGGCCTCGTGTCCAGGCTCGGCGCGGGAAGTCGTGACGTGGTCGGCCATGGCTGACGCGTGCTCCCTCAGACGAGGTACAGCAGGGGGAAGAGGAAGATCCAGACGAGGTCCACGAGGTGCCAGTACAGGCCGCCCAGCTCCAGCGGCGTGTAATAGACCGGCGAGAACCGTCCCTTGATCGTGAGGATCGTCACCCAGGTCAGCACGCCCATCCCGATGATCACGTGGATCGCGTGCAGGCCGGTGGCGAGGAAGTACACCGAGAAGAACATCGGTGCGCCGGGTGTCTGCAGGCCCTCATATGTGTAGTGCGGGCCCGGCAGCATGCCCTCGTCGAACTTGTGCCGGTACTCGAAGTACTTGATGACGAGGAAGCCCACCGCGCAGAGCAGGGTGAAGATCAACATCCCGATGGCGATGTTGTTCTTGCCCACCCGGACGTAGTGGATCGCCAGCGCCACGCTCAGTGACGAGGAGATGAGCACCACGGTGTTGATCCCGCCCATCCGGATGTCGAGCAGGTTGTGGCTGGCGAGGTACCAGGTCTCGGGGAACATCCACCGGTACACCGCGTAGGCGAGGAAGAGCCCCGCGAAGAGGAGCACTTCCGTCGAGAGGAACAGCCACATTCCGAAGCGCGCGGCGTACGTCTGCACCGCCGGCGTCCCGAAGTGGTGGGCCAGCGGGTAGCCCGCGTAGGCGTCCGCCGTGGCGGCGTGCCCGTGCCCGTGATCAGGCTGCATGCTTCACCTCGTCATCCGGAGGCAGCGTGTAGTCGTGCGGCTCCCGGCTGTAGTTGGGGATCTCGTGGAAGTTGTGGGTGATGGGCGGGTTCTGGGTCTTCCACTCGTAGCCGGTGGAGTGCCACGGGTTGGTGCCCGCCACCTGACCGCGGAACATGGAGATGACGAGGTAGATGAGGACGAGGAAGAGCCCCATCGCCAGCACGCTCGCGCCCGCGGTGGACGCCACGTTCAGCGCCTGGAAGTGCTCCGGGTAGCTGTAGTAGCGCCGCGGCATGCCCATGTTCCCGAGGAGGAACTGCGGCACGAAGGTCGCGTTGAACCCGAGGATGATGAGCACCGCCGCCACGAGGCCCCAGCCCTCCGGATAGGTCCGGCCGAAGAGCTTGGGGAACCAGTAGTGGAGCGCCCCGAGGAACGCCATGATCGTCGCGCCGACCATGATGAAGTGGAAGTGCGCCACCACGAAGTAGGTGTCGTGCCAGTGCACGTCCAGCGAGACCGCCGCCACCGCGATGCCGGTCATGCCGCCGAACACCACGAAGTAGAGGAAGCCCACGAGGTAGGCGAAGGGCGTGGTGAAGCTGATCGAGCCCTTGTACATCGTGGCCACCCAGTTGAAGACCTTGATGGCGGTGAACACGCCCACCAGCATCGAGATCACGCCGAAGGCGCCGGACTGGAAGGTGGACTGGCCGGACACGAACATGTGGTGGCCCCACACGAAGAAGCCGACCAGCGCGATGCCCAGCGAGGACCAGGCGATCATCTTGTAGCCGTAGTAGTTCTTGCGGCTGAAGGTCGCGACGATCTCCGAGATCACCCCGAACGCCGGCAGCACCATGATGTACACGGCCGGGTGCGAGTAGAACCAGAACATGTGCTGGAAGAGCACCGGGTCACCGCCGAGCTCCGGCGTGAAGATGCCGAACCCGAGGATGTTCTCCGCGAAGGTCAAGAGCAGCACGAGCCCCAGCACCGGCGTGGCCAGCACCTGGATGATCGACGTCGCGTAGAGCGCCCAGACGAAGAGCGGCATCTTCATCCAGGTGATCCCCGGCGCGCGCATGGTGTGGCAGGTGACGATGAAGTTCAGCCCGGTGACGATCGACGAGAAGCCGATGACGAAGGCGCCGAAGAGCACCGGGGCCACCTCGGTCGGCGTGCTCACGCTGTAGGGCGTGTAGAACGTCCAGCCGGTGTCGGTGCCGCCGTTGATCATCCCCCACAGGGCGATCAGCGCGCCGCCCATGTAGATGTACCAGGAGAGGAGGTTCAGCCGGGGGAAGGCCACGTCCTTCGCGCCGAGCATGATCGGCAGCATGAAGTTGCCGAACACGCCGGGGATGGCGGGGATCATGAAGAGGAAGATCATGACCACGCCGTGGAGCGTGAACATCCGGTTGTACGTCAGCGCGTCCATGATCGTCGGACCGGGCGTGAGCAGCTCGATCCGGACGAGGAGGGCGAAGATGCCGCCCACGAGGAAGAACGTCAGCACCGACGCGAGGTAGAGGATGCCGATGCGCTTGTGGTCGAGCGACGCCAACCACGAGAGCACGGTCCTCCCGTCGTTGAGGTAGTGGTGCTTGGGGAACTCGGGCTCGGCGACGATGTCGCGGCCCATCAGATCGGAGGAGGAGCTCATGGAGTGGCGCCCTCGGGACCCGCGGCGGCGGCCGGGGCCAGGTTGGGACTCAAAGACTTGATGTACTCGACGATCGCGGCGCTCTCCGCCACGTCGAGCACTCCGAGGTAGGAAGGCATCAGCGGTGCGAACCCCTCACGCAGGTTCCGCATCGGGTCCATCATCGACTCGGTCATGTAGGCCTCGTCCACCACGAAGGTGCGGCCGTCGACCGTCTTGCTCTGGCTGAGGTAGAGCCCCTGGAAGGTCGGCCCGAGGTGCGGGGTGCCGTCCACCGTGTGGCAGCGGAAGCAGCCGTGCTCCGCGGCGAGCCGCTGGCCGTGCACCCGCATGTTTCCGGGGAACTGCTGGAGGTCACGCGCCACCGGCTCGGAGTCCTGCTGCTCCTGGCGACCGCGGCGGGCCTCCTCGAGCCACTGGTCGAACTCCGCCGGCGGATGCACGATGACCTCCGCCCGCATCATCGAGTGGTCGAGCCCGCAGTACTCGGTGCAGAGCACCTGGTAGCGGCCGGGCTTCGTCGCCTCGAACCAGATCTCCGTGTAGCGGCCGGGCAGCGCGTCCTGCTTCACGCGGAACTCGGGCACGTAGAAGGAGTGGATGACGTCACGCGAGGTGAGCAGCAGCCGCACCGGACGGTCCGCCGGAACGTGCAGCGTGTTCACGCCGTTCGGGCCCTCCGGGTAGCTGAACTTCCACATCCACTGCTTGCCCATCACGTACACGTCCATCGAGTTCGCGGGCGGCGTCTGGACCCACACGAAGTCCCGGAAGCCGATGGCGAAGAACGCGAGGAAGAACACGGTGGGCACGCCGACGAAGAGAACCTCGGCCTTGAGGTCCGGGTTCACCTTCGGCGTGTACTCGTGCGGCTTGCGGCGCCGGAACATCACGAAGAACACCAGCGCCGTGGTGCCGATGAGGAAGGAGGCCACCATCGTCGTGGTGACGACCAGGTAGTGGAGGTTGTCCACCCGCTCGGCGAAGGTGGACGCCTGCTCCGGCAGGAACAGGGTCTGTCTCAGGACGTCGCTCATCGAATCGAACCCCGCTTGTACTCGCGTCTCCAGAACACGGCGAGCATGGCCGTCAGCGCGACGAAGACCAGCAGCCCGCCCGTGCGGATGAAGCCGAACACGTAGAACTCATAGCGCTTCGAATTGGAGTCGAAGCGGAAGCACTGGAGGATCACGCGGTCGAACGAGGTCCCCACCCGGCCCCCGCCCGCCTCCATCACCGCGAACCGCAGGTCCCGGGCCGGGTAGTCCACCCCGTAGAGGTACCGCGACACGCGCCCGTCCGGCGTCAGCACCATCACCACCGCCGGGTGCGCGTACTGCCCGCTCTTCTCGTCGTAGTGGTACCCGAACCCGACCGCTTCCGCGAGCCGCTTGATCTGCGCGTCCTCGCCGACGAGGAACTGCCAGTCCGCCTCGCGGTCCGGAACACCCAGCGCCTGCAGGTGCCCGCGCTGCCCCTCCTTCGCCAGCTCCGGCTTCTCGCGCGGATCGATGGAGAGGGTCACCGCGGTGTAGTCGCGGCCGAGCTCCATCCCGCTGCCCATGGCCGCCTTCTTCAGCGCGCCCATCACGAGGGAGCAGAGCATCGGGCACTTGTAGTAGGCGAGGGTGAGCACCACCGGCTTGTCGTCCCGGAAGAGCTCGCCCAGCTTCACCCGCTTGCCGTCGCCGTCGATGAACTCGGTGTCGAGCGGGACGCGCTCGTTCAACCGCTCCACCACGTCGATCTCCTGGACCTTCTGCAGGTCCGGGGGGACGAGCTGTGCCTGCGCCGCGCCACCCAGCCCGGGGACGAGCCCCAGTCCGAGGGCGAGCGCCAGCACCCGCGCCTGGGCGCGGAAGGTGAGGGGAGAGGCGATCACGGCTGGACGGCTCCCGGGGTCTGCTGGTCGGGCGTGCCGCTGCCGTCATTGCCCGACCCGGCCGGGGTCGGCGCGGGCGCGGTCTTCTGCGGCGGGTTCATCACCGGCCCGCCGGAAGGCGCGTTCTTCAGCGGCTCCGGCGACGGCGGGGCCACCGGGCCCGGACGCTGGCCCGCCACGATGGCGCGCATCGCGTCCTGCACCGGGATGTACACGAGGTTGTCCCGGCGGCTCGCCCAGCCCGCACCGTCGAGGCGCTGCTGCTTGTCCGCACGGAGTTGCTCGGCGCGCTGCTCGGCGTTGAAGACCACCTGGTCCACCATGCCGATCTCCGGCTTGCCCACGTACGTCGGCTCGGCGCGGCCCCTCTCGCCCACGACCTCCCGCTTCGTGGTGTCGAGGATGAGGGTCGCCCACGCCACGCCCACCGCGAAGAGCGCGAGCGAGATGACGGCGATGATGGCGATCTTGCCCACCGGCAGCTGCTCGTCCTGCGGCTCCGGCACCACCGGCGTGCCCTGCGGATGAATGGCGCTCATGGCTGCACGTACCTCAGCGAGTCCTCGAGGTAGGGATCGCGGACGGGGATCATGTACCGGCCGCGGAGACGGAAGATGGCGAAGGCCGTGGCGATGCCGCCCACGCCGGCGAACGCAGCGATGTCGAAGATGCTGAACACCGGGCCCTCGGGGTGGAGCTTCGGCATCACCAGCCACCACACGTCCACCATGCTCACGAGGATGAGGTAGACGCTGATGAAGGCGAGGAACTTCGGGATGAGCTTCACCGTGCGCGCGAGCAGCAGCACGAACGGGATGGCGAAGTGGAAGACGATGAGGAACTGGCTGACCAGCCGCCAGTCCGTCTTCAGGCGCACCCAATAGTAGGGGACCTCTTCCGGCAGGTTCGCCACCCAGATGAGCATGAACTGGCTGAACCCGATGTACGCCCAGAACGCGGTGAACGCGAGCAGCAGCTTGCCGAGGTTGTGGTGGTGGTGCTTCGTCAGCCACCAGCCGAAGAGGTTGCGGTCACCCATCGTCATCACCGACGTGAGCGTGACGACCGCGATGGCCACGAGGAACCCGCCGGCGAAGTAGTACACGCCGTAGATGGTGCTGATCCACAGCGGGGTCAGCGTCATCAGCCAGTCGAAGGCCGCCCAGGTCAGCGCCAGCGCCACGAGGATGATCGCCGGGGGCGCGAAGCGGCGCTTCTTCGTGATGATGTCGTAGCCGCCCACCTCGTCGAGCTTCTGCGAGAGGGAGGTCATCCGCAGGCTCACGCCCACGATCACCACGAAGTAGATGACCTGCCGCACCCAGAAGAACGTCAGGTTGAAGTAGGGCGCCTTGTGGTGGAAGTGGTGCATCTGCACCGCGTCGAAGTTCTTCTCCGGCGTGACCCAGGGATAGAGGACCTCGAGCCCCAGCGCGATGGGGATGAAGAGCAGCACGAAGATGGGCAGCGCGCCCGCGACGCCCTCCATCGGGCGGCGGAACACGGTGGGCCACTTCGCGCCGGCCGCGTGGAAGATGAGCAGCAGCAGGAGGCCGCCGCAGGCCACCGCGAACCAGTAGGCGAACGCGGCCAGATAGCCGTGCAGCGCCTGGGCGCGGGTGCCCTCACCGAGCATGCCGAGAATGGACACCGCCAGACCGGCAAGGCCGACGATGCCGGCAATGCCCATCCACTTGGTGCCGCCATTGAACTTGGGGACGTCGACCAACATCTACTGACCCTCCCTCAGCAGGCGGGCGCGCACCTCGGAGGGCGCCTCCGCCAGCGGGACCGCCTGGCTGTACTGCAGGGCCCGGACGTAGGCGACGACCGCCCACCGCTCGGTCGGCGTCATCCGCCATCCGAAGGGGGGCATCACGCCGTAACCGTGGCTGATGACCTCGTAGAAGTACCCGTCCGGCTGCGCGCGGAGCTTCTCGCTCTGGAAGGACGGGGGCGGCATCAGCGCCATGTTCACCGCGACCATGCTCTGACCGTCGCCGGCGAGCCCGTGGCAGGTGGCACAGGTGATGTCGTACTGCTTCTTGCCGGTGCGCAGCAGCTGCTCCGTCACCGGGACCGGGATCTGCTGCACGAACGCGCCGTCTGAAAGCCCGCTGCCGCCCTGCTGGTGGGTGGCGTACCACTCGCGCGAGACCGTGCCGGTGGGGAGCTGACGCATCGCCCGCCCGTCGGAGAAGAAGTCGTTGCGCTGGTAGTAGCGGTACTTCGGCTGCCGCTGCATCCGCTGGAAGATCTCGTTCTGGCTCCACTCGGTGGTCTCGTCCGCCGAGTTGCAGCCGGAGGCTCCGGCGCCGAGGCCGGCAAAGCCCACCGCGAGCGCGAGCTTGAGCGCCCTCTTCATGACAGCTCCTCCTTGACCACCTCGACGGTGCGCGCGCCGAGCGACCGGAGGCTGTCCGCGATCTCGCCGTCCCGCTCCGAGGTGGGAACGGTGACCGAGATCCAGTAGGCGTGGGTGGTGGCCGAGCGGAAGGCCTCGGACTCGAACACCGGGTGGTGCGGACGGGGCAGCCCCATCAGCGCCATCAGGCCGAAGAACATGACGACACCGGTGAGGAGCACCGTCGTCTCGAACGTCACCGGGATGTAGATCGGCGCCGAGTGCAGGAGCCGGTTGGCGACGTTGATGGGGTAGTCCACCGCGTTGAGGTACCACTGCATCGTGTACCCGCCGAAGCCGCCCATGATCGCGCCGGCGAGCGCGATGAAGGGGACGCGGGAGGGCTTCCACCCCAGGGCCTCGTCCACCCCGTGCAGCGGGTAGGGCGAGTAGGTGTCGATCTCCTTGTGCCCGGCCGTCCGCATCTGGCGGCAGGCCTCGAGCAGGCCGTCCACCGTGGTGAACTCGGCCATGATCCAGCTGTTCGTGGGAAGGGTCGTCGCGTGCGCCATGACTGAGTCCTAGTGCCCGCCGGGCGCGCCGGTCTTCATCAGGCCGGGGTGGTTGTAGCCGTGGCCGTGGGCGAGCTCGTGGTTCAGCTCCTTCACCTCCGCCACCGCCACGGCCGGCAGGTAGCGCATGAAGAGGAGGAAGAGCACCGAGAAGAACCCGATGGTCCCGAGGAACATCGACCAGTCCACCCACGTCGGGTAGTACATCTCCCAGGTGGCGGGGATGAAGCCGCGGTGGAGCGAGGTCACGATGATGATGAACCGCTCGCACCACATGCCGATGTTCACGAAGATCGAGGCGATCCACATCACCGGGATGCTCGTCCGCGCCGCCTTGAACCAGTAGATGTTCGGCGTGATCACGTTGCAGGCGATCATCAGCCAGTACACCCCGGCGTAGGGACCGGTCATGCGGTTGAGGAACACCGCCCACTCGTACTCGTTGCCGGAGTACCAGGCGATGAAGTGCTCCATCAGGTAGCCGTAGGAGACGATCAACCCCGTGACGAGGATGATCTTGTTCATGTTCTCCAGGTGCCTCATCGTCACCACGTCCTTCAACCCGAGGAACTTCCGGGCGGGGACGAGCCAGGTGATCACCATGGCGAAGCCGGAGAACACGGCGCCGGCGACGAAGTAGGGCGGGAAGATCGTCGCGTGCCAGCCGGGCAGCAGCGACACGGCGAAGTCGAACGAAACGACCGAGTGCACCGAGAGCACCAGCGGCGTCGCGATGCCCGCCATGATGAGGTACGCGATCTTCCAGTTGTGCCAGTGCCGGCCGCTGCCGCGCCAGCCGAGCGAGAAGATGCCGTACACCACCCGGCGGATCTTCGTCTTCGACGCGTCACGCAGCGCCGCGAGGTCCGGGATGAGCCCGAGGAACCAGAAGAGCAGCGAGATGGTGAAGTAGGTCGAGACCGCGAACACGTCCCAGAGCAGCGGGGACTTGAACTGCGGCCAGATGCCCGTGGTCGAGGGGTACGGGAACAGCATGTACGCCGCGTACCAGGGGCGACCGGTGTGCAGGATGGGGAAGAGCAGCGCGTTGATCACCGCGAAGAGGGTCATCGCCTCCGCGAAGCGGTTGATCGACGTGCGCCACTTCTGCTGGAAGAGCAGGAGGATCGCCGAGATCAGCGTGCCGGCGTGGCCGATGCCGATCCACCAGACGAAGTTGATGATGTCGAACGCCCAGGCGGTGGGGACGTTGTTTCCCCACACGCCGACGCCGCGGGCCAGCAGCACCCCGACCGACAGGCCGAGGAGGCCGAGCAGCGAGAGGGCAATGCCCATCAGCGCGTACCAGCCGAAGCCGGGCTTGCGCCAGACGTGACCGAAGAGCGTCTCGGTCAGCGACTCATCGGTGTGGGTCCCGGTGATCACCGGAACGCCGGCCAGCGGATCCGCGGCGGGCGCGTGATGCTCGGTCGCCATGGCTAGTGGGACTCCTTGTCGGCGGTCAGCTTCGGCTTCGGCAGCGCCGGGTTGTAGTTCTTGATGCGCGCCAGGTGGCCGGTGCGCGGCCGCGTCCCGAGCGAGTAGAGGAGGTCGTAGCGCCGCTTGTCCGCGTGCAGCTTCGTCACCTCCGCCCCCGGGTCGTTCAGATCCCCGAAGACGATCGCGCGGGTCGGGCAGGCCGTCTGGCAGGCGGTCTTGACCTCACCCTCGCGGATGGCGGGCGTCTCGCGCAGGCCCTTCTGGTGCTCCGTCCGCGCCGAGATGCGCGCGTGCTGGATGCGCTGCACGCAGTACGTGCACTTCTCCATCACGCCACGGGCCCGGACGGTGACCTCCGGGTTCATCATCATCTTCTCGGTGGGGCTCTTCCCGTACGAGTAGTGCAGGTAGTTGAAGCGCCGCACCTTGTAGGGGCAGTTGTTCGAGCAGTACCGGGTGCCGACACAGCGGTTGTACACCATGTCGTTGAGGCCCTCGTCCGAGTGGACGGTGGCGTTGACCGGGCACACGTACTCGCACGGGGCGGTCTCGCAGTGCACGCACATGCGCGGCTGCGTGATGACCTCGGGCTCGTTCTCGTCGGCGCCGACGAAGTAGCGGTCGATCATCAGCCAGTGCATCTCGCGGGCGCGGATGACCTGGTCCTTGCCCACCACCGGGATGTTGTTCTCGCTCTGGCAGGCGATCATGCAGGCGTTGCAGCCGATGCAGCGCCCCAGGTCGATCGTCATGCCCCACTTCTGGCCCTGCGAGTAGTCCACCGGCTCCTGCATCACCATGTCGCGGGTGATGGTGTTCCGGTTGCGGTGGATGGCGTCGTTCAGCGGCGCGGGGTCCTGCATGTCGCCGATGAGCGCGATGTCGCGGAGCTGCCCGTGCACGCCCTCCATGGACCAGTGGTCCTGGGTCAGCGCGAGCTCGTACTTCTTGTTCTCCTTCTTCAGCTCCGCGCCGCCGCGGAACCACGTCCCGTTCGAGGGACGCAGCGCGTAGGCGTTGAAGCCGTGGCGGCCGGAGAGGCGCTCGCCGGCGGCGGTGCGGCCCCAGCCCAGCGCCACCGTCACGGTGTCGTCCGCGTGACCGGGGAGCACCAGCACGCCGCCCTGCACGGTCTTGCCGTCCACGGTCAGCGAGGCGAGGTTGTGCCGCTCGAGGCCGAGCGCCTTCGCGGTGGCGGGGCTGACGATGAGGGTGTTCTCCCAGGTGACCTTCGTCACCGGGTCCGGCAGCTCCTGCAGCCAGGCGTTGTTGCCGAAGCGGCCGTCGTACACCGTGTAGGACGGGACGATGTTCAGCTCGAGGCCCGGGCCGGTCTGCGCCGCGCCCTGCAGCGCCGAAGTCACACCCGCCATGGACACCGTCACCGGCAGCGCCGCCGGCGGGGTGAGCGAGACCACGCCGTCCGCCAGCCACTTCTGCCAGGTCTGGTCGAAGTTGCCCTCGCCGGCCTGCGCCGCCCAGTGCGCGCGCACGAGCTCGTAGGCGCTCTGGTCGCCGCGGCCCACCAGCGCCGCCCAGAAGCTCACCAGCGGCGCGCCGCCGAAGAGCGGGGCCACCAGCGGCTGGACGAGCGACACCGCGCCCGCCGCGCTCCGCGCATCACCCCAGGACTCGAGGTCGTGCGCCGCCGGCACCAGCCAGTTGCAGGCCTTCGCCGTCTCGTCGAGGTGCGAGTGGAGGTAGATGCTGTTCGGCACCTTCTGCAGCGCCGAGGCGAGGTCCACGTCGCCCGCCGAGGCGTACACCGGGTTCCAGGTGTCGATGACGACGGTGTCGATCTGGCCTGCGGCGAGCTCCTGCGCGAGCGCCTGGAGGTTGCCCACGCCGTCGCTCTCCGCGTCGGTGTGCGGCGCGACGAGGGTGACGGTGGTGCCGAGGTTGCCGAGCGCGCTGTTGATCGCGTGGGCCACCGCGTGCACCGCCGGCGGCTGGAACGCGCCGGGGATGACCACCGCGCGTCCGCGGTTCGCGACGAGGTCGTCGGCCACCGCGCGGATGAAGACCTGGGCCTTCTCGCTGAGGCCACCTGCGCCACCGCCGATGCCGCCGAGCTCCGGGACCTGCGCGCCGAGCGCCTGCGCCAGCGCGCGGGCGACGGTGAGGACCTCGGAGGGCTTCACGCGGAGCCGGTGGTCCGCGTTCATGCCGGTGAGGCTGAGCGTGGGCTCCACCTGGTAGAGCCGGTTCATCGGCCCTTCGGGGACGCGCCGGTCGGCGAACTCGCGCGAGAGGCGCAGCCGGTCCGGGTCCCACATGAGGAAGTCGCCGTCGAGCGAGACGATGACGTTCGCGCGGGTGAGGTCGTAGCGGGTCTCCGCCGCCTGACCGAACGCCGCCTGCGCGCCGCGGCGCACGTTGTCACGCGACACCGGCGAGTAGCCGTAGAACTTCGCGTTGGGGAAGCGCGTGCGGAGCTCGCCGCGCATCGCCGCCACGGTGGGGGAGGCGGTGGGCTGCACGAGGAAGCGCAGCTTCGCGCCGCCGTCCTTCGCGTGCGTCTCCATCAGGTTGCGCACGTCGAGGAGGAAGCGCTGCCAGCCCTGCGGCGTGCCCTTCCGCGTCAGCTCGCGCGCGCGGTCCGGGTCGTACAGGTTGTAGAGCGAGGCCTGCTCGAACACCGAGGTGTTGCCCGCGCTGTCCGGGTGGAGCGAGTTGCCCTCCACCTTGATCGGGCGGCCGTCGTACGAGCGCACCACCACGCCGGTGGCCAGACCGTCGACGGTCAGGGCGGTGGCGTAGTGCTGCGGGATGCCCGGCGTGTACTCCGGCGACCGGGTGTGGGTGTAGATGTTCTCCTCGGGCGGCCGCCAGCAGCCGGCCGCGCCCGCGATCGCCGCGGTGCCGCCGAGCAGCTGGAGGAAGCCGCGGCGGTCGAACGCGCCGAGCACGCCGGCGTCCTTCGGGAACTCGTCTGCGCGAGAGGCCTCGAGGGCCTCGTCGCCCCGCTTCTCCTCGAGGCTGCGCCAGAGGGCGGGGGACTTGTCGCTGATCACCGGGAGCGCGAAGCCGGAGCTACCCGACTCCTCGCCCGCGGACACCGGGTTGGTCTTGTTCGGGTTCATCGGTGACATGCGGAGCAGCTCGTGCGGGGGTGGACGTCGTACTCCTCAATGAGCTTCTGACCGAGGGCGACTGCCTCCTCGGGCTTCGCCGGCGGCGACCAGGTCATGTTCGTGATCTGGTCCTTCGGCCGCAGGTGCGGGCCGGGGTTCTTGTGGCAGTCGAGGCACCAGGACATGGTGAGCGGCTCGACCTGCTCGACCGACGCCATCTGGTCCACGCGGCCGTGGCACGAGTAGCAGCCGACGCCCTTGTTCACGTGGATGCTGTGATCGAAGTAGGCGAAGTCCGGCAGGTTGTGGACGCGCTTCCAGGGGATGGGCTGGTCCTGGAAGTAGGCGTTCCGCACCGTGTCGAGCAGCGGGCTCTTGTTCCAGATCTGCGAGTGGCAGCCCATGCAGACCTGCGTGTCCGGGATGCCGGCCGTCGGCGCCTTTTCCACCGCGAAGTGGCAGAAGCGGCAGTCGATGCCCACATCCACCACGTGGTGGCGGTGGTCGAACTGAACCGGCTGCTGGTGCGGGTGGTCCGTGCCGTACGCGAACGGCGTGCGGACGTAGAGCAACAGGCCGCCAATCGCCACCGCGGGCACCCCCGCGGCGATGGCGAGGCTCACCCTGGCCAGCGTGTTGAAATGCTTGGGGAACAGTGCGCTCATGCTGGGCGCTCTCGGGCAGGGACTGCGGACCGCTGGGAATGAAACAGGCCCGGCGACGCAGTGGGGTCGGGACGACAGTGGGGCTTAAACGGGCGCGGTCTTTAGTGGTGATGCTGCGCGGTGTCTAGCGCGAAGAACTTGCAGTACACATGAGAATCGTTTGTTGACGTGCGAAGAACTGGAGGGCCCTTTACTGCGGCGGCGCTCCCGGTGAAGGCGCCGGGGTGATGCTCCGGACCTCGAGCTTCGGCAGAGCGGGGAGCTTCGAGGCGGTGCTGATCCGGACCGCGCGCTCCTGGGCGGTGCGGCGATCCGTGTCGCCGGTGCGCGTGCTGAAGACGAGCGTTCCTGCTTCTGGATCGATGAAGTTCGTCTCGGTCTTCACCCGCGGCCGCGCGGCGAGCTCGCCGAACGCGACCAGCGCGATCATCCGGCCCTCGGCACGTGCGGCGAGCGCGCGCAAGGCCTCCTTTGCCTCCGGACGGAAGGTCACGGTGACGATGGGCTCCTCGGTGCGGCGGTGCGCGCCGATCTTCACCTCGCTCACGTCCCTCGCGGTGAGCTCCGGGATGGGCTCCGCACGCCACAGCGCGCACGGCGCGGGCGTGCCCTTCGGCCGCGGCGGGATGCACTCCAGCGCGAACTGCTCTGCGCCCTGCAGCGCCTCGGGAGCCGCCTTCGCGCGGGTGGCCTCGCGGCCCGCGCCAATGGCCCAGGGCCTCGGGTTGTCCGGCTCCGCGCCCCCTTCGTCGGGAAGCGGCGGCGGCGCGTTCGGATCCCGCGGCACCGGCGCGCGGGCAGCGACGGCCTCGGGCGAGTCGTCGTCGGGCGCGCGCTGCGGCTCGGCGAGGAGGCTGAAGGTGAGGGGCTCGGGCACGACCACCGAGGCGATGAGCGCCTCCGCTTCGGCGACGCGGCGGACGGTGAGCTCGATCTCGCGGTCTTCCGCGCGGACGATGCGGCCGTCGAGCCCGAGGAGCACGAGCCGCTCGATCACGCTCTTCGCTGCCTCGGTGCCGCCGCCCTCCGGCGCGGAGAGCAGCACGCGCACGTCTTCGCCGCCGGAGTGATCTCGCGAGGCCTGCGGGGAGCTGCGCGCCATCCACACGCCGACCACCACCAGCAGGACGGCCGCAGCGGGGATGAGGAACCAGGTACGCGGCGCGCCGGCGGGCATGCGCGGCGTCTATCTCCCGGATCTCCCCCTGTCGAGTTTCCTCCCTGTCCCCTCGACGCATTGCGCTAATGCGAGCGTGCAGGTCTTGCGCGGGCGGGCGGGCACGAAGCGCGAATCCTGCGCGTCGGATCGGTCCGGGAGGGCGGCGCCTCTAGGGTGAGGTCCGCGCCCGCACCCGCTCTGGGACGAGGAGCCGGGGCAACATCCGGACGAGGTCGGGGACGGGACGCGCGCCGGGCTCGGCGATGCGCAGGCCCCAGCTCGCGGCGACGATGCGGCAGGCGGACGTCAGCAGGAAGAGCACGTGCAGGTCGTAGAGCTCGCGGCCGAAGAGCGTGAACCGGTCCGGCAGCGCCTGGGCGAGCAGCCCGCCGGCGGTGGTGGAAATGGTGAAGGCTGCGCCGCCGGCCATGGCAAAGGCGGCGAGATAGAAGGGCCGGCCCTCGCGGGGCGCGAGCGAGAGCGGGAGGGCGAACGCGGCCACACCGTGACCACCCCAGAGCACCCCGGAGAGGAGCACGTCCGCGGCGAGCGGGAGGAGGATGAACTCCGGCGTGGGGAAGAGCCACAGCAGCGGGATGATCGACACGCCCCAGGAGCAGAAGAGCAGCACCGGCTTCGCGCCGAGCCTGTCGATGGCGCGGCCCCACAGGGGCGCGGCCACCATGCGCATGCCGGCCACCGCGGTGCCGTGCACGGCCATCATCGTGAACCCCATCTCGAGGTTCCGCAGCATGTGCAGCGCGAAGTAGCTCGCGGCGAGGCCCACCGCGCCGTTCCACACCAACTGGTAGAGGAGAAAGCCGCGCGCGTCGGGATCGCGGAAGGGACGCAGCGCCTGCGAGAGCGTGGGGCGCGTGCGCGGCGCGGGAGGCTCGCCGCTCATCGTCGCCGGGTCGTACTGGAGCGAGAGCAGCCACGAGGTCACCGCGCCCGCGAGGCAGGCGAGGACCGCCAGCCCGCCGAGCGCGTAGCCCACACCGCCGCCGAGCCGGAAGGTGTCGAGCACGAAGCCGGAGCCCGCGGATGCCGCGGCGCCGGCAAAAAGGCACAGCCCGGTGCGGCGGCCGAAGTAGCGGCCTCGGAGGGGCTCGGGGACGAGCTCGCCCATCCAGGCCACCCAGGCGTTGTTGCCGAGCACGCCCAGCGCCGCGCTGAAGGCCGCCACCGCGAGGAGGATGCCCTGCTTCGTCGCGTCGCCGATGGGGAGGAAGGGCAGCGCGACCATGGGCAGCAGCGCCTGCCGCGAGAGGCCCACCATCCACAGACAGGCGCGCCGGTGGCCCAGCAGGCTCGTGGTGAAGGCCGCGGGGAGCTGAACCAGCTGCGCGAGCTGCGGCAGCGCGGCCACGAGGCCGATGACGACCGGGCTGGCGCCGAGGTGCATCGCCCAGCCGGTGAGCACCGCGCCGCCGGCGCAGGCGGTGACCACCTCGGCGACCATCCCCTCGGTGGTGCAGACCTTCATCGACCGCCGCACGCGGGACGCCGCGCCGCGACGGGCCTTGCCCGCGGCGATCGGCGCCGAGGAGAGCCCCGCGCTCCCGCCCGGCGACGTCGTCCCCGGCCGATAGACCGGCAGCGCCGAGGCGAGCGCGGCGAAGGAGCGGGTGAAGCGGCGCGGCGTACGGGGCGGTGTACGTGAAGGTGCGGAACTCACAGCGGTCCGGGCATGGTGACAGAAGGCCAGAGGGCGACAAGGGAGGGCCCGGTGCACCGGACATGCCCGGTCGGTCTGCGGCCCGGCGCCCGCGTTCAACCTGGCCCGCAAAGCAGAAGGGCCACCGGGTCGCCCCGATGGCCCTCGCTCAGCTTCAGCTCAGATGACCGCTAGTTGCGCGCGAGCTTCACGACCAGCCGCTTGAGGTCCTCGTTGACCTTCACGAACTGGGTCTTGCCGCGCTCGTCCTCGAGCTGCTTCTCGATCGTCGCCAGCTTCGCCTTCGCCTGCGCGTAGGCGTCCTTGCTGTCGGTGATGAGCCAGTCCGCCGCGGTGATCGCCGCATAGCGGGTGTCGAGGTTGTTGTCGGAGAGGCGCTTCACCAGCTCCGCGGTGTAGCTCGCGTCACCGGAGCGACCGAGCTCGAAGGCCGCGCGCTCGCGCACGCCGGCGTCCGCGTCGTCGAGCTTCTTCGTCCAGCAGGCGAAGTCCTTCTTGCACTCCTTCGCCGCCTCGAGCCGCTTCGCCTGGGTGGCGATGGCCTCGGCCTGCTTCGCCGCGCTGGCCGCCACGTCCTTGCAGCGCTCGTACACGTCGTCGAGCTTGCAGTAGGCCGCGTGGATGGCCGCCTCGTCCTTCTGCAGCTTCTGCAGGGTGGCCAGCTCCGCCTCGCCGCCGAGCATCGCGATGCCGCTGATCAGCGCCTCGCGCGAGTCCCACGCGCCCTTCTGCGCGGCCTTCACCAGCGCGGGCACCGCCGCCGGGTCACCGATGCGCACCAGCGCGCGGATGTACTCGGCGCGGGTGGCGGGCTCCTGCTCGTCGAGCATGGACATCAGCACCGGCACCGCCGCCTTCGAGCGCATCCGGCCCAGCGCGTCCGCCGCCTTCATCCGGACGAGGAGCTGCTCGGCGAAACCGTTCTCGTACTTCAGCTGCTTGATCAGCGCCTTCTCCGCGTCCTTCGCCTCCGCGTGGAGGTCGCCGAGCACCTGCGCCGTCTTCGCGTACACCGCCGGCTCGATGACCTTGTTCTCGCGGGTCCACTCGAGGAACGCCTTGTCCTCGCCGGCCATCAGCGGGACGAGCGCGGGCACCGCGGGGGCGCCGATCTGGTAGAGCGCGAACGAGCTCTCCACGTAGAAGGAGACGCCCTTGCGCTCCTTGAACATCATCTGCTTCAGCGCCGGCACCGCGCGCGCGTCCGCGATGTGACCGAGCGCCTGGATCGCCTTCTTCGCGATGAACGGCTCGCCGGACTCGCTGGTGGCCATCTCGATCAGCGGCTCCACCGCGTCCGCCGACTTCAGCTGGCCGAGCGCGTTGATGGCCTCGATCTTCACGTAGTTGTCGCGCGCCTTGAGCAGCTTGAGGAGCGTGGGGACCGCCTTCTTGTCGCCGATGTGGCCGAGCGCGGAGGCGATCTCCTTGTTCATCTGGTTGTGCGCGGGGTCGCTCTCACCGAGCACCAGCGCGTCCGAGAGCGCGTCCACCGACGAGGGGCTCTTCTGGTCCGAGAGGATCTTCGCGATCCCGGCCTTCACCGCGGGCGCCTTCTCCTTGCCGAGCGCCTCGTGCAGCATCGGCAGGAAGGTGTCCTTCAGGTGCGGAGACTGGCGGAGCTCGGTGACGACCCGCTCCTTGTTCTTCGCGCCCTGGGCGCTCTCCAGCGCCTTGGCCCAGTGCTCCGGAGTGGAGGGATCGCTCTTGCAGGCGACGAGGAACATCGCAGCGGCCAGAAGGCCCGCGCGAAGGGTAGGACGAAGCATTGCAGCCCCCAGTGGCCGGTGGATGAAAACGTAGGGAATGAGGGCGTTTACCCTTTCGCTGCTGACAGGGTCAACCCGCCCTGACGTAGGCTGGGCGCTCTATGGATGCATCCACCACGCCCGAGCAGCCGGGCCGTCCACGGTTCGGCCGCCGCCGATACGTCGTCGATAGGCGCTTCCAGTACAAGTACACGACCATGCTCGCCGTGCTGGGCGGGCTGATCGCGCTCGGGTTTGGCACCTTGATGTTCCTCGCCTACCGGGACGCTGTGCGGGCGCTCGCTCCGGCTGGCGTGCCCCATGCTATCGGCCGGCAGGACGCCATCCTGGTCGCGCTGATCCTCGCCGGCATGTTGGGGCTGACGGTGGCGCTGGCGCTGTTCGGCCTGCTCATCACCCACCGCATCGCGGGCCCGGTGTACGTGATGACGAACTACGTCGGCGTGCTCGCGCGCGGGCGCTATCCGATCATGCGGCCCTTGCGGAAGACCGACGAGCTGCGCGAGTTCTTCGAGCGCTTCGAGCAGGCGGTGGAGAAGATCCGTGGACGCGAGCTGGACGAGCTGCAGGTCCTCGAGGAGAGCCTTCCTCTGCTCGAGCGCGCGGCGCAGGACGAGGATGGACGCAGGCGGGTGGAGGCGGTACGGGCGATGGTCGAGCGCAAGCGCGAGGCGATCACCCGGGTGCCGGTGAGCGGGCAGCGCAGAGCAGGCACGGCGTGACGATGCGGATCGTGTTCATGGGGACGCCGGCCTTCGCGGTGCCGTCGCTGGAGGCGTGCCTGAAGCTGGGCGAGGTGGTGCTGGTGGTGACGCAGCCGGACAAGCCGAAGGGGCGCGGTCAGGCGCTCGCGGCGCCGCCGGTGAAGGAGCTCGCGGTCTCGCGCGGCATCCCGGTGGCCCAGCCGCCGAAGCTGCGCGGGACGGACTTCGCGCAGGTGATTCGGGACGCGCGCGCGGACGTCACGGTGGTCACCGCCTACGGGAAGATCCTGCCGAAGGACGTGCTCGACGCGTCGAGGCGCGGCTCGGTGAACGTGCACGCGTCGCTGCTGCCGAGGTGGCGGGGCGCGGCGCCGATCCAGCGCTCGATCGAGGCGGGTGATGCGGAGACGGGCGTGTGCCTGATGCAGATGGACGAGGGCCTCGACACCGGCGGCGTCATCTCCTGCGCGCGCACGGCGATTGGACCGGACGACACCTCCGAGTCGCTGCACCTGCGGCTGTCGGCGCTGGGCGGCGAGCTGCTCGTGCGCGATCTGCCGCGCTACGTGGCGGATGAGATCGGCGCGACGCCGCAGCCCTCGGAGGGCGTGACGCACGCGAAGATGATCGACAAGGAGGAGGGGCGGCTGGACTTCTCGCGGCCGGCGGTGGAACTGGAGCGCAGGCTGCGCGCGTTCACGCCGTGGCCGGGGGCGTTCACCCACCTCGAGGGCGGGACGCTGGTGAAGGTGCACCGGATGCGCGTGCTGGGCGACAACGAGGGCAGCGCGCCGGGGACGGTGCTGCGCGCGGACGCGGAAGGAATCGTCGTGGCGTGCGGCGAGGGCGCGCTCTCGCTGATGGAGCTGCAGGCGGAAGGGAAGCGGCGGATGACGGCGGCGGAGTTCCTGCAATCGCGCAGGTTCGAGAATGGCTCACGGCCGTTCATCAGCGGAGGAGGTGCCCGATGAACGCGCGCGAGCTGGCGATCAAGGTCCTCTCGCGGGTGGACTCGACGGACGCGTACCTCAACGTGGTGCTCGACCACGAGCTGGGTGCGGCGGCGCTGAACGACCATCGCGACGCGGCGCTGTGCACCGAGCTCTGCTACGGCGCCACGCGGCGGATGATGGCGCTCGACTACGCGATCGAGCGGTTCAGCGATCGCGGGATGGACAAGATCGAGATCCGCGTGCGGGCGGCGCTGCGGCTCGGCGCGTACCAGCTCTTCCACATGCGCATCCCCTCGAGGGCGGCGGTGGGCGAGACGGTAGAGGCCCTGAAGAAGGTGGGGCTCGAGCGCGCGGCCGGCTTCGTCAACGCGATCCTCCGCAAGCTCGCGGGCGTGGTGGACCGCGGTGAGGGCCCGCCGCTTCCGCCGGCCGAGCCGCTGGACGTGCACTTGTCGGTGCGCGAGAGCCATCCGCTCTGGCTGGTGCGCCGGTGGATGCGCCAGTTCGGGCCCACGCGCGCCGAGTCGATGCTTCAGGCGGGCAACGTGGCGGCGCCGGTGGTCATCCGCGTGAACAGCGCGAAGACGACGCGCGACGAGCTCGCCGAGCAGCTGCGCGAGGCAGGGATCGAGTGTGAGCGCACGCGCTTCTCGCCGGTGGGGCTCGTGCTGCCGCGGGTGGGCAAGGTCGAGGACGTGCTCGGCTACAGCGAGGGGCTCTGGCAGGTGCAGGACGAGGCCGCTCAGCTCGTGGGCGTGTTCGCGGCAGTGCCGGAGGGCGCGAAGGTGCTCGACGCGTGCGCGGCGCCGGGCGGGAAGGCCTGTCACCTCGCGGAGCGGCACGAGGTCGTCGCGCTCGACCTGCACGCGAACAAGCTGCGGAAGATCGAGGTGGAGGCGAGGCGGCTCGGGCTGAGCGAGCGCATGCGCACGATCGCGCACGACGCGCAGCAGCCCATCCCGGAAGCGCTCGGCGAGTTCGACGTGGTGATGGTGGACGCGCCCTGCACCGGCCTGGGCACGCTGCGCAGGCACCCGGAGCTTCGTTACCGGCGGAAGGAAGACGACATCCACCGGCTGGCGGGGCTGCAGCGGAACATCCTCGAGTCGTGCCAGCAGGTCGTCGCGCCGGGCGGGCTGCTCGTGTACGCGGTCTGCAGCGTCGACACCGAAGAGGGCGCCGATCAGGTGGAGATGTTCCTGCGCTCGCACCCGGAGTTCACCGCCGAGCCCCCGCGCCTGCCGGAGGGCGTGGAGGTCCCCACCTGGCAGGCCTACCTGCGCACGCTGCCGGGACCGGAGGGGCTGGACGGGTTCTTCTGCGCGAGGCTCCGGAAGCTGTACTGAGGCTTCAGTACGAACCGCACGAGGTCTCGGAGGCAGCTCGCGATTCCTCACGGCCTGACGGCGTGAGCGAACAAACGGCGTGCTCAGTGCAGCGCGTGCTCGGGCTCGGCGGTGGCGGAGCGGTCCGGCGAGACGCCCGGGACGCGCGGGAGCCGGACGGTGAAGACGGCGCCGCGGCCCGGCGTGCTGCTCACCCGGATCTCGCCGCCGTGTGCGTCCACGATGCGCCGCACGATGAAGAGCCCGAGCCCAAGCCCGCCGAAGTGGCGCGAGGAGACGGCGCGCTCGAAGCGGCCGAAGATGCGCTCCGCGTCCTCCTCCGCGATGCCCAGCCCGCGATCGGCCACGCTGATGAACGCGTCGTCCGCGGTGGCGCGCACCGTCACCCGTACCGGCTGGCCGCGGCCGTACTTGATGGCGTTGGAGATGAGGTTGGTGAGCACCTGCTCGAGGCGGCCCGGGTCCCACTGTCCGCGCACCTCCGGCTCGACGTCGGCGATGAGCTCGGCGCCCGCGCGGGCGGCGTCGTCCCGGAACGTCTCGAGCAGCTCGGAGGTGAGCGCGGTGAGGTCGGTCTCTTCGCGGTGCAGCTCGAGCCGGCCCGAGGTGACGCGCGTGAGGTCGAGCAGCTCGTGCACCAGCGCGGAGAGCCGGCGCGCCTGGCGGTGCGCGGTGGCGAGGTGTCTGCCGGCGGGGTGCTTCGGACCGGCGAGGCCCGCGCGGGCGAGGTCGCGGTCGAGCAGCTGGAGCTGCAGCCGGAGCGTCGTCAAAGGCGTTCGCAGCTCGTGGGCCGCGACGGAGAGGAAGTCGTCGCGCTGCCTCGTGGCCTCGCGCGACAGCTCGTAGAGGCGCGCGCTGTCCACCGCATAGGCGATGCGCTGCGCGAGCTCTCTCACCGTGCCCACGTCGCGCGGTTGGAAGGCGTGGTCCGTGCCCTGACGCAGCACCACCAGCATCCCGTGCGAGCGGCGGCGGACCCGCAGCGGCGTGGCGATGAGCGAGCAGGGCATGAGGCTCCGGAAGACCGCGCGCACGTTCTCGTCGTCGGTGATGCGGGCGATGGCGTCCTCATCGAGCTCGCGGAGGAAGGCCGGCGTCCCACTGGCGATGGTGCGGCGCATGTGCGCGCCCCAGGCCGCCGGATCGGAGAGGGCCTCCGCGACGTCGCTCAGCCGGCCCTCGAGCCCCTTCGTGCGCGCGCAGAGGGCGCGTTCCGCGGGGTGCTTCGCGGCGGGCGGCTGAAGCTGCAGGGCGCACGCGTCGGCGAAGCTGCCGCAGAGGGCCTTCGCCGCGCGCTGCAGGATGCGGCGGACGTCGAAGGAGGAGGAGATCGCCGCGCTCGTCTGCGCGAGGAGCTGCTGCTGGCGCGCGACGCGGGAGGCGGTGCGGAGCAGGCGCTCGTTCTGCCGCGCGAGCCGCTGTGCGGTGAGATCGTGGGTGACGATGGCGAAGCCCCGGAGGTCACCCCTCGGGTGGCGCAGCGCTCGCACCGACACGTGGGCCCAGAACCGCGTGCCGTCGGGGCGCAAGAGCCAGCCCTGCTCCTCGTGGTGCCCCCGTCGCGCGGCGATCTCCAGCGCGGCCACCGGACGGCCACGCGCCACGTCCTGCGGCGGGTAGAGCACCGAGTGCGGCGAGCCCGCGAGCGCCTCCAGCCAGCGTTGGCTTCCATGACGCCCGGCCACGATGCGGCCCTCCGGGTCGAGCATCATCAGGGAGAGGTGCGGCGAGGACGCGCTGATCATCGCGATGGTGTGCTGCGTGTCCTCGAGCGCGCGCTCGGTGCGGTGGCGTTCGGCGCGCTCGAGGCCGAGCGACACGAACTGTCCCATCGAGACCGCGAACGCCTGCTCGACGGCCCTCCACCTCCGGGGCTCGCCCACGTGCTCGTGGCAGAGCACGCCCGCGAGCGTGCCGTCGCGCCACACCGGGACGTCGAGCAGCGACCGGATGCCGAGCGGTTCGAGATAGGACTTCAAGAAGTCGCGCGTGCGCGGGTCCTGGCCCACGTCGTGCGCGGCGATGATCCGGCTCGTGCGGGTGGCGTCGAAGTAGGACGGGTTGTCCTCGCGCGTTATCGAGTGTCCGCCGTCGAAGGACCCACTCGTCGCGTCGTAGAGCTGCGCGCAGTCGAGCGTCCGGGCGTCACCACCGAAGGTCCAGAAGCTCACCCGCGCGACGTCCAGGAGCTCCGAGTCCGAGCGCAGCACCTTCTGGATGAACTGCTCGAGGTCCTCCTCCGCGTGCGTGCCCAGCTCCACCAGCGCGGTCTGGTAGTGGAGCATCCGGTGCCGCAGCGCTCGCAGCGGGTGCGCCTGCCCGGGCGCGTTGTCGAGCCAGTCTTCCACCGGTCTAGCTTCGAGATCCGCGCGCCATGAGGGGAGTCCTCCACGGCGGCCCGGCCGGCGTGCGCTGCGCTCGCCGTGCATGGAGCAGGCAGCCCGCGAATGCCTCATCCGGTGCTGCGCGCTCTAGAAGATGGACCAGCCGGTGCGGGTGGTGAACTCGTCGAGCGCCGCCACCGCGGCCACCGAGTTGCCGTGCTCGTCGAGGCCCGGGCTCCAGGCGCAGAGCGCGGCGCGCTGCGGCACGACCGCGACGATGCCTCCGCCCACACCGCTCTTGCCCGGCAGCCCCACGCGGTAGGCGAACTCGCCCGCTGCGTCGTAGGTGCCGCAGGTGAGCATCACCGACGAGAGCCTCTTCGCCTCGCTGCGCGACAGGAGCCGGCTGCCGTCCGCTCGGACACCGTGCCGTACGAGGAAGCCCATCGCCCGCGCCAGCTCGCCGCAGCTCATCGCCAGCGAGCACTGGCGGAAGTAGTGCTCGAGCACGAGCTCCACCGGGTTGTGCAGGTTCCCCCAGCTCTTGAGGAAGTGCGCCAGCGCCGCGTTGCGGTGACCGTGCTCGGCCTCGGAGCGCGCGACGCTCTCGTCCACGTCGATGGAGGGATCGCCGCTCTCCGCGCGGAGGAAGTCGCGCACCGCGCCCACCGCGTCGCCCGACGTCAGCGTGAGCAGCCGGTCCGTCACCACCAGGGCGCCGGCGTTGACGAACGGGTTGCGCGGAACGCCGCCCTCGTACTCGAGCTGCACGAGGGAGTTGAACGGGTTGCCCGAGGGCTCGCGACCGACCCGGCGCCAGAGGGAGTCGCCCTCCCGCGCCAGCACCAGCGCCAGCGTGAACACCTTCGAGATGCTCTGGATGGAGAAGCGCTCCTGCCAGTCGCCGACGCCGATGACGCTGTCGGACGTCGCGCCATCCGAGCCGTCCGCGACCGGTGAGATTGCCAGCCCGAACTTCTCCTTCGGCACCGCCGCCAGCGCCGGGATGTAGTCCGCCACCTTGCCGCGGCCCACCTCCGGCCGAACGGCGGTGGCGATGTCGGCGAGGAGCAGCGGCAGGTTCATGCAGGCATCCTACGCGGCACTGCGCGAGGGCCGAGCGGCCGGTGGCGACGCAACCGGGGAGGGCACGGCGCAAGCGCGATCCGGCGGAGGCTTGACCGCGAGCGGGAGGAGCAGCCCCACCCCGGCGATGAGCCCAATCACAGAGAAGGGGAGGACGAAGCTGCCGGACGACTCGAGCAGGGTGGCGGTCAGCAGCGGACCGAGTACACCGCCGACGCTCCAGGCGACGATCATCGCGCCGTAGATCGCGCCGCCGGAGGTCGTGCCGAAGGTCTCGGCGGCCGTGGCGGGCATGACGCCGAAGGCGCCGCCGTAGCAGAGGTAGATCGCCCCCGCGAGCAGCGCGAACAACGGCACCGCGCGCGCATGCGGGAGGAGGACCGAGGCCACCGCCAGCACGAGGAGGATGGCGACGAAGGCCGTCATGCGCCCCAGCCGGTCGGAGAGCGCGGCCCAGAAGATGCGCCCCGCTCCGTTGAGCAGTCCCATCAGCCCCACCAGCATCGCCGCCGTCGCGGGGCCGGTGCCGGTGATCGCCTGCGCGGCCGGAGAGAGCTGCGAGATGAGCGCGATGCCCGCGGTCACGCCGAGGGCGAGGATCGCGGTGAGCAGGTAGAACTGCTTCGTCCTCAGCGCCTCGCGGAGCGTGTACTGTCGAGCCGCCGCGCGCCCTGGTTCGTCCCGCGGTGACGGGCTCGGCTGCGCGTGGCCCGCGGGCGGGTTCCGGAAGAAGGCCCCGCCGAGCACCGTGGCGACGAGGTAGCCCAGCCCCAGCGGCAGGAACGCCGCGGTCACGTCGCCCGGCTTCATCAGCGCCTGCGCCGCCGGCGCGACGATCGCGGCGCCGAAGCCGAAGCCGCCCACCGCCAGCCCGGTGACGAGGCCTCGCTTGTCGGGAAACCACTTCGCGAGCATGGCGATGGGCGTGACGTACGCCGCGCCCATTCCGAGTCCGGCCATGGCTCCGGCCGTCAGCACGAGCAGCCACAGCTCATCGGGCGCGTTCACCCGCGAGGCGAGCATCGTCCCCACGGAGTAGAGCGCGCCGCCGGCGAGCGCGACGGGCCTTGGACCGAAGCGATCCTGCAGCCGTCCTCCCACCATCGCGCCGATGAAGATCGTGCCGATCGCCACCTGGAAGGGCAGCACCGCTTCGGTGGAGGACCACCCGAACTGGCGCTGCAGCGGCGCGCTGAAGACGCTCCACGCGTACACCGCGCCCAGTCCGAGCTGCAGGAGGATCGCCGCCGGCAGCAGCGGCCAACGGCGAGGGGCATGTGACTGCATCGGGGACCTCGTGGGCGTGCGGCGCGGGGGCTAGGAGAGGGGGAGGCCGCGGGCACTGAACCGCTCGACCGCGGCGGCCACCTGTTCGGGCGAGGCGGAAGGGACGTCGCGCAGCGGGTAGGAGGCGCCCTGCTCGAGCCACTTGAAGCGGCCGAGCTGGTGGAACGGGAGCACCTCGAAGCGCTCCACGTTGGGCATGGTGCTGACGATGTCCGCGATCCGCTCGAGGTTGTCCGGCGCGTCGGTGAGGCCGGGCACGAGCACGAACCTCGCCCACACCGGCCGCCGCCGCTGCTGGAGGCGCCGCGCGAAGCGGAGCACCGGCTCGATGGGCTGACGCGTCACCGCGCGGTGCGTGCTGTCGTCTCCGGCCTTCAGATCGAGCAGCACGAGGTCCACGTCCTCCAGCGCCTCGTCGTCCAGGCGATGGCCGAGGAACCCGTTGGTGTCGAGCGCGGTGTGCACGCCCCGCTCGCGGCAGGCGCGGAAGACGCGGGAGACGAAGGGCGCCTGCATCAGGGGCTCGCCGCCGCTCAGCGTGAGGCCGCCTCCGGAGAGCTTCATGAAGGGTTCGAAGGCGAGCGCGTCCGCCAGGAGCGCGTCCGCGGTGATGCGCCGCCCGTTGCGCGGGTACCACGTGTCCGGGTTGTGGCAGTACTGGCAGCGGAACTGGCACCCCATCAGCCAGCCGACGACCCGGATGCCGGGCCCGTCCACGGTGGAGCCGGTGGTCCACGAGTGCAGGAAGCCCAGCCGGCCTTCGGCGATGGCCTGCCTGTCCGGGCTGGACGCGCGCCCGGGCCGCACGTCGAGTTGCATCACAGCCGCCCGTGGAAGGTGCGGTCGAGCACGTCCTGCTGTTGCGCGCGGGTGAGCTTGACGAAGTTCACCGCGTAGCCGGACACGCGGATGGTGAGGTCCGGGTACTTCTCCGGATGGGCCATCGCGTCCTTCAGCACCCCCACGTCGAGTACGTTGACGTTCATGTGGAAGCCCCGCGCGGCGGTGTAGCCGTCGAGCACCGACACGAGGTTCTTCACCTGCTCCTCGCGCGTCTTCCCGAGCCCGCCAGGCATCACGGTGGCGGTCCAGGAGATGCCGTCCTGCGCGTCCTCGTAGGGCAGCTTCGCCAGCGACAGCGCCGCGGCGAGCACGCCGTGGGTGTCGCGGCCGTGCATGGGGTTCGCGCCCGGTGCGAAGGGCTCGCCCTTGCGCCGTCCGTCCGGCGTGTTGCCGGTGTGCTGGCCGTACACGACGTTGGAGGTGATGGTGAGGACCGACTGCGTGTGGGTCGCGTCCCGGTAGGTCGAGTGCTTGCGCAGCTTCTGCATGAAGCCGTGCACCAGCCAGGTGGCGATCCGATCGACGCGCTCGTCGTTGTTGCCGAAGGTGGGGAAGTCGCCCTCGGTCACGTAGTCCACCACCAGCCCGGTCTCGTCGCGCACGGGGCGGACGGTGGCGTGCTTGATCGCAGAGAGGCTGTCCGCCACCACCGAGAGCCCCGCGATGCCGAACGCCATCGTCCGCTGCGGGTCGTAGTCGTGCAGCGCCATCTCGAGGCGCTCGTACGCGTACTTGTCGTGCATGTAGTGGATGCAGTTCATCGCGTTGACGTACACGCGCGCGAGCCACTCCATCGCCTGCTCGAAGCGCGGGACCACGTCCGCCCAGCGCAGCGTGTCGCCCTCGACCGGCATGAGGTCGGTGATGACGTGTTCGCCGGTCAGCTCGTCGCGGCCGCCGTTGATGGCGTAGAGCAGGCACTTGGCGAGGTTCACCCGCGCGCCGAACAGCTGCATCTGCTTGCCCACGCGCATGGCCGAGACGCAGCAGGCGATCGCGGTGTCGTCGCCGCCGTCTTCGCGGAGCAGCTCGTCGCTCTCGTACTGGATGGCGCTGGTGTCGAGCGACACCTTCGCGCAGTAGCGCTTGAAGCCCTCCGGCAGCTTCGGGGACCAGAGCACGGTGAGGTTCGGCTCCGGCGCGGGCCCCAGCGTGTAGAGCGTGTTGAGGTAGCGGAAGGAGGTCTTCGTCACCAGCGGACGCCCGTCGGAGGAGAGGCCGCCGAGCGACTCGGTGACCCAGGTGGGATCGCCGGAGAAGAGCGCGTCGTACTCCTTCGTGCGCAGGAAGCGGACGAGCCGCAGCTTGATGACGAAGTCGTCCACCAGCTCCTGCGCGGCGGTCTCGTCGAGGAGGCCGGTGCGCAGATCGCGCTCGAAGTAGATGTCGAGGAAGGTGGAGGTGCGGCCGAGCGACATCGCCGCGCCGTTCTGCTCCTTCACCGCCGCGAGATAGGCGAAGTAGAGCCACTGCACCGCCTCCCTCGCGGTGCGCGCGGGGCCGGAGAGGTCGAAGCCGTAGGCCTGCGCCATCTGCTTGAGCTCCTGCAGCGCGCGCACCTGTTCGGAGAGCTCTTCGCGGTCGCGGATGATCTTCTCGGTGGAGTGCTCCGCGTCGAGGCCCGCCTTCTCCGCCCGCTTCTGCTCGATGAGGCGGTCCACGCCGTACAGCGGCACGCGGCGGTAGTCGCCGATGATGCGGCCGCGCCCGTAGGCGTCCGGCAGCCCGGTGATGAGGTGCGAGGCCCTCGCCTTGCGGATCTCCGGCGTGTAGGCGTCGAAGACGCCGTCATTGTGGGTCTTGCGGTAGCGGGTGAAGATCTCGCGGAGCGTGGGGCTGACCTCGTAGCCGTACGACTCGAGGCTCGACTCGACCATGCGCCAGCCGCCGTTGGGGAAGACCGCGCGCTTGAGCGGCGCGTCCGTCTGCAGGCCCACGATGAGCTCGCGGTCGCGGTCGATGTAGCCGGGCGCGTGCGCGGTGATCGCGCTGGGCACCTGGGAGACGTCGAGCACCTGCTTCGCCCGCTCCTCGGCGAAGAGCGGCCCAAGGCCCGTCCAGAGTGCGCGCGTCCGCTCGGTCGGCCCCGCAAGAAATGCGTCGTCACCAGCCCACGGCGTGAAGTTCGCCTGGATGAAGCCGCGGACGTCGATCTCGCGCTGCCAGGTTCCCGGAGTGAAGCCGCTCCAGGCGGCGGTCTGCGCACGGTCAGTGGGATCAAACATGCCCCTTCAACGTGCGAGTGGGGTGCCACTCCATCCGGCCGCGCCAGACCTGCTCATGGGGCGGGCGGGTAGCCGGCTCAGCCGGCGTCGTTCGCGGTGGGACGAGCGCGAAAAAGAGGACCGCCGGCGCGAGCGCCTCGGTGGAGGCATCCCGGCCGGCGGTTGCGTGAGGCGAGGCGTGCGCGGCTTCCGCTACACGCCCGGGCTGAGGTCCACGCGCGGCGCGGGCTCGGGCTTCTTCTCCGGCCAGAAGGAGGCGACGAAGAGGAGCGTGAACATCACCGCCTGCACCCACAGCGCGCCGGACGGGCGGAAGACGAGGCCCGTGTAGAAGGCGAGGCAGATGGGCACCAGCAGGCCGCGCACCCAGAGGTGGCCGCGGAGGTTGAAGCTGTGCTGCGGGTTGCGGTCCGCGGCGGTGCAGAGCTTGTCGTACGCGAGGATCGCCACGCCCGAGCCGAGGCCGATGAGCGTGAAGATGAGCCACATGCCCGACGGGTCGTAGTTGTTCCAGAGCAGCTCGCGCGCGCCCCAGGCATCGACGGAGAAGTGCCGCTCGAAGAAGGGGAGGATCTCGCTCTTCGGCAGCGCGGCGATCGTCGCGGCCTCCACGCCGCCCTTCTCCACGAGGTAGCGCTTCGCCAGCTCCGTCTTGTCCCCGTTCGTCTGGTACCACTCGCCCGCGACGATGGAGCCGATGGACCAGCCGATGCCCACCGTCATGTTCACGTAGCCCATGTAGAGGCCCTGCTTGCCCGCCGGCGCGATGCCCGCGAGGTAGCGCATCTTCGTGGGGCTCGCCGCCATCTCACCGACGCTGAAGAGCGCGATGGCGCCGAGGATCCACCAGCCGCTCATGCTCATGCCCAGCCCGTAGATCGCCGCCGCGCTGATGCCGATGCCCACGACGATCGCGGTGAGCGAGCGCATCTTCCCGGTGAAGTAGCCGACCGCGAACGCGAGCACGCTGATGAGCAGCGCGTTGGCGTTGATCATCCACTCCTGGGTGAGGTTGCCGCCGTTGATCGTGGGCACCGCGCCGGCGCCGAAGATCCCGCCCAGCGCCGAGGCCGCGGACCGCGAGTCCACCCAGTCGTCGATGAAGTTCGGGAGGATGTCGAACAGCTGGTAGAACATCAGCCAGAAGCCCGCGAACGCGATGGTGAAGAAGAACAGGCGCGGCTCCAGCAGTCCGCGGATCGCGTTCTGGATGAGCTGCAGCGGCGTCGCGGTGTTGTCCGAGCCCTGGTGCTCCGGCTCCTTGAAGAAGAAGAGCGGGATGAAGTTCAGCGCGATGCCGACCGCGCAGGCCACGAACACGTAGCGCCACTCGAGGATGCGCAGGTAGCCGGCGAGCAGCGGGCCGATAAACCCGCCGATATTCACCATCTGGTAGAAGATGCCCCAGCCGAGCGACGACGCGGTCTTCGGCATCTCGTTGGCGATGAGCCCCTGCAGGCCCGGCTTGAACACCGCGGTGCCCGTGGCGAGGAACATCGCGCCGGCAAAGAAGATCTCGTAGGTGCGGTCGGTGCCCAGCGCGCGCGCTTCCGCCAGAGGCGTGCCGCCCGCGAGGAACTGCGCGAGCTCGAGGCAGTAGCCCATCAGCACGTAGCCGACGATCTTCAGCACCGTGCTCGCGGCGATGTTCAGCTTGAAGCCGTAACGGTCCGCGAAGCCGCCGGTGAAGATGGGGACGAAGCTCTGCACCAGCGCCCAGATGGCGTAGATGGTGCCCTTCTGCACGTGGTCGAACTGGGGGCCGCCCATCTCGATGGCCGCGACCATGAAGACGGGGAGGATGACGCGCACGCCGTAGTAGGCGAAGCGCTCGACCAGCTCCATCCAGTTGGCGATCCAGTACACGCCACCGAGAGAGCGCAGCTGCTGCGAGAACGGCTGAGTCGTCTGCTCTGCCGCTGTAGGGGGAGGTGCCATGACCGCGCACCATACGCGGGGTCACTCGGCGCACGCAGCTTCACCTGGACAGCAGGCGGGCGTTTGCGCAGCCGCGGTGGCGCGCTGATCAGCCGCCGACGGGCGCGTGGATCGCGAGCGTGAAGGAGGGAAACCACATCCCGCCGCCGCTCTTCTCCGGCAGCGCGACCTGCACGTTCTCGTCCCAGTTCACGACGTAGCGGTCGAACTGGAACGCGCTGTAGCGCACCGCGCCGCCAATCGAGAGCCAGCGGGTGAGGTACGCCTCCGCGCGCGCGCCGACCTGGTAGTGCAGCCCGTCCATCGCGCGCTTCTCCCCGACGACGCCGTAGCCCGCGCCGCCGAAGAAGGAGACGTCCCAGCGGCGCTGCGCGAGCTTCGGCACCAGCTGCGCGGGGAACCACGCCAGCTCCAACGCCGCGAGGCCTGCGCCACCGCGCTGCTTGCCCTCGAGGTCCCAGCCGGTCCCGCTGACCGCCGCGCTGATCGAGGCGTGTCCCTTGATGTTGTAGCCGAGCACGAGGCTCACCCCCGGCGCGTTCGGCGTCTGCTCCACCAGCGCGCTGCGAACGTCGTCCGCGGGGATGCCGGACTGCCGCTGGATGCGGTCGGCGTCGAGGTTCCAGCGCGTGTAGCCGGGCTCGATCCGGATGACCACGCCCTCACCGGGCGCGGGCGTGCCGGCGCTCTGCGCGAGAGCGGTGGAGGGCAGGACCAGCGCAATGGCGGCAAGGGCTGAACGGGCGGGCAGAGAGAAGGGGGAAAGGGGCACGGCATCCTCCGGCGGGTGCAGGGGGGATCTTCGTCCGGCGCGAAAATCTGCGCGAGGGGGTTCCCATTTTTCAGGCCCCCTTCGGTCTACCTCCCCGGATGCAGTACGACGCCGCCCAGAAAGTCGAAGTCTGCGCCGGCCCTGGATCGGGGACGCCGGCGGCCCGTTCGTCTCGGGGGGATGAGAAACGCATGCTCGCGGACCGGGAGCTCTCGCAGCTCTACGAACAGTACGGGTTCCTCGTGCACCGCCGGTGCCTCGCGCTCGTGCGCCAACCCGCGGACGCGGAGGACGCGCTTCAGGAGACCTTTCTGCGCGTTCGCCGGACCTCCACGCGCCCCAACGGATCGACGCTCGCGTGGCTCTACACGATCGCCTCGAACGTCTGCTTCGATCTGATGAAGGGCCGCAGCCGCGAAGAGCCGGTGGAGAGCGAGGTCCTGCAGCGCAGCGACACGCGCGCGCACGGCAGCGGCGAGGACGGTGATCGACGCGCGGTGCTCGCCGCGGTGCTGCGCACGCTGGACGAGAAGACGCGGACCATCGGCGTGCTGCACTACCTCGACGGGTACACGCAGGAAGAGGTCGCGAGCCAGACCGGGTACTCGCGCAAGACGGTGGGGAAGAAGTTGAAGGTGTTCGAAGACCTGATCCGGAGCATCCAATGACGCCGAACGACATCGCCAACCGCGGGCCGGCCTGCCCCGCGCCGATCGTGCTCGACGGGCTCTCCGCCGGCGAGCTGCCCACCGAGTCCGTCGCACGTCATGTCGAAGCCTGCGCGCACTGCACCGGCTACGTCGCCGCGCTGAGCGAGGGGCGGGAGCGCTTCATGGCGCTGAGGCCCGCCCCGCAGTTCCTCCGCAAGCTCGATGCGCGCGAGGCCGCGCAGCACTCGTCCCGAGGCCTCTTCGGCGTCCGGCTTCCGCAGTGGTTGATGGGGCTCGGTGGGGTGGCGGCGGCGGCGCTCGTGCTCTTCGTCGCGGGGCCGGCGCTGATCGAAGGTGGAGAGAGTTCAGGCGGCGTGCGGATGAAGGGCGGCGCGTTCGAGGTCTTCTACCTGCGGCCCGGCGCACAGACGCCCGCGGAGGCGGGACAGGACGAGCGGCTTCGCGCGGGTGATGCGCTGCGCTTCTCCTACGCGGCGCCGAAGCGGGGACACCTGCTCGTGCTCGACCTCGATGGCACCGGCAAGGCGAGCGTCTTCGTTCCCTACGGCGGCAAGCGCTCGCAGCCGGTGGAGAAGGGCGACGCGCAGCCGCTGCCCGGCAGCGTGATCCTCGACGACGCGCCCGGTCCCGAGTGGCTGGTGGCGGTGTTCAGCGAGAGGCCGCTCGACGCCGCGCCGCTGCTCGCCGCGCTGGAGGCGCAGATGGGCGCTTCCGAGCTCAAGCTCGCCTGTGACGGCTGTGAGGTCTCTTCGCTCCGCATCCAGAAGGAGAAGGCCCCTTCGCCATGAGCCATTCGCTGCGCGCGCTCCTTCCGCTGCTCGTGCTCCTTGCCGCCGCACCCGTCCACGCGGACGAGGTGCGGTTGCTCGTTTCCATCGCCGCGCACGTCGGCGACCCGGAGGACGCGCCGCTTCGCTACGCGGGTCAGGACGCGGAGCGGATGCGCCGGGTGATGGTGGAGCTCGGTGGGCTCTCGCCGGACCGCGCGTACCTCGTCGTCGATCAGCCGGCCCACGTGGTGCGCCAGCGGCTGGCGGAGGTGACCGGTCGCGTGGCGGAGCTGCGCGCGGCGGGAAGGGACGTGGTGCTGATGGTGTACGTCTCGGCGCACGCGCGCGCGGGCACGCTTCACCTGATGGGCACGCACCTGCCGCTGGAGGAGCTGCGCTCGTTCGCGGAGGGCTCGGGGGCGCGGCTGCGGATCCTCGTGCTCGATGCGTGCGACAGCGGAGCGATCGCGCGGCAGAAGGGCGGAACGCCGGGGCCGGCGTATGCGGTGCAGCTGGAGAAGCTGCCCCTGCGCGGCCAGGTGATCATGACCTCGAGCGGTCCGGCGCAGGCGTCGGAGGAGTGGGACGAGCTGCGCGGTTCGCTCTTTACGCACCACCTGCTCACCGGGCTGCGCGGGGACGCGGATGCGGAGGGCGACGGCAAGGTCACGCTCGGCGAGGCCTACGGCTATGCCTACCGCCGCACCGTGGCCAGCAGCGCGCGGGACGGACAGCACCCGTCCTACGACTTCGATCTCTCGGGGACGGGCGAGCTCGTGTTGACGGAGCCTCGCAAGGCGCAGAGCGCGCTGCTCTTCCCCGCGCAGATGGAGGGCCGCTTCGTCGTGCACAGCATCCCGCGCGCGAACGTCGTCGCGGAGGTGGAGAAGGTCGCCGGGCGCCCGCTGCGGCTCGCGGTACCGGCGGGACGCTACGTGGTGCGCAAGCGCAAGGGCCGCAGCGCAGGGCTCACCGAGGTGGAGATTCCCTTCGGCGGCGAGCGGCAGATCCAGGATCGCGAGCTCGTCTGGCGCGACTTCACCGAGGTCGCGTTGAAGGGCGGCTCGCTGGAGCTGCGGCCGTGGTCGGTGCTGCTCGGTGGCGCGGTGCAGACGGCGGCGGTGGAGGGCACCGGCGCGCGCTGGCTCCCGCAGGTGGCGGTGCGGAGGACGCAGGGCGCGTGGTGGGGGACGGCGTCGCTCGGCGGAACGCAGGCGGGTTATCGCGGCGTGAGGCTGGACATCACCGAACGGTCGATGGCGCTGGGCCTTTCTGCCGGCTACCGCTGGTTGTCGTGGCCGGTCATCCCGCACGTCGGGCTCGGGCTCGAGCTGGCGGGGATGGAGCAGTCGTTCCTGCGCGACCGCGAGGAGGAACTCCGACGTGTCGGCCACGGGCCGCTGGCGAAGCAGCGCGCAGTGTCTCCTGCCGTGGGTCTGGTGGTGGGCGCGGAGGTGCCGCTGCCGGGCCCGATGTTCTCGCTGGTGCAGGTGCGCGCGGGCGGCCGCCATCTCGAGGTGACGAACGCCGGCGTCTCGCGCCAGCTCCACCCCGACGTGCAGGGCTCGGTCCAGGTCGGCATGAAGTTCTAGCGGGAGCTGGTTCCCAGAAAAAATCGTGGGGCCGGTCTCTTCGATATCCGCACCCGGTCGGGCCGGCTGGGAAGCGCGGAGCCGAAGAGAGAGGACAAGAAAGATGATGCGGAACGCTTGGAAGTCGAAGCTGGTGGGGCTGCTGACGTTGGGCCTTCTGACCGCGTGCGGCGGGGTGCAGGGGCCCACCTACGAGGGCGAACCCCTCGCCGTCTTCAATGGGCATCTCATCGCGCAGGGCCAGGTCGGCAGCGGCGGCCAGGTCCGGATGGCGCTCGCCTGGTACTCGCACTTCGTGGAGGACGCCGTGGGCTCACCGGCGGGAATCACGATGCAGGACGTGGTGTACGAAGGCGCGTTCCCGCTGAACTACACCTTCACCGTGACCCAGCCGCCGCCGCCCGAAGCGCTGACCGACCTCTCCTCCGGCGGCGGCCCGAAGAAGGGCGCCGTGGGCTTCCTCCTCGCGTACGAGGACCGGAACGGGAACGGGAAGCTCGACACCATTCCGGCCTCGGGCCAGGCGGTGGACAAGGTTCTCGGGGTGTCTCTCGACGCCATGGCGACGGAAGGCTTCGGGATCGTCTATGTGGCGGAGAAGTCGCAGAGTGGCGATCCGCTCGAGCAGAGCCTCGACCTCGGGTTCAACCTCGTCCGGTCAGAGCCAGGCGCCGAGCCCGACGAGAGCCTGGCGACGAAGGTCCCCCTGGCGACCTCCATCCCCATCAATCTCACCGGGCACCCCTTCCTCAACCTCATGATCTGCGAGGAGCTCCTCACCGCGGAGGGCGGGGGGGGGCTGTCCACCATGCCATGTGGCATCGAGCTCCACAGCGAGCAGGACGGCGTTCTGGTGGACGGTCACATCGAGCTGCGGCCGGAGGGCGCCCAGGTGTTCGTCGAGGTGCTGAAGGACGACCTCTTCGTGGCGGGCACGACGGTGAGCATCGACGGAACCTCCGTGCCGGGAGACGGGCTGGGCCGATTCGAGCTGTCGGACGAGAGCGGCACCCTGCTGACGGCCGGCGCGGTGCACACGGTGACGGTCAACGTTCCGGGAGAGCCCCAGATCGTCGAGAGCGTGCGGATGCCGGGGGATTTCGTCATCACGCCGGGCAACGAAGCGGTGCTCCCCGCCGGCCAGAGGTTCTCGGCGAGCTGGACGGCCGCTCCGAACGCGGATCGCTACATGGCCATCTTCCGCCCTGACTTCGACTTCGACGTGAGCGGGCACTTCGTGGACTTCATCAGCACCACGTTCGAGACGCCCCACGTCATCGACTCGGCGGGCAGCGCGACCTTCAGCGTGACCGCGAGGTCCCTGCGGAGCCCCACTCGCCGGATCGCCGCGTCCTTCGAGAAGTCGATCAGGGTCCACTTCCAGTAGCCGAGCTCGAAGGTGAAGGTGCGCGAGGCCCTCGGGAGCTCCCCGAGGGCTTCGTCGTTGCGCTAGACCGCGCCCATGACGACCCCGATGAACACGGCAGAGGCGGACCGGCAGAAGGCGAAGGCGCTGGCACGTTGGGAGGGCGAGGGCGGCACCCTCGGCGGTCCGGCCCAGTCGCTCGACGAGGCGGAGCTGCGCATCCTCGCGAGGCTCGGCGCGGCGCTGCTGTGCGAGTGGGACGGGCTACCGGAAGCGAGCCGCGACGGGATCGTCCAGCTCGCGCGGAAGCTTCACGCGGAGAAGGACGCCGCGCGGATCCGGAGCCGGATCGCGCGGTTGCTCGAGGAGCGCGATACGCCGTAGCCGGATGGCGCTCATGGCGGCGAGCCGAACTCGACGTGTGAGACCTGCACGTCGCCGGGAGCCGAGGTCGCCCACGCGAAGAAGCGGTCGAACACGCGCTTCGTCTGGTTGGGGCCTCCGCCGCCCGCGGGGCTGAAGACGTGGTCGTGCCCCGGATAGACCTCGTAGCGGAGTGGATGCGGGCCGCGCTGGCGAAGAAGCTCGGCGACGAAGAGGTCCGCGGACGCGAGCGCGGAGGCGCGATCCGCTTCGCCATGACCGACGAAGACCGGCAGCCGCGAGCCCCGCAGATCCTCGAGCGGCGTGCTCTCCCACGCGAAGGAACGCCACCGCACCTCGGGAAGACCGAGGAACTGACCTTCCGGCAGCGGCCCCTGGGCGAAGCGGGCGATGTCGGCGAAGGCGCGATCCACGGCCTCCGGACCGGCCTCTCTGCGCGCCTGCGCGACGAAGTCGTAGAGCTGTCCGGCGCTCGCGCCGCCGAGGAGCGCCACCGCCTGCAGCTTCGTGTCGAGCACGCCCGCCACGCCTGCCGCCACCTGCGCGCCCTCCGAGTGGCCCACCACCAACACCGATGACACCCAGGGTTCACGCGAGAGCGCCTCGATCGCATCCACGGCGTCCTCCACGCGGCTGCCCTTCTTCGCGCCGTCGGTCTCCCACTCCGCGCTGCAGGTGGCGTTTTCAGACGTGAAGCTGCGGACGCCGCGCTTCTCCACCGCGAGGAAGTGCGCGCGTCTGGGCTGCTCCATCATCAGCGGGAAGTGCAGCAGCGCGCTGCGCAGGCCGCGGCGTCCGCCGTTCGCGGAGAAGTGGAAGAGCGGCTCGCAGCCGGAGCCGTGCAGCAGCAGAACGAGCGGCCGCTTCTCGTCGTCGCGGGAGAGGTAGAGGTCCACCTGTGCGCTCGCGCCGGAGCGCTCGGGGCGGATGAGCTTCCAGTGCTCGATGAACGGTGGCAGGCCGGCGACCGGGCCCACGCGCGTGACCTCCGCAGAGGGAGGGCCCTTCGCTTCCGGGAGCGCGGATGGTCTCGCCGACGTCGCGCAGCCGGTGAGCTGCATGAGCGCCAGCGCCGTGAAGGTGAGGAGAGCGGGCCGTGACATCCGCGCAGGATGCCACGACGTTCACTCCAGCCGGAGCATCCCCCGAAGGGTCACCCGCGCTGCACGGCTGACAAGCGCGCGGCGCTTTGGTCGAGTAGCCACATGACCCACGCGACGTGCTCCTACTGCGGCTCCAACGGCGGCGGCCAGAAGATGGTGCAGGGCCCCGATCTCCAGATCTGCGCGCCCTGCGTGAAGCGCCTGCACACGACCGAAGAGAAGGTCGGCACCGAGTGCGCCTTCTGCTCGCAGCCCGCGGAGGACGTGTTCCAGCTCCACCCGTCGAAGGTGCCGGGCAAGAGCGTGTGCGGCTTCTGCATCGAGAACTACATGGACACGGTGTAGCGCTGCGCCTTGCGGTACTCGTCCGACGCGCCGAGCTCGCGCTTCCATCCCTCCAGCATCCCCGCGTCGTCGAGCTGCGAAGGGTGGAAGCCGCGCCGGTAGTACGCGAGGTAGGGCCGCCACAGCGACACGAGGCCGCCGGGCTCGAAGAGGAAGTGCGCGAGCGCGGCCCACTCCTTCGCCGAGAAGAGCAGCCCGTCCGCGTGCATCAGCCGCAGCTGCTGCGTCCACACGCGGAGCCAGAAGGTGAGCGTCACCACCCCCATCACGCGGCAGCGCAGTGACCAGCTTCCGCCGGTGGCGACGTACGCATCGAAGGCGACGCTCTTGTGCTCGTTCTCCTCCGCCGCGTGCCAGCGCCAGAGCGCCGCCATCGTCGGGTGCGCGCCGTCGATGGACCGGGGCAGCGTGAGCACCAGCGTGGCCATCAGCGCGGTGAAGTGCTCGAGCGCGCAGGTCACCGCGAGCTGCCTCCTCCGCGAGCTGATCTTCGTCACCACCGCGAGCAGCCGCTCCACGCGCCGCTCCATGTCCGCCACCGGCAGTCCCTGGTCGCGCAGCAGCTTGTTGTAGCGGACGTGCTCGCGGCTGTGATGCCCCTCCTGGGCGCAGAAGGCTGCCATCGCCTCGTGCAGCGCGGGATCGGAGACCTGCGACAGGTGCGCCTTCACCGCCGAGACGAAGAAGCGTTCGCCCGGCGGGAAGAGGATGGAGAGGTTGTCGAAGAAGCGCGTGACCGAGGCTCGGCCGCCGTGCCAGTGGCGCGGGACGTCCGTCAGGTCGAAGCGCAGATCGCGAACTTCCGGAACGGGCTGGGACGCAGACGGGGGCGGGGCCATGCGCGGATCTTGATGAGCCGCGCACGCTCACGTCCATTGCCAGCAGGGGCAGCGGGCCGCGCAGTGTCAGCCGAGCTGCTCCACAAGATGAGGCTCAGGCCGCGTGGTCCTGCGCGGAGGCGGCCTTGAACGCATCGAGCACCGCCTGCGCCGCGCGGTCGAGGTACTTCCCCTTGCGCACCAGCAAGCCGATGGAGCGGCCCCAGTCGCCCTCGGAGAAGGGCCGCGCGACGAGGGTGCCTTCGTTCGCCTCGTGCTGCACGGTGGCGAGCGGGAGGACGCCCACGCCGATGCCCATCGCGATGGCCTGCTTGATGGTCTCGACGTTGTCCATCTCCATCACCGGGTTCAGCTCCACGTTGCGCTCGCGGAACATCCGGTCGAGCGCCTTGCGCGTGGGCGCCTCGCGATCGAACGCAATGAAGGGCACGCCGGCCATGGCTGCGGGAGAGATCTTCGTCTTCGACGCGAACGGGTGCGACGGCGCGCAGACCACCGCGAGCTTGTCGTCTCGGAACGGGAGGATGTCCACGCCCGCGCGCGGCTGCGGATAGGCCACGATGCCGATCTCCGCCGACCCGAGGATCACGTCGTCGTAGACCTGATCGCTGCGGCGGTAGTTCAGCCGCATGTTCACCTTCGGGTGCGTCTTCAGCAGCGACTTCATGATGCTCTGCAGCTCGTGCAGGCCCACCGAGTAGATGGTGGAGACGGTGCAGGTGCCCACGACGTCGGCGGACTGCTCGCGGATCTCCTGCTCGACCTCGCTGAAGCGCGCGAGGATCTCCTTGCAACCCCGGAAGAGCCGTTCGCCCGCCGGCGTGGGCGTGACCTGACGGGCGCTGCGCGAGAGCAGCTTCTGCGCGTAACGCGTCTCCAGCGCGCGGATCTGCTGACTCACCGCGGACTGGGTCACGTGGTTGAGCTGCGCGGCACGGGAGAACGAGCCCGTTTCCACCACGTCACAAAACATCTTCAGGCTTTCCAGTTGCATTAGCCGGGTCTCCGGTAGGGCGCGCGGATTATCAGCTTTTCTTAACGCGGAGGCAAACCTCCGCTCGGCGCCGTGAGGGCGTCCGCCACGAAGGCCCCCAGCCGTGCGAGCAGCCTCTCTCCCTCCTCGCGCGTCGCCGCGGCCGGGGCGCCGAAGTACGCGTCGGGTCCGCCCGCGCCGGCGAAGTCCTTCGCGCCCGCCTTGATCGCGCCGGGGAGATCGATCTCCAGCGAGGGCAAAGAAGCGCGCACGTCCTCTCGCACCAGATGCGGTGCGGCCGCGAGCATGAGCGAGGTCTCGTAGAGCCCCGCGTGGCTGCCGCCGCCGGTGAACTCCGCGCCGAGCTCCGCGACGAAGGGTGGCCGCCGGTGATCCGGCGCGAGGAGCTTCACGGAAGGATGCGCCGCCGCCGCGCGCTTCACCGCCTCGTGCACGACCTTGAAGTGCGCGGGTTCGACGTGGTGGTTCACCGCCGCCACCGCGCGGAAGCCGTGCGCCGCGATCCCGCCGAGCACGCCCGCGAGGTACGCGCAGGTCGCCTCCGCCGCCACCGACACCGTCCCGCTGAACGCGGCCGCGAAGTCGGTGAGGCCGTAGGAGACGGGCGGGAAGATGAGCGTGCGGATGTTTCGGGAGGCGAGCTCACGCGCCGCGCTCGCGCACACGGCCTCGGCGATGATCACGTCCACGTTGAGCGGCAGGTGAGGGCCGTGCGCTTCGGTCGAGCCGATGGGCAGCAGTGCCACCGCGCCCTCCTCGGCGAGGCGCTCTACCTCGGTCCAGGGGAGCTCTGCGGCCTTCAGGGGAGCGTGTTCGTGCATGTCGGAAAGCCTCTACTCCTTCAGCGCCGACTTGAGGACCTTGCCGCGATCGCTCTTCGGCAGCGCGTCGAGGAACACCACGTCGCGCGGGGCCTTGAACGCAGCGAGCGTGTCGCGCACGTGCGCCTTGATCGATTCGGCGAGCTCGGCCGTGCGCTCGTGGCCCTCCTTCAGCACCACGAACGCGCGCGGCTTGTCGAGCCCGTCCGCGCCCTTGAAGCCGACCACCGCGGCCTCGCGCACCGCCGCGTGGGAGAGCAGCGCGTTCTCGACCTCGAGCGGTGAGAGCCACTTGCCCGCGACCTTCAGCATGTCGTCGCCGCGGCCGCAGAAGAAGAAGTAGCCCTCCTCGTCCTGGTAGAACTTGTCCGCCGACACGCACCAGTCGCCGCGGAAGGTGTGCTTGCTCTTCGCGTGCTCGTGCCAGTACTCGAGCGCCATGGAGTCGCCGCTGATCCACAGCGTGCCGACCTCACCGCGCGGCAGCTCGCGTCCCTCTTCGTCGGCGATCTTCGCGCGGTAGCCCTCCACCACGCGCCCGAGCGAACCGAGCTTCACGTCGCCGAAGCGGTTGGTGATGAAGATGTGGAACATCTCCGCCGAGCCGATGCCGTCGAGGATCTCCACGCCGGTCGCGCCCTTCCACCGGTGGTAGAGCTCCGCCGGCAGCGCCTCGCCCGCGCTGATGCACACGCGCAAGGACGAGAAGTCGAGCTCCTTCACGCGGGGATGGTTCGCCATCGCGTTGATCGACGTGGGCACCGAGGTGAGCAGCGTGGGCCGGTGCTTCGCGATGAGCTCGAAGAGGCGCTCGGGCGTGCTCTTCTCCGCGAAGAGGACGGAGCTTGCGCCCACGAGCAGCGGGAAGAGGAGGTTCGTCCCCAGCGCGTAGCCGAACGCGAGCTTCGGCACCGCGAGCGTCACGTCGCGCTCGGAGAGGCCGAGGATCGGCAGGCCGTAGGTCAGCGCGTTGAAGAGGAAGTCGTGCCCCTTGTGCACCGCGCCCTTGGGAAAGCCGGTGGAGCCGGAGGTGAAGAGCCACACCGCCGGATCGTCGCGGTGCGTGTCCGCGAAGGTCGGGTCCGGGCGCACGCGCTGCGTCTCCTTGCGCCAGTCGAGGTGACGGCCCGGCTCGCCGCCGACGACGAGCACGGCCTCGAGGTGCGGACAGTCTCCGGCGACCGCGTTCACCATCGGCAGCGCGCTGACGTGGACCACGAGGATCTTCGCGCGCGTGTACTGCAGGTAGTAGCGCGCCTCCTCCGCCTTCTGCTCCGGCGCCACCGCGCAGACGACGCCGCCCGCCTTCACCGTGCCCAGCCACGCGGCGGCGAACTCGGGGACGTCCGGGAGCATGAGCAGCACGCGCTGCTCCATCTGCAGCCCGAGCGACTTGAACAGGGCGGTCGCGCGGTCGCACTCCTCTGCGAGCTGGCCGTAGGTGACGGTCCCGCCGTCGTGCAGCAGCGCCGGCTTGTCGCGGAACTTCGCGAGCTGCCGGTAGAGGAAGACCTCGGCGAGGTTCAGGCGCTCGGGGAGCGCGTGCGGATCCAGCGCCGCTGCCTCGTCCGCGTTGAGGTGGGCCGCGTTCGTCGTCATGCCGTCGTCTCCCTGTCTCCGTCTGACCCGCCGTCGTCGCGCGCGCCGAGCCGCACGAACAGCGCCACCGATACGCCGAGCACCGCCATCGCCGCGCCGAAGAGCGTCTGACGCTGGCCCACCGCGAGCGCGATCTCCCGCTCCAGCGCGCACTCTTCGCGGGTGAGCCCTGCGCAGTCGGGGCCGACGACCGACATCCGCCAGCCGAGCACCGCGAGAACCACGCCACCGAGGATGAGCGCCGAGACGAGCCCGAGCAGCACGCCGCGCTTCAGCGATGGGGTGCTGCGCCCGCGCGCCATGGGCGGAGATTTAGCAGATAAGGTCCGCGGCATGCGCATCCTCTATGGAGTCGTCGGCGAGGGCATGGGCCACGCCACGCGGTCGCGGGTGGTGCTCGAAGAGCTGGTGAAGCACCACGAGGTGGAGATCGTCGTCTCGGGGCGCGCGCGCGAGTACCTCGCCAAACGGTTCGAGAACGTGCGCGGCATCTGGGGCCTGACCATCGCGTACGAGGGCAACTCGGTGCGCAACTGGCAGACCGTGCTGCAGAACCTCAAGGGCGCGATGAAGGGGCTGCCGGACAACGTGCGCACCTACTTCGAGCTCACCGAGTCCTTCAAACCGGACGTCGTCATCAGCGACTTCGAGAGCTTCAGCTACCTGTACGGGCTCAATCACCGGCTGCCGGTCATCGCGCTCGACAACATCCAGATCATCAACCGCTGCAAGCACGACCCGGAGCTGCTCGCGGGCCGCGAGGACGAGTTCGAGCTCACGCGTTCGATCGTGAAGTCGAAGGCGCCGGGCGCGTTCCACTACCTCGTGACCACGTTCTTCCGGCCGCCGGTGCGCAAGGAGCGGACGACGCTGGTGCCGTCGATCCTGCGGCCGGAGATCCTCGCCGCGAAGCCGGAGGAGGGCGAACACCTGCTCGTGTACCAGACCTCCACCACGAACTTCGCGCTGCTCGACGTGCTCAAGCGGTCGGGCGTCCCGTGCCGGATCTACGGGATGCGGCGCGACCTCACCGAGGACGTGCAGGAGGACAACCTCCTCTTCCGTCCCTTCAGCGAGAGCGGCTTCATCGACGATCTGCGGACTGCGAAGGCGGTCATTGCCGGTGGCGGCTTCACGCTGATGAGCGAGGCCGTGTACCTGCACAAGCCCATCCTCTCGCACCCGCTGGGCAAGCAGTTCGAGCAGACGCTCAACGCGCTCTATCTGGAGCGGCTGGGGTACGGGATGCACGCGCCTACGCTCACGCCGGACGTGGTGAACGAGTTCCTCCGCCGCATCCCCGAGTGCGCGGAGGCGCTCGCGGACTACGAGCAGGCGGGGAACACCGAGACCTTCCGCGCGCTGGACGAGCAGCTCGCGCGTGCGGCGGAGCACAAGGGCCGCTGGCAGATGCCGGGGTCGGAGGACCTTTAGGCGCCTTTAGGCCCGGTACTCGTTGAACCGCAGCGCGGTGTAGCGCAGCAGCCGGTCGAACACGCTCCCACCGCGCGGCGGCTCGAGGTCTTCGCCGGGGATCTGCTCGGTGGTGCCGCCGTGCGCATTGGGGAGGAACCGCTCCACGAGGCCGGTGGTGTTGAGGACGAGCTCCGGGAAGAGGGCGCGCGCCTTCACCGCCAGCTTCGCCTGCGGCGTGAGGATCAGCTCCGCGCGACCGTATGAAGACGCGTTGATGATCCGGCGCGCCGCGCGGGAGGGCTCCATCGTCACCAGCGGGAGCACCGCGCCGCGTTTGAAGAGCGCGTACTCCTCGAGCGCCTTGCCCTTGAACTTCGCGTGCAGCGCGCTGCCGGTGCGAAGCAGACCGGGACAGACGGTGGTGACGTACACGTTGTCCTTCGCGAGCTCGCTGCGCAGGCTGTCGCTGAAGCCGGTGAGCGCGAACTTGCTCGCGCAGTAGGGCGCGAGGTGCGGCACCGCGACCTTCCCACCAACGGAGGAGATGTTGATGATCCGCCCGTCGCGCCGGCGCCGCAGCTCGGGAGCGATCTCCAGCGAGAAGTAGAGCGGTCCGTAGAAGTGCGTCTGCATCGCCTCCTCGAAGTCGCTCTCGTCCATCGCCTCGAGCGGCCCAACCTCGATGACGCCGGCGTTGTTCACCAGCACGTCGATCTGGCCGAGGGTCTCGCGCACGCGCTGCACGAAGTGACGGACGTCGTCCTGGTTGCTCACGTCGCACGGCGCCACGAACACGTCCGCACCCGCGTCCTGCAACTCGCGCCGCGCGTCCTCCAGTTCCGCTTCGTCGCGCGCGCAGAGTGCCAGCCGCGCGCCCCGCCTCGCCAGCTCACGCGCCAGCGCCAGGCCGAGGCCGCGCGAGCCGCCGGTGACCACCGCCACCTTCCCCGCGAAGTCGTAGCGGCGCTTCACGCCGAGCACCGCGCTCGTCACCGCGAAGCCGCCGAGCATGCCCACACCCAGATGCAGTCCAGCCGCCATGGCTCACCTCCCGCCAGATTCCTCAAGTGCGAAGCCGCTAATGCGGGGCGCCGGCGCCCTCGTTGCCCTGCTCACGCAGCCGCGGCCGATCGTCGTCGTGCGCCTCGTGCTCGGTGTCGTGAGCCTCGTGCTCCTCAGGATGCGCGTCGTGCGCGAGCCGCTCCAGCGTGCGGCCCACCGGCTCCAGCGCATCCGGGCCCGCGTGGTAGAGGCGCAGGTGCCCCTCCGCGTCGAACACGAAGAACGCCGGCAACACCTGGATGTGGTACGCGTCCGCGAGCGCGCCGTCGTCACCGTCGAGCGCCACCGGCATCGACAGCTCGAAGGCCGCGACCGCATCCGCCACCGCCTCGTCGTTCATGTCCTCGACCGAGAGTGGCGTGTGCACGCTGATCACTTGCAGCTCCGGGTAGCGCGCCTGCCACTCGGCCAGGCGGGGGAACTGCTCCTTGCAGGTGGGGCAGCTCAGCGCCCAGAAGTGCACGAGGACCGGATGGCCCCGCAGCTCTGCTTCGCGGACGGGGTCGTCATTGAGCCAGCGGTGGGCCGGCCGGAGCGGCGGCATCAGGGTGTCGAGACGAAGCGGCATGCCTCAACGGTAGGCACGGAACACACTGCCGCGACCCCGGGTGACCTCGCCCTTCGTGCCCGAGCTGCCGCCCCGCCTGCCTGCTTCGCGAGCGTGGCGCGCTACGGCAACGTGGAGGGACTCGCGCCGGCCACGTCCGCCGGAGCGCCGCGCCTGCGCACGAGCCCGACCTCGACCGTCGCGTCCTGGCCGCCGACGAACTCGCCCTCCCAGCGGTGGTAGCCGTCGCGCGTGACCTCGATGGGGATGGCGCGGCGCGGATAGAGGTTCTCGACCAGCATCGGGGTCACGCCGACGATCGCGCCGTCGATGTGCACCATCGCGCCGGGCGGGGTGGACTCGACGCGAAGCACGCCGATGCGACCGCCGGAGAAGACCTCCGGAAATGCGTTGCCGAGCGCGCGCGAGAGCTGCGGCCACTCGTACCAGCCACCGAAGCCGACCGCGGCAGCCACCAGCACCAGCGCCACCGACCGCTTCACCCACTTCCTCGCCGTGCGGCCGTCGTGGCGCCCGTAGTCGAAGGGCACGAGCGGAGCGGGCTCCACCTGCACGGTGCGCGCAAGCTCCAGATCTCCGTCGCCCGCATCCGAGAAGCCGGGGAACGCGACGGGCTGTCCGGTGCCGAGGTCCGCGAGCAGATCTTCGACCCGGGCCTCGCGCGCGTGCGGAACGGGATCCGCTGAGGTCCAGCCGAGGGTGCCAAAGCGCTCGAGCGACGAAGCCGATGCGGAGTTCGATGCCGAAGCCGAAGCCGAAGCCGTGCCGCTTGTCGCGAATGGATCGGACGAGGCGTCCGCTTCCGGCTGCAGCTCGAACGGCTGTGAGCCCGAGCCATTGGGCGCGGAGAGATCGGTCTGCAGCAGCGCCAGCGCCCCGAGGAACTCGGCGAGAGCTGCCGTCGTCGTTGGAACGAACGGCGCCAGCACCTGCGCCAGCTCCGGCGGGGTGATCCGCACCAGCGGCTCGTGCTCGATCATCCGGGCGACGACTGCGCGCAGCGGTTCGGGCAATCGCGACAGCTCGGTGGCAGGTCCGCGCACGCAGGACATCCACGCATCGAACGTCGCGACCTCACCCCACGGCGGCACGCCGGTCAGCAGCTCGTGGAAGAGCACGCCGAGCGCGAACATGTCGCTGTCCTGGGTGGCCTCTCCGCCGGTCAGCAGCTCCGGCGCGGCGTAGCGGAACCTCTCCGGCGAGACGGCGGACGCGAGCGGATCCGCGGGCGGCACGAAGCGGGCGAGACCGAACTCCGCGAGCTTCACCTCACCGCCACGCGAGACGAAGACGTTCTCGTCGGACACGTCGCGGTGCGCGGCGGGTAGCCCTCGCTCCTCGAAGGTGCGTGCGTACGCGTGCATGAGCCCCGCGTTCACCTGCGAGACGATCAACGCGGCGACGTCCGGCGGAATCACACGGCCCAGCTCGCGCGCGCGCAGGCGCACCGTGCGGAGGCTCCAGCCGTCCACCGCCTCGCTCACGAGGAACAGCTGTCCGTCACGTCCCCGGCCGACCTCGAGGATCCGGAGAAGGTTGGGGTGCTGCAGCCTCTCCGCGCTGCGTGCATCGGTGAGGAAACGCTGCCCGAAGCGCTCGTCCTCGAGCACCGAGAGCGGCACGCGCTTCATCACCACCGGCTGCTCCACCGCGCCACTGCCATCGTTGGCGGCCATGCCGAGAAACACCTCCGCATTGCCACCCGACGCGAGCCTGCGCGTCAGCCGGTACCGAGCACCCATGCGGCGCATCCTAAACCGGCTCAGCGGCCGCCGAGCAGGTGACGCGCGATGACGACCTTCTGGACCTCGGTTGCTCCCTCGTAGATCCGGAGAGCGCGGATGTCCCGGTACAGGCGCTCCACCGCGAAGCCCCGCACGACGCCGTTGCCGCCGTGCAGCTGCAGCGCCCGGTCGATGATCCGCTGCGCCGCCTCGGTGGCGAAGAGCTTGCCCACCGCGGCCTCGTAGGTGACGCGCGCCTGGCCGCTGTCCTTCACCGCCGCCGCACGGTGGACGAGCAGGCGTGACGCATCGAGCTCGACTGCGCTCTCCGCGAGGAGGAACTGCACGCCCTGAAGGTCGCTCAACGGCGCGCCGAACTGCCTGCGCGAGGTCGTGTAGGAGAGCGCCTCATCCAGCGCCCGCCTTGCCATGCCCACCGCCGCCGCGCCCACCGTGCTGCGGAACACGTCGAGCGTCCCCAGCGCGAGCCGCATCCCCCCGCCCTCTTCGCCGAGCCTCGCGGAGAGCGGCACGCGGCAGCCGCGCAGCTCCAGCTCGCCGATGGGATGGTCGCCGAGCATCTGCATCCGACGCGCGACCCTGAAGCCCGGTGCGTCGTGCGGAACGACGAAGGCGCTGATGCCCTTCGAGCCCTCGCCGGTGCGCGCGAAGATCGTGTAGTGCGTGGCCACGCCGGCGTTGGAGATGAAGCGCTTGTCTCCGTCGATGACGTAGAAGTCGCCGTCTCGCCGCGCGGTCGTCTGCAGCGCCGCCACGTCCGAGCCCGCTTCCGCCTCCGTCAGCCCGAACGCGAACAGCGCCGAGCCGTCCGCGACCTTCGGCAGCAGCTCCGCCTTCTGCGCGTCGCTTCCGCCGAGCAGCACCGGATGACTCCCGAGCCCCTGCACCGCGAAGAGCGAGTCCGCCGCCGCGTTGCGGTAGGCCATCTCCTCGCGGAGCACGCAGATGGAGCGCACGTCCATCGCTTCGGAGGCGCCGCCCCAGCGCGCGGGCACGAGGTGCCGGAAGTCACCCTGCGCCTTCACCCGCTGGAAGAGGCCGGCGTCGTCGCCCTCGTCTTCGACCCGCGCTTCGAGCGTGACGTAGCGGGCACGCGCGTCTTCGGCGAGCGCACGGTGGTGCGGCTCGAGGAAGGGATTGGACGCATCCTTGAGGTTGGACATGGGTGCCTACTTCCCGGTGAAGCGCGCGGGACGCTTCTCGGTGAAGGCCTCGTAGGCCTCGCGGAAGTCCTTCGTCTGCATGCAGACCGCCTGCGCGCGGGCCTCGTTGTCGAGCGCGTTCCACAGGTCCATGGAGAGCTCGCCGTTGAGGAGCTCCTTCGTCATGCCCAGCGCGAAGGTCGGCCCCTCCGCCAGCCGCTTCGCCCACGCGAGCGACTCCTCGAGCACGCGCTCCGGCGGGACGACCTTGTTGTAGAGGCCGTAGCGCTCCGCGGTCGCCGCGTCGATCGCGTCGCCGAACATGAGCAGCTCCGTCGCCCGGCCCACGCCCACGATCCGCGGCAAGAGGAACGCCGCGCCCATGTCCGCGCCGGCCAGTCCGACCTTCACGAAGAGGAACGCGATCTTCGCCTTCTCCGAGGCCACGCGCAGATCGGAGGCCAGCGCGATGACCGAGCCCGCGCCCGCAGCCGTGCCGTTCAGCGCCGCGATGATCGGCTTGCGCAGCGCGCGCATGTTGCGGATGAGGTCGCAGGTCATGCGGGTGAACTCGACGAGCCCCGGCATGTCGCGGCTGAACAGCTCGCCGATGATCGAGTTCACGTCGCCACCGGAGCAGAAGCCGCGGCCCTCGCCGGTGATGACGACGCTCTTCACCGAGCTGTCGCGCTCGAGATCGCGGAAGAGGTCGCGCAGCTCCGCGTACACCTCGAAGGTGAGCGCGTTGAGCTGCTCGGGACGGTTGAGGGTGATGAGACCGACCTGGTCCCTCACCTCGAAGCGGAAGGAGGACGGGGCGTGCATGCGCAGGCTCTAGCACGCCGCCCGCCCTGACGCTTCACGGCTCCTTCACAGGACCGCGGTCGCTTCGATCTCCACCTTCGCCTCGTCCTCGAGCAGCGCCGCGACCACGACGAGCGCCATCGCCGGGTAGTGCTTGCCGATGTGCTTGCGCCACGCCGCGCCGACGTCCTTCACCGCCGCGTTGTACTCGCGCTTGTCGGTCACATAGACGGTCATCCGCGCGATGTTCTCCGCGGTGCCGCCCGCCGCGCGCACGACCTCCATCACGTTGGAGAGCGCGCGGTCGAACTGGCCGGCGAACGTCTTCTCGAACACCGGCGGTTGCGTGCGCGGATCCCAGCCGATCTGTCCGGCGACGAAGAGCACGCGGCCCTCGCCGATCAGTCCGTTCGAGTACCCGCGCGGCGGGACCCATCCCTCGGGGCTCACGTTCTTCAGGCTCATGCCGACTCTCCACCGTCCATCGTCCACGTCGCGCCGGTCACGGTCTCTGCCGCGTCGGAGCTGAGGAAGAGGCACATCTTCGCCACGTGCGCGGGCTGGATGAGCCGGCCCATCGGGTTCATGTCCGCGAGGGCCTTGCGCGCGTCGTCCTCGCTGCGGCCGGTCGCCTTCGAGATGTTCGCCGCCGAGGCCGCGAGCATGTCCGTGTCCGTCCAGCCCGGGCACACCGCGTTCACCGTCACGCCCTTCTGCGCGTACTCCACGGCGAGCGCGCGGGTGAGTCCGATGAGCGCGTGCTTCGAGGCGCAGTAGGCGCTGGTGTAGCGGAAGCCCTTCAGGCCCGCGGTGGAGGCCACGTTGATCACCCGCCCGCCGCCGGCCTTCGCCATCGCGGGCATCAGCGCGCGGGAGAGCAAATACGGCGCGGTCACGTTCACCGCCATGGTGCGCGCGTAGTCCTCGTTCGTCGTCTTCGCGAGCGGTGCACTCAAAGCGATCCCGGCGTTGTTCACGAGGGCCCAGGGCGCGGCGCCCTCGGCGTGCTCCAACACTTGCGCTGCCGCACGCTCCACGGAGGCCGAGTCCGACGCGTCGAAAGGCACCTGGACGAAGGCGGCGTGCTCAGTGAGCCGGGAGGGTGGCGCGCCACGCGAGAGCCCGAGGACCCGGTGTCCGGACTCGAGGAACGCGTGCGCGATCTCGAGGCCGATGCCCCGGTTGCAGCCGGTGACGACGACGGGCCTGCGCGCGTGCGGACCCACAGGAGAGGAGGACATGCGGCGCGGAGCATAGGCGCCACCCGCCGTGGGTCCAGCCGTCAATCGCGACGGAAACTTCTCGCGGAGCGAACGGGAGAAACGGGAGAGAGCAGCGCGAAACTCTGCGCGCGACTTCTGCCCGACATTTGGAGCTCAAATCGTCGGCTGTCGCCCGCTTGCCCAGCAGGCCGGCTTGTACCGTCCGCGGCTCGGGTCCGGCTCTTCGGATCCGTCACCAGGAGACGAGGATGAGGCCGAAGCTCCGAAGTACCGCCGTCGCATTGATGGCGCTCGGGTTGGTCGTCGCTGTCGTTCCGGTCGTCCAGGCATTGACGCTGTCGTTCACGGTGGACAAGCAGGAGCAGTCGCAGTGGTGCTGGGCTGCCTCCAGCAAGTCGGTCATCCGCTACTTGAGGGGGACCGTGCATTCGCAGTGCACGCTGGTGAAGAAGGGGTTCCAGTCCACGACCTGCCCGAACAACCCCGGCGGCTTCATCACGCAGCTCGATCGCATCTACGCCTACGCCGGCGTCTCGGGCGGGTCGATCGTGTACCAGATGCCCTCGCACATCAGCATCCGCTACGACATCGACCGCTATGTGCCGCAGCAGATCCGCTACGGCTACCACTCCACCAGCCTCTCCACCGGTCACATCGTCGCCATCCACGGCTACTCGGGCACGAGCACCGTGTACTGGTCCGACCCCGCCTCGGGCACGAAGAAGAGCGGCAGCCACTCGTACCTGAGCAACAACTCCACGTGGAAGACCACCCACGGCCGCTACAACTTCTGAAAGGCGAGGACGACATGAACCATTCCCAGTGGAAGCGTGGATTCGTCGTGCTGGTGGCGGCCCTCGGTGTCGCGATGCCGGCGTTCGCGGAGCGGGGCAACGACGTGGACGAAGCGGTGACGAAGTGGTTCGAGCAGAGCGCCATGGAGGAGCTTCGCGAGATCTCCGCCGCCGCGCGCGTGATCGAAGGTGAGCAGGCGTTGGCGTTGAGCAAGCCGCAGTTCGGCGCCGTCTTCCGCGTGCACACGTGGACCCGCGCGTTCCTCGCGGGCGACGAGCGGGCAGCGGCGACCGAGGCCATCGATCAGTGGGCCGCGCCGCTCTTCGACGAAGGCCGCGTGGTGGGCACCGTCGTCGCGTGGCGGGATCCGCAGCTCGGCGGCGAGGTCGCGCTGGCGTACTTCGACGAAGACCGGGAGGCGGGCCTCGCGCTGGCCGAGCTCGAGGAGAAGACGCACCTCGTGCTCGATGCGCCGTTGTCCTCCTACTTCACGATCTCCGGCGATCGCGTCCGGGCGATCTCCGGCGCGGCGAAGCGGGAGCTCGAAGGCGAGCAGGAGCTGCTCGGGTACCAGCGGGTGCTCGTCGAGCGCTACGCGGGCGCGGAGCAGTACGACCCTGCAGAGGGCTACGCGGGCGGCGGCGCCACGGTGCCGGTCCTCGCGGCCTCTGCCGGGCTCAATCCCACGCTTCCCGTCGCTGCCGGTTCCGCGCTCGCGCTGGTGGGGCCCGTGCTGCTCGTGATCGACGGCCGCCGGCGCCGCCGCGCTGCTCTGTAACGCGAGCGCTGCCTACGCGTGAAATGACGACGGCCCGGTGATCTCTCGCGATCGCCGGGCCGTACGCTTTCAGGGCGTCACTACGCGTCACTGATAGTCGGTGAGCTTCTTCCGCGTCGCCGGCCCGCGCTGCGAGTCCCTCTTGCCCTGGCATTCGGCGCAGAGCTCCGCGTAGGGCACGGCCTCGAGCCTGCGCGCGTCGATCTCCTCTTCACACGTCTCGCACAGTCCGAACATCTCCTCGTCCTTGAGGAGCTTCTCCAGCGCGCGGGCGATCCGCTTCAGCGTGAGGTCGCGGGTGCGGTTGCGGCTCGAGGCGATGGACTGGAGCATTTCGTTGAGCGGCTGCTCGTCCTCGTCCCCGCCGACCTCCGCGTCGCTGGTTCGGTTGGGGAGGATCGCGTCCGGCGCTCTGCCGGCGAGCTCCTCGCGCAGGTCCACGAGCTTCTGCTGCAGCTTCTTCCGTCGTGCCGCGGTGAGGGCCATGAGCCGCGCGAGTCTACGTTCATGACGTGAGCGGGCAAGCGGCTTGAACACGCCACGCAGGCAGCCAGGCGACGGCCCGCGCGGCGATGCGCATCTTCCCTGCGATGGCCCCGGACGACGTGGACAGCCTGAGGCGGATCCTCGCTTCGGGTGAAGCGATGCTCTTCACCGGCGCCGGCTTCAGCGCGAGCGCCTTCGCCACCAACGGCGGAACGATCCCATCGACCGAGGAGGTCACGCGCGCGATCTGGGACCTCTGTTTTCCGGACGAGCCGCAGGACGCGAGCACGCTGACCGACCTTTTCCACCACGCCTCTCGCAAGTGCCCCGAGGAGCTCGACGCGCTGCTCAAGCAGACGCTCTGCGTGCGCGGCGACGGACTGCCCGACTTCTATGGGCGCTGGTTCTCCGTCCCGTGGCGTCGGGTGTGGACGCTCAACGTGGACGACATCGAGGTCGCCGCCGCGCGCCGCTTCGAGCTGCCTCGCCGCGTGGAGTCGCTCAGCGCGCTCACCCAGGAGTTCGACGAGCGCCTTCTGCGCCCGGACGTGTTGCCCTTCATCCACCTCAACGGCTCGGTGCACGACGGCATCCGGCACGTGACCTTCTCCACCACGCAGTACGGCCGCCGGCTCGCGCAGTTCGACGCCTGGTACGCGCGCTTCGTGAAGGACCTCGTGACGCATCCGTTCGTGATCGTGGGCACGAAGCTCGAGGAGGCGCCGCTGTGGCAGAGCCTGCAGGCGTCGCACGGTCACGCGATGGATGGCGAGCTCGCGGTCTGCAGCGCGTACATCGTCTCCACCTCGCTCACGCGCGCACGCCGCGAGCTGCTCGGGGATCTGGGCATCCGCTGGCTGCCGTGGAGCGCGGAGGAGTTCGCCGAGCGCGTGCTCTCGCCGCCTCTTCCCGAGCGACGGGCGCCGCACGATGGCCTCCGGGATCGCGACGGGGAGGCACACCGGCTCGGGCTTCCGGCATAGGCTCGAACGCCTATGACGACGACCGGTCGCGCGCTGCGTTCGCTCTCCCTGCTGTTCGGAGTCTTCGCGCTCGGGTGCGCCGGTTCGGCAGGTCCCATCGAGCAGCCACTGCCGCACCCGCAGCAGCCGACCGATGCCGGGCTCGTGGACGCGACCGACGCAGGCGCGCTTCCGAACGACGAAGACGACGCGGGAGAGAGAGACGACGCCGGCATGCCTCCAGAAGACGCGGGCACCGACGGCGGCGTCACCGGACGGGTCTGGGCGTTCGTCGCGCAGGGCCATCTCGCGCGCACGGCGGTGAGCTGCGATCAGGGTCGCACCTGGGTTGCGGATCGTGACGACGCGCCGGCGAACGCGCGTTGCTGGCAGCAGCCTCCCGGTGGGGTGGAGATCGAGTGCGATCACCAACCGACGAGCGGCCGCGGCATCGGCTTCGGCAAGGAGCACGTCGTCGCCAACTTCGGCTGGGGCCCGCCGGGCAGCGTGCGCCGGAGCCGCGACGGGCTGAACTGGGAGACGGTGGAGACGGGCAAGGCCTACGCGAGCACCGTGAACGTGGAGGGCCGGCTGCTCTTCGCTTCGGCTTCACCTTCGGTCAGCGACGACGACGGCGAGACGATGATGACCGCGCCGTACCTCGGCGGGATGGGGACGGTGCGTCGCGGCGGTGGAGGCGATCTCGACGGCGGCGTGTTCGTGCTCTCCGGAGACAACGCGCTGGCGGTGAACCGGAGCGGCGGGCTCAGTGGGTGGCAGGTGAAGAACGCGCCCGCGGCCTGTCGCGCGCCGCTGACCGTCGGAGGGATCTCGGTGGGCAACGGCGTGATCGTCATCGCAGGCAGCGGAGGCGTGTGCGTCTCGCCCGATCGCGGGGACACCTGGACTCCCGTCTCGAACGTGGGCGGCACCGTGCGCTCGACGCTCCTGTGGACGGGCTCGAGCTTCGTGTTCTTCGGCACCACCTCCAGCGGCACGCGCGCGCGCTTCGAAAGTTCAGACGGCTCGAGCTGGACCTCGACGCCCACGCAGGTGCGCAGGCCGCTGGCGGACGGCGGCGTGACCACCGCGGCCGGACCGTCGATCGGCGTGGTCGGATACGGAGACGGCACCTTCGTCGCGGTGAACGACGAGTGGGGACGCTGGTACGAGCAGCAGGAGTTCTTCCGCAGCGACGACGGCGTGCTGTGGGAGGCGCTGCCGAAGAGCGCGTTCAAGGGCAGCCATCCCATCACCCACATCACCTTCGGAGAGCTCGACCGCGGCGGCGCGTGTCCTTGAGCTGACCCCGCGGAGGGCAGGCAGGCACAGCCGTCCGCGAGACGCGCCCTCGATTGCCGCACCGGGTGCACGCCTGTACAGTGCCGCCACTTCGCGGAGGGCGGAACGTTGTCAGGGACAGGTGATGCCCGGGCCTTCGGGCGGCCGGGAGCCCCGTGGAGCCGCGCGAGCGGTCTCGGTGCGGTGCTCGGCGAGTGGCGCAACGACAGGCGGCTGAGCCGGTGCTTCGTGCTCGACGACGAGGTCCCCGCGCGCGAGGCCCGCTTCGCGCCGCTGCCGGACGACCTCTCGCCGAACGTGCGGGACGCGTTGCACAAGCGCGGCCTCCAGCAGCTCTACTCGCACCAGGCCGAGGCCTACGCGCTCGCGGCACAGGGCAAGGACCTCTGCATCGCCACGCCCACGGCGTCGGGAAAGTCGCTCTGCTACAACCTGCCGGTCCTCGAGCGGTTTGCCCGCGAGCCGGAAGCGCGCGCCCTCTACCTCTTCCCCACCAAGGCGCTCTCGCGCGATCAGGAGGAGGCGCTGCGCGGGATGATGACCGACGCGGGGCTCTCCCACGGCGCGATCACCTTCGACGGCGACACGCCCGGCGACGCACGGCGCGCGGCGAGGGAACGCAGCGGCGTCATCCTCACCAACCCGGACATGCTGCACACCGGCGTGCTCCCGCATCACGCGGGCTGGGCGAGGCTCTTCGCGTCGCTTCGCTACGTGGTGATCGACGAGCTGCACACCTACCGCGGCGTGTTCGGCTCGCACCTCGCGAACGTGCTGCGCAGGCTCTGGCGGGTGGCGCGTTTTCACGGCGCCTCGCCCACCTTCATCTTCTCGTCGGCGACGATCGGCAATCCGGCGGAGCACGCGTCGAGGATGCTCGGTCGCGAGGTCTCGCTGGTCTCCGAGAGCGGAGCGGCCACCGGCTCGCGGCGGGTGATGGTCTACAACCCGCCGGTGGTGAACCCGGAGCTGGGGATCCGGGAGAGCTACCTAAAGGCCTCGGTGAAGCTGACCGCCTCGCTGGTGCGGCGCGGCGTCTCCACCATCCTCTTCGGTCAGTCGCGGAACTCGGTGGAGGTGATGCTCAAGTACCTCCGCGAGCGCCTCGCCGAGGACAAGATCGACGCCGACTCGATCATGGGCTACCGCGGCGGCTATCTGCCCGCGCGTCGTCGCGAGATCGAAGCGCAGCTGCGCGCGGGGCAGATCAAGTGCGTGGTGGCGACGAACGCGCTGGAGCTGGGCATCGACATCGGCTCGCTGGACGCGGTGGTGTGCGCGGGCTACCCGGGCAGCGTGGCGGCGCTGTGGCAGCGCTTCGGCCGCGCGGGACGAAGGCAGGGACAGAGCCTCGCGCTGATGGTGGCGTCGTCGGCGCCGCTCGATCAGTTCTTCGCCTCGTCACCGCAGGCCCTGACCGGCGCGCCGGTGGAGGAGGCGCGGATCGATCCGGACAACGTGGAGATCCTCGTCCAGCACCTCAAGTGCGCGGCCTTCGAGCTGCCCTTCGAAGAGGGCGAGGGCTTCCGCGACGTGCCCCCGCCGGCAACCGGAGACGCGCTGGAGTTCCTCACCTCGCACGGCGTGCTGCATCCGGCCGAAGGCGCCGCGGGCAAGCGCACCTTCCACTGGTCGTCGGACGCGTATCCGGCGAACCACGTCTCGCTGCGCAGCGTGGGCTGGGACAACGTGGTCATCGTGGAGCTGGGGACGGACCGCACGCTGGGCGAGATGGACTGGCGCAGCGCCCACACGATGCTGCACGAGCAGGCCATCTACCAACACGACGGCGAGCAGTACCAGGTGGAGAAGTTCGACCAGCCGAACCACAAGGCCTTCGTGCGCAAGGTCGCGCCGGACTACTTCACCGACGCCATGACCTACACCCGCGTGGAGGTGACGCAGGAGGACGTGGCGCGCGAGCCCGGTGCGGAGGGACTCGGCTTCCGCGTGGGCGCGGGCGAGGTCTCGGTGGTGGAGAAGGTCGTCGGCTACAAGAAGATCAAGTTCAACACGCACGAGAACGTGGGCTACGGCGACGTGGTGCTGCCGGAGATGCAGATGCACACCACCGCGTTCTGGCTGACGGTGCCGGAAGACGTCGTCCGCAGCATGCGCGCGCCGAGGCCCGCGGTCGTCGAAGCGCTGCGCGGCATCTCCTGCGCGCTGCACACGGTGGCCTGCGTGGGCCTGATGATCGACCCGCGCGATCTGGGCCGGACGCTGGGGAGCCGGAGCGAAGGGGAGGGCATGCCGCGCAAGGCGCCCGGTGAAGGCCCCGGCTTCGATCCCACCGTGTTCCTCTACGACCACATCCCCGGCGGTGTCGGGCTCTCGCCGCGCCTCTTCGAGCAGCGCGAGGAGCTCCTGCGCCGCGCGCGGAGGCTGATGGAGGGCTGCGAGTGCGAGGACGGCTGTCCCGCCTGCATCGGCCCCGAGCAGTCCCCGCCGCCTGGCGTGCAGGGGAGCACGCTCGACATCCGGCGCCGGCAGCTGGGGCTGGAGCTGTTGTCCGCGCTCGGCGTGAACGCGGTGCAGTAGAAGGCGCGGCAGCGGCAGCGAACGGCGGAGCGGACTTTGGCGTTGGACCTCAAGCGCAAGTTGTCGCGGCTCGACGGCGCGGGGCTGGTGCCCGGTGCGCCGGTGCCGCCGCGCGCGAACGTGCTGCCCGAGGCTGCTCCGATACCGCAGGTCGTACCGGCCGAAGAGCCACCGCCACTCGTCGAAGCCGACGCGCAGACGGACAAGCTGCGCCGGGGGCTCGCGACCCTGCGGCCGCCGACGCTGCGCACGCCGGTTCCCAACGCCCCCACAGTGCCCGCGTCAGGCGGAGCAGCCGCCCGCCGCAACACGCCGCTTCCGGCAGAGCAGCGCGACACGCCGCACGGCCCGGTCTTCGCGCGCGAGCACCTCTATCTCCCCGAACACCGCCACGGCACCGCGGAGCTTCGCGGCGCCCTGACCGCCGAGCCGGAGCTGGTGGCCGCGCTCGCGCTGGATCCCTCCCTGCGCGACATCGATCCGCGGCGGATGTTGCTGCTCGACACCGAGACCACCGGCCTCGCGGGCGGGACGGGGACCCTGCCCTTCGTGGTGGGCCTCGGCTGGTTCGAGGGCGAGCGCCTGAAGGTCACGCAGCTGCTCCTGCGTCGTCCGGGCGAAGAGCGGGCGATGTTGCGGCTGGTGGAGGAGCGGCTCGCGGAAGCGTCGGTGCTCGTCAGCTACAACGGCAAGACCTTCGACTGGCCGCTCCTGAAGAGTCGCTTCGTGATGAACCGGCTCACGCCGCCGCCGCTCGTGGCGCACCTCGACCTGCTGCACTGCGCGCGGCGCGTGTTCAAGCGGCGGATGACCGGTGCGCGGCTCGTTCAGCTCGAGGAGGACGTGCTCGGGTTCCGACGGGTGGGGGACGTGCCGGGCAGCGAGATACCGGAACTCTATTTCCGGTACCTGCGCACCGGTGACGGCGCGCTGCTGGCGCCGGTGCTCGAACACAACGTGCACGACATGGCGCTGCTCGCGGCGCTGCTCGGCGAGCTCGTGCGGCAGTTCCGTTCTGCGGGAGTCGAAGGGGATCCGCGGGATCAGCTCGGCTTCGCCACCGTGGCGGCGCGCGCGGGAGACGGTGCACGCGCGGCCCTCTTCGCCCAGGCCGCGGCGCGCGCGACCGCGTCCACGGACCGGGCCCTGTGTGCCGAAGCGCTGGCGCTGGCCGCGGAGCTCGCGCGCCGGGAGGGGAACGTGGTCGCCGCGGTGGAGGCGCTGGAGCATGCGCTGGCGGTGGCGAGTGGAGCGGTCGTCTCGCAGCTCCACCTCGCGCTGGCGAAGCTGCACGAGCACCGGACCGGGAAGCTCGTCCGCGCGCTCGAGCACGCCCGCCACACCCGGGCCGCGGAAGGCGCCGAAGAACACGCCAAGCGAGTGGCCCGGCTCCAGCGTCGCCTCGGCGCCCGCGGCCCGACGGACGCCGGCGGGACCCTGCCGCTGCTGCCCTGAGATCAGATGGTGAGGTCCACCTGGTACACGCCCTCGCCGATGACGGAGGTGGCGGTGCCGGTGACGCGCGTGGTGCCGAGCTTCCGGCGCGTGCCGCCGCTGCCGTCGTCCTCGAGCGCGCCGCTGAAGGTGAGGTTCAGGCGGACCGTGTCCTCGAGGTCGCCGGTCATCTGGAAGTCGCCGACGAGCGTGCCCTCGAGCGTGCCGGTGGGGATGTTCTTCAGGTTGAGGTTCAGCGACGGCTGCGCAGAGGGGTCGGTCGAGGTCGCGTAGGTGATCTCGATCGGGTCCTCGTCCTCGCCGACGACGATCTCGCCGTCCGAGTACTCGGTCAGTTCAATCTTCAGGCGCATGCCCTTGTTCGCGGACGCGCCCTGATCGACCTGACCGGTGATCTTCAGCGTTCCCGTCGCATCGCCAGTGGTGCTCTGCGCCGGGATGTTCGCGCTGTTGGCGGCGTTGAAGCCGTCGAAGCCGAGCTTCAGCGACTTCTCCACCGCGAGGTCCAGGCCGAGGTACGCCCGGCGCGCCCCCTCCTCCGACGACACGTCGTTGCCACACGCGGACAGCGCGACCGCCGCCGCGAAAACGAGGACTGCAGAAAGGGTCTTGTGGTTCATGCGCGCCGGCATAGCGCCGCGCCGTCAGCACTCAAAGCCCGAGCCGGATGCGAGCGCCGGCGGCGTTCACCGACAGCCGCAAGGTGCAGGCACACCGCGCATCCGGCACCGAGGCACCTTCCTCCGCGCACACGCCGCACAGCGCCTACCACTCACCGCGGCCGGTGCTGCGTTCCCAACCCGGCGGTGATGAACAGGCCCGTCGCCCGGGAGGAGACGTCCGCGGTGTGCCACACGCCCGGCCCGTTGATCGCGTACTCGCCGGGCTTCAGCGTGGTGCGCACCTCCCGCCCCTCCACCTCCTGCACCAGCGTCAGCTCGCCCTCCAGGCAGAGCACGACCTCGTCGCCCTCCGGGTGCATCTCCCAGGTGTCCCAGGGCCCGGTGAAGGTGAACTGCGTCACCAGCCGGCCTTCACGCCCGTCTGCGCCGTGGCGCTCGCCGTAGGCCTCGTACCAGGCCATCCCGCCCGTCATTGGCGGCTGAGGCACCGCAGTGGCGCCGAGGCCCAGGTGCAGCGGCCGCTCCGTCAGCTTGAGGTTCATGTCCCCGGACGTTACAAGCGCAGCCCTCTGCCGGACGAGCGCGACCTTCGCCGACGCCCGGCCGATGCCCTGAGGACCGCCCCCATGCCCCGCGCCGAAGTGACCGACCTGTACCGCATCGACGATCTGCTCTCTCCCGAGGAGCTCGCCGCGCGCGACACCGTGGCCCAGTTCATCGACAGGAAGTACCTGCCGGTCATCGGCAAGCACTTCGACGAGGGGACCTTTCCCTCGCACCTCATGCCGGAGCTGGCGGAGCTCGGCGTGTTCGGCGCGGCGCTGCAGGGCTACGGCTGCGCGGGCATGAACAACATGAGCTACGGGCTCATCCTCCAGGAGCTCGAGCGCGGTGACTCGGGCCTGCGCTCGTTCGCGTCGGTGCAGAGCTCTCTGTGCATGTGGCCCATCCACGCCTACGGCAGCGAGGCACAGAAGGAGAAGTTCCTCCCCGGCATGGCGAAGGGGAAGCTCATCGGCTGCTTCGGGCTGACCGAGCCGGACTTCGGTTCGAACCCCGGCGGCATGCTCACCCGCGCGCGCCGCGACGGAAACGGCTGGGTCCTCAACGGCACGAAGACCTGGATCACCAACGGCTCGATCGCGGACGTGGCGATCGTGTGGGCGAAGACCGACGACGGCGGCGCCGAGTCCATCCGCGGCTTCCTCGTGGAGAAGGGGATGCCCGGCTTCAGCGCCCGCGAGATCAAGGGCAAGTTCTCGCTCCGCGCCTCCTACACCTCCGAGCTCTCGTTGCAGGACGTGCGCGTGCCGGACGAGAACGTGCTCCCCGGCGTGAAGGGTCTGCGCGGTCCGCTCTCCTGTCTGAACAACGCGCGCGGCGGCATCGCCATGGCGGCCACTGGCGCGGCCATCGCCTGCTTCGAGGCGGCTCGCGAGTACGCGCTCTCGCGCACCCAGTTCGACCGGCCCATCGCCGCCTACCAGCTCACGCAGGAGAAGCTCGCGGACATGCTGCAGGAGATCGTCAAGGCGCAGCTCGTCGGCTGGCGGCTGATGCGGCTGAAGGACGAGGGCAAGGCCACGCCGGCGATTGTCTCGCTCGCCAAGCGCAACAACGTCCGCAGCGCGCTGCTCATCGCGCGTGAGGCGCGGAGCATCTTCGGCGCCAACGGGATCACGGTGGAGTACCCGGCCGTGCGCCACATGCTGAACCTCGAGAGCGTCTACACCTACGAGGGCACCCACGAGGTCCACACGCTCGTGCTCGGCAAGGCGATCACCGGCATCGACGCGTTCAACCCGTAGCCGCGCGCAGGGACTCAGACATGTACGTCCAGCGCCGCACCGTCCGCTTCGAAGAGGTCGACTTCGCGCGAATCGTCTATTTCCCGCGCCTCTTCGGCTACTGCCACCAGACCTTCGAGGACTTCTTCCGCGACGAGGTCGGCATCCCCTACGCGCAGATGCTCGGCGAGCGCCGCGTGGGCTATCCCGCCGTGCACGCGGAGAGCGACTTCAAGGCCCCGCTCCGCTTCGGCGAAGACGTGCGCATCGAGATGGAGGCGCTGAAGGTGGGCAACCGCTCCATCACCTCGCGCTACCGCCTCTTCCGCGGCGAGACCGACGAGCTGTGCACCGAGTGCCGCATCGTCACCGTCTCCATCTCCATGGACGTGTACGGCGCCACCGACCTGCCCAGCGATGTGCGCGCGGTGTTCGAGCGCCACCTGGCGAAGTCGTAGCCCCGCTGCCGCGTAGCGAAGGGGCTTAGGGCGCCTGCTGCACGCGGAGGAGCTTCTCGCGCGAGTAGCCGCGGGCCTCGAGCTTCCGCAGCAGAGACTCGTACACGTCGTCCGGCAGCGTGGGTGTGCGGCTGAAGATCCAGCACGACTTCTTCTTCGGCTCGCCCACCAGCGCCCAGCTGTAGTCCGGGGCCACGTCGAGCACCCAGAAGTCCGCGGTGAAGGGCCAGAAGAACTGGACCTCCAGCTTCCCTGGCTGCGCCGCGTCCGGCTGCCAGAGCTTGCCCTCCACGGTCTTCACCTCGCCGCCGAGCCGGTCCTTCACGCACCGGTTGAGGACCTTCACCGTGTCGCTGCCCGCGCGCCGCGAGTAGGTGGCGGTCACACCCACGCACCCGCGCTCGAAGTAGTGGTCGTAGCGCGCGAGCTCGTACCAGGTCCCGAGGAACCGCCCGAGGTCGAGCTTCGCCGTCTCGTTCACGCGATCCGCGCGCGCGGCGGATCCGAAGAGGAGCCCCGACATGAGCGCCAAAGCGAAGACCTGCGCCCGCGTCACGGAGAAGAACATCCCGGAGAAGTAGGGCCGGGCCCGCTGCGCCGCAACGCGTTCAGCGCTGCTCCAGCGCCGCCTGGTACTCGCGCATCGCCGCGCTCGCGGTGGGCCGGTCGATGAACGAGACCAGCTGCTCGAGGTCGATGCCGGCCAGAGCCTCGCTCCGCGCGACTTCCTCGTAGTCCTCGCCGCGAAGCACGTGGACGGTGATGCGTCCGCGGCGCCAGAACCACAGCTCCCCCACGCCCAGCGCCCGGTAGATCTCGCGCTTGTCGAGCCCGCCGGCGGTCCACACCACCTCGATGGCGAGATGCGGCCTTTCGACTCCGCGGGGGTCGCCGAAGATGTAGCACTCGTCCGGTTCGACCCCGCGCTGTAGCTCCTTCTTCTCCAGTGTCCAGGAGCCGAACGGGGTGAAGTCGATGCCCTCGTGCAGGCACCAGACCTCGACCAGGCGACCGATCATCGACTTGATGACCCAGTGGTCGCGCGACGGGCTCATGAACTCGAGCGTGCCCTCCAGGTAGGCGAGCTTCGGAACGGGCCGCTCGCCGCGCAGCTCCAGTAGGCGCTGGTAGTCCGCCCAGGTCACGTCGCGCAGCACCACCCGGTGGTCTTCCACCTGGGCGTCGTCGAGGCGCGGCGAAGCGTGGGCGATCATCGTCATCTGGAAGGATAGGGCGACCGGCGGATCGCGGCCAGCGCGCCCCTTCCGCCCGTCAGGAAGGCTGCGGCTCGCCGCTCTCGGGCGCAGCGGTCTCCACCGCACCTTCACCCGGCTCGGACGAAGGCGAAGCCGAAGACGAAGGCGCATTCTCCTCACCCTCCGGCGGCCGCGACGCCTCGGCCTTCTGCCGCCGCGAGAGCTCCTCGTCGGAGAGGAAGCCGACCGGCGATCCCTGCCGGTTGAAGAAGCGCACCGAGCGCTCCTGCAGCTTCATCACCTCTTCGGCGACGTGGGCCGGCACGATGGCGTGCTCGATCTGTCCCGGGTCCGGGCGCTCGACGACGGCGAGCTCACCGCGCTCGAGCTGTCCGGCCATCTCCGGCGCCATCTCGATCCGGCGCAGGCGGTTCTTCCGCGTGACGAAGAAGAAGGTGTGGCCGCCCTCGGTGTTCGGCGCGACCTGCGCGGCGCTCACGAGCTCGCGGATCTTCCGGTCGAGCTCGAGCTGCTTCTTCGCCTCGAGCCGCTGGAACTCCTTGTTGTTCGGCACCGCGAGCGGCGGCAGCTTCGGGATCGGCCCGCTCGACGAAGGCGCGCGCTCGTGACGACCTCCGCCCGGTCCACCGCGGCCGCCGCCCTGGCCTCCTCCACCGGGGCGACCGCCTCGCTCGGAGGGGCCGCGCTTCGGCTCGGCGTCGGGACGGGCCACGCTCTCGGAGATGAGGCCGGCCTTGAGGAGCTTGTCGCGGAGGCTTTGCATGCCGGGCCTTCTAGCTGGCCTAGGGCGCGGCGCAAACCCCGTGTGTGGGCGCGGGGGCCCCGGCGCTCGCGCACGGACAGTTGGTCCCCGTGGAAGAGACCACGCCGCGCAGGGACGCGGAGCTCTGCAGCGCGCAGCTCGTCGCCGAGTTGATGCGGATGATCCCCAACCCGCCGCCGCCTCCGCCTCCGCCGCCTCCGGAGGAGCCCGGGTTTCCGGGCTGCGCGGCGGTGCTCATCCACGCGCCGTTGCCGCCGTTGCCGCCGATGCTCGTCCCGCCGCTGCCACCCTGCAGCGCGCTCGCCGCGTTGGGGTTGAAGGTCGTGGCCGGCTGGCCGTCCGCGCCGTCCGTGTTGATGACGGTGCTCCCGCCCTCGCCGCCGCCGCCGCCCGCGACCGAGATGACGGCCGAGCTACCGAAGCCGGCGCTGTTCCCCTCGAAGAGCAACGCGCCGCCGCTCCCGCCTCCGCCACCGCCGCGACCGACCGCATCGCCACCGGCGCCGCCAGAGCCCGTCGCCCACACGGTCCCGTTGATCGTCAGTGTTCCCGCGGCGCTGATCTGCACCGCGCCACCCGCGCCGCCGAAGAGGCCGGAGCCGGTCATCGCGTCGGCGTTCCCGCCGTAGCCGCCCGAGCAGCCACCGCGCAGCGGCTTCAACGTGGGGTCGAGGTTCATCGGCGGCGCGCCCGGCGTTCCCCCAATGGTCGCCGAGCCGCTCGTCCCGCCCGCACCGCCCGCGGTTCCGAAGCCACCGCCGCCGCCGCCGCCATGTAGCGTCGAGGAGGTTCCGCCCGCGCCGCCCACAGAACCGGTGCAGAGCGAGAACCTCGCGCCCGGACCGTTGCTGGCGAAGGTACCGCCCGCGAAGATCAGCCCGTCGATCGTCGCGTTCCCGTAGACGGCGAAGATGACCGGCCGGTCGCCGTAGAAGCCGAGCGAGCTGTTCGACGCGATGGTGAGGCTCTCGGTCGCGATGACGATCGCCTCGAGCCCGTTCGACTGCTGCACCACGTGCAGGGTGGGCTGCGGCACGTTGGCGCACCAGTTGTCGAACCGGCTCGTCCCGGTGAAGCCCGAGTCGGTGTTGATCCACGACCGCTGCGTGCAGTTGAAGTGCATCGCCCCCGTCCGCATCGCGGGCGGATAGTCGAGCGGGCTGAAGTTCGAGGGCACGTAGGGGAAGGGCGGCCCGCACACGCCGGTCGCCGAGCAGAAGCCGCCCGGACACGCGGCACCCGGCGTGGGCACGTAGCTGCACCCGGTCGCCGGCTGACAGGGGGGATTGCCCGCGGCGAAGCAGGTGGGCGGCGCGTTGCACATCACCGGGTTGCCGCCACCGCACTGGCCTCCGCCGCACGTCTTGCCGATCACGCACTGGTTCTGCGGATCGCACGCCTGCGCGTTGCAGCTCACGTCCTCGCAGTCAGTGTTTCCGTCGCCGTCGTTGTCGATTCCGTCGCCGCACTGCGCGCCGGTCTCAGACGGCACGCACTGCCCGGTCCCGAGGCACTCGCCGAGGCTGCACGCGCTGCCCGCCGGCCGGAACGGGTAGTGACAGTTGCCGTCGCCGCTCTGGCAGGTGCCGTTCGTCGCGTGGCACTCGGAGGGCGGCTCGTTGCAGACCTTGCGCGGGCCCTTGTCGCAGGTTCCGTTCGCCGCGCACCGCGCGGTCGGGTGGCAGAGGTCCTGCGGATCGCACTCGCGGTTCAGACAGCTCGCGTCCGCGCAGTCGGTGCCGTCCACGCCGTTGTCGTCCACGCCGTTCGCGCAGTTCGCCTCCGCGCCCGCGGGCAGGCACTCGCCGTCCGCGGTGCACAGCCCCGACTGGCCGCACGCGATGCCCGGCCTCGGCGCGTACTGGCAGCCGCCCTTCGCCGCGTCACACGTCCCCGTCTGCTCGCGGCAGGGGTTCGCGGTCTGCGTGCACACGGTCGGTCCGCCGCCGGTGCAGGCCCCGGCGATGCACACCGCGCCGTCGGTGCAGGCCGCGCTCTCGCTGCAGCTCTTCGCCTCGCACGAAGCGTCCGCGCAGTCGCCCAGGCCGTTGCAGTCGTTGTCCCTCCCGTCGCCGCAGAGCTCCACCGCGTCCGGGTGGACGGTGCCGTCGCCGTCGTTGCAGTCGGCGCCGCCGAACATCGCGCCGCGGAAGCCGTCGCCGTCCTCGTCGTACGCAGAGGGTACGCCCTGCAGCTCCACCACCGCGCGCTCCACGCTGCCTGCCACGAACGCCGCGTTCACCGCAGCGCTCTCCTCGTTGAGCACCGGCGTGCCGCCGCAGCCGCCGCTCGCATCGAGCAGGTAGCCGCGCGCGCCCAGCTGCACCTCGCCGCCGAGCGTCTCCGACGGATAGACCGCCACCGCCAGCTCCGAACGACCCTCGATGGCGATGGGCTCGGTCACCTGTTCGGCACCCGAGGCCGGCCGAACCCAGACCCTCACGCAGCCCGCCTTCACCCCGGAGGCCACGCGAACGGTCACGCCCAGCGCGGACTCGGTGGTGTCCCTGCAGCCGCCGAGCGCGCCGGCGAAGAGGACGAACACGCCGAGGAGGCCGAGGCGCCACGCGCGGGGAGCAGGCGGGCAGGAGGAAGGCGAACGCATGGGCGGAGAATACCCGACACCTGCTGCTGTTCACGCTCCGCGCCCGGCCGCCATACGACCGGGAGACACTGGCAGGTGCGCGTCGCCTTGCCGCATGCGCGGTGCACACATAACGTCGCCGCCCCTCCAGAGGAGCCAAGGCTTGGTCTCGTCGTCGAAGCAGCACCCGCGCCGCCTCCCGTCCCTCGTGTCCGCCGCCGCCCTCGGGCTCGGCGTGGCCGCGGGTCTCACCGGCTGCTCGGACCCCGTGGACAAGGCCGCCAAGGCCCGCATCTTCTCTCCCGAGGATCCGCCGCGCGCCGTCTCCTCCGCGCTCGAGAGCCTGCCGCCGCAGGACGCCGCCACCGACGCGCGCGTGGCCCGCCGCATCCTCGGCATGGGCGCCGCGGAGACGACCCAGCGGCTCGGCGCGCACAAGTACCAGTCCACCGTCACCTTCGAGTGGACCCACGGACCGCGGGGCCTGAAGCTCGAGGAGGCCCGCACGCTGCTCGCAGGTCCCGGCGGCTACGACGGCGACTTCCACGCCACGCTGGAGAACTCGCGCGACCAGGGCATGGAGGTCCTCCGCGCCGGTGGCCAGGTGTACGCCCGCAGCCGCTACGGCAAGTTCCGCCACCGCAGCCGCGACCGCGGCCTCGCCGAGCGCACCCGCGAAGAGGTCTTCGGCGCGCTGCGCGACGTGGACGGCCTCTTCGGCGGACGCATCCAGCTGCAGCCGAAGGGCACGGCGATGATCAACGGCCGCACCGCGTGGAAGTACGACGTGGTGCTCGGGCCCGCGCGCGAGGGCTCCGCCTGGCAGGGCGGCGGCGGCAAGGCGCTCCCCGAGGTCCAGTTCGCCCGCACCGGTGTGGACGAGGACACGAAGCGGCGCCTGCGCTTCATGCAGGAGCGCGAGCCGGTCACGCTCGAGGGTGAGCTCTTCGTGGATGCGGAGACCTCGGTGGTCCTCAAGAGCCGGCTCGGCGGCACGCTCACCGCGCCCGGCGAAGAGGGCGGCAAGCTCGGGCTGCGGATCTCGATGACGTCGTCGATCACCGACATCGGCCGGGACCCGAAGCTCGCGGCGCCGAAGGACTTCCTCCCCGACGCGGACAAGCCCCAGGGCGTGGCCGATGCGCTCGATGCGTTCGGCATCCCGCGCGGGAACAAGTCGGCCGACGTGGGCGCTGCGCTCGAGCCCGAAGACGAGGGCTGACCGGCGCGCCTGCTGTCACCGGTGTCACCGATGCCCCTGACGCAGGTGTCGCGAGGACCGCTGAGCCGGGCGGCGTGCTGCCGTAACCGCCCGTAATCGTTGGGCCCTTCGTGGCACCGGCGTTGCTCAAGCGTGGGGCATGGCCCGCGCCGCCGTGCTCCTTCCGACACTCCTCCTCGTCCTCGGTGCGCTTGCGCCGGCGGGGGCGCGCGCGGAGGGGGTGGAGCGCCGGCTGAACCTCGGGCTTCCGGTGGGAGCCTTCGCGGCCACCGCGTTGCAGCCGAACGCGCCGCTCTACGGCACCGCGCTGGCGGTGGACTGGGACTTCGCCCGCGAGGGAAGCCTCTTCAGCCTCGGCGGGCACCTCGCGCAGAGCAGCGTCTTCACCGAGGCCACGCCATTGCGCGTGCGGGTCGGGCCGCGGCTGGGACTCTTCCGGCCCTGGGCCGGCGTGGGCGCGAGCCTCCTGCTCCCGCTGGCGCGCGCGGAGGAGGACGCGGCGCTGCCGTTGAGGCTCGGTGGAGAGGTCAGCGCGGGCGCGGAGCTCGCGCTGGGCCGGCGCTTCTACGTCGGGGCGGAGGCGCGGCTGCAGTCCTTCGCGCTCGACGCCGAGGACGGGATCTTTTCGAGCGAGCGCCAGCGGGTACTCTCCACCTACCTCGGGCTCGGCGTGCGGCTGTAGAGCAGGCGTCCAAAGGGCCCTCCGCCGAAAAATTGACCGACCCCTGCCGGTCGCTACCATCCCCAATGGTTGCGGCCCAGCCGCATCGCACATGCGCGGGCGTTCAGTGTCCGCCGGAGGAGAGCAGATGGAGCGGAAGTCGTCCGGTTCGGTCGCGGTGGCGGTGACGAAGGAGGAGGTGCGTTCGGCGCTCGGGCGCGCGCGGACGCTGACCTCCGAAGAGGAGAAGACGGTACGGATGCGGCACGGTGTCTCCGCGCCGAAGCTCGACGCGCCGTTGCCCCGCGCCGCCGCGGGCAACGATGAGCTCGAGGACGAGCTGCTCGTGATCGAGATGCAGCTCATGCGCGCGTGGAAGCGCCGCCTGCAGGAGCAGAAGGGCCTCGCCACCGCCGCGCAGAAGGCGCCGGCCACGGGCGTTGCGGTCGCGGTCGCGGAGAAGCCGCAGGTGGGCTCCTCGCGCACGAAGGACAAGATCGTCCGGGCGCTGCGGAAGAAGAAGTAGCTCTCCGCAGGCCCTAGAACGCGCGGGCCTGGCGCTCCCCGACGGTGCAGACGCCGTCCACGGGCGCACCGACCGCGCGGATGACGTCTTCGGCCGCGGGCGAGACGAAGGTGCCGCGCAGCTCGCTCTGCACCGACCGGACGATGGCGTGATCGAGCCTCGTCACGAAGTAGCAGGGGATGGTCGGATCCTTGTGCGCCTCGCCGATCCCCGAATCGTCGGTGAGGAAGATGTACCGCCCGCCGGTGAGCTGAGCGCTCGCGCGCATCGTGTACTCCGCGAGCTCGTCGATGCCGCTGGAGGCGACCGGATAGACGCGCACGTCCCGCGACCGCAGCTCACGCACCGCCGCCGCCATCGCGCCCGCGTTCTTGTCGTGGTGCGGCGCATCCGCGAGCCAGAACACGAGCCGCGCCACGTTCGCCCCGCCGCTCCACTGAAGCTGCTTCGCCGCCCAGTCCAACGCCGCGTCCGGCGCCTCCGGGAAGTCGCCTCCGCCCTCGGGCGAGAGCTTCGCCAGCTCGGTCTGGAACGCGGAGAGGCTCGTCTGGAACGCGCTGCCCTTCACCACGTACGAATCGCCCTCGTCCTTGTAGGCGACGAGGCCCCACCGCGTGCTCACGTTCGGGTTGCCGCTCTCGATGGCGGCGGCGATCGCGTCCACCTCCGCGGAGAGGTACCGCAGCTCGTCGCCCATGCTCGAGGTGGTGTCGATGACGAAGGCGATCTCCAGCGCCGTCCTCGCGGTGCGCTGCTGCGCCGCAACCCTTGCGGCCTCCTGCTCCTCCGCGGTGAACGGCGGCATCCCCGGGCCCTGCCCGAGCGAGTCGCGGTAGCTCACGAACCAGTCGAAGTTCTCGTTGTCGTCCCACATGCCGGCGGTGAGCTGACCTGCCGCCGGGACCTGGTTTCCCGGAGCCGTCGTCGAGCCCTCGCCGGCAGCAGGCGGGAGTGCGCCGCCGCTTCCGCCCCGCCCGTCCGCGCTCATCGGACTGCCCCCACATCCGACGAGCACCAGCACGAGCCCGACACCAAGGAGCTGCCGAACCATGATCGACTCCCGCGAAGAGGTGAACGGGGAGAGCAGGCAAAGCCCGAGCCACCGCGCACGCCGCAGCATCCTCCGGCCGAGCGCCGGCAAGACACGAATTTCTGAGGTTCCGCGAGCCCGACGTGGCGGCGATGTCCGCCGGGCTCAGCGGCCTCAGCGGTTGAGCACCGCCACCAGTCGATCTCCCGCGCTGCCGAGCGAGAGCGGCCCGCCCGCGAGCATCTGCGCCAGGCCCTCCGCGTCCTCGCGTCCGCCGAGTTCGAAGAGGCCGGCGAGGAACTGACCTGTGGCGGGGTTGCGGAAGTAGTCGTCGTCGAAGCGCTCGCGCACGAGCCGGTGGAGGAGCGCATCGAGCGCCCAGCCGCGCAGGTAGCGCGCGCCGTACAGCTGCGGATCCACGTCCGAGAGATAGAGACCCTGCGGCACGCGCACGAAGAGCGCCGCCTCCATCAGCGCCTGGTACTCGCCCGCGAGCGCAGGTGACGGTCCGCGCCGGTAGAGCTCGAGCTCGTAGAGCAGCCGCGCCGCGTGCCTGCGCAAGAGGCCCAGCTCGTTCAGCGCCGCGATGCGCACCGCCTCCTTCGCCTGCTGCGGCGTGAGGCCGAGGTAGCGCCGGTGCCACTTCTCCTCGAGGAGGAAGTGTCCGAAGAAGAAGGCGAAGCCCTCGGTCACCGACGCGTCGCCGAGCCTCCGGTCCTCGACCGGCGCGGACTTCGACACGTGCGCGAAGTGCAGCGCGTGGCCGAGCTCATGGAGGAGGCAGAGGTAGTCCTCCATGCCCTGGCCGGGCCGGAGCGAGAGCCTCACGTCGTCGGGCACGCGCACCGCGGCGACGAAGGGCCGCGTGCTCTTTCCCTCGCGCGCGTCCGTGTCCACGCGCAGCCGGCCGTGTGCGGAGGGATGAAAGCCGAGCTCCTCCACGCTGCGGCGGGCGACCGCGAGCAGCTCGCGCTGCGGGAAGTGTTCGAGCATCCAGGGCGCGACGCCGAGCCGCAACAGGTCGTGCCGGGAGGCATCGCCGGAGGGAAGCGGACGCACCTTCGCGTCCACCTTGCGCAGTGCGTACGCGAGCACGTCGCGCCACGCGTCTTCGGTCGTCCGCAGCAGCGCCTGCGCCGCCTCGGCCAGCGGCTGAAGATCGATGCCGGTCACGTGCTGCCGCAGCGCCAGATAGGAGGGCTGGCCCAGCGCCCTTGCGGTGTCGAAGGCGCTCTCCACCCGGCGCGCGAAGGGACGGGCGTGGGAGAGGAGGAACTCGCCCAGGGCGCGTTCGGTGGCGCCCCGGAGGAGACGGTCAGCCTCCAGCGGGAGCGTCGCGGCGGCATCGCGGACCGTGCGGTTGCCGTGTGGCGTGGCGACCTCGCCCTGTCGTTCGAGCCGCGCGATCTCCACGCGCGCGGGACGGCTTCGCACCTCTTCGATCTGCGTGGCCACGAGCTCGCGCAGACGGCGCAGGCGGCGCTTGTCCTCTTCGGTGGCGCGGGCGTGGCCGAGCGCCTCCTCGAGCATCACGTAGCTCTCGCTGCGCGAGAGGTCTGCGTGGTCCTCGTAGAGCTCGTCGAGCGGGAGGCCGGCGCCGAGGCCCGAGCCGTGACGGAAGTGCGCTTCGGCGAGCTCGGAGAGGAACGGTTCGACGCGGGCGCGGAGCGAGGCGACGGTGACTTCCACGCGGGGGAAGATAGCGCCGCCGTTGCGGACGTCGCGTGGCATCTTCGCGGGCGTGAAGCGTCGCACGTTCAAGGTGGAGGGCGAGGCGCCGGTGCGGCTACTGCGCGCGGTGCAGGAAGGGCTCGGCGTGGAGGCCGCCGAGGCGCGCGCGTTCATCGAGCGCGGTGCGGTGTACGTGAAGGGCAGGCGGGCGCAGGACGGCGGCATCGCGGTGAAGCCCGGCGAGCCGGTGACGGTGGTGGTGGAGGAGAGCGGTCGTGACGCGCGTTCGCTGCGTCCGGAACAGGCCACCGCACTGGGCCTGCGCGTGCTCTTCGAAGACCGGGACGTCATCGCGGTGGACAAGCCGGCGGGCGTCGTGGCGCAGCCCACGCCGGGCGGAACCGAACGGTCGCTGCTGGAGCTCGTGTCCGAGCGGCTCGGTGGTGAGGCGGGGCTCGTGCACCGGCTCGACCGGCAGACCTCGGGCGTGACGATCTTCGGCAAGCATCGAGACGCGACCAGTGGCCTTGCGCGCGCCTTCCGCGAGGGCACCGCGAAGAAGCGCTACCTCGCGGTCATCCCCGGCGGCGTGTTGAAGGAGAGCGAGGGCGTGGTGGACCTGCCGCTCGCGCGCGATCCCACGAGGGTCGGGCGCTGGCGCGCGGTGGCGGGCGGGACCGGGCTCTCCGCGGTCACCCGCTGGGAGATGCTGCACGACGGCGGCGAGGGCTCGTTCGCGTTGGTAGCGCTGTTCCCGCAGACGGGCCGCACGCATCAGCTGCGTGCCCACCTGCGCGCGTTGGGAGCGCCGATCCTCGGCGATGCGCTCTACGAGGGTCTTCCCGAAGCTTCGGACGGGAAGGCGCTCGTGCTGAAGGCGCCGCGTTGCCTCCTCCACGCGCAGCGGCTGTCGCTGCCGCACCCGCGCAGTGGAGAGGTGCTGACGATCGAGGCGCCGCTGCCGGAGGACCTCAAGCCGTTCTTCGCGGGCGGCGCATGACGGCTGACGTCTAACGGATTCGCCCGAGCAGCTCCTTCGCGGCGTCGGCGAGCATCGGATCGGCGGAAGCGGCCTCGAGCACCTTTTTCGCGCGCGCGAGGGCCTGCGGCTCGAGCGGTTCGATCGCGGTGAGGGCCGCCTCCTGCGCGGTCTGATCTCCGCCGGGCTTGAGCAGCTCACCGAGCCGCTTCGTCGCCTCGCCCAGGAGCCCGGGCGCCGAACCTCCGAGCCTCAGCGCCGCTGCGGCTGCCGTCGCGGCCACGTCCACCGACGCATCGCCGAGCGCGGCGCGCAGGCCGGCCTCGATCTTCGGCGAGCCCTCACCGCGCAGCCCGAGCACCGCCACCGCCTGCATCCGCACCGCCTCGTCGCTGTCGTCCAGCGCCGAGAGCAGCGCCGCCTCCATCGACTCGCCGGGCGCCTCCTTCGGCACCGCGACTTCCGTGCGCCGCGCCTCTTCCGTCACCGCCCGCAGTGCGCTCAGCGCGAGGAACCTGCGCTCGGGCCGGCCCTTGCGGATCTCCCCCCGAAGCGCCGGCACCGCGAGCGCAGGTGCCGTCATCGCCACGCCCGCCAGGGAGTCCAGCGCCGCGTGGCCAACGCGCTCGTCCGCGTCGTCGAGCCTGTCGATCAGCCGGGAGATCACGTTCTCGTCCACGTCCACCAGCCGCCCCGCCGCGCTCGCCGCCGCGCGCCGGACGGGCCACGCCTTGTGGGTGAGCGCCTCGAGGATCCGCGGCGTCGACTTGCGATCCACCCGCGCGAGGTTCGTCCACAGGAGGGTCACGTCCTCCAGTTCCGGGCCCTCCTCGGTCATCGTCCACAGCGCCTGCACCGTCGCTTCGTGCGCGCGCTTCGCCAGGCCCTCCGAAGGCCACCACGCCGTCTGCAGCAGCTCGAGCAGCTTTGCACGCGGGGCGCCGGACGCTTCGGGGATGCGCTCGATCATCAGCTCCGCCGCGCGCGAGCTGAGCGACTCGTGCTCCGAACCCAGCGCCTCCGACAGCACGCCGTACGCTTCATCCGCGCCCTCGTCCCCCTTCAGGAGGCTGTCGAGGTGATCCGCAAGTGCCCGCATTCTCTCACCTTTCGGCGGAGCGGTGCGCCATCCGCAACCTGTCCGCCGGCTGGACGATAACTCAGGTGCGCTGTACCGTTTTCGCAAACCATGAGGAAGTCATGAGCTACCAGATCCGTTGGGGAGACACCTTGAGCGGCCTCGCGCGGCGCTTCGGCACCACCGTGCAGGCGCTGGCCCGCGCCAACGGCATCCAGGACGTCAACCGCATCTTCGCGGGCCGCACGCTGCGGATCCCCGGGCGGTCGGACAGCTTCGGCGCCCAGCCCGCCGGCAACACGAACACGGGCGGCACCCGCACCGGCGGCGTCCGCGAGAACGCGCCCTCGAGCGGCAACGTCTCGTCGTCGTTCGGCGCCAACGCGTCGCGGCTGGCGAGCGCGGCCCGCAGCGTGGCGCTCTCCATGAACACCACCGGCTGGTGCGCGCGCGGCGTCGGCAATGCGCTCGACCGGATCGGGATGAGCGTTCCCCGCCAGCCGTCGGCATACATGTACGCGAACGTTCTCGCCCGCGACCCGCGCTTCCGCGAGGTCCGGCTGAGCCAGGCGGAGATGCGCAACCTCCCGCCCGGCGCGATCATCGTCCACCCGTCCGGTTACCGCGGCGCCGGCAGCCCCCACGGCCACATCGCGGTGACGCTCGGTGGCGGGCGCGAGGCGAGCGACCACGTGCAGACGCTCATCACCAGCCCCAACGCGCGCGTGTTCATCCCCCGGTAGTCGCGCGCGTCGGGTCGGTTCGTTCAGCCCCAGCTTCAGCTTCAGTGAAGGCCTCGGCACCCTCAGGGCGCCGGGGCCTTTCCTTTTTCGCGGGCTGACTCAGAGCACGCACGCCGGCTGCGACTCGCTCGAGCCGAAGAGGAGGCGCTGGACCTCGATGCGCTCGCGGTTCCAGAAGCAGAGGATGTTCGCCTCGCGCAGGTAGCCGTACTTGTAGACGGTGGCGTTGTCCCGGTTCGTCAGCAGCCGCTGCCGGCCGCGCGGATCGTGCAGCGCCTTGTGCCGCCGCGAGACGACCTTCTTCGCCGCCTCCAGCTCCGCGAGAGCGCGCTGCAGGTGGCCCTCGTCGCTGCCGGTGCGCTCGTGCGCAATGACCGCCGAGTAGAGCGCGTGCACGTAGCGGATGCGGTGCGCCGTCACCTCGAGGCCATCGAGGATCTCGCCCAGCCACGGATCGTCCGCCACGCCCAGCGAGGCGATGCGCTCCGCCGAGGCGGCGTGTCCCTCTGCGAGGCGCGCGAGGCCCTTCACCACGTTCGTCTCGAAGGCGGTGCGGTCCTCCTCGCTCATCGCGCGGACCTCGTCGAAGAGCTTGCGGTCCGGCTGCGAGATGATGTCGAGGATCCGTCCGCCGTCGATGAGCTGGTCGCGCCCGGCGACGTACGCCGCGAGCCGCTCGACGATGAGCCCCCTCTGCTGCAGGTCACCCACCTTGCGCAGCTCCTCCGCCACGACCGCGCCCCGCTCTCCCCACGGCGCGAACATCTCGCGGTAGGGCGAATCCCACGAGGGCGGATGACGGAAGTTGCCGCGCAGGGTCATGTAGTCCGTCTGCCAGTACGCCCACTCCCAGCCGGTGCTGAAGAGCGCGTGCTCGCGCAGGCCGACCTCACCGCCCGCTGCGGTCTTGCGGATCTCCTCCACGTCCAGCCAGCGGCTGCGCGCGTAGAGCGGGAGGTAGGTGGGCACCGAGTTGTCGAAGGCGATCCAGTACGCGCTCTCCGGCATGTAGGCGACGCGCTTGCCCTCGCGCAGACGCTCGAGGAGGTACGCGCGGTGCTCGGCGAAGTCCTGGTGGTGGTAGGCGCCGCCCGCGTCCTCGAAGAGGTTGTAGTACATGACCGAGTGCACCCACGGCACGATGCGCGGGTCGGCGAACTTGATGAGGAAGTAATAGAGGAGCGTCTCGCCGCCGTAGGTCACGCGCAGCTCGGGGACGTCTCCGACGTGGATGGGGCTGTTGAGCTCGGCGTTCGGGAGCAGCTCGAAGATGACCTCCGCGGCGAGGTTCACGTTGGAGACGAAGAGCTCCGGATCCGCGGCAAAGAACTCGCCGAAGGAGAGCGAGATCCCGTCCCACGGAAGGTCCTGCGTCAGCAGCTCCAGCCGCGCGCGCAGCTCCTTGCGCGGGTCGAGCGGTGAGTCGTCGAGCAGGTCGAACGCGAGCTGCAGGTTGCTCTGCCCGTAGAGCTGGATCCCCACGCCGAGCTTCACGCCGCGCAGGTGCGCGTGGTCCATGATCTGCCTCGTGTGCGCGCGCCAGGCGTCCAGCTTCGAACCGCCGGCCATGATGTCGTCGAGGGCGGTGTACTGGACGTAGTTCGCGCGCTGCTTCACCACCCAGTCGATCGTCCTCAAGGCGCCGTCGAGGTTCTCGTCGCCCGGCTCCCAGAAGTCGAAGTAGCTCTCGATCGGGTGGAGCGTGTGCAGGTGCAGGGCGCGCACGTGCATCTCCGGCGCGTGGATCTCGCCCGTGCCCGGGACCTCGAGCTCCGGATCGAGCGCGTCGGGCACGAGCGTCTTGTACGGATGGAAGAAGCGATAGCCACCCGCCTCGAGGATGTGCGCCAGCGCGTACTGAACGCCGAGCGTTCCCGCCGCGCGGATGACGAAACGTCCCTCGCCACCGTCGATGCGGTAGGTGCCCGGATCGCAGTCTCCGCAGTCCAGCCGTTCGCCGACCGCGATGCGCAGGCCGCGCGAGGGCAGCGCCTTCTCCGGGTTCTTCTCCGCGCTCAGCGCCAGCCCGTCGAGTCCGGGCGTGTAGCGGAAGAAGGCCTCCACCGCCGGCAGGTCCGCTTCGGAGGTCATGACCGTGAGCGGCGGCGGCGTACTGCAGCCGAGAGAGCCGAAGGTGGCGAACGAGGCGAGCGCCAGCGCTGCGAGCGGAAGTGCGAGGAGGGGAGCGCGCATCCGGAGGTTGAAAGCACGCGCTCTCGGGCGGGGTCAAATTGAGCGCCGCGTCGCGCCGCGTCCGGTTCGCCGGTGCTGGGCCCGCTGGGTCTTCCGCTTCATCGAGCCAGCGGCGCTGCGTGTGCGGCTCGCGTCCCTCGCGTTGCGCGCCTTCTGCTGCGCCGCCGTCGTGCGACCGCGGGCCCGCGCGGAGGCCACGATGGCCCCACGAGGCGCGGTCTTCAGCAGCGCCAGCAGCGCCTTCTCCGACGGGTGCAGGTTGAAGGTGCGGTGTTGCGCGAGCTCGTCCACGTTGAGGAAGTATTTCTGCACCACCACGCCGCGGTCGAAGGCGCTGAGCACCGAGGGATAGATGTACGACGCGCGGCACACCGTGGGCGTGTTGCCCAGCAGCGCGGCCGCCTCCTTCACCGCCGCGGTCACCATGCGCTTGCGTTCACGCGCCTCCCTTGCCGCGCGCTTCTTCATCGCCTCGCGATCGGCGGGAGGGGCCCCGATACTTCTGGCGACGGCCTCTGCCTCCTGCCCCGCCTTCTGCGCGCTGAGCTCCTCTGCGGAACGCGCGAGCGCCGAGGCCGCGACGAGCGTCCCCGCCCAGGTACGGAAGTCCTTCGCGCTGAAGCGCTCGCCCATGAGCTCCTTGATGTAGGCGTTGATGTGCCGGCGCCGGACATCGACGACCTTCCCCTCCTCGTCGATGAACTTGAAGAGGTCGCGGCCGGGCACCTGCAGGAGCTTCCGCACGAGGTTCGCCACGCGCCGGTCTCTCAGCGACTGCGCCTGCTGCTGGCCTGACTTGCCGGGGAAGTCGAAGTGCACCGTGTCGCCGGTCACCTTCACGTGCTTCGGCCGCAGCGTGGCGAGGCCGTAGCTGCCGTGCTCGTCCGCGTACGCCTGGCTGCCGGGCCGGATGAAGCAGTTGGCGAGGATGGTGAGGATGCCCGCCATCACCTTCTCCCGCCCGAGCCCCGGACGACGCAGGTGCGCCTGCACCGTCTTGCGCATCTTCGGCAGGGCCTCGGCGAAGTGGACGAGCCGGTCGTACTTGCGCGCCTCCTGACGCTCTCGGAACGACCGGTGGTAGCGGTACTGCCAGCGCCCGGCCTTGTCCTTCCCGATCGCCTGCAGGTGCGCGCGAGGGCTCGGGTGAATGCGCACGTCCGTCCACGCCGGAGGCAGCACCAGCGCTTCGATGCGCGCGCGTTCGGCAGCGGTGACCGGCTTTCCCAACGCGGTGACGTAGCGGAAGCCGCGCTCCGGCGAACCCTTGCGCTGGATTCCCTCTGCCTGAAGCCGTTGGAGGAGCGTCACGCGGCAAAGCTAGGCATGCACACGCGCGGACGTGCCTGCCGCCCTCTCGCCTGCCTGGTGCCCACGAAGCAGGCTCACGCCACGCAGGTGAAGTGCTCGCCCTCGACGTAGCCGAGGCGGACGAGCGCGGTGCGGATCTGCTCGCGCGCGCCCTTCGCACCGACCGCGGCGAGAAGGTGCGCATCGTCCGCGCGGGGAGGCGACAGGGCCTCCCAGCTCTCCACTCTTGAGCCGTCGATGGTCTGACCGATCTTGCCCAGCGCGACGTCGTAGAGGCGCTCGACGTGCACGCCGTGAAGTCGGAGTTCGCGTGCGAGCCGGAGCCCAATCGCCCCCGCGCCCCAGATCCGGCAGCGACCGTTTCGCAGAGGGCCTCGGGGACTTGCCAGGTGCAGGGCCTTCAGCGCGCGGAACGCGTCCTCGCTGTAGCGGCCGTCGGTGCGCGTGAGTCGCTGATCGTGATCGCGCCAGCGGAAGAGCACCTCCGGCACGCACGCCAGCCGGTGCCCTGCATCGAGCAGTCGCAGCCAGAGCGCGTAGTCCTCCGGCCAGGGTCCCTCCGGCCAGCCGCCGACGTCGCGGATCGCCGACGCTCGCAGCGTCGTGGAGGGGTGACAGAGCGGGCTCTCGATGAAGCGCTCGCGGAAGAGCCGGTCCGCGTCGGTCATCCCGTTCAGCCACGCGGCGTAGAGCTGCAGGTTCGGGCTGACGGGACGGTCTTCGCGGAAGAGCTCCACCTGCGTCCCTATACCTGCCAGCGAAGGGCTCCTCTCCAGCGCCTCCACCGAGCGCTCCACGCGCCGCGGCAGTGACTCGTCGTCCGCGTCCATCCGCGCGATGAGCGGCGCGGTGCAGTGGGAGAGACCGAGGTTCAGCGCCGCCACGATTCCGCGTCCCTCTCCTCGGACGATCCGGACTCGCGCGTCCTCAGAGGCCAGGCGTGCGAGCACGTCGCCGGTGCCATCGATGGAGCCATCGTCCACCGCGACGACCTCCAGCTTGCGGAAGGTCTGCTCGAGCATGCTGCGCACGGCGCGCTCCACCGTACGCACCGCGTCACGGGCAGGGAGGAGGACGGAGACGGCGGGGCGCGGCACCGGGCGCATCGAGCGGAGATTAGACGGAGGGAGCCGGTGTAAGCTCTCGGCGTGGATCGCTCGCCCCCGCCCGATCGCCAGCAGACCGTGACCGCGGAGGCCCTGGGCGAGGCGAACGCCGATCCGGTCAGCGCATTGGTGGAGGCGCATCGCAGCGTGGCGCTCCGGTACGCGCGCGAAGGTGCACATGCGCGTGCCTTCGGTGAGCTCGTCCGCGCCAGCCGGGCGGTGCCGATGACCGCGCGCCTGGCGGCGTACCTGGTGACGTTCTCGCTGCGCGCTTCGGCGGAGCCCGCGGCGGTGACCCTGCTGCACACCTCGGTGGAGGACACCGAGGCCGAGGTGCGGACGGCGGTGCGAAGACAGCTCGCGAGGCTCTTCCGGCGGCTTCGTGATCTGGAGCGCGCGCGCGAGTCGCTGGCGATGCTGCTCGGTGAGACGCCTCGGGATCTTCGGGCGCGTCGTGTGTTGGAGGCGCACCTCGCGGCGGAGGGCCGTTGGGAAGAGCTCGATGCGTCGCTGGAGCGGAGCGCGCGCGATGAGCTGCGTCGGGGAAAGCCGGCCCGCGCGGCGAGGGCGATGCTGGAGCGCGCGCGGCTCGACGAACGGAGGGGTGATCCCGCTCGGGCGGCGCTTCGTTATGGACAGGCGGCCGGCTGCCTCGAGCAGGCAGCAGAGGCGCGGGCCGCGTACGAGGTCCGGCTCCTCTGGTTGCGCGCGCTGCGCGAGTCGCAGGCTCCGGATCGCGCGGTGGCGGAGGCGGTGGACGCGTTCCTCGAGGCGGCCACGCGGGCAGGCACCACGCCCAGAGCGCGTGACGCGGTGGCGGCCCTCGGCCAGCGCAACGATCCGAAGGCGCGACGCAACACGCAGAGAGAGCTGCTGCTCGCGGCGGACGAGGCGGATCGCAGTGGTCGCAGGCCCCAGGCTTCGGCGCTCTACGAGGCCGCAGCGCGCGAGGTGCCGGATCCGGTCGCGCTGCGGAAACTGGAGGCGAACCTCGTCGCGCGGAGGGCCTGGCCGGAGTTGGCGGCGTTCTACCGGGAGCGCCTCGAAGGTGCGACGGGCTCCACAGCGGCGGCGGAGCAGGTCGAGTACCTGACGCGGCTGGCGGAGCTCCTCGAAGGCGAGCTGGGAGACCCCGAAGGTGCGGCGGCCGCATGGGAGCGGATCGTCGCCCTGACCGGAGACGCGGACGCGCTGCGCGAGCAGGTGCGGTTGCTTGGGGCGAGGCAGGATCCTTCGGCGGTGCGGCAGGCGCTGGACGTCGCGGTGGAGGGCGCTCCCGACGAGGGCACGCGGGCGCAGGCGCTGGTGGCGCGCGCGGAGGCGGGACTTCGTCGCGGACGGAAGCAGAAGGCGCTGGAGGACTTCGACGCGGCGCTGGCGCTCGATGCGGAGAGCCTGCCGGCGCTCGCAGGCAAGGCGGAGCTGGCGGTGGCGAAGGGGGATGCGCTGCCGCTGCGCGCGTTGGTCGACGGCCTTCGCCGCGCCCCGAGACGTTTTGCCGGCCGTGCGGAGCTGCTCCGTCGTGCCGCGCGCCTCGCCGATCGCGACACGCAGGCGGCAGGCGGTGCGGATGCCCGTTGGCTCTGGGGCGAGCTTCGTAACGAGCTGCCCGCTGACGAAGAGGCGGAAGAGCGGTTCCTCGGGCTGTGCCGGGACGCGGGCGACGACGTAGGGCTCGAGGAGGCGCTGGTGGCGCTGCTCGCGCGGGAGCCTCGGGGTTCGAAGGCGCGGCGGGCGAGGCTCGAGCGCGTGGCGCTGATGGAGCGCAGCGGCCGCGGCGAGGCGGCGGTCGAGGCGCTGCACGAGGCGGTGCGCTTCGAGCCGGGCCACCAGGAGGCGTGGCTGCTGCTCTCGGCCCGGCTGCAGTCGCGCGGTGACCTCGAAGGTGCGGCGAACGCGCTCGAGCAGGCCGCCACCGCGACCGCGGATGACTCGGCGAGGGCGGACATCTGGGACCGGCTGGGCCTGCTCACGCGCGAGCTGTTGCGTGATCCGAAGCGCGCCGGCGTGTACGAGCGAAGGGCGCGCCGCGTCCGCGAAGGCCTGGCCGAGTACTCCGCTTCGGGCGTGAAGCTGGAGGAGGAGCCGACGCCCGACGACCGCGCCCTGACTGCGCTGGAGCTGCCGGCGGTGATCGTCGAGGCGATCGGTGAGCAGTCACCTGCGCCCGCTTCGAGCGTGAGCCCGAAGGCGCAGGAGGTCCCCTTCGTGCTCGACGCGGCGGTGGAGCTGAGCGAGTCGGAGATCGAGGAGATCAGCTCCGCGGAGCTGCTGCCCATCGCGCTGGAGCTGCCGAGTGACGCGCCTCCGCGTGCGGATCCGGTGACGTACCGGCCACGGGTGCCGTGGGAGGAGAGCTGGGACGTGCCCGCGCCGGTCGCGGCGAAGGTCGTCGAAGCAGTCGAAGCAGTCGAAGCAGTCGAAGCGGTCGAGGTCGTGGACGCCGTCGAGGTCGTCGAGATCGAGCCCACGCCTCCCGCGCCGCTCGAGTCGATCCCTGAGTCGTGGGATGCGCCGCCGGGCGAACAGGACGGGACGAAGACGCTGGAGCTTCCGGTGCCGCTCGGGGACCTGCCGGTTGTGCCCACCGCTTCGCTGCCCACGCCGTTGCTGAAGAACCTTCGGGACCGGCGCGCGGACCTCTTGTCGCTCGTGCGTGAGGAGCCGCTGAACGCGGAGAGCTACCGGCGGCTCGGCGACTACTACGAGGATGTGGGCGACGCCGCGCGCTGTGCCCTCATGCGTGAGCTGTCTTCCGCGCTCGAGGGCGACCCGGACGCCGCGCCGCTGGCGCCGAAGCTCATCCTCTCCGCCACCGATCGCGCTGCGCTTCGTCACCCCGCGTTGCGAGGGCCGGAGGGCGAGCTGCTGGCGTTGAGCGGCATTGCGCTCTGCCGCGCTCACCCCGCGAAGGGCCGCGAGCTGGGGACGCGCGAGGAGTTCAGGCTCGACGCCGGACGGGGTGCCTCGCTGGCGGCGGACGCGTTGATGGCGGCGGTGCGAATCCTCGGGCTCCCTGCGCCGGATCCCTTCCTCTCCGAGGACAACGGCCCGCCCTTCTCGCTCGTGTTCGCCGGCACCGGCGCGAAGCTGCTGGTCGGACGGCTGGCGGTGAAGAAGCCGCTGCCGGACGCCGAGCTCCGCTTCTTTGCCGGACGCGCGCTCTTCACGCAGAGCCCGGATCTGCTCGCGCTGCGCACGGTGCGTCGCGAGGAGCTGGAGCGCGCGCTGCCCATGCTCTCGCGGGTGGTGCGAGGTGGACGAGGGCTGTCCACTTCTCCGGAGGCGCGCGCGATGAAGGAGGGGCTCGCACCTCGCGCGTTGCCGAGGCTGCAGACGCTCTTCGCGGAGCTGGGCGCGAACCTGCCGGTGGCGAAGCTCGCGGAGTCGGCGCGGCACTCGGCGAACCGGGCGGGGCTGGTGGTCGCGGGCGGGATCGCTCCCGCGCTGGCGGCGATGCGGGCGAAGCGGGCGCTGAAGAGCGAGGTGATTGAGCTGCTCCGCTTTGCTGCGTCGGAGCGCTACCTCGAGCTGCGCACGCGCCGGCTCGGGTGAGCCTCGCGATCACGAAGGCGACCGGGTGGGCCGCTACTGCACCTGCATCCGGAACGTGATCGACAACATGCGCGAGAAGCTGCCGCCGAGCTCGTGCGCGTAGGCGAGGTCCACCGCGCCGTTCTGGATGAACACGCCCGCGCCGCCGGTGACCGTCCTCGCGCCGCGGAAGTTGTCGTGCGAGTAGCCGGCGCGCACCGGGAACATGCGCGCGATGATGAACTCGCCGCCGCCCGCGAAGGAGTAGATGGGCTCGTCTCCCTGGAAGTAGCCGCGCCCGTCCACCGCCACGCTGAAGATCGGCAGCGTGAACCCGAGCCCGGCGGAGAAGTGCCGCGGGAAGTCCTCATTGGAGATGTCGATGAGGTTGTGACCCGCGCCCGCGATGGTCAGCGGCCCGAAGCGCAGGAGCAGGCCCGCATCACCGGTGAGCGCGTTGGCGCTGCGGCTGCCGGTCATGAGGATGTGCCGCATCGAAGCGCCGATGTGGAAGATCTCGCCGAACGGAATGGAGAAGGCGCCGGTGTTGATGTGCGCTACGCGCGCGGTGTCGCCCTCACCGAGCGAGAGCAGCGTGTAGGAGAGCCCCGCCGCGAGCGGACTCGTCACGCTGTCCATCACCGAGACGCTGCCGAAGCCGTAGGGGTTGCGCGGATCCCACGCGCCTCCCAGCTCGATGAGGTAGCGACGGTACACGGCCAGGGCTGCCGGGCTGCCCTCCACCGCTTCGGTGCCACCGCCGAGCGCGCGAAAGGCACCGCCCATGCCGTTGCTGCGCGCGCGACCGAGCTCGGCCACGCCGGGGCCTGACTGCGCCGCGGCGTCGGCGGCGAGCAGCGCCACCGCGCACAGGATGAATCTCCACATGCGGTCACTCTATCCGCCTTGCTGCACCTGTAGTGGGTTCGTAAGTTGCGCGCCCTCATGCTCCTCATGCGAATGCGCAAGGCGACCAACGGAATGATCGGCAGGGGCCTCGTGCTCGCGGTGTGTCTGACCGCGGGCGCCGCGCTCGCGTACGTGATGCCGGCCTCGTCCATCCTTCGCCGCATGGTCGATCGGCGCGAGACGCTGAAGCTCAACTCGCTCGCCGTCACCGGCACAGCCGTCTTCCCGCGCGTCTCTGCGTCGGAGGCCGCCGCGGCGCTCGGCACCAGCACCGATCGCGAGCTGCAGACGGACGCGCGTTTCCTCCTCCGCTTTCCCGGCCGTTGCCGTCTCGAGCTCTCAACGCCGGAGGGCGGTCAGCTCGCGGCGGTGAGCGCGCACGGCAAGGCGCGGCAGGAGGGCAAGGCGCTGGCGGCGGCGCAGCAGGCGCTCTCTCAGGTGTGCCCGCTGCTCGCGATCCGCGCGGCGGCGGAGGGCGAGGCGCGCGCCGGCGTGGAGCGTCACCTCTCCGCCATCGGCATTACCGATCGTCAGACCGCGCTCGCGCGGCTCGACGGCAAGGTCGTGTACGTCGTGGGCGCGAAGAACCCGCAGGCGCAGCTGTGGATCTACAAGGACAGCTTCCAGCCGGCGCGGGTGCTCTTCAAGGACGCGCAGGGCACTGCGTGGGACGTGCGGATGAAGGACTTCGGCTCGGCGGTGGCGGGCGACTGGTTCCCGCGCGTGGTCGAGGTCCGCCGGGGCGAGGACACCGTGATGCGCTTCACCGCACTCGACGCGGACCCGAAGGCGGAGCTCGCGGACAAGCTGTTCTAGCGGGCGCTGCATGGAGCTCTTCCCCAGCCTGGCCCTCGCCTCCGTCGCGGTGGGCCGTCCCGTGCGTGGGGAGTTCACCTACCTCGTGCCGGACGCGCTCGCGCCGAGGCTGCGTCCCGGCCAGCGCATCGTGGTCCCGTTCGGCCGAGGCAAGACGCTCGGGTTCTATCTCGGCCCCGCGCAGAGCCCGCCCGCGGAGGGCGTGAAGCTCAAGCCGATCCTCGAGCTGCTCGACGAGACGCCCGCGGTCAGCGCCGACGTGCTGCAGCTGTTGCGCTTCGCGGCGGAGCACTACCGCTATCCGCTCGGCGAGGCGATCCGCGGCGCGATGCCGCCCGGCCTCTCCGGCTCCGAGGCCGCGAAGGAGGCGAAGGCGGACGTGCAGCGCTTCGTCGTCGCGCTCCCCGGTGCAGCGCCCGAGTCGCTCTCGCGCGCGCCCGCGCAGGCCTCGGTGCTCTCCTACCTGCTCGCGGTGGGAGGACGCGCGGCGCTGGAGGAGGTCGCGCATGCGATCCCGGGCGCAAAGGAGTCGGTGAAGAAGCTCGCCGCGCGCGGGTTCGTTCGTGTGGAGGAGGTGGAGCTTCAGCCCGGCGTCCGCGAGGGCCTCGCGCAGGGCCGGCACGAACGGCTCACGCCCGACCAGGACCTCGCGGTGACGGCGCTGCAGGCCGCGCTCGACAAGGGCGGCTTCCAACCGTTCCTCCTCCACGGCGTCACCGGCAGCGGCAAGACGGAGGTTTATCTCCGCGCGCTCGAGCACGTGCTGGCGAAGGGGAAGGGCGGGCTGGTGCTGGTTCCGGAGATCGCGCTCACGCCGCAGCTCGTGGGTCGCGTGCGCAGCCGCTTCGGTCCGAAGGTCGCGCTGCTGCACTCGGCGCTGAAGGATCGCGAACGGCTGCATCACTGGCAGGCCTTGCAGCGCGGCGAGGTGAAGCTCGCGGTCGGTGTGCGCTCGGCGATCTGGGCGCCGGTGCCGGACCTCGGGCTCATCGTGGTGGACGAGGAGCACGATCCCTCCTTCAAGCAGGAGGAGAAGCTGCGCTACCAGGCGCGGGATCTCGCGGTCGTCCGCGGACGGAGCGCCGGCGCGACGGTGGTGCTGGGCAGCGCGACGCCCTCGTTGGAGACGCTGGAGAACGCGCGGCGTGGCCGCTACGGCCTGCTCGAGCTGAAGGGCCGGGTGGACGACCGGCCGATGCCCGGCGTGGAGGTGGTGGACCTTCGCGTGGTGCGGCCTCGTACGGTGGAGACGATCGGCACCGAGCCGCCGGTGCTCTCGCAGCCGCTGATCGACGCGATGGGCGAGGTCCTCGAGCGCGGGCAGCAGACGATCCTCTTCCTCAACCGGCGCGGGCACAGCACGTTCCTCCTCTGCGAGGTGTGCGGGCTCGCGGTGCGCTGCCGAGACTGCGACGTCTCGCTCACGCACCACCGATCGCAGGGCCGGGTGATGTGCCACTACTGCGGCTACACCGGCCCGGTGCCGCACCACTGCGCGGAGTGCCGCGGCAACCTGCTCATGCTCGGCGTCGGGACCGAGCGCGTCGAAGCCGAGGTCACCGAACGCTTTCCGAAGGCGCGCGTGGCCCGGCTCGATCGCGACGCGGCAAGCAGCGCCGAACGACTGACCGAACTGCTTGCGTCCTTCGCGCGCCGCGAGATCGACATCCTCGTGGGGACGCAGATGGTGGCGAAGGGCCACGACTTCCCAGGCGTGACGCTGGTGTGCGTGGTGATGGCGGACACCTCGCTCTCCATCCCCGACTTCCGCGCCGCCGAACGCACCTTCCACCTGCTCACCCAGGTCGCCGGCCGCGCAGGTCGTGGAAAGGATCCGGGCCGCGTGCTCGTGCAGAGCTACAACCCGGACGCCGAGCCCATCCGCCGCGTCGTCGGTCACGACTTCGACGGCTTCGCGGAGACGGAGCTCAAGTGGCGGCGCGCGTTGACCTGGCCGCCGTACTCGCGGATGGCGGCGATCCGGATCGACGGTGAGCACGCCGAGCAGACGGCCGCGATTGCGCGGGATCTCGGTGAGCGGATGGCGAAGCGGCTTCCGCATGCCTCGGTGGGCGTGCGCATGCTCGGTCCCGCGCCGGCACCCATCGCGCGCATCAAGGGCCGCACGCGCTGGCAGCTCCTGCTGAAGGGACCGACCCACGCCTCGCTGGCGGCCCCGCTGGCCGAGGTGGAGGCCCGCCTTGCCGATCTGCCCTCCACCGTGAAGGTCGTGATCGACGTCGATCCCACCGCCATGCTGTGACTTTTCACGGCTGCCTGCCGAGGAGCCCTTGCAGGCAGGCTGCGCGCTCCGATGCGCGGTGCGGAAACGGGGCGGGAAGGGGACCCTGCGCTACACTCGCGGCGTCTCATGGCGGCCCCCGTCCTCCTCGTTCACGACGATCTCGCGACCATTGCGTCGGTGCGGCGGCTGCTCGCGCGCGAGGGCTTCGAGGTCATCCTCGCCACCTCCGCGGCGGACGCGCTCATCGCGTTCGGGCACTACCTCCCCGGCCTGGTGGTGCTCGCGCCTTCGGTGGAAGGTGGTCGAGGTCAGGTGGTGATGGAGGAGCTCGCCATCCATCCCGATCGCGGGCTGGCGCGCGTGCTGCTGCTCGGCGAGAGCATCCCCGGCTTCGCTGCCGCTGTCGTCCCCGTGCCGCTGGATGCGCCGCTGTTCCTCGAGGCCGTGGCGCGCCTGATGCGCGATCCGCCGAACGCCGACGAGTGGAAGGTCGTCGATCGACGGCACGAGACGGGTGAGCTGCCGGTGGTGAAGCCCTCGGCTTCGGCGCCCGAACCGTGGCGCGCCACAGCTCCTCCGGAGATCGCCTCGCTCCACGGAGCGGCGGAGGACCCGCAGGACCCATCGCCGGACCCCGAAGAGCCACAGCTCGAAGAGGCCGATTGGGCGCTGGCGACGATGTCCCGCGACGAGCGCCAGGCGCACGAAGAGGCCGCAGAGCGAGCGCGCGCGGGCGAGCTGGCGGTGCAGGCCGCGCTGGAGGAGACGCAGGCCGCGGTCGAAGAGGAAGCGCTGCGTTCGGCGGAGAGTTCGCTGGAGCTGGAGGGAGCTCAGCCGGCATCGCCGGAGTTGCTCGCAGCGGAGGCCGAGCGCGAGGCGGAGGCGTGGGCGCGCGAGGAGGCCGAGCTGCTCGTGGCGCGGCTGCGCGCGGAGCTCGATTCGCGGGCGTTGCAGGAGCAGGCGTGGGCACGTCGCGAGGCGGAGCTGCGCGCGGAGCTGGAGCTCGAGGCCTACCGGCGTGCGGACGCGGAGACGGCGCTGGCACAGAGCGAGTCCCAGCTCACTGAGGCGCAGCGCGCGCTGGAGAGTGCGCTGGAGACGACCGGCCACGCGCTTCGCGAGCGGGACGCGCTGACCGATCGGATCGCCGCGCTCGAAGCGGAGCTGGAGCAGGCCTTCCACGAGCAGCAGGCGCTGACGAACCGTCTGCGTGAGCAGGAACAGGAGCGGGACGCAGCCCCGGACGCGGCGCTGCTGGCCGAGCGCGATGCCCTGCTGGCCCGCGTGGCGGAGCTGGAGACCGTGTCCGCTGATCGCGGCGACGCGGTGGTGGCGGCGGCGCTCGTCGAGCAGTTCGCCGCGGATCGCGAGTCCCTCCTCGCGCGCGTGGACGAGCTGGAGGCGGAGGTCGCTCGGCTCCGGGGCGCGCAGGCCAACGACGGTCCCTCCGTCGCAGTCGCAGCGAGCGCTGGTGCCGCGATGGATGTCGAGCCCGAGAGCGCCGCGCCGCCTCTGGAGCATGAGTCCGAGTCCGAGCCCGCGCATGAGCCGGTGCTTCAGAGCGAAGAGGGTGAGCTGGACACCGCGGGGCTCGCGCGCCGGCTGACCTTGCTCACGCTTGGAGGGCGTGGCGTCGCCCTGCGCGTGGACCTGCAGGCGGAGGATGCGGAGCGCACGCTGTGGCTCGATCCCGAGGGACGGATCGCCGGTGCGGCCTCGTCGCTCCTGCACGAATCGCTGCTCGATCGCGCGAGAGCGGACGGCCTCATCGACACACGTGCGGCGACGGAGCTGCGCCTGTTGCGCGGCATGTCTCCGGCGGAACTCATCGAGCAGCTGCGCGCGCGCGGCCACCTGCGCGAGCAGGAGTTGGTCCCGCTCCTCCAGCGTCACGCGGAAGGGGTGGTGCTCGAGGCGCTGAGCGAGCCGCACACGCGCTACCGGATCCATCCCGCGTCGCCTCCCGAGGACATGCTCCTCGCGTCACCTCCGCGCGGCCTGTGGGAGCTCGCGCTGGAGGCGCTGAAGCGGACGCTGGATGGCGAGGCGTGGCTGATGCAGTTCGGTGGGCTCGACGCCGTGCCGAGCGCCGGTGAGACCTGGCCGCAGATCTCCTCTCTCGACCTGCCGGACCGCGAGCGCACCTTTCTCTCGCGCATCGATGGGGAGACGCCGGTGGGCGCGCTGCTGCTTGGCGCCGGGCTCCGCCAGCGTCAGGCGCTGACCCTCCTCGCCGCGTGCACCACGCTCTCGTTGATCGACGTGCAGCCCGCGCCCGAAGCGGCCGCGAATGCCCAGGCGCCCGCGTTCGACCCGCAGCTCACCGTGCTCGACATCGAGCGGCTGGAGTCGAAGTTCCGCGAGGTCCAGGAGGCGGACTACTTCGCCATCCTCGGCGTGACGCGCTCTGCCGGTGGTGAGGAGATCCATCGGGCGCTCGAGCGGCTGGCCGCCGAGTACGACCCATTGCGCTTTGCCGGTCACGAGGACGCTCGTCTGCAGCACCACGCGCGTGCGGTGCAGGAGGCGTTGACCGAAGCGGCAGGGGTGCTCGCCGACGACCGCCTGCGGCAGAGCTACGCGCGAAGCCTGGTGGACTGACACTCCTGAGCCTCCTGACCCTTCTGGCCCGCCGCGCGCGAGGTTGCGCCCCTACCCGGGCATCACTAAGAGGAACCCCCATGGTCCGCGACATCCTCATCTGGCCCCACCCGACGCTGAAGAAGAAGGCCGCGCCGGTCACCCGCGTGGACGCGAAGATCCGCGAACTGGTGAAGGACATGTTCGAGACCATGTACGACGCGGAGGGCGTGGGCCTCGCGGCGCCGCAGATCGGCGTGCTCAAGCGGGTCATCGTTCTCGACACGAGCCCTCGCCAGGAGTCGGCGAAGCCCATCGCGATGATCAACCCGGAGATCGTCGCCGCCGAAGGTGAGACGACCTACACCGAAGGGTGCCTCTCCATCCCCGGCGAGGCCGAGGACGTGGACCGCGCCGCGGTGGTGACGGTGCGCTACCTCGACACCGAAGGCGCGGAGCAGTCCATCGTCGCGGACGAGCTGCTGGCGATCGCGGTGCAGCACGAGATCGATCACCTCGACGGGAAGGTGTACGTGGACCGCATCTCGCCGCTGAAGCGCGAGGTCATCCGCCGCCGGATGAAGAAGCTCCAGGCCACCGAGGAGCGCCGGCCGGAGGCTTGACGCCGCGCTTCGGGCAGAGGTCCGCCACCACGCAGCGGTCGCACGCAGGTGATCGCGCGGTGCAGGTCCTCCGCCCGTGCCAGATGAGCAGCTGGTGCCCCATCGTCCACCGCGCCTGCGGCACGAGCGCCTGCAGGTCGCGCTCGACCTTGTCCGGGTTCGAGTGCGTCGAGAGCCCCATCCGGTTCGACAGCCGCAGCACGTGCGTGTCCACCGGGAAGGCGCACGGCTCGCCGAGGTGCATGCTCACCACGCCCGCGGTCTTGCGTCCCACGCCGGCCAGCGTCTCCAGCGCCTCGCGTGAGACGGGCACCTCGCCGCCGTGCTCCGCCACGAGCGACTTCGCCGCGGCGATGAGGTTCTTCGCCTTCGACTGGTAGAGGCCGCAGGTGCGGATGAACCCCTCGAGCTCGCGCAGGTCCGCGCTCGCGTAGGCCTCGGCATTCGGGTAGCGCTTGAAGAGTGCCGGCGTCACGAGGTTCACCCGCTTGTCGGTGCACTGCGCAGAGAGCATCACCGCCACCAGCAGCTCCAACGGGGTGGAGTAGTCGAGCTCGATGCGCGCCTCCGGCATCTGCCTCTCCAGCCGGTCGAGGATCCGCACCGCCCGCTCGCTCTTCGCCGCCTTCGCCTCCCGGGCCATGGGCGGCTCTATACCCCGCGCGTGTTAGTCTCGCCGCGTGCTGTCGCGCTGGATTCTTGCCGCTTCGCTGGGTGTCGCCTCGCTGCTGGCGCCCGGCTGCGTGACGCCAAAGGCCCAGAAGCTCAGCTGGGACGAGGCCTTCGGCAAGCGGCCGCAGAAGCCGGCTGCGATCACCCCGACCGATGCCGAACGCGCAGCGGCGCTGGAGGACGTGCCGGCCCTGCTGCGCACCGAGCTGACCACCTTCACCCTGCGCACCGGCGAGGTCCGTTCGCGCACCCCCGCCGGCAGCGCGATGCCCACCGAGCAGCAGGCGCATTGGACGCGCGTGCTCGATGGCGTGGACCGCTTTCTGCGTTGGCCGGTGGAGGAGCTGGAGCTCGCGGATGTGGCCCGGGCGCACGCGATCGTCGAGGTGGAGCTCGAGCGCGATGCACAGCACTTCGGCGAGCTGCCTCCGTCCCTCGCGGAGCGCGCGCTCGACCGGGTGGCGAGGCTCTCGGAGCGGCTGCTGGAGGTGCGCCGCACCCGCGCGACGGCCTGCGTGAAGGACGAAGAGGGGCCGTGCGTGGCGGACGTGCTGCGTGAGCTCGGTGAATCCGCGTTCGTCTGGCCCATCGAGCCGGTGCTGGTGACGAGCCTCTTCGGCGCGCGGCTGCATCCGATCCATCGCGAGTGGCGGATGCACTCGGGGATCGATCTGCAGGCGGCGGTGGGGCAGCCGGTGCTCGCGGCCGCGACGGGCAAGGTGCTGCGCGCGGGCTGGAACGGCGCGCACGGCATCCAGGTGGAGCTCGAGCACGCGAACGGGCTGACCACCCGCTACAGCCATCTCTCCGAGGCGCTGGTGCAGGTGGGATCGATCGTCCGGCGCGGCGAAACCGTGGGCCTCGCGGGACGCAGCGGCGCGGCCACGGGCGTGCACCTGCACTTCGAGGTCTGGCGCGACGGACAGCCCACCGATCCGCTCGATGCGCTGGTCGATGCGGAGCCCCCGTCGATGTCGTCGGGCACCTCGCCACGCACGGCTCCTCTGCCTTCGCCCGCAAACGAAAAAGGCGCCGTCCGTTCTGGACGACGCCCTTCCGCGGCCGCGCGCTGAGGCGGCCCGACCAACGCGGGTAGCTGGGACTACAGCGTGTCCTTCAGCTCCTTCGCGGGGCGGAAGCCGATGGTCTTGGAGGCCTTCAGCTTCATCATCTCGTTGGTCTGCGGGTTGCGGATCTTGCGCGCCTTGCGGGTGCGGATCGACCAGGTGCCGAAGCCCGGGTAGCTGAACCGCTCGTCCTTCTTCACGGCCTTGCCGATGTTCGCGAACACCACCTCCAGCACCTGCGCCGCCGCCTTCTTGGTCATGCGCGACTGGCTGGCAACCGCCTCGACGAGATCTGCCTTGGTCATGTGTCCCTCTCCCTTGCCTGCCCGAAGCAGGCGCGGCGGTTGGTAACAAATCGCGATCGAATGTGTCAACCCTTGCACTGCATCCGGAGGCTGAAAATCGGCCTCGTGCGGGTTTCTTGATGTCTCAGTGGAGTCGGGTAGTGAATGGTGGACCTGACCCAAGGGCCGAAGACCACTGGAGAAATCCTGATCCGGTTTCTGATCGAGCGGGTGGTGAAAATCCCTGTGTTTTCGATCATTTGTCGCAGCGTGTCTGATCAGAAAGCAGCCAGTCCTTCCCTCTGAAACATGGGGCCGGATGGATCAGAAACAGGGCCCGCGTGGATCAGGAAGTGCGGGCTACGCTCCCCTCCACGGATGCGTCGCGCGGGCCTGGGCAAGGGGTGGGTGCTGATCGGCGTGGGCCTGCTCCTCGTTTGCGCGTGCACGGCCCGGCGCGCCGCATCTCCGGCGGAGACCGAGACCGAGCGCGAGCCCCCCGGCGGCCGGGCCTTCGACGAGCACGGGTCCGCGCCGATGTTCGAGGTGTGGGTGGACGCGCACGCCCCGGCCGACGCGGTGAAGCGGGGCGAGGTCTTCCGGTCGATCGGAGAGGCGCTCGCCGGGACCGCCAACTCCGCGAACGGCGGTCGGCTGATTCACGTAGCGGCGGGCCTCTACGAAGGGCCCCTCACCGTGCCGCCGGCGGTAGTCGTGCGCGGCCATGGCGCGGTCGTCCTCCATGCGCCCTCCGAGGCACCCGAGGTCGTCCTCCTCTCCACCGGTTCCTCGCTGGAGGACGTGCACGTGCAGGGCGCGCGCATCGGGATCCGGGTGATGGCCGGCCCTGCACGAGAGGCGCGACTGCTGCGCGTGAAGCTCAGCGGGCAGCGCGAAACCGGCATCGGGGTCCAGCGCGGCCAACTGATGGCGACGGACCTCGAAGTGGACGGAACGATCAGCGGCGGTGCCGGGGTCCGCGTGCTCTCAGGGGCGCGCGCAGAACTCATCCGACCAACTTTCCGCGGTGGCCTCGACTCGGGCCTGAGGCTCGAGCCCGGCGCGGCGGCACGCGTGTTGGACGGCCGCTCCGATGGCCCCGCGCACGGCATCCGCTCCAACGGCGCGGAGCTCGAGGTCGAAGGTTTCCACGCGCACGGTGGCCGTGCGGCGGGCATCGGCCTCGGCGGCGGCAAGGCGCGCCTGCGAGACGTGCGCTTCACCGGCCACGAGTACGGGCTGCTCGCAGGGGGTGGCGCGGAGGTGACGGTGGATGGGCTCGTCAGCATCCGGGCCGATCGCGCGGGCGTGGGCATCGCTGCGTCAGAAGCGGTCCTGCGCGACGTGCTGGTCCTCGAGGCGGGTGCGCACGGGGCGATCAACGCAGTGGGCTCGACGCTGGACCTGCAGCGGTTCCTCGTCTCCGGCGCGCGCGGCTACGGCTTGAACCTGCACGGCGGCAAGGCGCAGGTCTCGCACGGCATCGTGCGAGGCATCTCGGATGACGGCGGCGGGGGAGGGGACGCGGTGCACGTGCGCGTGGGCGAGGCGAGGCTGTCGCACCTCGATCTCTCCGAACTCGGTGGCGTGGGCGTGCTCGCGGCGCAGGGCGCAACCGTGGACGTGCGCGAGGTGAGCGTACGGCGTGCGCGTTGGGCGGGGCTGCTGGTGGAGACGACCGCGAAGCTCACCGCGCGTTCGGTGAGCGTGACCGATTCGCAGGGCGTGGCGCTGGCCATTCCCGGAGACGCGGACGTGACGATCGACACGCTCTACTCCGCGAAGAACGCGCAGGGCCCGCTGTGGATCGAGTGCTCCTCCGGCGCGAGCCTCCGCGTCGGCCGGCTGTACGTCGCACGCGGCGATTCCCCTCCGAACCTCGCGCAGCCCTGTATCGGCCGGCTCACTCCGTGAGCTTCGTCGCCCTCTGCTCCAGCCACGCCCGCACGCGCGGATAGACCTCTTCGGGCGCGTGCTCGCCGAAGATGAGATCGCCGTGCCCGTAGTCCATCTGGTCGCCGTTCTCCGTGCCGAAGACCATCAGCGTCTTGTCGGAGGAGCCGGCGGTCTCGAAGGCCTCGTTCACCACGTCCTTCGGCGCCAGGCGGTCTCGTGCCCCGCCGCTGATGAGCAGCGGAACGGTCAAGCGCGACAGGCCCGCGCGCCAATCCACCGTCCGGTCCCACGATCGGAACGCGTCGTTGGAGAGCCAGTCGTGGAACTGCAGCACCACGCCGCGGCTGATCGACGAGATGACCTGCGCGTACATCCTCCTTTGCATCGGTGGCGGGATGGCGAGCGGGTTCATCACCACGTCCGTCAACGGGAGCGTCACGTGCCCGAGGAACGGCGCCGTCGCGATGCTGAAGAGCCGCTGCCGCAGCGCGAACGGAAAGGCGAGCACGCGCGCGAGTCGCATCACCCCCCGCATGAAGGCGGGGTAGCGGAAGAACGCCGGCGAGCCCATGGTCGCGATCCCCGCCAGCTTCTCTCCAACCGGTCCCTGCGCGGCCGCGTAGCCGATGAGCCCTCCGAGCGAGTGCCCCACCCAGAAGACCCGCTTCGCGCCGGTGTGCTGCAGGACCGCGTCCACGAAGGCCGGCGCATCGAGCGCCACGTGATCGTCGATCCGGTAGTCCGTCGCCCGCTTGCCCTCTGGCGCGCCGCGAGATCCACCGGTGCCGCGCCACTCGACGGTGAAGCAGTCGAAGCCCGCGTCCGCGAGGTACTGCGCCACCGACCAGGGCGGCTCGAAGTCCAGGTTGCGGTGGTTCGCCGCGAGGCCGTGACAGAGGAGCACCGGTTCGGCGAAGCGGCGCTTCGAGGCAGGGCGACGGTAGAGGGCGAGCCGCCAGCCATCCCCCGCGACGACGGTCAGTCGCTCTGGCTCGGGGCGGCGGGGACGGTAGAGGCGCCACACCACCCACACCCACACGGCCAACAGGAGTGCCACCACGGCGAGCGTGCCGGCGGCGGCCAGTACGACGGGGAGGAGGCGATTCGCGTCCATCGATCCCTGTTATGGTCCCTCGAAGCGCCCGAACCCGATTCGTTGCGGCCCGCCACGCAGGCGGGGTCGCGGGAGAGACGATGCCCAAGCTCCGGAAGTTGATGTTCGTACTCCCGAACCTGTTCACCGTCACGTCGATCTTCTGCGGCTTCCACGCCATCACGCTCTGCATGGGAGAGCCCTCGCCGGCGCACCTGCAGCAGGCCGCGATCGCGATCCTCTTCGCCATGTTCTTCGACGGCTTCGACGGCCGGGTGGCGCGCCTGACGAAGACGCAGAGCCAGTTCGGGATGGAGCTCGACAGCCTCGCGGACGTCATCTCCTTCGGCGTCGCGCCGGCGCTGCTCGTGTACCAGTGGGCGCTCGGTGACTGGGGCATGGCGGGGACCTTCGTGGCCTTCGCCTACGCGGCGTGTGGTGCGCTGAGGCTCGCGCGCTTCAACGTGATCGCGCAGCGGTCGCACGGCGCGGGCGGTTCGTCCGACTTCTTCGTGGGCCTGCCCATCCCGTTCGCGGCGTTCGGGATCGTGGTGCTCGTGCTCGCGCACCATGCGCTGACCGAAGGCGCGGAGCTCGGTCCCGCGGCGCAGGCGCCGGTCGCAGTGGCGGTGGGCCTGCTCTCGCTCCTGATGGTGAGCACGGTGCGCTACCGCACCTTCAAGAAGGTTCGCCTGAACCGGATCTCGCTCGGGCTCGGCGGGACGATCGCGGCGGCGGCTGCGGCGGTGGCGTTCGTCTGGCACCCCGCGTTCATGCTGGCGATGCTCTTCGGCGCGTACCTCGTGATGGGGCTCGGCGAGAGCATGGTGCTGCTCGGGCGGCGCGTGGTGGCGCAGCGCGTGGGTGGCGCGGCCGCGGCGGTGCTCGAGGGCGACGACGCGGACGACGACGATGACGACGAGGACGAGGTCGCCGCGTAGCGGGTCCCGTGGGCTAGATTCGCCCGCGTGCGCATCGAAGTTCTCTGCACCGGTGACGAGCTGCTCACCGGTGTGACCGCAGACACGAACAGTCCCTTCTTCATGGAGCGCGCGCTGCGGCTCGGAGAGCGCGTGGTGCGCACCACCGTGGTGGGCGACGACCGCGCTGCGATCGCGAACGCGTTGAGGGAGCTCGCCGGGCGATGTGACGTGGTGCTGGTGAGCGGTGGGCTCGGGCCGACGTCCGATGACCTGACGGTGGATGCCGCGGCGGATGCGGCCGGGGTCGGCGTCACGCTGCATGCGCCCACTCTCGAGCGGCTGAGGCGTCGGTTTGCGGAGCGCGGTCAGCTCTTCACCGAGAACAACGCCCGCCAGGCGCGCGTGCCCGAGGGCGCGGAGGTGGTGGAGAACGCGGTCGGCTCGGCGCCGATGCTGGTGATGAGGCTCGGCGAGTGCCACGCGCTCTTCCTGCCCGGTGTGCCGCGCGAGTACCGGCACCTCGTCGAGCACGAGGTCCTTCCTCGCCTGCGAGCGCTGCGGATTGCCCGTTCAGCGAACGGTGCTGCGAAGGCGATCGCGTTCAGGCTGGTGCGGACGGTGGGGCTGCCCGAGTCGCATCTCGACGCCCGCGTCACCCCGGCTCGGCTGGCGCACCCGCGGGTGGAGTTCGGCTTCCGAACCCAGGCGCCGGAGAACCACCTCAAGCTGCTCGCGACGGCGGACGCGCAGGAGGAGGCGGACCGGTTGCTCGGCGCGGCGGAGCGCGAGGCGCTGGCCGCGATCGGTGAGCATGCGTACGGACGCGATGACGAGACGCTGGCCGGCTTGGTGGTGGGAATGCTGCGCGCGCGGCGGCAGACCGTGTCGTTCGCGGAGAGCTGCACCGGCGGGATGCTCGCGGCGGAGGTGACCTCCGTTTCGGGCGCGAGCGAGGTCTTCGCCGGATCGCTGGTGACCTACACCGAGGCGACCAAGCAGCGCTGGGCACAGGTGCCTCAAAGCGTGATCAGCGAAGAGGGCGTCGTCTCCCGCGCGGTGGCGGAACTGCTGGCGGAGGGCGCGCGGCAGGCGGCGGACACGACGTGGGGCGTGGGGATCACCGGCTGGGCCGGGCCGACGGGCGGCGATGCAAAGAATCCGGTGGGCACCGTGTTCATCGCCGTGGCAGGACCCTCGGGCGTGACGTGCGAGCGCCATGCGTTCGGAGGCGGAGACCGGCAACGCGTGCGCCGCTTCGCGACGTGGGCCGCGCTGGATGCGGTGAGGCTGAGGCTGTTGCGCGAGCAGCGCGAGCGAGAAGGAGAGGCGGAGTCGTGAGCGGCGAGGAGGCGAAGCGGAAGGAGGAGGGCGCTGAGGGTGGAGCACTGCCTGACGGCGCTGCTGAGGTGAAGACGCCGCCCACCGTGGAGGCTCAGCCACCCGCGCCGGTGGACAACGACTCCTGGTCGGCCTGGGCGGCGCGCGCGAAGGGGTGGGCAGAGCGGCACCGGCCCGAGCTGGCGGTGTTCCTCATCGTGCTCGTGGCGCTGACCTTCTTCAGCTCGCAGCGGTTCCTGCGACAGAGCGCGGCGCCGCACTTCGTGTACCAGGCGCAGGCGTGGCTCGAGGGGCGCACGGACATCGATCCGGAGGTGCTGCCGAACTACGAGGACTGGGCCTGCGTCCGCGAGGTCGGCGGCGAGAAGGTTCGCTGCACCGGCCGGCTGCAGCCGGGCGACAAGTGGTACGTGAGCTTCCCGCCGTTCCCCGCGGTGGTGATGCTCCCGTTCGTCGCGGTGAACGGGTACCAGCTCAACGACACCTCGTTCACTGTCTTCATCGGCGCGCTGGCGGCGGCGCTCTTCGTGTCGCTGCTGCGGCGGCTCACCGCGATGCGCGAGCTGGAGCGGACGCAGGGCGAGGCGGTCGCGCTCGGCCTCTACCTCGCGTTCGGGACGGTCTTCTTCTACTGCGCCATCCGCGGCGAGGTCTGGTTCACCGCGCAGGTGATGGGCGTCGCGCTGACGATGCTCTACCTGCTCAACGCGGTGGGCGCGCGGCGGCCGGTGCTCGCGGGCCTCTTCTTCGCCATGGCCACGCTCACGCGCGCGCCGTTGATGTTCGCCGGGCTCTTCTTCGTGCTGGAGGTCCTCTGTCCCGGGCCCACCGGCGCCGATCGGATCGCGCAGCTGAAGGCGCTGCCGTCACGCGCATCCGAGGTGCTTCGCAAGATCGGGCTCTTCGCCGCGGGCGCCTTCCCGCTGGCGGCGCTGGCGGCCTGGTACAACCACCTGCGCTTCGGCAGCCTCGGCGAGTTCGGTCACCGGTTTTTCTACAACAACCGCGTGAACGTCGACATCGACCGCTGGGGGCTCTTCAACCTCCACTACCTGCAGCGGAACATCGAGGCCGCGTTCCTCAAGCTGCCGCGCATCCAGCTCGACCCGTTTCAGATCTCCTACGATCCACACGGGCTCTCGCTGCTGCTCACGCTGCCGGTGCTCGTGTTCCTCCTCTGGCCGAGGGGACAGCGCCGGTTGACCTTGCCGCTCTGGCTCACCGTCGCGGTCACCGCGTTGCCCGGGCTTTTCTATCAGAACACGGGCTACATGCAGTTCGGGTTCAGGTTCTCGCTCGACTACACGCCGTACCTGCTCCTCCTCTTCGCGGCCACCGGCTGGCGCCTGAAGAGCAAGTGGGTAGTCCCGGTGATGGCGCTCGGGTTCCTCGTGAACTTCTGGGGCGCGGTCGCGTTCCGCGGCTACACCGAATACGTCCGCAACTGGTGAGGCACGCATGAGCGACTCCTCGAATCCTCCCGGTCCGGGTCCGGGTCCGGCGCCGGGCAAGCGCTGGCACACGCGAGAGGACAGCGGCATCCGGCTCGATGCGGACGGCGCGTGGTGGCACGACGACGAGCACGTCGAACATCCCCGCATCATCGAGGCCTTCAACCAGAGCCTGCAGCCCACCGACGACGGCAGGTTCAAGCTCGTCTTCGGCCGCGACTGGTGCTTCGTCCAGGTCGATGGCCCGGCCTATCGCGTGCTCGCGGTGCACGAGACGACGGACGACGCGGACGCGCCGATCCTCATGCTCGCGCTCAGCGATCGCACGCAGGAGGCGCTCGATCCGGAGACGCTGGTGGCCACGCAGCTCGGCACCGCTGCCGCACCTGGCGATGCCGTGCTCCACTGCCGCGTGAAGGAGCGGCGCGCGCTGGCCCGCTTCTCTCGCGACGCGCAGTTCCAGCTCGGCGAATTGCTCGAGGACGACGGAAACGGCGGGCTCGTGCTGCGCCTCGGTGGACGCAGCTTTCCCATCCGCGAGGCGTAGAGGGCTCCCCCCGGGCCCTCCACGCTCCACTGGGCGGGCTGGCGCTACGCCGCGGCCTCCTCCGGTCCCGCCGCGCTGGACGGCTTGCTCACCGCGAGCACCTCCGCCGCGAGCGCCTCGGTCTGCTGCGGGTGCTCGCGGAGCCACTCGAGCGCGCGCTCGCGGCCCTGGCCGATGCGCTCGCCCTTGAGGCTGAAGTAGGAGCCGGCCTTCTCCACCAGGCCGCACTGCACGCCCATGTCGAGGATCTCGCCGGTGCGGTTCACGCCGGAGCCGTAGAGCAGCTCGAACTCGGTCTCCTGGAAGGGCGGGGCGACCTTGTTCTTCACCACCTTCACCTTCGCGCGCGAGCCGACGACGTTGTCGCCCTCCTTGATGTTGCCGGTGCGGCGGATCTCCATGCGCACCGAGGAGTAGAACTTCAGCGCGTTGCCGCCCGTCGTCGTCTCCGGGTTCCCGAACATCACGCCGATCTTCATCCGGATCTGGTTGATGAAGATGATGCAGGTGCCCGACCGGCTGACCGCGCCCGTCAGCTTGCGCAGCGCCTGACTCATCAGGCGCGCCTGCACGCCCATGTGCGCGTCGCCCATCTCGCCCTCGATCTCCGCGCGCGGCACCAGCGCCGCCACCGAGTCCACGACGATCAGATCCACCGCCCCGCTGCGCACGAGGTGCTCGGTGATCTCCAACGCCTGCTCACCGGTGTCCGGCTGCGAGATGAGCAGCTCCTCCACCCGCACGCCGAGCTTCCGTGCGTAGTTCACGTCCAGCGCGTGCTCCGCATCCACGAAGGCCGCAACGCCGCCCTGCGCCTGCACCTGCGCGATGGCGTGCAGTGTGAGCGTCGTCTTGCCCGACGACTCGTTGCCGAAGATCTCCACCACCCGCCCGCGGGGATAGCCACCCACGCCGAGCGCCCGGTCGAGGCCCACCGAGCCGGAGGGGATGACGCTGATCTTCTGCGTCGCTTCCTCGCCCGCGCCGAGCGTCATCACCGAGCCCTTGCCGAACTGCTTCTCGATCGCCGCCACCGCCGCCGCCACCGCCTTCAACTTCTCGCTCACCTTGCTCACTCTCGCCTCCCAGTCCCTCATCACCGTGCGGGTCCATCCCGCCCGAGCGTGCTGCGGCCTTCGCAACGCGCGTGCCGCGGCGCGATCAGAGGGAAGGGGCCTGCGTGACCCGACGAGATCCGTCCCGCTGCGTGAACGGCCGTCCGCGATCCCGGAGCGACATCGATGTCTCTCGGAGGATGAGAATTGCGCGTAGGGTGCCGCGCGCATGGCGGGCGACTCCGAGGGCGAATTCGACCTCCTCATCATCGGCGGCGGCGCATCGGGCACCGCGATGCTGCAGGCGCTGGCTGCGAGTCGTGCGGCGCTGCCGAAGCGGATCGCGCTCGTCGAACGAACGGACACGCTGGGGCCGGGGCTTCCCTACGGCCCGACTTCGGAGCCCTTCCACACGATGGGCCGCACCCGTACGAGCCGGCACCAGAAGGGCGCGCAGCTCCGGGAACGCTTCGCGCGCGCGGTGCAGAGTCTCAACGCCATGGGCCGCGCACAGCTGCGGATCTTCGCGAACACGGAAGCGGTGGCGCTGGAACGCGAGCCACAAGGGCGTTGGCGTCTGGAGACGCGTGGCCACATCGGGACGGTGCGCGCGACCCACGTCGTGCTCGCGACGGGCCACTGGCACGTGCATCGCCTCGAGCGGATCTCGCGCGCTGTGGACTGGCGGTGGGACGTGCGCCGGCTGCATGCGGCGGTCGCAGATCACGAGGACGTGATCGTACTCGGCATGGGCCAGTCGGGGCTCGACGTGGCGGTCTCGCTGGCCGAGCGCCGCGCGCAGCTCCAGGGCACGCAACGCGTGGGCGTGGTGCGGCTCGTCTCGCGCAGCGGGCTGTTGCCTTCCGTGTTCGGTCACATCGGTGATCGCCGGATGAGCGGTGCGACGCGTTCGCTGGAGGCGCTGGTCGAACGTGAAGGCGGGCTCGTGCGTCTGCACGAACTGCTCGAAGCGGTGCGCAGCGACACGCAATCGGTGGCGCGCACGTACGGCGTCGAAGCACCTGCCGACGACCACTGGACCGCTGAGGCACTGCGCGCGTGGCTCGGCGCGCGACCGGACGGCGTCTCTCTGCTGCGAACGGAGCTCGACGAGGCGCGACGTTCACTTGCAGCGCAGCGTCCGCTTCCCTGGCACCCGGTGCTCTGGCACGGGATGGAGCAGTTCCACGCGCTCATGCCACGGCTCCCAGCGGAGGACAGGCTCGCGCTGGCGGAGTGGTGGACGCCGCTGCTCCGGCACGCGGAGGCCATTCACGTCGAAGCGGCGGAGCGACTTCTTCGCGGCATCGATCGCGGCCTCATCGAAGTGCATGCCTCAGGCGCGGACCTGGAGGTCTCTGAAGATGACTCGGGCGTCATCGCGCGCGGCAGCCGCGGCACGTTCGAAGGGCATCGCGTGATCGACGCGCGCGGACCCGACCCGAGGATCGAGCTCTCCGACGACACGTTCCTGAGAGCGCTGCTCGCACAGGGACACGTCACCTCCGGCCGCGCGGCGTTCCTCTCGAAGCCGACGGAGAGGGCGCGCGCCCAGGTCCCGCCGGGCTGGCGCATCACCGACGACTGCGCGTGGCTCGTCACCGGCGGGCTGTGGGTGGAGCCGCAGACCTTCGGCGCTCGAGACGAACGAGGCGACGCGACGAGAGGCCTCTTCGCGCTCGGCCCGCTGACCATCGGCCAGTTCCCCTTCTACGCAGGCCTGTGGGCCGCGAGGCAGGGCGCGGAGCGCGTGGTGCGAGACCTCTCTACGAAGGGCTAGGCCGCCCGGTCCCGAGCGACGCGAGCGCCCGGCTGGTGCTTCGCGGCGCGGCCCTCTTCACCGGTCTCCGCGAACGCGTTGTCGTCACCGCCCTTGCCGCCGATCTCGAGGTGCAGCGCGATGATCGCGTCGCGCGTCTTCCGCAGCAGCTCGTCGCGGTCGTCACGCGAGAGGCCCGCGGTTTCGATCGGCCTGCCCACCTTCATGCGGACGACGCCGCCCCGGATGCGGAAGCCGTCGCGCGGGAGCACGGCGCCGGACCCTTCGATGGCCACGGGGATGATGGGCACGCCCGCCTCGATCGCGAGCACGAACGGGCCCTTCTTGAACGGGAGGATGCTTCCATCCCGCGAGCGGGTCCCTTCCGGGTAGGCGAGGATGTTCGCGCCCTCTCGGATGCGCTGGCCGGCGAGCTCGAGGCTGCGCACGGCCTCCGCGCGGTCGCGCCGGTTGATGAAGATCATCCCGGTGAACGCCATGTACCAGCCGATGAACGGCACCCGCCGCAGGGTGTGCTTCGCCACGAAGCGCAGGTTCGCGGGCAGCGCGGCGAACGCGCAGGGGATGTCGAACATCGACTGATGGTTCATCACGAAGATGTGGGGCTTCGACCAGTCCACGTCGGGCAGCGGAGAGAGCTCGATGCGCGAGCCGGTGCCGCGGATGAGCGGCGGCGCCCACAGGTGCCGCGCCATCGCCAGCGGGAGCTGACGGCGCATGGTGACGAGCCCGGCGACGAACGCGCTGGTGATGCAGACGACCGACCAGAACGCGAGGAACAGCGCCTGCCCGATGTTGATGAGCGGGTAGAGCGCCTCGAGCCAGGCTGGCCGCTCGGCCGGAGGACGGTTGGTCATGGGGTGACGCAAGCTCGACTCCTCGAAAGGAGCAACCGCTCTCATCTTTGGGCGGACCGCTCCTCTGCAGAACGCGCCCGAAACACGGACGACACGGTCAGCATTTCCAAGCGCGGCTGATGGACGGGGGTAGCGCGGCGAATGCGGCGGTCGGCGATCGCGTTGCCCGCGCCGTTGCCGGGCCGCATTCACAGGGAGGACGGAGGCGCGATGCGACGCAATGCAGACATGCCGCACGTGGTGATCATCGGCGGTGGCTTCGCGGGGCTGAAGGCGGCGAAGGCGCTGCAGAAGGCGCCGGTCCGGCTCACGCTGATCGACCGGCGCAACCATCACCTGTTCCAGCCGCTGCTCTACCAGGTGGCGACCGCTGCGCTGAACCCCAGCGAGATCGCCGCGCCCATCCGCTACGTGCTGCGCAAGAACCGCAACGCGCAGGTGCTCCTCGCGGAGGTCACCCGGATCGACACCGAGGGCAAGCGCGTGGTGCTCGCGGACGGAGAGGTCTCTTACGACTACCTCATGGTCGCCACGGGTGCGTCGCACTCCTACTTCGGCAACGACCAGTGGGCCGAGCACGCGCCCGGTCTGAAGACGCTGGACGACGCGCTCTCCATCCGGCAGCGCGTGCTGCTCGCCTACGAGGCCGCCGAGCGCGAGGGCGACAACGCCTGCCGCCGAGAGCTGCTCTCCTTCGTCATCGTCGGCGCGGGTCCGACCGGCGTGGAGCTTGCCGGTGCGCTGGCGGAGATCTCGCGCAAGACGCTGGCCGAGGACTTCGTGCACATCGATCCCACCTCCGCGCGGGTGGTGCTGATCGAAGGCGTGGACCGCGTGCTGCCGCCCTATCCGCAGGAGCTGTCGCAGGCCGCGCGCGAGTCGCTCGAGCGGCTGGGCGTGGAGGTGCGGACGAACGCGCGGGTGACGGACGTGGACGCGGGCGGGGTGACGCTGGCCGATGGCACGCGCATCGCGGCGCGCACGGTCATCTGGGCCGCGGGCGTGGCGGCGTCACCGCTGGCGAAGACGCTCGGCGTGCCGCTCGACCGCGCGGGGAGGGTGAAGGTGACGAAGCACCTCACCGTTCCCGGTCATCCGGAGATCTTCGTCGTCGGCGATCTGGCGGCGGTGGTGGACGACGATGGCAAGCCAGTGCCCGGGGTCGCGCCCGCCGCGATGCAGATGGGCGAGTCCGCCGCGCGGAACATCATGCACGCCGTCCGCGGCGAGCCGCTCTTCCCCTTCACCTACTGGGACCGCGGCACGTTCTCGGTGATCGGCCGCGGCCACGCGGTGGGCGTCGCGTTCCGAAGGATTGAGATGAAGGGGTACCTCGCCTGGCTGGCGTGGCTCTTCATCCACGTGCTGTTCCTCGTGGGTTTCCGCAGCCGGCTCATCGTGTTGATGAACTGGGCGTACTCGTACATCGGGTTCCGCAGGGCGGCGCGGATCATCACCGGCAAGCCGCCTGACCTCACCGACAGCGCGTGCCGGCCCGTGCCGGTGACACCGCTTGGTTCGACCAGGCGCGAGGAGCCCCGGCGCGATGAGTCCGCGCACTTCGTGCAGCACTGAGATTTCGGCGAGCTGCCGCTGCGCCGTCAGCGCTCGGAGCGCCGGAGCCGTGGCGTCGTCCGTTCGCGATCGCGCGAGGGCATGGCATCGGTTCCGTAGAGCCCGCCACTCAGCCACCCTCTGCGGTCGAGCATCCGGAAATCGGTGGCGAGGTGCAGATCGTCGTCGCCGATCTCCTCCCGGCCGTTGAGGTCCGCGAGGGTGCGCGCGACCTTGATGATCCGATCGTGTGCTCGCGCGGAGAGCCCATGCTTGTCCACGCTCTCGCGGATGCGGGTGAGCGCGAGGCGGGAGAGCCGGCAGTGCTCGCGCAGCTCGCGGGGACCCATTTGCGCGTTGCAGGTGATTCCCGTTCCCTTGAGGCGATGCCGTTGCCGGTCGCGCGCGGCCTCCACGCGGCTGCGGTACCAGGAAGTGGGTTTGCCCGTCTGCGCGAGGTTCATCAGCGGCTCCTGCGCCACCGGCCGCACCTGGATGGTGAGGTCGATGCGGTCCATCAGCGGACCCGACACGCGCTGGTGGTACTCCTGCACCTTCGCGTCGCGGCACGAGCAGGTGCGGCCGTGCACGTTGAACCAACCGCACGGGCACGGGTTCATCGCCGCCACGAGCATCACGCGGCAGGGATAGGCGAGGTGATGTGACGCGCGCGCGAGGTGGATGACGCCTTCCTCGAGCGGCTGGCGCAGCACCTCGAGCACGTTCTTCCGGAACTCGGGCAGCTCGTCGAGGAACAGCACGCCGTTGTGCGCCATGGACAGCTCGCCGGGCCTCCCCAGCGGTCCGCCTCCCACGAGTCCCGCGTCGCTGATCGTGTGGTGCGGTGAGCGGAAGGGGCGCTCGGTCAGCAGGGAACGATCCTCCGGCAACATCCCCAGCACGGAGAAGATCTTCGTCACCTCCAGCGCCTCGGCGAAGGTCATCGACGGGAGGATCCCCGGCAGCCGGCGCGCGAGCATCGTCTTGCCCGAGCCCGGTGGGCCGCACATCAGGAGGTTGTGACCGCCCGCGGCCGCGGCCTCCATCGCGGCCTTCACGTCCTCCTGACCGCGCACGTCCGCCATGTCCACGGTGCTGCCGTTTGCTGAAGTGCCGGCAGGCACGCGCGCGTGGACGCCGACGTTCGTCTTCCGTGGATGCGGCGTGAGCGGTTTGTCGCCGGTGAGGTGCTCCACCGCCTCGCGCAGGTGGGCGATGGGGAGGACCTCGATGCGATCCACCAGCGCGGCCTCGTCCGCGTTCTCCGCCGGGATCATCACGCCGCGCAGCCCGAGATCCCGCGCGAGCACCGCCAGCGGCAGCACGCCGCGGATCGGCTTCACCGCGCCATCCAGCGAGAGCTCACCGGCGAAGAGCCACTCGTTCAGCGGTTCGTCGCCCAGCAACCGCGCCGAGACGAGCACCCCGAGCGCGATCGGCAGCTCGAAAGCGGGACCTTCCTTGCGGATGTCCGCGGGCGCGAGATTCACCGTGATCCGCTTCTGCGGCAGGTCGAACCCCGAGTTCTTCAGGGCCGAGATCACCCGGACCTTGCTCTCCTTGACCGCGCCCTCTGGGAGGCCGACCACGTTGAAGTAGGGGAGACCGAGAGACATGTCGATCTCCACCTCGACCACCACTGCATCTATCCCCGTCACCGCCCCCGACCGCACCCGAGCCAGCATCTCTGCACCTCCGCGCGTGTGCGGTGAGCAAGGCGCGTACCTGTGCGCGGATCAGAGGGAGAGGGCCACGCACAGGCTGCGCGCGAACGTGCCGTTGCTGGACGGCGTGTCCGCGCGCGCGGAGCGGCACGGGTGCACCAGTCGGGCTCTCGCCGGGTGAGAAAGCTAGTCCGTGCTCTCCGGCGGCAGCATCGCCTTGCAGCGCGCGCGCGCCGAGCGGGCTTCCTTCACGCTCGGATAGGAGGCCAGCAGTGCGTCGTACACCTTGATCGCGCCCACGCAGTCGCCTCGGGCCGCCAGCGTACGTCCCTGCGCGAGCCGCTTCAGCGCATCCTTCGCGTCCGCCTCCAGCTTCTGCGCGTCCTCCTTCACCGAGGGATCGTCCGGGATGACCTGCGCGAGCTGGATCGTCTCGTTCAGCTCGCCGCTGGTGAACGCCGCGCGCGCCTTCAGCAACATCTCCTGCGCGAGGAACTGCTGGCGCGCCTGCAGATCGGGCGGGAGCGCATCACCTGTCGGCGGTGTCACCGCGTCCGCCACCGCGGGCGGCGTGGGAGGAGTGGGCACCTGCGCGGGTTCGGTCACGGCCACAGGCGCAGGCTGCTTCGGCACCACAGCCTCGTCACCACCGCGCAGCATCACGAGCGCACCGGCGGCGATCACCAACGCCGCGGCAGCGACCACTCCGATGATCACGCCACGCGATCCCGGGCCACCCTTCGGCGTCGCCACGGGCGCGTTCGTCCCCGGCACGTGCGGATAGGCGGTCTTGCTGAAGCCGTCGAACGGCGAGGCGGACGGCGGAGCGGGCGCCTTGATCAGCGTCCCCGCGGTCCCCACCGGATCGAGCTGGGTCGGCGCCTGCAGCTCGTTCACCGTCTGCGACGCGTCGGCCTGCGCTGCCATGCCGGCATGCGTCTCGCGCGAGCCCACCGGAACGCCGGCATCGGCAGGCGCGGGGACGACCGGCGCGGTGCCCGATCCCATCCGCACCCGCTCGTGGCCGGACAGGGTGGGGAGCGCGTTCGACAGGTCCTGCGCGAAGGCCTGCATGTTCGGATAGCGCTCCACGCGCGCCTTGGCGGTGGCCTTCTGGATCACCGCATCGAGCGCCCCGTAGTCGAGCTCCGGCGCGATGTCCGCGAGGTGCGGCATCGGCTTCACGACCTGGTTGCGGAGGACCTCGGTGATCACCGTCGCGTCGAACGGGTTCACCGCGGTGAGCATCTCGAACACCACCACGCCGAGCGCGTACACGTCCGCGCGCGCATCGACGTCCTTGCCCTCCACCTGCTCGGGCGCCATGTACCGCGGCGTCCCCGCGATGCTGCCCGCCACGGTGAGCCGGCTCACGCCCTCTTCGATCAGCCGCGCGATGCCGAAGTCGAGCACCGTCACGTGCAGCCCGCGCAGGCCCTCGCGCACCATCACGTTCTCGGGCTTGAGGTCGCGGTGGATGACGCCGCGTTCGTGCGCGTGGTGGAGCACGTCCGCCATCTGCAGCGCGATCTCGATCGCCTCCACCGGACGCAGGCGGCCGCGGTCGGTCATGAACCGCTTGAGGTCCACGCCGTCCACGTACTCCATGGCGATGAAGAGGCTGCCGTCCTCCTCCTGCTGGAAGTCGTGCAGCGTCACCGCGTTCTGGTGCGAGATCCGCGCGTAGGTCTTCGCCTCGTTGAGGAAGCGCCGCGCGAGGTCGGTGTCGCCGAGGAGGTGGGAGTTGAGGAACTTGAGCGCGACCTTCTGGCCCAGGCCCTCCTTCTCCGCGAGGTACACCGCGCCCATCCCGCCCTGACCGAGCCGGCGGACGATCTTGAAGCCGCCCTTCACCACCCGCCCGAGCATCCGGTCCGGCTTCGGCGCGAGCTTCAACGACGCGGTGGCACCGCACTGCGAACACCGGTCGATCCAGGTGTCGAGTTCGGCGCCGCACCCCTGGCACATCATCTTCATGGTCTAGAACCGCTTTTCGAAGAGGAGCCGCTCCAGCTCCCGCGCGCCTGCCTCCGGAGAATCGCCGAGCGCGAGCGCCGCCCGCAACACGCCGGTCCTCGGGTCGTCGGGCAGGTCCTGCTCCAGCGACCGCAGCGCCGCCTGGCTGTCACCCGACCGGTGAAGCGCCAGCGCGCGCATGAACTTGTACTCGGGCTGCGACGGGTCCCCGCGAACCGCCTCGGCGAAGAGCGACTCGGCGCGCTTCGCGTCACCCTGCGCCTGCAGCTCCGCAAGGCCCACGAGGAACGGCACCTTTGCCGCTGCATTCGGCACCGGCTGTCCCACCTGTGCGGCCACGTCCGCGACGTCTCCCGCGCGGCGCAGCTCGTCCGCGGGCGGCTTGTCCTTCGTCAGCGCGCGCGCGTGCAGCCCGTCCACCGTCTGCGTCGCCGCGACGTGGAGCTTCTGCGCCATCTCGCCCAGGTCCGGCGCGAGGTACCCGCCCTCGACCAGCGCCTTCAGCGACTCGTGCGCGGAGCCCTCACCCGCGAGCCGCTTGCGCTCCAGCGCGGAGAAGAACTGCGCCTTCTGCTCGACGTACTTCGGCGTGAGATCCGCGGGGGCGGGGGAGAGCGCGGCGCGCTGGCGCTCGCACAGTTCGAGCTCGCCCTCCACGCGGGTGCGCTCCTGCGCGTCCTGCGTGGAGCGCACGAACTGCCGGTACGCGTAACAGGCCGGCCCGATGTCCTTCAGCGCGAAGCGGCTGCGTGCGAGACCGAGATACGCCGCGAGCAGCTGCGGGTTCGCGCGCGTCGCCTGGAGGAACTGCTGCGATGCGGCCTCGTGCTCCTTCGCGTTGTAGAGGCGGTTGCCCTCGCTGAGGAACACGTCCGCGTTGCCCACGCCCGGTCCCACCAGCGCGGTGGCCTGCGCGAACGCGCACAGCGGCGTGAGGGCCGCGAGAGTGATCGCCCACAGAGTCCTAGAACGCATACCCGAGCCCTCCCTGCAGCGTGTAGTAGCCCGCGTTCTGCGACACCGCGCGCGACGCCCGGAAGGCGCCGGTCAGATAGAAGCCGTCGAACACGTAGGCGCGCAGCGTGGCCTGCGCCGCGAGATCCAGATCCACCTGCCGCGGCGCATCGGCCCAGAAGAGGTCGGTCTCTCCATAGAGGAGGAACTGCGTGTAGCGGACCTCGAGGCCCGCCTGCAGCCCGAGCGTGAAGCGCCAGAACGCGATCCGAAGCTGCGGCTGCAGCGCGCGCAGGCTGAAGGTGTGGATGCGCCCGTCCGCCTCCGAGCCGTCCCGCAGCTGCACGCGCGCGGTGTCGCCGCCGGTGGTGAGGTACGCCGCGCCGATGACGCTGAGCCCGAAGTAGCGCCCGAGGCTCCCATACTCGATCGACACGCCGGACAGCGCGGGCTTCGAGCCGCCGACGAACGCATCCACGTTCGGGCCCTCTTCATAGATGGTGGTGCGGAAGCGGTCCGCGTTGAACTCTGAGTTCTCGTAGGCGAGCTGGAAGTAGTTCCGGCGCTCGTAGATGTCCTCCTGCGCGCGGCGCAGCGCGTTCTTGAAGCGCGTGCCCGTCGTGGGCAGCAGCGTGCGGTCCACCGTCGCGGTGTCGCCCGGCTTGATCTCCAGCGTCTCCTGAAGCGGCTGGTAGCCCTTCAGCGACAGCGCCACCGTGTGCGAGCCCGGCTGGATGCCCTGGTCCACGCGGTCCTTTCCCGCCGGCGTCCCGTCGATCGCGATCTCCGTGCCCTCCGGCTTCGCGATCACCACCAGCCGCGCGGGCACCTTCTCCAGCGAGCGCTCCACCTTCACCGCGCCGCGCACCGGCACCAGCTGCGTGAGCTCGGCGGGCAGGTGGCTCTCGAGCTCCAGCTTGATCACGCGCTCGCCGGGCAGCACCTGCGTCTGCAGCGGCGTGCGCCCGACCTTCTCGCCGTCGATGAAGACCGTCGCGCCGGTGGGCTTGCTCGCGACCTCCATCGTCGAGGCGAGCGGCACCACCTTCACCAGGGCGCCCAGCAGCGCGCGATCCAGCCGAGCGTTGACGCCGTCCGCGGAGGCGCGCTTGCCGGTCGCGGGCTCGTAGGAGGTGACGCGGTAGCGGTAGCCGCTCTCGTCCTGGCCGCCGCGGATGAGCACCACCCGCGTGAGGCCGAGGCCGCCCACCAGTCCATCGATCGGATCGCCGCAGGCAGCGCCGGACCCGCTCGTCTCACCGGTGAGGCAGCCGAGCGACGCCGACTTTCCGGCGAGGTGGGCCTCGAGCTCCTTGCGGCCGATGAGCTCGGCGCCGCGCTGCTCCTTCGGGATGATGTCCGCGATCGCGGTCTCGGTGCGCGCGACGAGCGGCTCCTGGCCGGGATAGAGCGGCTGCACGAGCCAGAGCGTGGTGCCCGACGGCGCCTGCGCCATCGCGACGACAGGCGACAGGCACAACAACAGAGGAAGGACCCGTCGCAGTCGCGGGTTCGACGCCGCGGAGGGGACGGAACGGAGGGGGCGCATCTTCGTGTGCTCCAGGGCCTCGGGTTCGCACCCACCTTCGCACACAAACGAACGTTTCGGCGTCTATAAAGGCGGGATGCACCTCCGCCGTCTTGTCTTTCCAGTGGGCGTCGCCGTCGTCCTCCTCGCCACCGCGGCCTGCGCGCAGAAGCGGAAGGACGCGCCGAAGCCGGTGCCGAAGGCCGAGGTGAAGCAGCAGGCGAAGGCGAACGAGCCGGTGCAGCTGATGATCACCGGGCACAGCCTCACCGACCGGCCCATCCCCGAATACCTCGAGCACATCGCGACTGCGGCCGGGCACAAGCTGGAGTGGCAGCGGCAGATGGGGCTCGGCTCGACCTTGAAGTGGCGCGCGCGTCAGGGCGAGGCGCCGCCGGAGAAGGAGTGGCGCGGGTACAGGGAGGGCTTCAACCGCGGCGAGACGAAGGGCCTCGACATCGTGGCGGAGATCCGGAACCCGAAGACGGTGAGCGGTCCCTACGACATCGCGATCGTCGCCGAGGGCCACAACATCATGCGCCACGCGCGCTGGAACCAGACGGTGGAGTACCTGCGCCACCTGCACGACCTCATGGCGGAGGTGCAGCCGGACGTCGTGACGTGGAGCTACCACGGGTGGCTCGGGCTGAAGGACGCGGCAGACCCGAAGGAGTTCCTCGCCTTCAACGCTGCGGAAGTCCCGGTCTGGGAGTGCATCACCACGCGCACGAACGAGACGCTCGCCGCGGAGGGGAGGCCGCAGAACGTGCGCGACCTGCCCATGTCCCACGCGATCGGCGTGCTGGTGGAGCACCTCGTGCAGAACCGGATCCGCGGGCTGCCGGAGAGCGCAAAGGAGCGCATCGCGCTGTTCGTGTACGACCCGCCGCCGAGCACCAACCCGGTGCACATCACGAACCTCGGCAAGTACTACGCGGCGCTGGTCACCTACGGCTTCGTGTTCGGTCAGTCGCCGGTCGGCACGCAGGCGCCGCCGGGGCTCGAGGCGAAGGCGGAGACGCTGGAGGATCTGCGCAAGCTCGCGGCGGAGGTCGTCGAAGGCTACGCGGCGAAGCGCAAGGCAGAGGGCCCGCGCACGATGAAGTGGTGCAGCCAGTACACGGCCGCGCTCTGCGAGCAGCACCACGCGTTCATCGAGGGCCCGAACCCGCATCAGATCAAGGCCTGCCAGCGCTACTACGGCGGCGACGAGTCGCCCTTCAGCAAGCCGTTCGTGGCGTTGCCGCGGGTGCCGTAGCGGCCGGACAAGCTTCGACACGCGCAAGGCGGGCAGCCGGGCAGACGCGGGAGTTGAAGTCCGTGCTCGTTCGGCCGCCGGAAGGGCTGTACCTTCCCGCGCGTTTCCCACCGAATGGACGCGCGCTACCAGCTTCAGGACAACGCCCGCCGGCTGCTCGACGCAGAGGAGGGGACGTTGTGGAAGGAAGCGCCGCTCCGCGTGGCGCTCTGCTACCCGAGCCCCTACCACGTGGGCATGAGCAGCCTCGGGTTCCAGACCATCTACCGCGAGTTGAATGGTCGTTCAGGTGTCTCCGCCGAACGCGCCTTCCTCCCGGACGACGTCGATGCGCACAAGAAGTCGCGCACGCCGCTGTTCACGCTGGAGACGCAGTCGCCGGTGTCCGCGTTCCCGGTGCTCGCGTTCAGCGTCGCCTACGAGCTGGAGGTCACCGGCCTCTTCGAGATGCTCGAGCTCGCCGGCATCCCGCTCCTGCGCGAGGAGCGTGACGGCGGGCGCTGGCCGCTCATCGTCGCCGGCGGTCCGCTGACCTTCTCCAATCCGGATCCGCTCGAGCCCTTCGTGGACGTCATCGTCCAGGGCGAGGCGGACGATCTCATCCACCTGCTGATGGGTGAGGTGGAGGGCACCGCGCACGATCCCTCCGCGCGGGCGGGTCTGCTCGAGCGGCTGGCGAAGACGCCGGGCTTCCGCGTGCCGTCGATGGACCGGGGCGAGCAGCTGGCGGGCCTTCGCGGCTTCGTCTCCAAGGCGAACGACGACCGGCTGCCGGCGCGCTCGCAGGTCATCACGCCGAACACCGAGCTGCGGAGCATGTTCCTCGTGGAGCCGTCGCGGGGCTGCTCGCGCGGGTGTCACTACTGCGTGATGCGCCGGACGACGAACGGGGGCATGCGCACGCTGCCGCCGGAGCGCGTGCTCTCCCTCATTCCGGAGAACGCGAAGCGGGTGGGCCTCGTGGGCGCGGCGGTCACCGACCACCCGCGGATCGTCGAGCTGCTCAGGACGATCGTGGACTCCGGCCGTCAGGTGGGCGTGTCGTCGCTGCGCGCGGACCGGCTGACCCAGGCGCTGGTCGATGCGCTGCGGGATGGCGGCGCTCAGAACCTCACCGTGGCCTCGGATGGCGCGTCGCAGAAGATGCGCAACCTCGTGGACCGCAAGCACACCGAGGAGCAGATCGTCCGCGCCGCGCAGTTCTCGCGCAACGCGGGGATGAAGCAGCTCAAGGTCTACAACATGGTCGGGCTCCCGTTCGAAGAGGACGAGGACATCGACGAGCTGGTCCGCTTCACCTCCGAGCTGTCGAAGATGATCCCCGTCGCGCTCGGCGTGGCGCCCTTCGTGGCCAAGCGCAACACGCCGATGGACGGTGCGCCGTTCGCGGGCGTGAAGGAGGTGGAGCGAAAGCTCGAGCGCCTCCGCAAGGGACTGCGCGGCAAGGCCGAGGTCCGGCCCACCTCCGCGCGCTGGGCCTGGGTCGAGTACATGATCGCGCAGTGCGGTCCCGAGGGCGGGCTCGCGGCGATGGATGCCTGGCGCGCGGGTGGCTCCTACGCGGCGTGGAAGCGCGCGTTCGAGGAGCGCGGTGCGAAGCCGTACCTCGCTCGACGCGTGGTGGATGGCCGCCGGAATCCGACCGTGTGGCCCTCGGTGGGAGACGTGCGAGGGCCTGCGCCGGACGGTGTGGCGGGTGTGCCGCTCGCGACCGTGCCCTGATCGCGCGGGGCGTGGTAACAGCGCGCCATGTCCTCCTCCGCAGAACGCGTCGACAAGCAGTGGCAGAAGAAGGGCCTCGAGGCCTACAGCACCGGGGCGATCCTCGGGACCTTGCAGCACTACGGCGTGGCGCTCGATGAAGCGGGCTTCAAGGCCGCCGCGGCCGACAAGTTCCCCGCGCAGCTCGCCATGGACTGGATCCCCACCTGGAAGGGCACCGGCCAGTTCCAGAACTTCCCCTACGTCGCGGCCATGGAGCTCACCCGCCGGCTCTTCCCCGACCGGCTGATGCCCACCGACCTGTCGAAGGGCCTGGCGGAGCTGCTGCAGGCGCTGGTGGAGAAGCAGAAGGGCGGCGAGGCGGCGGAGCTCGACGCGCGGTTCGGCCGCGTGGAGGGTATGGTGGAGAAGCTGCCCACGAACGAAGAGGCGCGGCGCGGCTTCGTGGACGAGTCGCTGCTGCAGCTCGGCGAGAAGGTCGTCCGCGCGATGGACGAGCTCGGTGAGGCGGTCGCGCGCGCGGGTCACCACAATGAGGCGCGCAGGTTCGCGGAGCTGGAGGAGAAGCTGCTACCCGAGCGCCGCGGGATCGCCACCGCCCTGGTGCAGGCGGTCGCAGGCGACCGCGACGCCGCGGTGCAGAAGCTCAAGAGCGCGGGCGAAGAGGCCGGCCGTCCCATCGAGACGAAGGTGATGGCGGTGGAGTCGCTCACCCACCTCGACGCGCTCGATGAAGCGCTGGAGATCGGCAAGGCCGCGCTCGACGTCGCCGAGTCCACCGACGAGCACCACGCGGCGATGGCGCTGTGCGACCAGGTAGGCAGGATCCTCGAGCGCCTCGGGCGGCGGGACGAGTTCCTCGCCAACCGCGAGCGCGCGAAGCGGATCTCCGCCGCGCACAGCCACGCGCACCCGCATCACCGGCACTGAGCCGGGGCGGGGCTCAGCCTCCGCACATCACGACGCCGCGAAGCGTTGGTCGACGACCGCGGCGTCCCCTCTCAGTACGCAGCTACTTGAACCTGCGTCCGTCTGATCCGACCTCCTGCGGCTTCTCGCGGTGGGTGAGCGTCGGTTCGGTTGAGATGAGCTCGAACTGCTCGCGGGTGAGGAACACGAGACCGCCCTGTGCGCCGTCGTCGAAGGCGTACACGCGCTCCGGTGAGCCTGCGCTCGCGAGCATGTCGTTGATGATCGTGAAGGCCCGCGCGGACGCGAGCTCCCAGATGTTGACGCGCTCGTCCGAGAGGTCAGCCGTCTCGTAGATCACGTGCGCGGTTCCGTTCACGAGCACGGAATACGACTCGTCGGTGACCTGATCTTCGACGACGAACGGTGGGACGCCCTGCAGCCGCAAGAAGACCGCGAGCCTCTTCATCAGGCGGCCGACGTCGCCCTCCGCCAGGTCTTCGGCGTCTGCGTCGTGCACCCGTCCAGAGCCCGCGTAGTAGGGGTACGTGAGGTCCTCCGGCTCAGCGATCAGCTCTTCCAGATCTCCTTCGGATGTCCATGCCCTCGTGTAGGCGAGGATCTCCCGTGCATGAGGCCGATGGTCGTCGAAGCCGATGAGACGCAGCCTCGAGACGAGGGGTGCGTCCGCAGCCGAGGTCGATCTCGTTTCTGACGATGGTCCCATATCGCTCGCCGCGCGACGTGAAGAGGGGCCGATTGAGCAGACGGCGAGCACCGCGGTCGCCGCCCCTGCGCCAAGGATGAACAGCGGCAAGCGACTGCGCACCGAGCAACTCCTCCCTACTGAACCGTGAAGCTCCCGAGCGTCATGCCGCTGTTCCCGTCGCGGTCGAACGCGCGCACCGCCCAGGTGTAGGTGGCGCCGGGCGTGAGCGAGGGGCCGGCGTAGAGGGTCTCGCTGCGGCTGGGTGGAAGGAGCTTGCTCCAGACCGTCCGGCCCTGCGCGTCGCCGACGAGGATCTGCACCAGCGACACCGTGGGACCGGAGGCGGGGAGCTGCCACTGCAGCACCGGCGACGCGGACGCGAGTTCTCCCGGCGCGACGAGCTGGGGCGGCTCGTCGAACACGCCGGTGATCGGCAGCTCGAACGTCTCCTTCAGTGCGTTGGCGTAGGTGACCTCGAGCGCCCACACGTCGCCCATCTTCGGGCGCAGCTTCCCGAGGTTCACCACAGTCGAGAGGTCCCCCGCCGAGGTGAAGCTCTGCGCGAGATCCACCGGCGAGGCGATGCCCGGACCCGCGAGCAGCGTGGCGCGTACCACCAGCCGGGTGTTCGATCGGGCGAAGACGTCCACCAGGGTCGCCTCGTTGGTGCCGGAGAATCTGCGCGAGATGGCGACGCGCGGCCGCACCTGACCCGCGGGCAGCTCCAGCTCGAGGCCTTCCTGCGAACCCCCTTCGAGTTCCACGAAACGGGCCTGATCGAAGCTCACCGGATCGACCGGACCGAGCTCGCCGTCCTCGTTCCGGTCGTGCAGCACGTAGAGCTCGTAGTCGGCCGCCGCGAGGCCGGGCATCGACCACCGGTCGTGGCGCTGGTCCGATGCGACGCGAGTGAGACGGCCTTCGTTCGGTCCGCGCGAGGCCACGACGTACGCGTCGCCCATCGGCGAGGGCTCGGACCAGGTGAGCCGGCCCGCCACCGAGCGATCTCCGAAGAGCTCACCACCCGCGGAGACGGGGCCCGTGGCGGGCGAGACGGGACCGGTCAGCGTTCCGCTCTCTGCACGGGCGCTGAAGTAGTAGCTCCCCTGCGGATCCAGCCCTGTCACCAGCGGCGTCGTGCCCGCGCGCACCGTCACCGAGCCGTACGCGTTCAGCGGTCCCGGGTTCGACAGCTCGCTCCAGTACACCGTGTAGTGCGTGGCCAGCTCGTTCCCGTTGGCGTCGAGCGACCGCGGCACCGTGAGCAGCGCGGCGCCGTCACCGGCGATCACGCCTGGCGCGCCAATGCTGCCGGGCGACAGCAGCGGCGGGTTGACGAGCTGCAGCGCGACGTTCGCGATCGCGTCGCCGGTGAGGCTGACTTCGACCGAAGCCAGCGGGCTCGCGGTGCGGACATAGGTTCCGGTGCCGAGCGTGTCCATGAAGGCCCACACGGTGGCCTTGCCCTCGCCGGTCACGCCGCGCACGGTGAAGGCGCCGGGGCCGGTGAGGCTGGTGCCGGTGGTGTTCGAGCCCTGCACGACCACGTAGATGCGGCCCTGCCGCGGGCCCGCGTAGGTCACCGTGCCGCTGATCTGCCGCGTCTTCGGCACCACCGTCACCGTCGCCGTGGCAGAGCGATCCGGCACATCGACGCTGGTGGCGATCACGCTGTACGTCCCCGGGACCGCGGGCGCCGTGTAGAGGCCCTCCGGCGTCACGTGACCTCCCTCATCGGTCGGCTCCACGCGCCACGACACCGCGCTGTTCGCCGTTCCGGTCGCGACGCCGTCGAACTGGAAGGTCTTGCCCGCCACCAGCGTGACCTCGCGCGGGTCGAGGAAGATGTTCACCGTGGACGGCAGCACCGTCACCGCCGCGCGGCCGACGAGCGAGGGCGTGGAACGGCTCTGTGCGACGACGTGGTAGGTGCCCGGCTCCGGCGGCGCCGTGTACATGCCGAGCTCGGTGATGGTGCCGCCCGCCGAACCCTCTTCCACCGACCAGTTCACCACCGCGTGCTGCACGCCGCCGACGCGCACCGTGAACTCCACCTGACGACCTGCTTCGACCTGCACCTCGGCGGGCGAGATCTCCACTTTCGGCGCGGCGGGGACGACCTTCACCTCCGCGGTCGCGCGCGTGCCGCGAGAGGCCACGCTCTCCGCCATCACCGTGTAGAGGCCCGGCGTCGCGGGCGCGGTGTAGAGGCCGTCACCATCGACGGTGCCGCCGCCGGGATCGATCACGCCCCAACGCACGCGCGTGTCCTTGCTGCCCTCCACGCGCGCCTCGAGCTGAAGCGTGTCGCCCGCCGCGACCTCCGCCGTCGAAGGCGTCACCGTCACCGTGATCTCTGGAGCGCCACCACCGCAACCCCACACGAAGAGGAGGCCGGCGGCGAGCCACGGAAGCGATCGAGCGAAGCGCGACATTCGGGGAGCTCCAGAAGGGGAAGCTCCGCTCTTCGCACGGATGCGCGAACGGGCTCAAGCCCGGCGGAACTCGTGGAAGGACTACGAAGCCGCGCTGCGCGCGCGCCGGCGCGGGCGGGGCAGCGCGGTGACCGCGGTCTCCTCCACGCCGTGCTCGTTGAAGCGCGTCTCGACCCGCCAGCGCGAGGCCGTCTCCACCTCCGACTGCACCGAGTTGACCGGCACCAGCGCGCCGACCGTGGTGTAGGAGGCCTTGCCGGTGCGGGTCTTCGTGTGACGGAGCTCGAACTGCTTCGAGCGCGCGAGGAACCAGTCACGCGTGTCGGGCAGCGGCAGGTGGTGGACCTCGCCCAGATCGAGGAACGCGTAGAGGTAGAGATCCGCGGTCGTGTAGAGGAAGCAGCCCGGCGTGTCGCGCTCGAGGTTGGAGACGAGCTCGAAGAAGTAGTTGCCGCGCCGTCCCTGCCGGTCTCCCTTCACCTCCACGCCGAGCACGCGCCCGTCGGGATGCTCCCAGAGGAGATCCACGCCGCGGTGCTGGAAGCGCGGATCCTGCTGCACGTCGTGCACGCGCGAGCCCGGCGCCTGCGAGACGAGGTAGGTGCGACAGAGCCCCGCCGCGCGCTCGGCCGCACCGAGCACGCCGCGCATGCTGTAACCCTGGGACATCTTCTTCTAGCGCCGAAGCTCCACGCCGTTGGCGACGAGCTGGACCTCGCGCGGCTTGCCGTCCTTGCCGCGGGGAACGTTCGCGCCCTCGGCCTCGAGGTGCTTCGCGTTCGCGTCGGTCAGCTCCGCCACCTTCACCACGCCCTCGAGCTTCACCTGCGAGCCCGCCGAATCGAGCGGAACGAAGAAGCCGTAGTCCTTGAAGGTCACGCGCACGCCGTTCGCCTTCGCGTCGTTCGCGGCCGCCAGCTCCATCCAGCAGCCCTTCTTCGTGCAGACCTTCCGCGCCGTGCCTTCGAGCGCCACCGTCTTGCCGGCGTGCTGCTCCGGTGAGGCGAGCAGCGCGTCGAGGGTGACCTTCTGCGCGGTGCCGGTGAGCTTGTCGCCGCGCTGGATGACCTCGGCGCCCGCGGCCTTTGCGCCCGCTGCTGCCGGTGCCTCGGCCGCCTTCGGCTGCGAGCAATGCTCGCTGTCGGCGTTGGCCTTCGGGGGAGTGGTCGCCAGCAGAAGAGAGACGAGCGCGGTGGAGAGCATGCCGGCGTGCTAGCGCGATCGATTGAGGCGATCAAGCCGAGGGGGGCTACAGTGCCGCGGCCCTCGTGGAGGGAGTGCGCCTGCATGGAAGCCCAGTGTCCGAGCTGCTCCAGCGTCTTCGTCGTCCATCGCGCGGGGCTCCAGTACTGTCCTCGCTGCGGCGCGCGCGTGAACGTGCCGGAGCTCGATTCGCTGCCTCCTCCGCCGCCTCCACCTTCACAGCCTGCTGCTCACGAGGCCTCTCCTCCGCCGACTCCGCCAGCACCGCCCGCCCCGCCCCCGATGCCCGAGCGCGGTCCCATTTCGTGGGAGCGCCGCCGCGAGCTTGGGTTCTTCCGTGCGGTGTGGATGACGTGGCGCGACTCGCTCTTCAGTCCGGACGCGTTCTGGCGCCAGGTACATCCGACGGAGCGCACGCAGGACGCGCTCTTCTACGCGTGGCTGATGGCGGTGGTGAGCGCGGTGCTGACGGTGCTGGTGCAGGCGCCGCTGCAGCTCGCGCAGGCGCGGATGCGCGAGGCGAACGGGAGCTCGGGCGCAAGCGGGCTCCTCGCGATGCTGCCGGACCTTCCGGACAACGCCGAGCGGGTGCTCAGCGGGATGATGACGCCGGGCGGGAGCATCCTCCTCGGAGTGCTGGGCGTGGGCTTCACCGCGTTGCTCTATCCGCTGCAGCTGGTGATCGTCTCCGCGATCCTCCACCTCTTCGCGGTCCTCTTCGGCGCGTCGAAGCACGGCTACTGGGCGACCTTCCGCGTGGTGAGCTACTCCTCCGGCGCGATGATCTTCTCGGTGCTCCCCTGCATCGGGATCTTCGCGGTCCTCTACATGTACGTGCTGCAGGGCTGGGGGCTCGTTCGGGTGCAGGAGACGACGGCCGCGCGAGCGACCTTCACGATGCTGGCATTGCCGGTCGTCGCCTGCTGCCTCGCGTGCGCGGGCTTCGCGGCCGCTATGATGGCGCTCGCCGCCTCGATGTCGTCCCTCGGAGTGCAGTGACGTGAACCGCCCCGTGCAGCTCTTCTGGCCCGCGCCCAACCGCCGCTTCGCCTTCGTCGACGCGCTGGCGCTCACCGGACTCGCCGGTCTGTTGATCGCGCGTTACATCCCGGTGGCGAAGCTGCCGTTCTGGGGATGCGCGTTCCGCGAGCTGACCGGCTTCCCGTGTCTCGGCTGCGGACTCACGCGGGTGGCGGACCGGATGAGCCACTTCAACTTCGCCGGCGCCTGGGATGCGAACCCGCTGGGCACGATCGCGGCCGGGCTCTTCATGCTCGCCATCGTCGCCTCCGTCGCGCACTTCCTCTTCCGCGTGCCCTATCCGGAGCTGCACCTGTCGCCGATGCTCAAGCGCTGGCTGCGCGTCGGCATCGTCGGCGTCGTCTTCGTCAACTGGGCGTGGGTGGCGGTGAAGTACCGCTTCCCCGAGTGGCTCGGATGATCGCGGCCCTGCTCGTCGCCGCCGGCTACCTCTGCGGCTCCGTTCCGTTCGGCGTGCTGCTCACGCGCCTGCGCCGAGGCGTGGACGTGCGGGGCTCGGGCAGCGGGAACATCGGCGCCACCAACGTCGCGCGCGTGGCAGGGAAGAAGCTCGGCGCGGTGGTGCTCCTGCTCGATGCGGCGAAGGGCGCGCTGCCGGTCCTCGCCTCGCTGTGGCTCGTGCCGGACTCCCCGCGGCTGCACGCGTTCGTCGGTCTCGCAGCGTTCCTCGGTCACGTCTTCCCCGTGTGGCTGAAGCTGCGCGGAGGGAAGGGCGTGGCCACCGCGCTCGGCGTCTTGTTGGTGCTCGTGCCGTGGGCCGCGCTCAGCGGTGCCGCGGTGTGGCTCGCGTGTGTGCTCGTGCTGCGCATCAGCAGCGTGGGCTCGCTGCTCGGAGGGCTCGTCGCCGTCGCGGTCGCCTTCTTCACCGCGCGCCAGGACGCCTACGCGCTGCTCACCGCCGGGCTCTTCGGGATGATGCTCTTCACCCACCGCGGGAACATCACGCGGCTGCTGCGCAAGTCGGAACGGAAGCTGTAGGTCACGGCGCCGCCGTCGCCGCGTTGAAGGCCCTCGCCACGCGCTCCACCTCCGGCCACACCATGTCCGTCCACCGGTCGTAGCCCTTCGCCGAGGGGTGGAAGCCGTCGCTGCAGAAGTAGTCCGGGTTCGTTGGCAGCTCGCGTTGGCTGAAGGAGAAGAGGTCCACCACGCGGAAGCGCGGGCGCTGCGCGACCCCTTCGATGACCGCGTTGAGTTCCTTGATCCGCGCCTGGATGACCTGCGGCGTGACGCCGAGCCAGGTGCGCGCCACGTCCGCGGCCGGAGCAAGTGACACGTCCACGAGGTTGCAGAGGATGACCTGCGCGCCGGTGGGCTCGAGCGCGTCGGCGATCGTCGTGAGGTTGCGCGCGAACACCGTGGCCGAGGTCATGCGCCAGCCGTCGTTGGTGCCGATGCCGACCGTCACCAGCGCGGGCTTCTTCGTCGCGGCCTTCTGCGCCGGCCCGTGCGCCATGTCATACGAGGTCGCGCCGCTGCGGCTGAGGTTGAGGATGCCGGCGTTGATGCCGATCCCCTTGAGGCGCTGGAACAGGCGCTCCGGATAGCCGCCATCGTCGTTCGCGCCCACGCCGACACCGGAGGAGTCTCCGAGCGCGACGTAGCGGAAGAGGGGAGCGGGCGCGGACATGCAGCGGACTCTGCCGCGCGGAGGGAGGGTGAAAAGCGCAGCCCTTCCGGGATGTTGGACGTCCGTCACCCGGTCGGCGCGAGCGCCAGCGCGACGACGCCCGCGACGATGCAGAGCGCACCGAGCAGGCGTCTGGGCCCCGCCTTCTCGCCGAGCAGCCGCGCGCCGTAATACGCGGCGATGAGCGTGGCGAGCTCGCGCGCCGGCGCCACGTGGCTCACCGGCGCCACCCGCATCGCGTAGAGCACGAGGATGTAACCAAGCGGCCCGAGCACGCTCACCACCAGCGCCGGTCTCCAGTACGCGCGGACCTCACGTGCGACGCCCGCGCGATCCGCGAGCGCTCTCGGCGTCAGCGCCACCACGCGCAGCACCGTGCCCGCGTAGTCCACGATCACCGGCGAGAGCAGCAGCACCTTCACCGCCCACCCGTCGGTCACGGTGTAGGAGGCGATGAAGAGCCCGATGCCGAGTCCCCACAGCGCGCCTCTTCGCGGCGTGCTCGTGGTGGATGCGCCACGCCACTGGATGCCGGCGACGAGGAGGATCCCCGCGACCACCGCCACCACGCCGAGCAACGAGGTCACAGTCAGCGTCTCGCCGAGGAGCAGCACCGCCGCAAAGAAGGCGAAGAGGGGACCCGAGCCGCGCGCCACCGGATAGACGAGCGAGAGATCCGCGACGCGATACGCGGCCTGGAGCGTCAGCGAGTAGCCCAGGTGCAGCACCGCGGTGAGCACCAGCGCGAGGCCGTGCAGCGGCGTCATCGAAGGCATCCCGCCGGTGAGCACGATGCCCACCGCGATCGGCGTGAGGATCCCCAGCGCGCCCACCGAGTAGAGCCAGACGAAGTGGCGCGAGGCCGCAGCGCGCTTGGCGTAGAGGTTCCACGTCGCGTGCGTCGTCGCGGCGAGCAGCACGGCGAGGAGCGCGGTCAGCGGCATCGGGCGCGGCGCCGGCGCAGGTCAGCGCTTCGTACGCGGGTCGCCATCCATCGGCGCGGGGTACTCCAGCAGCTCGCACTCGATGGGGCCGTTCCACAGCTTCAGCCGCGCCTTCGGGCGGTGGTGGAACGCCGACTCGAAGGCCTCGTTGCCACTGAGCATGGCCATGCGCCACCCCGGGTTGCCTCCGAGCGAGTTGCCCAGCTGGTAGTAGAAGGTCTTCATCCCCTTCTGCCCGCCGCCGAGCCTGTCTCCGTAGGGCGGGTTGGAGACGATGAGGCCGCCGGCCTCGGGGAGCGGGGGCGGCTGCGCGGCGTCGCCGAGCTCGATGCGGATGAAGCGCTGCAGTCCCGCCTTGATGACGTTCTTGCGCGCGGCGTCCACGGCCTCGTCGCTCTTGTCGAGCCCCCACAAGGACTGCGGCGCGTCGCGGACCTTCCCGCGCGCGTCGTCGCGGATCCACTTCAGGGCCTCGCGCGCGCTGCTTCCCAGATGCGGCCAGCGCTCGGCGGCGAAGCTGCGCGAGAGCCCGGGCGGCGTTCGGGTGGCGATGAGCCCGGCCTCGATGAGCAGCGTCCCCGAGCCGCACATCGGATCGAGCACCGCCACCTCGCCGGTGTACTTCACCGCGCGGAGGATCGCGGCGGCGAGCGTCTCCTTCATCGGCGCCGGCGTGGTGCGCACGCGGTAGCCGCGCTTGTGCAGCGGCTCGCCGCAGAGGTCGAGCGACACCGACAGCTTTCCCCGTCCGAGGTGCGCCACCACCTGCACGTCCGGATCGCGCGGGTTCACGTCCGGCCTCGCACCGAGCTTCTCGCGCAGCCGGTCGACGATCGCGTCCTTCAGCTTCAGCGCGAGAAACTTCGAGTGCCCGGTCTCGCCGGCGCGCAGGGTGGCCTCCACCGCGAAGGTGCTCTGCAGCGTGAGGTGCTCCTCCCACGGCAGCTCGCGCGCACGGTCGTAGAGCTCCCCCTCGTCGCGCGCCTCCAGCTCGCCGGCGTGCAGCGGATAGAGGACGCGCATGGCGATGCGGCTGTGCACGCAGACGCGCAGCGCCTCGTCCATCGACGCGTGGAAGCGGACGCCGCCGCGGTCCTGGCGGATCTTCGCGACGCCGAGCTCCTCCAGCTCCTCGGCGAGGAGCGGCTCGGTGCCGCGCGCGGCGGTGGCATAGAGGGCGAGGCGGCGGGCCATGCGCGCCAACCTACCGCCGAGGCTCCCGCGGTCGAAGGACTCATCCGCGGTCGTCCGACTTCGACGGCTGCGGCTCGCCGAGCGACCGTGCACACCGGGAACAGCTGCGCGCTCCTCCGGGTGGCGATCCACCCACTGTGTCCGGCGACCCGGTACCTCCGCCGTGGGTCCGCTCTCACACCGCGCCGCGGCTCAGAGGTGAACGGAAGTGGCCTCCCTGCAGCAAACGCACTGCGCGTGAACTGGCGCGCCCATTGCTCAGTGGCGACGCGCGCTTACCGCGCCTACTGCTGAACACTCGGAGCACCCACGTGTCCCACTTCCGGCCCACCGTCAGGCCCTTCTGCGCGGTGGTGTTGTCCGCCGCGACCCTTCTCGCTGCCTGTTCGGACCGCACCACCGCACCCCAGCCCGCGCCGGATGAGTCCGCCGCGACCTCTCGCCGCGCCGACCCGCTCTTCGTCAATCCGGGGTTCGAAGCCGGCACCCTGAATGGCTGGCAGGTCACCACCGGCCTCTCCAACAAGGCGCGGCTGCCGGTGCTGAGCGAGGACGACCTCCTCATCGCCGCCGGCGGCAACAACCTCACCTCCGCCAAGACGGGCACCGTGATGTCGCTGGTGCCGCCGGGCCTCACCTCCTCCGACAGCGTGCGCTATCCGCGCTACGGCGTCGGTGCCGCGGTGGTGAACGAGCTGGGCAAGAACCGGAACGTGAACCGGCTCATCCAGACGGCGAAGATCACGCCGAAGGACATCGACCCGCACGATGGGAAGGTGCACGTGCGCTTCGTGGTGCTCCCGGTGATGCAGAACCCCGGGCACGTCATCCAGGAGCAGCCCTACTACTTCGTGAGCGTGAGCAACGTCACCCGCGGCACCACGCTCGCCAGCCGCTTCAACTTCTCCAACGAGTCCGGCGTGCCCTGGCGCTCCAACGCGGCGGGCGACGTCGTGTACACGGACTGGCTCCTCTTCGACCTGCCCATCGGCCCCGCGGACGCGGCGGTCGGCGACACACTCGAGGTCCGGGTGATCGCCGGCGGTTGCCAGCCCACCGGTCACTGGGGCCACGCGATCGTCGATGCGTTCGGCACCACCATCCCCGGCCTCGCGGTGTTCGCGGCGGGCCCGCAGAGCGTGGCGGCCGGCAGCGACTACCAGTACCGCTACCGCGTGAACAACGGCGGCGGCGAGGTCGCCAATGGCGGCAAGCTGACCATCCACCTTCCCGCGGACACCACCTTCCGCTCGGTCGATACGCCGGGCGTGCAGTGCAAGACCCCGGTGGTCGGCGTGCGGGGCTCCATCACCTGCGAGCTCCCGTCCGTCCCCGCGGGCGGCTACTTCGACGTGCGCATGACCGTCCGCGCCGACGCGACCGCTTCGAGCGAGATCCGTCACGGCTGGTACACGGTCGAGTCCGCGCGCGAGACCTCGCTCATCGGGCCGCTCGTCACCACCCGCGTCACCCCGGCGGGGTCCACCCACTACGTCGATCTCTCCACCCGCGTGACCAACGGTCAGCCGGCGCTCGAGTGGGGCCAGCCGGTCCTCTACGCCGTCACCGTTCGCAACGCCGGTCCCGCCACCGCCACCGAGGCGCCGATCACCTCCAACCTTCCCGCCGAGCTCGCCAACGTCACCTGGACCTGCTCCCCGTCCGCGGGCGCCGAGTGCGGTGCGCTGAGCGGCGCGGGCGCGCTCGCCACCACCGCCACGCTGCCGCCGGGCAGCGAGGTCAGCTACACGGTCAGCGCGAACGTCACCGCGGGCACGGGCCCCGGACAGGTCTCCTACCGCGTGGTGGCCGCAGCGCCGGTGGGCTCGACCGAGCAGCACCCCGACGACAACGGCGACGCCGACACCGATCCGGTCAACACGCTGCGCACGGTCACGCTCCAGAAGACGGGCAGCGGCACCGGCCGGCTCGTCGCCACGCCGGGTGACGTGCAGTGCGGCGCCGGGTGCACGCAGACCACGGCCTCCTTCGCCGAGGGCACCGTCATCGCCTTCCACGCCGTCGCCGAGGGTGGCAGCCGCTTCGCCGGATGGTCGGGCGCGTGCAGCGGGACCGAGGTCTCCTGCACCGTGACCGTGGCCGCGGGCCAGACCGTCACCGCCGCGTTCGAGCCGAACCCCATCGCCATCTCCAGCCCGCTCACCGCCACTGCCGCGGTGGGGCTGCCCTTCGAGTACACGCTCACCGCGATCGGCCAGTACACCGGCCTCGACGCGACGGGCCGCCCCGCGTGGCTGGGCTACGACGCGGCGACCTCGAAGCTCACCGGCACGGCGCCCGCCGCCGGGACCTTCAACGTGACCCTCTCGGTGACGGATGGCACGGTGACGAGGACCGAGACGCTGGTCATCACCGCCGGCGTCCCGCCGCGGATCACCTCCGCGCTGACCTTCACGCTCGCGACCTCCACTACCGCGTGGACGACGATCAGCGTCGCCGCCAGCGGCACCGGACCCATCCACTACAACGCGAGCAACCTGCCCGGGCTCGTGGCCTTCAACTCCACCAACGGCGCCTTCAGCGGCACCTCGGGCGCGGTGGGCACCTTCAACGTTCCGGTGGTGGCGCAGAACGCGTTCGGCTCCGACTACAGGATCCTCGCGGTGTCCATCGGCGGCGCGCCGGTGATCACCTCCGCGCTCACCGCGACTGCCACCGTGGGCGCGCCGTTCAGCTACACGCTCACCGCCACCGGTTCGCCCGTGCCCACGCGCTCGGTGACGCAGCTCCCCGCCTGGGCGAGCTTCAACGCGACGACCGGCGTCATCTCCGGCACGCCGACGCACGCGGGCACCTTCTCCATCGGCCTGCGCGCGACGAACACCGGCGGCACCAGCCAGCAGGCGCTGATGCTCACCGTCGATGGTCCCGCGGTCATCACCTCCGGCCTCACCGCCTCCGCCACCGTGGGCCAGCCGTTCAGCTACACGCTCACCGCGGAGGGCACCGCGCCCATCACCCGCACCATGAGCGGACTGCCCGCGTGGGCCACCTTCGATGCGGGCTCGGGCATCGTCTCCGGGACGCCGACCGCCCCGGGGACCCTCCACATCCCGCTCGGCGCGAGCAACGGGATCGGCCAGGACGCGCGCACGCTGACCTTGACCATCAGCCTCCCGCCGCCGCCGCCGAGCCCGCCGGTGATCACCTCCGCGCTCAGCGTCTCCGCGGTCGCCGGTGAGCCCTTCACCTACGTCACCACCGCCACCGGCCTGCAGCCGATCACCCTCGCTGCCAACAGCCTGCCCACGTGGGCGGCCTTCGATCCGGCCACGGGCACCCTCAGCGGGACGCCCCCGGCGGAGGCCACGCACACCGTCTCGCTCGGTGCGACGAACGTGCTCGGCCAGGACGACCGCACGCTGACCATCACGGTGCGCGAGGTGCCTCGGGTGACCTCCGCGCTGGATGCGGAGGCGGTGGTGGGCGAGCTCTTCTCGTACACCTTCACCGCGTCCGGAACGCAGCCGCAGCTCGACGTCCGTGGCCTCCCGGCGTGGGCGTCCTTCGATCCGGCGACCGGGCTCCTCTCCGGCATTCCGACCGCCGAGGGCGGATACAAGGTCGCGCTCGATGCGGTGAACCCGGCCGGCTACGACATCCGCGCGCTGCTCATCATCGTGCGCGCCCGGCCGCTCGTGACGTCTTCGCTGGCGGTGGATGCGGTGGTCGGTCAGCCGTTCACCTACGCGGTCACCGCTTCGGGCACCGAGCCGCAGCTCTCCGTGAACGGGTTGCCGCAGTGGCTCTCGTTCGACTCGGCGACGGGCGTGCTCTCCGGAGTGCCCACGGCGGACGGGCTCGTGAACGTGACGCTGCAGGCGAGCAATCCCGCGGGCACCGACACGCGCACGCTGAACATCACGGTCCGCGCGATGCCGGTCGTGACCTCGGCGCTGGCGGTGGACGCGGTGGTGGGTCAGCCGTTCGCGTACACGCTCACCGCGTCGGGTACGGCGCCGCAGCTCTCCGTGAGCGGGCTGCCGCAGTGGCTCTCGTTCGATGAGGCGACCGGTCAGCTCACCGGCATCCCGCACGGTGATGGTGTGTTCGCCGTCGGGCTCGAGGCGACCAACCCCGCGGGCACCGATCAGAAGACCCTGTTGATCACGGTGCGCACGGCGCCGCAAATCACCTCCTCGCTCGCGGTGGATGCGGTCGTGGGTCAGCCCTTCACCTACGGCGTCACCGCCTCGGGCACGGCGCCGGTGATCAGCGTGAGCGCGCCGCAGTGGCTGAGCTTCGATGCGCAGACGGGCGCCCTCACCGGCACCCCGTCGGCCGAGGGCGTGGTGAACGTCACGCTGCAGGCGACGAATCCGGCCGGGATTGACACCCGCACGCTCGTGATCACGGTGCGCACGGTGCCTGTCATCACCTCCGCGCTGACCGCGGATGCGGTGGTGGGGCAGCCGTTCAGCTACACGCTCACTGCATCGGGCACGCAGCCGCAGCTCTCGGTGAACGGGCTCCCGCAGTGGCTCGCGTTCAATCCGGCCACGGGTGTGCTCTCCGGTACGCCGACCGCCGACGACTTCCACAAGGTCGCGCTCGAGGCCACGAACCCCGCGGGCCAGGACATTCGCGCGCTGCTCATCACGGTGCGCACGCGGCCGGCCATCACCTCGGCGCTGGCGGTGGATGCGGTCGTCGGTCAGCCCTTCACCTACGGCATCACCGCGTCGGGCACCGAGCCGCAGCTCACGGCGGCGTCGATGCCGCAGTGGCTGCACTTCGATGCGCAGAACAACCTGCTCACCGGCACTCCGCAGGAGGACGGCTCGTTCAGCATCGCGCTGCACGCCGCCAACGCCGCGGGAAGCGATACGCGCACGCTGGTCATCACGGTGCGCACCACGCCGGTCGTCACCTCCGCGCTCGCGGTGGACGCCGTGGTCGGTCAGCCGTTCGGCTACACGCTCACCGCGTCCGGTACGCAGCCGCAGCTCTCGGTGAATGGGCTGCCGCAGTGGCTCTCGTTCGACCCGGCGACGGGCCTCCTCACCGGCACGCCCCTCTCGGACGGCTCGGTCGCCGTCGGTCTTCGCGCGACGAACCCGGCGGGCAGCGATCAGCGGTCGCTGGTGATCACCGTTCGCTCCGTGCCCCAGATCACCTCCGCGCTGACGGCGGACGCCGTGGTGGGTGACCTCTTCACCTACGCGCTCACGGCCTCGGGCACTCAGCCGACGCTCGGCATCACCGCGCTCCCCTCGTGGGCGCAGTTCGATCCGACCACCGGCATCCTCTCCGGCACCCCGGACGAGGAGGGCACGCTCACGCTGCCGCTCTCGGCGACGAATCCCGCGGGCTCTTCGCAGGAGACGCTCACGGTCACGGTGCGCACGAAGCCGCAGCTGACGAGCGCGCTCCAGGTACACGCGGCGGTCGGCTCGCCCTTCCGCTACACGCTCACCGCGACCGGCACCGCGCCCATCATCCTGGATGTGACCGGCCTGCCGCCGGGGCTCACCTTCACGAACGACGCCGTCGTCGGCATCTCGTCGGCGGGCAGGTCCTTCGACATGCCCACGGTGGACACGATCCGCGGCACGCCCTCGGCCGCCGGCGCCTTCCTCGTCACCCTCAGCGCGCAGAACGCGGCGGGCCTCGACACGAAGACGCTCCAGCTCGACGTGCGCCCCGCGGTGTCCCCGCCGGGCGTGGGCGCGCCGCTCCCTGGCGAGTCGCTCGACGTTCCGACGCCGACGCTCACCGGCACCACCTCTCCCCAAGAAGCGGGCGGCAGCGTGACGGTCACCGGTCCGGGTGGCCAGCCGCTCTGCACCGCCACCATCGCCTCGGATGGCACCTGGTCCTGCACGCTTCCGCCGCTCGCCGAAGGTCCTCACACGGTGACGATCACCGTCACGGATCCGAACGGGGTGCCGGGCACCGCAGATGAGTCGCTGGCCTTCGAGATCGACCTCACCGCGCCGGCGCTGTCGACGTGGAGTGCCCCGGCGGAGAACGCGAAGTTGAACGATCCTTCACCTTTGCTCACCGGCACCGCGGAGCCGCTCGCCCAGGTCCGCGTGTTCCAGGGTACCGGCCTCGTCTGCAGCACCAGCGCCGACGCGAGTGGCGGCTGGTCCTGCCTCCCGTTGCAGCCGCTCCCCGAGGGCACGGTCACGCTCACCGTCCGCGCCCTGGACAGGGCGGGCAACGTGTCGCCCGGTGCGGATCGCTCGGTCGTCATCGACCTCACCGCGCCGAACCAGCCGGTGCTGCAGCAGCCGCTGGATGGCGCGCACATCACGACCGGGACGCCGACGCTCACCGGCGTGGCCGAGCCGCTCAGCGAGGTCACCGTCCGCATCGATGGCGAGGTGCTGTGCGTCGTCACCGCCGACGTCACCGGCCACTTCTCCTGCGACGTCGGGCAGCGCCTGCTCGACGGACCCCACACCGTCACGCTGATCGCGAAGGACGACGCGGGCAACGACAGCCTGCCCGGTGAGTCGGTCTTCACGGTGGACACGGTGAACCCCGGCACGCCGAAGCTGACGCAGCCGCGCAACGCGGAGATCCTGTCGAACCGCCAGCCGCTCTACGTGGGCACCGGCGAGCCGCACTCGGTGGTCACGCTGATGGTGGACGGCACCCTGGCCTGCACCGCGCTCGTCGCCGAGGACGGCAGCTGGAGCTGCGCACAGCCGTTCCCGCTCGCGGACGGGCTGCATCGACTGGCGCTGACGGCGACGGATCGCTCCGGACGTCCCAGCGCGCCCGGCACCTCCACCTTCACGGTGGACACGCTCGCGCCCGCGTTGCCGACGATCGATCCGGTCGGGAAGAACGGGCTCGTCTCCATCGCGACGCCGCGCTTCTCCGGCACCGCGGAGCCGCGAAGCCCCGTGGACGTGCGCGTGGACGGACAGCTCGTCTGCACCGCGCAGACCGACGCGGCCGGCAAGTGGTCCTGCACCTCGACCGTGGCGCTCGCGGATGGCGCACATGAGGTCACCGCGACGAGCACCGATGCTGCGGGCAACGAGAGCCCCGAGGCGAAGCGCAACTTCCGCATCGACACCACTGCCCCCGCGCAGCCAGCCGTCTCCGCGCCGCGTACCGACGGTGGGCTGATCACCGATCCGCTCCCGACCTTCGGCGGCACCGCGGAGCCGGGCAGCGAGATCACCGTCCGCGTGGATGGCGAGATCGTCTGCACCGCGATCGCGGATCCCTCGGGCGCCTGGACCTGCACGCCGTCTCAACCGATCGAGCCGGGGCCGCGCTCCGTCTCCATCGAGGTGAAGGACGAGGCGGGCAACGTCTCCGACGTCGTCACCGGCAACTTCGACCTGCGCACCGAGCGCGGGCAGCCGGTCGATCCGTCGGTGGACGGCACCGTCCGCGTCTCCACGAACAACGGCCGCGTCACCGGCACGGCCACGCCGGGCTCCACGGTGGTCGTGTACGTCGATGGCGTGGAGGTCGGTCGCACGCAGGCGGACGAGCAGGGGAACTGGTCGTTCACGCTGCCGCTGCTCGGCGGCGGTGAGCACTCGCTGGAGATTGGCGTGCTCGACGCCGAGGGCCGCGAGGTCCACCGCACCGGGCGCGCGAAGCTCAGCGTGAAGAACCCGGACATCACCCTCGGCGGTGGCGTGGGTTGTACGTCCACCGGTGGAGGCGGGTCGTTCCTTGGCCTGTTGATCGCGGGTGCCGCGCTGCTGCGCTCGCGCCGGTTCCTCCGCAGCGCACGTGTGACGAAGGCGGGCGCGAAGCTCGCGGGCCTGGCGATGGTCGCGGTCCTCACCGCGCTGCTTCCGGGTGCCGCTGGTGCGCAGCCGCGCGTGGAGGGCTTCGAGCTCGAGCAGCTGACGTGGAACCCCGCCGCACGCGGTGGGCTGCTCGTGGGTGGCGCTGACCTCAACGCCGCCGGCGAGTGGCGGATGTCCGCGTCGCTCGGCTACCAGAACAGCCCGCTGAAGTACGTGGAGGAGGGCGTGAGCCGCGCGACGCTCGTCGAGCACCGCTGGACGACGGTCTTCGGCGGGGCGTACGCGGTGAACCGGTGGCTCGAGCTCAGCGGCTGGGTGCCCGTCGTCGCCTACCAGAACGGCGCCACCGTGCGCTCCGAGCTGGGCGAGGTGGTGGTCTCTCCGGTGGGTCGTGGCATGGGCCTGGGCACGCCGTGGCTTCAGGGCCGGGTGGGGCTGCTGCGCGAGGTTGACGGTTCGCCGATCGATCTCGGCCTCGGGCTCGGCGTGGGCCTTCCGCTGGGTAGCTCCGCGCTGCTGACGCGGGATCCCTCGGTGGCGCTCGCGCCGCGCGTGGGTGCCGGCAAGCGCGTGGGCTCGACGCGGGTGGCGCTGGAGCTGGGCGGCGTGGTGAAGCCGAAGACCGCGGAGCTGCTCACCGAACTCGATGGAGGGGCGATCGATCGCATCGGCAGCCGGTTCGAGGCCGGTGTCGGCGTGACGTCGCTCGGTGCCGGGCTGCGCGGGGAACTCTCCGCCCGGCTGCAGGTGCCGCTCGCGGGCCAGGCGCCGAACGTGGAGGTCCTCGCCGGTGCGCGCTTCCCGATCGCGGGGATGCAGCTCTTCGCGCTCGCGGGGCCAGGCTTCGGCAACAGCCCGGGCACGCCCGCGGTCCGCGCCATCGCCGGTGTCTCGTTCGACGGCGGCAAGCGCGACCTCTGCCGCGAGGACTCCCGCTATCCCATCGAGCAGTGCCCGCATCTCGATGCGGACCGGGACGGCGTGCTGAACGGTGACGACGCGTGCCCGCTCGAGGCGGCGGTGGGAACGCCGGATGGATGCCCGATCGTGGCCCCACCCGTCATCGCGCCCGTCGCACAGCCGGTGCTCGAGCCCGTCATCGAGACCGTGCCGGCGCCGGAGCCGGTCGTGGAGGAGCCCACGCTCCAGGTGCAGCTCGATGTCGGCCAGACGATCGAGCTGCGCGAGAAGGTCCACTTCGACACGGGCAAAGCGAGCATCCAGACGCGTTCTCACGGGCTGCTGCGCGAGGTGGCGCAGGTGCTGCTCGCGAACCCGCAGCTCCGGCGGGTCCTGATCGAGGGGCACACCGACAGCCGTGGCTCCGCCGTGCTCAACCGCCGGCTCTCCGACGAGCGTGCGCGCGCCGTACGAGACTTCCTCATCGCCGAGGGCGTGGAGGAGGCACGACTGTCGGCCCGCGGCCACGGTCCCGACCGGCCGATCGCGGACAACGCGACGCGTGAGGGCCGCGAGCAGAACCGCCGGGTCGAGCTCCGGATCGCCGAGGTGGAGTGAGGCGTTTTCTCGGAGAGTGAGAAGCCGTCCGCAACTTCCGCGGCCGGCGCTCGAAGATGGAGGTCGTCCCCTGAAGGAGCCTCCATGCGCGTGGTCGCCGGCGCCCCCATTCCTGCTTCGCTGACTGCCCAGGGCGTGAAGGGCAAGGCGAAGCAGGAAGCTCACTTCCTCCGCTTCCGCGCCGAAGTGGTGGAGCGGCTTCGCGCGAACGGTGACGAGGACGCGAACGGCTGGGCCGACTTCCGCAAGCTGGCGAAGGCGATGTTCGGCGAGGGCGTGCTGTTGCCGAAGCGGAAGGGCGAAGAGCACCACCGGCTGAACCTCTCGCGGGCGCAGCTGCGGCAGCTGGCGGAGGATCCGGAGACGGTGGCGAAGCGCATCGCCGAGCTTCGCGCGGACGGCACGCTGCCGAAGGGCGGGCTGGGCGCGAAGCACACGGCGCAGCTCTACGCGCGCGCGGCGAAGGAAGGCCTGAAGGCGGGGAAGGGCGCGGTGCTCACCGTCGCCACCGTCAACGACGACTTCACCGACCGGAAGACGAACCTTCCGCGGATCCGCGCCGGCGTGATGCTCGTGCAGGAGGCGAAGAACACGAACATCCGTCGCGAGCTTGGATCTCATCGCGGCGTGCATCAGGACACCAGGCGCGACGACCGCGCGGGCTCGGCGGTGGTGTGGAACAAGAAGCGCGTGGACGTGACCGACCGCGGGTATTCGCTCGCGGTCGAGCCTCGTGGCGCGGGGATGCTCCGCCGCTGGATGTCGTGGACGGACATGAAGGTGGACGGCGCCACCGTGCGGATGATCTCCGTGCACCGCCCGCCGAAGCGCTTCAGCCACCTGTGGCCGCAGTTCGACGCGAACCTCGCGCGGTTCGTGAAGCAAACGAAGGGGCCGGTGGTGATCGGCCTCGACGCGAACGAGCGCAACCCGCGCGCGCTGGCAAAGGCCACGGGCCTGAAGTGGGTCGCGCCGCAGGGTTCCATCGACGGGTTCCTCGTCTCGCCCGGCGTGAAGATCGAGAAGGTGTGGCGCCTGCCGAAGGGCTCGAGCGATCACCACCCGGTGCTCGCGCGGATCCGGTTGCCGCCGGCGAAATAGACCGCCCGTTCATCCGGCGACCGGGCGAACGCGCACCGTCGATCGCGGGACAGAACTCCCGCCTCCGGCGTGACGGCCGCGCACTTCGAGCAGAGTCTGCGAGTCCTTTCCGCGCGCCCCCGAGCGCGATGGAGGACCCGCCCTCATGAACGTCGTCTTCGTCTCGCCGCACTTCCCGCCGCCGTTCCACCAGTTCTGCGCCGCGCTGAAGGAGCGCGGGGTGACGGTGCTCGGGCTCGGCGATCAACCCGGCGATGCAGTGCGGCCGGAGGTGCACGCGGCGCTGCGCGAGTACTACTTCGCTCCGCTCGATCGTTACGAGGAGGCGCACCGCGCGCTGGGCTATTTCCTCTGGAAGTACGGACGCATCGACCGGATCGACTCGCACAACGAGCACTGGCTGGGGCTCGAGGCGCGGCTGCGCGAGGACCTCAACATCTACGGTCCGCGTCCGGAGCAGATGGAGCGGTGGCGCACGAAGAGCGGCATGGCGGGCCTCTTCCGCGCGGCCGGCGTGCCCTATCCGGAGACGCGTAGGGTCACCACGCCCGACGCGGTGCGCGTGTTCGCGAAGGAGCAGGGCTTCCCGCTGATCCTCAAGCCGGACCTCGGCGTGGGCGCGTTCCGCACCTACCGGGTGGAGAGCGAAGCGGAGCTGGAGCGCGTGCTCGAGGAGCCGCTGCAGGGCTACCTCATGCAGCCGTTCATCACGGGCCGGATCGTCAGCTACGACGGCCTCGTGGACGCGTCGGGGCGCATCCTCTTCGAGACCGCGCACGTCTACGCGCACCCGCTGCTGGAGGTCGTCACCACCGGCGTGGACTCGTCCTATTACAACCTGCGGAAGATCCCGGAGCGGCTGCGCGAGCTGGGCCTCAAGACGGTGCACGGCTTCGGCATCCGCGAGCGCTTCTTCCACATCGAGTTCTTCGAGCTCCCGGACGGCAGCTACCGCGCGCTGGAGATCAACGTGCGTCCGCCCGGCGGCTTCACGGTGGACCTGATGAACTACTCCGCGGACATCGACCTCTACCGGCTCTGGGCGCGGATGCTCACCGGCGACACGCTGGACGGCTTCACCTACGAGCGGAAGTTCCACGTCGCCCACGTCGCGCGCCGGTACGCGACGAGGTACCGGTACTCCCACGAACAGCTGCGCGACCTGCTCGGCGAGCGGCTCGTGCTCCGGCAGCCGGTGCCCTCTGCGTTCACCGTGGCGATGGGCGACGAGATGTACCTCGTGCGCGATCCGTCGGAGGGAACGCTGTGGGAGGTCATTGCCGCCATTCAGGCATTGCCCACCAAATAGCGGCGATCCTGAACTACGCTGGAAGACATGTTCCCGCGCTCCCTCCTGCTGACCCTCTTCGCTGTGACGATCTCCTCCGGCTGTGGAACGAAGACGCCGGAGCGCTGCGAGCTCCCGTTCGAACCGGGCCAGTGTCTCGCCGGGATCCAGGTCGTCACCTACGTCGATGGCCGCTGCGAGCTGGCGGACTACGGCGGCTGCGGTGGCAACGAGAACCGCTTCCCCACGCTCGACGAGTGCCTGCAGACCTGCGAGGGCCGCTCCGCACGTCCCGACGAGTGCCCGCACCCGCTGTTGCACCGAACCGTCTGCACTGCTTGTGGCCCGGCGGGCGGCTGCGCCGAGTCTCAGACCGGCTGCTTTGCTCCGTGCGGCGACTCCACCTGCGCTTCGGGCCAGGCGTGTGTCGACGGCGTCTGTCAGGTCACCGGCTGCGACTAGGACCTCGCCGCAGCCAGCTCCCGCCTGATCGTCGTCACGCCGCGCCGGCGCCGGGCATCTCTCCGAGCTGACGGATGAGGACCTCGCGGGGGCGCGCGCCATCCGCGGGGCCGACCACGCCGTCGCGCTCCATGCGCTCGATCATGCGAGCCGCGCGGTTGTAGCCAATGCGCATCTTCCGCTGGAGCATGGAGATGGAGACCTGCTTCATCTCCGCCACCGTCGCGAGCGCCTGGTCGTAGAGCTCGTCTGAGAGATCGTCCTCCTCGGCGCCGCCCTCGGACTCCTCCTCGCGCGGCTTGAGGATGTTCTCGTCGTACACCGGCTTGCCCTGCGCCTTGAGGTGCTCGACGACCTTGTGGATCTCCTGCTCGGAGACGTACGCGCCGTGCACGCGCTGCAGGTGTGCCGACGTGGGCGGCATGATGAGCATGTCGCCCATGCCGAGCAGCGCCTCCGCGCCGACGGTCCCGAGGATCGTCATCGAGTCCGGCTTCGACCGCAGCATGAAGCTCACGCGCGTGGGGAAGTTGGCCTTGATCACGCCGGTGACGACGTCGGTGGACGGACGCTGCGTCGCAACCATCAGGTGGATGCCGGCCGCGCGCGCCATCTGCGCCAGCCGGGCGATGTAGGTCTCCACCTCGCGCGAGGCGACCATCATCAGGTCCGCGAGCTCGTCGATGATCACCACGATGTAGGGGAGCTTCTTCAGCTCGTCCTTCTTCTCCTCCGCGGCCTCCACCGAGGACGGCGCCAGCGCGGGCTCGGCCTGCTGGTCCTCGGTCTCCGCCTTCAGCTCGTTGCCGCTGAGCGGATCCGCCATCATCGGCGCGGGCTCCTCACCGACCACCGCCTCACGCACGTCCTCGGCGCTCTCGTGCGGCGTGGGCACGCCGATCGACGGCCCACCCGAGGCGATGCGCTCCAGCGCCTCCTCCTCCGACTCGCCCGCCGCGACGTCGATGATCATCATCTTGCGCGGCTTCTTGCCGGACGCGGACGCGGACGCGGACGCGGACGCGGCAGGAGAGGAGGGGACACTCTCCGCGGAAGGCGCGGGCTCGGCGCCGGTCTCGCGCGTCGGCGAGTCCGCCCGCTTCTGCGCGGCGATGCGCTCGGCCCTGGCCTCGATCGTCTGAGTGGCCGGCTTCGGGGTGACGCGCTTGAGCTCGCCCTGCGCGGTCTCCACGAGCTTGTTGTAGCCGGCGATGTTGCGCACGCCCGCCTCGGCGAGCAGCGCGTACCGGCGCTCCATCTCCTCCACCGCCCAGCGCAGCGCGAGCGCCGCCTTCTTCGGATCGGTGACCACCGGCAGCAGCAGGTGCGGGATGCCCTCGTACACAGAGAGCTCGAGCATCTTCGGGTCCACCATGATGAAGCGGACCTCCTCCGGCGTGCTCTTGAGGAGGATGCTCATGATCATCGCGTTCACCGCGACGGACTTTCCGGAGCCGGTGGTGCCGGCGATGAGCAGGTGCGGCGCCTTCGCGAGGTCGAGGACGTAGGGCATGCCCTCGATGTCCTTGCCCACGCACATCGTCACCCGCGACGCGCTCTTGGTGAAGGCGTCCTGCTCGGCGATCTCCTTGAGGAAGACCATCTCGCGGTCCTTGTTCGGGACCTCGATGCCGACCACGCCCTTGCCCGGAATGGGCGCCACGATGCGGACGCGCATCGCCTCCATCGCCATCGCGAGGTCGTCCTGCAGCGACGCGATCTTCGAGACCTTGATGCCGGGGCCCGGGAGGAACTCGTACATGGTGACGACCGGGCCGGGCCGGATCTCCACCACCTCGCCCACGATGCCGAAGTCCGCCAGCTTCGCGCGCAGCTTCTCGGCCGTGGTGAGGAACGCCTCCTTGTCGAGCGCGCTCCGCTCCTTCTGGTTCGCGTCGAGGAAGTCCGTCGGCGGCAGCGTGAACTGCGTCCGCCCGCCGAGCATCTGGAAGTCCGGCTCCTTCTTCTTCGCCAGCGCTGCCGTCGGCTTCGGCGGGGCCTTGGGCTCGACGATCAGCGGCATGCGCGCCAGCGCAGCGCTCGCGGCCGGAGCGATCGCCGCCGCGGCAGTGGCGGGCGCGGTCGAGGCAGCAGCCACCGTTGCCGCAGCAGCAGCGGCCGGCGCGGAGGAGGCAACGTCGGCCGTCGCGCTCGAGGCAGCGGCAGCCGGCGCAGGCGCCGCGTCCGCGGTGACGATGTTCGGCGTCTTGCGGCCCCGCTTCGGAGCGGCGGTGGCCGTGGTGCTCTCCGCGGACAGGGTCTCCGCCACCGCGTCGTCGCTGAGCACGTCGTTGTTCGCGGGCAGCAGCGCGCTCACCCACGCGGGCTCGCCCTTCGCGGCGGCGGCGGGTGCCGTCACCACCTTCGGCTGCTGGGCGGCCGGCGCCACCTTCGAGGGCTGCGCGATCGGCAGGACCGCGGTGGAGCCGCCCTTCTTCTCCTCCTTCGCGCGCCGCTTCGCCGCGGCCTCCTCCTCGCGCTTCTTCATCGCCTCGCGCTCGAGCCGGTCCGCCTCTTCGGCGATGGCCTCGGCCTCGGCGACCTCACGCTCCTGCGCGAGCAGCTCCTCTTCGTCCGCCTCCAGCTGCGCGAGGAACTGCGCCTCCTCCTCCTTCGCCTTTGCCCGGGCCTCGGCGCGCTCCGCCATGGACTCCTTCTGCTTTGCCCAGAACGCGGCCGCGACGACCTGCAGACGCTTCGCCGCCTCGCTCGCAAAGGCCCAGCCGGCCGCGCACAGCTTGAGGAACACGAACTGCGTGCCGACGATCAGCGCCGCGATGCACACCGCGCTGACGAGGATGATCGTCCCCACGGTGGAGAAGAGTCCCGCGAGCAGCTCGCCGAGGACCTCGCCCACGCCGCCACCCGGAGGATGCGCCCAGCCCTGGTCTCCGCCGAACGCGAGCTGCGCGAGCACCGAGCCGCTCAGCGTGAGCAGCACGAGCGAGACCCACTGCGGCCAGCGCCGCCTCGCGCGACCGAGCAGCAGTGCCGCCGACGCCCACAGCCCCGCGAGCGGGATGACGTACGCGCAGATGCCGAACAGCCCCCGCAGGCCTTCTCCGAAGAGGTGACCCATCGGCCCGATGGCATTCCGGTATCCCGGCCCCGTGCGGTCGTGCGGATCGAAGGTCGCCACCGCCAGCAGCGCGAGCAGCGAGAACGCCAGCGCGAACACGCCGACGATCGCCCGCCGCCCGGTGCCGCCGGTCTGGAGCTTCTTCTCCGCGATCTGCCGTCGTCGCGCGGCGATGTCCTGCCTCGACAGCACTCCCTTGTCCGCGCGCCTCGCCTTTGCCGCCATGTGGCCCGCACCTCTCCCGAAACCGGGGACAGGCCTGTGACGACCTGTAGCCCCAGGCCGCCGAGTGTAGGGAGGGGGAGGGGGTGGTCAATTTTTCCGGCCTGATGGGACGAGAACTCTCAGGGAAATCGAGCACTTGCGCATTCTCGTGAGGGGTTATGCTCCGCCGAAATGGACGTTCGCTGCGAGCGCTGCAAGACGGAGTACGAGTTCGACGACGCGCGGATCACCGAGGCCGGCGTCACGGTGAAGTGCACCACCTGCGAGCACGTGTTCCGGGTGAAGAAGAAGGCGCTGGTGGTCACGGTGCCGGTGAAGCCGGGCGAGGTGGACCCATCGAAGGTCGGCCCGCCGCCGCTCGCGCGCACGGCCACCGGAGTGGAGCTGCCCGCGGTGGTGGCGCCGCCGACGGAGAAGCGCGAGTGGAAGCTGCGCCAGGCGTCCGGCAACGTCCTGCTCTTCAAGGAGCTGACCACGCTGCAGAAGTGGATCGTCGAGCACCGGGTGGTGCGCGACGACGCGATCTCGCTCACCGGCGAGAAGTGGAAGCGGCTGGGGGACATCGCCGAACTCTCGCCGTTCTTCGAGGTCGTGGAGCAGGCGCAGCGGGTGAAGGATCTCGAGGCGCAGCTCGCGGTCCAGGAGCTCATGCCGCTGCCCGCGGTGGACGAGCTTCCGCCGCAGCTGGTGACCCCGCCGCCTCCTCCGGCCGTGACCCCGCCGCCTCCTCCCGCAGCGGAGACTGCGCGCAGTGCCGCCAGTGCCCGTGCCACCGATCGCTACGCCGCGCGTTCGGCGGAGCGTCGGGACGTTCAAGACTCTTCGAAGGCGAAGGGCGGCGCGGGTAAGTGGATCGCGGCGCTGGTGCTGCTGGGCGTGCTCGGGGCGGGCGGCTTCTTCGGGTACCAGCAGCTCTGGCTGCCGAAGCAGAAGGCTGCCGAGGTCGTGGTCATGCCCATCGCGGTCACGCCTCCGGTCGCCGAACCCGCACCTATAAAGGAGGAGGTCGCCGAGACCCCGTCTGCCCCTGTGCCCGCGCCGGCTGAAGTGGCGGCGGTGGAGAACGCGCCGGAGCCTGCAGCTGTGCCGGCACCCATGGCCGCCGCGCCGGAGGTCGTGCCCGCTGCCGCTCCGGCGGAGCCCGCTGCCGCGCCCCCGCGGGTGACTCCGGAGGGGCTGGTGAAGCAGGGGGATCGTCTGCGGATGCGCGACCGTCCGAAGCAGGCGTTGGCCTCGTACGACCGCGCGCTGGAGCTTCGTCCGGAGAGCGCCGAGGCGATGGCGGGACGGGGGCTGGCGCTTCACGATCTGGGTCGCAACGCCGAGGCGGAGTCCGCTTTTCGTGAGGCGTTGAAGGTGGATCCGCGCTATGCGGTCGCAGTGATGGGACTGGCCGAAACGTATCGGCACCAGGGCAAGCGTCAGGACGCCGTGGAGCAGTACCAGCGGTATCTGGAGATCCTTCCCAACGGTCCCGAAGCCCCGGTGGCGAAGTCGGCCATCGATCGCCTGAAGGAGTGAGCCATGGCCGATTTCGACAAGCCGTCCAACACCGAAGAGGAGTACTTCGCGCGCGAGGAGATCGAGAAGAAGCGCAAGATCGCGATCGAGCAGGCCGCGCAGACGCAGCAGGCGGAGAAGGATCGCCTGAAGGCGCTGCACCACATGCGCTGCCCCAAGTGCGGGATGCAGCTGCAGGCGGTGATGCACGGCAACGTGGAGATCGACTCCTGCTTCAACTGCGGCGGCATCTTCCTCGACGCGGGCGAGCTGCACGCGATGCTCAACGACAAGAAGGAGGGTCCGGTCGTCGGCGCGATCCTCAACTGGTTCAAGCGGAAGTAGCGCATGGCGCTCACGGCGGAGCAGGTCCGGCAGGTCGCGGCGCTGGCCCGGCTGTCGCTCTCCGGCGACGAGGTCGAGAGGTACCGCGGTCAGCTCTCCGCCATCCTCGAGGCGGCGGAGCGGCTCGGTGCGGTGGACACGTCCGCCGTCGAGCCCACGTCGCTGCCGCGCTTCGAGACTGCTCCGCTGCGTGAGGACACCGTGAGGGAACCCACTGGCGCCGGCGGCGCGTTCCGCGTGCCGAAGGTGATCGACTCGCCGTGACCGCTCCCTCCTGGGTGACCGCGCTGGGGATGTTGGAGCAGGCCGCGCTGCTCGAGGCGCGGACGGCCAGCGCGGAGGAGCTCGCGCGCGAACATCTGGCGCGGATCGAGAAACTCAACGGCACGCTGAACGCGTTCCTCCACGTCGATGCGGAAGGTGCGCTGAAGGCGGCGCGGGCCTCCGACGAACGGCGTGCGAAGGGCGAAGCGCGAGGCCGGCTCGACGGCGTGCCGGTGGGCGTGAAGGACATCCTCTGCACCGAGGGCGTGCCCACCACTGCGGGCTCACGCGTGCTCGAGGGATTCGTGCCGCGCTACGACGCGACCGTGGTCTCGCGGCTTCGCGAAGCGGGCCTGCCCATCCTCGGCAAGCAGAACATGGACGAGTTCGCCATGGGCTCGTCCAACGAGTCCTCCGCGTACGGACCTGCGCGTAACCCGTGGGACACGCAGCGCACGCCGGGCGGCTCGTCCGGAGGTTCGGCGGCGGCGGTGGCGGCGAGGATGTGTCCGGGCGCGCTGGGCACCGACACCGGCGGCTCCATCCGTCAGCCGGCCGCGCACACCGGGCTCGTGGGCCTGAAGCCGACGTGGGGGCGCGTCTCGCGGTTCGGCGTGGTCGCGTATGCGTCGTCGCTGGACCAGGTCGGGCCGATGACGCGCAACGTGAGGGACGCGGCGGCGCTGCTGGAGATCATCGCCGGCGCGGATGGGCGGGACAGCACGTGTGCGGTCGAACCGGTGCCGGACCTCTTCGCTTCGCTCGAAGAGGGCGTGAAGGGACTGCGGCTCGGGCTGCCGCGCGAGTACCTCGGTGAAGGCGTGGACGGGGAGGTTCGCGCGCGCGTGGAGGAGGCGGCGCGAACGTTCGAGAAGCTCGGCGCGACCGTGCACGAGGTCTCCCTGCCGCACACGGAACACGCGCTCGCGGCCTACTACCTCATCGCCCCGGCGGAGGCGTCGTCGAACCTCGCGCGCTACGACGGCGTGCGCTACGGGCACCGCGCCCAGGACGCGCGGACGCTGAAGGAGCTCTACGAGCGCACGCGCGCCGAGGGCTTCGGCCCCGAGGTGAAGCGGCGGATCATGCTCGGCACCTACGCGCTGAGCGCCGGCTACTACGACGCGTACTACTTGAAGGCCCAGAAGGTCCGGACGCTGGTGCGGCGCGACTTCGACGATGCGTTCAGGGAGTGTGACGCGCTCCTGTCGCCGACCTCTCCGGTGCCCGCGTTCAGGCTCGGCGAGAAGACCTCGGACCCGATGTCGATGTACCTGACCGACGTGCTCACCATCCCCTGCAACCTCGCCGGGATCCCGGGCGTGTCCATCCCGTGCGGCTTCACCTCGGGTGGCCTGCCGGTGGGCCTGCAGCTGCTCGGGCGCGCGTTCGACGAGGCCACGCTCCTGCGGATCGCTCGCGCGTTCGAACGGGAGCACGACTTCTCGAAGCGGGCGCCACCGGAGCCTGGCGAGCGTGTGGGGGCCGCGTCATGACGACCGTGGTGGACGGGTTCATTCCGGTCATCGGCCTCGAGGTGCACGCGCAGCTGCTCACGCGGAGCAAGATCTTCTGCGGCTGCCCCACGACCTTCGGCGGCGAGCCGAACGCGCACACCTGTCCCGTGTGCCTGGGGATGCCGGGGACGTTGCCGGTGCTCAACCGCGCGGTGGTGGAGCTGGCGGTGCGGGCGGGCGTGGCGCTGGGGTGCACGGTGAATCCCGTGAGCGTCTTCGCGCGGAAGAACTACTTCTATCCGGACCTGCCGAAGGGCTACCAGATCACGCAGTACGACCGGCCGCTGTGTGAGCACGGCGTGCTCGCGTTCGACGGACACGGCGGCGAGCAGACGGTGCGCATCAAGCGCATCCACCTCGAGGAGGACGCGGGCAAGAGCGTGCACGACGCGCACGCGACGAGCTCGCTGGTGGACCTCAACCGCGCGGGCGTGCCGCTGATGGAGATCGTCTCCGAGCCGGACCTGCACGACGCGGGCGACGCGGCCGAGTACCTGCGCACGCTGCGCGACGTGCTCGTATACCTCGGCGTGAACGACGGGAACCTCGAGGAGGGCTCGTTCCGCTGCGACGCCAACGTGTCGGTGATGCGCGTGGGCGACAAGGCCTTCGGCACGCGCGTGGAGCTGAAGAACATCAACTCCTTCCGCTTCGTGCAGCAGGCGATCGACTTCGAGATCCGGCGGCAGGTGGACCTCGTCTCGGGCGGCGGCAAGGTGGTGCAGGAGACGCGGCTGTGGGATCCGGATCGCGGCGAGACGCGGGCGATGCGCGGGAAGGAAGAGGCGCACGACTACCGCTACTTCCCCGAGCCGGATCTGCCGCCGCTGCGCGTCGAGGTCGCACAGGTCGAGGCCGCGAGGCGCGCCCTGCCGGAGCTGCCACGCGCGCGTCAACGCCGCTTCCGCGAGCGCTACAAGCTGCCCGAGGGCGACACGAAGGTGCTCGTCGGCGACCGCGCGCTGGCGGACCTCTACGAGGCCACGCTGCGTGCTTCGCCTGCGCCGGGTGTCGAGCCGAAGCGGCTGGCGAACTGGTTCCTCGGCGAGGTGCTGCGCCTGCTCAACGAGAGCGGGACCTCGGCTTCGCAGGTGAAGTTCAAGCCCGTGCAGCTCGCCGCGCTGCTGGGCCTCGTGGACGCGGGGACGATCTCGCACTCCGCCGCGAAGGAGGTCTTCGCCGCCATGTTCAGCGAGGGCGCCGATCCGCAGGCCGTCGTCGAAGCGCGAGGGCTCGCCCAGGTGAGCGACACCTCCGCCATCGAGGCGATCGTGGACGAGGTGCTCGCGAAGAACGCGGCCGAGGTCGAGCGCTACCGCGGCGGGAAGAAGAACACGTTCGGCTTCTTCGTCGGCCAGGTGATGAAGGCGATGAAGGGGAAGGGCAATCCCCAGATCGTCAACGCGCTGCTGAAGCAGAAGCTGGGCGAGTAGCCGCGACGCAGCAGGTGTCACCTCGGCGTGTCGGTTGCTGTGGGTGCGGTGGATCCGCGGCCGCAACCGCGCGCAGCCTTCACGGATAACTTCTCAGGCGCCGAGAAATCGGGCCGGGTTGTCGGAGGCGCACCATGTCCACGCGCAGCGTTCGCCAGGCGGATCGTCTCGGGCACCAGCTGATGGCCGCGGCGGTGAAGGAGGCCCCGCTCGAGTCGGGAGCCGATGCGCGGGCAGTGGCCTATCTGGAGCGCGCGCTGAAGGCGCTCGGGTTCGATCCTGGCATCAAGGACCGCAAGTTCACCGCGCAGACCGCGAAGGCGCTGCGCGAGTTCCAGGCGTCGTGGGGACTCGAGGCGACGGGCAAGCTCGACGCGCAGACGGTGGCGAAGCTCGAGCACTCGCTCACCCGCGCGCGTAAGGCGGGCTCGACGTCGCCACAGAGCGAGAAGTCCGGCTTCCAGGGCGCGCTGGGCGTGGGCCAGAAGAACACCGACGTGCGCGTGGCGGAGCGGCGGTTGAAGGCGCTCGGCTACGACGTGGGCAAGGTGGATGGCACGTTCGATCGCCAGACCGCCGCGGCGGTGCAGGCGTTCAAGCGCGACCAGGGCGAGCTGAAGAAGGACAAGAGCTCCATCCTCGGCAAGCGCGCGTGGGACTCGCTGGCGCGAGAGCGGGCGGACCAGAACCACGTCCCGTTCCGCGTGCGCGTGCTCAACGGGCACAAGGCGCGCAAGGCGGCGGACGCGCGGACGGCGAGAGCGGTCGGGAAGCAGGGCCCGTTCGGTGAGGGCGCGGGGATCGGCGAGAAGGTCAGCCCGAGCGTCACCGCCGCGGTGAAGACGATCCAGAACCGGCTGAAGCACGCGGGCTTCGATCCGCAGCGGCAGGATGGAAGGTTCGACGAGCGGACCGCCGGCGCGGTGCGTGCGTTCCAGGCTCGCAGCGGGCTTCCGCAGACGGGCGAGGTGGACGCGAAGACCTGGCGCGCGCTGCAGCGGACCTTCCTCTACGCGAAGGGCGATGCCACGCCGGCGCAGCGGCTCGGCGAGAAGAGTGCGGCGGTGCTCCGCAGCGAGCGGATCCTGAAGAAGCTCGGGTACAAGAACGTGAAGGTGGACGGGCTGTTCGACCGCACCACGCTGCGCGCGTCTCGGGCCTTCGAGCGCAAGCACGGCGGGGGCGAGGACGGCGCCATCGGCTCGGGGCAGCTGCAGGAGATGAAGGAGGTCCTGCGCCGCAAGCAGGCTCGTGCGAACACGCGCAGGGTCGATGCCTATGTGGGCGGCGTGCGGCGCAGCATCCGCGTGGCCTCGGTCGGTGGCGGGCACTGGCTGCGCACCGATGCGGCGGCCCAGTACAAGAAGATGATCGCCGCCGCGCGCAAGGCGGGCGTGTCGCTCTGGACGAACAGCGGCTTCCGCTCCATGGCCGAGCAGCGCGTGCTCTACGCGAAGTGGAAGAACGGCACCGGCAACCCGGCGGCGCCTCCGGGCTACTCCAACCACCAGGGCGGCGTGGCGGTGGACATCGGCGGGGTGGGGCCGTTCGGGAGCACCGCTTACAACTGGCTCGCGCGCAACGCCGGGCGCTTCGGCTTCAGCAACGCCGAGGGCCGCAGCGTGGGCGAGCCCTGGCACTGGGTGTACGTGCGCTGACCGCCCCGGTGCGCTGAGCGCTACGGCTTTGGCAACGGCTCGGTCAGCGACGGCGGCTTCGGCAGCGGCTGTGCCTCGTCCTGGATCGCGAACGCGACCTCGTCGAAGCCGGCCTGCGTGGCGGCGGTCATGGCCCAACGCACGAACTTGAACTGCACCACGCGCGTGCCGGTGATCTCGATCAGCCGGATCTCCTTCGGCGTCTTCTCGTTCAGCGTCTCGAGCAGCTGACGGAGGGCGGGATCTCCCTCGCGCGCGGCGAGCTCCACCGGACCGGCGATCGTCTCGCCTCCGAGCTCCGCACGCGCGAGCTGCTTCGCTCCATCACGCTCGAGCCTCAACGCCGGTTGCTTCTCGCGCGGCGGCGGCAGCGTCATCGCGGAGCGGGCCCTCGTCCAGGCGCGGGTGAAGGCCTCCACGTCCTTCTGCTGCGTCTCGTGCCGGAAGATCGCGCCCTCCAGCGTGTCGAGCAGATCGAGCTGCGTCGGTGCGGCCTCTCCCGGCGCGGGCGCGGGACCACCACCGCCGCAGGCCTGCTGGACCTCGGGCGTCTTGCCCGTGAGCGACGCGCAGTAGTCCTGACGGCACGCGGCGAGGACCGAGTCGTACGAACGCGGCGTCCCTCTCGGTGGAGCAGGCGCGATCGCCCGGTGGCGCTGGGCGTCGCGGCAGCCCTGCTTCGTGAACACACCGAGACACGTGTCGAGCAGCCGCTGCCGGTGCTCGAGCGCCGTGTCCGGTCCGACCTGATCCACCCCCACCATGCAACGCGCGGCGGCGGTCTGCGCAGAGGACTGCGCGAGCGCCGCGGCGGGGAGCAGGAGCAGCAGTGAGACGAGGCCTCGCACTACTTGATGAGGCCGATCTCGCGCAGGCGCTGGGTGAGGAACGCGTCCGCGGTGATGGGCGGGTACTTCGCCGGGTTGTCCGGCGTCTCGGTCGAGGGCAGCGGCTGGAGCACGCACTCGGGATAGGGATGCACGAAGAACGGCATCGAGTACCGCGTCTTGTCCTGCTCGGACGAGGGCGGGTTCACCACCCGGTGCGTGGTCGCGGGGATGACGTTGTTCGTCACGCGCGAGAGCATGTCGCCCGAGTCCACGACGATCTGGCCCTGCAGCGTGTCCACGCTGAGCCACTCGCCGTCGCGGGTGAGGATCTCGAGGCCCGGCGCGGTGCCCTCGCAGAGCAGCGTGATGAGGTTGATGTCCTCGTGCTCCGCCGCGCGCACCGCGCCCGGCTCGAACTGGTTGCCGAGCGGCGGGTAGTGGATGAGGCGCAGCACGCTGTTGCCGTCCTTCGCCATCGAGCTGAAGGTGTCGCGCGGCGCGGCGAACCAGTCGGCCAGCGCGTGCAGCATCTCGGAGGCGGCGCGGTCGAGCGCGTCGAAGAGCTGCAGCGTGTTCTGACGGAAGGTGGGGACCTCGGTGGGCCAGAGGTTGCGGCCGTAGCGCGGGAAGTGCGAGTGGCCCTCGGGCAGCTCGCGGCCGACGTGCCAGAACTCCTTCAGGTCGCCGATGGTGCGGTTCTTCGCGTGCTCCTGACCGAAGCCGGTGTAGCCGCGCTGACCTGCGCCGCCCGGCACGTGGTAGCGCTTCTTCTCCTCACGCGGCAGCGCGAAGAAGGCTTCGACGTCCGCGTAGGTGCGCCGGATGAGCTCCTGATCGACGCCGTGGTTCATCACGGAGACGAACCCGAACTCGCGGAGGCCTTCGCCGAAGACTGCGACGAAGCGCTCGCGCTCCTTCTCGGTGCCGTGGGTGTAGTGGGAGAGATCGACGAGGGGGACCTTGCGCTGGCTCATGCGACGCGCACTGTAGCCCGGCCCTTTCGATCAGGGCAGTTCCTCGACCTTCACCAGGTAGGAGCCCATCGCGCCACCGGGCGCTGTGATGCGGATCGCCAGCTGGGCAGCCGAGGAGGCGGTCCAGGTGAGCATCGGTTGAGTGCCCGCGGGCTGCTGGGAGAGCAGGTTCTCGGAGAGGTCGTAGAGGCGGAGTTCGCAGGAGGTGAGCGTCTGCGGCGCGAGCGCTGAGCAGGTCACCCGGTAGCTGCGTCCGCTCTGCGGCGTGAAGCGGAACCAGTCGCGGTCGGTCGGCGTCTGCAGCAGGCCGGCCACCCAGGCATTGTTCGCGAGCACCGCCGTGCCGGTGGCCAGCGTGTTGCCGTGGTCGTCGTGCTCGAGGTCCTCGATGAGCCAGGTGACGGAGCCGGTCGCACCGGGTGAACCCTGCAGCTCGATCCAGGTGTCTCCGCCCTGCGCGTAGTCGAGGTAGAGGAGCGCGTCGCCGCCGTCGGTGTCCTGCGCGAGCAGCAGGCCCTGAGGGTCGAACACGCGGACGTGGCAGTTGCTCGCCGTCACGCGCGTGCAGGTGATCCGGTAGATGTGGCCGGGGTCCCAGTCCACGTAGAGCACGTCGCGATCGCCTGGGAACTGGAAGCTCGCGGTGCCGCTGACGCTGACGACGGGCATGCCCAAGGACGTCGCGCGGGTGAAGTCGTCGCCGTGATCGTCGGGGCCGAGGTTCTCGAGTGAGTAGGTGTAGGAGAAGCTCCCGCTGCCACTGATCAACGCCACGTGCGTGCCCGGCGCGAGGAGCTTGCGGAACACGTCGCCTTCGCCCCCATCGAGATCCGCCGCGACCTGCTGGCCATCCGGACCGATGAGCCGGACGAGGCAGTCGCGGCCCACCGGCGGGATGCAGCGGAATCGGTACACGTAGGAGGCGAGCGCCTCGAAGCGGAAGGCGTCCACGTCGTCTCCGCGCTCGAGGGTTCCTGTCGCGGTCACGCCGACCGTCACGTCCGAGGCTTCGGTCGGCGCGGGACCATCCGGGTGATCGTCGGTGCCCAGATCCGTGAGCTGCAGCGTCCACCGCAGGCCGCGTCGCTGCGCGTTTGCGGAGCCTCCCGCGCTGATGCGGAGCACCTGCGGTCCGCCATTCGCGGAGTGGAGCACTTCGTCCAAGCCGGAGAGCGTGCCCTCCATCGTGCGGCGAAGCGTCCACGCTGGCGCGCTGGAGAGCGCGTACACCTCCACCCGGACCGGCAGCGGATTGCCCTCTTCGTCGGTGAGGGTCGCCTGCATGCGGTAGCTGCGCGACGGACCGAACTCGAAGCGCAAGGCGTCCGCATCGCCCTCGAACTGCAGCACGCCCTCGTGTGGATCTTCGAGCACCGCGGGGATCGCGGTCTCCGGTTCGTCGCCGTAGTCGTCGAGGCCGAGCGATCGGATGCTCACCTCGTAGGCGCCGGTCTCGGTGAACGTGCCCGCGCGCGCGCGCAGGTACACGCGGCCGGGGCCCGTCGCTTTCACCTTCACCGCGTAGTCGAGAAGGCCGGTAGCTGTGCGCTGGGTACCGAGAGGCTCCAGGACTTCCCCACCGCTCGAGTCGCCCATCGCGAAGAACGTTTCGGCGCGGAAGGCGACGGGTCCCTCGAGCCGGAACGCGAAGATCTCTTCGGGGCGCGCGTCGGCGCGGTACCAGTCGTTGTCGGAAGCGGGGAAGAAGGTGTGTGGCTCGCGCTGATCGCCTTCGGTGCCGATGTCGCGCGCGAGCGCCGGGCACTCGTCGGGCTCGAACGGATCGCCCTCTGTGTGCGTGGTGTCGCAGGTGATCGGCATGTGCGGCTGGCACAGGCCTCCTTCGAGTTCGTAGCCCTCGTCGCAGCCGCACACCGCGGTCGAGTTCACCGCACGGCAGACGCTGCGGTTGGGTTCGGTGCACGGGTTCGGCTCGCACGGATCTGGCGGCTTCGGCGAGAGGCAGAGGCCTCCGCGATCCTCCAGTCCCTCGTCACATGCGCAGCGAGGGAGTCCCTCCTCCACCACGCAGCGCGTGCGGCCCGCGACGTCGCAGCGAAAGGTCGCGCAGGGATCGACCGGCGGTACCGGCGGCTTCGGCGGATCGACAGGAGGGCAGCCCGCGAGCAGCACGGCCCCGAGCAGCGAGACCGCGCACACGGCGGCTCGCCTCGGGAAACGCATCTGCCGCGCAGTGACCTCAGGCACGACGGCCTCTGCGCCGCAGCGCCAACGCCACCAGCAGCGGCGCGCTCCACAGCACCGCCGCGCCCGCGCTCGAACAGTCACACCCGGTGCCGTCCCACTCGGTGTCGTCACCGCCATCGGTGCCCGGCTTCACGCCGGCATCCGGTCCTTCGACGCCGCCATCACCGTCGCCCGGCGTGCCACCGTCCGGCATCGCCTCCGCCTTGCCCAGCGCGATCGCGAGCGCCGGCCACAGTGGACGGCACACGTCTCGGCCCGGCGTTCCAGAGGGGCACTGACGCTCCTCAATCTCTTCGAAGCGGAGCGCGGGCTCGACGCCGCCCGTCGCGTCCACCTTCGCCAGCGCCCATCCGTCCTGGAGCATGAAGCCGCACGCGAACGCTTCGTCGGCGCTGGTCGTCCCGCCGTTCTCCGGACCGAAGCCGCCCACGCAGCCGGCTCGCAGTGGTGAGTCCACGCGCGCGAAGGTCTCGCCGCCATCATCCGAGCGGTGCAGACGCTCCGCCGCGGCCCACACCGTCTGCGCGTCCGCGGAGAAGTGCACGCTGCGGAAGACCCGCGCATCCGACGCGACGAAGCCGAAGCTCTGGCCTCCGTTCGTCGAGCGCAGCAGGTGGTACTCGAAGTTCTCGAAGGCCTGCGCGAAGAGCACGTCCGGATCCTCCGGGTGCACCGCGAGCAGCGTGAAGCCGGAGAAGGGGACGACGCCGGTGACGGTCAGCTCGGTGAAGGAGTCGCCGCCGTCATCACTCCGGTAGAGAACCGCGCGCTGCGGGCTGAAGTACCAGGCGGAGATCCATGCGCGATCGGGCTGCGAAGGCGCGAAGCGGAGGCCGGAGAAGTAGAGCTCGCGCTCGTTGAGCACGGGAGTGGGGAACGTCGCGCCGCCGTCGTCGGAGCGGAAGACGCCGTTGTCCTGGTTGAACTTGCCGGTGAGCGCGAAGAGGCGCTGCGGGTCGGTGGGATGACCGCGGAGCTCGGAGACGCCGGTGGCCTTCAGCTCGGGCACTTCGGTCCACGAACAGCCGTTGTCGCGAGACACGGAGAGCCCATGCGGCGAGCCCACGTACATGGTGCCGTCGCTGCCGAGGTGGAAGGCGCCGCGCACGTTGTCGCTCCAGCCGGTGGCCTCGGAGCAGACGACCTCCCACGTGTCGCTGCCTTCCGGCCGGTGCACGATCCCGAAGGTCGTGCCGAGCATGCGCTCGGTGGCGCCTCGCGCGTGCAGCGACGTCACCTCCACCGGCCCGTCGTGCGCGCGCGCGGGTGCGACGACGGCGATCAATGAAAGGAGAGCGGGAACGGGGAGCAGTGCGCGCAGCGACGACATGCGCGCGAGGATAGCCCGTCCCCTGCGGAAGGCTCGTGAATGCCGAGGGAAAGCAGGCGGCCATGCAGGCGGAGGCCACCCTGCGCGGAGGGCTCTTCACGCGACCGCTTGCGCGGAGAGGCGCGTACAGTGTGCGCCCATATGACTCGACGCCCCTCGATGTTCGTTCGCGCGTCGGCCTTCGCGGTCGGCACCACGGCTTCCCTCTCGCTGCTCCTCGCCTCCGCCTGTGGTCCGGCCGAGACCGAACCTGAGGCGCGCACGGTCGAACTCCGCTTCGATGCGATCGCGAACGGTGCGCCGCTGCGCTGTGGCGGCGTGGTGGAAGGCCTCGGCCGGGACAACGCGCGCTACGAGCTGAAGGACCTGCGCTTCTACGTCCACGACGTGCGACTGGTAGCGGAGGACGGCACCGAGCACGCGATGGCGCTGGAGAGCGACGGCATCTGGCAGTCGGAGGAGCTGGCGCTGCTCGACTTCGAGGATCGCTCCGGCGAGTGCGCGAACGGGACGGTGGAGCTGCGCGATCGCGTGGTGGGCAAGGTCCCGGACGGCGTGACCTTCAAGGAGGTGCGCTTCCGCATGGGCGTGCCCGAGGCGCTGAACCACGGCGACGCGTCGGTGGCGAAGGCGCCGCTGAACCTGACCTCGCTCTTCTGGAGCTGGCGCGCGGGCTACAAGTTCATCCGGCTCGACGGGCGCACCGAGGGACTGCCCACCGGCCACAACCTGCACCTCGGCAGCACCGGCTGCTCCGAGGCGCCCACCACCTGCACCGAGTCGAACCGGCCGGAGGTTTCGCTGACGGGCTTCGATCTGGAGAAGAGCGTCATCACGCTCGATGTTTCGGCGCTCTTCGCGACGAGCGACCTCAACTCCAACGCCGCGGGCACGCCGCCGGGCTGCATGGGCGCACCGAGCGCCGATGCCGACTGCGCGCCGATGTTCGAGAAGTTCGGGCTCAACGGCGGGACGCAGAGCGCGTTCGTGCTGAAGGACCGCGCGCCGTGATTCGCCGCCGCCTCTTCGTCTCCTGCCTGTTCGCGCTGGTCGCTGCAATGGGCGCAGCGGGCTGCGGTGGTCCGGTGACGCCCGAGCCGCAGCCGGAGGAGACGTGGACGTGGGTGCTCCCGAAGGGCTTCCCCGAGCCGCGCGTGCCGAAGGACAACCCGATGTCCGAGGCGAAGGTCGAGCTCGGCCGTCACCTCTTCTACGACGTGCGCCTGAGCGAGAACCGCACGCAGTCCTGCGGGAGCTGTCACCTGCAGGCGCTCGCATTCACCGACGGTCGTGCGCAGGCGGTGGGCTCGACGGGTGAGGTGCACCGGCGATCTTCGATGGGCCTGACGAACATTGCCTACGCGTCGGCGCTGACGTGGGCGTCGTCGGTGATCGTCACGCTGGAGCACCAGGCGCTGCTGCCGCTCTTCGGCGACGATCCGGTGGAGCTCGGGCTCGCGGGGAAGGAGGCGGTGCTGCTCGACCGCATGCGCGAGGACGCGAAGTACCCGGACATGTTCCGCGCCGCATTCCCCGACGAGGCGGACCCGATCAGCGTGGGGACGATCACGAAGGCCATCGGCGCGTTCCAGCGCACGCTCATCTCCGGCAACGCGCCCTACGACCGCTGGATCTACGGCGGCGACGCGAACGCTGTGAGCGAGTCGGCGAAGCGCGGACGGGAGCTCTTCTTCGACGAGCGCCTCGAGTGCTTCCACTGCCATGGCGGCTTCAACTTCTCCGATGCCACGCAGCACGACGGCACGACGATCGTGGAGATGCAGTTCCACAACAACGGGCTCTACAACCTCGACGGCAACGGCGCGTATCCCTCGAGCGATCCGGGCCTCATCGAGCTGACCGACCGCGCAGGCGACATGGGCCGCTTCCGCGCGCCGACGCTGCGGAACATCGCTCGCACCGCGCCCTACATGCACGACGGCAGCATCGCCACGCTCGACGAGGTCATCGACCACTACGCGCGCGGCGGCCGCGAGATCACCGAGGGCCCGAACAAGGGCCCGGGCTGGATGAGCCCCATCAAGAGCGAGTTCCTCCACGGCTTCACGCTCACCGCGCAGGAGCGGGCGGACCTCCTCGCGTTCCTCGAGAGCCTGACCGACGAGGAGTTCCTCACCAACCCGAAGCACAGCGACCCGTTCGCGCAGTAGCCCGTCACCAGCCGCCGGTGCCGGTGCCCGAGCCGCCCACGCCGAAGTCGTCGCGTTGGGTTCCGCCGAGCCTCGAGAGGACCTCGCGCGCGAAGCGCTCCTCGTTCTTCTCACCGCCGTCCGCGCCGTAGCGCTGGATGTGCTGCTGCAGCTGCGCGATGCGGTTCTCCGGGTTCGGGTGGGTGCTGAAGAACTCCGGCTGCCCGCCCCGGCCGCCCGCGTTGGAGAGCACGTTCATCAGCCCGAGCATCCCGCGCGCGTCGTAGCCGGCCTCGGCGGCGAAGCGGACGCCGAGCGCATCCGACTCCAGCTCATCGTTGCGGCCGTAGCGCAGGTTCAACAGCGAGCCCACCGCCTGCGCCATCGCCGCGGTGCGCACCGAGCGGTAGGGGTTCTCGCTGTCCCACGAGCCGATCGCCGCCGCGCCGACGAGCGCCTGCGTGAGGCCTGCCTTCGCGAGGTGTTCCGCGCCATGCCGAGCAACGACGTGCGCGACCTCGTGTCCGAGCACCGCCGCCAGCTCCGACTCGTCGCGCAGCTTTGAGAGCAGGGCGACGGTGATGAAGACCTGGCCACCGGGGAGCGCGAACGCGTTCACCGTCTGCGGATCCGCGAGCACGTGGAAGTCGAACTCGTAGCCGCCCTTCGCGGCACCGCTGCGCTCGACGATGCGCTGGCCCACCTCTTCGACGTACCGCTGGATGCCCTCGTCTTCGTAGAGCCCGCCATGCTGCGCGGCCATGTCCGGCGCGGCCTCCAGCCCGAGCGCCACCTCCTGCTCCGGCGTGAGGCGCACGCGCTGCACTTCGCCTGTGACCTCGTTGGTGCTCTTCGTTCCGTAGTAGGTGACCAGACCCGTGAGCGCGACGAACAGCGCGATGATCAGGCGCGGGCTGAGGAACGAGCGACGCCTGCGTGGCGTCCGGCGGCTCCCGAAGTACGACGGGTGAGGTCTGCGCGTGCGGCCGAACATGGGCACCTCCGCCCACGAGATTCGTCACCGGCCGCTCACGGTGCACGAGCGCGTGGCTGCCTGCCTGCTAGCTCGAATCGTCAGACGTCCGAGAGGAGCCCGAGCAGCCGCCGCGCACTCTCCCGCGACGGCGCGTCACTCTCCTTCGTTTGCGCAACCCACTGCGCGCTGAGGTCGGCGGTGGCGCGTTCGAACTGGCGCCGTCCGTCGGAGACCAACCGTCGACGAACGCCCGCGAGGCTCAGCGACGCAATGCCCGCACCGATCGCCGCGATGACACCTGCCAGCGCCGCCGCGTTGAGGAGGAAGTCCGAGCCAACGTACTGGCCTTCGATGTAGCCGCGCACCACGCGGTAGCCCACGTGCACGAAGAGCGCGAGCAGGGGCAGGTTCACCAGCGGCAGGAGGATGTAGCGCGCGATGCGCCACCAGCGCCGAACCGCCTCCGCGAGTCCGAGCGTGGAGGTCGCCTCCCACACCGCGGCGCGCGCCCGTGCGAACGACTCCGCGACGAGCTCCACCGGCGGAATCCCCGCGTCCTTTGCGTTGAGCCCTTCCGCTCCTGCGGCCGCGCGTGCGCTGACGGTTCCGGCCTGCGCTGCGGAGACTGCGACGTCGTCCACCAACGCCTCGCCCTGGATGCGGCGTTCGGCGCTGTGCTGCAGCGTGGCCTCCTGCACCCGCGAGAGCACCGCGGAGCCCAGCGCCACACCGCCGGCCACCAGCGGATTCCCGCGCACGAGCAGCGCCGCCGCACCGAGCCCCGACGTGCCCGCGAGCGACATGCGCATCCACCAGCCTGCGGGTCCCCAGAACCTGCGCGCCGCTTCTCGTCGCACCGCGTGACCGAGATGCGCCGAGGCCGCACCGAGCCGCAGCGCAAAGTCGTCCGCCAGCGTCACGCGCGCGCGGGTGAGTCCTTCGTCGAGAAGGGCAGCGCGCTTCTTCGCGGAGGCCTCCGCCGCATCCACCGCGGGACGGACGAGCGACTGCAGCTCGCGCAGCGCGCCCACCGCGTTGCTGCGACGGATGCGCTCGCTGGTGGCCTTGTCGCCCAGGGCCCTCAATGCGGCGAGCAGCTCGTCTCGCTCGCCGACCTCCGTCCCGCCCACCAGCCACTGCAGCGCGCTCACCGCGTACACCGGCACGTCCCCAACACCCAGCCGCTCTCGCGCGATGCGCAGGACCTGCGCCTTGAGCTCCTCGCGTGACGCGGCGGAGAGCAGGTCCGAGTGGTTGAGCACGAAAATGAGCCGGCGCCGCTGCGCAAAGCGGGCGAGGAACTCCGTCTGCACCGCCTCCGCCACGCTGCCCTTGTGCAGCACCACCAGCGCCACGTCCGCCTGATCGAGCACCGCCTCGGCGCGGTCGCGGTGAATGCGCTCCACGCTGTTGAGGTCCGGCGTGTCGACGAAGATCTGCCCACTCCACGGACCGGGTGCGCCGGTGGGGTAGGTGACGACCTTCGTGCCGGAACCGGAATGTGCACCGGCGTGTCCCGCCAGCTCTCCGAGGATCGCGTCCGCGGGCGCGTACACCACCGCGTGTGCGGTCGTCGGTCTCTGCTCGCCGCTCCGGGCGATGGGGGCGCCGACCAGCGCGTTGAGCAGCGTGGACTTGCCCGCGCCGGTCGCGCCCACCAGCGCCACCACCAGCGCGTGCCGCTGCGTCTCTACCCCTCGCGCGTAGTCCTCGAGCAGCCGCTGCACGCGGCCCTTCTCCGCGCGCACGCCGGGCAGCACGAGCGCGGACTCGGCGAGCTCGCGAACGGCGGAGGGCTCTGGAAGCTGCGTCCCACTCACAGTCGCACTCACGCTCACGGCGAGGCCTCCCCTTCATCGAGCGCGCGTTGCACTTCCGCTGAGGCGCGCCGGAGAACCTCCGCCTTGCGCCGGGGCTCTGCGCTCGCTTCATCGAGCCGACCCAGCAGCTCCGCGAAAGGTCCCTCCCGAAGCGTCGCCGCCAGCGTCCCACCGTGCGTCTTGCGCCAGGCCTGCGCCACCGCGTCACGCAGCCCCGCGCCCAGCAGATCCACGAACCGCTCCAGCAGCGGCGTCGTCACCAGCGCCGAGGCGAACACCACGTCCGCGCCTCCGGTCACACCGGGAACGGTGACCGCGCCCACCACGCCCGCGAGCGCCGGCACCGCGTACGCGAACGTTGCACCGAGCTGACGCAGCTCCTGCCCGGGGCCCTCGACGAGCTGCTCCGCCAGCCGCGCTCGACAGAACTGGTAGAGGTGCTCGCGGTCCGCCTGGGGCTGTGCGCGCTCCGCGTTCGCCAGCGCCTCTTCCACCGCGTCCGTGCTGAGCACGCGTTCGGTGACGGCCTGCGCTTCCGGCCAGCGCGACCACGCAGGCTCTTCGGCAGCGAGCGCGGCCACGAGTTCGCGGATCGATCCCGCCAGCTCCGCGTGCACGCGCACCTCGGGCGAGGGTGCAGCGGTCTCGGGCCCGGTGAACTGCTCCTTGATGAAGCGTCCGGCGCGGGTGAGCCCGGTGGCGAGCAACCTCGGTCCCTTGCGCAGCCAGCGGTGTGTGGTCGAGCGCGCGTCGAGCTCGTCGCGAAACGCCTCGATGAGGATGTCCGCCGGGATGGCGAGCCCCGCCGCGCGTTCCGAGGCCGCGAGCAGCTCTCTGCGCAGCCGCGTGCGCAGCCGATCCGGTTCGGAGGCCGACTGCTCCCACGCGTCCGCCACCTCCTGCAGCTCCGTGCGCGCGTCCCTCAGCGATGCGGCGAGCGCGCGGGCCTTCAACCGTCCGCGAGCCGCGGGATCGGCGAACAGCTCTCTCAGTGCGCGCTGGCCCTCGCGAGGCACCGTCCGCAGCGGCGCGCGGCCTGCCTCCACGTCCGGCTGGTGCGGCGCGACCTCGCTCGTCACCGGCGCATGGCCCACGTCGGAGGAGAGCTTGTCCAGGTGCGCGAGCGCGACCTCGTCCCGCACCGCCTCGTTGTACACGAGCGCATACGGCCTTCCGTGGCCGACGACCTCGCGCAGGAAGTCCACCACCGCCGCGTTCTGGTACGTGTGCCGCGACACGAGGAACACCACCAGGTCCACGGTCACCAGCAGCGCCTCCGCGGCCTCCCGGTTCGTCTGGTGCACGCTGTCGAAGTCCGGCGTGTCCATGAGCAGGAGCCCCTCCGGCATCCGCTCGGTGGCCAGCAAATAGAGGCGTCCGGCCGGACCCGGTTCGGTGATCGGCGGCAACGCGGGCGGCTGCACGTCCACCACCTCGTAGCGTTGCTCGAGCACCGCGCGCATGGGCCCGCGGATGAGCGACGAATGCGCGGCGGCGAGGCACTGCTTCGTCAGCCCGCCCTCTGGCTTCGACGGTGAGACCGCTTCGCCGACGAGCGAGTTGAAGAGGCTCGACTTGCCCACGTTGTTCGGGCCGGCGATGCCCACCAGCAGCGTGGGCGTGGTGCCCGCCAATCTCGGAAGGAGATCCCGGGCCAGCCGATCGCGCAGGCGCTGCGCAGTTCGTCCGGCATCGCCCGATGAAAGCTCGATGAGTGCCTGGTGGAGGGCCTCGCGCACAGGGAGCCAATCTGCGACGCGCCACGTCACCCGGCCACGCCGCCTTTGAGGGACTGACGTTTCTCTAACCCTCCCTAAGATGGCACGCGCGATGAGATTCGCACTCTGCCTGCTGCTCCTCTTCCCGATGACCGCGTGGGCGGACCTGCAGGTGAACGCCGGGCGCACCGCGGATGACCACGGGCCCATGGCGGTCGAGTGGCCGAACCAGAAGGTCGCCACCAGCGATCGCCTGGGGCGCGTGCAGGTGTGGGATCTCGCTCGCCGGCGGCGCCTCGCGAGGCTGGACACGAAGGACTGGCGGCTGCAGTCGCTGCAGTTCGTCGGCGGCGGCCGGATGCTGCTCATCCGAACGCCTTCGGAGGTCCGGCTGTGGAACCTCGAGACGCAGGAGGTCTCCGTCGTCTCCCCGCGCGCGCCCGCGACGGATGCGAACCACAAGCTCGTGCCCACGCCGAAGGACGCGGTGGTGGACGTGGCGGTCAGCGACGATCTCTCCACCGTCGCGACCAGCTGGAGCAACGGCGTGCTCACCGGCGTCACCGCGCGGCGAGGCGACAAGGAGCGCGTGGTCTACCTCCAGCCGGATCACCTCGCGCTCTCCCGAACGGGACGACTGCTGGCGGGCATCGGCTACGGCGGGCTCTCTGTCGCCGAGCTGCACGCGGACGGGAAGGTGACCGACCTCATCGAGCGAATGGAGGTGAAGGCGATCGTCGTCCGCGACGGCCCGCGCTTCGACCATCAGGAGAAGCGGCTCGTCTTCTCCACGTACTCCACCACGTCCGGCGCGCAGCGCTCCGAACGCATCGTCTGGGTCGAGCTGGAGAGCCGCGAGCAGAAGGTGATCGATGGCGCCGGATCGCCCGCGTTCCTCAGCGACGGACGGCTGACCTACCTGGATGGCGAAGGCTGCCTGCACGTCCGCGCCTGGCCTGACGACGACCGTGCACTGGCGGTGCCCTGCCAGCGCAACTCGGTCACCGCGCGTCACGCGATCGTGAGCAGCGACGTGATCTTCCTCGCCGGTGGGCTCTTCGACTCGTCCGACGGCACGCGGCTCGGTGCGCTGCGTTCGCGGGCGCTGGTGCAAGACGTCCTTCGGGTGGACGAGCTCAACGGCCGGCTCGATGTCCAGCCCCGTGCGGAGCTCTACGAGGGCCTGCGCGAGCCCTTCCGCTGGGACCTGCGACGCGGCGTGCGCGAGCCTCTGCCGTGGTCGAGCGTCGAACGCCCCGCGCCGGGTGATTGCCGCGCCGAAACGTCCGCGTCCTCCGACGAAGTGCACGAGGGCAAGCCGCGGCTCGTGATCGATGGCGAGGACGGCAAGCGCTACCGGATCGACCTCATCGGCCTGAGCGTGTGCGAGCCGAAGAGTGGAAGGTGGCGCGCGCTCTTCGCCCGGCCCGCGGGTCTCGACGACGGCCCGAACGGCGTGCCGCTCTTCCTGCGCGTCCTCACGCTGGGGAAGGAGCGCGTTGCACTGATCCTCGATCACCGCGGCACGATGGAGTTGTGGGACCTCGCGCGCAGAAAGAGGACGCACACGCGCACGTTCCCTGTGACGACCGCCCACGGCGGCTGGACCCGCGCGCAGCCGAACCTCTCTCCGTTGCTCGAGGCCTGTGGGCTGGGCAAGGAGCTGGTGGTCGTCACGCGTGAGGGCGCCGCCTCCACACGGCCGCTGTACGAGGGCTCGGTGGATACCGCCACCTGTGACGAAGCCCGCGGGCAGGTCCTCTTCGCCGGACAACGCGGGCTCGGGTTCGCAGACCTCAAGGGCGTGCACTTCATCGAATCGGCGGAGCTTCGCAGCGAAGCGGTGACGGGTCTTCGTCGCGGCGCCGGCCACACGCTCTACGCCACCACCGACGAGGGCGGTCTCTGGCTGGTGGACCTGCGGCGGCGTGAGGTCATCGCCGCGCTCTACGCGTTCGGCAGCGACGGCAGCGCGATCATCACGCGAGACGGCGAGTACTTCGCCAACCGCACCGGCGTGCGCGAGCTGGCCTTCCGCGAAGGTCTGCGCCTCATCCCGAGCGAGGAACTCGACATGGCGCGCAACCGGCCCGAGCGCGTGCTGCCGAAGCTCGGCTACGCGAAGCCCGAGGACCTCGCGAGCCTCGAGCGGCTGGTGCGGCTGCGCGAGAAGCGCACTGGAGAGAGTCCGTCGCCGGCGCCGTTCCAGATCGGCTGGCGGACGCGTCCTCCGCTGGTGACGCGCACGCCGGGGCTGACCCTGGAGCTCGCCTCCGACAAGCAGATGTCCGGGCGCCTGCACGTGACCGTCAACGACGTGCTCATCAGCGGCGAGGGCGCACAGGTGGAGGGAACGGAGCTCCGCTTCCCGATGGAGCTGGCGGACGGGGAGAACGTGGTGCGTGCGTGGGTGACCACGACGTCTGAAAGCGGAACGCAGCGCACGAACTCGCTCGAGGCGCACGTGGTCGCGCGGCTTCAGCTCCAGCGCGAGCCGCTGACCTGGTTCGTCGGCATCGGCGTGTCCGACTACCAGAGCAACGCGCACGATCTGCAGTTCGCGGCGAAGGACGTGGGCGACGTGGCGCGGACGCTGGAGGGGATGCTCGGTGACCGGCTGCGCACGCACGTGCTGACCGACGCGATGGCCACCCGCGACGCGATCGCGAAGGTGGAGGAGCTCCTCGCGCAGTCCTCGGTGAACGATCGGGTCATCCTCTACTTCGCGGGCCACGGACTGCTGGGGCAGGACCAGCGCTACTACTTCGCGCCGCACGACATGGACTTCGGCAAGCCGGAGGAGAGGGGCCTCGCGTACTCCGAGATCGATCGCCTGCTGCGGCTGGCAAAGGCGCGGCGACGGTTGGTGTTCATCGACTCGTGCCACTCCGGAGACGCGGCTGGCGTTCAGGGCTCACCCGCTGAGGACACCTCCGGCGCACGAGGCACCACCTTCGGCGTGACGCAGGCAGCGGAAGGGCAGGTCGTGGCCCGCGCGGCGCGCCGGGTGAAGGAGATCCCGGCCGCGGCCAGGGTGATCGATCAACCGCTGGTGGAGGATCTCTTCCTCGACCTGCGCGAGGGCAGCGGCGCGGACGTGATTGCCGCCGCAGGCGCCGTCGAGTTCGCGCTCGAGTCCGCGCAGTGGAACAACGGCGTCTTCACCTTCTCGCTGCTCGAGGCGCTGGCGACGAAGCGCGCCGACGAGGGACGCGACGGAGAGATCGACGCCAACGAGCTGCGGCGGCACATCTCGAAGCGCGTCTCCGACCTCACCCGCGGCCGGCAGGTCCCCACCTCGCGCGCGGAGAACCGGCACGCCCCGTTTCCCGTCCTCACCGCGCGACGGCCGGACCGCACCGCCTCTTTCGCTCGAGACGCAAAGGCCGCGAAGGTCGAGGACGGCGTGGTCCACCTCGGTCACTCCGGTGACGGCGCACGGCTCATCACCTGGAGCGGAGCAGGCCTGCAACGCTGGGACGCGAAGACGCTCCAGTTGCAGGACTCGCTCACCGCACCGGCTGAGGCTCTGGAGTTCATCGACGCGGCCGCGATCGACCACGCGGGAAACACGCTGGCCTGGATCGCGGGTGAGGACGACACGCTTTGGGTCGCGCGCTTTGGCTCCCGTGAGGTCGTGTCGCTCGCGAAGCGAAACGAAGACGCCTCCGTGCACGCGTTCTCCACGCCCCTCGCACTCAACTCGGACGGCTCGAAGCTCGCCGCGTGGGCAAGTCGTTGCCGCGGCATCGCCGTGTGGAAGCTGAGGCCGACCGAAGCCGCCGCTCCTCCAACCCTGCACGCGCTGCCCGGCTGCGAATCGCCGGACGCGATCGCCTTTCAAGACGAGCGGTTGGTGGCGGCGACCGCGTCCGGGAGCATCCACTGGATCGGCCTCGGGCAAGGCATGGAAGGCGCCACCGAGCAGTGGCTCCTTCCCCATCCATCAGGTCCCGACGCTCCCTTCACCGACCTGCCCGTGCACGTCCACGGCGCGCTCGGCGCGAGGGGCCGGTACTACGCGCGCCCGCTGAACGACGCCGGTCCAGCGGCGGAGGAGGGCCGCGTCGCCGTGTGGGATCTCCAGGAGCGCAAGCCGCTCGGCATCATCCGCTCGCCCGCGATGCACGTGCGCATGGCCGCAACCTCTCCACGACTCGCGGTGGTCCGCAGCGACGTGCGCCTGTTCGATCTTCCCTCGCTGCAGGAGCGCGACTGGCTGGGCGACTCCGGCCCTCTCGGCCTGGGACACGGCGCGCTGAGCCCCGATGGCCGCTCGCTCGTCACCGGCGGGTACTGGGGAAGGGCGCTGCATTGGACTCTGCCTCCCGTGCGCTAGAACGAGGGCATGACGCACACGCTCAAGGCACTCTCGCTCCTCTCCGGGATCGTCGTCGCGGCGGCGCTCGCGGGCTGCTCGTCGGACGGTCAGGTCGGTGAGAACGGCATCGTCCGCTTCTCGCAGGTGGTGCACTTCGCGGACACCGAGGACTTCACCGCGCCGCTCGCCGCGGGCCGCACGCTGATGGTGGCGCTGCAGCACCCGCAGGCGCTCGGGCTCGATCAGGAGACGATGGCGGACTTCACCATGGAGGTGCGCGAGGACGGTGACCGCGTGGACGCTGCGTGGCCGCTCGGCTTCGCGCAGTACGCGGTGAACCTCGAGGACGAGGGCCAGTACCAGCTCGTCGGGCTGCGCAACGGCGAGGCGGTCGATCAGCTCGGGCTTCGCGTGAAGAAGGCGAAGAGCGTGCGCTGGTCGAAGACCTTCATCGTGCTGACCGACTACGACGATCCGAAGGAGCAGAACCGTCACTGCACGCGCGTCACCACGCGCACCGAAGGGCCGGAGGGCTTCCTCCTCCACTCGAACCAGACGATCACCGTCCACGTGGTGCCGGTGGACGAGGACGGCGCGCCGCTGCTCGGCCTGCTCCCGCTCACCGCGAACGCGCCGGACGTCTTCCGGGTGAACGCGCAGCTCGTGGGTCACGGCGCGCTGGCGAACTCGCTGACGCTCTCGCCGGTCGACGCGCTGCGGCTCGGCGGATCGCACCAGCTCACCGTTCGCGAACAGGACCTGGCGCAGGACCTCGTGCTCACGCTGAACACCACGTCGGACGTCTTCGAGCTCGACTGCAACAACCCGTAGCGGCCGCTGTTGCCGGTTCTCTAACGCCGTGGCGGTCGTGTCCGATCGCCCGGCCGCCTGCGCTCTGAAGGGCTGCTGGCGCGCGCGATGCACAGGTGCGCGGGCATGGCCCAAGCCTCCCGGATCTCCCTCCGCTGTCTCTCGATCGCCATCGTCGCGGGGCTCGCCACCGGCGCGCTGGCCGGACTCACCGCATGTGGCGCACCGGCCGCCGAACCGCTTCCGCAGACCGACGCGGGCGTGCTCCAGCCGGAACCGGACGCGGGCAGCGGCTCGGGTGATGCGGACGCGGGCACCGATGCAGGCACGCCGCCGGCACCGTGTACGGAGGATGGCGCCTGCTTCATCGACTGGGCGGACCTGGAGCCGTACCCGGTGGCGGTCGATCACCACACCACCTTCGTCCACGAGGGTCCCGCGGGCGCGTACCTGCACGTGATGGGCGGCGTCCGCGTGCTGAACGAGGCCTTCCAGGCCATGTACCCGCAGCTGCGGCGCGCGAAGATCGGCGCCAACGGATCGCTCGGCGAGTGGGAGGTCGCGGGGACGCTGCCGGCGAGCCTCTCCTTTCATGGCCTCGCACGCGCGGGCGACCGCACCTATCTGGTCGCGGGGCTCACCACCTCCGGCGGACAGCCGTCGGTGAACGGCGTCACCTACGTCCTCGACTACGACAGCGAGGGCAAGCCGACGGTGCGCACCGGCTCTGGAGTCGCAGAGGCCTTCCTGCACCCGGGCGTGGCCTCGGTAGGGGGACGGCTGTACGTCGTGGGGGGCAGCGGAACGACGCACAACCCGAAGGGGACCGTGCTGGTGTCGACGCTCGGCGAGGACGGCCTGAACGGAGCATGGAGCGCGGGGCCGGGCCTTCCCCAGCCGAGGTCGCACCACGCGGTGGTGGTGCACGACGAGCGGATGTACCTCGTGGGCGGCTTCACGACCGGCCAGGTGCCGCTGAACGACGTGCTGCGATCGGTGCACGACGCGACCGGCGCGCTGACCGGTTGGGAAGCGGTGGGCACGCTGGAGTCGTCGCCGTGGACGCACGCGGCCTTCGTGCACGGCGAGTGGCTCTACGTCGTCGGAGGAGGCGAGGGAGGGCCCGGGCAGGAGCGTTACGTCGCCCGCACCCGCCGCGCGCGCATCGCCCCGGATGGGACGCTGGGCGAGTTCGAAGAGGTCGCTGGCCTGCTGCCCGTCCCGCGCGCGCACGTGCACCAGACGCCGGTGCACGACGGCCGCATCTACAGCGTCGGTGGGCGACTGTTCCCGGCGCTGACCACCATCGACCGCGTGTTCATCGGGACGTTCCTGAAGGGGAGCTGACCCGTCGGGCCGCGACGCGCGCTGAGTGAATCTCCGGTGAGCGCGGTGTAGAGCCGCGCCGCTCCGCTGACGGTCCCGCCGATGGAAGGGAACGCGGCGGAGGCGCCGGTGAAGAAGAGGTTCTCCACCGGAGTGCGCCACTTGAGGCGGCGCTCGCTGACGTTCTCCGGCGTGAGCGCGGAGCCGTAGATGTTCCCGCCCGGCGCCCACAGGTAGCGCCTGTTCGTGGTGGGCGTGCCGGCGACGCGGATCGCGAGGTGACGCCGCAGGTTGGGGACGTAGTGCCTCTCCACCGTGGCGATCATCCGGTCGCGCAGCGCCACCTTGCGGCGGGTGTACTCGCGCAGGCCTGTCTTCTGCGCGCGCTCGAAGGGCTCGTAGGCGCAGGTGGTGATGAGCTCGAGGATCTGCTCGCCCTCCGGCGCGTGGAGCGTCTTCGCGCGCGGCGAGCAGAGCGTGGGCGTGGACATGAACAGCCAGGGATCGCCGAGGTCATCGCGCCGGTGCTGCGCGGCGTAGATGTCGTTCACGTCGAGCCGGGGGTAGTGCCACACGTTCCAGTTGCCGAAGCCGTGGTCGCGCAGATCGATCCCGCGCACGCCGAGGTACACGGAGAACGACGACGCCGAGTACTCGTAGTCCACGCTCTGCAGGTACTTCTGGGGGAACTGCTCGCGGCCCACGAGGGAGACGAACCACTGTGGGTCCGCGTTGCAGATGAAGTGCGTGCCCCGGAACTCGCGACCATCCGCTGTCGTCACCGAGCGCAAGCGGCCGCCCTCCATCTTCGCCGCGGTGACCTCCGTGTTCAGCGACAGCGTGCTCCCCGGCGACCGGGTGATCGCGTCGGCGAACGCGTCGATGAAGTGGCTGAAGTGCTCGGTCGGGTAGTACGCGCCGTCGCCGTAGCGGGAGACGAGCGCGACGTAGATGAGCAGCGAGACCTCGGAGGGCGGCAGCCCCAGATCGCCGAGCTGCGTGGAGAGGATCGCCTGCACCGGCTTCGACAGGCCCAGCGAGTCGAACAACCGCTGCAGCGTCCAGCGCCGGTAGCGCAGCACATGCGGCGACTGGAGCACCGCCTTCGGCACGTCGAGCAGGCGCAGTTCGTCGGGCAAAAGCTGCAGCTCCGTCCACAGCGTCTGCACCGTGCCGAAGAACTTCGCGATCCCCGCGCGCTCTTCCGGAAAGCGATCCGCGAGTCGCTCGGACCACTTGCCGAGGCCGTTGGGGATCCGGAAGCGCATCCCTTCGGACGGACAGCTGAAGTGATCGAAGCCTTCGGGATCGAGCCGCTCGAAGGTGACCGTCTCTTCGAGCCCGAGCTTGCGGAGCACGTTGTGGACGGGCTCGCCCTCGCCGCAGGAGAAGATGTAGTGGACCGCCGCGCAGAAGCGGTACCTGCCCATCGGAAAGGTGTGGCAGCAGCCGCCGGGGAACTCGTGCGCCTCGAGCACCGCCACGCTCGCGCCCGCGTTCGCGAGCAGCGCGCCCGCGGTGAGACCGCCCATCCCACCGCCGATGATCACGTAGTCGTACATGAGGCGCCCGGCTGTACTGCACCCACCGATGATTCGGGAGGGGCTCAGGCGTCACTGGGGCGAACCCTGAACGCTGAACCCTGACGCTCGAACCGATTGGAACGAGCTGGAGCGCCCATGACGACCCTTTCCACCACCACCCACGTCCCCGCAGCAAAAGCCTCCGCCACCGTGTGGACCGGCCGCGTGCTCAGCGGGATCGCCGTGCTGTTCCTCCTCGTGGACGCGACCTTCAAGCTCTTCGTCTCGCCGGAAGCGGTCGCCAGCACCGAGGCGCTGGGATGGAAGGGAGAGCTCTTGCCCACGATCGCGGTGATCCAGTTCGTGTGCCTCGCGCTGTACCTCGTGCCGAGGACCGCGGTGCTCGGCGCGATCCTCTGGACGGGCTATCTCGGCGGCGCGGTCGCCACGCACGTGCGCGTGGACAACCCGCTCTTCAGCCACACGCTCTTCCCCGTGTACGTCGCACTGCTTCTCTGGATCGGGCTGGCGTTGAGGGACGCGCGGCTGCGGGCGCTGGTGCCGCTGCGAACTCCGGTGAAGTAGCGCGCGGACCTACACCCTCTGCCGCTCGTCGAAGGGGCTCCGCTGTTCGTGCTCGAAGCGGACGCCTCGCGCTTTGCCCCGCTTCTCCAGCGCGCGGCGGAAGACTGCAGCGGCGGGGAAGAGGATGGCGAAGCCCACCAGCGAGGTGACGACGACCATCACCAGCGGCTCGGGCGACTCGAAGGAGCTCGAGGCCACGAGCATCGACGCGGCGATGTTCCGCTGGCCGGTGCCCAGCGCGAGCACCACCCGGCCGTGATGCGACGGCACGCTGGCGACGAAGCCGATGATCAGCGCGCCCAGCACCAGCAGCAGCGCGGCGGGCAGCGCGGGCGTGCTCAGCAGCGAGACCACGCCGCGCGCGTTGAGGATCACGGTGACGGCGATGAGCGTCACCAGCGAGTACTTCGACACCCTCCCCAGCACCGGCATCACCTTCGGGACGAGCTTCCCGAACCACCTCCGGAAGAGCATCCCCGCGCCCAGCGGCAGGAGCATGGTCAGCACCAGCGGGCGGGCAATGGCGGGGACGTTCACGTTCGCCTCCGGCAGCGCCCAGGGCACCACCAGCGGCATGAAGATGATCGTCGCCGGCATGAGGATGAGCAGGTGTCCGCCCGCCAGGGCCACGTCTGAGCGAGCCATCTGCGCCAGCGCGATGAGGAACGCGGCGCCGCCCGCGCACGAGACGAGGAAGAGGCCCGCGGCGTAGGTGTCCGGCACGCGCAGGACGCGGATGATCAGCACGCACAAAAGCGGCACCGCCACGAAGTTCGCGGAGAGCGCGGTGACGAGCATCGTCGGCCGGCGGAACGGCTTCGTCACCTCCCGCAGCGAGTTCCCCGCGCCCACCGACGCCATGCTCGCGATGGCGAAGAGCGGAATGGCGACCGACAGGATGAACTGCAGGATCGCTCTCATGACATTGAGATGGGGACGCGCTGCGCGGAGGTGAGGCAGCGGGCTTGCGAGCTCTCAGTCCGCATGCAGGTGCTCCTCGATGAGCTCGCCCGTCGTCAGCTCCGCCGCCTCGCCGAGCTGCACGTCGATGCGCAGGAGCTTCCCGTTGAACGCGAACGGCAAGCGGTCGCGGTAGCCCGGATAGACAGGCGACATCTTGTCCTCGCCCACGTCGAGGCTCTCGCTGAAGCGCCCGGGCACCTGTTTCTCGATGCGCCCCTGTGCCACGAGCGCGCCGTTGCAGAACAGGCGCACCTCCGCCGGGCCGCCGCGCTCTTGCGGATCGTCGCACTCGAACTCGAGCCGCAGCTCCACCGGGCCTTCGGGCAGCGGTGAGGCGGAGCGCAGGTCGTAGCGCTCGAGCGAGAACCAGTTGTAGTGGTAGCGAAGGTGGCCGTCCTCGCAGAAGAGGCTCCAGCCGGCCATGTCCCCGCCCATGCAGATGAGCACGCCCTCGGCGCCGCCGCGGGGGAGTTCCGCGTGCACGGTGATCGTGTGGTCGGTGTTGGAGAAGCGCGGCGCGCTGCCCTCGGGGAGGCGAACCATGCCCGGGTAGAAGGTCAGCTCGCGCCGGCCGGAGTAGTGGCTGGGCCGAAGCGTCACGTCCGCGCGTTCGTTGAAGCGATCGTCGAGCGGGAACACGTTGTACTTCGCCGCCTCCACGAGGAACTGGTCCTGCAGCTCGCGCAGCTTGTCGGGGAACTGCGCCGCGAGGTCCTCGGACTGACTGAAGTCGTCCTCCACGTTGTAGAGCTCCCACGTGTCGTTCGCGAAAGAGGCGGAGCCGGAGGTCTCCCAGGGGAGGCGGCCGTGACGGCAGCTCGCCATCCACCCGTCCATGTAGAGCGCCCTGTTCCCCATCATCTCGAAGTACTGGATGGGGTGACGCGTCTTCTCCTCCGCGCTCGCGCGGTCGAAGGTGTAGGCGAGGCTCACGCCCTCGATCGGCCGCTGCGTCACGCCGTTCACCTGCTGCGGCGGCTCGAGTCCGACCACGTCGAGGATCGTCGGCACGATGTCGATCACGTGGTGGAACTGGAAGCGCGTGGCGCCCTTGTCGGCGATCCACGAGGGCCAGCTCACCACCATCCCGTTGCGCGTCCCGCCGAAGTGCGAGGCCACCTGCTTCATCCACTGGAACGGCGTGTCGCCCGCCCACGCCCAGCCGGCAGCGAAGTGCGGCCACGTGCCGGGCAGGCCCCACTCGTCCTTGAAGGGCGCGCTGTCCGCGAGCTGCGGCGCGAGGCCCTGCATGGTGAGGCCCTCGTTGATCGTGCCGTGGAGCCCGCCCTCCGCGGAGGAGCCGTTGTCGCCGAGGATGTAGAGGAAGAGCGTGTTCTCGAACTCGCCCAGTTCTTCCAGCCTGGAGACGAGCCGGCCGATCTCGAAGTCGCAGTGCTCGAGGTAGTCCGCGTAGTTCTCCATCTGCAGCGAGAGCAGCGACTTCTCCTCGTCGCTGTAGCTGTCCCACTCGGGGATCTCCGCGTGTCGCGGCGAGAGCTTCGTGCCCGGCGGAACGACGCCCATCGCGAGCTGCCGCTGCAGGGTCTCCTCGCGGTAGCGGTCCCAGCCCATGTCGAAGCGCCCGCGGTTTCTCCCTCGCCAGTCGAGCGGCGGCTGGTGCGGTCCGTGCGCGGCGGCGGGCGCGAAGTGGATGAGGAGGGGCCGGTTCGGCGAGATGGCTTTCTGCGCCTGCATCCAGCGGATGCACTCGTCGGCGAGATCGCGGTTGAGCTGGTAGCCCTCTTCGGGCGTGCGCGGCACGTCCACCGGCGTCTCGTTGCGGAAGAGCGCCGGGTAGAACTGATCCGTCTCGCCGCCGATGAAGCCGTAGAAGTGATCCCAGCCGCGGCGGTGCGGCCAGTGATCGAACGGGCCGGCCGCGCTGGTGTGCGTGTCGGGCACGTTGTGGTTCTTGCCGAAGAAGCCGGTCGCCCAGCCGTTCGGCCCGAGCAGCTCCGCGATCGTCGCGCAGCTGCGCGGAAGGATGCCGCAGTAGCCCGGGTAGCCGGTGGCCATCTCCGCCACCACGCCGGTGGAGACGGAGTGGTGGTTGCGTCCGGTGAGCAGCGCCGCCCGCGTGGGGGCGCAGAGGCCGGTGACGTGGAACTGGCAGTACTTGAGGCCCTCGCCGGCGATGCGATCCGCGGTGGGCATGCGCACCAGGCCGCCGAAGGTGGAGGGGAACGCGTGGCCCACGTCGTCGAGCAGCACGATGACGATGTTCGGCGCGCCCTCCGGCGCCTTCCGCATCATCCGCGGGAAGTCCGGCTTCGAGTCCGCCTCGGTCATCCGGATCTCCGCGTGGGGAAAGCCGTAGTCGGGGCCGGGGATCGCGCCGGGGGAACGCCTCTTCTTCTCGTCCGACATCGCCTGTGCCCTCCTGCAGCGCGGGCCGCGGTGCGCTGCTGTGGGAGATCATGGGCACTGCGTATGCGGCGGGTGAGGCCTGCCTGCCCGGCAGGATCGGGAGGCAGGCCGCCGCTCTTGCTGGACCTTCCCGTTTCGTGCGATGCGCGGGGTTCATGCGCCCCGCCTCCCTCGTTCCGCTCGCCTTTCTCGGTCTTCTCTCCTGCGCGGCGCTCTCCTGCGGCCGCACCGTTCCCGAGGAGTGCGGCTCCCCGGTCGTTGGAGATCCGAACGGCGGGATCGTCGCGGTCGCGGGACAGGATCGAACGGCCGTCGCGGGCAGGCCGGTGGCGTTGAACGGGAGCGCGAGCCACACCGCTTCGCCGGGCGCGGTGCTCGACTTCACCTGGGCGCTGGTCAGCGTGCCGGACGGCTCGTTCGCGGTGCTGAGCGATCCGAAGGTGGTGAACCCGTCCTTCGTTCCGGACGTGCCGGGGAGCTACGCGGTGCGGCTGGTGGTGTCCGACGGGTGCCGCCAGAGCGCGCCCTCGGTGACGGTCATTCGCGCCACGACGGAGTCCACCTCGCCGGTGCAGAACCGTGCGCCGGTCGCGCACGCGGGGCCGAACCGCAGCACGCAGCTCGGGCTGGCGGTGGTGCTCGATGGCACGGGCTCGAGCGATCCGGACGGCGACACGCTGACCTTCGCCTGGACGATCGTGAAGCGGCCGGCGAGCAGCACCGCGTTTCTCCAGAGCTCGACCTCGATGCGGCCCTCGCTGAAGCCGGACGTGGCGGGCGCCTACACGATCGCGCTGGTGGTGAGCGACGGTGAGCTGCAGAGCGAGCCCGCGATGGTGACGGTCAACGCGCAGAGCGGGCAGGGGAACCGCGAGCCGGTCGCCAACGCGGGGCCGGACCAGGCGGTGAAGGTGAACGCGACGGTGGTGCTCAACGGCTCCGCAAGCAGCGATCCGGATGGAGATGCGCTGAACTACCAGTGGAGCTTCGTGTCGCGGCCGCCGGGGAGCAGCGCGCTGCTGGGCGGGGCGACCACCCAGGCGCCGTCGTTCCTCGCGGACAAGGCGGGGACCTTCGTCGTCCGGCTCATCGTCTCGGACGGGAGCCTGCCCAGCCCTGCGGACACCGTGAACGTGGTCGTCTCCCCGCCGGTGGTGACGAACTCGCCGCCGGTGGCCAACGCAGGCGTGGACCAGACGGTGGGCGTGGGCGCGACGGTGCAGCTGTCGGGCGCGGGCAGCAGCGATCCGGACGGCGATCCGCTCACCTGGTCGTGGACGATCGCGACGAAGCCGGGCGGGAGCACCGCGACGCTCTCCGCGGCAGGCTCGGTCAACGCGCACTTCGTGGCGGACAAGGCGGGCTCGTACGTCGTCGCGCTGGTGGTCTCCGACGGCAAGGTGAGCAGCACGTCGGACACCGTGGCGATCACCGCGACCGCGACGGTCAATCCGGGCCCGGTGGCCATGCTCAACCACCGCGTGGTGGATGCCGAGTACAGCCGCGCGCTGGAGCGGATCGTCACCGTGTCGGAGAGCCCGAACGCGCTGCACGTGTACGACCCGGTGGCGAAGACCACGGCGACGGTGCCGCTGAACCTGCCGCCGACCGCGGTGGGCGTGGGGCCGACGGGGCTGCTCGCGGCGGTCGGTCACAACGGGTGGATCAGCTACGTGAACCTGCAGACGCTGACGCTGATCGACACCCTGCCGGTGACCTGCGACGTGATCGACATCGTGCTCGGCGGCAATGGCTGGGTGTACGCGTTCCCGCGGATCGATCAGTGGGAGCACATCCGGTCGGTGAACCTCACCACCCGGCAGGAGTCGCTGAGCACCGGCTACTCCATCCGCGCCGGCACGCTGGTGCGCGCGCACCCGAACGGGACGGCGATCTACGGCGCGGACAACGGCCTGAGCCCTTCCGACATCGAGAAGTACTCCATCGCCAACGGCAACGCCGCGATGCTCTACGACTCGCCGTACCACGGCACCTATCCCATGTGCGGCGACCTCTGGATCAGCGAGGACGGCGCGCGGATCTTCACCCGCTGCGGCAACGTGTTCTGGTCCTCGTCCACGCCGGCGCAGGACATGGTGTACGCGGGCGCGCTGCCGGGCGTGTCGAACATCCGCAGCCTGTCCCACTCCACCCCCGCCGCCGAGGTCGCGCTGGTGCCCGGCAACGGCTGGAACCAGAGCGGCAACGACACGAAGGTCCGGCTCTACAACGCCGCCTACCTCACCTTCAGCGGCGAGGTGACGCTGCCGGCCGTGCAGGTCGGCGCGCAGAGCCATGCGACGCACGGGCGGTGGATCTTCCACCGGTCCAACGGCAGCGACCTCTACGTGATCGTGCAGCTCGCGACGAGCAGCGGCGCGGCGCTGGACTTCGGCGTGGTCACGCTTTGACCGCTCTCACGGGAAGGGAGCGGAGGGGCAAGCGCAGGGCCGGATGAGGTGGGGGCTGCGCCCCTTGACCCCCCACGAGCGGGGTGCGAAGTGCTGTGCGCGCATGCCTTCGTTCTTCAATCCGGTGGACCACCCGATCCTCCTCTCCGTGCCGTCCCGCGCGGGTCCCCCACACGAGGGCTTCGAGCACGCACCCTTCGCCATGCTGCTGGTGGACTGGCTCCGGATCGCCCACGCGGCCGGGGTGGGGCTCAGGACGCGCGCGCTGCTGCACGCGGTGGCGCACGCCGGCGCTGCGCTCGGCGCCGGAACCCGGACGACGGAGCTTCCCGCGGGCGCGCCCCCTTCGACCGTGAAGCCGCGCTCGCTGGGGATGCTCATCCTCGACGCGCGTGATGCGGACGGACGGGAGGACCTCGTGGGCGCGTGGCTGCCCGCGCTGGCGGAGGGCGGCGTGATCCTCATCACCGGGACGAACGCGGAGCCCGGCGACCGCGACGAGGTGCCGCAGCCGTGTGCCGCGTGGCGTCTGCTTGCCGCGCGCCATCCTCACTTCCACTTCACGCACGGCGGCGGAATGGGCGTGCTCTCTCCCGCGGCCGCTCCAGGCCGGCAGCTCCAGGCGCTCCTCGGTGCGGAGGCGGACGAGGCCCAGCGGCTGCGCGCGTACTTCGCCGCCGCGGGCGCGCAGCTGGCGCAGGTGACGGCGGCGGTGCAGGAGGCCGCGCAGCTCGAGGTCTCGCTGAAGGAGAAGTCGCTGCGCGTGGCCGAGCTGACCTCGCAGGTCGACCGCCAGCGCCACGAGCTCCAGCTCATCAACGACAGCCTGCTCTTCCGCGCGGTGAAGACCTACTGGGCCGCGCGCGAGACCGTGCTCCCGCCGCAGAGCCGGGGCGGTGACCTCTACCGGACCGCCAAGGGAAGGCTCTCGAGCGTGGTGGGGCGGGCGCGCTCGCTGCTGCCGCAGGGGCGTAGCGAATCGCAGGTCTCGCAGTCCCTGCCGGTGCTCGCGGATTCGGACGCGCCCTGGTCGAAGCCGCTGACCGAGGTCACGCAGGGCAGGCTCGGTGAGCGGGTGCTCATCGTGGCGGAGCTCTCCATCCCGCAGTGCCGGCGCTACCGGGTGCAGCAGAAGGTGGAGATGTTCCGGCAGCTCGGACGCGAGACGACGGTGGTCTCGTGGACGGATCAGAACGCTGCCCGGAGCGCGCTGCAGCTCGCGCAGGTGGCGATCTTCTACCGGGTGCCCGCGGTGCCCGGCGTGGAGGCGCTCATCGCCGAGGCGCGGCGGCTCGGCATCCCGAGCTTCTACGACATCGACGATCTCGTCTTCGACGTGGAGGAGTACGCGCGGAACTCGAACCTCCAGCAGCTCCCGGAGAAGGAGCGCGAGAACCTGCTCGAGGGTGCCCGCCTCTACCGCCGCGCGCTGTCCCTTTGCGACCACGCCATCGCCAGCACGCCCACCCTCGCCGAGCGCATGCGCGCCGCGAACCGAGGCACGGTGCACGTGGTGGAGAACGCGCTCGACGCCGGCGTGCTCTCGGTGGCCGAGGAGCTCCAGACCCGCCCGCCCATCGCCCACCCGGCGACGGTCACCATCGGCTACGGCAGCGGGACTCGGACCCACGACGCGGACTTCGCGGTGGCCTCGGATGCGCTGCTGGAGGTGCTCGCGGCGTTCCCGGAGGTCCGGCTCGTCATCCACGGCTACCTCGAGCTGCCCCAGGCCTTCGAGCGCTTCCGCGAGCGGGTCATCCGCATCCCGTTCCTCGACGCGCAGGACTATCTGCGCGCGGTCGCCTCCTGGGACATCAGCCTCGCGCCGCTGGAGCGGACGGTCTTCAACGACGCGAAGAGCAACATCAAGTACCTCGAGGCCTCCGTCTTCGGCGTGCCCAGCGTGTGCTCGCCGTGCGCGGCCTTCCGGCAGGTCATCGTCGATGGGCAGAACGGCTTTCTCGCCGACACGAAGGAGGAGTGGGTCCGCGCGCTGTCGCAGCTGGTGGCGGACGTGGGCGCGAGAAGGGCGATGGGCGCCGAGGCGCGGCGCACGGTGCTCGCGGGCTACGGGCCGGACGTCGTCGCGGAGCGGCAGCTGCGGCCCGTCCTCGAGCACGCGCAGCCGCCGCGCGCTTCGGGAGGCGCGCTGAAGGTGGTGCAGACGAACGTGTTCTTCGCCCCGCTGAGCTTCGGCGGCGCGACGATCGTCGCCGAGGAGGTCGCGCGCGGGCTCAGCGAGCGCGGCTGCGAGGTGACGGTGGTGACGGGCGCGCTGAACACGGCGCTGCCGGACACCGCGGTGGCGCGCTACGAGACGCACGGGATGCCGGTGGTCGCGGTGCAGCTCCCCCGCGGCGGCGGACGGGCGCTCGAGCACCAGAACCCGGAGATGGCGCGCATCTTCGCGGACGTGCTCTCAGCCACGCGGCCGGACGTGGTGCACTTCCACTCCATCCAGCTCCTCAGCGCGTCGCTGGCGGATGCGTGCGTGGCGGCTGGCGTGCCCTACGTCATCACGCTGCACGACGCGTGGTGGCTCTGTGAGAAGCAGTTCATGGTCCGCGACGACGGCAACTACTGCTTCCAGCGCGGCATCGATCTGAAGGTATGCGCGACCTGCGTGCCCGATCCGAGCTTCACCTTCCGGCGCTCGCACGAGCTGCGGAAGGTGCTCGACGGCGCCGCGCTCCTCCTCGCGCCCAGCGAGTTCCAGCGGCAGCTCTACCTCGACAACGGGCTCGACCCGGCGAAGGTGCTCGTGAACAAGAACGGCATCCTCCTGCCGGAGGCCGCGCCGCCGCCGCGCAAGGTGGGGCCGTCGCTGCGCTTCGCGTACCTGGGCGGCCGCGCGCACCACAAGGGCTACTTCTGGCTGAAGGAGATCTTCGAGGGCCTCACCGAGTCCAACTTCGTGCTCTCGCTGGTGGACGTGCAGCGCAAGCTCGGCGTCTCGCTGATGGAGGGCGACGACTGGAAGGTGCAGGGGCGGGTAGAGATCGTCGAGCCCTACTCGCAGGACGAACTCGACGCGTTCTTCGCCGGCGTGGACGTGCTCCTGGTCCCGTCGAAGGCAAAGGAGAGCTTCGGCCTCACCGTGCGCGAGGCGCTGGCGCGCAACGTGTGGGTCATCAGCACCGACTCCGGCGGCGCGACGGAGGACATCATCGAGGGCCGCAACGGAAACGTGGTGCCCATCGGGCACACCGAGGCCTACCGGTCCGCGATCCGCGCGCTGCTGCGTGAGCCCTCGCGGCTGCAGGGCTACGCCAACCCCTTCCGGGACGGCCTCCGCTCCTTCGCGCAGCAGGCGGAGGAGCTGAAGGAGCTCCTCACCGCGGTGGCACACGGCAGCGGCTCCGAACGCTCGGAGCAGGTGCGCGAAGCGCCGGCCCTCGAGGCCGCCTCCAACGTGCGCCGCCTCAGCGCCGGCTAACGCACCAGCCGGTCGTAGATCGCGTCGATCTGCGCTTCCCAGGTGGTGGCGAGCATCCGCTGCGCCGCCGCCGCGCCGATGCGCCGGTTGAGCTCCGCGTCGGTCACCGCGCGCCGCAGCTGATCGAGCACGCAGGTGACGGTGGGCTCCGCGAGCAGGCAGTTCTCCTCGTGCCGGAAGAGCCAGGTGTTCGCCGGGTTGAGGTTCGTCACCACCGTCACGCCGCAGGCCATCATCTCCAGCGGCAGGTAGGAGGGGTGCTTGGTGAACATGAACGCGAGGCCCGCATCACAGGAGCGGTAGAGGCTGCCGGTCTCCTCGTAGGAGAGCACGCCTGCGTTGGTGATGACGCCGCCGAGCCCGTACTCCTCCGGCCGCCACTGCGCGCCGGCGCTGATGATTTCCACCTTCGAACCGAGCTCCCGCTTCAGCGCGCGCAGCACCGCGATACCCAGCTCGAACGCGTTCCGGTCGTGGGTGGGCCGGCCGTAGAAGAAGACGCGCGCGGGGCGTGACCTGCCGATCGGCGTGTTGCTCCGGCCCTCCGCGTGGAAGACGTCGTGGTCCACCGACGGCTCGAACCACGCGCCCGGCATCCCGTACGACTGCGTGATGAAGTCGTGCAGGCCGGGCGTGTTGAAGATGCCGAAGTAGCCGAGCCGGTAGGACTGCTCGGCCAGCCCGTACTCGGTGCCCGCCGCGTAGAACTGGGGCTCGAAGTCCTGCACGAGGTACGCGCGCGCGCCGGCTCCGCGGTAGCGCAGCAGCTGGTAGGCGGAGCTCCACACGGTGGCCACCGCGAGGTCGCTCGGCGAGAGCGCGGCGATGTCCCGCGCGTCGCGGACGATCTCGAAGGTGCCGGGCAGCTCCGGGTAGAGCGTGGCCACGCGCGCCTCGAGCTCCGCGGCGGTGGCCTGGGGGCCGCTGGAGACGACGAAGCGGCTCTTCACCCCGTGACGGCGCCGGAGCACGTCCGCGAACCGGAAGACCGTGTGCAGCCCGCCGTAGGGCTGGGTGAAGGAGGGGATGAACCAGCTCACCGACTCCAGCTTGCCGCGCTGACGCAGACGCGCGAGCCGCTGAGGCTCTTCGCGGCGCGACGCCTCCGCCTCCTCCGCCGAGTGATCCACCGCGGCGAGGTGATCGATGAGGTGGCGCTGGTTCGCGACCCGCGCCCGCTCCAGCGGCTGACGCGAGGAGGGCAGATCCGCGACGAGCAGCCGCACGCCGAGCGCCTCCGGGCTGCGGTCGTCGGTGCGCAGATCGCAGTTCGTCCCGAGGAGCGTGAGGTTCGGGTTGTAGAAGGGGTCGCCCTCGCGCAGCACGTCGCGGTAGGCGGCGAAGGACATCCAGAAGTCGTTCTCCGGGATCGCGTCGAGGCGGCGGCTGGCGGACTCGTGGTGGATGAGCTTCGTGTGCGGCGTGTACACGACGCGCAGTTCGCGCCGCGTGGAGCGGAGGCCGAGGTCCACGTCGCTGCCGCAGACGAGGAAGCGCTCGTCGTAGCCCTTCAGCTCCTCGAACACCTGGCGCCGCATCATCACGCACGCCGAGGTCACCGCGAGGTAGTTGCGCGTCCAGTCCGCGTGACCGAACGGCGTCCACACCTTTGCGTCGGGGAAGCGCCAGAACGGATGCGCGGCCGAGCCCTGGATGCCGATCACCACGCCCGCGTGCTGGATCGTCCCGTCGGGGAAGAGCAGCTTCGGGCCCACCATGCCGACCTCGGGCCGCAGCGCGTGGCCCACGAGCTCGTGCAGCCAGTCGGGATCGACGATCGAGATGTCGTTGTTGAGGAAGAGGAGGAGCTCGCCCTTCGCGTGGCCCGCCGCCCAGTTGTTGATCGCCGGGTAGTTGAACGGGTGGTTCCACTCCAGCTTCCGGATCCGCGGATCGCTCAGCGACTCCAGCAGCCGGAACGTCTCTTCGCGGGTGCTGTTGTTCGAGACGAGCAGCAGCTCGTAGTTCTGGTAGCGCGTGAGCGGGAGGAGGGTGCCCAGCAGCTGCTCGAGCAGCTCCGGCTTGTCCTTGAAGGGGACGATGATCGAGACGAGCGGCTCGCCCTCTACCCGGTAGCGCACGCGGTAGGAGGTCGGGGCCGGCGCATCGACCTCCGCGTCTTCGCCCAGCCGCGCGAGGTGCTCCTTCAGCGCGCGCACGCCGGCGTCGGAGGCGGCCTGCAGCTTGCGCTCGTCCTGCGAGAGCGAGATGGGCGAGGCGCGCCAGTGGTAGAGGATCCCCGGCACGTGCGCGATGTGCTGCGTCTTCTCCGAGAGCCGGAGGAAGAGGTCGTAGTCCTGCGAGCCCTCGAAGCCTTCGCGCAGCCCGCCGACGGCTTGCATCAGCGCGCGGCGCACCAGCGTGAAGTGGCAGAGGTAGTTCACCGAGCGCAGCAGGTCCGGCGACCAGCCCGGCTTGAAGAAGGGCGCGCAGCGGCGGCCTTCCGTGTCGAGCCGATCCTCATCCGAGTAGAGGACGTCCGCGCTCTCGTCCTCGGCGATGCACAGCGCCATCTTCGTCAGCGCGTGCGGCGCCAGCGTGTCGTCGTGATCGAGCAGGGCCACGTACTCGCCACGCGCCTCGGCCAGCGCCGCGTTCGTCGCCCGCGCGATGCCGCCGTTCTGCTCCAGCCGCACGACCTTCAGCCGCGCGTCCCTCGCCGCGTACTCCCTCAGCACGCGCTGGACCGCCGGCGACTTCGAGCCGTCGTCGGCGAGCACCCACTCCCACTCGCGGTACTGCTGCGCGAGCACCGACTCCACGCACGCGCGCAGGATGGGCTCCGGCGTCTCCCACACCGGCGTGATGATGGAGATGAGCGGCCGCTTCTCCGCGGGAAGCGCCGCGTAGGCCTCCGCCGCGCGAGCGATCTCCCGGGGCTCGCGTGCCTCGTACCAGCGCGTGTAGTCCACGGTCGTACGCGGCCCCTCGTCGGGCATGTGGCTGCCCACGAGGTTGGCGATCGCGAGGACCACTTCCCGGTTGAACGTCGTCTGCCGGCGCAGCACCTCGCGCCAGAGCGGCCCGGTCACCTTTACCGGCGCGGGCAAATCCTCGCGCGCCAGCGGGTCCACCAGCTTCGACAGCCGGGCCACGAGCGCGCGGCCCTCCTCCTCGTTGACCTCACGTCCCGAGGCGACGCGGGCGAGCGCTTCGACGATCGCGCCGTTCCACCGGCGCTGGCCCTCGAGCAGGCCCCGCAGCGGCGCGCCCATCACGCCGAGGTACGAGCCCTTCGCCAGCCGCGCCGCGGCGCCCGCCACGTTGCGCCGATGACCTCCGGCCGGACGCCACTGCGCGGGATCCGCCAGCGGCTCGAGCCGCGCCTTCACCCACCCGTCCATCGCGCCGCGCGCTTGCGCCTGCCCGCGGGTGACGAGCCGATCGACGACCTCCAGCACCGCCTCGTTGAACGCGCGCTGCGGACGAAGCGCCTCGATGTGGAAGGGCTTGAGTCCCTCGACGAACGCGCGCTTCGCGGTGGTCACCGCCGCGCCCACCCCGGTGCGATGAGAGGGCGGCACCGCGAACTGGAAGATGTCCGCCACACGCCGCGCGGCCTCCAGCGGCGTCTGCGGCACCGCCTGCGCGTCCGGCGTCAGCGAACGCAGCTCGGAGGAGAGGTGATGGAGGATCCGCTGCTGCGCGATGAGCTCCTCGCAGCCGGGTCCGTCACAGGGCTCGAGGCGCTCCACCACCCGCCGCTGGAACGCGATCAGCTCCGCGAGGTCCGCCGCGCGCGCCTCCCGGCTCTGGTCCGCGTCGAGAAGGGTCGGCATCCGGCGCCGCCCCTCGAGGCCGTGCAGGGTGGGAAGCGGTGCGGCGCGATCGTCTGCGGACATGGCCGGGGCAGGTATCCGCGCCCTCGCGGCAAGTCAACGAGCCCGCGCCACGGGGGCCGCTCAGGCGTAGTAGCGCCCGTAGACCGCCACGACCGTGGCCACGCTGCCGAGGGCGATGCCTCCCACCGTCGCCGCGTTTCTCGCTGCGGTCATCCGCGGCCCCGGCGCCCTCGAGAGGTGGACCCCGAGAAAGAGCAGGGGAAGCAGGGGAAGGAAGTACCGGCCCTGCACGCCCTCGACGAAGCGCGCACCCACGGGCGTCCAGGCAAGGTAGAGCGAGGCGCACACCGCATACATGCCGGCGACGAAGAGCAGCAACGAGACACCCCGCTGGAACGCGCCCAGCGGCCGCGGCTGCGTTCCTTCGATCCCGCGGTCGATTAGCGCCAGCGCCCCCAACAGAACGAGGACCGTCACGATGACCCAGGTCGGCAGCGGCGCGTCCATCCAGCCAAGGCGTCCGACCATGGTGGAGAGGTAGTCCCACGCATTCACGACCGGTGCATGGAGGATGGTCTTCAGCGCCTCGAACGGCTGCGAGAGCACGTACGCCAGCTGGTGGTCCGGGCCCTGACCCGGGGGCCGTGGGCGATAGAGCGGCGCGGCGTAGCGGCTCCAGGCGAGCGCCGGGACCGCGCTCACGGCGACGACGAAGAAGAAGGTTGCCCAGCGCCGGGGATGTGACCCGAAACGCACCAGCGGGACGAGCAGGAAGGCACCCGCCATGAGGAAGTAGGTCACCTTGCACAGCCCCAGCAGGATGGCGACTCCGACGATCAGCGCCACGCGCCGGCGGCTGAGGGTGCCGGGTTCCGTCATCGTCTCCCTCAACACGAGGGCCACGAACAGCAGCGCCAGAGCGGTGGTGAGGGCATCGGCCGACAGCGACGACCGGAGGAACACGTTCATCGGCGTGAGGGCGAGCAGCGTCATCAGCCAGCGATGTGCCGGAGTGATTCGAATCGCCCACAGCGTCAGCAGCAGCGCGACGACGAAGTTCGTGAAGCGCCCCGCGTACATGATCCACAGCGGTGAGGCCTCGAGGACGCGTGCGACGAACATCCCGGTGGCCTGCGGCGCATGGACGGTGGGGAAGTACACGGCCGCGCCGGCAAACCCCACGGGCTCTCTCTCCGCGGGACGAAGCGGCCGGGACAGCTCCTCACGGACGACCGCGCGGTCCACCCTTCGATTCCGGTTGAGGGGGATGCCCTGCATCGTTCGGTCCACGGAGGCGCGCAGGCTCGCGGGGAGGATGTTTCCGGTGGTGTCGCCGACGGGCATGGCGAGGAACTGACCGTTGGAGATCGCGTAGGCGCGGAAGTAGTGCGCGGGCTCGTCGGGAACCTGGAAGGGCGGCGTGAAAGCGATCAGCAGGAGGCCGAACGGGATCGCGAAGGCGAGAAAGACCCGATCCGCGCGGAGCGAGTTCAGGATCTCGACGGTGCGCGAGAGCAGCCGCGGTCGGGCGCTGACGCCAGGAGCCGGAGGAGTGAGGGTGCTCATGTCAGTTGCGGAGTGAGGTTGAAGGCACCGGCCGCTGCTCGCCTTCGCAGTCGCCGACCGTACGTGGCCGAGCGGAGCGCGGAGGTATCCGGGGGCAGCGGGGAAGTCAAACTGTGCTCCGCGCCTGCCTCGGTCACCGCGCCTGCGCGCCCTCCGCCCGCAGCGCCTCCAGCAGCGCGCGCAGGCCCTCCTCGTCCGCGTAGCCCAGCCGCACCGCCTCCTTCAGCGAACTCTCCGCCGCGTCCGCGTCACCCAGCGCCGCGTGCGTGGCCGCGAGGGCGCCGTGCAGGCCGGGATGCTCGGGCGCGATGGCCACCGCCCTCTTCAGGAGCGAAAGCGCCTCGTCGAGCCGGTCCTGGCTGATCCGCACCAGCGCCAATCCCTCCAGCGCCTCGACGCTGCGCGGGTCCAGCTCCAGTGCTCGCGCGAACGCAGCGTCCGCCTCCTCGAATCTCTCCAGCTCCTTCAGCGCGTTGCCCCGACCGGCGTGCAGCGGCGCGAGGTCCGCAGAGAGCTCGATGCCCTCGTCGAACGCCTCCAGTGCGCGGGGACGTTCACCCACCTCCAGCAGCGCTCGGCCGAGGTACCCAAACGCGGTGGCGCGCGTCGAAGGGTCGAGCGATTCGGCCTTCACGGAGGCCTCGAGCCTCGGGACCGCGGCGGCGAACTGCTCGGCCTCGATGAGGGCCACCGCCTCGCGGAGTGCTTCGTCAGGCGAAGCGGGCACGCTCTCCGAAGGCCGGAAGAAGGACCACAGCAGCACCGCGACCACCGCGTACCCGAGGCCGATCAGCGCCACGTTCCTCATCCGCCGCGCGCGCTTCTCCTGCTTCACCAGCGGCCGCGCGTCCTCCTCGAAGAGCGGGCTCTCTCCAATCGGCGTCCACGTCTTCCCGAGGCTCACCAGATCGGTGGAGCGGAGCTGCCGCGAGGCGATGAGCGCGCGCACCGCCTCCACCGTCATCTGCTCCTCGCGCGCACCGGCGGACTTGCGCGAGAGAAACCGGACGGTCACGAGCGGGGCGGCCATGGCGCGCGGAGCATAACCGCGCGTCGTGCTAGGACCCGCGCCCAATGGCCGCGCACACGCACGCCGTCTTCCAGGTTGCCTCGCGCTTCTACGGCTGGATGACCGCCCAGCGCACCTGGCGCGAGCACTGCCGCAAGCTCGTCTCGGAGCTGCCGCGCCAGCCTTCGAGCCCGCCGCTGCGCATCGTCGATCTCGGCTGCGGCCCCGGCGTCTCCACCTTCGCCATCGCCGACGAACGCTCACCTTACGGCGACACCGTGCTCGGGCTCGACTTTGCGCTGGGCATGCTCCGCGACGCGCGGCGAAGGGCTCCCGGCGCCGGCCTGCGCGGCTCGACGCGAATCGGCTGGATCGGGGGCGATGCGGCCCGGCTCCCTTTCGCGGACGCGTCGATCGACGTGCTCACCGGCCACTCCTTCCTCTACCTGCTCCCGGACCGGGCAGGGGCCCTCCGCGAGGCCCTCCGGGTGCTCAAAAGGGGCGGAAGTCTGATCCTGATGGAGCCCAACCGGACGCCCTCCCTGGGCGCCGCGTTGAGCGTGGGCCGCGACCCCCGGTTCCTGCTCTCCATGGTGCTCTGGCGGCCGTTCAGCCGGTTCTACGGGCGCTTCTCTCGACAGACGCTGGCAGAAACGCTCTCCGAGGCGGGTTTCACCGGGGCGCGCGTGGAGGAGACGCTCGGCGGAATGGGCCTCCTCGCGCGGGCTGTGCGCCCAATGGCTTGACTCACGGGAAACTCTCTCGTAGATCGGGCGCCCTTTTCCGGCACCCCCGCGGCCAAACCCGCGAAATCCCGCCGGCATATGCGGGCCACAGGCCCCGTTGGAACAGAGGTCAGTGATGTACGCAGTGATTCGGACCGGCGGAAAGCAGTATCGGGTGGCGGAGGGCGACGTCCTTCGCATCGAGAAGATCGCGGGCGACGTGGGCGCGGACGTGTCCTTCGACGAGGTGCTCCTCGTCGGCGGCAGCGAGCAGCCGAAGATCGGCCAGCCGCTGGTCTCGGGCGCGAAGGTGGCGGGCAAGATCCTCGCCCAGGACAAGCACAAGAAGGTCCTCCACTTCCGGAAGGAGAAGGAAGGTTGGACCCGGCGCCGTGGTCATCGGCAGCCGTACACCGAGGTGAAGGTCACCTCCATCTCCGCGTAGCGCGGCCCACAGAGAAAGCAGGAAGCAGCCATGGCACATAAAAAGGGACAGGGCTCTTCGCGGAACGGGCGTGACTCGAACCCGAAGATGCGCGGCGTCAAGGCGTACGGCGGTGAGACGATCACGGCGGGCAGCATCATCGTTCGTCAGGTCGGCACCACCATCCACCCGGGCAACAACGTCCGGCTGGGCCGCGACTACACGCTCTACTCGACCGTTGACGGCGTGGTGAAGTTCGAGCGGCTGGGCAAGACCAAGAAGAAGGTCTCGGTGTACCCGGCGGCGGCGCAGGGCGAGACCGCGCAGGCCTAGGCAGGTCAGCCTCAGAAGTCGTGTACCGCGGGTCGTCCGCGGCGCTCCGGGCCACAGGCACCGGGCGTCGTGCGGGCGGCCCGCTTCGCGTTTGTGGCGCTGGCGGGAATCGCAGGCGCAGTCGCAGGGAGCAGCAGCATGAAGTTCGTGGATCAGGTCCGCATCCAGGTGAAGGCCGGTGACGGCGGCAACGGCGCGGTCGCCTTCCGGCGGGAGAAGTACGTGGATCGCGGCGGCCCGTCCGGCGGTGACGGCGGCGACGGCGGCTCGATCATCTTCGAGGCGGACGAGAACCTCACCACGCTGCTCGACTACCGCTACCAGCAGCACCACCGGGCGCGGAACGGCGAGCAGGGCATGGGCAGCGACTGCAACGGCCGCGCGTCGCCGGACATCATCCTCAAGGTCCCGGTGGGCACCCTGGTGAAGGACGAGGCGACCGGCGAACTGCTCGGGGACCTCGCGGAGATGGGCCAGCGCTTCGTCGCCGCGAAGGGCGGTCGGGGCGGGCTCGGCAACATGAACTTCGCCACCTCCACGCGGCAGGCCCCCCGCTTCGCGCAGGACGGCACGCCGGGCGAGGAGAAGATCCTGCTGCTCGAGCTGAAGCTGCTCGCGGACGTGGGGTTGCTCGGGTTCCCCAACGCGGGCAAGAGCACGCTCATCAGCCGCGTGTCGCGCGCGAAGCCGAAGATCGCCGACTACCCGTTCACCACGCTGGTGCCGAACCTCGGCATGGTCCAGTACCGCGACGAGCGCTCGTTCGTGATGGCGGACATCCCCGGCATCATCGAGGGCGCCAGCGAGGGCGCGGGGCTCGGGCACCAGTTCCTGCGGCACGTGGAGCGCTGCCGGGTGCTCATCCACGTGATCGACCTCAACGCGCACGAGGAAGAGCGCTCGCCGGTGCGCGACTTCGACGTGCTCAACCGCGAGCTGGCGAAGTACTCGCCCGAGCTGGCCACGAAGCCGCAGATCGTCGCGCCGAACAAGATCGACATCCCCGAGGCGCGCGAGAAGCTCGAGGCCTTCACGAAGACGATGACGAAGCGCGGGCTGCCCGTGTTTCCCATCTCCTCGGCCACCGGTGAGGGCATCCAGAAGCTGCTCGATGCCGCGGCCGCGGTGATCTTCGAGGGCCGCGCGCCGGTGCTCATGCGCACCGAGGAGAAGAAGCCGCGCCGCGCCCCGCTGGAGAAGCCGGGGAGGAGGAAGCCCGCGCCGAAGAGCGCTCCGGTGAAGGCCGAGCCGGTGCCCCTGCCTGCGCCTGTGCCCGCGCCCGCAAAGAAGGCCTCGGCAGTGAAGAAGGCCGTGAAGAAGGCGGTCCGCGCGGTGGCGAAGAAGGCGGCGCCCGCGAAGAGGTCGGTGAAGAAGGCCGCGAAGAAGGCAGTGCGCGCGGTGGCGAAGAAGGCGGCGCCGAAGAAGAAGTCGTCGCCCGCGAAGAAGAAGGCCGGTCGCGGCGCGGCGGCGCGGAGAGGGTAGCGGTGTCCCGGCGCCCGGAGCTCGATCCGGAGGCGATGGTCCTCGAGGCGCGGCGCCGCCGCATCGACGAGGTCATCTCGAACCGCACGCGCACGTTGACGGTGGTGCTCGACCAGCTCGAGGACACCTTCAACATGGCGGCGGTCGTCCGCACCTGCGAGGCGATGGGGCTGCAGGAGGTCCACGTGGTGAAGAACCCGGACTTCCCCTGGCAGCCTCACCCGCGGGTGAGCCTCGGCTGCGAGAAGTGGCTGGACCTCGTGTTCCACGAGACCTGGTGGGACTGCTCGCGGCACCTGCGCGAGCGCGGCTTCGCCATCTGGGCCTCGGCGGTGCGCGAGGACAAGAAGAGCCTGTGGGAGCTGCGCTTCGACGGGAAGGTCGCGCTGGTCTTCGGCAACGAGCGGCTGGGCGTGTCGGAGGAGGCGCTGGCCACCGCGGACGGGATCTTCTGGCTGCCGATGCTCGGGTTCACGCAGAGCCTCAACGTCTCCGCGGCGGTGTGTGCGTCGGTCTCGCGCGCGGTGTCGTGGCGACACGAGCGGCTCGGGCGGGTGGGCGATCTCGCCGAGGGCGACGCGCAGGCGCTCACCGATCGTTTCCTCCGCCTGTCGGTGAAGCAGTCGGAGAAGATCTTCGGGAAGTAGGTTGTAGGGCAGGCGCGCACACTTCCAACCGGCCCGCGCTGAATGGGCCTCACCCCAGCGCGTCAGAGCCCATAGCTGCCGGCCTTCGAGGCCCGGCCCACGAGACGAGAGGACGCCATGATTCTCGACACCCTGCTGACGGCCCTGCTGGCGATGAGCGGAGGCGCCCCCGCCAACGCGCCCACCCAGCCGGTTGAGCCGCCCCTCGTCGCCCAAGCACAGGTCGCGCCGAAGCCGGATCCCTCCGCGCCCGTTCCGCCGCCGAAGGCGCCCGCCGCGCCGCCGGTGAAGACGCCGCCGCCCGCGCCTCCGGAGAAGCCGGAGCCTGCGGCGAAGCCCGCGCCGGCGATGACGCCGGAGGTGAAGGCGCTCGTGGACAGGATGCAGGCCTTCTACGAGGGCACTGGGGACTTCAGCGCCGACTTCGAGCAGCGCTACACGTACAAGGCCTTCAAGCGCACGCAGGTCTCCACGGGCACGGTCGTCTTCAAGAAGCCCGCGCTGATGCGCTGGGAGTACCTCACGCCGGCGAAGAAGACCTTCGTGCTCGCCGGCGACAAGGTCTACGCCTACGACCCCGAGGCGATGCTGCTCACGCGCGCGAACATCGCCACCAACCAGCTCTCCGCGTCGGTGACGTTCCTCTGGGGCCAGGGGAAGCTCGCGGAGGAGTTCCAGATCGAGAAGACGGCCTGCAAGGCGTGCACGGGGACGCAGCTGACGATGACGCCGCTGAAGCCTGACCCGCGCTTCAAGCAGATCCTCCTCGAGGTGGACCCGAAGACCGCGCAGGTTTTGAAGAGCACGGTCATCGATCCGGACGGCTCGCAGAACGCGATCACCTTCAAGAACATGAAGACGAACACCGGCGTGAGCGCCGACGCGTTCAAGCTGGATCCGCCGGAGGGCACGCAGATCCAGGACTTCACCGGGGCAGGGAAGGCGCCCTAGCTACGGCAGGAGGTACGCGGCGTGCGCGTGCCCGACCTGCTTTTCGAGGTAGAGGCCGCCGGCCGGAACCGACGTCCCGCCGAGCAGCTGCGCCAGCCACGCGCCCTTCTGGCCGGTGACGGTAATCGTGGCCTGCACGACCGACATCGCGCCCACCGGCGTGTCGTGCTCCACCCAGACCGCGCCGCGCGGGCCGTGGAAGTGGTGGGTGGCGTGACCGCCGGAGTCGAACGCGAGCGGGCGGACGACGGTGCCGGTGAACTCGAACGCACCCGGGACGCCGATGCGGAAGGGCACCACCGCGCCCGGCTCCGGCACGTCCGGGTTCGCCGCGAAGTCGTACACGAGGTTCGGCGTCGCCTGCGCCGGCAGCCCGAGCGACCGCACCGCGCCCGCGAGCATCGGGTCGCTGATGAAGGTGCGCAGCGCGTAGAACTCGAAGTCGTTGGCCGACGGCCCGTTCCACATCACCGCCACGAGGATCTCGCTGACGTTCGTGCCCGCGTGCGCAGGCTGCGCCTTGCCGTTGACCACCCGCGTGGTCTCGCTGTCGCGGCAGCTGTTGAGCGTGAAGACGAGCGTCGCCTTCGCCAGCCCGTCCGCGCCCGGATAGGTGACGAGCTTCTGCATGAAGTCCGCCTCGCCGCCCGGGTACGCGGCGGGGATGTGCGAGCGAACCGCGTCCGCGTTGATCTCGGCGAAGAGCACGGGCTCGGTGCAGGGGCCGGCGACCCACACTACCTGGGTGTCGCTGGTGGGAGCGCCGGTGTCGTGCGCGCGAGCGGCGGGCGCGAGGAGGACGGTGGAGAGGAACAGCGTGCACAGCGCAGCGGAGAGCAGGGTTTTCATGGCCGCGCATCTCGCGCGCCTGCCTGCTCGGGTGTCAAGTAGGCCACAGACGAATCCTCCGCCCCGACCGCCCTCAGCGCGCCTTCTTCTGCAGCGCCGGCAGCGGCCACTGCGCGCAGCGACCCTCCGTGATGGTGGCGAAGTCCTCGGCAGTCCAGGAGCCGGTGCTGAGGAGGAACTCGAAGAGACCGGCGGCGGTGACGCAGCGGTCCTCGTGCTCGCGCGCGCTGACTGTCGAAGCGGTCGAGGCCGGCTGCACGCCCTGGGCTGGCAGCAGGTCGGCGATCACCGCCTCCAGCGTCTCCCTCGCCTGCTCCATGCGCACGCCGCCCTCCGCCGAGCGATCGAAGACGATGGTCCCGTCCGACCACGCGCCCCACTCGGGCAGAGAGCCGTCTCGGCCGCGCCCCGGCGTGCCCGTCCAGGCGAAGTTCGTCCAGTACGACGCCATCGCCTCGCCGACCTCGCGCCGACCGCCGAGGTTCTCCTTCGAGACGACGGGGAAGAGGTCGGTACCGAACTCGAGGAACACCAGCGGGATCTCCATCCCGTGCGCCGCGCCGAGGAGCTTGCCCAGATCCACCACGCCCTTGTCCGGCGCATCGTCCCAGTCGAAGCGGTAGGCGAAGACGGGCGCATCCAGACGCTCCGCGGGCAGCTCCACGCCGATGACCCGCCAGCCGCGGGAGAGCGCGGAGGCGACGCGCTCGTAGCGGGCCTCGTCCCGAATACGCGGGATGCCGAAGACGCTGCGGGTGAAGCGCGGGTCGCGCGCCATGAAGAGCTTGTACTCGTCGCGGTTGGTACCGAGGACGACCGGCACGGGCGCGTTGCCTTCCGCAGCGGCTCGCCCTGCCAGCGCCTCGAGGATGGGCAGGTCAGGAATCACGTGCCCGTCGCGAAGGATGTACGGCGAGCGGTACATGCCCAGCCCCGGCGCCTCTCCAAAGTGCGCGAGCAGCTGCTCCGGCGTGCGGCTGCGGAGGAAGCTGCGGACCTCTTCAGGAGACATGGCCGCGAGCTTTGCCTTCGCCGCGTCGCGTCCCTTCGCCAGACCCTCCTTCTGCAGCAGCGAGAGGAGGATCTCGCCGGAGCTCGCCGCGTCACCGGGCGCTTCCGCGTCGTCGGTGAAGTGCCGGGCCTGCGCCATCGTCGAGGACCAGGGCAAGCCGCTCTGCACGATGGCCTTGTGGAAGAGCCCCTGCGCCTGCGACGAGACGAGCAGCGAGAAGACGTTCATGCCGCCGGCGCTCTCGCCGAAAATCGTCACGTTCCGCGGGTCGCCACCGAACGCAGAGGCGTTGTCGCGCACCCACTGCAGCGCGGCGATGAGGTCCAGCGTGCCGTAGTTGCCGGACCTGTCGAGCGCGTCGGTCACCTCATCGCCCGACGCTTCGTGCAACGACGGATGGCTGAACCACCCGAGCAGCCCGAGCCGGTAGTTCAGCGTGACCACCACCACGCCGTGCCGCTCCGCGAGGTTCTTCGCGCCGTGGTAGGTCGCCGCCGCGCCCATGGTGTTGCCGCCGCCGTGGATCCAGAACATCACCGGGCGGCGCGCTTCACCCTGCGGCACCGCGTCGCGCTCGAATGGGGGCGCGTACACGTTGAGGGTGAGGCAGTCCTCGCTGCCCACCAGCGGCTTCGGCAGCGCGCGGTGATCGGGCAGCGTCATGTTCGTGAACTGCGGGCAGAACGCGCCGAAGCGCACCGCCTCGCGCGTTCCGGTCCACGCCTCCGCGGGTCTCGGCGCGCGCCAACGAAGAGGGCCCACCGGCGGCGCCGCGTAGGGGATGCCCAGCCACGCGTGTGCGCCCCCTTCGGAGAGCCCGATCACGTCACCGTGCGTGGTGCTGCGCAGACTCGAAGGTTCGGCCGTGATCGGCGCCTCCGCGCGCGTGGAGCGGCGGCAACCGGAGCCGGAGATCGCAGTCGAAAGCAGCGCGGCGGCGACGAGAGTGGTGGAGAGGGGAGAGCGCACGCGGCCTCTATCCCTCCCGCTCTCGAGGCTTGCAACGCGCGCGCGCTCGCCCGGTGGCCGACCGGCAGTTGTTGGAGGGTTGACGCTCCAGAGGCATCGGGCTACTGCACCCGGCACATTCCAGCCGGGCGCAAGTTCTGCGCGCTCGCGAAACAGGAAGAGTGCGAGATGACGGACGACGTGGAGCTGAAGGTGAAGCGCGCCATCGCCGAGGTGCTGGCCCAGCGGGGCACGCTCCCTGCCGGCGGCGCCGAGGCCCTGCGTGACGACGCCCAGATTCTGGGTGGCGACCTCGCGATGGACTCGCTCGACCTGGCCACGGTCGTCTCCACGCTCGAGGACACGACGGGAAAGAACCCGTTCGCCGAGGGCTTCGTGGAGTTCCGCACCGTCGGCGAGCTCGTCGCCCTGTTCCGCAAGGCCTAGGGCTTCCGCATGTCGCTCGCGGAGCGGTGGGCGAAGGCCGGAGCCGGCGTGCGTCTGGTGGAGGGCGGCGCGCGCCTGACGCTGGAGGCGCTCGTCGAACGTGCGGGGCAGCTGGCATCTTCGATGCCGGAGGGGCCGCACGTGGTGGTCCCGCGCGAGGTGTCGGAGCTCGTGGCAGGCCTGCTCGCGGCGGAGCTGCGCGGGGTGCCGCTGGTGCTCGTGCGGCCTTCGGAGCCGCTGCCGGAAGAGGGCGAGCTCGCGCGCCTGCCGCAGGGCTTCGCGGTGGCCACGCCGACCTCCGGAACGACCGGCCGGGCAAAGTTCGCGCTGCACTCGGTGGAGCGGTTGCTCGGGCGCGTCCGTCCCGCGCGCGGCGACGAGAGGCCGGTGTGGCTTTTGACCTTCGCGCCGGTGAGCTTTGCCGGGCTGCAGGTCATCCTCAGCGCGCTGGAGACGGGCACCCTGGTGGTCGCGCCGCCGGGCACCGCGCCGGAGCTCGTCGCGACCGCCGCGCGCGAAGAGGGCGTGACCCACGTCAGCGGCACGCCCACCTTCTGGCGCGCGTTCGCGATGCAGTTCTCTGCCGGCTCGGAAGGAGCGTTGCCGCTGAAGGTCGCCACGCTCGGCGGTGAGCGCTCGAGCCAGGCCACGCTGGACCTCGTGAAGGCGCGCTTCCCCCGCGCCAAGGTCGGGCACATCTACGCCACCACCGAGACCGGCAGCCTCTTCTCGGTGAACGACGGCCGCGAGGGCTTCCCGCGCGCGTGGCTCGAGGGCGGCGTCGAGGGCGTGGGCCTGCGCGTGGTCGACGAGGAGCTGTGGGTGAAGAGCCCTCGGGCGATGCGCGGGTACCTCGGCGAGTCCAACGCGACGGCGGCCTCCGCGAATGCGCCGGAGGAGGGTTGGATCGCCACCGGGGATCTCGTCTCGCTGGCCGAGGACCGCGTGCTCTTCGTCGGGCGCAAGGGCCGCATCATCAACGTGGGCGGCGCGAAGGTGGACCCGGAAGAGGTCGAGGCGCTGCTGCACACGGTGCCCGGGGTGGCCGACGCGTTCGTGTTCGGGCGCTCGAATCCGATCACCGGGACGCTGGTGGCCGCGGAGCTCGTGCTCGCGCCGGGACATGCAGAGGCCGAGGTCCTCGCGGCGGTGCGCTCCGCGTTCGACGGATTCGTGGCCGGTGGGCTCGCCCGCTACAAGGCGCCGCGGGTGTTGAAGGTCGTTCCGCAGCTCGCGTTGAGCAGCGCGGGCAAGAAACTGAGAGGAGCACCATGAGACACGTCATCGTCACCGGAGGGAGCCGCGGGCTCGGCCTCGGTCTGATCGAGCACCTGCTGGCGGAGGGCTACCGGGTCTCGACGAACAGCCGGAAGAAGACCGAGGCGGTGGAGCGCCTCGAGGCCGAGCACAAGGACCGCTACTTCTGGGCGCCCTGCACGGTGGGCGAGGACGCCGAGGCCACGCGCTTCATGGACGCGGCGCTGGAGTGGGCGGGCGGCGACGTGTGGGCGCTCGTGAACAACGCGGGCATCGCGATGGAGGGCATCCTCGCCACGTTCCCCAACGTGGACAGCGCGCGCATCCTCAACACCAACCTGCTCGGGGCCATCCACTTCGCGAGGCTCGCCTCGCGGCGTATGCTTCAGCTGAACGCTGGCGGGCGGATCATCAACATCAGCTCGATCATCGGCTCGCGCGGCTACACCGGGCTGACGGCGTACTCGGCGTCGAAGGCGGGCATGGACGGCTTCACCCGCGCGCTGGCCCGAGAGGTCGGCCGTCGGAACATCACCGTGAACTCGGTGGCGCCGGGCTACATCACCACCGAGATGAGCAGCACGCTCGGCGAGCGCCAGCGCGCGCAGATCATCAACCGCACGCCGCTGGGCCGGCTGGCGGAGGTGGCGGACGTGACGCCGGTGGTGGCCTTCCTCCTCTCCGACGCGGCGCGGTTCGTCACCGGCCAGGTCATCACGGTGGACGGCGGCATCACGTGCTGACGACGCTGTTCATCCGCGTGGACGACGTGGGGCCGCTGACCCAGGTCACCCAGGCGTTCCTGCCCCTCTTCCGGGACCGCGGATTGCCGGTGAGCTACCAGGTCATCCCCTCGCGGCTCACCGACGAGTGCGCGCACTGGCTGCGGGAGGAGAAGGCCCGTTCGCCGGAGCTCCTCGAGTACGGCCAGCACGGGCACACGCACGAGATGACCGTGAAGGGCCGTCCCGTCTATTACGAGTTCGGTCCGGAGCGGGATCTCGGCGAGCAGGCGCAGGTCATCGCGAAGGGCCGCGAGCTCATCCGCGAGAAGCTCGGCGACGCGCTGGAGCCGCGCCTGTTCACGCCGCCGATGCACCGCTTCAACCGCGACACGCTGGTGGCGCTGGGGGCGCAGGGCTTCCGCATCTTCTCCGCGTCCTGCTACGCGGGGCCGCGCTTCCAGGCCGCCTACAAGGTGGGCCGTGCGCTGGGCCTGACGAACCTCGGGCGCGGCGGCGTGTCGCACCACGGCGGCGTGCGGCCGGAGGCGCCGCTGACGGAGCTCTCCGTGTCGGTCAGCGTGGACGACGGAGATCCGGTGGAGCGCGACCTCGACGTCCTGATGAAGCAGCTCGAGGCGGCGCGGAAGCTGACGCCGTACGTCGGGCTGATGGCGCACCCGAACGCGTGGCCCACCGACGAGAAGCGGGACTTCCTCCAGCGCCTCGCCGATCGGGTGCTGGCGTTGAAGGACGTGCGCTTCGCCACCCTCGGCCGGATCTACGACGAGCTGCACTGATGCCCATCCGAGTCATTCCCTACGCGCCGGAGCACGTCCCGGCGGTCGCGGCGTTCAACCGGCGGCTGGCGGCGGCCGGCAGCGACTGGGGCTTCTACGAGAGCGCCGAGGTCGACTGGCTGCAGCCCGGCCTCACCCCCACCGTCGAGCGGCGCTTCTACGTCGCGGCGGACGGCGACCAGGTCCACGGCGCCTACTGCCTCAAGCCGCAGCAGTTCCTTCTCGGCGGCGAGCCGGTGCGGCTGGCGAACTGGCAGGGCCCGGTCTCGGAAGGGATCATCAACCCGCGCTACGCCCTGCTGGCGATGGCGATGTTCAAGGACATGGCCGCGCGCGAGCCACTCCTCTTCGCGTGGGGGGCGACGCCGCGGATGCTCGAGCTGCTGCGCCGCATGAAGTGGCGCGAGTACCAGACGCCGTTCGTGCTGCGCGTGGAGAGGCCCTACCGTTTCCTGCGCCTCAACGCCTTCCTGCGCTCGGACCCGAAGCGGCGGGCCGCGCTGGATGCGGCTGCGCTGACCGGGATGGGCTGGCTGGGGAACGCGGTGCTCAAGGCCGCGCAGCGGGTGCGGCACCGCCAGCCCCTCCGCAGGGCCTCGTTCACGGTGGAGTCGCGCTTCGGCGCGTGGTGCGACGCGATCTGGCAGGCCGCAGCGCCCTCCTACGCGCTCGTCGCGATGCGGGACTCGGTGAGCATGAACGCGCTGGTGCCGGCGAAGGGCTGGCCGGAGGCGGACATCCTGCGCGTGCACCGCGACGGCCGTGACGTGGGCTTCGCGGTGGTGCGCCACACGAGGATGAAGGGCGACGCGCGCTTCGGCGACCTCTATGTGGGCTCGCTGGTGGACTCTCTCGCGCTGCCGGGAGAGGCGTCCGCGGTGGTCGAGGCCGCCGCCCGCTACCTGCGCGAGCGGGGCGTGGACCTCACCGTGGGCAACTTCAGCGCCGCCGACTGGATCGGCGCGGTGCAGGCGAACGGGTTCGTGGCGGTGCCGAACCGGCGCTCGATCTTCGTCAACGATCCGCTGGGCGCAAAGCTGAGCGAGCACGAGGTGGACTTTGCACGCATCCACCTCACGCTCCTCGATGGCGACGGGCCGCGGGCGCTGTAGCCGGCCCGCTTCCGCTTCCGCTTCCGCTACGCGAACAGGTTCTCGATCGAGAGGTACCGCTCGCCGGTGTCGTAGTTGAAGGTCAGCACGCGGCTGCCCTTCTTCATCTCGGGGAGGGTCTGCTTCACCGCGGCCAGCGAGCCGCCGGTGGAGACGCCCACGAAGATGCCCTCCTCCTTCGCCAGCCGGCGGGTCATCTCGAACGCGTCCTCGGCGGCGACCTTCACGATCCCGTCGAGCAGCGAGACGTTCATGATCGCCGGAATGAAGCCCGCGCCGATGCCCTGGATGGGGTGCGGCGACGGCTGGCCGCCGCTGAGCACCGGCGACTTCTCCGGCTCCACCGCGAGCACCTTGAGGTTCGGCATCTTCGGCTTCAGCAGCTCCGCGCAGGCGGTGATGTGCCCGCCGGTGCCCACGCCGGTGATGAGGTAGTCGAGGCCCTCGGGGAAGTCCGCGAGGATCTCCGCCGCGGTCGTCCGGCGGTGGGCCTCGAGGTTCGCCGCGTTCTCGAACTGCTGCGGCATCCAGCTGTTCGGCGTCTGCTCCACGAGCTGCTTCGCCTTCGCGATGGCGCCCTTCATGCCCTCCGCGCGCGGGGTGAGCTCGAAGCGGGCGCCGTACGCGCTCATCAGCCGGCGGCGCTCGATGCTCATCGACTCCGGCATCACGAGGACGAGCGGGTAGCCCTTCACCGCCGCCACCATCGCGAGGCCCACGCCGGTGTTCCCGCTGGTCGGCTCGATGATGGTGGAGCCGGGCTTGAGCAGCCCCCGCTTCTCCGCGTCCTCGACCATCGCCAGCGCGATGCGGTCCTTGATGCTGCCGCCCGGGTTCGCGCGCTCGAGCTTGATGAAGACCTCGGCGCCGTTGGGGTTGACGTCGGTGCCGGAGAAGAGGCGGTTGAGGCGGACGTGCGGGGTACGGCCAATGGTCTGCAGGACGTTGTCGAAAGGCATGTCTATCGATTCCTCTGGAAGGTTGGAAAGGGTGTTTCAGATGTGGAAGTCGAGGTCGTCCGGGCCGTTGCGGCGGCGCTGTTTGACCTCGGATTGGTGACTGACGATGGAGAAGGGCGGGACGCTGGCGGTGAGCCACGCGTTGCCGCCGACGACGCTGTCATGGCCTATCACCGTGTCGCCCCCGAGGATGGTGGCGTTGGAATAGACGACGACGTTATCCTCCAGAGTGGGGTGCCGCTTCCGTCTCGCGCTGGCCTTCTCCACCACCAGCGCGCCGAGCGTCACCCCTTGATACAGCTTGACCCCATTACCAATGACACACGTCTCTCCAATGACCACGCCGGTCCCGTGGTCGATGAAAAAGCTCCGGCCAATCCTTGCGCCCGGGTGGATGTCCACGCCTGTCTTTTCATGGGCATACTCGCTGATGATGCGCGGGAGGATGGGCACCTGCAGTCCCTGCATCGCGTGCGCAAGGCGATACACCGCGATGGCAAAGAAACCCGGGTAGCTGAGGATGACCTCGTCCAGCGACGCCGCGGCCGGGTCGCCGTGGAAGATGGCCTCCGCGTCGGTGCGCAGCAGCGCGTACACGCCGGGCAGCGCGTCGAGGAACCGCTGGGAGAGGAGGGGATCATTCGCCGCCGCCTCGGCCTGGGCGCGCGCGCCGCCGGTGATGGAGATGCCCTCCAGCGACTGCAGCAGCTCCTCCAGCGACTGGCCGAGGAGGATCGCGTCCGCCTGCACCAGCTCCGCGCAGGCCTCGCCGCCGCCGTCCTCGGAGAAGTGGGGGAAGAGGAGGGCCAGCGCGCGGTGGGCGAACTCGCGGGCCGAGGCGCGCAGGTGCACCGGATAGGTGTGACCGCGCCGCGCCTGCACCAGCTGGTCGATGAAGGGCTGCGCGAGCCGCGCGGTCCGATGTTCGGGGGAGTTGCCGTCGTCGCGCTGCGTCATGCTCCCGCGTTCCTAACGCGGGTCACGCGCACGTCGCCACCCGAACGCGTGTTCCGTCCCCCTGCTCGGAGGGCCGTGCGTTACGGTCGCGACATGGCCTCTGCCGTTCGCGTGCTCGCTGTCTGTGCCGGTGTGCTCTGGGGTGTGTTTGGGTGCGCGGGCCGGCAGGTAAGAGAGGAGCCGCAGCGGCTGGATGGGCTGGAGCTCCCGCTGCGAGGCGGCGCCGGCGTTCGCGCGGAGGTGGATGGATCGGTGGGTGGCGTGGCCGCGCGCGTGTTCCTCGATGTGGCGGCGCCGATCACCATGCTCAGCACCGGCTGCTTCGGACCCGAGCTGCCGAAGACGACGACCTTCGTGCGGTTCCTCGAGCCGGGTGGTGAGTGGCAGGAGGCGCCGGAGATCGACCTGCCGCCCGCGCGCCTCGGCGATCGTCGCGTGGGCTCGAGGCGCGTGGCGCTCTACGAGGAGGACGAGACGTGCGTGCTCGTGCTCGGCAGCGACGTGCTCATGCCGTACGCGCTGGAGTTCGATCCGGAGCGCCGCGTCGTGCGCGTGCTGCCCACGCGGCCGAGGGGCGAGTACGTGCTCGAGGAGCGCGCTGCCGCTGCGTCGGCTGGGGATCCCACGCAGACCGAAGGGCTCGTCACCGACTTCACGCTCATCGACCTCACCCGCGAGCCGAAGACGGACTGGCCGCTGCTCGCGGTGCGGCTGAAGCAGGGGCGGGTGACGCTGACCGGGACGTTCGTGCTCTCCAGCGCGCTCGCTCGGACGCGGGTGGGAAGGCAGTTCGCGGTGGAGGCCTCGCTGAAGACGGGCCCGGACTTCGTGCGCGAGCTGGGCGTGCCGGAGGGCTTCGCGCTGCCGAGGTCCATCGGCGCGGACACCTACGCCGTGGAGCGCGTGGAGCTCTCGCCGGACTTCGGCGTGCGCTTCGTGGAGCTGGAGGCGTCGGACGAGTGGAAGGCGCAGGGCGTGATCGGCGTGCTCGGTGGCGACGTGTGGGGGAAGTTCGTCGCGACGATCGATCCCGCGGCCGGTGTGCTCGCGCTGCGAAGGCCGAAGGTCGTGCGCGCGGGATCGGTGCAGCGGTGCGTGCCGCCGGGGCCGTACACCTCGCGCCGCCCACCGCCGAGCGAAGACGCCTGCTTCGTGCTCAACCAGCGCCCCGCGGAGGGAGGCACCGAGATGATCGCCACCGTCTGGCGCGAGCTGCCGAAGGGCGCGCGCGTGTACCTCGACCTCATCGACGAGAAGGGACAGGAGATCAGCAGCACGTGCCGCCTCGGACTCACCTTCGGTCGCTCGGATCGCGGCGTGAGCGCGGCACACCGTCTGCCATGGTCGGGACTCGGCGAGTCGATGCCGGACTGCGCGGCCGCCATCTCCAGCGCCGCGGCCGTGCGCTTCTCGTTGTGGGAGGAGGGCGCGCTCGATGCGTGCCCGGGACAGTGCGCCTTCGTGCAGGACGCGCTGACCTACCAGACCTCGTGCGAGTGCCAGTCCGGTCCGCTCGTCGGCGCAAGCGACGCGGAGCAGAAGTTCATCGAGATGTACCGGAGGATCCTCGAGCAGCGCGCGCGAGAGCCCGCCGAACGCGAGCCCGCGGAGACGGAGCCCGAGCCCGGAGATCCGAAGTAACGCGAAGCGCGCTGCCGAGAACTGCGGTCGGTGTGAGAGCGCTCGGAGGAGTCGCCTTGCGGCCACGCTCCTCCGAGCTGCTCCCTCCCTTTAACCGACCCGCCCTCAGCAGCTCGTACTGCCCACGCCGCCCAACCCGCCCGTACTGCCCACGCCGCCCGACCCGCCCGTAC
>JAFAFL010000062.1 GCA_023423535.1 Pseudomonadota bacterium
GGGGGGGGCTTCGGGCCCCGCCCGCCGCCCCCGCTTCATGTCCACGTCTGGCGTCTAAGGCCCGCGGGCCCTCCGCTCACTCGACCTGCGCGGACGACGTCTTGCCGAACAGCCGGCCCACCATCCGGCCCACGCCCTTCACCAGCGCCCGGACGAAGAGCACCACGCCCACGCCGGGGAGGTAGAAGGCAAACGAGAAGGCCAGCGCCACCGCCGCGACGAGCATCGTCACGACGTTGAGCTTCACGTACCTGCTCTCCGTCCCGCCCTCGAGCGTGCCCTCGTTGCCCTGGACCACCACGATCTCCCAGCGCTTGAGGCTCAGGTAGAAGCCGCCGGGAACCACCGCACCGCCATCGAACTTCTTCATCTCAATGTCCTCTCGTCTCGCTCGTGTCGATGCGGCGGCTAGTGGTGGCCTTCTTCGCCGTCCTTCAGCGTGCGGCCCTCGATGCGTGCGAGCTCCAGCGCGTGCTCGTGCTCCATGCGCTCACGGCTGATCTTCCCGGTGAACATGGTCTTGTCCACGGGGAACACCTCCGGCGAGAGCACCGCATTGAAGATGTGCCAGACGATGATCACCAGGAGCGCCATCAGGCCCTCGTTGGAGTGCGCCGCCTTGGCAATGGGGATGATCTCCGACGGCAGCAGGTGCGAGGCGAAGATCGGGTAGAGCAGGATGAAGCCGGTACCCACCATCAGCACCGAGCCCATCACCATCCCCCAGTACTCGAACTTCTGCTTGTACTCGTAGCGGTCGTAGGGCGGGTGGCTCTTCCGCTCACCGAGGTAGTACTTCAGCGTGCCGATCGCGTCGGTGAAGTCCTTCTTGTTCGGCAGCATGTACAGCGGCCCGCGCCGCCGCAGCGTGTAGAGCAGGACCTTCGCCACGTGGAACACCATCTGGAAGCTGAAGAGCCAGCCGAACAGACGGTGAACGAAGCGAGCGCCCGCGGGACCGCCCATCACGTCGATGATGCTCTGCGCCCATCCGGCGCTCGCGTACTTCTGCGGGATGCCGGTGAGGCACAGGCCGGTGAAGACCACCACCATCGCCCAGTGCTCGAGGCGGGTGCCCACGTCGAAGCGCTTGATCCACTGCAGCTTCGGCGAGGCCGGCTTCTGCGGCGCACCCGTGACGGCCGACTCCAGTGGGGACTGCGTATCCGTTCGCGCGCTCATCATTTCACCAGCATTCGCCAGAGGTGGAGGAAGACCTGCAGCAGCAGGCCGCCAATCATGTAGGGGATGAGCATTCCGTAGCCGGTGTTCACCGCCTTCACGAACGGTGCGCGCGACCAGGAGGGCTCGTAGTGAGAGAGCCACGCGTCGGGGAAGTCCGCGGACGCGCCCTCGTGACACTTCGCGCACGTCTGGGCCATGTTGTCCTTCATCACGTGCGAGTTCGGATCGTCCGCCTTGGCGATGTCGTGCACGCCGTGGCAGTCGGTGCACACCGCCACCAGTGCCTGCGGATTCTCGCGGCCCTTCTCGAGCAGCACCGTCGCCCCGTGGAAGTCCTGGAGGTAGGACGCCATCACGTTGGTGGAGAGCCCGTACTTCTCCATCAGCTTCTCGTCGGTGTGGCAGCCCGCGCAGGTCTCCGGCTGGCCGATTCGCGCCTTCGCCGACTTCGGGTCCGCGATGTCGTGCGACTTGTGGCAGTCGGCGCAGACCGGCACGTCCGGGTTGGTGCCGTCCATCAGCGAGTTGCCGTGCACGCTCTTCGCGTACACCTCCGCCACCTTCTCGTGGCAGCTCGCGCAGGTCTTGGAGATGGCGATGCGGGGCTCGTCCTTCTTCGTCCCGTGGGCGTCGTGGCAGTCCGCGCAGACCGGCGCCTTGTCCGCCTTCTCCGGCGGCAGGTTCGCGTGCACGCTCTCCTTCGTGAGGTCGTGGATCTCCTTGTGGCAGTCGTGGCACTGGGCGGAGTAGTTCAGCCGGTACTCCCGCTTGGTGTCGAACGTGAGCGCCTTGTGCTTGTTCAGCTGGCCGCGCAGCGGGGTGTGGCACTCGGTGCAGCCCGTCTCCGCGTGCACCGACCCCGCGAACTTCTCGGGATCCACGTGCATGAGCATGACCTCTTCGCTCTCGAGGTCGATCTCCAGCTCCGGGTCGTTGTGGCACGACATGCAGGCTTCGACCTCTTCCGAGATCTCCTCCGCCGGTCGCTTCTCCTTCCGTTCGCCTCGAGGCGCTCCGGTTTCGGCCAGGGCAGCGGAGGCAATGAGCGCGAACGCCATGCTCCAGGCCCAGGCGTGACGCTTTCGCATGGTGGGTCCGGTCCTTTCTTCCCGGGGGGGAATCGAAGGCCCGTTCTGCGAAAGCCGTGCCGTCACGGACGAGCCGAGTTGATCGGACGACATCATCCGGCAACCACGACGAAAAGGCGCGCGAGGCACGCAAATTCTGCATCAAACGCCCGCCGCCGCGGGGAACCCCCCGATCTCACGGCACTATTCCCCGCTGCCTTTGCGCCGCCGCCGGGCGGATTCCGCCGCCTACCGCTGCACGCCCTGCGTGGCGCCGCAGGCCCGCCGCAGAGGTTGCGGAGGTATCCGGGACCCAGGTGCAAGGCGGCGAGGCCCGCGCTCAGGGACTGCCGGCGTGCGCGCTGCCCTCGTCCGCGGCAGCGGTGACAGGCGCGCTCGCAGGCGTGAGCAGCGCGGACTGCAGCCCGAGCCTCAGCCCCTCACGTCCGAGCCAGCTCCCGCGGATCCGCCACTTCGGATCGTTGACGACGATCGCCGCCACCGCGACGCGAGGCCCGCTCTTCGGCGCGTAGCCCACGAACCACGAGTAGTCGCGGAAGGGCTTCTTGTCCGCGAGCGATCCGGTCTTCCCCACCGCGCCCTCGACGCGGAAGCCGCGCTCACGGAACACGCGCCGGGCGGTGCCGGTGGTGACGGTCTCCTCGAGCATCTCGCCGAGCGCCAGCGCGACCTCCTCCTCCATCACCCGGACGGGCTCGGGAGGCGACTCGACCTGATCCTCGAAGAGCACCGGCGCGCGCAAGAGCCCGCCATTGGCCGGCACCGCCGCGAGCAGCGCGCCGTGCAGCGGAGAGAGGAACACGTCGCCGAAGCCCGCGCCGGTCTCCCCGAGCCCGAAGCGATCCTCCGGCACCGACGCCAGCGACGGCTCGACCGGCATGGGGAACTCGAGCGCGCGGTTGAAGCCGAAGCGCTCCGCCGCATCCACCAGCGCGTCGCGGTCCAGATGGTTGACGGTCATCTTCGCGAACACCGCGTTGGCGGACGCCCCGAGCGCCTTCGCCAGCGTGAAGCACTCCCGATCGCGCGCGGTGTCCTCGAGGTGCTTCTCGCTCACGCGCCGCATGCCGCCGAAGGAGCAGGCCTCGTCCTCGGCCTTCACGCCCCGCTCCAGCAGCGCGCCCGCGGTGACGACCTTGAAGATCGAGGCCGCGGGGAAGACCGCCTTCAGCGGCAGCCCACGGAAGCCCGGCTGCGCCGCCGAATGCTCCGCCAGCGCGAGCACCCTTCCGGTCGAAGGTTCGACGACGACGACCGCCGCATACGGCGTCTCGTACGACGACATGATCGCCTCGAGCCGCGACTGCAGCAGCGGATCCACCGTCAGCACCCGCGAGCGGCCCTCCACCTCGACGGTCAGCCGGCCCTCGGCGTTCTTGCGCGCACGGGCGAGCAGATCCTCCGAGCGCGTCATCGACTTCGCCTTCGGCAGCGGCGGATCGCGCTCGCGGTCCGGAACCGGCAGCTGCACCGGGCGCAGGATCGACGGCGGCGTGGGCACCCCCTGCTCGGCAGCGGCGGCAGCGGCGGCAGCCTTCAGCGCGGCGTCAGCGGGCTCGACCTCTTCTCCGGGCGACTCGATCGACGCGACGCGCACGCCCGTCAGCTCACCGGACGTGGCGCCCGCGGCGGAGACGGCGATCACGAGGAGCGCACAGGCCTGTAGCAGACGGCGGAGCATGGCGGCGGATGGTACAGGCCTCGCGGCCGGCATCCAGAACGCAGCTTCAGGATCGTGAGGCCGGCTGCTCGCCCCCTGACCGTTTCGCGGTTACGGTGCGCGCCGTGGAGGGGCTCAGAGAGATCGAAGTGGTCGCCGTGGCGGAGGCGAAGCGCACCCTGAAGAGCGCGCGCATCATCGTGCTCTTCCTCTTGTTCGCGATGTTCACCGGCCTCGTCACGCTGGTGCTCGGGCTCATCGCCTCGCAGGTGCAGGCGCAGACGGCGACGTTGACCGAAGACGGCGGCGAGCAGGCCCGCCAGATGATGGAGGCCGCGCGCAGCGGGATCCTCGGGCTCTTCTTCGACTGGGACCGGGACTTCATCGACGCATTGAAGGAGGTCCCGCTGACGATCCTCCTCGTCTTGCGCGTGGTCCTCTTCTTCCTCCCCTTCTACGTCGCGGTGATGGCGTTCGACGGCGTGAGCGGGGAGATCGGCCCGAGGTCGATCCGCTACCTCACCGTACGCTCGCGCCGCTCGTCGGTGCTCGTCGGCAAGTTCATCTCCAACGCGCTCTTGCTCACCGGCCTCGTGGGCGTGATCACCCTCGCGGTATTCGTCTTCGGCGGCCTCTCGTCGAAGGGGGAAGGCTTCGCGTTCGGCACGCTGGCCACCTGGTTCGGCCGCTTCTGGATCGCCGCGGTGCTCTACTCGCTCGCGTGGCTGGCGCTGACCACGACCTGCTCGGCGCTCTTCCGCACGCCCGTGCTGAGCCTCGTCTTCAACTTCTTCGCGCTCTTCTTTCTCTGGCTGGTGGACCGCATCGGCAGCGCCTTCGTGGAGCGCGCCATCGGCCCCGACAACCTCCCCGGCCCCGAGGAGACGACCTCCTTCCTCGCCCACCTGCGCTGGCTCACGCCCTCGCACTGGTCCACCGGCCTGCTTCATCCGCACGCGGGCCCGTTCCTCGTCTCGGTGGCGGTGCTCGCCGGCTTCACCCTCCTCTACCTTGGGACTGCGTACGCGGTCCTCCGCGCGAGGGACGTATGAACACGCCCGCGAACGCGGCGGCGATCGAGCTCACCGGCCTCGTGAAGCGCTTCGGCCACAAGGTCGCGGTGCAGAACGTGGCCTTCACCGTCGGCACCGGCCAGTGCTTCGGGCTCATCGGCCCCAACGGCGCGGGCAAGACGACGACCTTCAGCGTCATCTGCGGCTACCTCGCGCCCACCTCCGGGACCGTGCGCGTGCTGGGCCGCGATCCGGCAAGGCCCGGCGCGTTGAAGAACGTCGTCGGCGTGCTGCCGCAGGACGCAGTGCTCCCTCCCGGCTGGACCGTGGGCGAGCTGCTCACCTACTGGGCGAAGCTGCAGGGCCTGCCGCAGCCGAAGGAGGCCGCGCAGTCTGCGTTGGCGAGGGTCGAACTCTCCGAGACCTGGAAGGTGCGCGCGGGCACGCTGTCGCACGGCATGGCACGCCGCATCGCCATCGCGCAGGCGATCATGGGCGAGCCTCCGGTGGTGTTGCTCGACGAGCCGACCGCGGGACTCGATCCGCGCATCGCCGCGCACATCCGCGAGCTCGTGCGGTCGATGAAGGGCCGCCAGACGGTGGTCATCTCCAGCCACAACCTGCAGGAGCTCGAGGAGCTGTGCGACGCGGTGGCGGTGCTCGACCGGGGTCAGCTCCGCTACGCCGGCGCCACCGCCGAGCTCACCGCGCGCTCCGGCGAGTTCCAGATCGTCGTGCCGCACGGTGAGATGGAGCTCCCGCTCGCCGCGCTGCGAAGCCTCCCCGAGCTCGCGCACGCGCGCTTCGATCCGGCCTCCCGCACCCTGTGGGTGCAGTACGACGGCAAGGCCCACCGCCCCGAGGACGTCATCTCGCAGGCGCTGTCGGTGCTGCTCTCCCACGGCGCCAAGGTGACCGAGGTCCGCGTGGGCCGCAGGCTCGAAGAGCGCGTGCTGCAGCTGACCTAGACCTGGGCTACTCCCGCCCGTTCAGCGGCTCCCGCTCCGCGACGTACCGCGCGATGCGGACGCCCAGCGCCGGCTCCAGCGCGTGGAACTGGATCCCCATCCCCGGAAAGATGTCCGGCGACTTCTCGCTCGCCTTCCGCAACCAGCGGACGACGCCGCGCGCCCGGACCTTCTCGCCGTTGAGCGGGAACTCGACCTCCACCTCGGTGCCGAGCGGCAGGGTCTTCTCCATCGCCACGAAGAGCCCGCCCTCGGAGATGTCGGTGGAGAAGCCGCTGAACGACTCGTCGGCGGACTTGAGCGAGACCACCGCCTGCATCCGCACCCGCGGCCGCACGCGCCTCGCCGCTTCGGCTGCCTCTCTCGAAGGTGCGGACGAGGCCGCAGGCCCCGGCGCTCTCTCCGCCCTCGACAGCGCCGCCTCGTCCGCGCCGAGCCTCGCCTCCAGCGTCGCCACCTGCGCCACGTAGGCATGCAGCGCCGCGAGCTGCCCATCGAGCGCCCGCTGCCGGGCGTTCAGCGCCTCGCGCCGCGCCACCAGCGCCGCCTCGCGAAAGGCCGTCGCATCCGGCGCCGCCACCGACAGCTCGCCGAGCCTCCGCCGCAGCTCTTCCGAATCGGCCCCCTCGCCCGCCAGCTTCGCGAGCCGGGCGCGCGCGGCCAGCACGCGTCCCTCGAGCGTCCGGGCGTTCGTCTCCACCTTCGCCCACTCGCCCGCGAGCTTCTTCTCCGCGGTGGCCATCGCCTGCTCTTCGCGCGCGAGGGCGTCCGCGCCGTCAGCCTTCACTCCGGTCTCTTTTTCACCCACGCCCGGAGAATCTCGCCCTCTTGCTCGGTGCGCTCCAGAAGATTTCCGGTGCTGTCACAGAACGCGCGAAGGTCCGGCAGGGTACCCGGGTCGGTCGCGAGCAGCTCCACGGTCTCGCCGGCGTTCGCGGCCTTCAGCGCCCGCGCGAGCAGCACGATCGGCAGCGGACAGGCCTTTCCGCGCGCATCCACCCGCACGTGACTTTCAACGGGGCCCGGTTTCATCGAAATCGACATGTCGCGATCTGCCGAACACTTTGGAATGACGAGGGATTTTGGGGGTTGACGCCGCTCGTTGCAGGTTGCGTTGGCGAGGTCCGCTTTGTTATCAAGCCCGCCGCTTTAGGTCCTTCAAGGAGTCGTCATTACATGAAGCCGAGTGTCATAGTTGCCCTGCTGATCGGTGCCCTGATCGGCTTCGGCGTCGGCCAGGTGGTGAAGTCGCCGGGCTCGTCCGGCAGCACCCCGTCCGCCACCGCCGCTGCCCCGTCCGCCGCGCCCCAGAACGAAGACTCGCTGCAGTACAAGTCGAGCCAGATGCCCTCCGGCATCCTCGACGGCCTCACCGCCCAGCAGAAGGCGGCGGTGATGACCGTCGCGAACAACACCCAGTGCTCGCAGTGCCCGAGCGACACCGTCGCCAAGTGCCTCACCAACCACTCCTCGTGCGAGGGTGGCCAGGGTCAGCTGCGCCGCATGGCCGCGCTGGCGAAGGAGGGCAAGGGTCTCCGTGAGATCACCGCCGCCGTCGGTGGCAACGCGCCGGCCGGTCAGGCCGCCGCCCCCGCCGCGCAGTACCGCAAGGTGGACGTCCCCGCGGACTCGCCCTCCTTCGGCCCGGCGAACGCGAAGGTGACGATCGTGGAGTTCTCGGACTTCTACTGCCCGTTCTGCTCGCGCGTGCTCCCCACGCTCGAGGAGATCAAGAAGACCTACGGCAACGACGTCCGCGTGGTGTTCCGTCACCAGCTCCGCGGCTCGCCGCCGGACCAGAAGCTCGCCGCCGAGGCCTCCATGGCCGCGCACGCGCAGGGCAAGTTCTGGGAGTACCACGACAAGCTGTTCGGCAACATGCAGGGCCGTGACCGCGCTGCGCTCGAGCAGATCGCGCAGGACCTCAAGCTGGACATGAACAAGTTCAAGGCGGACCTCGACTCGGGCAAGTTCCGCCAGAAGGTCCTCGCGGACAGCGAGGCCGGCACCGCCGCGGGCGCCAACGGCACCCCGTCCTTCTTCATCAACGGCCGCCAGTTCGTGGGCGCGCAGCCGTTCGCGTCCTTCAAGACCGTCATCGACGAGGAGCTCGCCCGCGCGAACAAGGTCCTCGCCGAGGGCACGAAGCCGGAGCAGCTCTACGCCCGCCTGATGGAGACCCTCCCGGCCTCCGCCCCGGCGCCGCAGCGTCCGGCCGCGCCTCCCGCGAACGTCGTCCGCAAGGTGGACGTGCCCGCGGACACGCCGGTGTTCGGCCCGAAGAACGCGAAGGTCACCATCGTGGAGTTCTCGGACTTCTACTGCCCGTTCTGCAGCCGCGTGGTCCCGACGCTCGAGGAGATCAAGAAGACCTACGGCAACGACGTCCGCATCGCGTTCCGCCACCAGCTCCGCGGCTCGTCGCCGGAGCAGAAGCTCGCGCACGAGGCCTCCATGGCCGCCCACGCGCAGGGCAAGTTCTGGGAGTACCACGACAAGCTCTTCGCCAACATGCAGGCGCGTGACCGCGCGGCCCTCGAGAAGATCGCCGAGGAGCTCAAGCTGGACATGAAGAAGTTCAAGGCGGACCTCGACAGCCAGAAGTACCGCGCGAAGGTCCAGGCGGACAGCGACGCGGGCACCCAGTTCGGCGCCAACGGCACCCCGACCTTCTTCATCAACGGCAAGCAGTTCGTGGGCGCGCAGCCGTTCCCCGCGTTCAAGGCCGTGATCGACGAGGAGCTCGCCCGCGCGAACAAGCTGCTCGCCGAGGGCACGAAGCCGGACCAGCTCTACCAGAAGATCCTCGACACGGCCGCGGCCGCCGCGCCTGCGCCGTCCGTCGTCCCCGCCGCTGCCCCGGCCGAGCCGGCGGTGGTGAAGGACATCAAGCTCGACGGCGCCCCGACGAAGGGCCCGAAGAACGCGCCGGTGACCATCGTGGCGTTCAGCGACTTCGAGTGCCCGTTCTGCAGCCGCGTGCTGCCGACGATGGCGCAGCTGGAGAAGGACTACGGCAACAAGATCCGCATCGCGTTCAAGCACCAGCCGCTGCCATTCCACCCGAACGCCAAGCTCGCCGCGGCCGCGTCCATGGCGGCGAACGAGCAGGGCAAGTTCTGGGAGTACCACGACAAGCTGTTCCAGAATCAGAAGGCGCTCGACCGGGCGTCCCTCGAGCGCTACGCCGAGGAGCTGAAGCTGGACATGGCGAAGTTCCGCCAGGTGCTCGACTCGAACAAGTACGCGGCGCAGATCGACGCGGACTCCGCCGAGGGCATGCGCATCGGCGCCAACGGCACCCCGACCTTCTTCATCAACGGTCGGACCCTCGTGGGCGCGCAGCCGGTGGACGCGTTCAAGCGCGTCATCGACGAGGAGCTGAAGAAGGCCGGGAAGTAGTCCGCTCCTTCTGAAGCACCGCTGGGCCTGACGGCCGCGGGATCTCCGGATCCTGCGGCCGTTTCGCTTTTTCCGGCTTAGAGTCCGCAGTCATGTCGCTGGCAACGGTGCTCGTTCTCGCCCTCTCCGCCGCCACGCCGCCTTCGGACGCGCCGGCCCTCGTGCAAACGGCCGGAGTGAAGCGCACCGCGCGCCTGGTGTCCGTTCCGATGGGGCTCGACACGCACGCGGCGGCGGATCCCTGGGCGGGTCG
>JAFAFL010000080.1 GCA_023423535.1 Pseudomonadota bacterium
CGCTGTACCGAATGGATAGATACTGCGAGCCTCGGTCGCTGTGATGCACCAACTCGTCGCTGCGGGGGCGTGCGTGTAGCGCCTGCTCGAGGGCGTCGAGCGCCAGGTCACTCCGCAACGAGGACGAGACGCGCCAGCCGACGATGGCGCGGGAGAAGACGTCGATGACGAAGGCGACGTAGACGAAGCCTGCCCAGGTGGCGACGTAGGTGATGTCGGCAACCCAGAGCTGGTTGGGCCGGGACGCCTCGAAGCGACGCTCGACGAGGTCCGGTGGACGGACTGCGGCGAGGTCAGGCGTGGTCGTAACGCGGAAGGCGCGGCCCCGCACGACGCCCCGGAGGCCCATGGACCGCATGAGCCGCTCCACCGTGCACCGTGCGGCGCCCAGGCGCTCGCGACGCAGCTGCTGCCAGACCTTCTTTGCGCCGTAGGTGCCGTCGTGGCTCTCGTCCCAGACGCGCTGGATCTCCGGCCGCAGCACCTCGTCACGCTGCTCACGAGCCGAACGAAGCTCGGGCGTTCGCCGCCGGGCCCGATGCGCGTAGTAGGTGGACGGGGCGATCGGCAGGACATCGCAGATCGGCTCGACCCCGTACTCCTCTCGATGCTCGTCGATGAAGGCGACCATCACTTGTGTCGGCGGTCGAGCTCCGCCTGAGCGAAATACGCGGACGCTTTCCGCAGAATCTCGTTCGCGCGTTTCAGCTCTCGCACCTCGCGCTCGAGGTCCTTGAGCCGGTCACGCTCGCTGGTGGTCAGCCCCGGGCGATCGCCGGTGTCCTTTTCCGATTGCCGCACCCACTTCCGGAGCGTCTCCGCCGTGCAGCCCATCTTCTCCGCGATCGAGCAGATGGCAGCCCACTGCGAGTCGTGCTGCGGCTGTTGCTCGAAGACAAGCCGGACTGCCCGCTCACGGACCTCCGCGGGGAACTTGCTCGGTCTTCCCATGTCTCCATCCTCTCAACGGTTGGAGCCTCCGAGAAACCCGGGGCGATTCACGGGTTGCGCTCTGGGCTGTAGGTGGGGAGGTAGATGGCGACGGCGTCCACAGCCGCTCCAGCTCGTGCGGTCCGCGGCGAAAGACCTGCCGCGCAGGTCCCTCGTCCGCTCAGAGCGGGCGGAAAACCTTGAAGCCCATGGTTCCGTCCGGCTGAGGTACGAGGCCGAGTTGGACCTCGTTCATGCCGTTGTGGATGCGGCAGAGTGCTTCGAGCTCCCGAGCGGAGAGGTCGTAGAGGCCGACGGGCCTCGACGCCTCGATGATGATGCGAAGCGGCCACTCCGGCTTCGTGCCCGCTGCGATGAACCCGGCACCGAGGTTCTTTAGCCGCCTGCCCGGCCATCCGCCCGAGAGCCGGGTGACATCGGCCTGAAAGCTCCTGAGGCCGGCCCTCTCGCAGCGCTCGTGAAGCGGCATGAAGTCCTGGTCCGAGGACACGACGCAGAGGGCGTCGCACTCCGACGCGTGGCATGCGTCGACGGCGCGCACCGCGATCCGGATGTCCACCTCCTTTTCGTCGAAGCTCTGCAGCCCCCGGGCGCCGACGTAGAAGTTGAAGAACCCCTGCTCGGAGCGACTCACCAGCGGGTCGCGCATGAGGCTCTTGATGAAGTCGTCGTAGACGGAATAATCGCGCGGCGTCTGGTGAACGGAGAGGATGCCCCGCTCGAGGTCCCGGAGCTGGCGGCGCGCCTCATGGCTGCCCTTTCTCTCCTCCTTCCGGAGTTGCCATGCAATGTCCTTGAGCGGAGCGGGGGCGTAGAACAACTCGATGCTGGGTTCGATCTTAGTGACTGACTCGAACTGCCGCGACCCGGTCAGCTTCTTCGAGTATATGAGGTCGACCAGTCGTTCGAACGTGATGGCGCCTTCGGCCTCCGAACTCATCACGTCGTCTTCAATCTGCTGAATGACCGACTTCAGGAGAAGCACGGCCAAGCGACTGACAACCAACCCGTTCTCAAGTGGAAAGTCGCGCTCCCGGAGCCATCGCGTCAAAGCCAGATAGATCCCCTGAAGATCCACGAGACAAAGCACCCGGTGCTCGCGGCAGGCGACGCCCGGTGCGGCAGACATGGCCTCGGCGCGAGCGACACAAGACTGGACGTATCGAGAATACCGCTCGCGGCTGAACTGACCGTGGCTGTCCAGTGTTTCTTCGGGATGTTCTAACAAGGACGTGCTCCTGGTGGGCTGTAGTTCGTTCGACCGTAGCGCATCTGACCCGCCCGAGCCGTCGCTCCATTTTCGGCGAGGTGCTCGCTAAGCGTGCAGGGTTTACCTTCGCGCTCCGCACCGCGGACGCGGAAGCCGAGGCGCACCGCCGGGGGGCGGTTAGGATGAAGAACACTCGCTTTTCCAGGCTTGTAGCGGCAAGGCAAGGCGCTGCGGTACTCGAAGCGCCCGTCCTCCCTCCGCGTCAGCCGCTCGTTCGCTACCGGGCCCCGGCTCCCATACCGGCACAGCCGCTCCAGTCCCGCCCGGTCGTGCCCGTGAACCCACGTATCTGCATGCAGGCTGAAGCCCTCCAGCACCGCCACCCGCACGCGGGGAAAGCCCTCACGTAACGCCGCGTGCAACGCCGTCGCCCACGGCCTCCTCGGCCGCCACTCCGCCCGCTCCATCCCGCCGCCCTCGCCCCACCACCCGACCCGGCGAAGACCCTATCCACCCGCTCCGACCTCCCCGCGGGTGTCTCGGAACGGCCCGCCGTTTTCGGGCCTCTATAGAGGATGCGGGCTAACGTCCCCGCGCGCCCATGGGCTCGCGCAGGTTCCTCTTCTTCTTCGGCATCGTCGGCGGCCTCTTCTCCGGGCTCGCGCTCGCGCTGGCGCTGTTCTTCGCGGACATGCTGCCGCTGCGCTGGGACGCGTGGCTGCTGCTGGTGCTCGGCAACTGCGTCACCTTCACCGCCGGGGGCTACCTCACCTGGTTTCAGTGGGCGGCACGTCGCGCGGAGCGCCGGGGGCGCATCCTCTCCGAGCTCGCGCAGGGCGACCTCACGGTCAACGACCCGCGCCACTTCGACGGTCACGGCGACGTGCGAAGGCTCATCCTCTCGCTGCGGCGCGCGCTGTGGCAGGTGCAGCGGGTCACCGCCAACGTGCACCGCACCTGCCGCGACGTGGGCGACCAGGCGCGCATGCTGCTCGAGGCCGCGCGGCGGCAGGGCTCGGCGGTGGACCGGTCGCAGGCGGCGGTGGACGGCATGGGCGAGTCGCTCGGCGCCGCGGGCAAGCGCGTGGGACAGCTCGAGGCCTTCGCGCAGGAGACGACCGGCGCGCTGGCGGAGATGACCGAGCGCATCGAGCAGGTGGCGCTCGCGCTGACCACGCTGAACACCTTCGCGCACGAGACCTCCACCCACGTGCAGCAGATGAGCGAGCGCCTCGCCGGCATCGCCTCCTCCGGTGACGCGCTGGTGCGCTTCGCGGGCGAGGCGGACGACTTCGTCAGCGCGGTGGAGGGCGGCATCGAGTCCGTGCGGCGGCGGGCGCGCGAGACGGGCGATCTGGCCCGCGAGGTGACCTCGACCGCCGAGCGCGGGCAGGCGCTGGTGGGCGAGAGCGTCACCGCGATGTACCGGATCGAAGAGACGGTGCGGAAGGCGGCGGAGATCGTCGATTCGCTCGGGCATCGCTCGCTGCAGATCGGCCGCATCGTGGACGTGATCCAGGAGGTGGCGGACCAGACGAACCTCCTCGCGCTCAACGCGGCGATCATCGCGGCGCAGGCCGGAGAACAGGGCCGCGCGTTCGGCGTGGTGGCGGACGAGGTGCGCGGACTCGCGGAACGGACCGCGCGCAGCACCCGCGAGATCGCGCAGATGGTGGCGGGCGTGCGCGGCGAGGTGGAGACGACGGTCGCGCTGGTGAAGGACGCGCGTGAGCAGGCCTCTTCCGGCACCGAGCAGGCCGACCGGGCGCAGGGCGCGTTGAAGGAGATCCGCGCCATCACCCAGAAGACCTTCAGCGCGGTGGAGGCCACGGTGGCGGAGACCGCGCGGCTGGAGGGCCAGGGCCGGAGCGTGGCCGCGGCCTCGCTGCGCGTGCGCAGGCAGGTGGACGAGGTCACCCGCGCCGCCGCGGAGCAGGCGACGTACGGACGCGAGCTCGCGCGGCAGACGCAGGAGATGGCCCGGCTGGCGGAGAGCGCCTCGGGCAAGGCGGAGGGACAGGCGCGCACCGGACGCGACCTCTCCGACTCGGTGTTGAGGCTCACCGCGGCCATCGACGAGATCCGCAGCGCGCACGGCGTGCTCACCCGCGGCGATGGCGCGATCAGCGAAGAGGTGGCGCAGGTCCGCGAGGACGCGCGGCAGGTCCTGCGCATCGGCGACGCGCTCTCGCGGAGCATCGATCTGCTCTCGCACGAGGCGGACGGGCTCGAGGCAGAGGTCTTCCGCTTCAAGCTCCCCGAGGCACGCCGGGGCGGCACCCTGCGCGCGGGCATCCACCAGGCCGAGATGTTCGACGCGGCGCGAGGGCTCGATCCCGCGTTCACGCTCGCGCACCAGCTGGTGGAGGTCGCCGCCACGCTCTACAACGGGCTGCTCCGCAACGAGGACGGCGTGCTCCTGCCCGACCTCGCCGAGCGCTGGGAGGCAGACCCCTCCGCGCGGCGCTACCGCTTCTACCTCCGGCGAGGCGTGCAGTTTCACGACGGCGCCCGGCTCACCGCGCACGACGTGAAGCGCCACTTCGAGCGGCTGCTCGATCCGCAAGTTCGCTCGCCCGACGACTGGATCTTCAAGGAGGTCGAAGGCGCCGCCCGCTTCATCTCCGGCGAGGCACGCGAGGTCACGGGCATCGAGGTGCTCGACGACCTCACGCTGGAGATCCGGCTCGAGGAGCCGAAGGCGTTCTTCCTCCAGCTCGTCGCCCTCCCCGCCACCGCGGTCGCGCGCGTGGATGGGAGCGGCAGGCCGGTGGGCACAGGTCCCTTCCGCCCGGTGGAGCTCCGGAGCGAGCGCATCACGCTGGAGCGCAACCTCCACTACTTTCGCAGCGACGTGCCGCTGCTCGACCGGCTCGAGTTCCACCTGTACCGCGACAAGCCGGCGGCGCTGCTTGGGCTGACCGCGGGAGAGGTGGAGCTCGTCTCCGGCCTCTACGCGGAGCACCTCGCGCCGGGAAAGCTGGAGGACTTCCAGGTGCTCGGCGGCACCACGCACTCGTGCTGGTTCCTTGCCTTCAACCTCTCGTCGCGACCCTTCGACGATCCGCGCGTGCGACGCGCCATCCGCGCCGGGCTCGATCGCCACGCGGTGGTGGAGGGGTTCAACCCGGGCGCGAAGCTCGCGCGGTCGCTCACGCCGCCGGGCCTGTTGGAGGAGGCCGACGCGCTTCCGCCGCCGCAGGTGGACGTGTCGCTCAGCCGCCGGCTGCTCGCCGAAGCGGGACTGCAGAAGGTCCGCGTCACCCTGCACTACCCCGCCGATCGCGACGCGCGCGACGAGGACCGGGCGCTCTTCCGTCCGCTGGTGGAGGCGGGCCTCGTGGAGCTCGATCACGTGGAGCTGCGCCCGTCCGACTTCTGGGAGCGCGTGCGCGAGGGCCGGTTGCCCATCCTGCGCGGCGTGTGGATCGCCGACTACCCGGACCCCGACAACTTCCTGCACTTCCTCCTCAACTCGAACGCGCAGACCGTCTATCGGCTCGGGTACGCGAACGAGGAGCTCGACCGGCTGACCGCGGAGGCGCGCGTCTCCATCGACCCCGCGCTGCGCCAGGCGCTCTACCTGCGCGCGGAGAGGGTCGTGCAGGAGGACTGCCCGCTCGTGCCGCTGTACCACAAGCGGATCTGGGCAGCCGCAACCCCCGGTGTGCAGGGGCTGCGGCTGCACCAGACGCCGCCTCAGATCCGGTTCGAGAACCTCTGGCTCGACCGGGTGTGACGGCTCACGCTGCTACTTGCTCACCGGATGGCCCGGCCACGGCTCGGCGACGATCGGGCACTGCCAGCCGAGCGGCACCGCGCCGGTGTTCAGCAGGTCGCGCTGGTACATCGGCCACGGCGTGGTGCTCGCGCTGAACGAGACGCCCATGTCCCACGCCCAGAGCTGGCCGCGCGCCACCATCACGAGGTCCAGCTTGCCGTCCATGTTCACGTCCCCCACCGCGGCGGTGGAGTAGATCGGCTGGCTGTAGGTCGCGTTCGGCAGCGTGGTGCGGACGCGGCGCGTCTGCGTCTTCACGGCCCCGTTGAGCGAGTCGTACGCGTAGAGCGGCAGCGACCGCAGCGGGTTCGTGGACCCCTTCTCCGACGGCAGGATGACGTCCGGCCGCCCGTCACCGTCCACGTCCGCGATCAGCGGGTGCCCGGGCACGGTGGTGTCGTTCAGCGCCCAGATGAGGTGCAGGTTCTCGTGCGACGACATGGTCAGCGACTTGAGCGTCGCGTTGGTCTCCATCACCCAGCTGGTGACGCTGTTGCCCGCACCGAGCACGACTTCCAGCGCACCGTCCGAGTCGAGGTTGCCGAACGCGCCGTTCGCCCGCGAGATGTTCGCGACGGGCCAGCCGGTCATTGCCGCGCCGGTGTGACGGAAGAGGCTCGAGCCCACGAGGATCTCGTGGCGGCAGTTGCCGTCCACGTCCGCGAGCACCGGGGCGATGCCGCCGCCCGCGGAGGTCGAGGCCACCTGCGGGAAGCCCGCCAGCGGCACGCCCGCGCCGTTGTAGGCGTGGACCCGCGAGACGCCCGACTGGTCGCGCGTGGAGAGCACGAGCTCCGCCCGGCCGTCCGCGTTGAGATCCGCCAGCGCCACCGAGGAGTACGAGACGCCCGGCACGTTGAACCGGCTCAGCTGCGTACCCGTCTGCGCATCGAGCACGAACACCGCCGTCTGCCACGGGTTGTTGTTGTAGGCGAAGAAGTGGGTGAACACGACCTCGGCGCGGCTGTCACCGATGACGTTGGACACCGACACGGACGACGGGGTGCCGTTGTGGAACGTCCCCACCGTGTGCGTGACCGGGAAGGCCCAGAGCACGGTCCCGTTCGACTTCGTGGCGGTCACCACCGTGGCGCCGCCGTTGGGCAGGGCCGGGTCGTGGTAGTACGCGTCGAAGGTGGCGTTGATGACCTCGAGGTCGTTCTGCGAGTCCACGTTGACGATCGCCGGCACGGTGCGGCCGAGGCGCGGGTTCGGGGTCCAGCCCTGCTTGAGCGTCCCGTTGAAGTTGTAGACCGCGTTGCCGACGACGATCTCCGGCATGCCGTCGCGATCGAGGTCCGCGATCTTCGGCGACTTGAAGCCTCCGAAGCTGTCGAGAAGGATCGTCGGGAAGCCGGGCAGCACGCGCTTGTCCACGATCACGTTCACCTGGTGCGTGGAGACGTGGTTGCTGAACTGCGCGGTCAGCCGCAGCGTGATCTCGCCCTCCGGCACGGAGGCCAGCGACCAGGTGCCGAGCAGCGTGTTCGCGTTCGCCTGCGCGGTGGAGGTGTGGAAGGTCGTGAAGCCGCTCGTGGCGTTGAAGCCCGGCGCCCACGCCAGCGTGCGCGACTGGAAGCCGAGGTTGCCGCGCACCCGGCCGAAGACGTTGATCGTGCCCTGGGTGAGGTGGTCGCCCTCGGCGGGGAAGCTGATCGCCACGTTGTCCACGTGCACGAGGTTGCGGTCCTCCGCCGTCATCCCGCCCGCGTTGTTCGTCGTCACCAGCTGAAGGGTCACGTCACCGTCCGCCACGTTCAGCGTGTTGAAGTTGGCGAGCGTCGCGTCGCTGGTGTTCGCGCTGCTCGACGAGGCGATCGTCGTCCACGAGGTGGGCGCGGTGCCGGCGCCGGCGCGCAGGGTCCAGCTCGCGGTGTTCGCGGGCGTGGGGAGCGCGAAGCCGGTGACCGGGACGCTTCCCATCACCACCGTCGCGTTGCGCGGGTTGATGAGCTGCGCGGTCGGCGGGTGCGCAACCGCGAGCGTGTTCGTGGCGTTGATGCGCCCGTAGCCGCTCGTCACGTCGAAGCCCGGCGCGCCCACGTCCACCGCGCCCTTGCGGATGGCCTGACGCACCTGCTCCACGCTCCAGGTCGGACGCGCGGACATCACCAGCGCGGCGAGGCCCGCCACGTGCGGCGCCGCCATGGAGGTGCCGGCCAGCGGGGCGTAGCGCGCACCGCTCTCGATGAGCAGGCCGTTACCGTTGAAGTTGCCGTGCACGGTGGAGAGCACGCCGGTGGTGACGGTGCCGGACTGGCTGCCGCCCGGTGCGGCCACGTCGAGCTTCACGCCCGTGTTCGAGTACGCCGCGTGCGCGTTGTTGATGTCCGTCGCCGCGACCGAGAGGCCGTACTCCACGTTCGACGGGAAGAAGCCGTAGGTGGTGGTGGACGCGTTGCCGGCGGCGTTGACGGTGAGGATGCCGAGCTGGTGCGCGGTGCGGATGTGCTGGTCCATCATCGGCGAGGTGCCGCTGCCGCCCCAGCTGTTGTTGATGATGTCCGTCTGGCCGGTGCTCATGGCCCAGAAGTAGGCGTTCTGCAGCCAGGTGTTCTGACCGCTGCCGCCGGCGTTGAGCGCCTTCACCGGGATGATCATCGCGTTCGGCGCCACCGCGGCGATGCCGAGGTTGTTGTTCGTCACCGCGGCGATCACGCCCGCCACGTGGGTGCCGTGGCCGTTGTCGTCCTGCGCGGTGCTGGTGTTGGGGACGAAGGTCGCGCCGGGGAGGAGCTTCCCCTGCAGGTCCGGGTGCCCGAGGTGCACGCCGGTGTCCACCACCGCCACGTTGATCCCCGCGCCGGTGGAGATGTTCCACGCCGCGGGCGCGTTGATCTGGAAGAGGCCCCACTGCTGCGTGGTGTTTGCGTAGGTGTCCGCGGCGATCTGCACCGTGACGTCGAACTCGGTGCTCAGCACGTCCGGATCACCCGCGAGCACGCTGCTCGCCGAGTCGAGGTCCGCGCCCTTGTCGAGCTCGAAGACGAAGAACGCGTCGAGGCGCGGAAGCTGCGCGGTGCGGTCCACGCGGCCGTGGCGCTTCGCGTAGGTCTCGCGCAGGGCCTCGAGCTTCTCCGGCGAGGCGCTGCCCAGCGGGAGCACCGGCTCCACGCTCTTCACGCCGAGCTCGCGGTAGAGCCGCTCGAGGCTGGCGGACCAGCGCCACTTGTCCGAGGGCAGCCCGCGCGAAGCGTCCTCGTTGATGCGGTCGGTGAGCTCCGGCGTGAGCTGGACGATCACGCGGCCGGGCACGTGGTTGAGCTTCGGCGCGAAGGGGTCGTGCTCGATGACGACCTCTTCGTCCTCTTCCGGTGCGGCGGCGGGCGCGGTGGCGATTGAGCCGGCGGCGCCCAGCGCCTCGGCGTTGCTGGAAGTTGCGGGATCCGAATCGCCACCGCCTTCACTGCAGGCGGTGGTGAGCAGGGCTGCTGCGACGAGACTCCATCCGATTAAACGCATACTGGGGGTTTCCTCCGAGTGAGGGGTGGACCGCCTGAAGCCGCACCCCCCGTACGACTGTCGGCGGCGGTCTCATCCTTTCGGCGCATTGCTTTTGCGACGCAACGATGGCGGGCATTCCCTTTCGTGCAGCGTGGAGCACGCGCGCACCACCGGTAAGGCCCCTGACAGAAACGTGAATTCAGACGCGGCGAGAATCCTCCACACACCCTGGAGGCACCCCATGCTGCGCTGGCCCCGCTGGCTCTCGTTCCGTCGCGCGCAACCGCCCCAGTCGCAGACGCCTTCGACGACCACGACGCCGACGCCGACGCCCGCGAAGCCCACCGGGTCCGGGTCGAACAGTTCGCCCTCTCCCTCTCGCGACACCTTCGAGCCGGGCGCGCCGGTCCGGGTGAACTTCAACCGGCTGCAGGGCTTCACGCCGGCGGAGCGGGAGAAGCTGCAGCGCGCGGCGGAGCTGGTGGAGCGGGTGGTGAACAGCCCCGAGTTCCGCCAGGCAGTGCTCGACAAGACGCACGGCGGCGAGCGCCGCTTCGCCAACGCGGGCGGGATGAGCAACGAGGAGATCTACGCGGCGATCCTCGCGGCAAAGGAGAACCACACGAGCGCGGCGGACGGCGAGATCGACCTCGACCTCACGCTGCGGAACTTCTCCTTCTTCCAGCGCAACGTCGTTGGCTACACCTACGAAAGCACGCCGGAGATCACGATGAACCGGCGCTTCTTCTCCCAGTACACGCCCGCGGAGATCGCCGGAAACATGGTCCACGAGTGGCTGCACAAGCTCGGCTTCGACCACGACTTCCGCAGCACTTCGCAGCGCCCGCACTCGGTGCCCTACGCGGTGGGCGAGATCGTCGAGCGGCTCGCGGCGCAGCAGGCGGCCTGAGCCACACGTCCCTCTCCGAAAATGAAGAGGCCGGCGCCCCCTCGCGGGAGTGCCGGCCTCTCGTTTCAACAACTCCTCTGCGCTCCGCTCAGCTCAGCGGAAGATCGCGATCCGCCGGTTCACCAGCGACTGGCCACCGCAGCTGATCCGGTACTCGTCCGCGCCGAGGTTTCCGCCCGCGATGATGCCCACGCCCCCGTAGCCGGTGCCGAAGGTGATCCCGCCGTAGGGCGAAGCGATCTGTCCGCAGGCATCGCGCCCGTCGGTGGTGGTGAAGAAGGTGGACTGGCCCCAGTAGGTCCGGCGGTGCCAGGTGACGCCCGCGGTGAACGGCCCGAGGTAGTTCCAGTTCGGCCACGCGCTCCACGAGGTCATGCCCACCGCCTCCACGTCCTCCTCGAGGATCCCGTTCGTCTGCGACACGCGGATGCGCAGGCGCGACGACCCGAGGCAGCCGTTGAGGAAGTTGTGCGCCACGTCGTTGCCCGCCGTGTTCACGAAGCCGACGCACTGGGTCCAACCGGCCGGCGGCGCGGGGTCCACGTACGCGCTCGACGGGATGAGCAGCGTGCCGCTCGTATTCGTGTCCGTCGGCGCGGCGGGCACGCAGGTGTTGCCGTCACGCACGTAGCCACCGTTGCAGGTCGAGACGAGGCAGCCGCCCCACGCGGAGCCGAGATTGTCGCAGGTCTGCGTCCCGCTCCCGTTGGTCACGCTGCAGGTGCGCGTCGTGTTCGGCGAGCAGGCCTGCGCCACGCACGCGTTGCCGCTGAGGTAGTGCCCCGCGTTGCAGTGGGTGGCGGTGCAGGTGCCGAAGCCCGTGCCCGAGCCGTTGCACATCTGGGTGCCGGTGCCGTTCGTCACGCTGCACGATGAGGCCTGGTTCGGCTGGCACACCCACTGCGGCGCGGTGCAACCCGTCGGCTGCGAGTACACGCCCTGGCAGCTCCAGCGCCACAGCCCGCCGCTCGAGGCGACGCTGCTCGCGGTGCCGGACGCGCAGAGCTGCGCAGCCGGAGCGGAGACGCTGCCCGAGCCGGTGGCGCCTCCGCACACACCGGGGTTCGGCGCGAAGCACGCGGTGGAGGGCGCGGCCTGCGCGGTGAGCGAGCGCGGCGGGGTGAGGCCGAACGCGCTGCCCGGCGTGCCGTGCCGGTAGAAGTCCTGCGACTGCGCGCCCGCCGAGGCGCCGAAAGCAACGATGCCCGGATAGAGCCCGTCCACCGGGTGCTCCTCGCGCGCCCAGTTGGAGAGCTCGGGGAGCTCGAGCGCGTAGGGGATGCCGCCGGTGGTGACGAACGCGCGCGTGGACGAGGTGCCGTCCACGCCGGTGTTGTAGAGCGCCGCGTTCATCGCCGCGGTGCCGCGGTAGCGCGGGCGGTGGACCTCGGTGCCGCGGTAGCGGTCGAAGAGGAAGAGGTCGAACGGCGCGTCCGCCGCGGAGAGCTGCGTGCCCGGCTGCAGCCCCAGCTCGACGACGATGTCCACGTAGGGCCGCTGCGGCAGCGACGGGTCGGTGTTCACGAACTCGCGGGTCGCGGCCACGCCGAAGAGCGCGTGCAGGCTCTCGGAGAGGAGGACGATCGCCTCGGGCGAGGACTCGTCGAGCTTCACCGCGCCGCCGGGGTTGTTCATCCCGCCCACCTGCGCCTCGAGCACGGTCACGCTCTCGCGCGGCGTGTTCGGCAGCCGCAGCGCGAGCCCGTTGATGGCCTGCGCGCCCACCGCCATCACCGAGAGCTCCATGCGCAGTCCGGTGAGCCTCCCCGAGCTGTCGTAGCGGAGCACCTGGTTGTAGCCGAGGACCGCGTCGTTGAAGTCGAAGTCGCCGCGGTTCGGCCACTGGTCCTCGAACAGCATCATCCCCCAGGTGCGGTCCGCGGGGACGTACACGCGCGCGGAGACGTCCGCGTTGCAGGGCTCGGCGTCGACAGCGTCGTTCACGCCGTCGCCGTCCGAGTCCACCGTGGGTACGCCCTGCGCGAGGGCGAACGCGGGGAGCAGCAGCGCGGAGAGCAGCGCCCCGAGCAGGCGCGAACGGAAGTGCGTGCGCATCAGAGCGTCCCCACCGCGCGGCCCTGCGCGTCCACGGTGAGCTCGCGCTCGACCGCTTCGTTCCCGGTGCCGACGCGCAGCTTCACCCGGTCCCCCTTGCCGACCGGCACGCGCAGGTCGAGCGCCGCTCCGCTCCGGAACGCGCCGTCCATCAGCCGCCGGCCGTCCCTGTCGAAGACCTCGACCGCCTGCGGGGCCGCGCCCTCCGCCGCGGTGAGCTCGAGCCGCACCGGCTGGGTGGTGGAGAAGTCGAAGTTCGGGTCGGTGACGACCACGTCCGCGAGCCGGGTGGGCGCGGCCGCAGGGGGCGTGACCGCGGGCTCGGTGCAACCGGACAGGAGGGCAATTGTCAGCGAGACGCCAGCGGCGCCACGGGTGACGGATTTCAGACACTGCAACATCGGTGGATCCTTCGGGAAAGGAGCGGCGGGGTGGGGAGTGGGAGCACCGACACTTACCAACCCCGCGCCTTCCGCTTCAAGACGGAGACGCACTGCTGCTGTAAACGTGCCGCATCAGTAGAACGAATCGCGGCGTTGCCAACGTCCCGGGATCGCGCGATCTCTGGGCCGGGGGGTTCGAGCCGTGGCCAACAAGCGTGTGATGCCTCGACAGCGCCGTCGTTTCCGCGTCGAGCTGCAGGGCAGCCCGCTCTTCACCGTGGACGTGTCGCCGGGCGGGTTCTGCGCCGAGTCGATGCGGGTGCTGCCACCGGGCAGCCAGGTGACCGGGCGCATCCGGATCAACGAGCTGGAGCTGGCGTTCACCGGGGTCGTCGCCTGGGCAAAGGCCAGCGAGCCGCGGCTGCAGCTGCGCGGACGCATGGGCGTGCGCATCACCAGCGTGCCGCCGGAGTTCTACCGGCTGTTCGCCGACGGCGGGCCGCTCGTCACAGGCGGCCCGGCACGCTGATGCCGCGGACGCGCCGGTAGAGCGCCAGCGCGTAGCGGTCGGTCATGCCGCTCACGTAGTCCGTCACCCGCAGGAGCCGGCCGTAGCGGGTGGGTTCGGGAGACTCGCTCTCCTCTTCGCTCTGGTTGCGCAACAGCTCGAGCACCTTCTTCTGACGCGTGCTCGGCTTGCCCTCCGCGCTGACCACCGCGTCCACGAAGTCCTCCAGCAGGCCGCCGATGGCCTCGTAGCCGGCGAGCTCGATCTCCAGCACCGGCGCCGACTGGTAGCACTTCTCCCGCGCGAACCCGTTCAGCGCCGCCAGCTCGCCGCCGGAGGGGATGACGTCCTTCAGCGTGCGCGCCTCGCGGCCTTCGCGCAGCGCGCTCTCGCTCGCGAGGAACGCCTCCACGCACTCGTTGACGAGCTGGTTGATCGCCACCGCGCGCAAGAGGCCCACCCGATCCCGCGGCGAGCGCACGGTGGCCGTCTCCCGGTGATGGGGATCGCGCCGGACGATGGGGAGCAGCCGCTCCTCCGCCTCCGCCGCGGTGACGAGGTTCAGCCGCACGCCGTCCTCGATGTCGAGGATCGAGTAGCAGATGTCGTCCGCCGCCTCGACGAGGTAGGCCAGCGGGTGACGCGCGTGCGCCTCCACCGCCTCCGCGCCCGGGACCTCGATGGGGAGCAGCCCCACGTCGTCGCACAGCGCCCGGAACGCGTCGCGCTCGGCGAGGTGCACGCCCTGCTTCTTCAGCTCCGGTCGCAGCGGCTTCGGCAGCTTCGCCATCGCCTCCTGCGCGGCGCGGTCGCCGGAGAGCCGCGGGTACTTCATGAAGGTCGCCAGCGTGGCGGCGGTGAGGCGCATGCCACCGGCGGCCTCGAGCTGCAGCCGCGCCAACGTGCGAAACCCCTGCGCGTTGCCCTCGAAGCGGGTCAGGTCGCTGCGCTCCGCTTCGGTGAGGGTCTGCAGCGCCTGCTGTCCCACGCTGTTCTGACGGAAGAATTCGCTGATCGCGTCCTCGCCCGCGTGACCGAAGGGCGGGTTGCCGATGTCGTGCGCGAGGCACGCCGCGCTGACGATGGCGCCGAAGTCCGCCGCGGTGACGTCGCGCAGGCCGTGACGTTCGATGAGCACCGCACCCGCCGCGTGCGCGAGGGACCGTCCGACGGAGGCGGCCTCGAGGCTGTGGGTGAGCCGCGAGTGCACCACGTCGTCCTCGGGCAGCGGGAAGACCTGGGTCTTGTCGTGCATCCGCCGCAGTGCGTGCGAGAAGATGAGGCGGTCCCAGTCGCGCTGGAACTGTGAGCGCGCCGCCTCGCCTTCGCGCTTCTTCACCCTTCCGCTCGCGTCCACGCGCGCCTGCGACAGGAGCCTCGGCCAGGTCATCGTCATGCGCGCGTTGTACCCGCGACCGATGCGTTCGGGGACGCGGTGAACAGACCGGCAGCGACCGGGCCTGCACCTTCCCTCGCGGCCGGTTTGTCGCGGTGGCGTCCGGACCCCATCTCGTCAGCGCTCTCCCACGCGCCGCGAGGTCCCCACGATGTCCACCGAAGCGCTGAAGTCTCCCCTCCCCTCCTCACCGCAGTCGTCACCGGCGGGCCGCCACCAGAAGCGCTCCTTCCTCAAGCTGCCGGCGGAGGTGGACGTGCCGGCGCTGCTCGCGGACTACCGCGCCATTCCGGCGGACGCGTGGAAGGTCAGTCACTGGGAGATCCACTGCTCGTCCGCGATGGTGCTGCTGCGCGGGGGCAGCCGGGGCACCGAGGAAGACTTCACCACGCGCGAGGTCTCCGACACCCCGATCCTGCGCACCCTGCCCTACCTCTCGCGGCTGCTCGGGCCGGAGGGTCCGTTCGGGCAGGCGACCTACGCGTTCATCTTCCGCATGAAGCCGATGGGCGTGTCGCAGCCGCACGTGGACGACGACGTGGCGTGGCACGCGCCCTGGCGGATCCACATCCCGCTCACCACCAACGACGACGCGCACCTGCTCTCGGAGGGCCGGTCGGTGCACTTCGAGGTGGGCGAGGTCTGGACCTTCGACAACCAGGTCATCCACGCAGTGACCAACGGCCCCACCGTGCGCGCTCACCTCATCTTCGACGTGCCGGAGAACCCGAAGCTCGACGCGCTCCTCGGGCACGCGCACTACGTGCCGGGCCAGCCGGATCCGAAGCGGTGGGCCCGCGCGGCGCTGAAGCACCAGCCGATCGTCGCGCCGCTGCGCTCGGAGCCGCTCTCGGTGGGGGAAAAGCAGCGGCTCGGGCTCAACCCCGAGGGCTTCGCCTCCCGCGTGACCGACGTGCGCTGGATCGGCCGGCTCAGCGGGGGCTCCATCCGCCGGGGCGACATCCTCCATTCGGTGAACGGGGTGGACGCCTGCGAGATGGCGCGCACCGCGACGGACTACCTCCAGCTCCGGCACCAGCCCGGCGAGACGGTGCGGCTCGGCGTGCTGCGCGGGAACGTGGGGAGCACGCACCGGGTGCGGCTCTTCCGCAACGTGCTGCCGCCCGGCGCGAGGCGCGCGATCTGGCAGTTGAAGCAGCTGCGGCACCTCGCGGGGATGGGGCGCTAGCCATGCTCGCCGAGCGCTATCTCAACGGCGAGTACCTCGCCCAGGTGCCGGACTGGCACGCCGCGGACGCGCCCTGGAAGGCGCAGAAGGTCCTCGAGCTGCTGCAGCGCAACGGCGTCGCGCCGCGCACGGTGTGCGACGTGGGCTGCGGCTCGGGGGAGATCCTCGTGCAGCTGCAGGGACGGCTGCCGAAGGGAGCGCGGCTCACCGGCTACGACATCTCCGGCCAGGCGCTCTCGCTGTGCCGGCCGAAAGAGAACGCGCACCTCTGCTTCCGGCAGGCGGACCTCACCCGCGAGCCGCCGCAGGTCTCCTTCGAGCTGCTGCTCTGCCTCGACGTGTTCGAGCACGTGCCGGACTACCTCGGCTTTCTCCACGCGCTGCGGCAGCGCGCGGACCTCTTCGCCTTCCACATCCCGCTCGACCTCAGCGTGCACACCGTCGCGCGCGCGTCGCGGCACCTCCTGCAGATGCGCGAGCGCTACGGCCACCTCCACTACTTCACCGCAGAGACCGCGCTGGCCACGCTGGCGCAGACGGGCTTCGAGGTCGTCGACAGCCTCTACACCTGGGACCACGCGGGCGGGCTCTTCCCGCCGAGGGCGCCGGGGCTGCGCGGCGTGGTGCGCTATCCGCTGCGGTTCGGCGCGCACCTCGCCGAGCGGCTGGCGTTCCGGGTGGCACCGGACGTCACCGCGCGGTTCCGGCCGGCCTACAACCTCCTCGTGCTGGCGAGGCCCGCCGAAGACGGCCCCGACGAACGGGCGCGCGCGCGGGAGGCGGCATGAACGCGAACCCGCACGGCGCGGTCGTCCCGGTGGCAGAGCCGCTCCTCCGAGAGGGCGTTCTCGAGGCGCCGCACAACCGCGTCGTCCCCCGCGGCCCGAACCCCTTCGGCGAGGGCGAAGGCAAGGGCGCGCGCGAGGCGCGACGTGCGCCGCCCGCGCGGATGGAGCGTCACCTCGCCGCGCTGCTGCCGATCGGGAGCGACGATGCGCTCGACGAGGTTCGACTGCAGGAACTGGCGGAGAACGCGAGCGAGCCCAATCCCCTCTTCGAGCCGTGGCTGGCGCTGCCGCTTCTGGGCGGCCGCACCGACGTCGTGGCGGTGCAGGTCTGGGGCTGCGACGCGGGCGGGGCGCGCCGTCTGGATGGCCTGCTGCTCCTCGAGCGCAAGCGGGTGGCGAGGCGGCTCGAGTACCTGCGCACCTGGGGACACCTGCTCGTCCCGGTCGGCGTTCCGCTGGTGCGCGCCGGCGTCGAACAGGAGGTGGCAGACGCGCTGCTGGGCCTCGTGGAGACGCAGGCGCTGCCCTTGCTGAGGCTCGACCGCGTCCCGGCCGACGGGCCCTTTCACCGCGCGCTGGTGCACGCATGCTGGCTGCGCGAGTGGCCGCTGCACCTCGTGGACTCGCAGACGCGCGCGCTCTTCCGTCCGCTGGGTGATGCGGCGGCGTTCACCCAGGAGGTGCTCTCCGGGAAGCGGCGCCGCGAGCTGCGCAAGGCGCTGGAGCGGCTGGAGTCTCTGGGGACGGTGCGGTTCACGCGGCTCGAGTCCGGCGACGCGGGGGCCGTCTCGGCGTGGGCGAGAGCGTACGCGCAGCTCGAGCGCCAGGGGTGGAAGGGCGAAGAGGGCGTCGCGGTGGGCGGCGCGGAGCTCGATGCGGCGCAGTTCGAACGCATCCTTCGCGGCGCGCTGATGCGCGACCGGCTCCACTTTCTCGCGCTGGAGTTCGACGGCCGGCCGGTGGCGATGAACGTGGCGGTGCTCGCGGGTGACGGCGGCTACGGGCTGAAGACGACCTACGACGAGTCGCTCGCGCGCTTCATGCCCGGCGTGCAGCTCTACCTCCACCAGCTCGAGCTGTTGCACCAGACGGCGGGGCTGCGATGGATGGACTCCTGCGCGTCGCCGGACCGGCAGCTGATGAACCAGCTCTGGCCGGAGCGCCGCGAGCTGCACTCGCTCGTCGTCGCCGCGGACCGGCCGCTCGCCTCCGCCATCGCCGCGTCGCTGCCGCTGACGCGGTGGGCAAAGCGGTGGCTCGTCGATCGCGCGCCGCCCCGAGCGAAGCTGCGCCGCGCACAGGCTCGGGCAGAGGCGCCGTGAGCTACGGCAGGAGGTCCTCGCGGCGCCCGGTGCCTGCTCCGTTCGGGCGGGGCCAGTGCGTGCGCAGCAGCGGGATGCCGGCGAGGTCGTAGGCCTCGAGCCGCAGCCGCCCGCCGCGCGAGACGAGCGCGTAGAGCACCGCGCCCTCGAACAGCGCGCCCTCCACCTCCGGTCCTCCCTCGAGCTCGCAGAGCAAGGCGCGGCCACCGGGGAGGAAGAGCTGCAGGTCGGTGCGGTGTCCGGTGAGCGGCGTGGCCTCGGTCAGCGTGAGCACGCCCCCGGGCAGCGGAGAGGCGGTGAGCGCCGCTTCGATGAGGCGGCCCTCCACGCTGCCGGGGAGCACCGGCGCCTCCCACCCTTCGGCGTTCTCCTGGATCGGCGTGGCGCGCAGCAGCGTCGTCTGCAGCTCGGGGAGGCAGACCTGCGGCGCGGGCGCCTCGCAGGCGCGGAAGAAGGCATAGACGCTCTCGCCGTCCGTCAGCGCCTCGAAGTCGAGCGGGAGCTCACCGCTGCCCGGCGCGCTGGAATCGATGAGCTCGGTCACGCCGCCATCGGTGGCGACGACCGCGCGTCCACCCACCGCCGCGCCCTCGCCTCGAAGCACTGCCGAGAGCGCGCCGCCGTCGAAGTCGCCGAAGACGGTGGGCTCCAGCGTCACCGCGCCGAGGCCCGGGGTGGCGCTCTTCGAGAAGACGGGCTCCAGCGGCGCGAACCTCACCAGTGGACCGCCGCTGCCGTGCAGCCAGAGCGCGCCGCGGTCGGTGGAGAGGCCCGGGCCGCTCGCCGCCAGCGCGAGGGTGCTGCCGTGCCGCGCATCCTCCACCCGCTCCGCCCGGCCGATGCCGCCGTCCTCGAGGAGTCGCAGCAGCGCCACCCCACGCGCGACCGGTGCGCCGGTGCCGTTCGCTTCAGCAAAGGACGCGGCCGCCCACACGCCCCCGTCGCGCTGCAGCGCCACCGAGCCCCGGGGCAGCACCGCGGCGCTTCCGGCAGGTGCAAAGGGCACGCTCTCCAGCGGCAGCGACCATGCCCGCGCGCCGTTGGAGGTGAGCAGCGCGGTCAGCTCGCGCGCATTCGACACGAGCACGCCGCCGGAGGACGCGCCGTGCAGCACCGTCTCGCCCGGGCCCGCATCGAGCGGCGACTCGAAGCGCAGGAACCCGTTGGGCGTGTAGGAGAGTACGGAGCAGCCGCCGTCCTGCGACTGCAGCCCACAGGCGTCGAAGTACACGTTGCCGGCGAGCGCGCGCAGTCGACCCGGCTGTCGCGCGGGCTCGGTCACGGTGTCTCCGAGCGGCACGCTCCAGAGGGGAATCATCGGCCCTGCGTCCGGCTGCACGCACGCGCCCGCGTTGCAGCGGCTGACGTCCGCGCAGGGCGTGCGGGGCGCACAGACCGTGCCATCCGGCGTGGGAACTTTGGTGCAGGCGCCCGAAGAGCAGAGGCTCACCGAGGTGCAGTCCGCCGGGCCGCAGAGCACTCCGTCCTCAACAGGGGCAATGCCGCAGCCGGTCAGCGGCTCGCAGGTCGCGCGCTCGCAGAGATTCTCCGAGTCGGGGCACTCGGAGGTGATGTCCGTGTTCACGCAGCCGGCCTGTGGCGAGCAGGCGTCGCGGGTGCAGAGGTTCCCGTCGTCGCAGCTGCGCGGCGTTCCCACGCACGCGCCGGCGCGGCACTGGCCGTTCTCCAGGCAGAGGTTCTCCGGCGGGCAGGCGCTTCCCTCGGGCGCGGCGCCTTCAACGCAGGACTCCGACTGGAGATCGAAGCGCGACTCGCGGCAGACCGCGGAGGGCACACACGGGAGCGGCCGCACCCCGCGTCCACGGAGCGTGACCTCGAAGGTCTCGCCGCGCGCGGTCAGCCGGAGCAGCCCTTCGGCCTCACCTTCGGGCGCGGTGAAGGTCACGCCAAAGGTCGAGACTCCGCCGCCGGGCACCAGCACCGTCTGCGGCGCGCGGAAGGGGCCGGTCGTCTCCAGCTCCACCAGCACCTCCACCCGCCCGGTGCCGAGCAGCTCGAGCTGCCGTGTCACCTCCGCGCCCTCCAGCGTCTTGCCGAAGTCGAGCTCGCGCGTGTCGGTGCGGAAGCCCGCGGTGGTGCTGCCCACGCCGCCGCCGCCGCAGTCACAGCCGGCCAACGCGGTAACGATCGTCAGCGCCAGCAGCAGCGCCTTCGTCCTGCCGGGCCCGCTCACGGCAGCCTCTCCAACGACCGCCGCGAGCGCACGAAGCGCATCGTCAGCTTCGCCAGCACCGCGATCATCACGACCGCGATCACCGCCACCGCCGCGCGGTTGTAGTCGCGCAGGAAGCGCTCGAGCCGCTCCGCGTTGCCGCCGAGCGCGACGCCCAACGAGAGGATGAGCGCGTTCCAGAGCAGCGCGGAGAAGGCGCCCCACACCATCACCTTTGCGAACGGCATCCGCGAGGCGCCGGCCACGAGGAAGAGCGGGCCTCGCACGCCGGGCATGAACCGGTTGAAGGCGATGAGCCACATCCCTCGCTGCCGCATCCGTTCGCGCACCACGGGGAACTTGTGTTCGTACCGGTCCCCGAGCTTCACGCCGATCGCGTAGTTCACCGCGCAGCCGAGCACGCTGCCCGCGGTGACGGTGAGGAGCACCAGCGGCCACGAGGCGTCGCCGCGCACCGCGAACACGCCGCCGAGCAGCACCACCGAGTCGCCGGGAAAGGGCGGGAAGACGTACTCGATGAGCGCGGCGCAAAAGAGCGCGAGGTAGGCGCTCGGGCCTAAGGAGAGGAGCCACGAGTCGAGAAGCTCAACGATGGGCATGGACGCGCAGTTGTCCGAGGGAGGCCGGCCGGGACCGCGGATGCTAACGCACGGGCGCCGCGCATCATCCCTTCGTTCTCGAACTCGTCTGCGAGTGTCAGCCGTCCACGATCGCGTCGATCTCCGCGCGCGCCGCTTCGGCCGACCCGCGAGGCAGCCGCCCCCACTTCTCCAGCCGCTCCACGAGGCGCACGCTGCGTGCGCGCAGGGTCTTCGAACCGCTCCCCGGCAGCCACTTGCGCGGCGCGGGCAACATCGACGCGAGCACCGCGCCCTGGGCCACGCTCAGCTCGGAGGCGGCGACGCCGAAGTGCGCGCGCGAGGCGGCCTCGATGCCGTAGATGCCCTCGCCCCACTCCGCGACGTTGAGGTACAGCTCGAGGATCCGGTTCTTGTCCAACGCGGTCTCCAGCCTGCGCGCGAGGATGAGCTCTTTCGCCTTCCGCCACAGGCTGCGGTCGCCGGAGAGCCAGAGGTTCTTCGCGAGTTGCTGCGTGAGCGTGGACGCGCCCCGCCCGAGCCGCTTCTGCTCCCACGCCTCGTTCAGCGCCTTCTTCGTCTCGTGCAGGTCGAGCCCTTCGTGGTCGAAGAATCGGTCGTCCTCCGACGCGACCACCGCCTCCACCGCGTGCGGCGCCACCTGCGACAGGCGCACCCAACGCTGCTGACGGCGCGCGCGCGCTCCCCTCTCCTTCGCCTCCTCCGCCCGCGCGTCGATCAGCGCGGTGCTCTTCGGGTTCTGCGTCGCGAGGGGGCGGACGTCGGGCAGCGTTCCGTACGCGTGGCCCGCCCACACGCAGAGCCCGAGGAAGAGCGCGAAGACGACCTTCGGCCACAGCGACGCGGTCAGCCCCCCACCGGCGGCTCGTGAAGCGCGTGAGGCACGTGCGGCGCGCGGCGGTCGGGGAGAGCGGGACGAGGAGGCTCGAGGAGCGCGAGCGGCGGCGCGGGGCATCGGGCGCGCATCTACACGTGCACGTGGAGGCCGCGTCCACTTTTCGCGCTCGCTCACCTGACTGCTCTGCGGACGTGCGGGTCTCCTGACCCGTCCAGAAGTTGTCCCACCCGTGCGGGCACCTCACCTCATGGAGAGACGAACCCTCTTTTCCAGCGACCGCGCAGCCGCGCCTTCGCGCCACGCAAGGAGCCGACGCATGCGAGCAATGACGTACCAGGGGCCCTACAAGCTCCGGGTGGAGAACAAGCCGGACCCGAAGATCGAGCACCCGCTCGACGCGGTGCTGAAGGTCACGCGCGCGGCGATCTGCGGCTCGGACCTGCACATCTTCCACGGCTTCCTCCCCGACACACGCGTGGGCCACACCTTCGGCCACGAGTTCACCGGCGTCGTCGAGGAGGTGGGCAAGGGCGTGCAGAATCTCAAGCCCGGTGACCGCGTCGTCGTCCCCTTCCCCATCGCGTGTGGCGGCTGCTTCTTCTGCTCGCGAGGACTCTTCGCCAACTGCGAGAACGCGAACCCGTCGAGCGACATCGCCACCGGCGTCTTCGGCTACTCGCACACCACCGGCGGCTACGACGGCGGCCAGGCCCAGTACGTGCGCGTGCCCTACGCCAACGTGGGGCCGATGAAGATCCCCGACGACATGAGCGAGGAGGAGGTGCTCTGCCTCGCCGACATCTTCCCCACCGGCTACCAGGGCGCGGAGATGGCGCAGATCGAACCGGGCGACACGGTGGTCGTCTTTGGCTGCGGTCCGGTGGGCCTCTTCGCCATGCGCAGCGCGTGGTTGATGGGCGCGGGCCGCGTCATCGGCGTGGACCACGTGCCCTACCGGCTCGCGTTCGCCGAGCGCTGGGCAAAGGTCGAGACGATGAACTTCAAGGAGGTCGACGTCGTCACCGCGATCAAGGACATCACCGGCGGGCGCGGCGCGGACGCGACGATCGACGCGGTGGGGCTCGAGGCGGAGGGCGCGCCGCTGCAGTCACTGCTCGGCGTGAAGATGAAGCTGCAGGGCGGGAGCGCGGCGGCGCTGAACTTCTGCTTCCACGCCACGCGCAAGGGCGGACGCGTCTCGGTGGTGGGCGTGTACGGCCCGCCGGCGCTGGCGATGGACTTCGGCACCGCGATGAACAAGGGCCTCACCATCCGCGCGAACCAGTGCAACGTGCACCGCTACCTGCCGCACCTGCTCGAGCGCCTGCGCGACGGCAGCGTGGACGGCAAGGGCGTCTTCACCCACAAGCTCACGCTCGACGAGATCGGCCACGGCTACCAGATCTTCTCGGACAAGAGCGACGGGTGCATCAAGTGCATGATCGACCCGCACGCCACCAGCATCCACTAGGAGGAGAGATGATCGACCACGACCAGATCCCCGGCTACGGCGTCGATGCAGACCCGTCGAAGCGGCCGGGCATTCCGCAGTACCAGCGCCCGCCCCGCGCGGCCCCGTTCGCGGAGTACCCGCCGCCGCGGCAGCAGACCGAGGTGAAGCAGTTCATGCACGGGCGCCCGCACAAGGACTACCCGCCGGTTTGGGGCACCGCGCAGCCGGCGAAGGGCGTTGCAGGCGCGATGAGGAAGCTCGCGTACTCGTGGCCGGACCACTACCCGAAGCACTGGGTGATGCTGCTCGCGGCGGATCGCGTGGACGTGCTCGAGCACCGGCTGCGGAGGGGTCTTCCAGTCCTTGCTGCCGTCGCGGGTGGCTTCCTGGTGGGGCGGGCACTCGTGAACCGGCTGCGTTGAACCTTCGGCAGGGGTCGAACCTGACTCTGAGCCGGAGGTCCTGGTCCAGGACCTAGGAAACGACCGGTGCGGCGGGGAGGGTCATCACCTCTCCGCCGTACTGGCTGGCCTCCAGCGTGCCGCACGCCGCGCCGATGTCCTTGCCGCCCGAGTAGCGCCGCGCGATCGGCGCGCCGACGAGCTGCAGGTGGTCGCGGAAGGCCTTCAGCTCCTCGTCGGTGGGCGGGAGGTACTTCCCCGTCGGATCGGTCACGTCGATGAGATCGATCTTCACCGGCACGCCCGCGAACGCGTCGCGCAACGCCACCGCGTCCTCGAGCCCGGTGTTGAAGCCGCGGATGGCCACGTAGGCGATCATCGCGCGCTCGCGGCGCTGCACCGCGTACTGGCGGATCTCCTCCACCAATTCGCCGAAGGGGTTCGCCTCCTGCACCGGCATCACCTTCACCCGCTTCTCGGGGATGGCGCTGGTGACGCTGAACGCGAGCCGGTACGGGTGGTCCTCCTTGATGTAGCGGCGGATGGCGGGGAGCACGCCCGCGGTGGAGAAGGTGATCGACTTCGCGCCGATGGAGAAGCCCGCCGGGTGGCAGAGGATCCGCGCCGCGCGCTCCGTCTCCTTGAAGTTGAGCAGGGGCTCGCCCATCCCCATGAAGACGACGCCGCGCACCGGACGGTCCGCCTCCTCGCGCACGTGCATCACCTGATCGAGGATCTCCCACGTCTGCAGGTTGCGCTTGAAGCCCATGCGCCCCGTCGCGCAGAAGTCGCACGCCAGCGCACAGCCCACCTGCGACGACACGCAGACCACGTACTTCTCGTCGAAGATGGGGATCCGCACCGCCTCCACGCGACCGCCGAGCGGGCTCTCGAAGAGGTACTTCACGAAGCCGTCGCTCGCGCGCCTGCGCTCGATGACGGTCAGCCGCGGCAGCTCCGCCCTGGCCCGCAGCAGCTGGGCCACCTCACGAGGCACCTGCGGCGCCCGCGCGACCTCCTCCACCGAACCTGCGCCGTGGGCGAAGACGCGCGCAAACACCTTCAGCACCGCGGTGCGCGAAGGGTTCGCGGGCCGGAGCACCTCGGTCAGCTCCTCGAGGGAGAGGTTCTTCAGGTTCAGCTGCGGCGCGTCCATGCCGCGACCTCTACCACTGCACGCGGCCTCCGCACGCATGACGCGATGAGAGCACTCACAGCGAGGGACCGGCCGGGCGCCCAATGGGCCGCACTGCCCAGCCGCTCGAGGCTACGACTGCGACTTCTGCAGCCGCGCGCGCAGGAACTCCTTCACCTTGCCAGCGAGCTCTTCCGGCATCTTCGCCGCCAGCGCCTTACGGCAGAGGCCGGTGGTCTCGCGGTAGGTGCGCACGAAGTCCACACATGGGGGACACCCGTTCAGGTGTTCCTCCAGGGCCTTGTGCTCCTCCTCCCCGAGCGCTCCGTCGAGGAAGTCCAACAGCGAGTGGATGGAGTCCTTGCAGCACTTCATGCGGCGCGAATCACAACATGACGGGGAGGCTCAGCCGTTTCACGACTTTTCCTCGTAGAAGCGCTCGATGGCCTCTCGCATGGTCAGCCGGGCGCGGTGCAGGCGGCTCTTGACGGCGGCGACCGAATCGCCGGTCACTTCAGAGATCTGCTCGTAGCTCAGCCCGTCCACGTCCTTCAAGAGGAAGACCTCGCGGTGGGCCTCGGGCAGCCCGTCGCTCGCGCGCTGGATGGCCTCGCGCATCTCCGCGTCGAGCACCTGTTGCTCCGCGGCCCTCGCCCACTCCGGCCTCGGCAGTCGGGTGAGGCTGCCGCGCTCGGTGAACTCCGGCGAGGCGAGCTCTCCATGGGCGTTCTCCGCCACCCTGCGCTGACGCAGCCGCGTGACCGCCGCGTTGGCGGCGATGCGGTAGAGCCACGAGCCGAACGCTGCGTCTCCGCGGAACTCGCCGAGCGACTGGAAGGCGGCGAGGAACGTGTCCTGCGTCACCTCCGCCGCATCCGCCTCCGAGCGCAACATGCGGAAGGCGAGGCCATAGACGTGATCGGTGTGACGCTCCACCAGCGCTTCGAACGCAGCGACGTCACCCCCCTGGGCACGCGCCAGCAGCGCGCGGTCATCGTCCATGGCGGCGGCAGGGTTCCCCGCGAGACGCGGTGGGTCAAGCGCTTATGGGCGCGCGGGCTTCCGGGGGTTCGGCGTCCGCGACACGTGCGGGTTGTCCTTCACCCAGAGGCGGTACGGCTTGTGCGCCCACTCACCCGCGTAGTCCACGCCGATGCGCGGGCCCTTCATCACCCGCGCGGTGGGCACGCCGGGCGCCTCCTCCAACCACAATGAGTCCGAACGCACGAGGTCGCGGCGGTTGTGACGAAGCCCGATCCCCATCGCGCGCGTCAGCCTGCCGGGGCCGTCTGTCCGGTGCTCCGGATCGAACCCGTGCAGCGGCTCGAGCCCGCGCACGAGCACCGCCGCCGCCGTGCCCTCCGGCAGCGTGACCACGTTGAAGAGCGGGTACATGCCGTAGATGAGGTAGACGTACGCGATCCCCGGCGGCCCGTAGAGCACGTCGGTGCGCGCGGTGCGTCCCTTCGCCGCGTGACAGGCGAGGTCGTGCTCGCCCACGTAGGCCTCGGTCTCCACGATGCGGCCGCGGAAGACCCTCCCCTCCTCCGCGCGCACGAGCACCTTCCCCAGCAGCTCGCGCGCGACCCTCAGCGCCGGCCGGTCGTAGAAGTCCACCGGCAGCCTCACGCCCTCCGGCTCAGAGGGCCTTTCGGAAGCGGTGACGGAACGGACGGAGCTGACGGAGCGCGAAGACAAGGCAGTCCATAAGTGACGAATCCGGGCACCGCGCGTCAACCGCGCGTCACTCCCGCGCCCCTATCTCGCACGCACGCATTGAGGGCTGGCGGGCAGGCATGGGGTTGTGCACATTCCTCGAGACATGCCCACTGGCACAGGTCGGCTCTCTGGCGTTCTGCTCCCCGTCTTCTCCTTCCGCTCCGACGACGACTTCGGCATCGGCGACTTCGGCGCCTTTGCCGGCTTCTTCGACTGGATGCAGGCCGCGAAGCAGCGCCTGTTGATGGTGCTGCCTCTGCTGCCCACCGCACCGGGCGACCCGAGCCCCTACGCCACGCGCAGCGCGTTTGGTCTCAACCCGCTCTTCATCCACCTGCCCTCGGTGCCGGAGTTCGCGCAGTCCGGCGGGTTCGACGCGCTCTCGGACGAGGACAAGGCGAAGCTCTCGGAGGCCCGGAGCGCGCACCGCATCCGCTACGACCTCGTGTTCCCGGTGAAGGGCGCGGCGCTGCGCCGGACCTTCGACACCTTCGACGCCGAGCACTGGGCAAAGGGCACCGAGCGCGCGCAGTCCTTCCGCGACTGGTGCAACGCGCAGCGGGGCTGGCTCGAGACCTACGCACTCTTCGCCGCGCTGAGCGACCGCGAGGGCAACCGCGCCTGGTGGGAGTGGCCGGAGGATCTGCGCACGCGCAAGCCGGAGGCGCTGGAGACCGCGAGCCGCGAGCTGGAGCGGGAGATCCGCTTCCGCTCCTTCCTGCAGTGGATCGCGGAGACGCAGTGGAGCGCGGTGCGTGACGACGCGCGCTCGCGGAACATCCTCCTCTGCGGCGACGAGCCCTTCATCATCGGCCAGGACAGCGCGGACTGCTGGGCGAACCCGCGGATCCTCCGCCGCGACGCGCGCCTCGGCGTGCCGCCGGACGACTTCAGCGCCACCGGTCAGGACTGGGGCCTTCCCTACTTCGACTTCGAGGCGATGGAGGCGGACGACTACGCCTGGCTCCGCTTCCGCGCGAAGAAGGCGGCCTCCTACTACGACGTGCGCCGCGTCGATCACGCGGTGGGCTACTTCCGTCAGTGGATCCGCGACGAGAAGACGCCCACTGGTCGCTTCATCCCCGAGGACGCGCAGAAGCACCGGCCACTGGGCGAACGCAACTTCCGGCTCCTCTCCGAAGACGCGGGGATCATCGCCGAGGACCTGGGCGTCATCCCCGACTGGGTGCGCGAGACGCTCGGAGGGCTCGGGCTGCCCGGCTACAAGGTGCTGCGCTGGGAGCGCGACATGCACGTGTACCGCGACCCGCGGAAGTTCAGCCCGGTGTCGCTCGCCACGACCGGCACGCACGACACGGACACGCTGCGCGAGTGGTGGGAGGCCCTTCCGCGTGAGGAGCGCGAGGCCGCCGCGCGCGCCTGGCCGGAGCTCGCCGCGGTGCCGCGCGAGGAGGTGGAGATGACCCCGCCCGTTCATGCGGCGCTGCTCGCTGCCTGCGCGAACAGCTCGAGCGATCTGGTGGTGCTCCCCTGGCAGGACATCCTCGGCACCCGCGAGCGGATCAACCTCCCCGGATCGATGAGCGACGCGAACTGGGCCTACCGCATCGAGCAGCCCACCTCGCGGCTGCTCTCGGACATGCCCACCCGGCGCGCCGCCTCGATGATGGCGCGGATGACCGAGGCCTCCGGACGCTGAAGGGAGGCGTCAGGGGCTCAGGCGTGCTGCACCGGCTCGCTTTCGTGCCGCGCTTCCCTTGAAGCGCCGCTCTCCTCCTCGGCCGCCTCCGCGTTCTCCTCCGGCGGCGGCTGCACCTTGCGGATGGCCACGCGGCGCACGCGACGGGGGCTGGCGTCCACCACCTCCAGCTCGCAGCCGTCCTCGAGCGTGAAGGTCTCGCCCGCCTCCGGAATCCTCCCCGCCTCCGCGATGCAGAGGCCGGCCACGGTGGTGTAGCCCTCGCCCTCGGGCAGAGAGATGTTCAGCGCCCGGTTCACGTCGCGGATGGACGTCCCGCCGCCCACTGCGAAGCGACCGTCCGCGAGCTCCTCGGCCAGCGCGAGGTCCGGCTCCTTCTCGCTGACGATCTCGCCCACCAGCTCCTCCACGAGGTCCTCCACGGTGACGAGGCCGCTGACGAGGCCGCGCTCGTCCACCACGATCGCCATCTGCAGCCGGCGCTTCTGCAGCTCGCGCAGCGCATCGAGCGCGCGCATCGAATCGGGGACGAAGTACGCGGGCCGCAGGAGATCGTCGATCGTCGCCTGCCGCTTCAACCACATCGCGGCGAGCAGGTCCTTCGCCACGATGTAGCCCTCGATCTGCTCCACCCCGCCGCGGGTGATGGGCAGCCGCGAGTGGTCGGAGTCGAGGATGGTCTGCTTCAGGGCCTCGAAGCCCGCCTCGCGGTCGATGGCCACGATGCGGCTGCGCGGCACCATCACCGCCGCCACGTTCACGTCCTTCAGCTCGAACGCGCGCGAGGCGATCTCGCTCGTCTGCGTGTCCACCGTGCCGGACTTCGCCGCGTCCTCCACCAGCTGCTGCAGCTCCTCCGCGCTCATGCGCCCTTCGGTGAAGCTCGTGCGGTCGCCGAAGAAGCGGAGCACGAGGTTCGACGAGAAGGTGAGGAGCCACACCAGCGGACGCGCCAGCCGGCCGAGCCCCACCAGCGGCCGTGCGATGAAGAGCGAGTAGCCCTCCGCGTAACGCAGCCCGAGCGACTTCGGCACCAGCTCGCCGATGACGAGCGAGAAGAAGGAGATGCCGCCCACCACCACTGCGAACGCGGCCTCGTCCGCGAACTCCCCGAGGCCCCAGCGCTGGAAGGTGGGCGTCACCTGCGCGGCGAGGCTCGAGCCACCCAGCGCCGCCGCCGTCGCGCCCACCACGGTGATGCCGATCTGCACGGTGGCGAAGAAGCGGTCCGGGTTCGAGCGCAGCTTCTCCACCGCGAGCGCGGCTCGACTCCCCTCGCCCATGAGCTCCTTCACCCGGGTCCGGCGCACGGAGACCACGGCGATCTCCGCGCCGGAGAAAACGCCGTTGAGCAGGATCAGCGCAGCCACGATCAGCAGTGCGGTGACGATGGTCTTCCCCTCCCAGGCCAGACGATCGGCACCCTGTGCGCTCAGGACACCGGACGGGCCGGCCATGGCTCAGCCGCCTGCTCGCTTCGGCAAGCGCCCGGCAGGATCCGGCGGGCTGCGGTCCGTCCACTCCACGACGTGTGCACGAAATGGTGTCGGTGCAGGGGCCGTTGCAGCCGCTGACGCAGTGCGACACTGTGCGCGCGCATGACCGGCCCGACACCGTCGTCGTCCCCACCGGAGGGTCACGGCACGCAGGGCGCTCCCTCATCCTCCGCCGCTGAAACTCCCGCGCCCCGCGCCGCGTTGGCGACGGCCGCCCTCGGTGCCCTGGGGGTGGTGTTCGGCGACATCGGCACCAGCCCGCTCTACGCGCTGAAGGAGTGCTTCGCCGGCACGCACCCGGTGCCAGTCTCCATCGACAACGTCTACGGCGTGCTCTCGCTGGTGACGTGGTCGCTCATCCTCATCGTCTCGGTGAAGTACATCGCCTTCATCCTCCGCGCGGACAACCGCGGCGAGGGCGGGATCCTCGCGCTGCTCTCGCTCGCGATCGCGAAGAAGAGCGCCGGCGGACAGCCGCGGCGGTCGCTGATCCTCGTGGGCCTCTTCGGCGCAGCCCTCCTCTACGGCGACGGCGCGATCACCCCCGCCATCTCGGTGCTCAGCGCGATCGAAGGCCTGCGCGACCCGAAGATCGGCACGCCGGTGCCCGAGGAGTGGATCACCTGGATCGCGGTGACGATCATCCTCGTGCTCTTCCTCTTCCAGAGCCGGGGCACGCGCGCGGTGGGCCGGGTCTTTGGTCCGGTGATGGTGCTCTGGTTCACCGCGCTCGCGCTGCTGGGGCTGACCGGCATCTCGCAGCACCCGGAGATCCTCGGCGCGCTGAACCCGGTGCACGGGGTGCGGTTCTTCGCGGACAACGGCGGCAAGGGGTTCCTCGTCCTCGGCGCGGTCTTCCTCTGCGTGACCGGTGGCGAGGCGCTCTACGCGGACATGGGCCACTTCGGCCGGCGCCCCATCCGCGCGGCGTGGTTCGGGCTGGTGCTCCCCGCGCTCTTGCTCAACTACTACGGCCAGGGCGGGCAACTGCTCGCGGACCCGAGCGGCGCTGCGAGCCCGTTCTACCACCTCGTTCCGAAGTGGGCCCTCGTGCCCATGGTCGTGCTCGCCACGCTCGCCGCGATCATCGCCTCGCAGGCGCTGATCAGCGGCGCGTTCTCGCTCACCCGTCAGGCGGTGCAGCTCGGGTATTCGCCGCGCTTCGAGGTGACCCACACCTCGGCGCACGAGATTGGCCAGATCTACGTCCGCGGCGTGAACTGGATGCTGCTCGTCGCGGTGTGCGTGCTGGTGCTGGGGTTCAAGAACTCCAGCTCGCTCGCCGCCGCGTACGGCATCGCGGTGACGATGACGATGGTCATCACCACCGTGCTGGCCTTCTTCGTCGCGCGCGACCTCTGGGGCTGGAGCACCGCGACCGCCTCGCTCGTCTGCGCGGGGTTCCTCGCCATCGAGCTGGCCTTCTTCGGCGCCAACGCGGTGAAGTTCGCCCACGGCGGCTGGGTGCCGATCGTCATCGGGCTCGTCGTCTTCACGCTGATGACCACCTGGAACCGCGGCCGCGCGCTGCTCGCCCAACGACTCCGGGCGCAGCAGCTCCCGCTCGAGCCCTTCCTCGAGAGCCTCGCGAGAGACATGCCCACCCGCGTCCCCGGCACCGCCGTCTTCATGACCGGAGCTCCGGAGGGCACGCCGCGCGCGCTCCTGCACAACCTCAAGCACAACCGCGTGCTGCACGAGCAGGTGGTGCTCCTCACCGTCACCACCCTGGAGGTCTCGCACGTCCGCGACGACGAGCGCCTCCTCGTCGAGCACCTCGCGCACGGCTTCCACCGCGTCACCGCGCGCTTCGGCTTCATGGAGCACCCGGACGTGCCCTCGCTGTTCCCCGCGCTGCGCGAGAGGGGAGTCGACCTGCGCATCATGCAGACGACGTTCTTCCTCGGGCGCGAGACCCTCATCCCCTCCGGCCGCCGCGACATGGCGAAGTGGCGCGAGGTCCTCTTCGCCTGGATGTCGCGCAACGCCCAGACCGCCACCGCGTACTTCGGCCTCCCCGCCGGTCGCGTGGTCGAGCTGGGCATGCAGGTGGAGCTCTAGCGACTTCAGTGCGCGTGCTGCGGCTCCTCGAGGGTGGGCCACTGCCGCTGCGGCGACGGCACCGCCGGCTCGACGTTCGCGTTCGCGTTCGCGTTCGCATTCGCGCTGAACGAGCGCCCCGTGGGCAACCTGCGCGAGGCCTGCGCGCGGTCCGCCTCCAGCCTCCCCAGCGCCAGCGCCCCGAGCGCCAGCCCCAGATCACGCAGCGCGATGTCGAGGTAGCGCCGAGGGTGCAGCAGGAGGTTCGTCATGATGCCTCCCAGCCACGCGGCCACCACGTACGAGCCGACCTTCGGCTTCAGCGCGACCATGGTCCCGGCCGCCAGCTCCACCACGCCCACGAGCTTCATGAAGGTGCGCGGCGAGACCGGCGCCAGCTTCGCGAACGTCGGCGAGAGGTAGTCCTCCCACCGCACCATCTTCTCGGTGAACTTGTCGAACCCCGCCAGCATCGGCGCGGCGATGAAGCCCGCCCGCAGGAGCCAGTACGCCTGGTCGCGCGGCCCCTCCATCGTCTTCGCTCTGTCGCTGTGCATGCTCAGTGCCTCCTCCTCGCCGTGAACGTGGGCACCGGAGGGGCAATGAGAAGGTCCGACCGTGCGGCCGCTGCCTTTGCGACTCCCTCGGATTTCCGAGAGCGGACGGGGCCCTGCGTCGAGTCCTTGGAGCCTGACGACCATCGGCTAGAACCGGCGCGTGCTTGGCCTTCCCAGCCCGCGGCCCTCCGCGGCGTTCCCACGGGTGCGTGCGCGCGACGGCGCGGTGCTCCTGTGCGCCGCGGCCCTGGCCTTCCTCGCGGGCGGGATGGGTCTTCTCGGCTGCTCGACCACGCCGCGTCCTCCGGACGAGCTCCGGGTGAAGGAGCTGCGCATCGACGGCACGAAGCAGCTCGCAGAGGAGGAGGTGAAGGAGCGCATCCTCACCACCGAGCCGCAGTGGCCCTGGTCGGTGGAGCCGTTCGACGCGAACGCGTGGCAGGCGGATCTGCGCCGCATCGAGCGCTTCTACGAGTCGCGCGGCTTCTACCAGGCGCGGGTGCTCGAGGACGACGTCGTCCCGGTGGAGGACGGCCACGTCTCGCTGCGCGTGCGCGTCTTCGAGGGCGAGCCCACCCGCATCGCGGAGGTCCGGATCGAAGGCCTGGACATCCTCTCCGAGGCGCAGCGCGAGGCGGTGCTGGAGACCTTTCCCCTCCGCGAGGGCGAGACCTTCCGCGAGTCCGAGTGGCTGGCGGTGAAGCCCCTCCTTCGCGCGCGGCTTCGCGAGCTCGGCTACGCGGAGGTCGTCGTCGAGGGCCGCACCGAGGTGGACGTGGAGACGCGGCTCGCGCGTGTGCTGCTGGAGGTCGCGCCCGGCCCGCGCTTCCGCTTCGGGGACATCTTCGTCGCCACCGATCCGAACCCGAAGGTGCCGCCGAAGTGGATCATCGAAGAGGCGCGCGTGGCGATCGGCCGCGGGCAGTGGTTCAGCGAGTCGGCGCTGGCGGAGGCGCAGGCGAGGGTCTTCAAGATGGGCGTGTTCGGCGGCGTGCGCGTGAACCGCGGCGCGGCGGATCGCGAGACGGGCACGGTCCCGGTGGTGGTGGACGTGCGCGAGGCCCCGTTCCGGACCCTGAGGGCGGGCGGCGGCATCGGGCTCGACCAGACGCGGCAGGAGGCGCGCGCGCGGCTCGAGTACATCGACCGCAACTTCATGGGCGGCCTGCGCACGCTCTCCACGAGGCTCCGCGTGGGCTACGCGTTCCTGCCCACGGTGTGGGACGTGGGCCTGCGCAACCCGAACGTGAAGACGGAGAACGACCCGCTGGCGAACCTCGGCGTGGAGTTCGCGCAGCCGCGCTTCTTCCACCCTTCGCTGCGCGGGTACGTGGCGGCGGAGGGCGAGGCGCGTCCGGAGCCCGCCTTCTACGTGCTCGGCGGTCAGGTGCGCTCCGGCGTCGCGTGGCAGCCGCATCCATCACTGCTCTCGCACTTCACCTACAACTTCGAGGCCTACCGCTTCCTGCGCGGGCTGGCGGTGCTCGGCGGCAACGCGCCGGAGCTGGCGCTCGGGTGTCCGCGGCCGGAGGCGTGCCTGCTCTCCTTCCTCGAGGGCAACGTGGAGTGGGACCGGCGGATGCGGCGCAGCGCGGGCGGCCTGCGTCCAGACCCTGTCGATCCCGCGGAGGGCTACTACCTCGGGCTCTCGGTGCAGCTGGGCGGAGGTTTGCTGGGCGGCGACTTCACCTACGTGCGCGTGCTGCCCGAGGCGCGCCTCTACTTCTCCTTCCTCGAGAACCAGCGCTTCACCGTCGCCTTACGCGCGCGCGGCGGTGCGCTGCTCTCGCGTCAGGAGAGCCCCATCGTCTCGCGCTTCTTCGCCGGCGGCGGCAACTCGATGCGCGGCTTCAACAGCCGGCGACTGTCACCGCTCCTCCTCGTGCCCCCGGATGGCGTCAGCGCAGCCAACGCACGCGACGGCATCGCCGCACCGGTCGGACGACAGCCCGGAGACGTGGTGCCCATCGGCGGCGAGCGACTCTTCGAGGGCTCGGTCGAGGGCAGGTACCGGTTGAATCCGGACTTCATCCTCGCGGTCTTCCTCGACACCGGATTCAACAACCGGGCGGACGCGGTGGAGCCAGACATCACGCCACAGACGGTGCCGTCCTACTTCGGCACACACCTGCAATACGCGGTGGGCTTCGGGCTGCGCTACGTGACGCTCGTCGGTCCCATCCGGGTGGACCTCGCCTACCGCCTGCCCGTGGGAAGAGCGCCGCGGGTGTACGAGTTGCCGGGCACGTACCTCTCCCCGCCTCCCGCCGGCGGCTGCTTCGGCCTCGGCGCGACCCAGCGCGACGCGAACGTGAACCCAGAGGGCCTCTGCGCGCTCCACATCTCCATCGGCGAGGCCTTCTGACGTGAGGCGCCTGCTGAAAAGAGCGGGGCTCCTGCTCCTCGTGCTGGCGGCGATGACCCTCGCGCTGCTCGTCGGCGTCTGGGTCTTCGTCACCACGCCACCGGGAGAGCGCATCGTGCGCGAGCGCGTGGTCCGCGCGATCGACGACGCGGTGCCGGGCAACGTGGAGATTGGCCGGCTCGACCTCTCGCTGCGAGAGCTGGTGCTCGACGACCTCGTGCTGCGCGATCCGGAGGGCGGGATCGTCGCGCGGATCGGCCGGCTGGAGGCGGTGGTGGATCTGGGCTCGCTGCTGCGCCACCGCCGCGTGGTGCTGCCGATGGTGAAGCTCAGCGACGTCAACGTGGACCTCGTGCAGGACGAGCGCGGGCTGAACCTCGTGCGCGCGGTGCGCGAGGTGAAGGAGGAGCTGCCCGAGACGGAGCCCGCGGAGCTGACCGTCGAAGTGAAGCGCTTCGAGCTGCTTCGCGGCGACGTGCGCTACCGGCAGTCGACGATCGCCGCGCTGACGGAAGAGACGCACCTGCGAGACGTCGAGGCCGAGGGCGCCTTCACCTTCGAGGCCCTGCCCGCGCGCATCTGGGGAGAGCTCGAGCTCGACGGCCGCTTCAGCGAACCGGTCGAAGGCCCCCTCCGCGTGGTCACGCAGTTCGAGCACTCGGCCGCGCACACCGACGCCGAGCTGACGCTCTCTCTGGCGGACGTGCTGCTGGAGGTCGCCGCGAAGGGCGAGGCGAAGAACGACACGGTGGCGGTGGACGTGGAGACGCTCGCGTTGCCGCACGGAACGCTCCGCGCGTTCGTGACTCCGTGGCCACTGGTGAGCGACGCGGAGGTGCAGGGGACGCTGTCGCAGGACGGCAACTTCTTCGCCGCCGATCTCGGGCTCGCGGCGGGCGGCGCGACCGCGGAGGTGAAGGGCCGGCTCGACCTCGCGCTGCTCCGGGCGGAAGGGCTCGACGTGCAGGCGCGCGGCGTGGACCTCTCGAAGCTCGTGGCCAACGGGCCTCCTTCGGACCTCGCGTTGTCGCTGAAGGGAGACCTGCAGGGCCTCTCGCTGGAGACGCTGAACGGCGCGCTCTCCCTGGAGATGCCGCGCTCCACGGTGGAGGGCCACGCCTTCGGTCCGGTCACGTTGCAGGCGCGCGCGGCAGACGGCGTGGTGTCGCTCTCGGAGCTCGACGTGCAGGTGCCCGGTGCTCGGCTGACCGGCGGCGGCGAGGGCACGCGCGAGAAGCTGCGTTTCGACGGACGGCTCAGCGCGACCGACCTGGGGCTCCTGGGACGCACGCTGGGCCGCGCGGTGAAGCCGGAGGGCCTCCCCCTCTCCGGTCGAGGCGAGCTCACCGTGAGCCTGCAGGGGCCTCTGGCGGGCCCCGGCCTGCGCGCGAAGGGAAGCTTCCCATCGTTGCGCTGGGAGGACGTCCGGGTGCAGGCCTTGAAGCTCGACGCCAACGTGCCCGACCTCAGCCACCCGCTGGACGCGGACGCGCGGCTGCGCATCGGGACGCTGGAGTTCGGCGAGCGCGAGTTCCGGGACGTCCGCGGCGACGTGGCCACGAAGGGCCGGACCCTCACCGCGGAGCTGACCGGACGCGGGATGGCGGAGGTCGCCCTGAAGCTACGCGGCCTCGTCGACGAGGACCGCGAAGGCCTGCGCATCGACGCGATGGCGCTCCGCTATCCGGAGGCGCAGTGGACGATGGAGCGCCCGTCACACCTGCGCTTCGAGGGCGGCGACTTCACGCTCGAGCCGGTGTGGCTGCGCGCGGGCCGGCAGCGGCTCGGCGTGGACGGCAGCCTCATCGGCGAGAAGCTGGACGTGCGCGCGGTGGTGGAGAACCTCACGCTGACGGCGCTGCCGCAGTCGCTGCTGGGCCTCGAAGAGGAGGACGGCTCCCCCTTCGGCGGCGAGCTCAACGCGCGGGTGAACCTCGGCGGCACCACAGCGAAGCCCACCGCGGCGGCACAGGTGCAGCTGCGCAACGGCTCGTGGGGGAAGCTGGAGGAGGTGGGGCTCGAGCTCGACGCGCGTTACGCGAACGATCAGGCGGACGGGCGCATCCGGGTGCTCGCGCTGGCCTCTCAGCTGGAGGGCACCTTCACCCTCCCGGTGAGCGGTTTGACGAAGGGCGTGCGCAAGCCGCTGCGCGCGGACCTCGCGATCGGGCACACGCGGCTGGAGGCGCTCTTCGCCGCGCTGGGCCTGGACCCCGGGCTCTCCGGAAGCGCCGCGGCGACGATCACCGTGGACGGCACCGCCGCGGATCCGCGCGTGCGCATCGTGGTGGACGGCGACGAGGTCCGTCAGCGCGAGGGACCACCGGGCGACCTCAACGTGATCGTGGAGAGCGGCGCGGACCGGAAGCTCCTCGCCCGGATCGATCTGGTGTCGATGGGCAGCGAGAGCTTCCTCCTCCTGCGCACGCCGTGGATCGCGGGACAGTTCCTCACCGGGCCGGTGTCGGGCCGCATGTTCATCGAAGAGCCGGTGGAGCTCGAGGCCTCCTTCCGCAACGTGCCGCTCGCCGCCGCGCACGCGTGGGGGCTTTTGCCCTCGAAGCTCGGCGGCACGGTGTCGATGTCGCTGCAGGCGAAGGGACCGGTGCTCGCGCCCGAAGGAAAGCTGCACGTGACGGTGCGCGACGCGTCGGGTGAGGGCCTCGCGCCGGTGGACGCCTATGCAACGGTCACCGCGGGCGGGGACACGGTGCGCTCCACGGTGGCGGTGGTGCGTGGCCCGCAGCGGCTGGTGGATCTCGAAGCGACCCTCGGGGCGTCGCTCGGCGAGCTCTTCGCGAAGGCGGATCCGAACTCGATCGAGATGCTCGTGGACGGCCAGGTGGGACCGGTGCGGCTGACGGAGCTGCAGGCGATCACCACGCCCGATCCGGACGAGCCCGAGCCCGCCGAGCGCCGGCGACCGGATGGCGTCATCACCACGGTGGTGAACCTGCGCGGCAACCTCAACGATCCGAAGGGGCTCATCACCGCGCACGTGGATCGCCTCGGCATCGGCGAGATGGCGGTGGGCAAGGTGGACCTCGACCTGCGCTACGGCGACGGGCGGGCGCACACGCACGTGCTTTTGACCTCCGCGCGCGGCGGACGGCTGAGCGTGGACGGTTCGGCGGAGGTGGACCTCTCCTCTCGCGGCCTCGCGGGCGGCCTCGACTGGCGACGGGTGCCGGTGCAGGCGCGCATCGCGGCGAACGCGTTCGACCCCTCGTTCCTCTCCGGCGTCACCCCGCTGGTGCGCGAGCTCGCCGGACGCATCGAAGGTCAGGCGCAGCTCTCGGGTCCCCTCGCGGCACCCGAGTTCCGCGGCAGGCTCGCGTGGGAGGACGGCCGCATCGCGCTGATGGGCTACGGGCAGTACCGCAACGTGCAGCTGCGGCTGGCGGGCACGAACGAGGCGCTGGTGCTGGAGAACTTCTCGCTCCAGAGCGGCGCGGGCCGCGCGCAGGTGGCGCTCCGGGCGGACAGGCGCGGAGACCTCTACCTGCTCTCCGGCGACGGGCTACTCGAGCAGTTCCCGCTGATCATCGACGACCAGCTGCAGGCGATCCTCGGCGGCCGGTTCGGCATCAGCGGCGAGGCCTCGCGCGCGCAGCTCTTCGTGCGCAGCCTCGTCATCCCCGAGCTCCACGTGGAGCTGCCGGAGGTCCGGCGCAAGGATCTGCAGGAGCTCGATCGTCCCGACGACGTGGTGCTCGTGCGCCGCGGCGAGCCCCTCTACAAACGCCGCGCGCAGCAAGCCGCACAGGGAGGCGGCGCGGGTACAGCGGGCGCACCACCGGAAGGCGCAGCCGAGGGCCCCACCCGGGTGACGATCCTCGTCAACGCGCCCCGGAACCTCTGGATACGCGGCACCGACGTGAACGCGGAGCTGGGCCTGTCGGAGGACTTCCGGGTGGAGGTCGGCGACCGCACGCTCGTCTTCGGCGAGCTGCGCTTCATCCGCGGACGGGTGGACGTGCTCGGCCGCCGCTTCGACGTGCTGCGCGACTCGCAGGTGCGCTTCGCCGGCCCGCCCTCCGCGCCCTACATCAACATCACCGCCGAGCACGCCAACGAGCGCGAGGCCGTCGCCGTCTTCACCACCGTGCGCGGCCAGGGCCGGGACATCACCGTGCGCGTGTCGTCGAAGCCGGCGCTGAGCGAGTCGGAGATCTACACGCTGCTCGCCACCGGGAGGCGCACGCTGAAGCGCGGCTCCAGCGCCTCGATGAGCGGGAACGAAGCCGCGAGCGTCGTCGGCTCCTACGGCGCGTCGCAGCTGCGGCGGGTCATCGGCTCGAAGATCCCCATCGACGTGCTGAGCATCGAGGCGGGCCAGCAGGGCCTCGCCGACGCGAGCCTCGAGGCGGGCACCTACATCGGCGGGCGGCTCTACTTCGGCGGCTCGACGCGGCTCAGCGCGCGGCCGGAGCGCAACGAGAACCCGTGGGGCTTCCGGCTCGAGTACCAGATAAGCCCCCGCTGGAACTTCGAGACCGAGTACGGCACCGCGCGGGTGGGCGGCGCGGACATCATGTGGAGCCGGGACTACTGACCTCGTCTGCTCCCTCTGCGTGAGAGCGGCCGCGGGCGGAATCGCGTCCAGTTTCGGACGGTTCCACCCGGCCCATGACGAGACTCCTCTCCGCGCTGACCGCGCTCATCGCACTCAGCCTCGCGCTCTCCGCCTGTGGCCCCGTCGATGAGGGCAGCGCCGGCGTGAGCGACCAGCAGGGCCTCTCCCGCGGGGACGCGTCGCCGCCCGGAGGCAACACGGAAGAGAGCCCAACAGAGGCGCCCGACGCGCCAGGCCGCCCGACCGAGAAGGTCGAAGAGGCATGGCCCTCCATCCCCGCGCAGGCCCCCGCCGATCCGCTCGCGGCGCTTCCCGTGTGCACCGAAGGCGGCGTGCTGGCGGCGATCACCAAGTCGGCGATCAAGCTGCCGCAGGCGAACAGCAACGCCTACCGGGTGCCGGAGGGCGCGCGGCTGATGGCGCTCGAGGCCTCCTTCGCGTCTCTGCTCGGCGGAGACGTCTCCTCCGCGCGCACCTATGCGGCGACCGCCGAGTACACGCTGTGCCGCGGCGAGGGCGAAGAGTCCCAACTGGTCCTCTGGAAGGCCGCGCCCGGCGAGGGCCAGGCACGCATCGTCCTGCGCACCGGCAAGGCCCGCCCCGCGATCTTCGAGGCCCCGCACCCGCTGCACGACGCGGGCACGATGGAGCAGTCGCTCGCGCTCTTCCAGCGGCTGGACGCGCGCGCGCTGATCGTCTCCGGCACGCACCGCTGCGCGAACGCCGAGCCCTCGGGCTGCAGCGGCACCACCACCGCGTGCGGCGGCGAAGGCCCCTTCCGCATCTCCGACGCCGCGCACGCTGAGCGGAGCGCCTTCCAGACCGCTCACCGCGCGCTCTCAGACCACTTCGCGGATCACCTCGTCATCGGCGTGCACGGGATGGGCGGCACCGGCGCGAGCGTCTCCGACGGCACCACCCTTCCGACGACCGCCGACAGCCCCTCCGCGAAGCTCGCGGCAAGGCTCGCGGAGAGCTTCGGCAACGTCACCACCTGCAATGCCTTCAGCGGTGGCCCGCCCCGACAGAACCGCCTCTGCGGCACCACCGACGTTCAGGGCCGCCACCTCAACGGCGTGCTCCTCGCCTGCACCGAGGGCGCGCCGAAGAGCAGCGGCCGCTTCATCCACCTCGAGCAGGCCCCCGAGGTCCGCGCCGGACTCGACGCGGTGACCGGGGCGCTCGACAGCGTCATCCCGTGACTGCCGCGAAGGCCACGGCTTGCCTGCAAGTTCAGGTCGTGCGACGGGAGGCCCCATGAGCACGCAGTGGCAGCCGGGACCCGACAGCCCGCCCTGGGAGGCGCTCGGAGGACGCGAGGGCATCGCCGCGCTGGTCGAGCACTTCTACGACGAGATGTCCCGCTCCGAGCCCGCGCTGGCCGCGCTGCACCGGCTCGACGAGCGGGGCCTCGTGGACCGCGGCTCGCGGGATCGCTTCGCGCTCTTCCTCGTGGGCTGGCTGGGCGGGCCGCAGGACTACATGGCGAAACACGGCCACCCACGGCTGCGCATGCGCCACGCCCACTTCCCGGTGGACGTGGCCATGCGCGACGCGTGGGTGCGCTGCATGCGCGCCGCGATGGACGCGCGCGGCGTGGAGGGCGAATTGCGCCGGTTCCTCGACGCGCGCTTCCTCCAGGTGGCGGACTTTCTCCGCAACAGCGAAGAGGGGGGCTGACCCCTCCCTGCAGCACCGCTACATCGGCACCGCGCCCTGGGCCTCGTCGGCAATCTCCAGCAGCTCCTTCTCCTGCAGGTCGCCCATCGCGCGGCGCATCTCCCCGTCCGCGCCGGCGAGCACGCTCTCGCTGGCGACTTCGCGCGCGCGGGTGAAGAGCTCGCCCTCCTCCTCCGCCACGTGCTTCTTCACCAACCCCTCGATGCGCGCGAGCAGCTCGTCGAGCCGCGGGTCGCGCTGCTTCATCTCCATGAGGTCGCTGACGAGCCGCTTCACCTCGCCGTGCTCGGCAAAGGAGCGCTCCACGAGGTGCGTCATCCCCTCCACCCGGAGCACCGGATAGAAGTACCGCTCCTCCAGCGCGCTGTGCAGCGTGATGAGCTCCGCCAGCTGTCCGATGAGCCGCACCCGCGCGCCGCCGCGCTCCGTCGTGCGGATGCGCTCGAAGAGCCTCTCCATCTCCCGGTGCTGGCCCTCCAGCAAGTCGATCGCCATGTGTGTTCCCCCTCCTCGCGCCAGGCTTTCACCCGGCCCTCAGCGAAGGTGCGGTGGCGGCGCACAGGAACAAGCGGAGGGGATCGAAAAGCGCGGCCTCCTGCCTGCTTTCCGGCGCTCCGGGGGCGGGCAAGCGGCGCGAAGGACGCGGTGCACCGTCAGGAAGCGGACTGCGCGAGCGGCAGCTCCACCTCCAGCACCGTCCCGCGGCCCTCGGCGTTGCGCGCGGTGACCCGTCCCCCGAGCGCCTCGACGATCTGCTTCGTCACGTAGAGCCCGAGTCCGAGCCCGCCGTAGTGCCTCCCCGACACGCCGCGGCCGAACTTCTCGAAGATGCGCGGCATCGCCTCCGCGCTGATGCCGATGCCGCTGTCCACCACCCGGATCCGCGCGTGGCCTCCTTCGACCTCCGCCTCCACCCGCACCGGTTGCGCCGCGCCGTACTTGATCGCGTTGGAGAGGAGGTTCGTCACCACCTGCTCCAGCCGCAGCCGGTCCCACCGACCCACCACCTCCGGCACGCTCCCGAGCCTCAGCGCGCAGCCGGAGCGCTCCGCCTCGGCTTCGAAGCGGGAGACGACCTCGCGCAGCAGGACATCGAGCGGCACCCACTCCAACTGCAACGAGAGCTGCCCGGACGAGAGCCGCGACACGTCGAGCAGCTCCTCCACCAGATGCGACAGCCGGCGCACCTGCCGCTGCAGCGCGTCCACGTCGCGGGGGAGCGTCTCGGCCACCGGCTCTCCACGCGCCAGCCGCTGGGCGAGGTTGTTCAGGCGAAGCTGCACCGGCGTGAGCGGCGTCTTCAGCTCGTGCGAGGCGATGGCGAGGAACTCGTCGCGCAGGGCCACCGCCTCCTTCAGCTCGGCGAGGAGCTCCTCGCGCTCCCTCTCGCGCCGCTTGTCCTCGCTCGTCTCGCGCAGCTCGATCACCGTGCCCACCGCGGCGCCGTCGACGACGATCGGGCTGGCGGTGAAGGCCACCGGGTAGAAGGTCCCGTCGGGGCGCACGAAGACGTCCTCGCCACCCTCCTGCGCGCGGGTGGGCAGCGCGCGGTCGATGGGACACTCCGCCATCGGATAGGGCGTTCCGTCGGGCCGCGTGTGGTGGACGAAGTCGTGCAGCGGGCCGCCCTGCACCTGCGCCAGCGAGAGCCCGAAGATGCGCTCCGCCGCGGGGTTCATGAACACGCAGTGTCCGCGCGCATCCATCATCACCAGCCCCAGCGTCGCGTTGTCCGTCACCGCCAGCAGCCGGCGCTCCGCCGATCCCAGCGCCTCGATGGCGCTCTGCTCCGCGGTGACGTCCCGGTAGGCGATGCCCACGTGCGTGACGTCCGCCTCGCCGCCGAGCGGAAAGAGCGTGAGCGAGATCGCCACCCGCCGCGCGTCGTCCACCCGGACATGCGCGAGCCGCTTCGGGTCGTACCAGATGGTGGCCGTCTTCACCGTCTCGCCGGCAAAGGCCCGCTCGACCAGCGCGTCGAGCCCGGTGCGCGAGACCTCCTCGTCGCGGAAGAGGCAGTAGTCCTCGGGCGGCGCGCGTCCGAACAGCTCGCGGTAGGCGAGGTTCGTCAGCGCGCAGCGTCCCTGCCGGTCGAACACCGCGTAGGGAACCGGCGAGTGCGTGAAGAGGCTCTCCAACACGCCCAGCGGATCGGGGAGCGCCGACAGCAGCGCGCGCACGCGGGGATCGACTTCGTGACCCATGGCGTCTTTCGCTCTAGCAGAAGGGGCCCCCCGCTGCTCACGGGGGCCTCCGCCGAGCGCGTCCTCCGTCCGACGCGTGGACGGATCGGTCGTTGCTCAACGGGCTCCGCCGGGGCATCTGTGGGGTCATGTCCGGACGCCGCCCCGACACCTCCCTCGTCCGAGAGGGACTCCGGCTCCTCGGCGTGGAGCGGCTGGTGCTCGGCGTCCACGACGCGGCGTTTCCCGGAGACGACGACGAGGATCCCGGACGCGGCACGCCCTTCTCGCGCGGCGCGGAGCGGTTCTGCGAGTGGGCGGTCTCGCTGGGCTTCGACGGCCTGCAGCTCGGGCCGCAGGGGATGACGCACGCGGGCAGCGCCTCGCCCTACGAGGCCACGCTCTTCTCGCGCAACCCGCACAACCTCCCGCTCGCGCGCCTCGCAGAACGCGGGCTCCTCTCCACGCAGACCGTGGAGCGGCTCGTCTCCGCCCGGCCTCCGCATTCGCGCGAGCGCATGGACTACGCGCACCTCTTCGCCCACTTCGAGCCGGTGGTGGAGGCGCTCTCGGCGCGATTGCTCTCCGACGCGCGGGCGCTCCCCGAGCTCGACGCGTGGATCGAGCGCGAAGCCCACTGGCTCGTGCCGGACGCGCTCTACGCCCCGCTCTGCCGCGAGCACGGCGCCGCCTGGTACCGCGACTGGACCGGCACGGAGGCCGCCCGCTTCGACCAACGGCTCTTCGCGCCGCTTCCGGGAGAGGAGGCGCGCGCAGCGGAGCGTCTCTCCGCGCTTCGACGAGAGTACCGGGACGAGATCCGCGCCTACGCCGCGGTGCAGCGGCTGCTCGCCGAGGAGCAGCGCCTCTTCCGCGAGCGTGCGGGGACGATGGGCCTCGCACTCTACGGCGACCTGCAGGTGGGCCTCTCCGCGCAGGACGAGTGGGCACGCGCGGGCCTCATGCTCGAGGGCTACCGGATGGGCGCGCCGCCCTCGCGCACGAACCCCGAGGGCCAGCCGTGGGGCTACGGCGTGCTCGACCCCGCGCAGTTCGGCACGCCCGACGCGCCGGGTCCCGCGCTCCGCTTCATCGGGGCCCGCGCGCAGCGGCTGATGGAGCTCTACGACGGCATGCGGGTGGACCATCCGCACGGCTGGATCGACCCCTGGGTGTACCGCGCCGACAGCCCGCCCGAGGACCTCCTCTTCGAGGTGCAGAACGGCGCCCGCCTCTACTCCTCTCCGGACGCGCCCGGCCACGAGGCGCTGCGCCCCTTCGCCATCGCCCGCCCGGACCAGCTCCGCCGCGGCCGGCCGCGCTACGCCGACGACTGGGTCGCAGAACTCGAGGACGAACAGGTCGCCCGCTACGCAGTGCAGCTCGACGCGCTGGTGGAGGCCGCGCGCGAGAGGGGCCTGCCCGCGGACGGCATCTCCTGCGAGGTCCTCAGCACGCTTCCCTATCCGGTGCGGCGGGTGCTCGAGCGCCACGGCCTCGGCCGCTTCCGGGTGCTGCAGAAGGCGCGGATGGAGGACCCCACCGACGTCTACCGCGCGGAGAACGCCGAGGCGCCGGACTGGGTGATGCTCGGCAACCACGACACGCCCTCCATCTGGCGCGCGGTCGAGGGCTGGCGGGAGAGCGGGAAGGACGTCCTCTGGGCGGACCACCTCGCGGCGCGGCTCTGCGCGGACCCGGGCGGGGCGGAGGGACTGCGTCGCCGGCTGCGCGAGAGTGACGCCGCGCTGGTGCACGCGCTCTTCGCGGACGCGCTCGCCTCGCGGGCAAAGAACGTGTTCGTCTTCTTCACGGACCTGCTCGGCGAACGCGAGGCCTACAACGCGCCCGGCACGGTCAGCCCGGACAACTGGACCCTGCGCATCTCGCCGGACTACGCGCGGCGGCAGGCCGAGGCGGGTCTGGACCTCTCCCGCGCCGTCGCCTGGGCGCTCGGGACGCTGCCGGGCGAACGCGCCGCGGAGGTCTCGAAGGCACTCGGTGGGACGGCCGGCGCCGCCGAAACGTTGAACGGTCCCGGGCGTACCTGATTGAGCCCGTCAGGCAGGCTTTCCGCCTCCGGTGCCGCACTTCCGAAGCCAATTGACTTTGATTCTCAATAACACAACCCTGCGACTCCCATGACCCTCCCGCTTCTCATGGCCCAGGCGGCGCAGTCCGCGCACCAGGGCTGGCTCACCGCGCGTCTGCTGGAGACGCTCACCACCAACGCCGAGTGGGTGTTGTGGCTGCTGTGCGGTCTCTCGGTGCTCTCGGTGGCGGTGATGCTCGAGCGCGTCGTCTACTTCTCCTCGCACCGGCTGCCCTCCGCGGAGGAGCTGGCGGTGCGGCTCGCGCGCGGCGAGGTGGAGGCGGTGAAGGCCGCGGTGGCCGGCAAGAAGGGCATGGAGGCCGCGGTCGTGCGCGAGGGCCTCGCCTCGATGGGCCAGGGCGCGGACACGGTGGAGCAGGTCATCGCCTCCACGGTCGCGCGCGAGCGTCCGCAGTACGAGCGCTTCCTCTCCTTCCTCGGCACCCTCGGGAACAACGCGCCCTTCGTCGGCCTCTTCGGCACCGTGCTCGGCATCATCAAGGCCTTCGCGGACCTCGCCTCGGCGAGCGCGAAGTCGCAGTCGGTGCAGGAATCGGTGATGGCCGGCATCTCCGAGGCGCTGGTGGCCACCGCGGTCGGACTCGGCGTGGCCATCCCCGCGGTGCTCGCGTTCAACGCCTTCAATCGCTGGCTGAAGACGATCACCGCGCGCACCAACGCGCTGGGCCACGCGCTCGTGGGCCACCTCCGCGCCACGCGCCCCGGGAGCGAGGGCTAGCCCATGGCCGGAGCTGCGCAGGGCCCGGACGACGACGAGATCACCGGCATCAACGTGGTGCCGCTGGTGGACATCGTCCTCGTGCTCCTCATCATCTTCATGGTCACCGCGAACTTCATCGTGCGCGAGACGCACGAGGTGGACCTGCCGCGCGCCGCCCACGGGGGCGAGACGGTGCAGGGCCTGGTCAACGTGGTGCTCGATAAGGAGGGCCGGCTCTTCTACGAGGACGCGGAGGTGACCGAAGCGGACCTCCTCGCGCGGGTGGCGGAGGCGATCAAGAAGGACCCCGAGACGCGCGCGATCATCAGCGCGGACCAGGGTGTCCACTACGGCAAGGTGATGCGCCTCATCGACCTGGTGAAGGGCCAGGGCATCGCCAAGTTCGCGCTGAACATCGAGAAGGAAAGCGCCGCGGCGGCAGCCGGGCAGTAGCGGGACACGGGTCATGGCGGCGGACGTTCAGGGCACGATGAGCGGTGGCGGCTGGACCCCACGCCGGGACCGGTCCTGGCTCATCATCGGCGCGCTGCTGCTCGTCTCCGCATTGGGCCACGTCGTCGCCTACTGGGGCGCGAACTCCTACGCGGTCTCGCTGCGGGAGACGCGAAAGGTCCAGAAGCCCGCGGAGCTGGTGATGTTCGAGGTCGAGCGCCCGAAGCCGCCCGAGCCTCCGAAGCCTGCGCCCGAGCCCGAGCCGGTCAAGCCGCCGCCCCCGAAGCCGCCGCCCCCGCCGAAGGTCGTGGGGAAGGCGAAGCCGCCGCCGATGAACATCGCCGCGCGCGAGGACACGCCGCCGCCGCCGAACGATGCCCCTCCCCCGCCGAACGACGCGCCGCCGCCCGAGGCCTCGACGAAGCCGGTGCCGCTGGTGACGGGCATCTCCATGTCCTCTACCAGCGCCCAGGGCTCCTTCGCCGCGCCGGTGGGAAACACCGCGTACGGGAAGATGGCCGAGACCGCGACCGACCCCTCGCAGGTGAAGGCCTACCGGGCGCCGGAGGGCGTGCGCTACGTGCCCTCGTACCAGGCGGACACCCAGCCGCAGGTGCTGCGCGAGGTCCGGCTGCAGAACAGCGAGTGGCCCGCCGAGGCGCGCCGCGCCGGCATCGAGGGCAGCGTGGTCGTCTCCATCGCCATCGACGCCGAGGGCAACGTGACGGCCGCGAAGCTCGTGCGCGGGCTGGGCTACGGGCTCGACGAGGCGGCGCTGAAGGCGGTGCGCGGCTTCAAGTTCCGCCCCGCCACCGTGAAGGGCCAGCCGGTGGCGACGGAGATCAAGTACACCTACACGTTCCTGCTCGACTAGCGGGAGACGGTGATCGCGTAGCTCTGCTTCGAGCCGTCGCCGCGCCACACGAGCAGCTGCGTCGTCCCCGGCGCGCGGCCGGTGATCTCCACCTCGCCGCCCGCCACCCGGATGTCCGCGATCTCCGGGTCGCCCACCGCCACCCGGGTGACGTTCTGCACGCTGACCGAGCGCCTGCCGCCGACCTTCAGCTGCACCTGCGAGGCGCCGCCCGCCTGCGCGAACGCTTCGGTCGGGACGGCGAGCGCCAACGCCGCACCCAGCGGCGCCGCGCCGAGGCACACGACCGCGATGAGGGTCCGAAGCGGGGCCATGACCGGGAGCCTGCTGCGTCCCGCCACCGCCCGGCAAGGTGCGTCGAGGTCGGTCGGGGTGTGCAACGCCCCTTCGCCTGCACCACGGGAGGGCTCGGGGGGAGCGCGCCTCACTCCTGCGACCAGTCCCACTTGGGGCGCTGCCAGGACTCGAGGAGCGCCTCTTCGCTCTTTTCGGCGGAGCTCTTGCTGCCCTCGTGACCGTCGATGAAGCCGACGAACTCGAGCTGCGCCTCGTCGGTGCCGACGGTCTTCGCCCAGCGCTCGATGATCCGGTTCGCCGGCAGCGTGGTGCGGCCGACGATGTCCTCGAGGGTGAAGTGGAGGCTCTCGCCCTCGTCCTCCGGCGCCTGGTAGCTCTTGTAGACGAGCTCGGTGCAGACGAGGACGTTGTCGGTGGCGAAGTCGAACTCGAAGTCGTACGGCGTGCCCAGCGTGCGGTAGGCCCGCTCGATGGCCCGGGCGCGCTCGAGCTTCGACAGCTTCGGCCGCAGCACCGCGAGGTGGTCCGCGCCGAGCCCGTGGTACTGCGAGCTGAGCACCACGCCCTCGCTGATCGCCTCCAGCACCACGTGACGCCCGCCGAGGTGCGCGTCATCCGCCGGCGCGCCATGCGCCGCCCAGACGTCCGGGTAGCGGGTGGCGAGCGCGAAGGTGAAGCCGTTCGGGTAGGCGCTGCGGACCTCCGGATCGGCGTCGAACTCGGCGGCGAGGTCCTCCGGCGTGCCCAGCCACATCCCCGAGTGCGGCCAGAAGCCGGGCAGCCCCACGTTGGAGACGTACCAGTTGCGGCGCGCGACGAAGACGTCACCGGGGCGCATCCGCGCGGCGATGGCGTCCACCTGCGTGTTGGAGACGAGCGGCGGCCGCGGCGCGACGTAGCGGGTGTCGCCCATCCAGCGGCTGATGACGGTCTGCGCGGGGAGGATGGCGCCAAACACCGCGTCCTTCACGTCCTGCTGCGTGTTCAGCCAGCGCAGCTTCGCGCCGTCCCTGCGCAGCCGGTCGGAGACCTCGTCGGTGTAGCGGTGCGCGCGGCGGGCGAGCTCCTGGAACGGCGTCTCGCCGGGGCGCGGGGGCTCGTTCACCGAGGGGTACGCCGGCTCGAGGTGGCGGCGGCTGAAGTCCCGCATCTCCTGCGCCGATCGAGGGTCGAGCACGCGCTTCTGCAGCCTGGAGAAGAGGCCCTCGCGCACGCCCCATGAGGGATGCGCCTCGTCGAGCAGCTTCTCGAACATGGGCTTGCCGGTGGTCCGCGAGACGAACGCCAGCAGCAGCTTCGCCACCCCGCCGCGCATGGCGAAGGCCAGCGCCACCGAGTCCTTGCGGTCCGGCGCCTCACCCGAGACGTAGGCGTCCGCGCCGGAGCGGTACTGGCCCCGGATGCCGTCCATCACCGTGAGGTAGTCCACCAGCGGGGCGTAGATGGCGAGGAGCCGCTGCTTCTCCTCCTCGTCGAGGGGCGCGTCGCCGGTGCGGTCGAAGAGCGCGTCTGCCTCTTCGATGTGCGCGACGAGCGCATCCGCCCGGTCGAGCAGCTGGTTCGCGGTGACCGCGTCGGGTTCGGTGGGAACGATGATCGGCGCGTCGCTCTGGGGAGCGCAGGCGGTCAGCGCCACGACGAGCGCCGGAAGTACAGCGCGCAGCGGGTGCATGTTCGTACTGCTCCTGTCGCGCATCCGGTCGGCCACCGGGTGCTCTGGGGAAAGAGGTTTAGCCGGATTCCTTCGTCGCCGCCACCTTCCCCCCCGATCAAAATAGCGGCCGGCCCCTCTGACGCGCCGCACTATTCCTCGGGGGGCGGCTCGAAGAGCATCAGGTCCTCGGTGCGCATGGTGCTCGTGCGCGGGCGGGACTCGCCCCGACGTTCGGAGGCGCCGCGCATCCCGAGCGAAGAAGGGGGTGGGCGGGTGTAGCCGAGCAGCGCACCCGCGGCGGCGTACTCCTCAGAGGCCTCGGCGAGGGACCGCTCCGCCACCGAGACGAGGTCCTGCAGCGTGGCGTCGCGCTCGGCCTCGGGCGTCTCGGCGAGCATCCGCCACAGTTGCAGCGCGTCGATGAGGTCCCGCCGCGCGCGGGAGAAGCGCTCCCTGTCCCTTTCACTTCGCATCGGGCGCGGACCTTACATGAGCCAGGCGGCCACCGCGCTGTGCAGGTCGAGCCCCTCGTCCGTCGGCGCGAGGCGCTGCCCTTCGGTTCCTCCGCGCACCAGCAGCCCGCGCTTCACCAGCGCGTCGGCGCGTTGCAGCTTCTCCCGGGTCTCCGCCTCGCCGAGGCCGAAGGCGCGGAAGGTCGCGGCAAGGTCCAGCCCCTCCGCCGCGGGCGCTTCACCCGGCGCGAGCCGCAGCCCCATCGCCACCCGCTCGCCGAAGAGCTCGGAGGAGCCCAGCGGCTCCTCGTTCGCGACGGGGAGTTTGCCCTCCTCCACCGACTGGAGGTACCGCTCCGCGCTCCGGTGGTTCTGCCAGCGCAGCCCGCGGTGCCCGGGCTGAGCGGCCTCGGCGAGATAGCCCGTCGCGCCCGAACCGAGCGCGAGGTACTCGCCGCCGGTCCAGTAGGCCGCGTTGTGCCGCGAGTGGTGCCCGCGCCGCGCGTAGTTCGAGACCTCGTAACGATGAAGTCCGGCCGCGCGGTAGGCGTCTCGCACCGCGCGCTGCATCGCGAGCACGGCGTCGTCCGGCGGCAGCGAGACCTCGCCGCGGGAGAGCTGGCGCGCGAGCGGGACCTCCTCGGCGAGGCTCTCCCGGTCGAGCGTGAGCGCGTAGGCGGAGAGGTGTTCGCTGCCCAGGTCCGCCGCGCGCAACGCGTCCTCGCGCGCCATCTGCAGCGTCTGGCCCGGCACGCCATAGATGAAGTCGAGCGAGACGTTGTCGAAGCCCGCCGCCCTCGCCGAACGGAAGGCCGCCACCGCGGCGCGGTCGTCGTGCGCGCGCCCGAGGAACTTCAGCGTGTCCGGGTGGAAGGACTGCACGCCGATGGAGAGCCGGTTCACGCCCGCCTCGCGGTAGCCGCCGAAGCGTCCCGCGTCGCTCGCGCCCGGGTTCGCCTCCAGCGTGACCTCCGCGCCCTCCGCCAGGGGCAGCACGGAGAAGACTCCGCCGAGCACGCGCGCGACGTGCCGCGGGTCCCACAGCGAGGGCGTGCCGCCGCCGAGAAAGACCGCGTCGAGCTTCCGGCCCGCGAGCTCCGGCCGCGCCTTTAGCCGCAGCTCCAGCTCGCGCAGCACCGCGTCCGCGTAGCGCACCTCCGGCACCTGCCGCGCCGCGGTGGAGGCGAAGTCGCAGTAGGGGCACTTCGACAGGCAGTAGGGGAAGTGCAGGTAGAGGGCGAACCGCGCCGCCTCGATCCCGGTGAGGGGATCGACCGGCGCGCGCGGAGGGCTCAAGACTTCGCCGCCCGGAGCTGCGCCTCGAGCCGCGCCACCTTGCCCTTGAGCACCGCCGCCGCCTCGATGGCGTTCTCCGCCGCCATCAGCTTGCGCTTCATGTTCTGCACGTCCGTGCGCAGCTGATCGCGCTCCGCGGTGACCGCCGCCAGCGCCTTCGGGTCCGCCGCCTCGGGGAGCTCCACCGCCAGCTCCACGTCCAGCGACGCCTCCTTCGCGCGGGCGAGCTCCTCGCGCAGCTTCCGCACCTCCGCCTCCAGCGCTTCGGTGTGCCCCAGCAGCGACATCCGCTCGGAGGCGTCCACCTCCACCCGGCCGCGCAGGCCCTCGAGTTCCGCGGCCGCGGCCTCGGCGCCACCACGCGCCTCGGTCAGCTCCTGCTGCGTCCACGACAGCTCGTCGCGCAGCGCGGTGAGTTCGCCGGTGACTGCCTCGCTCCCGCCGCGCGCCTCCGCGAGTTCTGCCTGCGCCCGCGAGAGCTCCTCGCGCAGCGTGGTGAGTTCGCCGGTGATCGCCTCGCTCCCGCCGCGCGCCTCCGCGAGCTCCGCCTGCGCCCGCGAGAGTTCGTCGCGCAGCGCTTCGCCGCCGCCTTCTGCCTCCGCCAGCGCGGCCTTCGCCTTCGAGAGCTCCTCGCGCAGCGCCGCCAGCTCCCAGCCCAGCGCCTCACCGCCGCCGCGCGCTTCGGTCAGCTCCGCGCTGGTGCGGGAGAGCTCGTCACGCAGCGACCTCAGCTCCGCCTCCAGCGCCTCGGTCCCGCCGCGCTGCTGCGACAGCTCGGCCGTCACGCGCGCGAGCTCGTTCCGCGTCTCGTGCAGCTCGGTGAGCCCCGCCATCGCCCGGGTGAGCTCGTCGCGCAGCGCGCCGAGGTCCTCCCCCATCGACTCGACGCGGCCGTGCGCCTCGTCGAGCTCCGCGCCGGTCCTCGCCAGCGCCTCCTTCAGGGCCTCGGCATCGCCCTTCACCTCGGCCAGCTCCGCCTGCGCGGCGCCCAGCTCGTTCGTGCGCGCGTCGCGCTCGGCCACGAGCTCGTCGAGCTTTCCCGCGAGGTCCCCGCGATCCCGCTGCAGCTCCTCGAGCTCGACCTTGAGGGCCTCCACCTCGCCCGCCAGCAGGTCGCGTTCGGTCTGCGCCGCGTCGCGCTCGGCGGTGATCGCCGGCACCTCCCACCCGAGCCGCTCCGCCTCCGCCGAGAACTTCTCCGCGTCCGCGCCGAGCCTCGCCGCCTCCGAGCTGAGCAGCTTGCACTGCTCCTCCGTCGCCTCCAGCGCGCCCTGCAGCTCCGACCGCGCCGCCGCCAGCTCCGAGACCCGCGCCTGCGACAGCTCCAGCGCCGCGCGCGACGCGGTGAGCTCGTCCTCGGCGCTGATGCGGATGACGCGCTCGCGCTCGAACTCGCCCTTCAGCGCGGTCAGCTCCGCCTCGACCTCCGCCAGCGCGCGGCCGAGATCCTTCCGCTCGCTCTCGACCTCGTTGAACCGCGCCTCCAGCTCGCGCGCCTTTGCCACCGTCTCGCGCGCTGAGGCGAGCTGTGCGGCGGTCGCCTCCGCCGCGGCCCGGAAGCGCTCCGACTCCGCGCTGCGCTCCGCATAGACCGCGCGGGCCCGCGCCAGCGTCTCCTCGCGCTGACGGGCGAGGGCGCGGAAGTACTCGATCTTCTCCTCGGGCAGGTTCGTGCGCGGAGGCCGCGGCTCGGCGGGCTCGGCGAAGGGATCCGAACCGGGCGGCACCGCGGCGGCCTGCACCGCGGCGACGACGGCGGGCATCGCGGGCAGGGGCGCGGCGGCGTTGGCGCTCCGCTTCGGAGGAAGCGGCGGCGGCACCGGCAGCGGCGGCGGACGCGCGGGCTCGTCTTCGGAGGAGAGCGGAAGCGCGGAGAAGGGATCGCTGTTCTGGGACATCTGGCCCGGACAGTACCGCCCCCTGCGCGCGTGAGGAACGCCGGCACCGCCCGTCCGCAGTGCGACCGGGCGTTCAAATTGGACAGGCTGGAGCTTTCCGCGCTGCCGCGATCAGGGAGGCGTCGTTATGGTCGGGCGATGCCTCAGCGCTACCAGCTCCCGAACGGTCTCACGGTCCTTTTCGAGCCCCAGCACGCCGCGCGGGTGGCCGCGTTCCAGGTGTGGGTGCGGGTGGGAGGCGCCGACGAGCGGCCGGATCAGGCAGGCCTCGCGCACCTCCACGAGCACATGCTCTTCAAGGGCACCGCCACCCGCGGCCCCGGTGAGATCGCGCGCGCCATCGAGGCGAACGGCGGCGAGATCAACGCGTGGACCTCGTTCGACCAGACCGTGTACCACGTGGTCATCGCCTCGGCGTTCGCGCGGCAGGGGCTGGAGATCCTCGGCGACGCGGTGCGGAACCCCACCTTCGATCCGGGCGAGCTGCACCGCGAGATCGAGGTCGTGTGCGAGGAGATCAAGCGCAGCGCGGACTCTCCTTCGCGGCGCGCGTCGCGGGACCTCTTCGAGACCGCGTTCAGCACCCACAACTACCGGCGTCCGGTGCTGGGCTGGGAGGAGACGGTGCGCTCCTTCAACCGCGAGAAGGTGTGGGAGTTCTACTCGCGGCACTACGCGCCGGAGAACATGGTCCTCACCGTCGTGGGCGACGTGCAGGAAGGCGAGCTCCGCGCGTGGGTGGACGAGATCTTCGGCGGCGACTGGGGACGCAGCTACACCGGCGAGGTCCAGCGCGAGCCCGAGCCCCCAGCCACCGCGCGCCGCTACCGCGTCCGTGAAGACGACGTGAAGGAGGCGTACCTCAACCTCGCCTTCCCCATCCCGGACGTGCTGCACGACGACACGCCCGCGCTCGACGTGCTGGCGATGATCGCCGGACAGGGAGACGCCTCGCGCCTGTCGCTGGAGGTGAAGCGCAAGCGATCGCTGGTGAACGACGTGCACGCGTGGGCCTACACGCCGAAGGACCCGGGCCTCTTCGCGGTCTCGCTGACGCTGCCGCCGGAGATGCTGGAGAGCGCGGCGGAGGAGACGGTGCGCATCCTCGCGGAGCTCACCGCGGAGCTCGTGGACGAGTCCGAGCTGCGCACGGTGCAGGCGCTGATCGAGAGCGAGAACGTCTATCAGCGCGAGACGGTGCAGGGCCTCGCGCGGAAGCTCGGCTACTACGAGGCGAGCGGCGGCGGCCTCGAGCGCGAGGCGCGCTACTACGAGAAGATCGCCGGGCTGACCCCGGAGGCGGTGCGGGAGGTGGCGCGGAAGTACCTGCGCTTCGATCGCTTGATCGGCACCGGGCTGTTGCCGAAGGGCACCGCCTTCACCGACCGGACGCTGGACGAAACGGTGGAGCGCGCGCTGGCGAGGGCGCCTCGCAGTGCGGCGGAGAGGACGGTGCGCCCGCTCCCGCCGGCGCCGATGCGGGTGACCTCTCCGGTCGCCGCGCGCGGGGCGACGGGCAAGGTGGAGGTGCACACCCTCTCCTCCGGCGCGCGGGTGCTCGTGCGCGAGGAGAGCGCGGTGCCGCTGTTCGCGATGCGCGCGGCGTTCCTCGGAGGGCTCCGCTACGAGACCGAGGAGAACAACGGCGTGACCACGCTGCTCGCGCGCTGCTTCACGCGCGGGACACAGACGCGCGGCGCGGAGGAGATCAGCCACCTCATCGACGACCTGCAGGGCTCGCTGGCGGCGACGGGCGGACGCAACTCGGTGATGCTGCGCGGCGAGTTCCTCTCCCGTCACTTCGACCGCGCGTTCGAGCTGTTCTCGGACGTGCTGAAGAACCCTGCGTTCGCGGAGGAGGAGGTCGCCCGCGAGCGTGCGCTGATCCTCCAGGACGTGCTCACCCGCGAGGACAAGCCGTCCGGCCTGGCGATGGACCTCTTCGCGCAGACGCTCTTCGAGCGGCACCCCTACCGGCTGCCGATCCTCGGGACCGCGAAGAGCGTGGAAGCGCTGGGGCCCGAGGCGCTGCGCTCCTACCACCGGCGCTGGCTCGACCCGTCGAAGATGGTGCTCTCGGTCGTGGGCGACGTGAACCGCGACGAGGTGCTGCGGCGCGCGGAGGAGGCGTTCGGCAAGAGCGCGGTGCGCGGCGGTGAGACGGCGCCGCAGGTCTCGGACGAGCCGCCGCCTTCGGGCGCGAAGCGGGCGGGGCGGACGCTGCAGAAGGCGCAGAGCCACCTCGTGCTCGGGTTCCGGGGCGCTCGGGTGGACGAGCCGTGGCGGCGCGCGCTGGAGGTCCTCTCCACCGTGCTCTCCGGTCAGGGCGGGCGGCTCTTCGTGGAGCTGCGCGACAAGCGGTCCATGGCCTACAGCGTGTCTTCGTTCGCGGTGGAGGGCCTCGAGCCGGGCTGGTTCGCCGTGTACATGGGCACCAGTCCGGAGAAGGTCTCCGACGCGCTGGAGGGCATCCGCGCCGAGCTGCGGCGGGTGCGCGACGAGCCCATCAGCGAGGACGAGCTCTCTCGCGCGCGGCGGCACCTCGTGGGCACGCACGAGATTGGCCTGCAGCGGAACGGCGCCCGCGCGTCGCTGCTGGCGCTGGAGTACCTCTATGGGCTGGGCAGCGAGTCGCTGCACCGCTACGCGCAGGAGATCGAGGCGGTGACCGCGGCGGACGTGCAGGAGGCGGCGCGGCGGGTGATCGACTTCGACCGCGAGGCGCTGGTGGTGGTGGGACCGGACTCTTCGAACGCGGGCTGAAAACTGGCGATGTCGATCGGAGGACGCATCATGCGCAGCGATGAGCACGACCGCCTCCGTCACCGCCTTCTTCCTCGCCGCCCACTCGCAGAGCGCGACCACCGCGCCGCTGTCCGGGGGCGAGGCGCAGGCCTTCAGCCTCGCGTCGCCGCTCTCGGCCGGAGAGTCGACGCCGCGCCGCCCACGCATCGAGTGGGTCGGCCGCGCGCGCTAGAGGCACTAGGGCTTCACAGGAGCTCCCAGTGACCCGGCGCTTCGAACGCCACCAGGTCTACTGGGACGGCGCTTGAGGCCTCTGAAGGCACTTCGCCGCCTGGGTCAGGCGGAAGGATTCGCAGAGCAGCCCGCAGTTCGACCTGGTGCCCTTCCAGGACGCGCCGGATCCGCCGATGGATCCCGCGCACCGGGAGGCGTCTCGGCGGGCGGTGCACGTGTACACGCGCGAGGGCGAGTGGCTGCGCGCCGGACGGGCGACGCTGTTCATCCTCGCAGGGCTCGGTCCCGTTTGGCGCGTGCTCGCCGCGGTCGCGCGGGTGCCGCCCTTCATCTGGATCGTGGAGCTCGGCTACGGCCTCGTGGCGCGCAACCGCACGCTCGTCTCGCGGGTGCTGCTGCCGAAGAGGCGTCCGTAGCGAACGCGGCGCCGAGGCGAGGTTCAGGTGGCCGGCGCGCGGCCGAGCACCGGCTCGTCCTCCACCACCAGCACGTTCGGGAGGTCGTCGTCCGTCGGTGCCTCCTCCTCCACGGCGGGCAAGAGCACGCGCACCGTGGTGCCCCGACCGGTCTCACTCTCGACCTCCAGCTTGCCGCCGAGCGCGGTGACGATGCCGTGGCAGAGGAAGAGCCCCAGCCCGCTGCCCTTGCCGACCTCCTTGGTGGTGAAGAAGGGCTCGAAGATGCGGCGGCGGACGTTCTCCGGGATGCCCACCCCGTCGTCGGCGATGACGACCTCCACGCCCTCGCGCGAAGACCGGGCCGAGACCCTCACCGTCCCCACGCCCGAGCCCGCCTTCTTCGCCATCACCGCGTCGGCCGCGTTCATGAGGAGGTTCACGAACAGCTGTGAGAGCTGGTTCGGGTCCCCCATCACGTCCGGCACGCGGTGGACGTCGCGCAGCAGCTGCACGCGTTCGCGGGTCTGCTTCTCGGTGAGGTTCATCGCCGCGTCGAGCAGGGCGGCGACGTCCATCCGGCGCAGCGCGTTCGTCCGGGGCTCGGAGAGGCTGCGCACCTGGACGACGATCTCCGCGATGCGGGATGCGCCCTCCAGCGCCTCCTCCACCATCGGGATGAGGTCCTCGAGCTCCTCCGCCGCGTGCGGTTCACCTGCCGCGCTCAGCTGAGGCCTCGCCGCGTCCACCACGTCCGGGAGGCGCTGCTTGAGCAGGCGCAGGTTCGCGGTGAGCCAGGCGAGCGGGTTGTTGATCTCGTGCGCCACGCCCGCGGCGAGACGTCCCAATCCGGCCAGCCGCTCGCGGTGCGCCTCCGCCTCCGCGCGCTGCGCAGCCCGGCCCTCCTTCACCACCCGCTCGAGCTCGTGGCGCAGCCGCTTCCAGTCCAGCGGCTTCGGCAAGAACGCGGCGGCGTCGATCGCCTCGGCCTGCGGGCTCGCGTCGCCGGACATCGCCACCACCGGGATGTCTGCCAGGGTCGGGTCCCGGCGCTGCTCGGTGCGGAAGGTCCAGCCGTCCATGCCGCGCATCCGCAGGTCGAGGAGGATGACGTCCGGCAGCTCCGTCCCCGGCGCGTGCAGCCTCGCCAGCGCCGCGTGACCGTCGGCCACGCCCTCGGCGATGAAGCCCTCGTCACCGAGCATCTCCACCACCACGTCGTTGATGTCCGGCTCGTCCTCCACCACGAGGACGCGCATCGGCCGCTCCTCGTCGCTCATGAGCCCTCCGGCTTCGCCGGCGCCGGCGACTGCGAGACCGCGGGCCGCGCCCACATCACGCGCAACAGCGGCGCCTCCACCCTTCCCACCGCCTGTCGTCCGACCACCACGCCCAGCACCTCCACCTCCGAGCCCTCCGTGAAGTCCGCGCCGAACGCGGCGTCCGGTGGGATGAACGCCCACAACCTGTGGCCCGCCACGGCCACGAGCAAGACGTCCGCCTCCACACGGCGCTCGAGCGTCCCGCGCACGTACGCCGTGCGGCCGACGTGCTTCTCCACCACCGCCAGCTGGTCGAGGTCTCCGCTCCCCGCCTCCAGGCGCAGCGACGGAGGCCAGGCGGCCACGGCCTCGTCGAACGAGCGCGGCGCGGCGGAGAGCCGTGAGGGTGCGCTGCCGCGGCGGCGGTGGATCTCGCCTTCGAGCCGCTTCACCGCGTCGTTCGCCACCTCGGGCGAGACCACCGCGCAGCGACGGGCGGCGTTGTAACGATCGACCAGCGCCGCTTCGCCCATCGCGGTCAGCGCCGCGTCGCCCTCGGCGCCTTCGGGGAGCGGGAGCGCCTCGCTGCAGGAGAGGAACGCGCCGAGGGTGACTGCCTCCTCCTCCGGCAGGAGCACGGGCTGACCGTCGAGGTGCACGCTGGCGATGCGCAGCTCGCGCAGCTTCGTCGCGTCGAGCGTCACCCGGCCGCCCTCGGTGCGCGCGGTCACGCTGCCGGGACCGGTGGCGCGCTCGAGGAGGACCTCGCCGTCGGCCGGCTGCGCGTTGCAGGGCCCCTCCAGCGAGGAGGCCACGTGCTCCACCCGCCGGCTCTCCACCTTCTGCCCCGTCTGCGCGAGCCCGACGAGGCCCGTCGCCAGCGCCGGCACACCCGCGCCGAGCGCGACCACGCCCCAGCCGGTGGCCACCTGTCGCGGCGCCGGCTCGTAGCGGCCCTCCAGATCGATGCGGCCGCTGCCGGGCGTTTCGGAGAAGGTTTTGCGGAAGGCGAGCAGCCCCGCGCCGATGAGCGTGCCGGTCACCCCGAGCGCGAACGCAGGCCCCGCGGCGCGCGACTGGGACTCGGTGATGCGGTCTTCGACGGCCTCCTCCACGCGCTCCTTGCGGCAGAGGTCGAAGCGCTCGAAGCGGAGGACGAGCTCCGGCCACTTCGGCTCCACGCGCGCGAGCACGCCGCCCTCACCGGCGGGGACCTCGCGTTCGGAGGTGCGCAGCGCCGGGCCGCGTTCGGTGCGCGTCTCGCGGGTGATGCCCACACAGCCCTGCAGCGCCACGGAGGGCAGCAGCGCCGCGGTGAGGACGAGCCGCTTCATCGCGCCTCCACGAAGGTGCCCAGCTCCGGGCACTGGGTGAAGGTCTCGGCCACGTCCGCGCAGGTGGGCGCCACGCCGGGAGAGACGCCGGTCTCGCGCACGAGCAGCGACCGGCAGTCGAGCATCCGCTCGCGCGAGGGCGCAGGTGACCCGAAGGAGAAGTCTTCGCTTCCGCAGCCGGTGCGCGCGAGCAGCGTGGCCTCGCAGTCGTCGGTCTGGGGAACGGAGGCGGGCGTTCCTTCACACGCGCGGGCGAGACAGAGGCGCTGCAGCACGTCACGGCACACCGCCGCATCCGGCGCCTCCGCACCCTGACAGGCGAGCAACGACGAGAGCAGCGCCGCGGTGAGGGCGGTGCGGGGGAGCGATGAGAGAAACGGCATGTCCCCGAATGCTAACCGGCAGAGTAGAAGGCCCGCCATGACCGGCACGTGGACCTCGCTGAATGTCGAATTGCCCCTCGTGGACGTGGACGAACTCGAAGCCCTCCTGCACGGGCAGGGAGCGTCCGGGCTGGAGCTGCGCGATGGCAGCGGACCGCTGATGCCCGGCGTGCGCGCGCCGCCGAGCGGTCACGCGATCGTCGTGGCCTGGTTCGAGAGCCCCGCCGAAGCGGACGCGGCCAGGGCAGAGGTGGAGGAGCGGTTCGCCCAGGCGCGCTGCACGGTCGAGGCGGCGCCGGAAGAGGACTGGTCGCAGAGCTGGAAGAGGCACGTGCGCGCGGTGCACGTGGGCCGGCTGTGGGTGGGACCGCCCTGGCTCGCGGAGGGCGCGCCAGAGGAGGCGGAGCGGCTGGTCATCGAGCCGAAGATGGCGTTCGGCACCGGCGATCACCCGACGACGTCGCTCTGCCTCGAGGCGGTGGACGACTACATGCGGCGGCATCCGGGCGCGACGGTGCTAGACGTGGGGACGGGCACGGGCGTGCTGGCGATCGCGGCGAAGCGGCTGGGCGCATCGCGGGTGGTCGGCACCGACAACGACGAGGTCGCGGTGGAGCTGGCGAAGGAGAACGCCGAGCTCAACGGGACGCCGGACGTGGAGCTGTCGAGCGCGGAGCTCACCGCAGTGGAGGGGCCGTTCGATCTGGTGGTGGCGAACATCCTCGCCAACACGCTGGTGGAGCTCGCGCCGCTCATCGAGCCGAAGGTGAAGGACCGGCTGGTGCTCGCGGGCGTGCTCGTGCCGCAGCGGGAGCAGGTGGAGGCGGCGTACCTCGCGCGAGGGCTCGTGTCGGCGGGGGCGAAGGTCGTCGGCGAGTGGATCCGCATCGACCTCGAGCGGCCGGCGAAGGCGTGATCCGCGTCCTCCTCGACGTCGCGACGGGTGAGGGCGGCAGCGCGCCGGAGCGGGTGCGCGTGGAGAGGTCCGAGCGCCACCACTACCTCGTGCACGTGCTGCGCGTGCGGGAGGGACAGGCGCTGGAGGTCTTCGACGGCCGCGGCAACGCGTGGCCGGCGAGGGTGGAGAGCGCGACGGATGAGGCCGTGGAGCTCTCTTTGGGACCCTCGCTTCAGGAGCGCGAAGGGCGAGCGTGCGCGCGGCGGATCACCGTCGTCCAGGGCCTGCCCAAGGGCGACAAGCTCGAGTGGGTGATCGAGAAGGCGGTGGAGCTCGGCGCTTCGGCGATCCTTCCGGTGGAGTGCGCGCGGTCGGTGGTGAAGCTCGATGCGCAGCGGGCGGCGAAGCGCGTCGAGCGGTGGCGGAAGATCGCCGAAGAGGCCGCGCGTCAATGTGGGCGCAGCGACGTGCCGCAGGTGCACGAGGTGGTGCGGCTGTCGCGTCTGACCGAAGCGCTCGAGGCGGGGACGCGGGTGCTGGTGCTCGACGAGGAGGAGCAGGCGCGGCGCTTGAGCGAAGCCTTGCCTGCCGACAGCTCCGAAGCGGTCGCCTTCGTGGTGGGACCGGAAGGAGGCCTCACCCGCGACGAGGTCTCTCGCCTCATCTCGGAGGGCGGGGTGCCGGTGAGCCTCGGCCCGCTCATCCTTCGTACCGAGACCGCTGCGTTGGCAGCCTTGAGTGTGGTGCGACACCGGGACGGATTGCTCGGATAGCGAGCGGCCGGCCATGCGCTGCGTGCCACACGCGAGGCGTCTCGCCACCTTTTCGTGCGTCGTCGACGAGCGACCCGGCGAAAGGAGGCAGCGTGAGATCTTCCGTGAGACTTTCGAAGAAGGCGGAGCGGACGCGCCTGCTGCTGGCGTTCGCGGGCGCGCTGGTCGGCGCCCTCATCGGGGCCTTCGGCTCGTTCGGGACCTCCAGCGCTGCGCAGCCGATCCTCCTCGCGGTGCTCGGCGCGGTCCTCGCGATCGGGCTGCATCATGTGGCGCACCGGCGCGCGCGGACGGCAGGCAAGCAGCCGGAACATCTGGCCAATTCTTGATCCCGGTCGCGGGCTGAGCGTTCATCGCGCTCCTGGGTGGGACATCCCTGGAGGATTCTTGACGAAGTGCATCCGGTGCGGGACGGAGCTGCCCCTTGCGGGCGAGTGCGCGAGCTGCGCCGGTGACGGACCCACGCCACCTCACGGCGTCCCGCGCATTCCGGAGCTCGAGCTGCAGCTCGACCGCCGCACGCGGCCGCTTCCTCCGCCGCAGCTTCCGGGCATGCCGCCTCCGCCGCCCGGCGATTTCCTCCAGCCGCCGGGACCGTCGCCCAGGCCCCCGCCCCCGCGCACCGCCTCCAGCGTGAGCCACCGCGCCGCCGCGCCGAGAGCCTCGTCGACGGCTGCGTCGGCCGCTGCTTCGAGCGCTGCCACCGTGCCCGTGCCCGCACTGCGCGCCGCGGTGCCCGATCCGTTCCGCTTCGCCGAGAGCGCAGAGATGGCGCCCTCCCCGCACGACGCGCCCACCCGCATCGCGCCGCTGCCGAGCGCGCCTCCCGCACCGAGGAGCCCTCCTCCGCCGCCGCGCGTGGGCTTCGCAGCACCGGCACCAGGACCGGCGCAGAAGCCCACGTCCCAGGAACCGACGCTGGACGAACCGCTGCCGCTCGACTTCAGCCCTCGGGCGGTGCCGAAGAGCGCGCCCGTCGTCCAGCCGCCGCCGAGGTCTCTCTCCGAGGAACTCTTCGACACCGAGCCGCAGCCGCTCGCCGAATCCGCCGAGCCCCCGACGGACATCGGCGCGCGCAGGTCACCGACCTTCGACCCGCTGCCCCGTCCGCCGGCCGGCTCCGGCCGCACCTTCGCGCCCGCGCCGCAGCCGACCGCGCCGATGGCCCCTGCGCCTGTCGCACCCGAAGCGAAGCCGCCGCCGCGTCCCGGCTCTCCCTTCGTGGCGCAGCTTCCGCTCCGCCGCACCGGCGAGGTGCCTCGGGTGAACGCCGGCTCTCAGCCGCCCGCTCCCGTCGCCTCCGCGGCGCTGGCGCAGGCAGCAACGACGGTCCCCTCCCCTGTCGCACGCCCGGAGCCCACTCGCCCCGAGCCCACGCTTCCCGACCGCGTCCGGCCCGAACCGGTGCGCTCGGAGGCTGTCCGGTCCGCGGCGGTGAAGTCCGAGGAGATCCACTTCCAGCGTGCGGCACTCTGGCGCCGGCTCGTGGCGGGCACGGTGGACACCGCGTTGCTCGTGCTGCTGTCCGGTGCGTACCTCGCGGTCGCGGCGCGCGCGGCGGGCATCCGTCCGGGACCCGCGCCCAGCGGAGGGCTCGACCTCCTCGCGCACCTGCTCCAGGCGTGGGCGCCGGTGCTGCTGCCCGGTGCCGCGGTCGCGCTGGCGCTCGGCGTGGCCTACGCGGCGATCTTCGGGATGCTCCTCGGCGGTCGCAGCCCGGGAAGGTTCCTCGCCGGCATCCGCCTGGTGGACGGCAGCGGCGCGCCGCCGGGTCCGGTGCGCGCGGTGGTGCGCGCGGTGCTCTCGGTGGGCTCGCTGGCGCTGCTCTGCGCGGGCTTCTGGCTCTCGCTGTTCGACCGGCGCGGCCAGACGCTCCACGACAAGCTCTCTGGAACCTTCGTCGTACAGCCTTCGAGGGGGACGCGGGGCGCGCGAGGATCCTAGTATCGTCGGTCCTCCATGCCTCTCCGGCTCGCCGAACACCTCGTCACGCGTGGGCTCATCGCCGCGGCCACGGTGGAGGAGGCCCAGCGCCGGAGGGCGAGCTACGGCGGCGGGCTGGACACCGCGCTGCTCGAGCTCGATGCCCTGAGCGAAAGCGCGCTGCTCTCCGCCTGCGCGGAGGTGTGCGGCCTGCGTGCGGTGAACCTCGCGGACTTCGAGCCGAACCGCGAGATGTCGCGCTTCGTCCCGGCCAACGTCGCCGAGCGCCTCGCCGCCGTGCCGCTCTCGGAGGACCGCGGCGTGCTGCACATGGCCTGCGCCTATCCGCCGCCGGTGCGCGATCTGGAGGAGGTGTCGCTGCTGCTCGGGCGGAAGCTCGAGCTGTGGGTGGCGCTGGAAGTGCGCGTCCGCGACTGGATCTCGGCCGTGTACCGCTCGCCGCTGCCGCCGCGGTTCGCGGTGCTGCTCGCGAGGCTCGATCCCTCGCGCGCCTCTCCGCCACGTCCGTCCGAATCTCCCGCCGTCGGCCGTCCGCGCCCGCCGCATGACGAGCTGAGCCTCGAGGAGGCGCTCACCCGCGAGGTGGGCATGCGCAGGCCGCTCGCGCAGGATCCGGTCATTCCGCTCGAGCGTCCGAAGCGCGCGGTGCCCGAGGCGACGGTCTCCTTCGATCTGAACGCGCTCGCAAAGCCCACCGCCCCGGCGCCGGTGAACACGCTCTCCTCCGCGCCGACCGCACCGAACGCGAACGAGGCCTTGGCCACCGCGCCCACCGAGGACTTCGAGGAGCCGCCGCAGGTGGTGGTCTTCCCCACGCCGGGCCTCAGCGAGCCGCCGCCGCAGGGTGCGCTGCCCTCGCCGAAGATCGCGCAGCTCGAGGCCGCGCCGGAGCCCATCCCCACAGACCTCCCGCCGAGCCCGGAGAGGGCGCCGGAGTGGTCGCTCGACGACGCGCGAGGGGCGCTGGGGCACGCGGCGGACAGGGATCAGATCATCTGGGTCGCGCTGCAGCTCGCGCGTCGCACCTTCGAGTTCTCCGCTGCCTTCGCGGTCGTGCGCGGCAACGCGGTGGGCTGGGCCGCCGAGGGCCCGGGCGCGGAAGGCTTCAAGGCCTCACCTCCGGCGATCCCGCTCGATGCGCCGTCGCTCTTCCGCACCGTCGCGGTCACCCGCGGCAGCTACCTGGGGCCACCGCCCGCGGACCCGAACACCGCGCAGTTCCTCGCACAGCTGGGCCGTGCGCCGCGCACCGTGTTCCTCTTCCCCATCGAGGTGAACGGCCGCGTGGTCTGCCTCCTCTACGCGGACCCGGGCGCGCGCGCGGTCAGCCAGCGGCGGATGGCGGAGGTGGTGCTCCTCTGTCAGGAGCTCCCGTCCGCGTTCGCGAAGGTCATCCTCCACCGCAAGCACCAGCACGCGGCGCGCATGCCCGGCGCGGTCGCAGACATGGCGAGGGCCGCGGCAGCGGCCATGGGCTGGAGTCCTGGCGCGCAGCGGGGCTTCGTCACCCACGGCCGCGCGGCCTCGCTGCCCGCGCCGGTCGTCGACCTGAGCGCGAGGCCTCCCACCGACTTCGGTCCGGTGCTCCGCCGGCTGACCGGACCGGATGCCACCGCGCGCGCCGCAGCGGTCGCGGAGCTCGCGCGCACGCCCGAAGCGTCGGCGCGGGTGCTCGTCGCTCAGTTCCCCGGGCCGACCGCGTGGGCGCGGCTTCCGGTCACCGACCTGCCCGATCCCGAGGAACTGGGCCCGGTGCCCGCCGCGTTGTCCAGGCTGGGCCGGGCCGGTGCGGTGTCGCTCGCGCCGCTGCTCGACTCAGCGGACCTCGAGGTCCGTTATTTCGCCTTGCTGACCGCCGGGAGTCTGCCCTTCGCCGAGCTGGTGGGCGGCGTGCTGCGCGGGCTGTTCGACGCGGATCCGGACATCGCCTCGGCGGCGCGCGCGGCGGCCGGAGCGCTGCGCCGGGTGCCCAGGTTCGCCTCGTCGATGCGCGACCTGCGGCAGGAGCTCGCCAGCCCCGACACGCTGCGACGTTCGCTGGCCGCGCGCGCGGTGGGCGTGCTGCACGACCGCGACGCGGTGGAGGCGCTCATCAACCTCACCGGCAGCGACGACGGCATGTGCGCGGACGCCGCGGCCGAAGCGCTGGGCGAGCTGACCGGACAGGCCTTCGGCGCCGACCAGCACGCCTGGACCCGCTGGTGGGCCGAGCACCGCACCCGCAGCCGCGCCGAGTGGCTGGTGACCGCGCTGCGCCACCAGGACGCGGGCGTGCGCACGCGGGCCTTCGAGGAGCTCTCGCGCGTGTTGAACGATGCGCTGGGCTACGACCCCGAGGCCTCCGCCACCGAACGCGAGGCCGCGCTGCGCCGCTGGGAGGCCGCGGCGGTCACCGACCCGAGGATGCGCCGGCTCGAATAGCCGCCCGGGCTACGGGCTGTCGATGCCGGTCGCGGTGGTGCGGATGAAGTCGTTGCCGCCCGCCGCGCCATGGCACTGACCACAGAAGTTGTTCGTGCCCTCGAAGCGCTGCGGGTTGAGGTACTCGTCGGCCTGTCCCTGGAAGAAGACCCAGCGACCTGAGTCGTCCTTCGCCATCACCGAGTGCCCGAAGACCGCCGCGCCGTCGCCCGTGTAGACCTCGAGCACCGCCACGCTGCTGTTGGGGTGCACCGTCGCGTTCGCGTTCATCGACTGCGCGAGCGACGGGCTGACGAACACGCGCCCGAGCGTGCTGCCGTGGCTGATGTCGATCGCGTGCGCGGTCGATTCGTTCGGCCAGCCGCGGAAGCCGTCGCCCTGGAGGAACTGGCGGATGCCGTCCTCCGAGGTGTCGATGCCCGCGCCGCCGTCACCCGTGCCGCCGTCTCCGATGCCTCCATCGCCGGTGCCGCCGTCGGTCATCCCGCCGTCGCCGGTGCCGCCGTCATCGCTTCCGGGGACGCCTCCATCGCCGGTGCCGGACCCCGGAGGCGCGGCCTGGCCGCCGATGGGAGGTCCGGGAAGGCCGGGCGGAAACTGCTGCTCCGGATCGCTGGAGCAGGCGGCGGCGACGACCACGACGGCTGCGAAGAGGGCGAATGCGAGGCGGCGCATGTGCCGAATCTACTCCCGCGTTCGAACACCGCCACTGCGCGGCCCTCCCACCCTCCGGTACCTCACTGTCCTCCTCTCGCGCTGCGGTGCGCAGAGAATGCATCCGCGCTTGCGCGGACGGACAAAGCCCGGAACGTTCGGAGGCATGCGCTCGACCGCGGCTCTCTTCCTCACCTTCGTCGCGCTCCTCTCCGTGCCCGCAGTGGCGCAGAACGCCTCCCCTCCCCGGGCGCTCCCCGATGCCGAGAGCGGCCTGCACCTGCCGCGCGTGGACCAGATGACCGGCGTGCTCGCGTTCATGGAGCGCGCGGGTGAGCGGTCGGTGATGCTGCGTCCCTCCTCCTGGTTCGGCGACGCGCACCCGCTCTTCCAGGTGGACTTCTCGCAGCCGCAGACGCTGGCCGAGGTGGGCATCGCCGCGGATGCGCCGGCGACGATCAGCACGCGCAAGGACGGGCGGATGACCTGCCACGGGGTGAGCGATCCGAAGCGCTTCGACGAGCGGGCACGCGCGCGCCTCGAGGTGCTCGGCAAGCCGTGGGAGGGAAAGGTGCAGGGCCTCACCGCACAGGGCAGCGCGCGCGAGGACGGTTCCCTGAGCGTGGGCGTCGTCCGCCGCGGCAACATCGCGTGCGCGGTCTCGTCCCGGGCGGATGCGCGTCCCCTGCTCGCGCTCGCGGCAGCCGCCACCGGAAAGCCCACCGCGCGCGGCGCATGGACGCTGCTCCGAGGTCTCCCGGGCGAGCTCTACTTCGTGTCCGGCGACGTGGCCGCGGGCGCGACAGGTGACCGGAACGGCCTTCGCATCGAGGGCCGAACGCGTGGAGGCATGGGCGTGCCCACCTTGGTGAGCGGGGCGCTGACGCCGTACGCGACCTTCAGTCCGGAGGGCCTCGGCGTAGTGAAGGCCACCGTGCGTCCCGACGAGCTGGGCTCTGCGGTGCGCGGGCTGTTGAGGCCGCTCGGTCGCGCGTGCGCTTCCTGTCCGCCGGAGGTGCTCTCGTCGCTGGAGCGGTCGCTGCCGTCGCTGCTGACCGGGCGGGTGGCGGTGTCGCTGCATTCGGCGCAGGTGCGCGGGCGGTTGAGGACGGACGCGGACCGCTACTTCGCCGCGCGGCACGTGTGGCTCGCGGAGGTGAAGGACGCGACCGCGGTGAACAAGGTGCTCGCGTCGCTGGAGCGCGTGCCCGGCAGCAGCCACGCCGACGACACCTGGACCGTGCCGATGGAGGGCGGCCGCGCAGTGCAGGTGGGCGTGCGCGCAGGTCACCTCTTCCTCGCCAACGACGCGGCGGCGCTGGTGTCGGCGATGGCGGCGCTGCCGGTGAAGCCCGCGAAGATGGAGCGCGGCCTCGAGGTCTCGATCGATCCGGCGCGCGCGCACAAGACGATCTCGCAGGTCTCGCTGATGGACGTGCTGGGCCAGAAGGAGCTCGCCGGTTTGCTCGCGGTGAGCACGGAACTCGGACCCGTGCTGCAGGTCTCCTCCGCGCTCAACGGCTGGGCGGTGACGGAGAAGGGCGGCGGCCAGCGGTTCGGCGCAGTGTTGACGCTCCGGCCTCCGGAATAGATAACGCGGGCCACCATGTCCGACACCACTCCGGCTGATCCGCTGCGCGCGCGCCTCGAAGCCCTCGAAAAGCAGGCCGAGCTCGGCGGCGGAGAAGAGCGCATCGCCAAGCAGCACGAGGCCGGGAAGCTCACCGCCCGCGAGCGCATCGACCTCTTGCTCGACCCCGGCTCGTTCACCGAGCTGGACAAGTTCGTCACCCACCGCGCCACCGACTTCGGCATGGCGAGCAAGAAGATCCCGGGCGACGGCGTGGTGACCGGCTACGGCACGGTGGAGGGCCGCAAGGTCTTCGTCTTTGCGCAGGACTTCACCGTCTTCGGCGGCTCGCTGTCGGGCGCCTACGCGCAGAAGATCTGCAAGATCATGGACCTCGCCACCCGCGTCGGCGCGCCGGTGGTCGGGCTCAACGACAGCGGCGGCGCGCGCATCCAGGAGGGCGTGGAGAGCCTCGCCGGCTACGCGGACATCTTCCTCCGCAACACGCTGGCCTCGGGCGTGGTGCCGCAGATCTCACTCATCCTCGGGCCCTGCGCGGGAGGCGCGGTCTATTCGCCGGCGATCACCGACTTCATCGTGATGGCGAAGGACACCTCCTACATGTTCATCACCGGCCCGGACGTCATCAAGACGGTGACGCACGAGGAGGTGACGAAGGAGGACCTCGGCGGCGCGCTGACGCACAACCAGAAGTCCGGCGTGGCGCACTTCGCGGCGGAGAACGAGCAGGCCGCGATCGTCCTCACCCGCGAGCTGCTCTCCTACCTGCCCTCGAACAACCACGAGGACCCGCCCTCGGCGCCGACGGAGGACGATCCGTTCCGCGCCAGCGAGCCGCTGAAGACGCTCATCCCGGCGAACCCGAACAAGCCCTACGACGTGAAGGAGCTCATCCGCGAGGTGGTGGACGACAAGCACTTCTTCGAGGTGCACGAGCACTTCGCGAAGAACATCGTCGTCGGCTTCGCGCGGATGAACGGCCGCAGCGTGGGCATCGTGGCGAACCAGCCGGCGGTGCTCGCGGGGTGCCTGGACATCAACGCGTCGCTGAAGGCCGCGCGCTTCGTGCGCTTCTGCGACTGCTTCAACATCCCGCTGGTGACCTTCGTGGACGTGCCCGGCTTCCTCCCGGGGACCTCGCAGGAGTGGGGCGGGATCATCACCCACGGCGCGAAGCTCCTCTACGCGTACGCGGAGGCCACGGTCCCCAAGGTGACGATCATCACCCGCAAGGCCTACGGCGGCGCGTACGACGTGATGGCCTCGAAGCACATCCGCGCGGACATCAACTACGCCTACCCCACGGCGGAGATCGCGGTGATGGGCCCGGAAGGCGCGGTGAACATCATCTTCCGCAACGAGCTGCTCAAGGCGGCGGACCAGAACGCCGAGCGCACGAAGCTCGTGAACGACTACCGCGAGAAGTTCGCCAACCCGTTCAAGGCGGCGGAGTTGGGCTACGTGGACGAGGTCATCCGGCCCGAGGAGACCCGCGGGAAGATCGTCCGGGCGCTGGAGATGCTGAAGAACAAGCGCCAGGAGAACCCGCCCCGGAAGCACGGGAACATTCCGCTCTAGAGCGCCCACCTCATGGCCCGTCGAAGCTCGGCCGTGCCGTCGCGTTCGTACGGCCGGCCGTGCGCGAGGGCGATCCGCTCCGGCCTCCACGCGAGCATGCGCTCGACGTTCTTCCGCACCTGCGCCCCGCGCCCGAAGAAGGTGGCGCGGAAGTCGAGCGGCGTCTGACCGTCCGGGTGCAGCGCCCCACCGGCGCGCGCGAGCAAAGCGCCGGAGCGCGTGAGCCGCTCGCGCTCGAAGTTCTGGATGAGGTCGGTGACGATCAGCGTGCGCGAGCGACGGTGGAAGAACACGACCTCGTGCACCCAGCGGCCGCCGGCGAAGAGCAGCTGGTCGCAGTCGTCCCGCCACTCGTCCGGGGGAGCGTCCTCGAGGTCGCGGTCGAAGTGGAAGTCCACGCCACGGGACGCCGCGCGCTCCCTCACACCGGGTGAGGCCCACGCGAACGCGTCCGGGAACGCGCGCTTCCACGAGGGGATGTTCTCGTAGTGCAGCAGGTTCGGCGACACGAGGTGCGCCGGCCGGCCGAGCGCGCAGACGCGTGCGGCGAGCGCTTCCGAGAACTGCGTCGGGGAATGAAGCAGCAGCGTCCCGTTGCCGAGGCGCACCACCGTCATGCGCGTGGGGAACGGGAGCGTCACGCCGGGCCCGAGCGGCATCCGCGCCAGCGGCCCGTTCACGATCCAGAGTTCGTCCCCGAAGGGCTCGAGGACCTCCAACGGTTCATAGAGCCGCATGGCTGCTCCCCGCCTCACCGCTTCACGAGCCTGCCGCGCAGGCAATGCGTCCCCACCCTAGTCATGTGAAGTGGCTTCGAGGGAGGTGACGGCGATGAGGATGGAGTTGAGCGAGGTCGAGACGAGGGAGCTCCGGCAGCTCCTGCACGAGGCGCTCGACGAGCTGCAGACGGAGACGCAGCGAACGGATGCGCTCGAGCTGCGGCTGAGGCTGCGCGCCCGGCGCGACCGGTTGGAGGGCCTGCTGCGCCAGCTCGAGCTGCACGGCACAGGAGAGCGCGCCGCGTACTTCGCGTGAGCCACGAGGCCGGTGTGTCCCGCGTCAGCCTCGCGTCAGGTCCGGTTGAAGAGGCCGCGCCACCTCGGGCCTTCGCTCCTCGCGGCGGCGGCGAGCCTCTGCCCGAGGATGCGGCTCATCTCCAGCGCCAGCGCCGGGTTCGCCATCAGCACCGAGCGGAAGTCCTCCCGGCCGATGGCCGCGAGCTCCGTCTCCTTCGCCGCGCGCGCGTGGGTCGAACGCGGCTGACCGGTGAGCAGGGCGATCTCTCCGAAGAACCCTCCCGCGCGCACGGTCTCGATGAGCTGGCCGTTCTCGTTGAGGAGGAGCACCTCGCCGGAGAGCACGAGGTAGAACGCGTCGCCCTCGTCGCCCTTCTTGAACACGACCTCGCGCTCCCGCTTGCGCACCAGCTCCACGCCGCGCGAGACGCTGCCCAATTCGTCGTCGCTCAGCGGGGCGAGGAAGTCGATCCGCCGCAGCGCGCTCACCACGTTCTCCACCGCCTGCGCGGTGGCGGTGCGTTCGGTCAGCGCGGCGATGACCCTCGGCATCTCTCCCCTGCGCGCGGCGAGCACCGCCATCCTTCCCGGCTGCAGCACGCTCTGACCGGTGGGGATCTCGAAGCCGCCCTCCTCGTCCCACAAGCCGATGAACACGCTGTCGCGCGGGAAGGCGCTCTCGGTGCGGACCTGCGCCACCGTCATCCCGGCCACGCGCGCGGCGTGCGGAATGGTGAGCTCGAAGAGGATGACCTGGCCGTCGCCGAGGAGCATCGAGCCCTCGACCTCGGGAAAGTCCATCGCGGTGACGATGCTGCCGACGACGATGTCCGCCTCGGCGATGACGTCCCGCACGCCCGCGGCCCGGTAGGCGTTGCGGCAGGCGGGGTCCAGCATGCGCACCATCACCCGCGCGCTGGACGAGGCCCTCGCCACCATCGCGAAGGCCATGTTGTCCGCGTCCCTCGCGAGCAGCCCCGCGGCGATGTCCGCCGACGCGAGCCCCGCGTTCTCCAGCACCCGCGGGTCGGTGGCATCGCCGGTGATCGCCACCACGCCGAGCTCCTGGAAGAGCCGCTCGCACACCGCGCGATCGCGATCGACGACGGAGACCTGATGCCGCTCGCCCACCAGCCGCGCCGCGAGCGCCGCACCGACCCGACCACCTCCGGCGATGACCACCTTCACGCGCCCCTCCTGTCCTTTCCGTCCGCGCCTTCGTCCGAGAGCAGCGCGTCCACCGCGAGCAGCCGTTCGTCGATGCGCTGCAGCACCCGCTCCGCGCTCTCGTCGGGCACCAATCCCTCGCCGCGCGCCTGCACCACCGCGTTGCGCTCCGCATCGAGCAGCCGGCGGCGCGTGGAGAGCAGGAGCCTCGCCCCCTGCGCGAGGTTCTGTTCGTGGAGCCTGCGCACCTCGCGCTCCGCCGCGGCGATCTGCACCTGGTACTCGGCGCGGAGCCGGTCGTAGCCGTCGCGGGAGATCATCCCCGTCGCGTGGAGGGACTCGAGCTCCGCCTGCGCCGCGCGCGCGGAGATGAGCTGCGCCCGTTGATCGCCCACCGTGCCCGCCAGCGGATCCGCGCGGGTGAGCCCGAGCCACGAGAGCGCCTTCGCCAGTCCCGCGCCCTGCACCACGAGCGAGAGGAAGGTCACGCCGAACGCGGTGTGCACGAGCAATTCGCGCTCCGGCACCGCCGCGGGAAGTCCGAGCACCAGCGCGATGGAGAGCGCGCCCTTGATGTTCCCGACGATGAAGACGTGCTGCCAGCGCAGTGGCATCGCGTGGGTGGGCCGCACATGGCGGAGGACGAAGAACGGCAGGTAGATGCCCACCGCTCTTCCGGCGACCACGCAGCCCATGGCGATGAGCGTCTGCGGCAGGTGCGCCCACAGCGAGTCCGGCGAGGTGGAGAGGCCCACCGACATGAAGAGGAACGTGTTCACGCCGAACGCGACGTACTCCCAGAACGCGGAGAGCGAGTGCCGGCTCTGCGGACTGATGCCCTTGCGCAGCGCGGCGCCCACCGCCAGGCCCGCCGTCACCGCGGCGACCGGACCGCTGACGTCCACCGAGTGCGCGGCGGTGAAGGCCGCGAACGCGAGCGCGGTGGTGGCCATGATCTCCGCCAGCGGATCCTGCATGCGCCGGATGAGGAACGCGCCCGCGAGCCCGAGCCCCAGGCCGATCGCGAGCCCGCCCACGGAGACGAGCACCAGCCTCCCCGCCACCGCGCCGGCGCTGAAGCTGCCACCCATCACCACCGCGAGCAGCGCGCCGTAGGCCACCAGCGCGGTGCCGTCGTTGAAGAGGCTCTCGCCCTTCACCACCGCGGAGAGCCGCGCGGGGATCGCCGCCTTCCTGAAGGCGAAGAGGACGCTGACCGTGTCGGTGGCGCTGACGGTGGAGGCGAGCAGCAGGGCCGGTCCCCAGCCGACCCCGAGCGCCGCGTGCACCGAGCCGCCGGTGACGGCGATGGAAAGGAAGAGCCCGACGGTGGCGAGGATGCTGATCAGCGGCCAGTTCTGACGGATGGCGGTGACGTCCGCCGCGATGCCTCCTTCGAAGAGGAGGAGCGGGAGGCAGATCCAGAGGACGATCTCCGGGTCCATCTGCGGCGCGCCCGGGAGGACCTTCATCACCGCGAGCAACATGCCGCCCACGACGAGCGCGACGCTGTAGGCGACCTGCAGATGTTTGGCGATGATCGCCAGCGCGATCGCCGCGATGAGCAGCCCGACGATGAGCGGGAGGTCCGCTGGCACGCGCGGAACCTAGTCGCTCTGCAGGCACCACTCCATGCCCGGCAGCGGGCTTTGCGGAGGTCCAACGCGGCGCTCGCGAGCGGGAGGGGCCGTGGTATGTGCCGGGCCATGGCGCGAATCCGGAAGGTGCTGGTAGCGAACCGAGGGGAGATCGCCATCCGCGTGATGCGCACGTGCCGCGAGATGGGGATCTCCACCGTGGCGGTGTACTCGGAGGCGGACAGGTCCGCGCTCCACGTGCGGACGGCGGACGAGGCGTACTGCGTGGGGCCACCGCCCTCGCGCGAGAGCTACCTCGTGCAGCAGCGGATCATCGACGCGGCGAAGAAGTCGGGCGCGGACGCGATCCATCCGGGCTACGGCTTCCTCTCGGAGAACGCGTCGTTCGTGCGCGCGTGCGAGGCGGCGGGGCTCATCTTCATCGGCCCGCCGGCGAGCGCGATGGACGCGATGGGCGAGAAGACGCGGGCCCGCGCGAACATGATCAAGGCCGGCGTGCCCGTCGTTCCCGGTTCCGAGCCCCTGAAGAGCATCGAGGAGGCGCGCGCCTTCGCGGAGAAGGTGGGCTACCCGATCATGCTCAAGGCCGCGGCCGGTGGCGGCGGCAAGGGCATGCGGAAGATCGAGCGCGCGGAGGACTTCGACTCCTCGTACCGGGCGGCTCGCAGCGAGGCGATGAGCGCGTTCGGCGACGACGCGGTGTACATCGAGAAGTTCCTCGAGAAGCCGCACCACGTGGAGATCCAGGTCTTCGGGGATCAGCACGGGAACATCATCCACCTCAACGAGCGCGAGTGCTCGGCGCAGCGCCGGCACCAGAAGGTGGTGGAGGAGACCCCGTCGCCCATCCTGAGTCCGGAGCTGCGGGCGCAGATGGGCGAGGTCGCGGTGAAGGCGGCGCGCGCGGTGAACTACGTGGGCGCGGGCACGGTGGAGTTCCTCGTCGACGCGAAGCGGAACTTCTACTTCCTCGAGATGAACACGCGGCTGCAGGTCGAGCACCCGGTCACCGAGTGGGTGACGGGGGTGGACCTCGTGAACTGGCAGATCCGCGTGGCGCAGGGCGAGAAGCTGCCGATGCTCAGCGCGCCGCAGCCGAACGGGCACTCGATCGAGGTGCGCATCTACGCCGAGGATCCGGCGCAGAACTTCATGCCGTCGCCGGGGAAGCTGCGCTACCTGCGGGTGCCGGGCGGGCCGAACGTGCGGGACGACTCGGGCGTGTTCACCGGGTACACCGTGCCGAACTTCTACGACCCGATGATCTCGAAGCTGTCGGTGTGGGCGCCGACGCGGGTCGAGGCCATCGCGAGGATGAGCCGGGCGCTGAACGAGTACGTGGTGAAGGGCATCACCACCAACGTGCGCTACCTGCAGGCGATCATGGAGAACGCCGAGTTCCAGGCGGGTGACTACGACACCTCGTTCCTCGCGCGGCACCACGACACGCTGGTGGGCAAGCCTTCGCCGCAGTTGGAGGAGCTCGCGATGCTCGCCGCGGTCGTCTACGCGCACCAGCGCGACGAGGCGAAGAAGTACACGCTGCCGGGTGCCGCTGCGGGCGCCGCAGCAGGTGCGGGTGCCGGATCGGGAACGATGCCCTCCGCGTGGCGGATGGGCGTGCGCAGGGGAGGTCTGCGGTGAGCGCGACGACGACGACGGGTGGAGCTGGGAAGAGCGTGCGCTACTGGGCGACGCTGAAGGGGCGGAAGGAGCCGTCGGTGGTGGACGTGCAGCCGCTGGGTGGGGGCCGGTACGCCCTCACGGTGGAGGGAGTCCGCCACGAGATCGACGCACTGACGCTGGAGCACGGCGCCGTGACGATGATCCTCGATGGCGCCTCACACTCCGTTGAGTTTGAAGACGCCGGTGACGAAGTGGCCGTCCTGGTGAAGGGCCAGGTCGTGCGCGTGGACGTGGCCGACGAGCGCCGCAAGCGCCTCCGCGCCGCCGCCGCCGGCTTCAGCGTCGAGGGCAAGCAGACCATCGTGGCCCCCATGCCCGGCAAGGTCGTGAAGGTCCTCGTGAAGGCGGGGGACGAAGTCGCCGAGGGGCAGGGACTCGTGGTCGTCGAGGCCATGAAGATGGAGAACGAGCTCAAGAGCCCGAAGGCCGGGCGGGTCACCGAGGTCATGGCCAGGGAGGGCCAGGCCGTGGAGATGAACGCGAAGTTGTGTGTGGTGGAATAACGAGCGCCGAGATTGAGGGACCGTGCCAAGACCGTCTCTAGTTTCTGCAAGTCTTCGACACGTTCGGGATGCTGAGGCATTAGCAGCGCCGGGCGAGCTTCAGTCACTCGAACAGGCCTTGCACCTTATCGGCTTCGCACCAGAATGCATGAGGAAGGGCTGCATCGATGAGACACTCGTCGACAAGGCCCTCGGACATCGAATTGATGGAGCGGGTGACGCTATCGTGGACTTCCTTTTGGCCCTCGACCCAGTAGCGAGCCGATACGTAGAGGCCACGACAGCCGAACTGCCGATCCGTTCACGGCATTGGTCTGTTGAGTGTCGTTACATCGCGACCGCATCTCCGGGCTTCGACGGCAGCGTCTTGCGCGACCTGATCAATGAGGCGCGCTCCTTCGTGGATGGGTGCCTTCTTAGCCTGTGGTGCGACGGCGCGATCACCACTCAGGACGTAAAATGAAGCCACATTGGTCAGAAGTGGTTGAAACGGTCATCAGAGTAGTTGAGACATCGCCAGAAGTATCCAAAATAGGCTCAGCCTGCATTATACGTGATCTGCGTGGCCGCGTTCGCCTGGCGTTTCGACCTAACGACGACGCTCGAGTCGACACCTCGCTGCTGGAAACAGCGTTGGATACTGAACTTGGAGGTTGGTACTGCGGACCTGCTATTTGGACATCCACCGCATCAACGCTTGAGCAGCGACGATTGGCGACCAATATCTTAGATCGATTCAAGAACCGATGGCCCAGCGGATGGCCAACCTCGTGGACCGACATTAGCGGCAAGCAATTCCCGATAAGGACCGGCACTTCCCAACGGTGGTGCGGCGAGCAGCGAGGTCTAAGCAAGCACTCTTGGACACAGGGAACTAGGGCGAGCCCCCCTTGGCCGTTGCGCCCGGAGACACCGGCGATCGTGTCGTTCTATTCGTTCAAGGGCGGAGTAGGCCGGACGACCACGCTTGGCATCGTGGCTCGAAGGCTAGCTTCGGAAGGGAATCACGTCGTCGTCGTCGATCTGGACCTGGAAGCTCCAGGCTTAGGTAGGTTTTTCGATATTGAGACGCCGACGGGCGTACTCGACTTGCTAACGGCCAACGCTGCTACGGGCACTTGGGATGCCGACGAGACGCGCGATGCATGCCGAAGCATTGACATCGGGAGCGGTCGGTTAACCGTGTTCCCCGTTGGCGCAATGGATTGGAGCTACATCGAGAGACTCTCGGTCTTGGACTTCTCGCTCGCTGAGCGAGGTGCGAGCTCGGTCGAAGCTTCCCTTCGCGGATTGCTCGGCGAGATCAAGCGGTTGATGAAACCCGACTACATCCTATTGGACGCTCGTGCAGGGCTGCATGACTTGGGCGGCTTGTCGCTTCACGCCCTAAGCCACGTGGACGTCCTCGTGGGACGAAGCGGACGGGCGACGCTAGATGGTTTCAGATTGGTATTGCAGGCGGTCTCGCGGCGACGCGACGATCAGGACCTGCGCCTTGTCGTGGCGCAGACGTTTGTGCCTCTTCCGCTCCAATCTGGCGATGCGGAGCGAATCACGAATGCATGGACGATGAGCATGCATGAGGCGTTTTCGGCTACGGTATACGAACGTTTATATTCGTCGAGAGGCGATGATCTTCCGGAAGTAACCGACAACACGGCGATGCACCACCCGTGGACGATCCCTCAGTACGACAGCATCGCGCGTAGCGACAGACTTTCCGAGATCGACTCGACCGTACTAGATGCCGAGCCGTATGTGGCATTGACGAACCGGATTATTGAGCGGTGCATGCGTTCCCGCATCGATCTCCTGAGCGCAGCAGAAAGTGAGCCGGACAATGGTAGCGAAGACGCGATCCTTGAGCGACTCCCGGAGGAGGGACCTGCTGGAGGAGATGGGTCGGCTTCAGACTGACGCTGACCTTTCCCCGGACGAGATCACCAGTGTATTTCTTCCACTCCCTGAGCACCGTCGCGTGTTGGATGACCGGGTGGTTCTGGTGCTCGGTGAGCGTGGCGTAGGCAAGTCAGCCCTTTTTCACTTCCTGCAGACATCTGAGGGAGCGGGCCTTCTTGGGCTTCACGCTGACCCAGCGCGCCGCAGCAGCGAGTGGATCGTCGGATTCAGCGAAACAGGCATGGAGCATGCCCCGCCTTTGGCGCTCGAACGTCTCGCGTCAGGTACGCAAGCATCAGCTGAGGACGCAATTCGCCGCTTCTGGGTCGGCCACCTAGTGGGTCGAATTCTAGTGGCTGCCAAGGATATTCAGATTCCCGCTCCAGATTTCCATGCGACATGGTCCGCAGCACCAGCGGAACCAGAGCACTGGCTTCCTACGCTCCCAGAGGCAGCTTCAGTCATGCCTTGGCTCGACAAGTTGGAGCGTGAACTCGCCGCCTCGAAGAGAACGCTCGTTGTTACGTATGATCACCTCGACAAGATAGGTGTTCGCAGCCGCGAAATTCGGAGGCGCGTGCTGCCTCCGTTGCTCGCCTTGTGGCTGTCTCTTTCGAATCGATACAAACACATACGCGCAAAGATCTTTCTCCGTAGAGACCTGTTCGACGAGTCGGTCGCGAACACGGCCGACGTCAGCAAATTGCTTGCCCGAGCCGAGACGCTGCGGTGGAGCGTTTCATCGTTGTATCGGCTGCTCGTGAGGCATCTCGCGAACCATGATGGACTTCGAGAATGGCTCACAACGGGGCAATGGAAGCTACCTCTCCGTAAGCACACAACTCTCGGTTGGATGCCGCCGGAAGACCTCCCAGAAGAGGGGAACCCATCGCAGGCAATGCTGATGTCTCATCTAGTTGGGGAGCGGATGGGCAGCGGAATCGACCCTCGATCAGGCTACTCATGGACGTGGGTTCCTAATCATCTCAGAGACGCGCAAGGTGTCATCGCTCCGCGTTCCATGATCACGCTCTTCAACAGCGCGGCTAATCACGCCCTAAGCGTTAGCCCCAGCGGCAAGTATATGCGCATCCTTGCGCCGGAAGAGTTGAAGGAGGGTCTCCGAGAGACATCTAAACGACGCGTCGTCGAAATGCAGGAGGAACATCCGGTGATCATGCGCCTGAATCTGCTCAGCGATCTGTCGCTGCCGGCGGGCGTAAGTGACGTTGTCAATCTCCTCTCTCGGCAAAACGATGACATTGAGGACGACTACGGGCTTGCTGGCGAACGCATTCTCGACGAGCTGACGCGCCTAGGCGTCGTGTATCGTCTTCCGAAGTCAAGGATTGACATACCCGACATCTACCGACTCAGGTTTAAAATTAGCCGGAAGGGTCAAAAGGTCAAGCCTGGCGCGTAGTCCCCGGATCCACGGAGACACTAGCTCGCGTTGCAGCGGTTCTCCATCGAGATAGACATGAGCAAATTCAAGACCGAGAAGGCGCGCTGGACGGAGAAGACCTACGGCAAGGCGAAGGCGAAGGCGCCGGAGCGGCACGAGCAGTTCGAGACGTCCTCCGGGATCACGCTCGATCCCGTCTACGGCCCGGACGTGCTCGAGTCCTCGGCAGCTCCAGAGGCCCCGGCGGCCTCGGCTACCCCGGCCGGAGGCAGCGCGGACGACTACGCCCTCCACCAGCTGGGCTTCCCCGGCGAGTACCCCTTCACCCGCGGCGTGCAGCCCACCATGTACCGGGGCCGCTTCTGGACGATGCGGCAGTACGCGGGGTTCGGTTCCGCGGAGGACGCGAACGAGCGCTACCACTACCTGCTCAAGTCCGGGCAGACGGGGCTCAGCGTGGCCTTCGACCTGCCCACCCAGATGGGCCGGGACGCGGACCATCCCAGGGCGGCGGGAGAGGTGGGGAAGGTCGGCGTCTCCATCTCCTCCATCCGCGACATGGAGACGCTGCTGAAGGGCATCCCGCTCGACCGGGTGTCCACGTCGATGACGATCAACGCCACGGCGCCGATCCTCCTCTCCTTCTACGCGGCGGTGGGCGAGCGGAACGGCGTGCCGCTGGAGAAGCTCTCCGGCACGGTCCAGAACGACATCCTCAAGGAGTACATGGCGCGCGGGACGTACATCTATCCGCCGGCGCCCTCGCTCCGCCTCATCACCAACCTCTTCGCCTTCTGCGCGAAGCGGGTGCCGAAGTGGAACCCCATCTCCATCAGCGGCTACCACATCCGCGAGGCCGGCTCGACCGCCGCGCAGGAGATCGCCTTCACCCTCGCCGACGGCATCGCCTACGTGGACGCGGCCCTGAAGGCCGGCCTCGACGTGGACGAGTTCGCCGGCCGGCTCTCCTTCTTCTTCAACGTGCACAACCACTTCCTCGAGGAGGTGGCGAAGTTCCGCGCGGCCCGGCGCATGTGGGCGCGCATCATGAAGGAGCGGTTCAAGGCGAAGGACCCGCGCTCCATGATGCTCCGCTTCCACGCGCAGACGGCGGGCTCCACGCTCACCGCGCAGCAGGTGGACAACAACGTCGTCCGCGTCGCGCTGCAGGCCTTCGCGGCGGTGGCGGGCGGCTGCCAGTCGCTGCACACGAACTCGCGCGACGAGGCGCTCGCCCTCCCCTCCCAGGACGCGGCCCGCATCGCGCTGCGCACGCAGCAGATCATCGCCAACGAGTCCGGCATCGCCGACATCGCCGATCCCTTCGGCGGCTCCTTCGCCATCGAGCACCTCACCGACGAGCTCGAGGCCCGCGCGCTCGACTACATCCGCCGCATCGACGACATGGGCGGCATGGTCGAGGCCATCCGCCAGGGCTTCCCGCAAGGCGAGATCCAGGACGCCTCCTACCAGGCGCAGCGAGACCTCGAGGAGAAGCGCTCGGTCGTCGTCGGCGTCAACGAGTTCGTCATCCCCGAGCCCCCGCCCACCGGCCTGCTCCGCGTGGACGAGTCCGTCGGCGAGCGCCAGCGCGAGCGCCTCGAGCTCCTGCGCAGCGAGCGCCACAACGGCCCGGTGCAGAACGCGCTCGACGCGATCCGGAAGGCGGCGAAGGACGAGACCACCAACCTCGTGCCGCTGATCCTCGACGCTGTGAAAGTGGAAGCGACGCTCGGTGAAATCAGCGACGCCATGCGTGACGTTTTCGGTGAGCACAAGGAAATCGTCGTCCTCTAGTCCTTCGGGGATTTGGCGCCCTGTCCGTCTCCGGTGGAGAATTCCAGTGCGGATTCTCACGGGGGCACCATGGAGCTCGAAGGGCTGACGGCTTGGACGGGACCGGTCGCGGCCGCGGGCCTCGTCTTCGTCGTGCTGCAGCTGGCAAGGACCCGCGGGCCATTGACGGCGGCCGCGGACTCCGTCGAGCGCAAGGTCGATGCGCTCTGCGCCGGCGCCTACCGCACCCGCTGCCAGCGCTGCGGCGTCTTCTACGCGTCGCGCGGCGGCGTGTTCCTCGAGCTGCAGCGAAGTCCGCACACGTCCCCGCGCTGGGAGTTCGCGCGGCTGCCGGAGCGCACGGAGAACGACGAACCGGCCGCGCTGCTCGCGACCCTCGAGCGACTCCTCCATGCCGAGGTGCCGGGCTGGAAGCGCCTGTGCTCGGCGGCCTGCATGCGCGCCTTCCTCCTCCGCGAGGGCGAGCCGCAGGTCAGCGTGGATGCCCGCTTCGTGCCCTGCAGCCCGTGCGGCGAGCTCCACGTCCGCAACTCGCTGAACCGCCCCGGGTTCTCCGGAGACTCGATTGCGTGAGTCACGCCACCATGGCCTGACTCTGCTGACGTCGATACCACGCCTGCTCAAACTCCACCGGCGGCACGTAGCCGAGGGGCTCCAGCAG